>CAWDBX010000015.1:0-143575 GCA_963800645.1 uncultured Bacteroidales bacterium | reverse complement strand
TGGGTAGAGCCCACGGCCAGGGTAACGGCGACCCCGCAACAGGATACCATCTGCAACGGAGATCCGGTAAGCATCCTGCTGAAGAGTCCCACGGTTCCCACGCGCCCGGTACAGTTCCGGTATGTGACCGAGGCCCCGGCAGGAGTCACGGTAACACCGGCAGCGGGCGGACCATTGAACGACAGCACCACGCTGACCAATACGATCACCAACAGCAACGACCAGTGGCAGCTGGTGAAGTTCATCATCACGCCTTACACCAGGAACGCCGGGGATGAAGGAGAAAAGTGCACGGGGGTAAATGATACGGCCTATGTATGGGTAGAGCCCACGGCCAGGGTAACGGCGACCCCGCAACAGGATACGATCTGCAACGGAGATCCGGTAAGCATCCTGCTGAAGAGTCCCACGGTTCCCACACGTCCGGTACAGTTCCGGTATGTGACCGAGGCCCCGGCAGGAGTCACGGTAACACCGGCAGCAGGCGGACCATTGAACGACAGCACCACGCTGACCAATACGATCACCAACAGCAACGACCAGTGGCAGCTGGTGAAGTTCATCATCACGCCTTACACCAGGAACGCCGGGGACGAAGGAGAAAAGTGCACGGGGGTAAATGATACGGCCTATGTATGGGTAGAGCCCACGGCCAGGGTAACGGCGACCCCGCAACAGGATACGATCTGCAACGGAGATCCGGTAAGCATCCTGCTGAAGAGTCCCACGGTTCCCACACGACCGGTACAGTTCCGGTATGTGACCGAGGCCCCGGCAGGAGTCACGGTAACCCCGGCAACAGGCGGACCATTGAACGACAGCACCACGCTGACCAATACGATCACCAACAGCAACGACCAGTGGCAGCTGGTAAGGTTCATCATCACGCCTTACACCAGGAACGCCGGGGACGAAGGAGAAAAGTGCACGGGGGTAAATGATACGGCCTATGTATGGGTAGAGCCCACGGCCAGGGTAACGGCCACCCCGCAACAGGATACGATCTGCAACGGAGATCCGGTAAGCATCCTGCTGAAGAGTCCCACGGTTCCCACGCGACCGGTACAGTTCCGGTATGTGACCGAGGCCCCGGCAGGAGTCACGGTAACCCCGGCAACAGGCGGACCATTGAACGACAGCACCACGCTGACCAATACGATCACCAACAGCAACGACCAGTGGCAGCTGGTAAGGTTCATCATCACGCCTTACACCAGGAACGCCGGGGACGAAGGAGAAAAGTGCACGGGGGTAAATGATACGGCCTATGTATGGGTAGAGCCCACGGCCAGGGTAACGGCGACCCCGCAACAGGATACGATCTGCAACGGAGATCCGGTAAGCATCCTGCTGAAGAGTCCCACGGTTCCCACACGTCCGGTACAGTTCCGGTATGTGACCGAGGCCCCGGCAGGAGTCACGGTAACACCTGCAGCGGGCGGACCATTGAACGACAGCACCACGCTGACCAATACGATCACCAACAGCAACGACCAGTGGCAGCTGGTAAGGTTCATCATCACGCCTTACACCAGGAACGCCGGGGACGAAGGAGAAAAGTGCACGGGGGTAAATGATACGGCCTATGTATGGGTAGAGCCCACGGCCAGGGTAACGGCGACCCCGCAACAGGATACGATCTGCAACGGAGATCCGGTAAGCATCCTGCTGAAGAGTCCCACGGTTCCCACACGTCCGGTACAGTTCCGGTATGTGACCGAGGCCCCGGCAGGAGTCACGGTAACCCCGGCAGCGGGCGGACCGTTGAACGACAGCACCACGCTGACCAATACGATCACCAACAGCAACGACCAGTGGCAGCTGGTGAGGTTCATCATCACGCCTTACACCAGGAACGCCGGGGACGAAGGAGAAAAGTGCACAGGGGTAAATGATACGGCCTATGTATGGGTAGAGCCCACGGCCAGGGTAACGGCGACCCCGCAACAGGATACGATCTGCAACGGAGATCCGGTAAGCATCCTGCTGAAGAGTCCCACGGTTCCCACACGACCGGTACAGTTCCGGTATGTGACCGAGGCCCCGGCAGGAGTCACGGTAACACCGGCAGCGGGCGGACCATTGAACGACAGCACCACGCTGACCAATACGATCACCAACAGCAACGACCAGTGGCAGCTGGTAAGGTTCATCATCACGCCTTACACCAGGAACGCCGGGGACGAAGGAGAAAAGTGCACGGGGGTAAATGATACGGCCTATGTATGGGTAGAGCCCACGGCCAGGGTAACGGCCACCCCGCAACAGGATACGATCTGCAACGGAGATCCGGTAAGCATCCTGCTGAAGAGTCCCACGGTTCCCACACGTCCGGTACAGTTCCGGTATGTGACCGAGGCCCCGGCAGGAGTCACGGTAACCCCTGCAGCGGGCGGACCATTGAACGACAGCACCACGCTGACCAATACGATCACCAACAGCAACGACCAGTGGCAGCTGGTAAGGTTCATCATCACGCCTTACACCAGGAACGCCGGGGACGAAGGCGAAAAGTGCACGGGGGTAAATGATACGGCCTATGTATGGGTAGAGCCCACGGCCAGGGTAACGGCGACCCCGCAACAGGATACGATCTGCAACGGAGATCCGGTAAGCATCCTGCTGAAAGAGTCCCACGGTTCCCACACGTCCGGTACAGTTCCGGTATGTGACCGAGGCCCCGGCAGGAGTCACGGTAACACCTGCAGCGGGCGGACCATTGAACGACAGCACCACGCTGACCAATACGATCACCAACAGCAACGACCAGTGGCAGCTGGTAAGGTTCATCATCACGCCTTACACCAGGAACGCCGGGGACGAAGGAGAAAAGTGCACGGGGGTAAATGATACGGCCTATGTATGGGTAGAGCCCACGGCCAGGGTAACGGCGACCCCGCAACAGGATACGATCTGCAACGGAGATCCGGTAAGCATCCTGCTGAAGAGTCCCACGGTTCCCACACGTCCGGTACAGTTCCGGTATGTGACCGAGGCCCCGGCAGGAGTCACGGTAACCCCGGCAGCAGGCGGACCATTGAACGACAGCACCACGCTGACCAATACGATCACCAACAGCAACGACCAGTGGCAGCTGGTAAGGTTCATCATCACGCCTTACACCAGGAATGCCGGGGACGAAGGCGAAAAGTGCACGGGGGTAAATGATACGGCCTATGTATGGGTAGAGCCCACGGCCAGGGTAACGGCCACCCCGCAACAGGATACGATCTGCAACGGAGATCCGGTAAGCATCCTGCTGAAGAGTCCCACGGTTCCCACACGTCCGGTACAGTTCCGGTATGTGACCGAGGCCCCGGCAGGAGTCACGGTAACCCCGGCAACAGGCGGACCATTGAACGACAGCACCACGCTGACCAATACGATCACCAACAGCAACGACCAGTGGCAGCTGGTAAGGTTCATCATCACGCCTTACACCAGGAATGCCGGGGACGAAGGAGAAAAGTGCACGGGGGTAAATGATACGGCCTATGTATGGGTAGAGCCCACGGCCAGGGTAACGGCGACCCCGCAACAGGATACAATCTGCAACGGAGATCCGGTAAGCATCCTGCTGAAGAGTCCCACGGTTCCCACACGTCCGGTACAGTTCCGGTATGTGACCGAGGCCCCGGCAGGAGTCACGGTAACCCCGGCAACAGGCGGACCGTTGAACGACAGCACCACGCTGACCAATACGATCACCAACAGCAACGACCAGTGGCAGCTGGTAAGGTTCATCATCACGCCTTACACCAGGAACGCCGGGGACGAAGGAGAAAAGTGCACGGGGGTAAATGATACGGCCTATGTATGGGTAGAGCCCACGGCCAGGGTAACGGCGACCCCGCAACAGGATACGATCTGCAACGGAGATCCGGTAAGCATCCTGCTGAAGAGTCCCACGGTTCCCACACGACCGGTACAGTTCCGGTATGTGACCGAGGCCCCGGCAGGAGTCACGGTAACCCCGGCAGCAGGCGGACCGTTGAACGACAGCACCACGCTGACCAATACGATCACCAACAGCAACGACCAGTGGCAGCTGGTAAGGTTCATCATCACGCCTTACACCAGGAACGCCGGGGACGAAGGAGAAAAGTGCACGGGGGTAAATGATACGGCCTATGTATGGGTAGAGCCCACGGCCAGGGTAACGGCCACCCCGCAACAGGATACGATCTGCAACGGAGATCCGGTAAGCATCCTGCTGAAGAGTCCCACGGTTCCCACACGTCCGGTACAGTTCCGGTATGTGACCGAGGCCCCGGCAGGAGTCACGGTAACCCCGGCAACAGGCGGACCGTTGAACGACAGCACCACGCTGACCAATACGATCACCAACAGCAACGACCAGTGGCAGCTGGTAAGGTTCATCATCACGCCTTACACCAGGAATGCCGGGGACGAAGGCGAAAAGTGCACGGGGGTAAATGATACGGCCTATGTATGGGTAGAGCCCACGGCCAGGGTAACGGCCACCCCGCAACAGGATACGATCTGCAACGGAGATCCGGTAAGCATCCTGCTGAAGAGTCCCACGGTTCCCACACGTCCGGTACAGTTCCGGTATGTGACCGAGGCCCCGGCAGGAGTCACGGTAACCCCGGCAACAGGCGGACCATTGAACGACAGCACCACGCTGACCAATACGATCACCAACAGCAACGACCAGTGGCAGCTGGTAAGGTTCATCATCACGCCTTACACCAGGAACGCCGGGGACGAAGGAGAAAAGTGCACGGGGGTAAATGATACGGCCTATGTATGGGTAGAGCCCACGGCCAGGGTAACGGCCACCCCGCAACAGGATACGATCTGCAACGGAGATCCGGTAAGCATCCTGCTGAAGAGTCCCACGGTTCCCACACGTCCGGTACAGTTCCGGTATGTGACCGAGGCCCCGGCAGGAGTCACGGTAACCCCGGCAACAGGCGGACCATTGAACGACAGCACCACGCTGACCAATACGATCACCAACAGCAACGACCAGTGGCAGCTGGTAAGGTTCATCATCACGCCTTACACCAGGAACGCCGGGGACGAAGGAGAAAAGTGCACGGGGGTAAATGATACGGCCTATGTATGGGTAGAGCCCACGGCCAGGGTAACGGCGACCCCGCAACAGGATACGATCTGCAACGGAGATCCGGTAAGCATCCTGCTGAAGAGTCCCACGGTCCCCACGCGACCGGTACAGTTCCGGTATGTGACCGAGGCCCCGGCAGGAGTCACGGTAACCCCGGCAACAGGCGGACCGTTGAACGACAGCACCACGCTGACCAATACGATCACCAACAGCAACGACCAGTGGCAGCTGGTAAGGTTCATCATCACGCCTTACACCAGGAACGCCGGGGACGAAGGAGAAAAGTGCACGGGGGTAAATGATACGGCCTATGTATGGGTAGAGCCCACGGCCAGGGTAACGGCCACCCCGCAACAGGATACGATCTGCAACGGAGATCCGGTAAGCATCCTGCTGAAGAGTCCCACGGTTCCCACACGTCCGGTACAGTTCCGGTATGTGACCGAGGCCCCGGCAGGAGTCACGGTAACCCCGGCAACAGGCGGACCGTTGAACGACAGCACCACGCTGACCAATACGATCACCAACAGCAACGACCAGTGGCAGCTGGTAAGGTTCATCATCACGCCTTACACCAGGAACGCCGGGGACGAAGGAGAAAAGTGCACGGGGGTAAATGATACGGCCTATGTATGGGTAGAGCCCACGGCCAGGGTAACGGCGACCCCGCAACAGGATACGATCTGCAACGGAGATCCGGTAAGCATCCTGCTGAAGAGTCCCACGGTTCCCACACGTCCGGTACAGTTCCGGTATGTGACCGAGGCCCCGGCAGGAGTCACGGTAACCCCGGCAACAGGCGGACCGTTGAACGACAGCACCACGCTGACCAATACGATCACCAACAGCAACGACCAGTGGCAGCTGGTAAGGTTCATCATCACGCCTTACACCAGGAACGCCGGGGACGAAGGAGAAAAGTGCACGGGGGTAAATGATACAGCGTATGTATGGGTAGAACCCACGGCAAAAGTAAACCTTACCCCACTATTGGATACCATCTGCACTTCCTTCAGGTCTTCCATTACCACCAGCTCCATCACCCAATCCTTGCAGCCGGTGAGGTTATATTATGAGGCAGAGTTCAGTGCGGCCGATGTTGAAGTATTCTTTAAACAGGATACCTTCGATCTGGTTCCGGGCATTGTGCTTGTTGATTCCATTGTGAATCATTCGGATATACCGCAAAGAGTTACCTTTATCGTTTACCCCTATCTGAGGGGACTATCAGGAGAACGGAAATGTACGGGCATTCCCGATACAAGTTATGTTTGGGTCGCTCCGGAGCTCAGGTTAGCCTTTGACAGCATATCGACCTTTATCGGTGGAAGAAATATCAGTTGTTTCGGTTTTAATACCGGCAGCATCTGGATGCAGCCTGTTGGAGGAATTACCGCGTTTAGCGGGTATAGCGCAAATAATCTGGAGTATTACCTCAATGGGGTAAAGAGGTCCAAAGATATAGCGGACCTCTATGCCGGCAATTATAACATTATTATCAGGGATAAATTACAATGTGTCGATGATACGGTCATTGTACTGACCCAACCCGCGAGATTGCAATCGCAAATATTAGTGCTTGATACCCTGAGTTGTTTCGGAAATGATGGCACTATCGCCCCGCTTACAACCGGAGGAACACCCATTTATAAATACATCTGGAAACCGGCAACGGATTATTTTCTGGATTATCCCACTTATCAGGATACGCTTTTCAATGTGCTTGACGGGATCTATGAATTGCAGATTTATGACACCAATGGCTGTTATGCATTTACCGATATACTTTTGTCACAGCCTGTAGCCGTATCGTTCCCGGTTTTTCCGTTTAATGAATCAGGCCCATATCAGATCAGGTGTTATGGTGAAAATTCAGGAACCATCATCACCCAAAATATCCAGGGAACCATGATTGAATATAGCTGGAAGGTCCCAACGGATATGATACTACCTATACCAATAATAACGGAATTAATTTCTTGTACAACCTGTATGCCGGCCGCTATACCCTTCGTTATACAGATGCTGACGGATGCAACGGCGAGTTCATCCAGGATATGACGCAGCCGGAGCCTTTATCTATCGATGAGGTCACTATCTCACAATATTCGGGAACATACAATGTCAGTTGTTTTGATTCCGAGGACGGAAGCATACTGCTGGATGGCATTACAGGGGGGCACGATTATCATGCCTATACCTATTACTGGAAAGATCTTTCAGGATCCGGTACTCCCGATTCAACCTCCCGGGATCAGGCCAATCTCGGAGTCGGATTCTATACCGTCACGGTTTCCGACACTTTCAACTGTGCTGTTGCTGATACCTTTGAACTGGCGGCGCCTGATGAGATTGTTATCACCCCTGAAGTCTCTGCATCTATTGCCGGAGGGTACAATCTAAACTGTTTTGGAGAGACCAGCGGTTATATTAAACTTCAGGTGTCAGGTGGGGATACAACCGGTTACCAATATCGTTGGGACCACAGTCCCTTGACAACGAATGAATTATTCAACCTGCCGGCAGGTGATTACCGGGTTACTGTGACCGATGGGCTTGGTTGCGAGAAAAGGGATACCATTACCCTAACTCAGCCATTGCTCCTCCGGGTTGACTCTGCAGGAATTTCGGATTATAATGGATTTGGGATCTCCTGCCCGGGCAGTTCCGATGGATCGATTTTCATACGGCCTGCAGGAGGTACTCCTGACTTTACCTTCAACTGGACATTGGATGGAATTCCGGTTCTGCCGGATACCGCTTTTATGACGAATCTTCAATCGGGTGCATACAGTCTGACCCTGACCGATGCCAACAATTGCCAAACCTCCTGGCAGGGAAATCTTACCGAACCTTCCGTCATGGAATTGACCATTGAAACCGACAACATGAACTGTACGGGTACAGTTCCGGGGAACGCCCGTGCCATTGTCTCCGGAGGGATTGCACCTTATGACTATAGCTGGGACAACGGAGCAGTTACTGCCACCATTACCGGACTGGACACCGGTTTATATGTCCTGACGGTACACGATCTTAATCTCTGTATAATTACTGATACAGCCGTCATTGAACAAAATACAGGTGTTGAAATAGAAATACAGGTAATGGACAGCATATCGTGTAACGGGGGATCCGACGGGGTGTTACGGGCTGAGGTGACCGGCGGGATAAGTCCGTACACCTATCTGTGGGGCGATGGTCGCGATACACAATCTGTCGGCGGCATCAGCGAAGGCAGTTATTCGGTGGATGTTACCGACAATCAGGGCTGCAAGGGTACCCAAAGTCTGATCCTGGACGATCCTGATCCGTTGAAGGCTGCGTTTACCGTAACGGATGCACTGTGCTATGGTTCTGATGACGGTTCGGTTCTTTTAGGTGCCGAAGGGGGTACGGGAGCATTCAGATATCAATGGAATACAGACCCGGTAAATGGCAATGAGGTAGAGAATCTGACCGCCGGCAATTATCATCTCAGGGTTGAAGACACAGAAAACTGCCGAACGGATACGACAGTGGTAATAGGACAGCCCGAAAAACTGACCGTCACACTTGATGGCCGCTATACAGTTTATCCGTTCTGTCCCGATTGGCAGAATGGTGCACTGGCAGTTGCCGTGAGCGGAGGCGTACGTGATTATGAATATATTTGGACGGATTATCCCGGAGATAGGGATTCCATATTGAGCGATATTAAGGAAGATTCCTACGAACTCAGGATCATTGATAACCATAACTGTGTAATGGATACGGTTTTCATGCTGACGGCCCAGAACAGCACCTGCCTGGGCATTCCGACAGCATTTACGCCAAACTATGATGATGCAAATGACACCTGGGATATCAGTTACATCAATGAAGACGGACGTGAGGCATCATTTTATGAGGTTTATCCCAATGGAATCATTCAGATTTATGATCGGTTGGGAAACCTCGTTTACCGATGTACGGGAGGATGCCCTGAGGAATGGAACGGGGAGGATCTTAAAGGGAGAGATCTGCCGGTGGACTCCTACTATTATATCATTGAATTGAACAGCGGAGGAAATCAGTCCCCGCTTACAGGTACGGTTACCATAATCCGATAACCGTTTCATCACTAACGGGATCCCCATAAAACATTTTGGTCTGTAATACGTATTATATTCACCAAATATCCCGGCGGCCCTAAATGATACCTGTCCAACAACGATATCTTTATTATAAATGAAGACTTTACAGAAGATATACCTCCTGGTATTGGCTTGCATTTGTACGTTGTCTGGATATGCGCAGCAGCTCCCCCGGTTCAGTCAATATTATTCCAACGAATTCCTGGTGAATCCTTCAGTTGCAGGTTGCGATGGGAGAACTGTAGTAAATCTTGCAGCCCGCAAACAATGGATGGGATTTGCGGATTACACGCCCAGTTCCTATTTGATCAGTCTGCAGGGAAGGATCCTGAAAAGCAAATATAGCCTGAAAGCCGGTTCAAGAGGTAATGTTTACCGAAAGGGCAGGCAGGGCAAGGTAGGACTCGGCGCCATTGTATATCATGATGAAAACGGCGCCATTGAACGTACCGGTGCTCAATTCAGTTATGCTTACCACCTTTTTATAGAGAATTCACAGCTTTCTTTCGGACTTACCGGGAATGTTTTTCAGTACCGTATAAACCGGGACCGCGCCCAGTTGAAAAATCCGGAGACAGATCCTTTAAACGGGCTCATTGGTAAATCCACACTCGTTCCTGATGCCGGAATCGGCATCAATTACATGACGGAAAAGTACCATATTGGGGTAGCGGTTGCACAGGTATTTCAGTCGAAATTAAAGATCGGAAATAATGCGGATTTCCAAAGTTCGGAAGGAATCAGGCTCTTAAGGCATTACTATGTATTGGCCGATTACCGGCTAACCTTTCCAGGAAATCCCGATTGGGAAGTAGAACCGTCCACGATGATACTGATCAATGAAATGCTAAAGTGGCAGGCAGATTTTACCATGAAAGCTTACTATAATCGTCAGTACTGGTTTGGATTGTCGGGCAGAACCACCGGAGAAATCATTGTTATGGCCGGGTTAAAATTCCGGAATTATTACCTGGGATATTCCTATGATTATGGATTCAACGGAATAGCCAGATATACCTATGGCTCGCATGAGATCTGCATCACAGCTAAATTTGGAGATACCGCCAGAAGATACCGTTGGCTGGACAGATATTAATGAGCCCTTTTCTTATATTCAAAGTATCCTGTTCCGATAACCATCAGCACCAGCAACAACGAACAAGCCAAGGAAACCTTTTCTCCCAGGTAATAACTTCTGGGGTGGAACCTGAATTCGATAACATGCTTGCCGGCCGGAACACGCATGGCACGCAAAAGGTAATTGGCCCGGAAATGGGGTACCGGCTGGTCATCAATATAAGCCTGCCATCCTTTATCATAATAAACCTCTGAAAAAACAGCCAGTTGTTCCGTAAGGGCGTACGAGCTATATTTCAGGTAATTCGCCCGGTATTCCGTTAAGGTAATCATGGCTGCGCTATCAACGACAGGCTTTAAACCTTCGACTTCTTTCGAGAATCGGCTGTCAATAACGGCTACATGGGCAGGATTACTGGTAATCACCGATGCAATTTCTTCATCGGCATTGGCCACTATTTTTATATCGCTTACAAACCATGCATTGCCGAGTTCATGTTTGTTGACCAGGGGAGGTGCCTCAGTACTGTAAATGATATAGCGGGTATTGAGCATATTCAGCGTTCCCAGGGTGGCCAGGGTACTATCCAGCGCCTCAGGGACCGGATTTTTCTGAAAGGTGGCGATAAGGCTGCCAATTTCAGGCTGGATACTGTGGTCGAAAAGCTCCTGATATCGCCGCATTTTGGCACCATGGTATCCTCCCAGCGATTTGTGAAACCAGGAAGTGCTGGCATCCTGCAACACGCTGACGGTCAAATTCAAAACCCTGAAATCAATATCCTTGTCGCGCAGAATAACCAGATCAGCCGTGGAAGGTGTGAATGGATTTTTATCTTCTTTGCTGGAGACAAAGTCCTTGCTGCCCAGGTATCTTTTGTTCACCGGCCACATATCAGCCAGCAGAAGCAAAGAAAACAGCAAAATAAGGGTGTTGAATTTTACTTTTTTCAGAAAGGCAAAATAAACAAGAGCTGCCGTTAAGCAAAGGAAGATCAATGACCGGAAGGCGTCAGTGCGCAACAGCGATAGGCGGTCTTTCTGAATAGCATCCACAATACTGTCAAGTCCCTGCGAACGCATTTGTTCATCCATCGGAGAAGTCATATCGAATGATCCGGAAATCATCATCAGCACCAGGATCAATCCGCCAAGTCCAAAGAAGGAATATTTCAGCGCTTTCAGGAATTCCTTCCTGGGAATTTCACCGGTAATAATCTCCTTCAGGGCAAGAATACCCAGAAAGGGCATGGCAAACTCAGCCATGATCAGGGTCATGGAGACGGTCCTGAATTTGTTGTAACCCGGGAAATAATCAAGCATGACATCAGTCAGAATTTGAAAATTATGACCCCAGGCCAGGGAAATCGGATACCACCGTAACCACCAGCAACCACCATTTAATGGGGCCTTTGACAATAAAAATACCCAATATGAACAGGAAGACGATCACCGCGCCAACATAAACGGGTCCTGACGTGCACAGGTTGTTTTCCCCAGTAAAGCGGCACACTACCGATGAACTTTTTAGCCTCGGAGGCACCATAGGTACTTTTAATATAGTCGTAAGTATGGGAATTTGTTTTCAGGGTTCCTGATGAACTGCCACCCATAAAACCCGGGATGAGCAGGGTGAAGGTTTCACCTGTGCCATAACTCCACTGGGTTGCATAGTCCTTATCCAAACCCGATGTTTTGTTTTCAGCATTTACAGACAGCTCTGATTTACCCCGGATAGAGTATTTTCCGTATTCATACGTTGTGTACAGAGAACTGAAATTTGCCCCTACAGCGAGCAGAACAAAAATAATCAGCCATGGCAACGGTTTCAGTAAGTTTTCATAGGATTTACGCCGGATGGCACCTAGCCAGTTCAAAGATTCCCAAAATCAGAATGATCAGCAACGTATAATAGGTGATCTGGAGGTGATTCACCAGGATCTGCAATCCGAGAAAAACACCGACGATTAAACTTCCCAGAAGCTGCTTACCTCTGAAAGCGGCATAGATCCCTGCAATGATCGGGGGCATATATCCCAGTGCCAAAACTTTGGAGACATGTCCGGCCTGAATGATAATAAAAAAATAGGATGAGAAGGCATACGCTATTGCTCCGGCAAAACTAAGCCACGGACTGACACCAAAAAGCAACAAAGCAATATAGGCCCCTATCAGATAAAGAAAAACAAAACTTACCGGTCTGAAATCGAAAAGGTTGAAAATCCGGTGAACCTGGCGAAGAATATTGCTTTTATAGCGGGTCGATATCAAATAGGCCGGCATTCCCCCAAACATACTATTGGTCCACAAAGGTTCTTCGCCGTATTTTTCGCGATGGTCGGCGATCTCTTTTGACATGCCTTTAAATTGCACGATGTCATGCTGGCTGATTTTTTTCCCTTCCAGCACATCGGGTATAAAGTAGGCCACGGACAGGAAGAAAAAAATGACAACAGGATACAGATATTGCAAGGGGATTCTCAATTTCTTTTCCATACAGGAATTTATTTTAGTGAACGAAGATATCCAAATTGTATTAATTCAATTTTATTTTACGCAAGTTTTTGCCCCAATATAACGGATTCCGCCATTTTTGCCAGAATTGTCCCATCCGCTCAAGCTCAATGGGTTCGTAAAATCCAAACCAGGATATAATAAATGGGAATGTGCCGATTAAGAGGGCCTTAGCAGGGAGTCTCAGAAACAACGACCAGGTATCTGTCATTAAGCCTGCAGCATATATCAGGATTCCGGTGAAGATCATTAACACGATCTTTTTTACTTCATAGGGTATTTTGTAGTGCCGTTGTGCAAAATAGTATACAAGAGCAAAGAAAGTAATCTGTGACAGGGTAGTGGCAACAGCCGCTCCGTAAAAACCCCATGCGGGGATAAAAAGCAGGTTCAACAATATGTTCAGGAAGGCGGCGGAAAGGATCAGCAAGGCGATAATCCGGGTTTTCTTGGTGATATTCAGTCCGGTATAGGCTACATCCCTTAACATGCTGAAGAGCATGGAAAAAGACAATACCGGAACTATTTTATAGGCATCCCAATAGGCCATATTTTGTTTGGAGATGACCTTAATGATCTCCGGAGCATAAAGGGAGAAAAGCAAAACAAAGAACATGAGGCCAAAGGTAAAATAGGTCATTACCTTGGAATAGAATCTTTTGTTGCCCGGATCATCCATCATTTTAAAGATCATGGGCTGTAAGGCGAGATTCACGGATGTAATGAGAAATACGCGAATGGTATTGGCCACCTTGAATCCCAGGGAGTATACTCCCACATTAGCCATGTCTGAAAGAAACCGCAGTGAATATCTGTCGGTAATATTTAAAATGATGCCGGATACAGAGGTCAGCACCAGAGGAAGGCTGAAGGAAAGCATATCCAGGAGGATTTTCCATTCCAGTTTCACTTTGATATTTTTGCGCAGCACATTAAAAATCAGGATGATGTAAAGCACATTGGCCATGAGTTGGGCCTCATATACTGCTTCAATATTTCTCTTTTGATAAACGATCAGATAAATGGTTATCAATAAGCCGGCAGTAAGCTTTACCACCTGCAATATGGTATAAAAAACAGCCCGTTCCTTCAGCCTGAGCAGGGTGGAAACCAGAACGCCAACGGCTTCAAATCCGCTTACCATTAACAGCAATTGTATCAGATAGGAATAACGGTCTGAATCAAATAAGAGGAAAGACAATTCGTGCTGAAAGGATAATACCAGGATCAGAAAGAGGCCCATCTGAAAAAGAAGAAAAACAAGGATCGTAAATAAGATGGATTTTTGTTTGTCCAGGTAATTCTTGTCCCAGAACCAGCGGAAAAAAGCATTATAAAGACTAAATCCCAGTAAGGCAAGCAACACCTGGGCGGAGACTTCCATAATGCCCATCATCCCATATTCCTCTACGCTAAAGTGGCTGGTATACAATGGAATAAGGATGAATCCTGCCAGTCGTGAGGAGAATGTCCCGATACTGTAAATAAAGGTATTCTTCAGTGTTGATTTCAGGACAGGAAGCATATCATGCTTTTATATGGTCGTGTGACATCAGGTAACTGCTCAATGCCCGGAGCATCCATGCCTGACCCCAGCGAATATAAGCTATTTTCGATTTCATTGGCATGCCTGTGAAACGACTTTTAAGGATGCCGTAATAAAAAAACCCCGATTGATCCTGCAGGTTTTGAATGGTCCAGTGAAGTATTTTTTCCGCCTGGGGGAGGCCTTCAGGAAAAGTGGACGACAGATCACTGAAACAATAAATACTTTCTGCACAGGAATGGATATCGATTCGATATTTTTTATCCGGCATCAATTTTGGGATGGTACCTGCTTCAAAGAAGTTAGTATGATAATGCCGGTAGCATTTCTCCAGGGCCTCAAAAACATCCGCTCTGCGGGTAAGCTTCCACAACGAATGAAGCATACGCAGAACAAAGCCTGTATGATAATTATCGTAATGCCGCAAAGGTTTTTCAGGAGGGCCATTGTAATCAAAAGCTCCGGATTCTTCCTGGTGGCAAAGCGTGTAATTTACGGCTTTGTGACCCATCTCTATCCAGGTATCCTTTCCGGTGACCCTGCCTGTTTTTATCAGAAATTCTGCCACAAACAGATTCAGGTTGTGCACATGATTGATGAAGAGGGGAGTATATGAAAAACAAATCTGATCCTGCCGCACAGGATCAACCGGGAGGGTCATGAGAAATTCGCAGATTCTCACACAATAATCAAGCGATTCCTGGTCCTGAAAAAGCTGGTAATGTTTCCAGAATGCTTCACCGGCAGCTGTAGTAACAATACCGTTCGGTGTTCCTGCAGGGATCAGCATTTTCGATTGCCAGTCGAATGGATATCCCCATCCAATTCCTGCATCCAGAATCACCTGGTTACTTTTCAGCCAGGATAGGCAATTTTCAGCCTGCCTGAAGTATTTCTCCTCCTGAAAGCAGGCATGCAGGTCGAGATAGGAGGAGGCAAGAATACCCATAGCTTTGGCATTATGGGTGGGATTAACCTGGAGTATCCTGCGCGAAAGAACCGGGAAGGTATAAAACAATTCAAATACCAGTTCCCTTAAAACAGAAAATACGAGGTTCCGGGAGCCAAGACGTGTAAGTCCGATAACCCATGGTTTCTCTTTAATATCGTAAGGATCGTACCCGATAAAACCGGAATTCTCCAGCCATTGGGTAAGTCCGGAAAGGGATTTATGAATATCCGGGAGTGGGTCCTTCATTATTCAAATCAGATTCTATATATCCTAAAGAATATCCTTATAAAAAACCAGGTTGTTGTTGGAAGGATCGATACGGGTTTCAACAAAGCCAAAATCCCTGTAAATTTTCAATGCAGACGTGTTTAGGGGATGGACCTTTAACATTAATTTTTCAATCCGGTTGAGTTTACAAAAACTGATGGCGTATTGCACAGAAAGCCTTGCGAGTCCGCACGATTGAAAGTCTTTTGAAATGAAAACACCATAGGAGGGAATTTTATAGCCTTCATCAAGGCCTCGCAGCATAAAGAACCCCACCAGGGTTTCCCGGATAAAAAATCCCAGATACTGATCCCTTTTTGCTTTTGCCAGGAAGTCTGCAATCACTTCCTGATTGCACTCAAATGCAGTAAAATACCGGTAATAATCTTTATCGGAGTTACAAATCAAATCGCAGATTTCAGAAGCATGAACTACATGAAGGCTTCTGATTTCAACCGTTTGGAGTTCATTTTCCATAGAAATCAGCTATCAGACTGCATATTTCCTGAATATCCTTTTCAGTGAGGTCAGGATAACTGGGCAAATTGATACCCCTCCATGAAATATCCTCTGCAACGGGCAACCGGTAAAAATTGTGGGCATACATGGGCATAGCATGAATGGGATAAAACGTGGGTCTGGTTTCTATTCCGTTTTCCAATAAATGCTTTCTTAAACCGTCACGAAGATCAGCCTGCTCAACAAGAACACAAACCATCCAGTAAGTATTGAAAACGTTGCCGGATTCCGTATGCATTTCCAGGGGGAGGGACATCAGGTACTTTTTATACCAGGCTGCTACCTGCCGTTTCTTTTTGATGATTTCATCCGCTTTCTCGAGTTGGGCAAGTCCAATGGCGGCACAAATATTGGTCATTCTGTAGTTATAGCCAATGGTATCATGCCAGTATTCACGATACTTGGCCAGTCCCTGTCCTTTGAAATGCGTGGTTCTTTCATGAAGTGTCCTGTCATTTGTAGTAACCATGCCACCTTCACCGGTGGTAATGGTTTTGTTGCCAAAGAAGCTGAAAGCAGCGATATCTCCGAATGTACCCACATACTGATCGTGATATTTGCTTCCGAAGGCTTCCGCGCAGTCCTCGATGACAAAAAGATGATGTTTTTGGGCAATGGCCATGATACGGTCCATGTCACAAGGGTGACCGTATAAATGAACGACCATGATGGCCCTGGTGCGGGAAGTTATCTTTCTTTCAATATCCGACGGATCAATTTGCCAGGTATCTCTTAATGAATCAACAAAAACAGGGGTAGCGCCGGTATAAACAATGGGATTAACGGAGGCAATATACGTAAATGTGGGAACGATGACCTCGTCACCCTCCTTGATCCCCAGTGCCAGAAGTGCATTGTGGATGGCAACGGTCCCGTTGCAAACCGAAGCAGCATAACTTACCCCGACATAACCGGCGAATGAATCCTCAAATTGTTTGATAAATTTACCCTTCGATGATATCCAGGTGGAATCGAGACATTCATTCACATATTTCTTTTCATTCCCGATCAGGGAAGGTCTATAAACAGGGATCCTGATTTCCATTATGTTAGAATTCTTTAAATGTTAGGATATTGTACAGTACACATATAAACACCCATAAAAAAATCCGACCCGGCATTGACCGGGATCTCTTCCCAGCCACGGGCCAGGGCCTTATTTTCAACGACAAGTTTTTCGCTGATGACAATACCATTGGATTCAGCAAGTGCGTTTTTAAAGGAAGCCAGGTTCACCACCCATTGTCCGGGTTCCCTTCTCGTCTCAAAAGAAGTTACAGGTAAGGTCAGCAGCAGATAGCCTCCTGATTTCAGGAATCCTTTCCACTGGTTTATCAGGGAAATAAAGGTAACTGAACCCTTGGCGTCGCCGTAGGCGCCAATACCGATGTGCTCAATGGTGGAAACAACCGATATCGCATCGAACGAGGCAGGCTGAAAGTATTCCTCCAGTTTCATGGCATCTCCCTGTACTGAGGGCAACAGCGGGTATTCACGCTGATCGAAAGGAGTGACTTCAAATCCTGAAGCATACAAATAAAGCGGGAAATCCGATTCAGCACTTCCAATATCAAGCACTTTTGATCCTTTAGGTAAAAGCGAATGCAGATTGTTCAGTACGAAAGTGTTTTCGTAAAACCGGGGATTAACCGTGAGTTTTGAATAGGTGTTTCTGATAATGAAATGAAGGGCTATACCAGCCAGTTTACGGGTAAGAAACGATTTATTTTTAAGCGAAAAAACTACGGATGGATTGACCGGGGTAATTTTTATGCTGTTCCAGATTTTGCTCATCAATATACCGAATAAGAAAAAATACAGTTAAATGTTTGTAGGCTTTCAATACAGGATTACCTCTTCCCTGATTCCTGAATAATTTGTTCAAGATCAGACATCAAAATCCCGATATTTCTGTCAAAATTAAATTTTTCCCGGATTATACGGTTATTTGTATCTCCCTCTTTTGCATAATAGTTCCTGTTCCTGCTGAGGTTATCCATGATCGGGGTCAGGCAGCTGGCAAGGCTCTCAGGATCCAAATCGGTCAAATGAACGTGTAAACCTTTTTCAGCCAACATTTTGTAAGGCATCCAGTTATTCAGGACCATAGGTGTACCGAAAAACAAGGCTTCAATGATGCCATTGGAAAGCTGATCCTTTGTTGACAACTTGACAGAGAGGTCAGCCCTGGCCCAAAACGCCATGATATCGGAGTAGGGAAGGTAATTTCCCAGCACCAGCTCAACACCATTTAAATGATACCGTTCAATGAGCGAATGCAAATATTTGCTGTAATCATTCTCAGTTTTTTGATGCCCGCAAAAGATCAGGACCCTGAGCTTAAACTTACCGGGAACCTTTCTCAGGGCCTCCAGTAAAACATCGATATGTTCATCAGGAGACATATTCTCGGGCCAGAACAGAAATAGCTCATCTGCACGCAAGCTGTCAAGATATTGCCGGGCAAATTCACTGCCGGCGACCGGTGTACTTTCGATGATCTTGTTCCGGATCCCCCAGGGCTGAATCAGCCTTTTGGATGCCTGAGAAGGGAACAACCCGCCGAAATCAGTGTAAGTTCCGTACCAGGTGAAATAGAACCGGTTGGTCAGGGCAAAAATGATCCTGTAGAGGGGGATCTGCCAGAATTTTTTATTCTCAAAAGCGGCTTTGCGAAAGTTGCGGTTATTCCAGATGTTGACCACCCTCAGTTTCGCACGGGAAAGGAGCAACAATTGCAATATGATCAGATAGTCATAGAGCCCCTGAATGTAAACAACATCGGATTTCTCCATCATGAGTCTTTTCCACAGGGAAAACCCGATAAAATACAGGGACTTTGTTTCAACTATTCTGATGTGGGGGAAATCGTGAGGGTTCAGCTGAAATTTCCTGCAGACAAAGGTTAGCTGGTATACCTGATGATGCTTTTCGAAGAATTCAAGCCATGGCTCAATGTTATTCCCGGAGCCAAAACCATACATCATGATTTTCATATTATTCCGGATTTGAGCGTTTCGTAGGTTTTTTTCAGGACTTCAGCATCGTTTTGCCAATTATAGATTTTTTCGACCCAGTATTTGCCTTTTGCACCCAGGTCGGTTTTGCGAACGGAATTCAGGCGGACCAGAATGTCCGTAAGCTGATCCGGATGGCCCGACGGGTAAACAATACCTGCGCCGGTTTCTTCCAATATCCTTTTTATAGGCAGACAATCACTGGCAATTACCGGTATTTGCGCATACATGTATTGAAATAGCTTGTGTGGGATGGTTGAATCGGTATGTTCGGTTTTCAAATGCGGTATCAATGCAAAGTCTGATTGGGATAGCATTTCCATGACCTTTTGAAAGGGCTGGTATCCGTGGAAGATAACCCTTTCCTTTAAGCCAAGCTGATCCACCAGTCTGACCAGTTGCTCCTTATAGCTGCCATCACCCAATATCCAGAAGACCAGCAGGGGATTGTCCGCCTTGTGCATTGCCAGAATGACGTTTTGCAGTCCCCGGTGATAGTTTAAACCACCGGCATAATATAAAATGATCTCTTTCCGGGCAGGTTCAGGAGCCGGTAGGTTCAGTTCACTCAGGTTAATGGTGTTGGATACTACACTAATCTTACCGGCTTTTATTCCCAGGTTGATGAGCCTTGCTTTTGCCTCCTGAACCACCACAATGATGCTGTCGGGATATCGCAGGATCCTTTTTTCGTAATTCCGCCACAGGAAGATGGGTGAAAGCATCCTTCCCAGCAGGGTATTTGTATGTTTGGAGATGTCGAGATATGCCGGCCAGTTTTCATGAAGATCTGCGATGAGTTTCAGCTTAAACTGTCTTTTGAGTTTGGCTCCGGGGCCAACAAGAGGGAGATCATGCACATGCAGGACGTCAAAGTGATTGTTTTGCAGTAGTTGCTCCAGGAATTTCTTCCAGAACCGGAAATAAAAGGGCAGGGTCAGGCTGGCAGCGCTTGATTTGTAAAGGAAGCCCGAGATGGGTTTCCTGTGAATGATGAGTTTTCCTGATTTTTCACACGGCGGCCTGCTTTTCCGGGTATAGCAGGCGATATGAACCTCATGACCCGCATGGATCAGTGCTTCAATTTCATTTTCAACTCTTATATCAGGGGGAAATTCCCGGTCAAGCACCATTAATAGTTTCACAGGTTGCTGTTTGTTATGAATTGTATGATTTTTTCACTGGCATTACCCTGGCCATATAAAGGCAGGGATTCCGGAATGGATTTGCCCATGAATTGGCCATACCCTTGTTTAATTAATGCCGGATCGGGACCGGTGAGCAGGTTAAGGTGATTCGTGACGAGTTCGATCCATTCGGTTTCTTTCCTCAGGGTTATGCAATATTTGCCAAAAAAGAAGGCTTCTTTCTGCATGCCGCCACTATCGGTTATTACCAGACCGCAATGCTTCAGCAGCTCAACGATGTCAAAATATCCCAATGGATCCACCGGATCAAAGTCCAGCCGGATCTTATTCTGAAATAGGATCTTTCGCGTTCTGGGATGGAGCGGAAGAATTACCGGTGTTTCACGGTTGATTTCATTGAGTGCGGTAACAATTGAGTTTAGGTTTTCGATGTTATCCGTATTTTCCTGCCGATGGACGGTACAAAGAATAAATTTCCCGTTCGTGAGTCCCAGACTTTTGAGGATGGCAGATCTGGCAGCAGAGATCTTGCCATAAAATAGGGCAGCATCATACATTACGTCCCCGGTGAGGAAAGTCAGGCAAGGGAACTTTTCGAAGCCTTCCTGCCGCAGGTTAAACAGGGCATTTTCGGTGGGACAGAACAAAAGGTCAGAAATCCTGTCGGTGAGGATGCGGTTTATTTCCTCCGGCATCTTCATGTTAAAGGACCTGAGCCCTGCTTCTACATGGGCAACCCTGATATCCAGTTTTTTGGCTGCCAGTGCGCCGGCCAGGGTTGAATTGGTATCACCGTAAACCATTACCAGATCGGGTTTTTCAGTAAGCAGGACCTCCTCAATTTTTTCAATCATCCGGCCGGTCATGGCCCCATGGGAGAGGCTGTTGATTTCCAGGTGATGGTCAGGTACCGGGATGTCCATTTCCTGAAAGAAAATGTCGGACATATTGTTATCGAAATGCTGGCCGGTATGGATTATGATTTCCCGTATCCCTTCGGTTTTGCGGATGACCCGGCTAACAGCTGCCGCTTTGATAAACTGTGGCCGGGCGCCAATAACAGTAACGATCTTTTTCAAGACTTGAGCATATTTAACAGTTCACTCAGCTGGCGGGTAAGATTTTTCCGGGAAAACCTGTCAATCTCCCTGCTTTCTACCGTCAGATGATGTTGCGAATATAATTCAAATAGGTCTAAAATATGGTTTTTCAAGCCGGGACCATCCCCGTATTCAAAAATCTTTCCTCCCCCGGTTTCTGTCAGGATGGCAGAGACGTCTCCGTCAGCAGGACCAAAGGCAAGGATGGGACGATGTGCCGAAAGGTATTCGAAAAATTTGTTCGTTAATATGCCTCCCGCATTGGGCGTATTGTTAATGCACAACAACAGCACGCCGGCACTGCTGAGTATTCCCATTGTCTGGTCATGGGGTATGAATTCTTCATGAACCACATAATCCTGCAGATCAAAGTGGTTGATCGAATCCCTGACCCTCAGATCGGTCTTTCCGATCAGCCTGATCTGCAGGCAGGAAGCAAAATGATCATTGTGTTTGGCCAGCTCAGATAATACTTCCCACAGCATTTCAGGATTTCTCGATTTTGGCATGGATCCCAGGTGAAGCAGCGTGAATTTGCCGTATTCAGGTTTTTGCAGGGGAAGCCTTTCTTCATCATATCCATTGGTGATCGTGGATACGTTATGGATCCCCATTGCCAGGAATTCTCTGGTCATTCCGGGACTCACGGTTATCACATGATCAGCTTCCTGCAGCACTTTTCTTTCAAGCTTCCGGTGACAGCGGTCAGCCATACCGGTGAGGGTGAGGTCTTTATAAAAGTCAATATTGGTCCATGGATCCCGGAAATCAGCCACCCATCTTACACCAAGTCTGCGCTTTAGCCCGAGCCCGATCAGGTGCATGCTGTGGGGCGGACCGGTGGTGACGACAACATCAACAGGTTTTAGCTGCAACAGTGCGGTCAATCGCCTGATCGAAGGATTTACCCAAAACCGGCGCGGATCGGGAATGAACAGGTTGCTTCGTATCCAGAGCGATAATTTGCTGAGGGATCCCGCCTTTTTTTTGTCCGACATCATGGCGACGCCAAGCCGGTCCTCCTTTTTTTTGCCCGTCAGCCATTTATAGATGTTGTAGGGTTCCCAAATGGGGGAGGTAATGACTTCCAGATTTTCAGGGATATCCTGCAACAGCGACTGGTCAATCTCCTGCGGTTCGGGATTTGAGGGGGTGTAAATGATGGGTTCCCAGCCAAATCCGCGAAGATATTTTGTAAATTTCAACCACCTCAATACAGCTGAACCTCCGCTTGGAGGCCAATAATAGGTTATAATGAGGACTTTTTTCATAAAAAATTGTCATTACAAATATAACGTAAGATTATTCTTTTTTTAGATCACCGGGAATAAGTTGGCATAATTGGAAAAATGGAAGTTATTTGCACATGCAACGGATTAAAAAACATTCTAACTTTATCCTTAGATAATCATAAATCAATACGATGACAATTATGAAACGCCATGCTGAAAGCCGCCGTGTTTTTATTAAAACCGCAGCAGCCGCCGCAGCCGGTATAGCCCTTATGCCGGGTTACGGTTTTGTCATGAACAGGGTTGCAAAACCCATGAAAAGATCTTTCGGAAAGCTTGATTTTGAAGTAACTACGCTCGGTCTGGGAGGACAGGCTTCCATACAATGGACTCCCGAGGATGTTGATCCGGTGAAGATCATTCTGAAGGCATTTAATAAAGGCATTAATTATTTTGATACGTCAAACGTTTATGGCCCCAGCCAGGTGAACTATGGGAAAGCCTTTAACGAGTTGAGCCTGAATCCTTCGAAAGCCGGGTATAAGGAGTCACTCAGGCGCTCCATTTTCCTGACGACCAAAACCCATCTTCGCCATGCCAAAGGCGGATTAAACACTCCCGGGGTTTCAAGCCGTACCAATGGTGCGGCCGGATCATTTACTGTGGATGATGTGAAGCGAAGTCTCTCACAAATGTTCGGTGATAACCAGGGCAATTATCCTGCCGGTGCTTACCTGGACATGGTACTGATCCATAACCTCAATACCCTGGAAGAAGTGGAAGCGCTATATGAAGGACTTTACGATACCGATCCAAAGGCTGAACGCATCGGGGCTTTGGCAGCCCTTCGCGATTACAGGGACGGGACCAATCTCACAGGGCTCAATCCCAAAGAGGAAAAGTTAATCAAACACATTGGCTTTTCGGGGCATTATTCACCCCCCGTGATGGTCGAAATGATTCAGCGCGATAAGACCAACCTGCTGGATGCCATGCTGGTAGCTATTAATGCCAATGACCGGATTAACTTCAACATGCAGCATAATGTGATTCCTGTAGCCATGGCAAAAAACATGGGCGTGATTGGCATGAAAGTATTTGCCGATGGTGCCATGTACACCAAGGAGGCTCATTGGACGAGGGGCCCTGTGGAGGTTGTGCGCACCGTTGGAAATCAGACATTGCCCAGCCGCCCCCTGGTAGAATATACCCTTTCCACTCCCGGAGTTCATACGGCGATAATCGGAATTGGACAAATCAGCGATGATCCCGCCCTTTGTCAGTTGGAACAGAATCTCAGCGCCGCCCAGATTAATCCATCCGGATTGAATGACACCGATCGTATGGAAGTGGAAAAAATGACCCGGGTGGTGAAAGAAGGCAAAACAAATTATTTTCAGTTGCCGGACAGGGGATTAACAGCTCCGGTCAATTTTAAGGCCAATCAGCGCAGGAGCGGGGCTGACCGGATTGTTGAATTAAGCTGGGATACGGCATTTGCAGGAAATGTGCCATTGAAAACCTATGAAGTGTGGCGCGATGATAAGAAAGTGGGCAGTGTGAACCATAAACCCCAGACCTCCAAAGCCCCGTTTGTTTTCAATGATAAAGTGTCTGACGGCACGTCGCATGCATATTCCGTTGTGGCAGTTGATACTGCAGGTCGCCAGGCCAGGAGTGAGACTGCCAGGGTGGAGAATATTTAAAGCCGTTGGCAGTAACCGGGAACCGGGATCAGCGATTCGAACATACCTGTTTTATGGTATACAATATACCATATAAAAGGTATTTGCAATAAAATCAATCGTTTGCAATTTTGTGACTGTATTAAAAAATTTGAAACCATGGCACAAATTGCAAAACATCTGACCGATTTAATTGGGAACACCCCCTTGCTGGAAGTGACCAATTTTAATAAAACTCACGGAGCTTTGGGCATCATTATCGCCAAACTTGAATATTTCAATCCTGCCGGCAGTGTCAAAGACCGCATTGGTTTTGCCATGATCGAAGATGCCGAGAGAAAGGGACTCATAAAAAGTGGTACAACCATTATCGAACCTACCAGTGGCAATACAGGCATTGCTTTGGCGTTTGTTGCGGCCTCGAAAGGCTACAGGTTAATCCTGACCATGCCGGAGACTTTCAGTATTGAACGAAGGAATCTGCTAAAAGCATTGGGTGCCGAATTGGTATTGACTCCGGGACCGGAGGGAATGGGGGGCGCTATCAAAAAAGCAGAAGAACTGCATGCCGGAACCCCTGATTCCTTTCTTCCCCAGCAATTTAAAAATCCGGCAAATCCTGAGATTCACCGTAAGACCACTGCCGAAGAAATCTGGCGTGATACGCACGGTAAGGTGGATATATTTGTCAGCGGTGTGGGCACAGGAGGAACGGTTACCGGAGTTGGCGAAGTGCTCAAAAAGCGAAATCCGGGGGTTAAGATCATAGCGGTTGAACCGGTGGATTCACCTGTACTGTCGGGGGGACAAAAGGGACCTCATAAGATTCAGGGTATCGGGGCGGGTTTCATTCCTGAGATTTTAAACCTTTCGGTGATCGACGAGATCATTACCGTTAAAAATGACGATGCCTTTGAAACCAGTCGCGCCCTTGCCCGTGAGGAAGGGTTGCTGGTAGGGATCTCTTCGGGCGCCGCTGCATGGGCTGCCTTGCAGATTTCCAAAAGACCTGAGAACAAAGGGAAGAACATCGTTGTTGTATTACCCGATACAGGAGAGCGTTACCTGTCAACCACACTATACCATTTTGCCGATGAGCAGTATCAGGCAGTAGCTAATTAACAAACAACAAGCAATTTATTCATTTAAAACACATTCATTATGTCCGTTGCCAACTATCACTTTGACACACTTCAATTGCATGCCGGTCAGGAAGTTGATCCAACAACCGGTTCAAGAGCGGTTCCCATTTACCAGACTACATCCTATGCATTCAAAGATTCGGAGCATGCTGCAAATCTGTTTGGACTCAGGGAATTCGGGAATATTTATACACGGATCATGAATCCTACCACCGATGTATTCGAAAAGCGTATGGCCGCTCTTGAAGGTGGTGTTGCGGCTTTGGCTACTGCATCGGGACAGGCTGCCCAGTTTATAGCCATCTCCAATATCATGGATACCGGGGATAATTTTATTTCCACTTCCTATCTGTACGGAGGTACTTACAACCAGTTCAAAGTGCAGTTCAAACGGCTTGGAATACAGGTAAAATTTGTGGAAGGTGACCATCCGGCCGATTTCGAAAAACTGATAGATGCCAAAACAAAAGCCATTTATATTGAGACCATTGGCAATCCGAAGTTCAATATTCCCGATTTTGATGCCATTGCTGCCGTTGCCGGCAAAAACGGACTTCCTTTGATCGTGGATAATACATTTGGCGCAGGAGGGTATCTTTTCCGGCCCATTGAGCACGGAGCCAATATTGTAGTGGAATCAGCCACCAAGTGGATCGGGGGACACGGAACGAGCATCGGCGGAGTAATCGTTGATGCCGGTAACTTCAACTGGGCCAATGGGAAGTTTCCGCAATTTACCGAACCTTCAGAGGGATATCACGGACTTAAATTCTGGGATGTGTTCGGCACGCCCGGTCCCTTCGGAAATATAGCCTTTGCCATCAGGGCACGTGTGGAGGGTTTGAGGGATTATGGCTCATCGCTCAGTCCGTTTAATGCGTTCCTTTTGCTGCAGGGACTTGAAACATTGTCGCTTCGGGTGCAGCGGCATGTCGACAATGCCCTGGCCCTGGCGCTTTGGCTTGAAAAGCATCCAAAGGTTGTAAGTGTTGATTATCCCGGTCTGCCCGGTAATCCTTACCATGCTCTGGCCAAGAAATACCTGAAGCATGGCTTTGGAGGAGTATTGTCTTTTCTGGTGAAAGGAGGAAAGGAAGCTGCCGATAAAGTCGTGAATAATGTAAAGCTGATCAGCCACCTGGCCAATGTGGGAGATGCCAAAACACTCATCATTCACCCCGCTTCCACCACCCATGAACAGCTCAGCGCGGAGGAGCAGAAGAAATCAGGGGTGATCGCGGGTCAGCTGAGATTATCTGCGGGAATTGAACACCTTGAGGATATTAAGGCAGATTTACAGCAGGCACTGGACTTGGTATAGCTTTACAGCTTCATCAACAATCCCTTCATACTTACCTTGTCTCCCATGATCTCCGGCAACCGGTCAATGACGATCCTTTCCTGCTGCAGGGTATCCCGATAGCGAATGGTGACGGTGTTATCGGCGAGGGTATCATGGTCCACGGTTATACAAAAGGGAGTACCTATGGCATCCTGGCGGCGATAACGTTTTCCGATGGAATCTTTTTCTTCATACTGGCAGTTGAAATCGAATTTCATTCTGTCCATGATTTCCCTTGCTTTTTCCGGAAGGCCATCCTTTTTGATCAGGGGTAATATGGCCAGTTGCACGGGGGCAAGGGCAGGGGGCATTTTCAGAACAACGCGTTCCTCTTTGGCACTGCCTTCCCATTCCACCTTTTCTTCCACATAAGCATTGGAAAGAACGGTAAAAAACATGCGATCGAGACCGATGGAGGTTTCAATCACATAAGGGGTATAGCCTTCATTGGCCTCTGTATCGAAATACTGAATTTTCTTTCCGGAGAATTTCTCATGGTTGCCAAGATCGAAATTGGTACGTGAATGAATGCCCTCCACCTCCTTGAAACCAATCGGGAATTCAAATTCGATATCACAGGCTGCATTGGCATAATGGGCCAGCTTATCATGATTGTGGAAACGGTATTTCTGATCGCCCATGCCAAGCGCCTTGTGCCATTTCATACGTTTTTCCTTCCAGTATTCGTACCATTCCATTTCAGTGCCGGGTCTGATGAAAAACTGCATTTCCATTTGTTCAAATTCACGCATGCGGAGAATAAACTGACGGGCAACGATCTCGTTTCGGAATGCCTTACCGGTTTGGGCAATACCAAATGGTATTTTCATTCGTCCGGTCTTTTGTACATTCAGAAAATTTACAAAAATTCCCTGGGCTGTTTCAGGCCGGAGGTAAATGGTATTGGCCTCTTCACTCACCGAACCAAGTTGGGTGCTGAACATGAGGTTGAACTTGCGCACTTCGGTCCAGTTTCGGGTGCCGGATATCGGACATACGATTTCAGTATCGAGAATGATCTGATACAATTCTTTCAGGTCCTCGGTTTCCAGCGCTTTAATATATCTTTTATGGATTTCATCGTATTTGGCCTGGTTTTCAGTCACCCGCGGATTGGTGCTTTTAAACTTTGCCTCATCAAAGGATGCGCCGAATTTCTGGGCAGCTTTGTCCACTTCCTTCTGAATCTTATCTTCGATTTTCTGAAGATATTCTTCAATGAGCTGATCGGCACGGTATCTTTTTTTCGAATCCTTGTTATCAATCAAGGGATCATTAAAAGCAGAAACATGTCCGGAAGCCTCCCAGGTACGGGGATGCATGAAGATTGCGGCATCAATGCCCACGATATTTTCGTTCAGTTTAACCATGGATTCCCACCAGTATCGGCGAATGTTGTTTTTCAATTCTACCCCGTTCTGGCCGTAATCATAAACAGCACTTAATCCATCATATATTTCACTCGAGGGAAAAATAAAACCATATTCCTTGCTGTGGGCAATAATTTTTTTAAAGAGATCTTCCTGGACCATGTTGTTTCTGTTTGTATTATGAGGGGCAAATGTAATGGAAAATTATTTATAACAAGGAAAGAGAGGGATTAGACTATTGGGAAATTAGGGCTATCAGGACTATTAGCCTAAAGTCCTAAATGCCTAATAATATTATTCAGATGAATTCTATTAATTTTGGTCTATATTGAATAACCTTACGACATGGATCATCAGTATGATTTTTTGGTAATTGGTTCGGGTCTTGCCGGGCTGACCTATGCGCTTAAGGTGGCTGAATACGGAAAAGTTGCCATTGTCACCAAAGCCACACTGAGTGATACCAACACAAGTTATGCCCAGGGAGGAATTGCTGCAGTTTCCAGTGAGGCCGACAATTTCGACAAACATATCAATGATACCCTGATTGCCGGAGATGGTCTTTGCAACCGGAAGGTAGTGGAAATGGTAGTGAGGGAAGGACCTGCCCAAATTCGAGCAATTGCTGAAATGGGGAACTGACTTTGATCGGGAAACTTCGGGAAAATTTGACCTGGCGCGTGAAGGAGGACATTCGGAACACAGAATTTTTCATCATAAGGACAATACCGGATTTGAGATTCAGAAAGTATTGAGTGCGGTGGTAAGAAACCATCCCAATATCGACATTTTCGAAAATTTCTTTGCCATTGAGATTATTACCCAGCACCATCTGGGCAAGTTGGTGAAGACGGTACTTTCCCGATATCGAGTGTTACGGAGCCTATGTGCTTGATTTGAAGAGCGGAATAATCCACCAGTTTCTTTCACGGGTTACCATGATCGCCACAGGGGGCATCGGTAATCTGTACCACACCACCACCAATCCGCTGATTGCCACTGGCGACGGAATTGCCATGGTATACAGGGCCAAGGGTATCATTGACAACATGGAATTTGTGCAATTTCATCCCACCTCGCTGTACAATCCCGGCGAAAGGCCTTCTTTCCTGATTACCGAAGCCATGCGGGGTCATGGAGCGATTCTTCGCAATCACAGGGGGGAAGATTTTATGACACGGTATGATGAGCGTGGTTCCCTGGCGCCCAGAGATATTGTGGCCAGGGCAATTGACAATGAAATGAAAACCAGTGGCGAAGAATTTGTTTTTCTCGATGGGACACATCTGGACGGAGAGGACCTTAAAGCAAAGCTTTCCCAACCATTTATGACAAATGCCTCTCTCTTGGGATCGACTTTACAAAGGACATGATCCCTGTTGTACCCGCGGCACATTTTCTGTGCGGCGGCATTCGGGTTGATATCAACGGATGCAGTTCCATCCAGAGGCTTTATGCTGCCGGGGAAGTCTCATGCACGGGACTGCACGGGGCAAACCGCCTGGCCAGCAATTCATTGCTGGAGGCCATGGTATATGCGGAAAGGTCCGCCAAACATTCCATTGAATCGTTTCAGCAGTATGACATTCAGGAGAATATTCCGGTCTGGAATGATGAAGGAACAACCCATCCCGAGGAAATGGTGCTGATTACGCAGAACTATAAAGAAGTTCAGCAGATCTTCAGTTACTATGTGGGTATTGTAAGATCAAGCATCAGGTTGAAAAGGGCGATGGACAGACTCTGGATAATCTATAACGAAACCGAGGAGATGTTTGTGAAATCGAAATTGTCACAAAAGCTGTGTGAGTTGCGCAACATGATCAACGCGGGGTATCTTATCATCAAAGCCGCCCAGCAGCGGAAAGAAAGTCGCGGCTTGCATTATACACTCGATTATCCCTTGAGAAATCCTGCTAATACTGCGGATAGGTAATTAGTACCTGATCCAGCAGTTTTTCAATTTCTTCAATATCCAGGGAAGTCACCAGCTTCATTCTGATTTCCCTGAAATCGGGAAGTCCCTTGAAATAGTTGGAAAAATGACGGCGCATTTCAAAAATGCCCCTGGGAATCCCCTTTACTTCCAATGATTTTCGAAATTGCCTGCGGGCCAGATCTACTTTTTCAGGGAGTGTCTTCGGGGGCAACACTTCACCGGTATTTAAAAAATGCCTGATCTCTTCAAATATCCAGGGTTTACCCACAGCAGCCCTGCCAATCATGATACCATCCACACCAAAGCGATTAAAAGCTTCAACAGCCGACTGGGTCGTTACAATGTCTCCGTTGCCGATCACGGGGATCTTCATGCGCGGGTTGTTTTTTACCTGGCCTATAAGCGTCCAGTCGGCCTTGCCTTTGTATAGCTGAGCCCGGGTTCGCCCATGGATCGTGAGTGCGCTTATGCCAACATCCTGAAGCTTTTCGGCAATGTCCACGATATTTTTGCGTGGTCTCGTCCCAGCCAAGCCTTGTTTTCACGGTTACCGGCAGTCGTACCGCATCTACAATGGCCTTTGTCATTTCCACCATCAGGGGAATATTGCAAAGCATACCTGCTCCTGCTCCACGGTTTGCAATTTTCCGGACCGGGCATCCGAAATTGATATCGATCAGGTCGGGTTTTGCCTCCTCCGCTATTTTTGCCGCTTCCACCATACTATCAATGAGGTGTCCGTAAAGCTGAATGCCGATGGGCCTTTCATCGTCCATTATTTCCAGCTTTTTCAGACTCTTTTTGGCGTCGCGGATCAGTCCGTCGGAAGGAATAAATTCGGTATACACCATATCGGCTCCAAAATGCTTGCAGATGAACCGAAATGAGGGATCAGTCACATCCTCCATTGGGGCAAGGAGGAGGGATTTGTCGGGGAGCTGTATGTTACCGATGGTCACCATATTTTTTCAGCATAGGGCCTGCAAATATAGGGAGAATGAAATAAAAGTTCTAATGGTACCAGAAGTTCCGGCGGTACTGTAAGATCTATTTTATTACTTTTGCCCTAATCATTACTATCAGGTACAATGAATGCCTTTACCAACACGCTCCGCCAGAGTTTCATTCAAATGTCGTCACCGGCCAAGCTCATGCTTTTGCTGATTTTGGTCCTGTTTTTTATGATCCTGGGTTCTGCGATAGCTGTTCTGCTGGCTATCCCTTTATATGATCTTGACCTTGCGTCCCTGTACAGGTTGATAGAAAACCCTGATGAAAACAACATCGGAATTATTAAATTTTTCCAGATCGTTCAGTCGGTATTCCTTTTTATTATCCCGGCGCTGCTGGCGGCCTGGCTGTTCAGTAAAAACAGCTTTGATTATCTGCAGGCCGGCAAAGGGGCATCCGTTATCACGCTGGCCATGGTTTTGTCCTCTTTGTTCCTGGCCGTTCCGCTGATGAATGCGGTGACCATGCTGAATTCAAAGCTCGATCTGCCCGACTGGATGAATGGACTGGAAAATACCGTAAAATCGATGGAAGAAAACGCAGCAAGGCTTACCGAACTTTTTCTGGAAAGCAATTCCATAAGCGATCTGGCTGTTAATTTTCTGATGATTGCCATTTTGCCTGCTCTTGGAGAAGAATTCCTTTTCAGGGGCGTTATACAGAGATTATTCTCCGATTGGACCCGAAACAAACACATGGGGGTGATCCTGGCAGCTTTCTTGTTCAGTTTTATACATTTCCAGTTTTATGGATTCATTCCCAGGTTTTTATTGGGATTATATTTCGGATACCTGCTGGTATGGAGTTCATCCATCTGGGTACCGGTGGCCGGTCATTTGATAAACAATGGGATGGCAGTCATCTATTATCATTTTTCCAAAAAACCTGTTGGCGATACCATTATGGATAAAATTGGCACAGGGCAGGACGGTAATTATCCGCTTTATCTGAGTGTTTTTTTTACCGCCATCCTTATCGGAATTATTTACCTGCATGAGAAAAAAAGCAGGATCTCCGGATAATGACAGTGATTTAGCGCGACAAGCGGGCCAATTCGCTCTTGCGGTAGAAATAAACCACCCCGTAAATTTTAGCATGGCTTCTTCTGGCTTCGTCCGGTAAATCTTTATAAGTTTCCTCTACTTCATTCCATATGGAGGCAATGATCCCATCCACCAGCTGTCTTTGTTCAATCAATTTTTCCTGGCTCCGCTGAAGGGTTTTTTGAAGAATCTTCTGGAATTTATAAGCCTCATGAAAAGTCTCATATCTGACTTTCACCAATGCCATCGAGGGATTGCTCACCGGAGTCAATCCTTTTTTTATGCGCAGCGTTTCGCCTTGAATGAGTTTTTCGCCCCATTTTATTACTTCTGCCTCGGTCCCAAAAGAAGGCACCCTGCTCTGATCGCGTCCGAAACCGAAATAATCACGATCGGCAGCTGACAGGTCCCCCCTGGCAATGGCCATGTTGATCACCTGAATGAAATGTGACATATACAGCTTCACCTTCTTCAGCAACCGGGAATAATCCCTGCTTTTTTCAACCTGTTTGTTAAAGGCCTGACGGCTTTCCTGAACCGTTTTTTCAAAAACATGGAGGTTTGTAATGACTCTTTGAAAGGTTGCCTGTGAAAACGCCAGATTAAAAGGAGGCAATTCCTTGCCTTTCTCGTATGCAATACGCAGTGCTCTTAACCTTGCCAGATCTGTATTGGGAAGTCTTCTGTAGGGCATATTGCTGTCAAATGGTAATGCGAAGGTAACAATATAATACTATACGTAAAGACATTCGCTTGGTTATGAACCCACAACAAAATATAACGATTTTATTGGTTTTAAAAGAAAATAGGTTTTAATTTTAATGGTCATACTAAACCATTATCGCCATGTTTCCAGCTGAGGTATATGTTCAAAGAAGAAAGCGCTTGAGAGAGCTTGTAGGCAAAGGAGTAATACTGTTCCTGGGCAACAAGGAGGTTGCTATGAACTATGCGTCAAACAACTACCCTTTCCGGCAGGATAGTTCTTTCCTGTATTATTTTGGTCTGGATATGCCCGGTCTGGCAGGAATGATCGACTGTGAGCAGGGGGGCGAGACGGTTTACGGAAGTGATCCTACCTTGGAAGACATCATTTGGGTGGGGAACCAGGAGCCGTTGCAGGAAAAAGCATTAAAGGCAGGTATTACAGCGGTTAAACCATTGGAAAGGCTTGACGGAGATGTTTTCAGGGTAATTGCACACAGCCGTGAAGTTCATTACCTTCCGCCTTACCGCGAACAACGAAGGCTTCAATTGGCCTACTACGACAACCTCAAATATGAGGAGGTGGACCGGAATGCTTCAGAATCCCTGATCAGGGCAATTGCTTCCCAGCGTTCTGTTAAAGATACCCATGAGCTGCAGGAAATGGAAAATACCATGAATGAGATCACCCGGGAGGCATACGGGGAGGCTGTTAGGAATATTAAACCGGGTGCATTTGAATATCAGGTGGCAGGAATCATTGAAGGCAGTGTACTTCAAAAACACTGCAGAATGGCCTACCCGATTATCTGCACCGTTAACGGACAAATCCTGCATAACCACTATTACGGTAATGAATTAAAAAAAGGACAATTGTTGCTGGTGGATGCCGGTGCGGAATCTCCGGGGAGATATGCCACCGATATCACCCGTACCTACCCGGTAGGAGGTAAATTTTCCAGCCAGCAGAAAGATATTTACAAGGTAGTACTTGATGCGCAGCATGAAGCCATTCAGGCCATTAAGCCAGGCAAGCCCTACTTTGAAGTTCACCTGATCGCAGCCACCGCTATCACACGCGGACTGAAGGAACTGGGGCTGATGAAAGGTGATGTGGGAGATGCTGTAAATCATGGCGCACATGCCTTGTTTTTCCCTCACGGTATTGGTCATATGCTGGGCCTTGATGTTCATGACATGGAAGATATCGGGGAGGAATTCATCGGATACGATCAGGAATTCAAAAGATCGGAACAGTTCGGCACGGCCTATCTGCGACTGGCCAAACGTCTCCAGGAAGGTTATGTGGTTACTGTTGAACCCGGCATCTATTTTATCGATCCGCTAATTGATAAATGGCACAGTGAAGGGCGCTACCGCGATTTTATCGATTACAGGGTGGTGAATAAGTTCAGGGGATTTGGCGGCATCCGCATCGAAGACAATCTGGTGGTGACTGCCAAGGGTCATCGGGTAATCGGTAAACCCATTGCCAAGGAAATAGATGAATTGGAGAAACTGTGGAAGAGCTGACCTGTTCCCGCAATTAAACCAATCCACGATTTAACGATTCAGCATCAATTCTTCAATCTCCCCTGTTTCCAGGGGAATATCCTTCATCAGATCTTCATTCCCGGTATGGGTGATGAGGATGTTGCTTTCGAGGCGGATACCGGTTTTTTCTGCAGGAATGTAAATGCCTGGTTCACAGGTCAGCACCATTCCGGGGCGGAATTCAGCGTCCTTGTTGCCCACATCGTGCACATCGAGACCCAGGAAATGCGAAGTGCCATGCATATAATACTGCTGATAAAGCGGATTTTCGCTGCTCTGTTTCTCAAGTGCCTCCGTGGAGTACAGCCCAAGTTTTACATGCTCCTGGCCAAATCGCCTGCATACTTCGGTATGTACTTTGTTAATGCTACCGCCGGGCTTCATCAAGGTGCAGGCAAACCGGAACACATCCAGCACAGATTGATATAGTTCTTTCTGCCTGGGGGTGAATCTTCCGTTAACAGGGATGGTCCGTGTACAGTCGGCCGCATAATTTCCATATTCTGCGCCAAAATCCATGAGCAGCAGATCCCCTTCGGCACAAACGCTGTTGTTCGTGTTGTAATGCAGGGTACAGGCATTGATACCGGAGGCAATGATAGGCTGGTAAGCATGGCCGCGCGCACCCTGTTTAAGGAATTCATAGGTGATTTCGGCTTCCACCTCATATTCCATCATTCCGGGTTTAACACTTCGCAGTACTTTCAGGAATGCGTCACGGGTAATATGGCAGGCGGTGCGGATAAGCGCAATTTCTTCTTCCGATTTCAGGGTCCGCAGATCGCGCATAATGGGCGCCAGCCTGGTGAAATTATGGGCCGGAAATTTCATCTTTATCTCGTGGGCAAAGCGAAGGTTCCGGTTGGGCGTTTCCGGGATGAATTTTGGCAATTCCGGCAGGTTCAGGTATACATGTTCCACATACATCATCATCAGGGCCAGTACGCCATCAAACTCATCATGGAACCTAACCGTTTTGATCCCTGAAATGGTACGGGCTTCCTCCACGGTTAAACGGTGTCCCACCCAGGTTTCGAGCTTCTGGTCTGATTTCCTGATGATCAGTACTTCACGCAACGATTCATCAGGATGGTCAGGGGCGATCAGCAATATGGTTTTCTCCTGGTTAATGCCACAAAAATAAAACAGATCGGAGTCCTGTCGGTACGGGAAATACTGGTCGGCACTGCGGTTCATTTCATCATTTGAATGCAGTATGGCCAGTGAGCGGTTTTTCAATACATGGGAAAGTTTGTCCCGGTTCTTGACAAACAGGGAAGTTGGAATATTTACAATTTTCATTTTTTTTCAGAAATTAGATCAAGGGTTCCAGATAAATTTACCTAATTTAGAAATTCGGATTACATGTGTTGTAAAAATAAATCGAAGCAGGTAAATTTAGCAGCCTTATTATCCATCAATTTTCAACATCTTCAAGCTATTAATCATAAGTTTTATGAGTAATATCCTGACCTCTTCCATTGGAAAAAACTGTTGATGTCCCTGGCCGGACTGTTCCTGTTGGTTTTCCTGCTCGTTCACCTGGGCATCAATCTGAGCCTGATCTTTTCAGATTCAGCCGGGAAATCTTTAACAAGGCCGCCCATTTTATGGGAACCAATGTGGTTATTAAAGTGATGGAAATTGTGCTATTCGGAGGATTCCTGCTGCATATGTTTTATGGGGTGTTGCTGCAAATGCAGAACTGGTTTGCCCGTCCCAGAAGATATAGGAAGGAAAACTATTCCCAGACCTCATTCTTTTCAAAATTCATGATCCATACTGCGGCTATTATTACGGTGTTTCTGGTTATCCATCTGTTTGATTTTTATTTCAAGGCCAAATTCTTTGGAGATGTTCCTCCGTGGTGAACTATGACGGAAAGGATTATCACGACCTGGGGATCCTGGTGATTGAAAAGTTCAAGATAGGGCGGCTTCGTGATCTTTTATATTGCCTGTTTCCTTTTCCTGGCATTTCACCTGTTGCATGGATTCCAGTCGGCCTTTCAGTCCCTTGGATTGGAATCACAAGATTTATACGCCAGTGATCAAGGCGCTGGGCGTATTATATACTGTCCTGGTAACGGCAGGATTTATCCTGATCCCAGTTTATATTTATTTCTGGATGTAAGAATTTGAACTTTCTGATATGACAAAGCTGAATCGCACGAATTCCTGAAGGCCCGCTGGCCGAAAAATGGACCAATTATAAAGCCGCACAGAAACTGGTCAATCCGGCCAATAAGCGAAAACTCGATATCATTGTGGTGGAACCGGCCTGGCTGGTGCTTCTGCTGCTGCAAGCCTTGGTGAACTGGGATTTAATGTAAAAGCATTCTGTTACCAGGACAGTCCGCGCAGGGCACATAGCATTGCTGCACAGGGAGGTATCAATGCTGCTAAGAATTATCCGAATGACGGGGACAGTGTATACCGGCTGTTTTATGATACCATAAAAGGAGGCGATTACCGGGCCCGGGAGGCCAATGTTTACCGGCTTGGCTGAGGTAAGCGGCAATATCATTGACCAGTGTGTGGCACAGGGTGTGCCTTTTGCCAGGGAATACGGCGGATTGCTTGATAACCGGTCATTTGGCGGAGCACAGGTATCACGTACCTTTTATGCCAGGGGACAAACGGGACAGCAGTTGTTGCTGGGGGCATACAGTGCCATGATGCGGCAGGTAAAGCCGGCACTGTTAAATTGTATCCGCGTACCGAAATGCTTGATCTGGTTATGGTCGAGGGCAAAGCCAGGGGAATTATTACCCGCAACCTGGTAACCGGTAAAATTGAACGGCATTTTGGACATGCTGTTGTGCTTGCCACAGGCGGTTATGGAAGTGCATTCTTCCTTTCAACCAATGCCATGGGATCAAATGGCAGCGCCGCATGGCAGGCTATAAAAAGGGAGCCTTTTTGCCAATCCTTCCTTTGTTCAGATTCATCCGACCTGTATTCCGGTTCACGGCGATTACCAGTCGAAACTTACCCTGATGAGCGAAAGCCTTCGGAATGACGGCCGGATATGGGTGCCCAAAAAGAAGGAAGATGCTGAGGCGTTACGGAAGGAGGATAAAAGCCTAAAGATATTGCCGAAGAAGACCGCGATTATTATCTTGAAAGAAGATATCCTGCTTTTGGCAACCTTGTACCCCGCGATGTTGCATCAAGGGCTGCCAAAGAAAGGTGTGATGCCGGTTTTGGTGTGGGCAGCGGACTGGCAGTATATCTCGATTTTGCCGATTCGATAGACCGGCTTGGGAAAGCATGTGATCGAGGAACGATATGGCAATCTTTTCCAGATGTATGAAAAAATCGTGGATGAAAATCCTTATGAAACACCGATGATGATCTATCCTGCCATTCATTATTGCATGGGCGGAATATGGGTGGATTATGAACTGATGACCACCATACCGGGATTGTTTTCCATCGGCGAATGCAATTTCTCCGATCATGGGGCAAACCGGCTGGGTGCTTCTGCCCTGATGCAGGGATTGGCCGACGGATATTTCATTTTGCCCTATACCATTCAGAATTACCTTGCCGCTGAAATTCTGACACCCCGTATGCCGGTTACGACCTGCCTGAATTCGGAGAAGCCGAAAACAGAATCCGCGAACGGATTCAATAAACTTATGCAAATTAAAGGCAATCAATCGGTTGATCATTTTCACCGGAAATTCGGGTTACAGACTCTGGGATTTTGTGGGTATGGCCAGAAACAAGAAGGGACTTGAAAGGCAGTGAAAGAATTTCAGCGACTGCGGGAAGAATTCTGGAACGATGTAAGGATTCCGGGAGGCATAGATGAAATGAATCCGGAACTTGAAAAAGCTGGACGGGTGGCCGATTTTATTGAAATCGGCGAGTTGATGGCACGCGATGCCCTGCAGCGTGAAGAATCATGTGGCGGACATTTCAGGGAGGAATACCAGACCGAAGAAGGTGAAGCCAGACGAAATGATGATGATTTCATGTTTGTGGCTGCCTGGGAATATAACGGAACCGGAAGGAACCCATTCTGCATAAGGAACCGCTGATTTATGAAAATATCAAGGTACAAACCCGCAATTACAAAATATTAGTGCTATGGATTTTACATTGAAAATATGGCGACAGGAAAATGCCTGCGGCAAAGGGCAGGTTCGAAACATATAAGGTTACCGAGATTTCACCGGATTGTTCTTTTCTTGAAATGCTCGATATTCTGAATCAGCAATTGATCGATAAATTTGAAAAACCGGTTTGTTTTGATCACGATTGCCGCGAAGGAATATGCGGAGCGTGCAGTCTTTATATCAACGGCCGTCCGCATGGACCTGATTCAGCCGTTACCACCTGCCAGTTGCATATGCGGAAATTCAAGGACGGGGATACCATTGTTGTTGAACCCTGGCGGGCAAAGCCTTTTCCGGTGATCAAAGATCTGGTTGTTGACCGTTCGGCCTTTGACAAGATTATTGAAGCAGGCGGGTATATTTCGGTGAATACCGGAGGTGTTCCCGATGCAAATACCATTCCTGTTCCCAGGGAAGATGCTGAAATAGCCATGGATGCGGCTGCCTGCATTGGATGCGGAGCTTGTGTGGCTGCCTGTAAAAATGCATCTGCCATGCTGTTTGTTGCAGCCAAAGTTTCTCAGTTTGCCATGTTGCCCCAGGGAAAGATTGAAGCCAAAGAAAGGGTCCTGAAAATGGTGGCCAAGATGGATGAACTGGGATTTGGTAATTGTACCAATACAGGAGCCTGTGAAGCGGAATGTCCGAAACAGATCTCGATTTCCCATATTGCCCGGCTTAACAGGGAATACCTGTCGGCAAAAATAACTTAGATTTTAGCTGGCCGGTAAGATCCTGATCATCCGCTATCGATGCTGATCCTGTTCAGGCAGGGTCTTTATGGATCGTGGTGGAGATTTGAAAAAACTTCATATCGGGTTCCTCGTCGGAAATCAGGAAATCCAAGTTTGTTCCCGCTGATCAGACTGGTTTGAATCAGACCAATCTGGGCGCCGGTATCCCTGATCCATGGCTTGTGCCCGTGTTTTCCGTTTTAGCTTCCGAAGGTGCTTCTTCATCCAATGGTATTGATTTCCTTGCAATACCGCTCCAATTTGTCGCCATGTTCCGATTTTATGGGATTTCCTGTGGTAACCCTGTAATCATTACCCAGTTCCTGCAGCGAGACCCATCCGTGCCGCAAAAAACACCGCTTTTTATCTCGATATGTTCCGCAGAATAATAGGAAACATTCTGTGCCAGTTCAATGAATATCCTGAAAATACGTTGAAGAATCAAAGGATCATGATCGGGAAATACCCTGATTTGATTACCCAGTATGGAGATCAGGTTTACCGTAAATACTCCCTGATATATAAGAAGGGATTTTTCCTGGTATTCTTTCGGTATAAACATGCAGCGTAAATTTGAATATTGAAATTTCAGAATTTGAAATTAGTGAATTAACCTTTATAATCGCCTGGCAAGGGTAATAACTTTCCGAAAATTTTTGATTTCCCCTGTCTGTCTGAAGATTTCAACATATACCACATAAATTCCTATACCTGCCATACACTGATCGTCGGTGAATCCATCCCAGGTGAAGTATTCCTCTGTTCCCAGTAAACATTTGGAAGTCAAGTTCCTTGATCTTGTTTCCGTGACGTCGAAATACCATGATGGTGGCCATCCATCCCGGTTCACGAAATTGCAGATGCAACGTCATGTAATCATCTACGCCATCCTGATCGGGTGAAAAAGTTTCTGGTTGCAGGATGATTTCTTCCCCGGTGTGTTCCTGATGCACTGCCTGTGAATTTTGGCGCTCCGGGGGTTGAATATCCGGCAGATGTGGCGGCGGATTGCCAGTTTTCAGGCATATTGGTCGGCAGGTCACAATCGATCCTTTCCAGGGATATTCCTTCCTTCCTGTCAAAAAGTCCGGCATGCATGGACTGGTGATATCTGAATTCATCCATGGTATGAAGGGCATGATCTGACAACACAATGATCCCTTCTTCATCGGGAAGGGTGAACAGGTCGCTTAACTCGACAATAACAGGTGAATAATGCAGAGAACCGTTATCAGGCAGGCTTTTGGCCTCGCGGGTAATCACCACATAGCCGGCAGGAAAAATCAAGAACGGATTTTTATTCAGCGGCACCATCTTCACAATCTCACCGGTATTAAGGTCAGCCAGAGCGATTGTAAAATCCGACAGATCAAGCACCTTGGATGATCTGTTGTAAAGTTCAATGAATTCTGATTTGCCCGAAACCGGATCAAAGAGAATTTCATTAATGATCAGATCGAAGGTCGAGGGTGATTGGGGAATGGCGAAATCGGCACGGCTGAATTACCGGCAAGGGCATTTCCGGCGCAGTCTTTTAATGAATTCAGGACAGTGACTGTATATCTTACATCCGGCTGAAACCTCAGGGGATAAGTTAGTAGAACTACAGAATAATCGGGCCCGGCCGGATTGACCGCTGACGGATGCAACAAGCCTTCGCTGGCGGAATACAACCAGGGGGAATTCAATGAAGAGCTGTCCATGCTTTCATTAAACAACAGCATAACCGAGGAATCCGACGGAAGGGTTGCTCTCAGTAGAGAAGGCGACAATTTGTCGGGATTACCTGTCTTCACCGAATTCTGAGCGCCCGGACTTCCTCCTCTCGGATCGGAGGATTCGGACCAGTTATCTGCATTGCCGCATGGATTATCAGGATCTATTATTTCAAGTGACCACCCTCCTGCTGACTTGGAAGGGGAATGAAACCAGTCCGGCGAAAAAGTGACAGAATGAATCACTGCACCCGAAACGGATTTCAGGGTCAGCGTCTGACCGGTATTGACCACGGCAGGCATATTGGGCAATGTCAATGCTTTGCCGTAAGCCTGAAAATCATTTTCATTGCCGCTATCACATATAATAAGATAGCTTTCGGATTCAAGGATGGCTGCACCAAGTATTTTCTCATGGTTCCCAAATACAAGCTTCCATCCCTCCAGGTTGATTGCGGCACTTCCACGATTGAACAGTTCCACATATTCAGCCTCCGGGAGCAGGACCGAAGGGGTGGGATCCGCCATGATCTCACTGATGATGATCTGACAAAAAGCAGGTTCCTGCGCTAAATCAGGCGGGGGTATGCTGTAATCAGGATTATCGGATGGGTCAGCAGGCAGGACCAGCAGAAATAAGCCCAAGGTAATCACCGAAAAAAATTGCATTAACGTTTTCATAAGTCATTTTTTTTGCGAATTTTGCGGATAACACTGGAGAAAATTACTCCATTGTATTCAGAATTCAAAGAGGATGTTGCAAAAGTATTTTAGCCAAAAAGGGCACAAAGATCTTACAGGGAATACCGGGTATTACAGTAAACAAATGTAATGTCTGGCAGTCCTGGTAATTTCTTTGCTTGTTCTGCGGTTAAAAACATAAATCTTTTGAGACATTCTTTTTTTATTTTTAAATAGCGTATTAACCAAATTAAAACCTGATCAGTATGAAAGTCGCAGTTGTTGGTGCAACAGGCCTTGTAGGCACTCAGATGATCCGCGTTCTGGAAGAACGTAATTTCCCGGTAACTGAATTCATTCCTGTTGCCTCTGAGAAATCAGTAGGCAAGAAAGTGACTTTCAAAGGCAAGGAATATGCTATCGTTGGTATGCAGGAGGCCATAAACAGGAAGGCTCAGATAGCCATCTTCTCAGCAGGAGGAGGAACATCAAAATTATGGGCTCCCAAATTTGCGGAAGCAGGAACCACGGTAGTTGACAATTCCTCGGCCTGGAGAATGGAGCCTGATATAAAACTGGTAGTTCCCGAGGTAAATGCCCATGTCTTGGAAAAGACCGATAAGATCATTGCCAATCCCAACTGTTCCACCATACAATGGTAGTCGCCCTGGTGGGAGTGCACAAAGCTTATAAAATAAAAAGAATCGTGGTTTCGACCTACCAGTCGGTTACCGGAACCGGCAAAAAAGCTGTTGATCAATTGATGAATGAACGCAAGGGTATTTCCGGAGACATGGCCTATCCCCATAAGATTGATCTGAATGCATTGCCCCATATCGATGTTTTCCTGGATAACGGATATACCAAAGAGGAAATGAAAATGGTCAATGAAACCAAGAAGATCATGGAAGATGATACGATCAGGTTGACGGCCACTACGGTCAGGATCCCCGTGATTGGAGGTCATTCCGAAGCGGTAAACGTTGAATTTGAAAAGGAATTTGAATTGGCCGATGTGCGGAAGATTTTGGAAAATACGCCGGGAGTGATTGTTATGGATGATCCGAAGAATAATATATATCCCATGCCGATCGTTTCGCACAACCGCGATGAAGTATTTGTAGGAAGGATTCGCCGCGATGAAACCCAGCCGAAAACGCTAAACATGTGGGTAGTTTCGGATAATCTCCGCAAGGGTGCCGCCACCAATGCCATTCAGATTGCAGAGTATCTGGTGGAGAAAAAACTGGTCTAAAACAGAAAATCATCATAAGGGTACCGGGTGATATGGATCTCCCGGACCTTTTTGTATAAAAGGCTTCTCAGCTCTTCAATGTTCTGTTTCTTCAGGGCCGAAATGAAGATGGACGGCGCATTGCTTTTTGCCATCCAGGTGTTCTCAAGTTCCAAAAGAGTAAGGTTTTCACGTAACTTCGGGCTGAGGTCATCCTCATCCTTTTTAATATAGGAGTAAGCATCAGTCTTGTTGAAAACGACCAGGACGGGTTTATCCGCAGCATTTATTTCCTGCAGCGTCTGGTTGACGATCCCGATTTGTTCTTCAAAACCGGCATGCGAAATGTCCACCACATGCAAAAGAAGATCAGCCTCACGGACTTCATCGAGGGTTGATTTAAAAGATTCAACAAGGTGATGCGGGAGTTTCCGGATAAATCCAACGGTATCGGAAAGCAGGAATGGCAGGTTCCCAATCACAACCTTGCGAACGGTAGCATCGAGGGTGGCAAAAAGCTTATTCTCCGCAAAAACATCCGACTTGCTGAGCAGGTTCATCAGGGTTGATTTTCCAACATTGGTATAACCCACCAGGGCAACCCGCACCATTTTCCCCCTGTTTTTTCGCTGTGTGATCATCTGCTTGTCGATCTTCTGAAGCTGATCCTTCAGAAGAGCGATTTTTGTGCGGATGATCCTACGGTCCGTTTCAATTTCAGTTTCACCCGGTCCCCTCAGGCCAATTCCGCCGCGTTGTCTTTCAAGGTGAGTCCACATGTCCTGTCAATCGGGGCAGGAGATATTCATACTGGGCAAGTTCGACCTGTGTTTTGGCATAAGCCGTTTTTGCCCGGTGTGCAAAAATATCCAGGATCAGATTGGTACGGTCCAATGCGCGGATTTCCAGTTCTTTTTCGATATTTCTGATCTGGCTGGGTGATGAGCTCATCATCGAATACCGCAATATCAATCCCGTGGCTTTGACATAGTCCCTTATTTCATCGAGTTTTCCGCTGCCAATGTAAGTACGTGCATTTGGAATTTCCAGCCTTTGGATAAACCTTTTTAGCGGAATGGCACCGGCTGTATCAACAAGAAAGGCCAGTTCTTCCAAATAGTCATCTACCTGCGATGGTGGTTGATCCTTGCTGGAAACGCCAATAAGAACGGCTTTTTCAGGCTCAATTGTATTGATAAATCCTCCCATTGGCATTCTCCATTTTCAACAGGAGCAAAATAAGCAAAAAACATCTTACCGTATCACACCGCGGTTATAATTGATGGCTTCGTAGATGGATTTTTTTAAAGCCTCCGTGCAATCAATGATCATGCGGATATCATTCGGGAAGGGAACCGGATCAAGGGCCACCAACTGTTTCTTTTCGGGCGAAAGGGCATTTACATCCCCCACAGCACGGGCGGAGATGTGTTCAAAATGTGTACCGGCCGCAATAGGCTGCTTTTTTATCAAAGCCTGCGGATTCACCGAAGTAAATTCGATTTCTCCCCTGATATTGCAGTCTTTCATCTGGTGGGATTCGATAACGGTACATTGAATTTCTTTGTATTTCTTGATTTTGATGTCATTTCCCGACGTGTCTTTCATTACATTTCCTTTGGAATCAAGCACGTATTCAAAGCCATTTTCAATGGTTTTCTTTTCGATGACGTCTTTGTCCTGAACCAGATCGGGGGATACTTCTATGACCTGCAATATAATGTCGATATAGTAATCGTACTGAACATTGCTATCGAGTTTTCGTGTATGGTATTCGACCCATTCACTGTTGATTTCATTGGCATTAACCGCTATCAGGCCATCGGTAAATTCAGGAGGAAGGTTGATGATGGTACGGTTGACCACACCGATCAGGGCCCTGCTCATGCCAAGATACCTGGCCTCATTGATCATCGGTGCAAGATCGCGGTATGAATCACCGGAATATTGCTGGGCTTTAACCAGTTCATAATAAGCCTGCCTGTAGGATTCCTTGGTTTTGCCTTCCATAAGGCTTCGGCCATGGTTGTAATAATATTCTGCTGCTTTACGCTTTGCGGCAACAATTTCGGCATCGTAATCCACAAAGTCATATTGAACCGAACGACCACCCATCTGCAGGGGAAGTACCCTTTTGACCGAGGCCTGCCGGTTCTTTAAACTGCTGTACAGGCTTAACATTTCGTCCCAGGTGTTGGGATTTCCTTCCACTTTAAGATATTTTACCCGTTCAAGATCGCGTTCGTTTGCCAATTTATAGGCCTTATCGAGCATTACAGCATCTTCTTCGCTGTTGGGGTTCTTGATCAGATTTTTAATGGATTTGTCTATAATGGCATCATAGTTACCTTGCTGCATAAGCTTTTCGGGTGAGGCACACGATATCAGCAGCACTATGGCCAGGATTGTACTGTAAAGAATTTTCATAATCAGGTTATTTTAAGTATGGAATCGTTCATCTGTTAATGTCTGTCAAAAGTAATGCCACTTGATTAGGTCAAAAATAGAAATACGTTTTTTTGCTGGAATAGTTTTATTTTAATACTTTTGCCACATCACACGCACACGCACACACCTTAAGGGGAATTAGCTCAGTTGGCTAGAGCGATTGCATGGCATGCAATAGGTCAGGGGTTCGACTCCCCTATTCTCCACTGCCTTTGTGTGGGTGTGCGTTTTACTTCTTCCTTCTTCTGGCATAGAGAAACATCACTCCAAGCAACAAAACTCCCAGCGCCACAGAAATAATGATCAGCATCCTGCTTTTGTCTTGTTCTTTCAGGTATTGGCTGTTGAGATTGTTGATGTACATGTCCGTCATTTTATTGCCGGCATCAGCTTCCAGTGCTTCTTTTCTCCTGAGCGCTTCTTCATTCAGCTTGGATAATATTTCCTGCGTTTTTTCAAGTTCAAGGTCCATTTCATTTTCAGAAACGGGAATTTCAATACTGATGGAAGTCTGGTCGAGGGAATTCAGTTCCTTCTCCAATTCCGAAGCCCGGTCAAAATTCTTGAATGCCTCATAGGAAACAACCAGCGCCTTTATGTTCTTCCCCGAGAGCGAAGGCACATTCAGACTATCCGCGATTCTTCTGCTTTTTTCATAACTCTTGATCGCCATTTCCTGATTGCCGGATCTCCTGTAGGCATTACCCAGGTTGAACAAGGTAACCGCCTGTCCGTAATCATATCCCGATTCCTTTTTGGAGGACAGCGAGCGTTCGTAGTATGAAATGGCATCATTGTATTTGTTATTGATAAACAGCAGGTTCCCGAGATTATTCAGGGCCATGGAGGCTTCTTTCCGGTTACCGCTTTCGTTCAGATTCTTCATGGATTCCTTGAAGAATTTCTCAGCCTCGGAGTAATTGCCCATTTCGTAATGTGCAACGCCAAGTTTGTTGTAAACCGGACCAAGGGCTTCTTTCATGTTGAGTTTCTGAATAATGCCGACTGTTTTTTCATACGACAGAATCGAGCTGGTGAGAACCTTCTGTTTGTAGTAAACATCACCCAGGTCATTCATGACATCTTTCAATCCGGATTCATCCTTTATACTGTCCTTAATTTTAGCGGATTTCTGGTAATAATCAATGGCATTTCTGTAATCGTAAGTAGTTTCATACACGTTGGCGATGTCGGACAATACTTTTGAGGCACCGGCTTTGTCGCCCGACTGCTCTTTCAGGGTAAGTGATTTTTCATAACTGGTGAGAGAATTCTGAAAATCGCCGGAATTGTAATAAGTGGCCCCAATCTCTTCGTATACGGCGGAAACATTCTTTTTCTGACCAAACTTTTCCTCGATTTCCAGCGCTTTGTTGTAATAATTAATGGCTATTTCTTCATCTCTGACATTCCTGAAGGCATCAGCAATTTTCCTGTAAACAGCTGATCTGACCAGCATGTCACTATTTTTTTCAGCCTGTCTCAGTTCTTCCGCAAAAGTATTAAAAATGACTTTCCGGATGCTGTCCCTGGCCGATTGTGCCTGCCTTTCGCGGATGAACTCATCAACGCCGGCCGGTTCCTGTTTTGTTTCGGCACTTTTCTGGGTGGCCGCTTTTCGGAGTTGCTCCTGTTCCTGCTTTTTGGCCAGTTCAACCTTGCGTTTCACCTCGGCAAGCTCATTAATACCCAGGGTTGCTTCAATACTCTGCATTTTAAGTTTGGGCTCATCTTCATCAGGCATAAGGTCCGAAGCTTTTTCATATTCAAACATAGCGGCAGCATAGTTCTTCACAGCAAGATAACTGTCCCCCTTCCTGAGATGCTCCCTGTAAATGGCTGTTTTGTCGGTTGTTTGTGCGGAAGTGGTTAATATTCCCGTGAAAGGGAAAAACAATCCCGACCACATAAGAAAAAACAACATCACTGTTTTCATATCTTTCATATCTAAGTGCTTTCTCATGTTTTCTGATTTATAAGCTAATACGGAAATTTATCGGGATAGATTCAAACCTGCGAAAAATTTTACTGTAAAATAAGCTAATTTTGCCTCAGACGATTATTTTCAAACAATTCCCGGCTATGAAAACAATCGCAAAGGAAGCCGAGCAATGTATATCAAAACCCTTATCGAGATCGGGTGAAAATCAACAACTGGACTTCAAGTTTGAGATCAGTGACGCAAAAAAAATTGCACGCACTTTTTCAGCATTTGCCAATACACGAGGGGGTAAATTATTGATCGGCGTGAAGGATAACGGAAAAATCAGCGGAATTCGCAGTGACGAGGAGGCCTATATGGCGGAATCGGCTGCGCATTTATTCTGCAAACCGGCGGTTCCCTTTCAACTGAAAAGATGGGTGGTTGAAGGTCGGTGCATCCTGGAAGTGGAAATACCGGCAAGCACATCAGCGGCCCCACTATGCAAAAAATGATGCAGGACAATGGGTGGCCTATGTGAGGGTGAAGCGACCAGAATATTCAGGCCAATCGTATCCAGGAAGACGTTTGGAAAGGACGAAGGCAAGAAAAGGGGTGTATGGATGAGTTATGGCAGGGAAGAAAAGATCCTGATGGACTATCTGGCGGAAAATGAAACAATAACGTTGTCGCGATTTGGGAAAATTGCCCGGACCAGCAAATTGCAGGCAGAAAAAATACTGATCAACCTGATCCTGATGAATGTTATTGCCATCGAACAAACTGAAAGGACCACTTATTTCCGGATGAGGCAAATCAACTATTAAATCCATGTGCATATGACAAAATTTCCGATTGCCCGTTCATGAGAAAAATGGTATGAAATTTGAAGTATGCAAAAATATACATATATAGATAGACGTAAAACAAAGACTGCGTCTCCAATGCGAGATCATGTTGGAAAATAAAAGGAGTAATTAAACAGCAATTAAAGTAAAAGGAAAATGAAAAAAGCGTGGTATATATTCGCAGGATTGATGCTTATTTCGGCATCCAGTTGTACGGGACAATCCGATAAAACGGCCGGCAAACAGAAAACGGACGTCTTAACTTCTCAGTTGGCGGAATCCAAAGCAGTACAGCCTGTTTCCACTCAGACTGCGGTGCACATCACAAAAGCCGAATTCCTCAAGCTCGTGATGGATTATGAAAAAAATCCGGAAATCTGGAAATTTCAGGGAGAAAAGCCTTGTTTGGTTGATTTTTATGCAGATTGGTGTGCCCCCTGTAAAATAACCTCACCCATTCTGGAGGAACTGGCAAAAGAATATGCAGGAAAAATTGATATTTACAAGGTTGATATTGATAAGGAACAGGAATTGGCAGCTGTTTTTCAGGGTTCAGAGCATTCCGACTTTTCTGTTTTGTCCGCATGGATGGCAATCCTACTATTTCCTCCGGTATAGCCAATACACCGGAGGCAACAAAGAATATGTTTATCCAGCAGATAGAAGAGATTATTGCTAAAAAAAGGAGACGATTCAACAATTTAGTTATATTTGTGCATGAATGGAAATTTTCTTAAGGCCGGAAAACTGGATTGCACTGCTTACACTTACATTTCTCGAAATTGTCCTGGGAATCGACAATATTATTTTTATTTCCCTGGTCACCAACCGCTTGCCTGAGAATAAACAACCTTTGATCCGAAACGTTGGTCTTTTGCTGGCCATGCTGTTTCGCAGCCTGCTGTTGTTTACCATTAGTTTTTTCATCCGGCTTACGAATCCGTTATTTACCCTGTTTAACCTGGGAATTTCTGTAAGGGATCTGGTGCTGATGGCAGGAGGGCTTTTTCTGATTGTAAAAAGCGTTTCTGAAATTCATAAAAAAATGGAAGGGGAGGATCATACGGTTAAAATCAGTGTCAGGACAAAAGTACTTTCGGTTCTATTGCAGATCGTTTTGCTCGACCTGATTTTCTCCTTTGACTCGATACTCACGGCGATTGGCCTTACCGACAAGGTGCCCCTGATGATCATTGCCATTATCCTGGCAATAGGTGTGATGATGATATTTGCAGGTGCCGTCAGCCGTTTCATCAATGCGCATCCCACTTTGCAGGTGCTTGCCCTGTCATTTCTGATTCTTATCGGGTTCATGCTTGTCATCGACGGGCTTCACTATCATGTGCCCAAGGGGTATATTTATTTTGCCGTATTCTTCTCCCTGATCGTGGAGGTTATCAATATGAGGATCAGAAGGCATGCCCCGCCGGTGCATCTCCACAAAGATCTGCCCGAAAAGCCTGAAGATCTTCAATAACTTGCGCGGTTATTTTTGGTAATTATCCCGGCGTACGTACTTATCCATTTTTATTAACACCAATGAAAAGTGCTGGTAATCTGCTGTATTTTTACCGCATGTATTTGATTTTTGATACCGAAACAACGGGGTTACCCCTCAATTATAATGCACCCGGTTACCGATACCGGTAACTGGCCACGGATGGTTCAGCTTGCCTGGGAATGTCATGATAAAAACGGAAGTCTAAGCTTTAACAAGAGTTATATCATCAGACCGGTTGGATTTACGATTCCCCAGGCAGCAGAAAAAGTGCACGGGATATCAAGGAAAAGGCCTTGGCTGAAGGAGTTGAACTGGAGAGCGTACTGAAGGAATTTGCGGAGGATCTTGAAAAGGTAACCGTGGTTATCGGGCATAATGTATCGTTTGATCTTAACATTCTGGGGGCTGAATTTATACGAAGCAATATCCCTGTCAGGCTTCACGAAATAACGGCGATATGCACCAAGGAAGAATCCACCGATTTCTGTGCCTTACCCGGAGGCAAAGGTGGAAAGTACAAATGGCCGACACTTGCAGAATTGTATGATTGTTTATTCGGGGAAAAATTTGGAGAAGCCCATCATGCAGCTGCTGATGTGGCAGCCACTGCGCGCTGTTTCTTTGAATTGTTGCGCAGGGGGATCATCACACACCGACCAGCTGAAAATTGAGGAAAGTATGGTGCTGGATTTCCGATCAGCCAATCCGGACGTCATTCCGCCCTTCGATATCGCCATCCGGTCGAACTTTGCGGCACCTGCTGCCGTTGATCTGCCGGAAGTCATCCCGGTCAGGTGATACATCAGAATCAAAGGACCTGACATTTACACATCTGCATGTGCATACCCAGTACTCCATCCTGGATGGTGCGGCAGTTATTAAAAGCCTGATTGCCAAGGCCAGAGAGACAATATGGAAGCCATTGCCATTACAGATCATGGCAATATGTTTGGGGCCAAGGAATTTCATAATGAGGCCAGAAAACAGGGTATTAAGCCCATTCTGGGATGTGAGGTATATGTTGCACGCCGGTCGCGGCTTGAGAAATCAGATAAACTGGATGGGGGTGGCTTTCATCTGGTATTGCTGGCAAAAAACAAAGAGGGGTATAAAAACCTGATTAAGCTTGTTTCCTATGGCTGGACGGAGGGATTTTATTACCGGCCCCGGGTTGATAAGGAATTGCTGCACAAATACCATGAGGGACTATTGGCTTCCTCGGCCTGTCTTGCATGGGGAAATTCCCTGGTTGTTGAGGCACGAAGGAATTGATGCTGGCCAAAAAAGCTTTGTCGGATTACCAGGAGATTTTTGGCGATGATTTTTACCTTGAATTGCAGCGGCATCCTTCAGGAGATCCGCAAATTGACAGGGAGGTATATGAGAACCAGGTTTATGTCAATAACCAGCTGCTGAAGATTGCAGCTGAAACAGGCATTAAATGTATTGCCACCAATGATGTGCATTTCATCAATGAGGAAGATGCCCCTGCACATGACCGGTTATTATGCATCAGTACAGGTAAAGATGTAGATGATCCAAACCGGTTGCGTTATACAAAACAGGAATGGATGAAGACCCAGGATGAAATGAAGCGCTTGTTTGCCGATGTTCCTGATGTGATTGCAAATACCGAGGAAGTTGCCTGCGAAAGTTGAGATTTATGAACTCAACAGTGAGCCGATCATGCCTGATTTTCCCATCCCGGAAGGCTTTTCGGATGCCCAGGAATACCTTCGGCACTTAACCTATGAAGGGTGCGGCAAAACGGTATCCGGGAATGGATGAAATGGTGAAGGAACGGATTGACTTTGAATTGGAAACCATTCATAAAATGGGATTTCCCGGGTACTTTCTGATTGTATGGGATGTGATCAGGGCAGCCCGTGAAATGGGGGTTTCTGTTGGTCCGGGCCGTGGATCGGCAGCAGGCTCTGTTGTTGCCTATTGTCTTAGGATAACCGATATTGATCCCATCAAATACGACTTGCTTTTTGAGCGGTTTCTGAATCCCGACCGTATTTCAATGCCCGATATTGATATTGATTTTGATGAGGACGGACGGGAGAAAGTTTTGCAGTATGTGGTCAAGAAAGTACGGCAAGGAACGTGTGGCCCATGTCATTACCTTTGGAACCATGGCCCCGAAAATGGCCATACGCGATGTGGCCAGGGTGCAAAAACTTGAGCTTTCCGAGGCCGACCGGTTGGCCAAACTGGTTCCGGAAACCCCGGGGACGAATTTTAAGGATGCCTATGAAAAGATCCCTGCCTTGCTGGCCGAAAAAAATTCCGAGAACAAACTGATTGCCAGCACACTCAAGTATGCCGAAGTGCTGGAAGGATCTGTAAGGCAAACCGGTGTTCATGCCTGTGGTATAATTATCGGGAAAGACAAGCTGGAGGAATATATTCCCATATGCCGGAACAAGGATGCCGAACTCAATGTAACCCAGTTTGAAGGGTCGCATATTGAATCGGTGGGGATGCTGAAAATGGATTTCCTGGGATTGAAAACCCTTTCGATCATTAAGGATACCCTTGACAACGTTAAATTTCAAGGAACATCGACATTGACATTGACCATTTGCCCCTCGATGATGCTAAAACTTATGAACTTTACAGCCGGGGGGAAACCACAGGCTTATTCCAGTTTGAATCAGAGGGAATGAAGAAATACCTGAAAGCCTTAAAACCAAACCGGTTTGAGGACCTGATTGCCATGAATGCCCTGTACAGGCCGGGCCCCATGGAATATATACCTAGTTACGTTAACCGTAAGCATGGAAAAGAAGAGATCGTGTATGACATTCCTGATATGGAGGCCTACCTGAAAGACACCTATGGCATTACGGTATACCAGGAACAGGTCATGCTTTTGTCCCAGCTTCTGGCAGGATTTACAAAAGGAGAGGCAGATTCGCTGCGCAAAGCCATGGGGAAAAAGATTGTTTCCATGATGAATGAGCTGAGGGTAAAATTCGAAGAAGGCTGCATCCGCAATGGGCATGATCCAAAAACCGTGGGTAAGATATGGAAAGATTGGGAATCATTTGCGCATTATGCCTTTAATAAATCGCATTCCACCTGCTATGCCTTAATATCCTATCAAACAGCCTTTCTGAAAGCCCATTACCCGGCGGAGTTTATGGCAGCGGTGCTGAGCCGGAACCTGAATGATCTTAAAAAGATCGGGTTTTTCATGGATGAATGCCGGCGCATGGGGATTAAGGTGTTGGTTCCCGATATTAATGAAAGCTTTGCCCGGTTTACCGTGAATGCGCAGGGCCATATCCGCTTTGGTTTGGCGGCTATCAAAGGAGTGGGTGAATCTGCCGTGGAGCATATCATCGAAGTCAGGGACAAGGGGGGAGCATTCAGGGACATTTATGATGTGATTGAGCGGGTAAACCTCACCACCGTGAACAAGCGCTGTTTTGAAGCCCTGGCGATGGCAGGCGGATTTGACAGCTTCAGGGAGTTTCAACGGCATCAGTATTTTGAAACCGATGAGGGCGGGACGAGTTTCATTGAGCAGCTTATCCGGTATGGGAACAAAACGCAAAGTCAGTCGAATCATGTTCAAACACTTTTTGGGAATCTCAGCGCTATTGAAGTGATAAAACCAAAGCCCTCCAAATCGACGGAATGGCCGCCGCTTATTGAAACTTACCAAGGAAAAGGAGGTCATAGGAATTTATTTATCCTCCCATCCGCTGGATAATTTCAAGCTCGAAATCAACCAGTTCTGCAATCACACCCTGGCTGAACTGAGAGATCTGGAATCGCTCCGCGGGAAAGAGGTGTCGGTTGCCGGTATGATCACCATGGTAAAACATGCCACCACCAAAAATGGCAAACCCTATGGCTCATTTACCATTGAGGATTATTCCGATACCTTTTCGATCACACTTTTTAGCAAGGATTATGAGAATTTCAGGAAATATCTGTACGAAGGGTATTCCTTGCTGCATAAGGGAACTGATCGCTGAAAATACATGGAGAAACACACCTGAACTTGAATTTAAGATAAAGAACATCTATCTTTTGAGTTCTGTGAGAGATGAACTGGTGAAGAACCATTCAGATTAAACTTCCTCTTGACATCATCACAGATGCTTTTCTGGAAGAATTTACCGAGCATGCACGCAAAGAATCCGGGAAACACCAACCTAAAGATCTTAGTTTATGATCACTTCTGAGAATATCAGTGTGGATTTGTTCAGTCGTTCACAGCATATTGCCTTGGCGGATGAACTGATTGATTTTTTATCGGCCAACCAGGAAATTGAGTTTAAACTGTTTTAAATGCTGTTTGTTGTTCGCTGGCAGTTTTATAACTTTGCACCCATTGGAGAAACAAATTATTCATTTTTTTAAATGCGACAAATATGGCTGTTACTCTTAACCGATGCTAATTTTGAGGAGATAGTTCTCAAATCTGACAAACCTGTATTGGTTGACTTCTGGGCAGAATGGTGTGGTCCCTGCAGGGTTATCGGACCAATCGTGAATGAAATTGCCGAAGATTATCAGGACAAAGTAATTGTAGGGAAACTTGATGTGGATTCAAATCCTGAAGTATCCTTCAAATTTGGTATCAGGAATATCCCTACTGTGCTTTTCTTTAAAAACGGCCAGGTAGCAGATAAACAAGTTGGTGCAGTTCCCAAGAGTAATCTGGTAAGTAAGGTCGAAGCACTCTGTAATCAGGCTTGTATTAACCTGACTATGTTGTTAAAATATTTCAACAGCAACCGGATCAGCCTGGTCATATTCATTTCACTGCTTCCGATAGTGTATTGGATTCCTTCTTTATTTCCGGCAGGTTATCTTCAAGCTCCTGAGGTATCGGGCGTTCCTTTGGGCCGACTGATCCTTGCCTTTAACCGCGATTTCAGGTGGATAGCTTCATTGCTTGCCCTGATGCTCATCATCGTCAATGGTTATCTGCTGATCCAGCTCAACACCATACACATCTTCATTCCGGGGAGAACGCAGTTGCCATCTCTTTTCTATGCGCTGCTGGCCATCAGCATGGTCAGTTTGCATCAGCTGACCCCTGCGCTGGTAGCTTCTTCACTGCTGATTTTCGTATTTTACCGGATTTTCGGTGCCTACAAGAATGATGGCATATCGCTGAATTTTCTCGACGCCGGATTGCTGATTTCATTGGCCAGTCTGATCTATTTCCCTGCCCTTATATTTTTTCTTTATTTGCTGGGAAGTCTGATCATCCTGAGGCCTTTTAACTGGCGTGAATGGACCTTTGCGGTCCTTGGCCTGGCTATTCCCTATATATTTCTGATTTCGGGTTATTACATTGCCGACAGGCCCCTTGCAGAATATTTCCAGGATATAGCGGAGTCGCTGAACAGAGTGGAACAGCATTTCCGGTTAAGCCAGATCATCTATTGGTCCTATGTCCTGATCTTTTTAGTGATTGGCAGTGTTTTCATGATTGGGGCAATTGACAATATGAAGATCCATGCCAGGAAGTTCTTCCTGGTATACCTGCTGTTTTTTGTTTTCTCGCTTTTAATCTACCTGTTCATCCCGGGGGCCGGCACCGGTATGATATTTTTCGGTTCAATTCCCCTGGCATACCTTTTCAGCCATTATTTTGTAAAGTGCAGAAGGATATGGGTCAATGATATATTATTCTTGATTTTCCTGTTGCTATTGATTTGGCAAAGGGTTTAAAAATAAAAGCCGGTATCACAGCAGTGTACCGGCCTTAGCCTATCGGTGATGGTACGGTTCAGAGTTTCTTCACGTAGGACATAATTCCCACGCCTTCCCCGGCCTTGCCTTCTTTGAAAGAAATAAAAACATGGTATACGCCCGTTTTCTGGCACTTAAAATCGAAAAACGGGAAATCCTTGCCGGTAGAAGTGATAAAGGTACTGCCGAGCAGTGTATTCATATCAAACAACTGAAGCACCGCTTCTCCGTCGGAGTTGGGCGCAGAGCATATGGAGAAACGATAAACAACGTTCTTACTTAACAGCAAAGCGAATCTGGCCGTCGGAGGAGCGCCACCGGGAGTGCCCGGATCGAGCTTAACAACAAAATCCTTTAAATACATCACGTCGCCTGCGTTTGCTGCACACTGGGCTGTTAATTGTGAAACGTCCTGTGCCTGAATGAGATCAGAATAAGCATATGCAAATATTGCCAATATGAGGAGAAATTTCTTCATAATTATAAGCTTATTAACCTGTTACGGACTTGTTCGGTAGTGTTTATAATACTAGTCAGCTGTTCAGGAGATATTTCAATGATACTTTTATCATTTTGAACGATGGTCAGCATACCGTTTTCTTCAATCATTTCGGGTTCACCCTTTTCAATGCGGATGTTAACCGTTTTGAACAAATCTTTCAACAACTGCAGTTCTTCGAGCAGCTTGGTATATTGTTTGTCTCTCTGGTACTTCTCGAGGATCAGCATCAACTGATCCAGGGTAAGTTTCTGTTCACCTATGCGTTCGGCAAGCTGCTGATTCGGGGTGACCTTGTAGACCTGTGTGCCAAGATAAAGACCCTCGATCCATACCCCGGTGACCATTAAAGCGCTGAGGTTTGTACGATTGTTGGAATGCAGGTATTTATCCATCTGGTTGAAACTGTGCACCGAAATATACATCAGTGAATCGAGGTTTTTACTGTTGGTAGCCAGTCTTTTCAGCGTGGTGAAATCAAAGAATTGTCCAACCTTGATGGCATCGGACAGTGTTTTGATGGCTGTCAGGTAGTCAATCACAGCCGACGTTTTGTTGTACATGTTCAAATAACCCAGGTCAGCGGCATAAATGCCGAGGTTAAGTGCCTGCTGAAAACTGGTGGTCAGGTTTCCCACACGGTCGGTAGGGGATATATACCGGTTTGAATAGGGCACTCCAAGATCTTTGATCATGGCAGCCATTTCAACGGGTGAGGAAATGTTCTGCACAATATCCTGCATCACCTCTTCTGAGATCTCAATTCCTTCATTTAGAACAGAATCGGGAATTTCATCACCGGCATCCCTGCCTTGTCCACCTGATTTGCAGGAGCCTGCTGCAAAAGCCAGCAGAATTAAAAGCAATACTGTTACTTTGGGCATAATCCTTGGATTGATATTGTTCAACAAAAATAACGATTGATTAAATGAATTAAAACAATATTATATTCAAATTCAACTTTTCTTATTAAAACGTTGTGTGAGATCAATAAGTTTCTTTAACCATTCAAAATATAGGGCCAGATACAAAAGTATCGTCAGCATCCAGATGACAATCATGTTGTACCAGAAGGTATCATAGGTTTTACCGATAAAGGGCTTCACCGGAGAATAGAAATGGGTGCGAAGGGTCCAGATATCGTTTACGAAAGGTTCCTGGTAGATCGGATCATAATGCTGAACCAACTGGTGGTCGTATTCCAGAATTTTATTCTTTTCGTAGACCTTTCTTACAATATCAGATACTCCCTCATTGTGGTACCGGTCCCTTAGCAGTTCATAGGCATCAGGGTCCCTGTCGAGATAATAGTTGAAATAATTCTCTTTCTGCCGGCTTATCCGCTGGAACTTTTCACCATAATACTTATCAAGGGCTGACAGGTATTCGGAGACTCTTTCAGCGGTCTCACTGTTGAATTTTCCGGGAATCAGTTCCGCGGTATTCCCGAAAGGAGCGATATCCGTATTGGCGGCAGATTCCTTTTTAATTTCATTGGCGATAACCAGCAGGTCATTGGCCGACATACTGACCGTTCGCACATTGGCCAATTCATTTTTTATGCGTTCCAGCCTTTCAAAGAGCTCCGGCAGCCAATACACCTTTTTAAAATCACTCTGACTTTCTTCCTTTTCAATGTCATACAGCTTGTTCCTCATGAACTTGTTGTCCTTGTATTGATGAACCATTAAAGCTTCATAGGACCACTTGGTGACCATGAACTCTGCGATTACAGGTACTTTATCCACCCTGCTCACATTACGGTTGAGTTTGTCAAAGCTGAACATTGCGCCGCTCAGGATCATCATCGGGATCATGACCAGGGGGATCAGAATATAAATGGTGACTGCGGAATTGAAGGAAGCCGAAATATTAAGGCCCAGCATATTGGCAAACGCCGCAGTGGAGAACAAGGCAAACCAGTAGGTAAATCCCATATCACGTATACCCAGAAACCTGTTGGCCACCACCACAAACAGAAAAGCCTGAATGGCGGATATGGAGAACAGGATGATGATCTTGGAAACCAGGTAACTTGAGCGGCTGAGATTAAGGAATCGTTCACGCTTTAAAATTTTCCGGTCGCGGAAGATCTCTTCGGCGCTTATGGTAAGTCCCAGAAACAATGCCACGATGAGGGCCATGAAAATAAAAATGGGGATGTTTTCATTCACCCTGAATACGTATACGCCCGAATCGGGATCTTCGATATAACGGATGATGGAAGACAGTATGAAACCCAGTACCGGCGCTTCGAGAAGGCTTAAGGCAACATATTGCCTGTTGCTGATCTTGGAAAGAAAGTCGCGGATGGTATAAATGCCAAGTTGCTGGAACCAGCCGGGTATTTTCAGATTTTTCGGGGGACGGTCCTCGCCGGCATTCAGTTCGGTATAGGTGACCAGCTGTTTGTAATGTTCTTCCCATTGCTGGGGGGTAACTTTCCGGGCGTCGGTATAATTACCAAACTCATCCACCACCTTGGCTTCAATAATATTGAAGATCAGTTCGGGATTCACATTTCCGCAGGTCGGACATTCTCCGGCTTCGCTGTTGATCTGGACGTCAAGACGCTTGAAATACATGACCGCTTCCACCGGATTACCATAATAAATCAGGTGTCCGCCGGTATCCAGGATGATCATTTTATCGAACATCTTGTAAATTTCAGAGGAAGGCTGATGGATGACCACAAAAATGAGTTTGCCTTTCAGGGCAAGCTCCCGGAGCAGGTCCATTACATTTTCCGAATCGCGCGATGAAAGGCCCGAGGTAGGTTCATCGACAAACAGGATCGAAGGCTCCCTGATCAGTTCCAGGGCGATGTTGAGTCTTTTTCTTTGTCCGCCGCTGATCATTTTTTTGAGCGGAGAACCAACTTTCAGGTCCTTGCGATCATACAGCCCAAGATTCTGAAGGGTTCTGATCACCATGCCGTCAATTTCCCCGTCACTTTTATCCTTAAAGCAAAGTTTGGCATTATAATAGAGGTTCTGATACACGGTAAGTTCCTCAATCAGCAGGTCATCCTGGGGTACGAGTCCGATAACGCCCTCCAGCTTTTCCCTGTTCTTATGCAGGTCGATGCCATTGATAAGCACCTCACCATGGGAAGGTGCATCCACACCGCAGAGCATGTTCAGGAGGGTGGTCTTTCCTGCACCGCTCGCGCCCATAATGCCTACCAGACGGCCGTGTGTTTCAGAAAAACTGATGTCTTTTATCCCGATATTGCCATTGGGGAACTTGTATTCCAGGTTCCGGGCAATGTAGGAGATCTGGCTGGTAACAGAATCGGCCAGGAAATGAGATACCACATCGCTGTAATAAACCGGGGCTGATTTAGGCAGCTTCACGGTACTTCCGTTGGCAAAAAGATAAATACGGTCATTGCGGATCGGCAATCCGTTCAGGAACAGATCTTCGTTCCCGGTATATTTTAAAAAGTAAAGTTCAACACTATTGATCTTCAAAACATAAATATCAGCCTGAAGATTCTTGGTCAGGATTTTCTTCGCAAACTGAAGATTGTCTTGCTTATCGTTGATGATCAAAATGTTGCCATCATCCAACTGGGCAATCTCGTTGCTGATCACAAAAGACTCTATACTGGAAAACTCATCCTTATCCACCTTAAAGACTTCGGCCACGGTATTGATGATCTGCATGCGCTGATCAGTAAATTTCCGGTCGGCATTTACAATTTCGAAAAGCCGCACCAGAACTACAACTTTTTGTTTCTGGGTGAGGGTTTTATTGATTTTTTTGCACAGTCCCAGGATCCTGACAGAGTCTTTTACCGAAGTGAGTTTTCGGGTATTCTTTTCCTCCTCATTATCTGAACCGTTCACAGGATCTTCCATACCGCTGTACTGTCTGAAAAGGGAAAAATATTCTTTCACCTCTTCATCGTTCAGCTGTTGCTGCAGAAAATTCTTCACATATTCCACCTGGGTGGATTCCACGCCTTCATCCTGTTTTGCAATAATTGCAAAAAGTTGCATCAGCGCTTTTAGAATTTCTTCACTCATTCAGATAGGGTGGTTTGGAGCTGCTCATTAACATCTGCCGGAATTCCCGAAAGGATACTCCTCAATATGCAACCTGTTCAAACGGTACATCAACAATATCGGCATATTCTTCGCCTGCTTCGGCCATGTCCTCATCATCCTCGGGGAAATGCCAGCGGATCAGAACATCCTGTCCCTTCTCGTGCATTTCTTCCAGTTTCATGAGAATGTCGAGCAGCAATTTTGACGATGCTGTGTTGAAATAGGTAAGCTTGAAATTGAACACGGTTTTCTTTTTGGGATTCTCGGCATATTCATTCAGCCAGTTCAATACCGGCTCATAGAATGAACTGACATCCTCGGGCAAAGAACGACCACTGATTTCCATGATCTCATTCTCTGCATCGAGGATTATTTTGGGGGTGTCTTCGGTTCCTTGAATCTTGATTGTTTCCATATGTTGCTTATTATTTTAATTATCAGATCTTGAAATGGTTGAAGTCAGCAGGAAAAAGGAGGTATCGTCAGAAATCGGCAGGAAGTGATATTCAAGTTCCTTGTTGGTTTTTCTTTTGATATCGATAAATCCAAGGCCTGCACCGCCTTTTTCAGACAGCCGACCTTCCTTCATTTGCCTCTTGTACAGTTCTTTGAGCTCTTCCTTGTCCATGTGGTTGATGTTCTCGAGCAATTCGGTAAGATACTCAATCTTATCGTTTTCAACAGCATTTCCTGTAGTTACGCTGTATTCATTTTCGCCTTTGCTTACCAGGAAGATCCCCCGGCCGGAGAAAAGGTAATCATTGGAAGTAAAATCATCGGCATGCTTGCTGATGTTCTGCAAACACTCCACCATGACGTGAAAAACCTTCCGTTGCACCGAATTTGGTTCATCCTCCTTGGACATGTTCGATTCTGTGAGAGATGTAAATGCCTTGGTGATCTGATGGGTTATTTCACCTTCGTACACTAAGGTAATTTCATGGGCTTTCATGGATTTGTAAAATTCGTAAACAAATTCAAGGAAACCTTTCACATCCTTTTTGTTATCCATAGATTATCAGTTTTTATTACAATATTACTAAAATTCAATTCCGATCAATAGAACATCATCTATTTGTTTTCCCTCACCTTTCCAAAGTTCAAAATCATCAGCAAACAGATTGCTGTATTTTTCAACAGGCAGATCCTTGTTTTCCATGATCAATTCACGGATACGCTTGGGTGAGTATTTTTTATCTTCCGGTCCTCCCAGCTGATCAGGCAGTCCGTCGGAGAAAAAGAAGAACTTATCGCCGCGTTTGTACTTTATACTATAATTGGTGAAATTCTCCTCTTCTTTTTTACGATGGGGAATACCTCCGATGGCTTTGCGGTCTCCCTTGTATTCTGTCAGTTCTCCGTCTCTCAGCAGATAAAGCGGCCGATGTGCTCCGGCATACTGAAGTTCCTTCTCAACGTGGTTCACCTTGCAGAATGCGATATCCATGCCATCACGGGCCTCGGCTTCCTCACTTTCCTGTTTCAGGGTTTTTCTGACTCCGAAGTGCAGCAGGTCGCATACTTCTGCCGCGGTCATTTTTCTTTCACGGTCAACAATATTGTTGAGCAGGAAATAGCCGACAAACGACAGCAGTGCCCCGGGAACACCATGGCCGGTGCAGTCCACAACAGCAATATAAATGTCATGGCCCCGTGTAAAGAACCAGGGAAAATCACCACTGACCACATCCCTGGGCTTGTAATAGATGAACGATTTGGGAAGGTACTCACGTACCGACCTGATATCCGGCAGAATAGAACTCTGAATGCGCTGGGCATAGTTGATGGAATCTTCAATCTTCCGGTTCTTATCCTGAATTTCGTGTTCAATTTGTTTGGCCTCCGTAATATCATGTCCAACAAAAAGGATGGTCTCCAATTCATTTTCATTGAATTCAGGGATGGCTGCAAAACTCATGATCCGGTCCGTTTGCACGCCGTCCAATACGGCAGGTATGGTAATTTCAGTGGAGGTTTTGTTCGGATAGGATTTGATGGTATCGATAGTTTGTTTGAAATAACTGGACAGCACCTCGGAAACGCTTATTTCACCGAGTGTTTTGTTGATGAGATCTTTGGGATCGATTCCCATAAAGCTTCGGACAACGGGATTGGCATAAAAGAATTGTCCAACAGTGCTTAACCGGATAATCAGGTCGAGCGAATTCTCCGACAGTGCCTGCATTTTACTCTTCAGCCTTTCTTCGCGCTCGGCACGCTTACGTTCGGTGATGTCGGTTGAATTAATGATAATGCCTTCAATGGCGGGATCGTCGAGCAGATTCCGGCCTGTTGCTTCCAGGAAGATCTTCTGCCCGTTCTTTTTCATATAGGTATATTGTATGGTAACAGGTTCGGACGGATTGGCCAGCAATTGCTTGAACATGTTCCGCATGCTCGTTTCACCTTTCCGGGTAAGCCTGTCAATATCCTTTCCGCTCATCATTTCTTCGGGGGTGAAGCCTAGGATTTTAATCACCGAAGGGCTTTCATATTTCATTACCATGTTTTCATCATAAATGGCAATGATTTCTGAAGCGTTTTCCAACAGGGAATACTGTCTTTTCTGGGCATTCTCAACTTCCTTGATCTGGGTTTCAAGATGTTCATTTGATTTTTTAAGCTCTTCCTGGGTAGCCCTCATTTCCTCCGCATTCTGACGCAGTTCTTCTTCATTCTCCTGCAATTCAAGGGTCATTAATTGTGACTCCTGGAGCAACTTTTCAGTACGCTGATTGATCTTCAGGTTGAAGAAAGTACGGGCGATGATCTCTCCCAGTTCTTTCAGCAAACTGATGGTGAGGTTGGGTATGTGATTTTCCAGGGAGGCGAATTCCATGACACCCTGAAGTTTCTCATCGGTGATCAGGGGTATCAGCAGCAGGCTTCTGGGCTTCTGATCACCCAGGATTCCGGAGGTGACGGTGACATAATCATCGGGTATTTCAGTTCTGTAAATGTAATCCAGCTCGTAGGCACACTGTCCGATAAGTCCATATCCCAGCTTATACTCTCCGGCGGTATACTTTCTGCGGTTGTAAGCGTAGGTTGCCGCAGAGGTCAGTACTTTACGCTCTTCGTCATAGATATAGAGGGCACCCTGGACCAACCTGGTGTAAACAACCAGGCTCTGAATAACATGCACGGCCAGTTCCTCTATTTTATTATGCTGCCGTAAAATATCCGAGATGGTTTCCTTGCCATCTGCGATCCAGCTTTGCTCACTTTCTTTCGTGGAGTTTTGCAGCAGATTGTCGCGCATCAGAAGAAGCGATTGCGCAAGGATATCATGGTCAGTACTGATCGTCAATTGGGAATGATAGTTGCCTGCTCCGATTTGCTTGGCAAAATCAGCCATGGCATTCATACGGGCATCGCTCTCGTTCAGCCTGGAAGTGAAAAGGTTTTTTTCCTTCAGCCGTTTGCGGTCAAGTAAATAGGCTCCTGCGATGAAAAGGAGGGGGAGAAGGTCAAATGCAAACAGTAAAGGATTGTTGCGGTGGATTTCGCCGATACCGTTAAAGGATATCATAACCCGGCTGCGGATGAATTCAATAATCCAGGCAACGGTAAGAAACGACAGACCTGTTACCAGGGCTGCAATAAACGTCTCTGTTTTATAGACATCCAGCAGGATATTATTTTTGTTTTCTTCGTTCATGGATTATCAGGCAACAGCAAATTTATTTAATCTTGTACCGAGTTCGGATGACAATTTATCCAGGACCCTGCCGGTTGTTTCATCAGGTTTTTTAAAAGCCGCCAATTCCAATACTGCCACACATTCCTCCTGGAACAATACGGGTGCCAGCAACAAAAAACGGGGCTTTGAACTTCCCAGTCCCGAAGAAATACGGAAGTAATTTTCCGGGATATCATATATGATCATCATCGATTTACTTTCAGCAACCTGGCCGGGCAGGTTTTCTCCAATTTTAAATGAAGGCGGCTTCCGGTCGGTGAGTGCATATTCACCGGTGGCATCAAAAAGCTCACCATTAGCCTGTTTCATATACAGGATCCCCTGCACAAATCCCATTTGTTTTGCCAGATTACCCAGCACTTTGTTGCAAAATCCCGAAGCGGTGCGTGTACTCTGTATACCCGACAATATCATCTGCACGGTCTTTTCTATATCTTCTTCTTCGATCTTTTGTTCACTCCGTTCTGCCTGGTTTCTTTTCTCAATTTCCCGGAGAATTTCCCCTTTGCCGGTTTCCACGGCCTCCTTTCTTATACTTTCCAGCGCAGCGGCATCAGATGTTTTATACGCGAGGTAAAACAAAAAGGTACCAATTCCAAAGGACAACAGGATGAAGACAATTACCCATCCTTCATGTTTTACTTCGGCTGGTTAGCAAAGAATTCCACAATGCTGCAAATGACAGCAGCAGGGCAACTGTCAGGCCTGTCATGGCCATATAACTTAACTGTCTGTATTTGCTCAGGTTAGTCATTGATTACTTCAGCTTTTGAAGAAAACTTATGATTTGATCAGTGGTATATACGAAATCCACTTTAGTAAGTTGCAAGGCTGATTGGGTCATTGTTTTCACCTCACATTCATTGGGATCCTGCACAATGGCAACCCCTCCGTTATCATGAACCTTTTTCAGTCCATAGGCTCCGTCCTTATTTGCCCCGGAAAGAATGATCCCGATCAGTTTTTCACGATAAGCGTTGGCGGCGGTCATAAAGGAAAGATCGATAGATGGTCTGGAATGGTTTACAGTATCCTCGGTGGAAAGGGCAATGCGATTGGCCAGCTCAACATACATATGGTAATTGGCAGGGGCCAGATAGGCTTTGCCTGGTTTCAGCAATTCCTTATCATAAGGTTCTTCCACCGGAATATTGGATTTTAAGGTCAGGGCCTCTACAAAACCTGAACGCACATGCTTCAACCTGTGCAGACAAAGCAATACTGGCAAAGGAAATGTTTTGGGCAACGAATTCAGGATCCTTGTAACTACCTGAAAACTTCCGGCCGATCCGCCTATTATCACAGCTTTATAACTCATGGGTTCAGTTCAACATTCGTTTTCGGTATACACTTTCTGTCTCATTGACAATCTCAAACTCCCTACTCGAGCTGATGGCTGATATTCTTTCACGGATACCAAGCACGAGATGCCCCGAAGCCGATAAGGATGCGTGCAGCATTTGTAAAATCCTTTCCTGGTGCGTCGGATTGTAATAAATCAGGTTGTTTCTGAACAGGATCAGTTTAATATTCTGGGGTGCGTTATCAAAGTTAATATTGAGTTTTTTAAACTCAACATTCGCAATTAACGAGGAATCCCTGATGATTGAATTTTTTTCGGTTTTATAATAAGCCGACAATTCTTTGCTGCCATTAAACCGTTTGTAATTTTCCTGGGAGACTTCCAATTTTTTAAGATCGTAGCTGCCGCCTTTTAAGATTTCAGCAACTTTATCACTGGTATAAGTAGCCGTAATCTGCACTTTATCCGATAACCCCATTTCGCTCAATAATATGACCAGGGAGAACAACTCGGCTCCTGAGACGCATGCCGGCAGCCAAATCTTGAATTTGCCAATGTTTTTCTCAAGAACTTCGGGAAAGAACTCTTCTCTGAGCCATCGCCACAATGATGGATCCCTGAACATTTCAGTGGAAGGGACGGCCAATTCATAAAGCAAGGTGTCGAAAAAGGCAGGTTCATTATTGATCTTCTTCATCAGGCTGTCTGTGGAGCCAATGCCATGAATACCCATCAGACGCTCGAGCCGCTGCTTGAGTGACGTCAGTGCATAATTCGAAAAATCGTAGTTGTAAACCGACTTTATCGACCTGATAATCTCCCGTATGTCAACTATTCCCAGTTCGGTCATTCGTTGCGAAATTTATGAATTTAACGATTATGCCATCACGGTTTTGAATCGCGGTAAAATGCTCTAACAGCCTGAAGGTCTTTTTACCAACCTTAACAGGCTCTATAAAAGTATGTTGATTATTTTTCTGCAGTTCATCCCAGAAATTCAGGTCGGGTTTCAAGGTGCTTCCCATGATTTCATGATGAAGATGTCCGATCATATCCTCACGGGAACGTCCCATAAAAATGCAGAATCTTTCATTTACTTCACGGATAATCCCATCGAGATCGTATTCAATAATGAAAAGAGCATGGTTAATGGCATCCGCTATACCCTTGTATTCCTCTTCACGCCGGTTCGATTCTTCCTGGGTGGCTTTTAATTCTTCCATGTTCTGACGCATTTCTTCTTCCTGCTCAGCCATTTCGAGTGCCTGTTGCTGCGATTTGACAAGCAACTCAGAAGTTCGCTGGTTATTCCGGGTATAAATGATGGTAGATCCCAGGCTATGTGCCACTTCTTCGGCAAATGTAATTTCATGATCCTTGTATTTCTGCAGGGATGCGATTTCCAGGACGCCAATCAGCTCATTTTCATGAAGTACGGGTACCAGTAAAAGATTATCGGGAAGGGTTTCTCCCAGGCCCGAGGTAATGCTGATGTAACCCGGGGGAATTTCGGTGAGGTTAATGGATTGCTTTTCCCGGGCGCAGGTCCCGACCAGACCTTCACCAAAGGCAACAGTTTTTTGAAGATATTTTTTCCGGTTATAGGCAAAGGCAGATACCATTTTGAGGACAGGGGTCGATTTCTCGGTATCGTCATAAATAAAAAAGCCACCCTGGATGGCATTCAGGTATTTGACGATTTCACGGATAAAAGCGTCCCCCAGCGCATGGATATCATTGCTCCCGGAACGGAGAATTTCGGCAAATTTGGCAAGGCCTTCGTTGATGTACCTTCTTTTCTGGGCTTCCTCGTCGTTCTTTAATTGTTTTCGGGCATTCTCCTGAATTTGTTCCTGAAGCGCCATCAATTCCTTGCCCAGCAGATCATTTTCACCGGCAAGGACAAGATTTATGTCTTGTTTGTTTTCGTGGAGAGCCCTGGTGATGAAGATCTTTTCCTTCAGGTCCGACACCAGTTTCTCGAGGGAATCCTTAATCGATCGGATATCGGGAATCTTACCCGGAAGGATGGTTGCCTCAGGCAATTCACCGGTGGCCAGTTTTTGTGTAAAACCTGCAAGCTGCTTTAGCGGTTGGAATACCTGATGGTTGGTGATGCGGATAAAAAGAAAAACCGAAGAAGAAAGGATCAGCAATACGGTTAACAATTGCAAAAGGGGCCACCATATTCGCCTTTTGGCATCTATTTCATTTACCAGCAGTTTTGTGGTCTCAAAAACAGCGGGCAATTTCTCCAGAGAAGCAGTAAGATCGGCCACAATACCCCCGGTATCACTGGTGCCGATACGTTTGTCGAGTGCGATAAGGTTCCCGGTCAATGTTACATAGGCATCCAGATCGGCAAGATCAATACCGCCTTCTTCGGGAATGAGCTGATTGCGTATTTCTTCACACAGTAAAGAAATAAGCTCCAGAATACGCGGATCTCTCTGAAGCAGGTAAATGGATTCCGATTGTTTAAGGAGATTGAGCTTTTGCAGGATGTCATTTCCCGGAGGATTGGAAACAGCAAGCATCTGATCGCTTAAAGCCTGCCAGCGCGATACAAGGCCACTATGGGCATTGCCTCTTTCACGCGAAACGAGGAAGAAATCGGTAAGACTATTTTTAACGCCGGCCAGGGTATTCGAAAATTCCCGGAGTGAAGTTTCGGCTTCAGGTTTCCTGGCCAGAAAACGGATGTTCGTGTAGTGATCAAGATCCTGCCCAATAGTGCTGAGGAGTGATGTGGCCTCCTGTTCTGCAGTGCTTTCTGAAGTAATGAAAAGGTTATCACCTTTGTCCTGACTTAAGAGAAACTCGGCATGCAGGGCTTTAAGGCGGGTAATCTGCTTATCGGTGGAGGCTAATCTGCTGTTAAGGTCATCCATTTGATGAAGAGGCCTGGTAAATAGCCAGTTGACCAGGAGGATCAATGCTGCAAACAGGACAAACCAAAGGCCAAGAAAAAACTTGTTGTTCAAGGCAGGATTGTATGCTTTTTTTTTCATTTTCCCCGGTTTTGAAAAAATAATCTTTTGGTTTTCAAATTATTCAAATATATCGTAACTGACTCAATTTTTAAAGTAAGCATGTCCTTTTTTTTGAAATTTGGAAGCCGGCGGCCCCAGGATGGTTTCATGCATGCCCATGATCAGACAGCCCGAATCATATAAATTCTGATGATAGAGGTCAAACACCTTGCATTGCAGATTGTAATTGAAATAGATGATGACATTCCGGCACAGGATGAGGTCGAACTTCACATACAGGGTATTATTTTCCGTCACCAGATCATGCTTCTTAAAAACGGGTTTCTCCCTGAGAAACGGATGCATCCTTATGGTATCGTTGGCTTTGTCCAGTGTAAAATACTTTTCATAAGGCACATCATTATATTCTTCGTAATTGTAAGGATTTTCCTTTACCACCTTGTCAAAATTATCGAGGTATGACAGGTTGAAGCGGTACTTGTATTCTCCTTGTTTCGCCAGTTCCATTACATCAGTATTGATATCGGTAGCATATACTTTGGCCTTGTCCAACAGATCCAGTTCATTCAGCAATATCAGCATGGAATATACCTCCTGGCCGGTGGAACACCCTGCGTGCCAAATATTGATAACGGAATTGCTTTTGAAACGGGGCAGTATATTAAAGCGGATCGTTTGCCATACCTGGGGATCACGGAAAAGCTCGGTAGTGTTTACCGTGATATCCTTTACAATTCGTTCAACAAATTCCGGGTCGTTCTTTATCCGGGAAATCAGCATGGTTATGGTCAACGAATGATCGGTCAGCACCTTAAGGATCCTACGCTTCAATGACTTTTCAGAGTACTGGCTAAAGTCATATCTCGAGAAATTCTTTAGTGCAAATAAGAAGAGCTGATAATCCTGGTCCGTCACCGTCATACTAACACGCTCAATTTGTGCGATTCATTTGCATTCACTGTATCATTTACATTTTTTATCCAACGCTGTTCATGGACAATTCCATAGGGATTGTCTGATTAAAATATATGGATAAATACCTACTTGTCTACCATTATTTCTATCGGGGGGTTTCATTTTTATGGAAAAATATTTTATTTTAGATGAAAATATATATGGCTATGGAACTTAAAGCTGCAATTGAAGCACGCACCAGCGTAAGGGTTTTCAGAGATGAGAAAATCCGGCTGAGCGATATCAAAGAAATGGTCCGTTTGGCCGGGCTGGCGCCCAGTGTGAATAATTTTCAGCCCTGGAGGTACATTGCCATATTGAACAAGGATCTTCTCAACCGGATGGCTGATGTTGTTACAGAGAAAATTGAAAATCTTCCTTCCACAAAATCAATTGCTGCCAAAAATGTGAAAAATCAGGTAACCTGGTTCTCTACTTTTTTTAAAGACGCGCCGGTGGTGCTTGTGTTGGTTACCAAGCCATATGAAACCGTTCTTGAAAGCGGGGTAGAACTTTCCCATGATGAAATCAATGTCATCCGGAATTATCCCGACATTCAAAGTGCCGGGGCAAGCATACAGAATATTCTGCTTTCGGCGGTCGACATGGGATACGGCGCCTGTTGGCTGAGCGGGGCCATGTTTGCCCGCAAGGAAATCGAAGAAATGCTGAAGATAAAAGCTCCTGAAAAAATGTTAGCCTTTGTGGTGATTGGAAAACCCCGTTCCGAGAACAAACCGAAAGAAAAACCCAACCTGGCCGATTCGATGGAGATCATCGAATAGGACCGTCAGGTTCAGTCGATAAACACCCGTTGATCTTTCGGGTATTTGACGGAAAAGGCAATCCTTATTTTCTTCTCGGAGGACGGATCCATTTTAAATTTCCAGATCATGCGGCCGGTTTCCTTATTGAACATGCCGCCTGAATTATCCAGTGGTTCAATCTGAATGTCCTTATTCATGGATACCGGCAACTGATCCTCCAGGCGCAGATCTACAACCTGCTTTTTATTGTTACGAAGGGTAATTTCCCAGGCCCGTGTTTCGGTTTTGTTATTGCCAATGGTCTTTTGTTCGGTAAAGTCTTTCATTTTTACACGGTTTACAACAATTCCCCTGTCGCGCCCGAGCGACAGATCAAGGGTGTCATTGGTATTCCGGACATTCAGGTAGGATTTACCCACATAGGTTCCTTCAAAAAACAGGTTGATCTCCCCCGATAACAGGTTGTAATTCTCCCAACCGGTGATGTGTGCCACCAGAAAAGCTTCCCGGTCGAGTTTGGGCACGCAGTAGTATTCAAAGGTTGCCGGAAGGGTATTGTCCTGTATGTTGAGGGTATACTGTTTATTATCTGAAGGAATATCATAAGGTATTTTTATGTTGAATTCCAGGTTGGTCTGGCCTTCGGTAATTTCAGTGAATGCTGCAGCAGTGGAGGCCTCTTCAACTTCTTCATAGATGACCGCAGCATCTTCAGCTATCATAGGTACAGCCATGGCAGCCTTTTTGCTGACACCAGGCCTGGCTACATTGTATTCCTGTGCCAGGGGGATGGGTTGTTCAAAATCAAGGTACCAGGGTTGCAGTTCAGGTTTCTCGCCGCTTTGCTGCGGATTGGCGGTGGACAATTTAACGGCAACCTTTTCCCAGTCCTCCCCGGTATTCTGGGAAACCCGGGCATTATAAATCAACTGAACCGGATTCTGCACATCTTTGGCCCTCACATCATAGGCGGGAACCCAACCTGCTTCGTTCACCGTATAAGTGATCCATAAATTGCCGGTAAGGTTATCAGGGCAGGAAACATTCACCAAAACTTCCGATGTGGGTTTGTTCAGACCGGCATTCAGTAAATTCAGCTGGTTCCGGATTTTTTCAATTTTTTCAGCCAGTCGGGTTGCCTCCCGGGTGAGCCGGAGTTGTTCTTTTTTGATTTCAGTGAGCCTGGTCCTGAAAAAATCTGCTGCCGTTTTCAGTTCGGTCATTAAGACGCCTTTTTCACTTCCGCCTATGTTGCGGTTGGCGATCAGCAAATCCTCCTCTGTTTTCATCACCGATTGCATGCCGGTAACAAAGGCATGCTGATCTTCATAGAACTTCAGAGAGTCCTGTAGTTCCTTTACCTGAACATTTCTGCGCTGACTGGCAAGATAATTCACCTGGTGCAGGAGCGACAAAATGGCAAAATTTCCTTCACCCCTTGCCTGAATGCTCCGGGGATCAATATTGACAGGTAATTCACGAAAAGCAAGTGTTGTGGTACCTTTTTGCAGATTCACCCTGGCCTGTCGGGTTATCTGGGCCCCTTTCAGGAAAACGGTAACCTCCCTGATCTGTGAGGATACCTCCTGAGGTTCTGCTGCCTGCAGCGTCAGGTTCAGCACTACCGTTGCTAAGATGCCGGCAATAGTATGATTTCATGGTTTATGGATTAAGCATTTGTTTGGGACAACTTTTGAAAGATAGTACAATACGCACAAATTTCAGTCCAAAATAGTTGGAAACATGCTATCCATGATCAAATAAAATTACTTAGCTTTGAAAAAACCTTTATCATCTCAAACTATGAAAAAAACCTTGATCAGCTGCATCTTTTGCAGCATTTTTTATGCCGGTGCCCTGGCACAGGATTGTCCCATGTATTATCCCGACATGGAAAACGCCCAGCTGGAATATAAACAATATGACAAAAAAGGGGGATTAACCGGATCGAGTGTACAGAAGATAACCGATATCAGGAAAGCTGCCGGTTCAATAGAAATGACTGTTTCGGCGGAAAGCTTTGATGCCAAGGGGAAGAGTCTTGGTACCACCCAACTCACCGCCCGCTGTGAAAACGGCATTTATTTTATCGATATGAAAAACTACATGAATCAGCAGTCCATGGAGTCCTACCAGGATATGGAAATGAAAATGGAGGGAGGAAGTCTGGAAATGCCCGCAGCCATGAAGGCCGGAGACGTGCTTAAAAACGGCGACATGAAAATGTCATTTTCAAGCGGAGGCATGACTATCATGAACATGACCATCAGCATTACCAACAGAAAGGTTGATGCGGTTGAAAGTCTTACCACTCCGGCAGGTACTTTCGAATGTTATAAGATCTCTTACGATATCGCCACAAAAATGATGGTTAACGTGAAAGCCAAAGCAGTTGAATGGTATTCGAAAGGCACAGGTATGATCAAAAGCGAAACCTACAGCACGGATGGAAAGTTAATGGGGTCCAATGTGCTTACTTCATTGAAAAAATAATCATCACCGTAGAGACGCAAAATCTTGCGTCTCTACATTCTTTCCTTTCATCAAATCCCGTTCTGTATTGGTGTAAATAAAATCGATTCCGCCCGGTATCTGTCGTATATAAAGACAGAAACCAACTCACGGAATCATGTACAGGACTACAGTTAATCCCAATCTAAGCGCCGATCCATCCAACCCTGTCACGAGCTTATCCAATCCGGAATTTTACAGGCATGCTTTCCGGTACATACTGGCTTTTTTTGCCCTGCTGATGATCTTATTGATCAGTACCAGTTTTAAAAGAAGTACCGGGGACCTGAATACCCTGGTGCCGGAATATTTATCTGCCGGTGCGACGGATTCTCTCCGGGGAATCATTCTGACAGTCGAATCTTTTGATCAACCCATTATTCATGGGGAAAAAATCATGGCTTTCGAAAACGTCAGGAATTTTTACACCCTCAACCATTTCGTTCCCGTATGGACCCATTCCAAAGGTCTGAGCAGGAAGGCAAACAATCTGCTTGATCTGCTCGAACACGCGAGGGATTATGGTCTTGAGCCTTTGCATTATCATTTGTCCGCCATCAGGGAAATACAGCAGACGCTGAAGGTTCAGACCCCGGATGTCCATCAGGTTGATTTGGGTACGGAACTGGAATTGCTGATGACCGATGCTGCCCTTTGTTTTATGGTCAATCTCCGTGCAGGTTTTACCGCCTTTGATACCACATTGTTTTCAAAGCAATGGGTTACCGCTTTGCCGTCGATCCTTGTTCAGGGCATATCACAGGGAAGGGTTCAGGAGACGATATTGTCGGTACAGCCCCGATTTGTCGAATACAACCAACTTCAGAAAGCTACGGAGAACTTTTTGAACACCAATCAACTTACCGATCAGTGGACGGAGATCAGTTATCCCGTATCCGATTCTGTCATGCTCCGGAAGCAGATCAAAGAAGTACTGATCACCCTGGGATATCTTGCAAAGGGAAGGCATGAGGATGATGTTACCGAAGCCCTGAAGCAGTTTCAGCATTTTCACGGACTGGAGCCCGATGGTAAGCCAGGCAAAAACACGGTAGAGGCGTTGGCGCAGAGTACGCTTTACAGGTACAGAAGGCTGGCCCTTAATCTGGACAGGCTCCGGAAACAGGAAGTGTCGGATTCAACCATGCTTTATGTGAATATACCCGCCTATCGCCTGAAGATATTCAGCAGAAACAGCCTTCGCGATACTTTCCGGATTATTGTGGGACATCCCGATTCGCCTACCCCGCAGCTTACGGCCCGAATGGATAGAATCATCGCCAATCCCGTATGGTATGTGCCCAAAAGCATTACGATGAACGAAATTCTGCCCAAGATCAAATCCGATACGGGTTATCTCAGGAGAAACGGATTTAAGATCCTGGACGATAATTACCAGACCGTCAATGAGAATTCCATCAACAGGGAAGAATTATCTGCAGACAATTTCAACTATACGCTCCGTCAAAGCAGGGGCAGTGATAATGCCCTCGGGAAAGTTAAATTTATATTCTCTAATCCTTATGCGGTGTACCTTCATGATACACCTTCCAAAGCATTATTTTCAAAAGACATCCGTGCCTTTTCACATGGCTGTATCCGGGTACAGGATCCTGAAAGGCTTGCTTCGTTCATTGTTCGTGAAGTAAATGCCGAAGATACCGATATGATCGGGTTGATCGGCAATGGGCATCACGCCGAAATAGATATTCATGCCACCCTTCCCATTCATATCCGTTACATCACCTGTGAAGCGGATGAAACCGGCAATTTGTTTTTCTATAAGGACATTTACGGGCTGGATAAAAAGGATCTGGAGGAACTCCGGTCTTTCATGGGAATTTAATGAGCAGGGTCGTTAACCCGACTATGGACGGCAAATAAGCTTAAAACAGAGGAGCCCTGAAGATATCCCCTATCGGGATAATAACTGAAAATTACCGATCCGTTTTTAATGCGGTCGATGATTGCAGCATTCACATGGGGAGGAAGGGCCGGACAGCCAAAGCTACGACCCAGTCGGCCATATTGCCTGATATATTGTTGTGTTGCATAAGCGGCACCATGAACAACAATCGACCTGATGCGGGCGTGATCGTTAAAACCGGTATCCACGCCGGTAAGCAGCATCGAATAACCCTGTCCCCCGATATATGGATCTCCGGTAATGTAAAAACCAAGCGCACTCTGGTGCGACTGCGCCCTGTTGGAGAACCTGCTGGCATAAAGCTCGCCGGAATTACGGCCGTGCGCCACAAGTGTTTTGAATATCACTTTAGGGTGACGCAGATCAATCACAAAAAAACGATCCTCCGAGGAAGGGAGCGTATAATCGATTATGGTAATAACACTGTCATTGCTCACGAGACCTTTCATAAAAAGCGATTTATAGCCCAACAGTGCCATATGAAAGGCATCGCGATTGAGGGCAGAATCATGCAACGATTCGTAGACTTTGCCGATGGCATTTTCAACGGCATCTCCGGAGGATAAATCCCGGTCGCGCTGACCAGATGAAGGACCCGGATGAATCAGCGAGGTAACAAGCCATAATAAAGAAACAAGCAGGGAGGTCTTCAGCATCATACCCGGGTCGATAAAGTAGTAGTACGATTTAAAAATAAGAAATTCTTCCCAATCACCGGTCACCTGTCACCATTTTTCTGGCATATTAATTGTATAAACATTCCAGTTATCCCAAAACCTATAACAATGAGATCCACTTCAATTTCACTGCTGCTGCTTCTTTCATCAGTATCTGCACTCGCTGGTTTTGGAAGCAGGGAACCCATAAAGTGGGGAAAGATTTCTGCCAGGGAATTCAGTGTGTTGCCTTTGGGAAGTGATTCGGCTGCTCCGGCCATAGTGCTCTGTGATTTTGGCAATATTCAAATCTCAAACCGCACTTTTTATTCCAGGCACACCCGCATAAAAATACTGAATGAAGAGGGACTGCGTTATGCCTCTGTGGAGATTCCCTATCAGACCAAAAACCGGCATGATGACTTTGTTGAACTGAGAGCCCATACCCTGGTTATGGAGAACGGTAAAATAGTCACCTATAAACTACCCGCCGGACAAATAGAGGTTATTAAGATCAACGAGCAGTGGAGCAAAAAGAAATTTACCTTCCCCAATGTGAAACCCGGGGTGATCATTGAATTTCAATATACTGTGGCTTCGCTCGATTTTGAGAAACTGGATACCTGGTATTTTCAGCGGGAAATACCTACCCTGTGGAGTGAGTTGCGTTTTGAGATCCCATCTCCGTTCGTCTACCTGGTTACTTTTGAGAACAGCCGGCTGCTGGCTCCGGATGAGGAAATGCTTTTCGGACAGAAATTGCAGTGGTTATATGAAACCCGTTCAAGAAAGCGACATAACGATCTGGTTAACAGCAATTATTTATTGTATGCCACGCCGGAAAACCGGTATAAGGTTTGGGCGGTGAATAATATGAAGAAAAAAATTGTCATGAAGAATCTGCCGGGATTATCGGCAGTAAGCGGTGACCAGCCACTTGCCTCCTATTATCCGCAGGCCAGGTTTGACTTGTTTGAATCATCCGGAAATCTTCCCCGGTCATTCAAACCTTTGGTGCTCACTACCCACAAGGATTACGAAACCAGGGGGGAATGGGCACTTATGCGCGACAGGACGGCGCTGACCGGATATGTACATTTCAGGCTCAATACCTGGTCAGAATTCAATGAGGACCTCCTTGAACATGACCGGTTCGGTATGTACCTCATGAAGAATTCCGGGGGGACCAGGCTAACAGACAGCATTATCGGGCAAAGTCGCAACAGGACAGAGCAATTGGAAGCCATTTATAATTATGTTCAGAAAACTTTTCAATGGAATGGAGAGTTTTCAGTATATGCCAGTCAAAATTTCAATGATTTTATTCGCCATCGAAAGGGATCTTCTGCCGATATTAACCTGATACTGGTAAATCTGTTAAGACAAGCGGGAATAATGGCCTATCCCCTGCTGATCCGAACGGCAGACAGGGGGTTGCCCGAAAAGATGTTCCCGGTAAAAGGTCAGTTTAATCACGTGATTGTTTATGCAGAATTGGATGGAACGGAGATTCTTTTGGATGCCATCAGCGGCAGCACCGATTTGAACAAATTGCATAAACTGGATATCGGAACACAGGGATGGATTGTCAGGGAAGACAATCCGGGATGGGTGGACATTTTCTCCCCGCGGAGCAGGGAGGAGGAAGAGGACGTGCCGGTGTTCAGACTTTAATAGGGAGGAGTCACCGGTGACTGGTTACTCGCTACTGATGACAGTGGGAGCCCAAATCTTAATATTATCAATATTCCCCGGCCCGTTGGCGGATCCGAATCCCACGGATCCCATCACCAGTTCATAATCCTTGGTTTGCAGCACAGGTTGAGGGGTATCGCCGATAAATACCGCGATCGTGCGTTTTACGATGTTCCGTTCCAGACGTATTTTCTGCCACTTGTCAGCTTTCCAGGTGACGGGCAGGGCATCAGTGCCTGTCAATCGTTTTGATACCGAGTTTTTTACCACGTAAATGCCATGATTGACACTGTCACACTGGTTCGCGAGTTGTATATAATAATACCTGGTCTGGTCCTTAAAACCAAGGAACAGACAAATTTCACCAAATCCACTGGTATCAAATTCCGGCATCACATCGGCCTCCAGGATGAAATCCCCGAAAATATGGTTGTTTAACACGGCTAAATTTTCCGGCAGGCTGGACGACGAAGGATGATTTGGCAGGCCCGTAAAATGAAGGTAGAAATTTCCGCCTGACTTGAAAATACCCCACGATGCCGGATTAAGGACCCAGAAATCAGCCAGCGATTTGCTGCCACTGAAGTTTTGCTGGTATTGCAGGATATACCCCTCGGGGAGTTGCTGGGCATGACAAACCGGGTAAACCAGGAGGACAAAAAGAATGAGTGCAAGGGGAGTCTTCATGTTCGTGCGGATTAGTGAATATGGGATCATCATTACAGGTCAAATCCGATATCGGACCTGAAATATTTTTTATCAAAATCAATGACGGCTGCATTCCTGTAACTCTTTTCAAGCGCTTCCTGCATGGTTTTGCCATAGGAACTCACAGCAATGACCCGGCCGCCGTTGGTAATAATCCGGGTATCTTCCTTTTTTGTGCCTGCATGGAATACCAGGCTGTCGTTAACCTGATCGAGACCCCGGATGGATTTACCCTTGTCATAGTTTCCGGGATAACCTCCGGAGGCAAGCATTACCGTGGTTACAAACCGGTCATCGATGGCGACGGTTTTGTCGGCAAGGCTACCGGTGGCAACTCCATCAAGCAGGTCGATCATATCGGTTTTAAGCCGGGGAAGAATGACTTCGGTTTCCGGATCACCCAGCCGTGCATTGTATTCAATTACGTAGGGTTCACCATGACAGCTGATCAGTCCGAAAAAGATAAATCCTTTGTATACAATGCCTTCTGCCTGCAAACCCTTAATGGTTGGGATGATGATACGGTCCTCCACTTTCTTCAGGAAGGTCGCATCGGCAAAAGGAACGGGGGAAACGGCTCCCATGCCTCCGGTATTGGGGCCGGTATCGCCTTCACCCACCCTTTTGTAATCTTTTGCTTCAGGCAGTATCTTGTAAGAGATGCCATCGGTAATCACAAAAACGGATAATTCTATCCCGCTGAGGTATTCTTCGATCACCACGGTTTTACCGGCATCTCCGAATTTTCCCCCGAGGATCTGATGCAGTTCATCCTTTGCCTCAAACAAATCGTTCAGGATCAGGACTCCTTTGCCGGCAGCCAGACCATCCGCCTTTAATACATAGGGAGCCTTTAACGTATCCAGAAAACGAACGCCTTCGGTAATCTGTCTGAAAGTGACCGATTTATATCGTGCGGTGGGAATATGATGCCGCATCATGAAGCCTTTGGCGAACTCCTTGCTGCCTTCGAGCAGGGCGGCTTTCTTGGAGGGACCGATTACCGGAATGTCTTTCAGATCGGGGCGCTGCTCAAAGAAATCAGCAATGCCTTTAACAAGTGGATCTTCCGGTCCAACCACCACCATATTGACCTGATGGCTGATCACGAACTCGCCGATCCGGTCAAAGTCGTCCGCGGCCATATTGACGTTCGTGCCAACAAGGGCGGTCCCTGCGTTGCCAGGAGCAATGAAGAGTTTTGTCAACCGTTTGCTCTGACTGATTTTCCAGGCCAGAGCATGTTCGCGGCCTCCGGAACCGAGCAGCAATATGTTCATGCTTTTTGAATTTTGGACAAACATAGCAAAAAGGATTGAAGGGACAAGGGACGGGCGACAGGGAGCAGCAGCAGCGGCAGTGGCAGCGGAGTAGCAGTATAAGTCACCAGATTTCTACTTTGTCAGGAAATTATCAAACGTATAGGTGAAGAGGATTTCGTGTGATCCGGAAGTGTTGCCCTGCATGCCCGACAGAACCAGGTCGTAGGCATAACCGATAAACAGATCGGGATTTTTATAACCCAGTTGAAACGACATGGCCTCTTCGGTACGATACGAAACACCCAGACTGACCATGTCCTTGTAAGTCGCAAGTGCATTGATATCAGCCTGGAATATTCCGGCCTCAATAAATTTCAGCAACACGGACGGTTCTATCTTGAAATCGGATCCGGTCTCAAAAATATATCCGCCGTGCAGGTAATAATGCCGCACTTGTTCTTGCTGTAAAACCGCATCGGATTTCAGATCGATATTCCGTTGGAACAGCTGAGGTACCGAAATTCCCACGTAATAATTGTTTCCATAAAGATAAGTTCCGAAGCCGGCATCGGGCACCAGCATTTGTTCCTCGCCCATAAATACTTCGTCATCAATATCCTCTACAACAAGTTCAGATTTATTCAAAAAGAACTGGTACAGCAACAGGGATAGTCCGAAAGAAAGTTTTGTGTCACCCGATCCCAGGGAAAGATGGTAGCTGTAAGTGCCCTCGAGTCCGGTTTTGCGCAGGGGTCCCGCCTGATAGTTGAACAGCTTGGCTCCTACACCCATGTCTTTTGCCACTTTCATATTTCCTGAGAGATACTGCACGGAGGGGGAGTTGTTGATGCCTGCCCAGATTTTGCGGTAAGATATGGATACCGGCAGGCGGTCTGTTGTACCCGAGGCAGCCGGATTGAGCAGGTAATGGTTCATGTTGTAAAGGCTGAAATTGGGGATCTGCTGGGCTTGTGTCCGGTCCGAAAGCAAAGCCAGAAGAAGGAACGTGCAGGGCATCGCTATGCTGAAACGCAGGAACTTGTTGGTCTTCATCTTCATGTTCGTTACAGGGTTATTTAACAATGCTTACCGCACCGGTGAGTATGGCAGAACCATCTCCCGGATCAATGACGTAATAGTAGGTCCCCGAAGGCAGATCTTTGCCCTCGTACTTCCCATCCCAGGGGATCCCATAGCCGTTTGAGCTGAATACCATGATTCCCCAGATGTTGAATATCTTAACCGAGCAGGAGGGGAAACTTTCGATATTCCCGATGTGCCATACCGGATTTTTATCATCTCCATTCGGACTGAAGGCATCATAAATGACCATGGCGCAGGTTTCGGATTTCCCGAGGGTTACCGGGTAATTTTCCGAAGCACATTCATTACCGTCTTTGACCTGTACGATGTAATCGCCCTGTGCCAGGGATCCGAAGGTTGCTGAAGAGGAAAAGGTGTCCCCGCCGTCGGTGGAATATTCGAGCGAACCGGTTCCACCTGTGGCGGATATGGCAATGGCCCCGTCATCCTGACCGGAGCAGGTAAGATCAGTGACCGTAACCGATGTAATCTTTAAGGTATCAGGGTCGGTAAGGGTATACTCCTGCACCAGGGTGCAGTTATTCAGATCGGTAACGGTAAGGGTATAGGTGCCGGCGGGTATATCAGTATTCAGCCGCTCATAAACGCTGTTCGACCAAACATAATCGTAAGCAGGTGTTCCGCCTGACACGGTGGGGATGAGTGCGCCGTCGGTGTCACCCGGACACGAAGGCGGGTCTGTTTCTGTTTGCAGGCTGAGGGCAGGGGGTTCATTGATCAGCACAGAACCGGTTTCATAGCAGCCGCTTTCATCCGTGACCTTAACCTCATAAGTTCCTGCAGCAAGATCATAAGCCGTCTTGGTAATTTGTGTTCCGGGATCGTCCCAGAGGTAGCTGAATGATCCGGATCCTCCCGCTGCGTTTGCGGTGGCCGAAACACTATTATCCCCATGACACAGGTTCTCGCCGTCCACGACAATATCCAGTGCAATCGAAGGGGGTTCGGTGAGGGTTTCGCTGCCTGGTTTGCTGCAATTATTACCGTCGGTAACGGTAACCGTATACAACCCGCTGGCCACATTCACCAGGTCTTCACCGGTATAATCGTTGCTCCACAAATAATGGTAGGGCAGTGTGCCTCCGGTAACGGTGAGATCGATCACACCCGACTGATCTTCGAAGCAACGCAAATTTTGCGGATCTAAAATGAGATTCAGGGTGCTTGAGGCGCCGAAAATTTCTACCGAAGCCTGGGCAGTATGCGCAGTCGGAACGGCGGCATCGTAAACAACCACCAGGTATGTTCCCGGACCCATTCCGGTACGGGTGGCCAATGCGGTGGGCGATCCCTGGTCGCTCCATTGGTAAGAATAAGGAGGTACGCCATTGAACGCTGTAACAGTGGCACTTCCGTCGTTTACTTCAAAACAGCGTACATCTGTTTTGGCAGTGATCTGGGCTACCAGGGTAACGCCGTCGTTGACGGCAAAGGCGGTATCGGCCACACAGCTTTTATTGTCGGTTGCTGCCAGGGTGTAAAGGCCGGCAGTTCCCAGTCCTGCAATATCTTCGGTAGCGGCAGTGTAGGCATTGGGCCCGCTCCAGGCGTAGGTATAGGGCGAATTGCCCCCGTTAACCGTGAGACTGACCGCTCCGTTGTTTCCGGGTGCCGTAATGTCGGTAACAACGACGCCGGCAAAACCGATGCGTGTGGGTTGGGTGATGGCAAAATCTGACGTTTCCAAACAGTTGTTGTCGTCTTTCACCAGAATGGTATAGGTTCCGTCGGTCAATCCACTCTGGTCCTGACTGAGCGGTACAATACCCGAACCGTTGAGCGTGGTCCAGTTGTACACATAGTCTGCAGCTTTGGTGCCTCCCGTAACGGTAAGATCAATGGCCCCGTCGTCGCCGTTGTAACAGCTCGCCGGAGTAACCAGTCCGTTAATGACCAGTGGCTGGGGCTGGGTAATGGTGGTGGTTTTAAAAGCCTGTGCGCTGTTGGCATCGGTAATGGTGACCGTATAATCGCCGGCCGGCAGATTGTCCGCCACCGGCTGGTTCAGTGCGGGGTTATGGCTCCAGCTGTAGGTATAAGGCGGGCGGCCGAAATACGGGGTAACCGTAAGCATACCGTCGCTCAGTCCGTAACAGGATACATTGTCTTCATCGGTAATTACTGCCTGAAAGGGCTGCTGGTAAATGGCGAAGAAGAGGTCGCTTTTGTTGACGTTGTTGCTGGTGTAGGTCTCGTTGCCGATCTGGATTTCCTGTGATTTGTAATAACCTGATACATAAGCCCGGGAACTGGCATCCATGTTGACAATGGTCCCGGCATCGTTGTAGTTGCCTGTACCCTGAATGCTCACCCCGGCAATGGGATCACCGATCTCGTTGAAGGCGGCCACAAAGGCATCTTCGTTCAAAGTGCCACTGGTTTTAAGGGTGTCATTGTTAAAAATGATCTGATTGGCGAAATAACCGGTGGTGTAAATGACATTGTTGCGAACAACAAAGTCATTGTAAATGTCTTTGGCGGTGCTGCCTTTTCTGAGGAACCACTGGAGAATACCGCTTCGATTGTATTTGGCGATATAGGTATCGTATCCTCCGGTGTTCCCTGTAAAGGTATTTGTAATGGTTTCTGTTGAATCAACAAAAATTGAAGTACTGTTATAATTACCTAATATATACACATTATCATATTCATCTGTCGACAAAGAACGGAAATTATCAGTACTCGATCCTCTTATTCTTCTAACCCACAACCCGTTACCGTTAAGATCCGTCTTATAAAGAAATGCGTCATAAAAAGTCGGTGTTAGACTAGTTATTGTTCCGATATCCAGTGTAATACTACCCTGAAAAAACCCCCCAAAATAATACCCGTTTTGACTGGTACCTATTCTACGAAATCTTGTTAAATTACTTGTTCCAAGAAATCGCTTTGACCAATTGTGGTTTCCATTAAGGTCGAACGAAGCGATAAAATGTGAATATGCGGAATTTCCTAACAAAGTATCCCTGTCAGAGGGGGTACTTCCAATAACTAATGAATCCTGAAAGAGTCCTGACATAATTAATTTGTCAGTTCCATCAAATTTAAGATCAATAACAGATTGAACAGTTGTAGAGGAACCCACTCGTTTCGCCCATTGATACACACCTAAATCGTTATATTTTGCAAGAAATATATCAGCATTCCCCTGGCTAATTAATGAATCATCGTCAGTGAACTTACATATCTGATAGAAACCAGCTGTTACAAATATATTGTTGTTTAAATCAACGGTCAGCCCTCCTGCAATATCATTTTGGATGTTACCTATTCTTGTATGCCATAATAATTGTCCACTTGGATTGATCTTAAACAATATTAAATCTCTTACACCATAAGATTTATAGAAATATGGGGAATATACTGTATCAGCAAAAGAACCAAGTATTACTAAATTATTTTGATTGTCGACAGCTGAATATCTAGGTTCAATATCAGATCCTTTTATTACGTCAGAGGTTTGCCATCCTTGCGCTATCAGAAAATCAGATATTAAAGCAAGGCAAAAAATAAATATATACTTAGGGAAGATTTTCATAAGATAGTATTTAGGCTTCTGATGGATCCAATTCAAGGTACTGGTCATCCTCTGGTTTGTTAGCAGAAGATAAGCCACCGAAAGTCTCTTTGGAACTTAAAACCACAATTTCAGGTTCATTCCAATCTTTTTTTAAGACTTTAATTTCATTATCATTTATCACCATGATTTTATTATTACAAGAATTAATCAGAGCTTTTAATACTAAACATTACTTGGTTGCCTTAATTAAGTTGATAATTAGGATAACAATAATTCTAAGCTTTTTTCCATCAATTATATTTTAGATAATATAAATATCGTTCAATTTATAGAATATACCTCAGTAAATCCCATTGCTTCTTGATAAACAATTTGATTACCACATTTTACAAAGGCATGAGCGTGAATTCCATGCGCATTATTGAATTTCAAACCCAAAGATAAAGTTGCGTTTAATCCATTTGCATTTATTAATTTTTTAAATACACTTGATTTCACAAGGCAACTGATTTTAAAAAAGGATATTCTATCTAATCGACGCATTGTTTTCTTTACTATATTAACAACATTTCCATTATAATCATTAATATCTGAATTTGGTTTTTTGTGCTTCAATAATGATATGTAATATCTTAGTGGTAATAGATTTTTCAAAATAAGGAATAACAAACAAAAGCTAAAACCATCTAGTAATAGTCTCCTTTCTATAATCGGGATCTCCCAAAACCTTTTTATGTAAGAAAACAGTTTCAAGGCCTATTTAATAAGGATCAGTTTCTTATCTGTTAATTTCTTCAAAAAAGCCAGGGTATCAGCGTTACACTGCTCCTCCGTAACATCATACTCCTCCAAAAGTTTAGCGGTAAGCGCTTTAAAGCTTAATGGATTTTCCAGCAGTTCCCAGATGCGGGACCCTACCTTGTCCATGCCGTAATATTCGCTGTTCTCAATGCTGAGCATCACCACCTCCCCGTCGATCTCATTGAACAGCATGTCCTGCTTGCGCTGTAACACCGTATCGGGACCGATCTCCTGCTTTGCTGTAAAAATGCCCATACTTCACTGGTCGTTTTAGGTGCGATTTCTGCAAAAATGCAAAGGTTTCGTAAATATACAATTTTTTGTGATGATTTTGTGGGTTTTATTAACAAGGATCTTTGCTATCGTAAACAGCTGATGGCAGCACTTAACCGCAACCCTGGACAACTTAAACAACTAACTATCAGAAAATAAACAAATCAACCTATTCTCCCATTTGCATATTTGCATATTTTCCCATTTCCCCATTTGCACATTTGCCCATTTGCACATTTCCCCATTTGCATATTTGCACATTTCCCCATTTGCACATTAGTCTTCCAAATACCCAAACCTCTCCATCATCTCCCCATGTGCCTCAACAATCCTGTTGACCTGCTCCCGGGTAAGTACATTCTTCCAGTCTCCCACATCGCCCTTGCGGAAGAAGCTGGGGGAGGCGGCGCTTTTTTCCGAAAAGCCCTTTTCTTCTTCCTGCTGCTTCAGACGGGCGAAAGAAGCCCGTTCCAGTGCAGCTTCAATTTCCGGCATGTGTAAAATGCAGTCCCAGGAAAGAAACGGCCCGGGTGAAAGTCTCCACGGGACCGGCTTTCATGTCCTCATAACGCATCACCAGCAGGGGCAGTCCGGAATCCTCCGTCCAGCTCTTCACGTGACCGCTCCAGGTAGAGAGATTTTGCCGGAGTTGGTTGTACAGGCGGTCTGCTCGCGGACAAAAAGCGTATCCGGGATTGTTCATGATGCCAATGGTCTTGTCAATACCGGCTGCCAGGTGATGGGCAAAGGAAACCGCCACATCCAGCGGATTGCGGATGAAATACACGGCGGCTTTGGTCACATCGGCCGGGAAAAGGGATTCACCATCGGGCAGTACGGCCCAGGCATCATGGACCTTGTGGTATAGGACTTCCTCCGATTCGAGGGCATTTTGCCGGTACACCAGCGGGCGGAGCCGGTCGATTTCCGCCTGCGACAGATCAGCGGAGGAGATCCCGGTCATTTCATCGAACAACTGCCGGCTGCTGGCAATGGTGGAAAGGTAAAGGTTGTTGATGTCGATATCGGTGCTGCCGGGATCCAACAGGGCCGTGAGGAAAGCCCTGAACCAGGTGTTGCCCGATTTCGGGTAGGAGGCCAGCCAGACTATCTTCGGATCATCCATGTTGCTTTTGGGTCAAAAAGCCGGTAAGGTAGGTCAACAGCATGTCGGTATTCAATACTCCGTTGGGCCGGGTGATCAGGCTCATGGGAACCTTACCGGCCAACTGGTTGGCCAGTAGAAAATGGTTCTGCTCGAGTCCGGTTTTTGGGATGCCCCTGAACAGGTAAGTGTGCTTTTTCAACGCCCTGAATTTGTCAACGCCTTGCAGGACCTTGATCTCCAGGTCGGGGCGATTGTGGGCGCTGAGCATGAAAATATGGTCGATGGCCGTAAAGGCCCGGGAGAATTGCGGCACCGGCAGGTAATATTTTTTCAGCTCACCGCGCACCGGTTCCAGTCCCTCAGCAGACAGGCCAAGGTGAACCAGGCTGTCTTCCCAGATTTTCAGGTAGGGAAATGCCGGGCAAACAGCCGGCCTCTCCCCGGAGAAATCGATCACCGAAATGTCATCAGCCACCAGGCTGCCTCCGTTGCCGATCAGTGCGGCGGCCAGGGTGGATTTCCCGGCGCCGGATATTCCTGCGAAAACCAGACAATGTTCCCTGAAAAGCACCGTACAGGCATGCAGTGGCAAAAGCCTTCGCTGGTGCAGCAGGGCGCCGAAAGAAGTACCGATCAGGAAGGCGGATACTTCCCCTCCGGATGCCTGTCCTGACCGCTGTACAATAATTTCATCCCCGTTCCTCACATAATATGCCGCCACATGCTCCACCCGCAGCAAAAACTCACGGTCATTCGACTGGTACAGCACCCCTTTGTTGATCACCCGGGTAAGGGTTTCCGGCACCACGCCTTCACGGATCATAACATCTGGAGAGCAGGCCGGTATCGGTTCAAATCCGGTGACCGGGATTTCCGAAGCGATGTTGAGGCTGAATGCCCGGTAGAAATATGCGGGTTGTTGGGACATGACACAAAAGTAGGAAAACAATGAATAACGAAAAGTGAAAAGTGAATAATGAAAAGTGAAAAGTGAAAAGTGAATAATGAAAAGTGAAAAGTGAATAATGAAAAACAGCATAACTGTATAACTGCATAATCGCATTACCGACTTTATGAAGAAATTGCTTAATTTGGAACTGTATATTCATTTTAATTCCCCATGCCTCCCATTTTCGGAATAGTGCATACGCATCTGCAAAAACCTGATCAGGAAATGGTCAGCAGGATGAAGGCTGCGGCCGGGTATGTCATCCCGCGTGAAGTGGTATCGGCGGAGATCCCGGGAGCCTTTATGGCGGCTGCAGTCAGGAAGGAGTCCGCGAGGGAACAGGCGAAGACGGTTCTTTATGAGCAGGGGCCATGCATGATGGCGGCGGATGCCTGCCTGTATAAACGGGAAGAGCTTTTAAAGAGGATGGGGAGAGTGGGAGAGCGGGAGAGCGGGAGCGTGAAGGATGGGGAGCGGGGTGGACAGGGAGATGCCTCGCTGATCCTCGAAGCTTACCTGAAATGGGGAGAGGAGTGTTTGCCCTATCTGTATGGTGATTTTGCCTTCGTGATCTTTAACCGGGAAACAGGGGAGGTATTCTGCGGCAGGGATCCGCTGGGAGTCAGACCGTTGTTTTACAGCCTGCACGATCAGTACTTTGTTTTTGGCTCGGAGTTGCGCTATGTGCTGGCAGCGTTACCGGAAAAGCCGCCCATACGGCAGGACTATTTACTGGATACCCTGATGACGGTAAAGTCCGGCAAAGAACTGGCGCCCTTTGAAAATACCTGCCGGTTGAAACCGGGGAATTTCCTCCGTGCTGACCGTGATAAATGCAACATCAGGCAATACTGGCAGGCTGATCCCCAGAAGAAGATAAGGTTCGGTCACGAGGAAGAATACATTGAAGCGTTCCGTGAAAAGCTGACGGATGCCGTGCAGGCAAGGTGCCAGGGGGTAATCAACCTGGGTACGGAATTGAGCGGGGGACTAGATTCCTCCGCCATTTGCGGTATAGCGGCCGATTTCGCCCGTCAGGAAGAAATTATCCCTCACGGCTTTTTCCAACCTTTATCCGGCGGGTACGGGCAGCGAATTCACCGATGAGCGGGAATTCATCGATGCCATGCGGCAGTTTAAAACCTTTGACTGGACCGGAGTTGACAGACTGAGTGTTCCATTACCGGCATTGCTGGAGCATGCCATGGATATTCAGGGATGCTTTATACAGCAGAATTATAGCATATTCAACCGGGGCATTTATGAGGCCGCAGGTGAAAGGGGTGTGGAGGTGCTGCTTTCGGGATTCGGCGGTGATGAATTGGTGTCGGCCCGCACCGCCATGTCCTGGAACGAGCTCATCAGCGAACGGCAATGGCAGGTGATGGCAGACGAATTGTACTATAGGGGAATCACCCCAAAGTCCTTACTGAAACCGGGAATCCTGGCAGCCAGGTACCTGTTCTCCCTGTTCCGCAAGCCGGCCTACAAGACAGGTGTTTTCACATCGGAATTGCTGGATAAGCGGTTTGATAACCTCCCGCTTCGGAAGGAATTTGCCTTAAAACATCAGTTAAGGCACCTGCTTGGTGAAAAATACAGGCAGCCGTGGCATCCGATACTGGCCAGAAGGCAATTTGCACGGATAATGCTGGATCATTTGCCCCAGCGCATGGAATACTGTTATGCTGCAGCGGCGCAATATGGCATGGAATACCGTTACCCCCTGCTGGACGTTGACCTGTTGGAGACCTGCCTGGCCTTTCCGCCCTGGGTAAAACAGCACCATGGCATTAACCGGTATCTGTTCCGGCAGGCCATAAAGGGTTTTGTTCCGGAGAAGATCCGGCAGCGCGATGACAAGTCGGGTACCACCATACCACAAACCTTTTACAGCCTTGTGAATGAACGCACGGGAGATCATGGATCTGATCAATGCCTGTTCCGGTTCGGAATTCCTGAATGAAATATTCGACTTTTCCCGGTTTCCGCAGTGGTACGAAAGACTGGTCAAACGGGATAAGGAGGACATGAATTATTTGATGCCGGGGGCGTTTTATAATTATTTGATGATGATGATTTATTTTAGGGAAGAGGAAGAAGGGACAAGGGACAAGGGACGAGGGACGAGGAAGAAGGAAAAAGAGACAAGGGACTAGGGACAAGGGACAAGGAAGAAGGAAGAAGGGACAAGGGACGAGGAAGAAGGGGGGAGTAGGAATAGCAGTGAAAGTGGAAATATGGAGTGGTGAATAAGGTGTGATGAGTAAAGAAGAAGAAATAGCGTTGTTGCTGGGGATTCTGGGCGGAAATCACGGATTAAAGGTTGATCCGGGATCTTTCGATGCCAATCGGCTGATCAGGCTGGCGGAGCGGCACCGGGTGGTTTATGCGTTGTGGAAATATGGCCGGGAAAAGGAAGGGTGGTTTACCGGGGAGCAGCTTGCCCGCCTCGAAAACAGGTGCCGCGATTACGCCATGCGTTCCCTCGGCCAGTTGCATGAACTGAAAAACATTGCCGGTATTTTGAATGAAAGGGCCATCGCCTATGCCTGCATCAAAGGCCCGCAGCTTTCCCTGATGATTTACGGCAGGGAAGCACTGAAAGAGTCGGTGGACCTCGATATTCTGCTGGTTCATGCCGGGGATCTTTCGCAGGTCCATGAACTTCTTACCAAAGCGGGCTATACCCGTTCCAACCTGAATGATTATACCGGCAGGTTTACCCGGAAACTTTTCCTGATGGCGAAGAGGGAGGTACATTATTACAACAGGGAAAACCGTATTGCCATTGATCTTCATGCCCGTCCCGGGGCAAATACCTACCTGACTGCCGGGAATTTTAAACACCTGCTGTCCGGATTAACCACCTCCGATCTGGAGGGAACACCCGTTCCGGTAATGCCCGATGAGGCCTATTTTTCCTACCTGTGTTATCATGGGGCATTGCATCAGTTTTCGCGACTGGCGTGGCTGATGGATATCAGGGCCTTCCTGCACCTGAAAAAAGACACCCTGGATTATGACCGCATGCTGGTCGTTGCCCGTACATTAAGGTCCGAACGCCATTTGTTCCTGGCGCTGCGGCTCCTGGAAGACTATTTTAGCGAGGAGATCCCCGGACCCCTTTCGGAAAGGATCCCCCGCACGCCACGGATGAATTACCTCGCCAGGCATTGCCGGCAGATGATCGGCAGGGAAGAGCGTTATGAACTGAGCCGGAGGGGAAGATTCGGTAAACTGGCTTACATGATGGTGCTGATCAGGGGTTTGTCCGGGAAATTGGATCTGCTTTTTGGGATAGTCTTAAGATTTCTGATGGTGAGGTGAAAAGAGTTCGACGTTCGCAGCGTTCGACTCGCAGCGTTCGACTTAGGTTCTACCTAAGTCGGAAGTATGGTGGCAGGCTGTGCCTGATATGTTGAGCAAGATGATTGCAAACATTCTGTATGTTCAGGCCGGAGCCTGAAAGGATATTTTCGGCTGAGGTAGAACCTCATCCGAACAAGCGTTCGACTCCAGCGTTCGACTTAGGTTCTACCTAAGTCGGAAATATGATGGCAGGCTGTGCCTGATATGTTGAGTAAGATGATTGCAAACATTCTGTATGTTCAAGCCGGAGCCTGAAAGGATATTTTCGGCTGAGGTAGAACCTCATCCGAACAGAGCGTTCGACTTAGGTTCTACCTAAGTCGAAAATATGGTGGCAGGCTGTGCCTGATATTTGAGTAATATGATTGTAAGCATCTCTACGGAGAAACCGGTTCGATGGCTGTTGAATCGGAAGTTACAACAGGCTGTGCCATTTTTGCCTCAATCGCCCTGATCCTGTCTTCCGTGAGTTTATAGTCATATTCAAGAATGGCAACCGTACTGGCGGGTTTTTCCAGGATACGGTTTTTGGTGGCCAGAAATTCCCGGTAATACTTCAGTGCCAGTGGCATGTTCTGTAACCAGTTGTCATAGTGTTCCCCGATCTTGCAAAGCAGGAGGGCATCGTCGGGAGTGAGGTCATGGGCTTTCAGGAGGGCCGACAGGGCAGTATCATATTGCCCGGTTTTTGTCAGCGCCAGAGCGAGGTACTGGTACACCTCCGAAAGAAAGCTGACTGCCGGGGTAACCATCCGGATGGTGGTGTCGAAATAAGCAATGTTTACCGGCACATCATAACAAAGCCCCATCACGTAAAACATCTCCGCATCATCGCTGCCGGTATGGAGCACCTTCCCAAGATATTCCACGGTTTTGTCGTAGCGGTTCAACCTGAAATAACTATATCCCAGGTACTTGTTCACAAAAGCAGAGGTATCCCTTAAATCGGAGCATTTCTGGAACCGTTCGGCCGACTTGACAAAATTCCGCAGGAGGTATTGCAGGTAACCGTTCAGGCGGTTCATGTCGGGGTTGTCGGGGTATCGGGTCAGGTAATCATCCGTAAGGAGAATCCCTGCTTCATAATCATCCAGGTTTTTGTACAGGGTGGCCAGCCGGAAAACAGGCTGATAGTCCTCGGGATCGAGTTGTATCGCTTTCTGATACAGGATTATGGCTGAGTCATTTTGCCCTGTTTTTTCGCAACAGGCTGCCATCTGTTTTAACAGAAAGGCAGTAGTGTCGCCTGTACAGGCAGCAGAATAGTACTGCAGGGCGCTGGCATACTGACCGGAGGTCATGCAGGTACCGGCCAGAAGATGCAACAGGTACCGGTTATCAGGGTACCGCAGGAGCATCTTTTCATAAATCTCCTGCGGTTTTTTGATATTCGAGACCGCCCGGTAACAATCTGCCAGCTCCAGGGCGCTTCTCAGGTCCGCTGAATCGGTCCGGTACACCTCTTCAAAACAGGAAATGGCTTCGCGGTAACGCGAAAGTGCCTTGAGAGCTGAAGCTTTCAGGTAGAGGATTTCCGGGTCGAGACTATCGGGAGGAAGGGTATTGATTTTCAGCAGGGCACCCTGATAGTTGTATTGTTGGATCAGGGAGGTGATTGAATCCCTGGTCTGGGCATGCAACTGCAGGAAGAAAAACAGAAAGGGGATAAGCCATAAGGATTTTTTCATAGCAGGGAGGGTTGGTAAAAATGTAGAGACGCAAACTGTTGCGTCTCTACAATTCATTCTATTATTGCAACATAAAAATTGTGGGTATAACAAATTGCTGTTTAACCTCTTTGCCACCAACCTTTGCCGGTGTCCAATCGGGGGACGACTCCAGGACCCTGATGGTTTCATTGTCCAGCAAAGGATCCACGCCCCGAAGTACTTTAACGTCCACAACCTTCCCTTTGGAATTAACGGAAAACTGAACAGTCACTCTCCCAAATATTCCTTCTTTTACTGCCTCAGGAGGGTAAACAATGTTTTTCTGGACCCAATCGCGAAAATCATTAATATCACCACCCTGGAAAAGTGCCTGTTCATCAACAATAATGAGCGCAGGTTCTTCTTCAGAGGTCATTAGTTCTTCCGGAGGCGGAGGTGGAGGAGGGGGCGGTGCCAGTTCCTCCTTTTTATTCAAGGTACAGCACATCATCAACCCAAGGATAAAGACCAGGGGCAAAGCAGCCAGGTATTTCAACCGGCTGCGCGAAGGGGACTTTTCTTTTGTCATCATGTTGAGACGATTTTTAATGAGTGAATGATTGAAAAAACTAAAAATCCCGGGTTGTACCCCAAAAACCTGGGTAAGCAGGAGCATCCGGTACCGGTCGGGCTGGCCGTCATGCTCCAATACGGCAGTGTCCGCCAGGTACTCGTGGGTTTCTTGCAATGCCTTTTCGGCGTAAATAGACAAATGGATTGAACCATTGAAATATTTTAATGATCTGGATCAGGAGGATGTCCAGTGAATGCCATTGGCGGGCGTGGGCCATTTCATGCAGCAGTACCGGATTTTCTTCAATGGGTTTGTCATCGGGCATGCTGAGGAAGACGAGATTGAAGAACGAAAAGGAATGGGTTTTCTCCGGCATGACCACGATCCGGTAATTGTTCCGCATGGAGAATCCCCGGCGGGCAATAAGGATGATGAGTATGATCACCTGGTAAATGAGATAAACCGAAAACAAAAATGAAATAAAAAGGTAAACTGCACCCGGCCAGGTAACAGGGCTGACTTCCGGCGAAGTCGCGGTGGATACCCTGTTGGCATACACCATGACGGCACCCATGATCCTGGTGGAGACGGCAGCATCGCCGGCAGTAAACCCCGGCAACTGAACAGCTGGAATTATGAAGGAAAGGAGGAGTGTGCTCAACAGATAGAACCTGTTGAAACGGTAAAAGGTTTCCTTTCTGAAAAGGACGTAATACATGCCGGTGAACAGCATGATGCATATGCCGGCTTTCAGCTGATAGAGCAAAAATGGTGTCATGACCTTAACTTTTTGGTTTTTTGTTCAGTTCCTTATTCATCAATTGCAGAATTTCCTCCATTTCCCGGATGTCGAGCTTTTCATGTTTCATGAAGAACGAGGCAAGCTGCCGGAATGATCCGCCGAAATAGTTGTTCAGCATACTGTTGAGATATTGCTTCCGGTATTCATCCTTGCCCACCAGCGGAAAGTACTCATGGGTTTTCCCATAAGCCGTATGATCCACAAATCCTTTATTTTCAAGTATTCTGACAATAGTTGATACGGTATTATAGGCGGGCTTGGGATCCGGAAATTTTTCCACAATATTCTTCACAAATCCTTTTTTAATATCCCAGAGGATCTGCATGATCTCCTCTTCAGCCCTCGTTAATCCAAGTTTTTCTTCTTTCTTTTCCATGGCGCGTAAATTCTTGATCAAATATACAACTAATAATTTAGTTATGCAACTAAATCGTTAGTTTTTTAAAAATTTTTTTTGCAGGGGGGAAGGCCCGTTTATTATTACCGCTTCGCTGTTTGTATAGACCATCCTGAGGTTTTACCTGAGTCAAAGGTATGGTAGGCAGGCTGTGCCTGAAATTAAAGCAAGATGATTGCAATCAAGGCATGTTCGACTTAGGTTCTACCTAAGTCGGAAGTATGGTGGCAGGCTCTGCCTGATATGTTGAGCAAGATGATTATAAGAATTCCGAATCTTCAGGCCGGAGCCTGAAAGGATATCTTCGGCTGAGGTAGAACCTCATCCGAACGAGTGTTCGACTTAGGTTCTACCTAAGTCGGAAGTATGGTGGCAGGCTGTGCCTGATCTTTGTGCAAGATGATTGCAAGCATTCTGAATCTTCAGGCCGGAGCCTGAAAGGATATATTCGGCTGAGGTAGAACCTCATCCGAACACAGGTAGGTTCGACTTAGGTTCTACCTAAGTCGTAAGTATGGTGGCAGGCTGTGCCTGATATTTTGAGTAAGATGATTGTGAAAATTCTGAATGTTCAGGCCGGAGCCTGAAAGGATATTTTCGGCTGAGGTAGAACCTCATCCGAACGAGTTCTCCCTCCGCCTAACTCTGCTTTCTAAATCGTTTTCCAATTGTATTCAAGCCGAATCACATTAAGCACTGAATCCATATCGGCATAATTACTTGCGCTTGAGTAAAGATAGTCTTCTGCTCGTGCAACAATTCCGGCACGTACGGGATTATTGTGAATATAATCTATCTTTTGCTCAATAAACTTCTGACTGTAAACATGTTCAGCATGGTTTTCATGAATCCAGATTTGATTAGTTTGCTTATTCTTGAATTTTCCATGAAATTCAAATACCAGCTTCATCCATTCACTCCTGCTCTCACAGGGATCCTGAAGCACTTCCACAAATTTTCTGCTGGTATGGTTTTTAAAATCGCGTATTATTCCGCTTAAATCTCCGGATTCACTTTGTGCCAATAAATGCATATGATTTGACATAATCACATAGGCGAACAAATTTAATCCCTTGTTTTTTTGGCAAAAGCTTAAACTATCAATTACGATATCCTTGTAAATCTTCCTTGTAAACAGGTCGACCCACCCGACAATTGTAAATGTCAGAAAGTATAGGCCATCTTCCGATATTTTATAAGCAGTTGACAATATAACGTGTTTACAAATCAAATATAATAAATTTCAGGATAGTACCTGAAAGTCATTGTTGATATTAGGTCATCAGTCCGGAACCTGAAAGGATATTTTCGGCTGAGGTAGAACCTCATCCGAACACAGTATGTTCGCCTTAGGTTCTACCTAAGGCGAATATATGGTGGCAGGCTGTGCCTGATATGTTGAGCAAGATGATTATAAGAATTCCGAATCTTCAGGCCGGAGCCTGAAAGGATATTTTCGGCTGAGGTAGAACCTCATCCGAACACAGGTATGTTCGACTTAGGTTCTACCTAAGGCGAATATATGGTGGCAGGCTGTGCCTGATATGTTGAGCAAGATGATTATAAGAATTCTGAATGTTCAGGCCGGAGCCTGAAAGGATATTTTCGGCTGAGGTTCTACCTCAGCCGAACGCAGGGGTAGAACCTCACCCGAACACAGGTATGTTCGACTTAGGTTCTACCTAAGTCGTAAGTAAGGTAGCAGGCTGTGCCTGATATCTGAGCAAGATGATTATAAGAATTCTGAATCTTCAGGCCGGAGCCTGAAAGGATATTTTCGGCTGAGGTAGAACCTCATCCGAACCAGACGAACAAGACCTCATCCGAACACAACCAAATGCGTTAACCAGTTATGGAGGGGAAGGCAAATCCCCTCTCTGCAAAATACTCCAGCACCCTGGGCAAAGCATACCGTACTTTTTCGGCAGCCTTGAACGAATCGTGGAAAACAAGGACGGATCCGGGCCGGACATTCCCGATCACATTCCTGAGGCATTTTTCGGGAGAGGTGTTGTAGGCGAAATCATAACTCATAACATCCCACATGACAATACGGTAGGACTTTTTAAGGTAACGCAGCTGGGAGGGGGTTATCATGCCGTAAGCCGGCCGGTACAGGCCTGAATAAACAAACTGCGCAGCCAGGGCGATGTCCTCATAATATTCGCGGTTGGGGGTATACCATCCTTTCAGGTGGCTGTAGGTGTGATTGCCGGTGGCATGTCCATTTGCCAGGATCTGCGCGTAAATATCGGGATGCCTTTCAACATTCCTGCCGATGCAGAAGAATGTCGCCCTGGCATTGAAACGGGCCAGCACCGAAAGCACTTCGGCGGTGATTTCCGGAGTTGGCCCGTCATCAAAGGTGAGATATAAAGCCGGCGTTGGCTCCTGAATATCCCAGGTGATCTCCGGAAACACTTTTTTAAGTATCCGGGGTATGCGTACCACATTCATCGGAAGGTCACATGGCAATATTCAGTGTACCGGCATACTCCTGAAGTTTCTGTTCCATCTCGGTTTTCAGCTCCGTCTGATTAAAGGTGGTGGCCATTCTTCTCAATTCATCAAGGGTATAAAAAGCAATGCGCTTTTCATACATCAGGTAGGAATCGTACTTCCGTCCCAGACTGATGAAATAATTCATCTCCTCGTACACATTGCTTTTTATGCCGGCGACGATCTCGTTAGCCTTATCCATGTCCCCCAGCTGGTAATAAGCCTCTACAAGCAGAACGTTGTAAACATTGAAGGGCACCACTTTATCGGGGATAACCTCCAAACATTTATCAAGAGCCTGACGCGCAGAATCGGGTTTATTTTCCTTGATCAGCTGCAGGGCCAGTCGCGCAAAACTGCTTCTGAAGTTCCCCAGCATGCGGAGTACATTCTCGTCGAGGTAAAGGTCAGGATTTTCCACGCCTCCCCAGCGGAATTTATTCACCATGTTATCAAACATGGCTTCGGTATTGATACCGCCGCGACCGAAAATATCTCCCTGTGAGGCAAAGGGGACGATCCTGTATGCCAGTCCTTCCATCTGGAAAAAGCTGTCAAGATTTAAATAATTGTCCTCAGAAACGGTAATGGCATAATACAGCGGCCGTTCCCAGTTGTTGGTGGCCAGCAGATCGAGGATCATCAGGTGATTTTTGGTGATGTAGCTGCGTTCCGGTCCCAGTTCCCATCTCATTTCGGGTTGAAGCCTGGAGGCATTGGCCTTTGAAACCGTACCGTTCCTCACAAGTTTGGCGGTATCCACCGGCAATATAAAACTGCGGGTGGGAATGAAATCAATTTTCTGGTTGATATCGGGCAATTGTTTGGTACGGGGATCGTCACTGGCAACAAAGTCGATGACCTGCCGCAGATCGGAAAAACCCTTGATCCGGTCGAGTACATATACTATATCGCGATTTCCCGAGCGGTACTTGTCAATGGTGAGTGAAAATGGCACAGGTTCCGACTCATAAGCTTTCCGGTGCATTTGTTCGATATACCAGTCGGCTCCCAGGTAGCTCAGGTTCATCACCCTGACGTCGGTACGGATTCCTTCCACCTCCTGGGCATACCAGAGCGGGAAAGTATCGTTATCACCGTTGGTAAACAGGATGGCATTTTTATCGCACGAGTTCAGGTAATTGTAGGCAAAATCGCGCGCTACGAAACGGCCCGAACGGTCGTGGTCATCCCAGTTCTCCCTGGCCATCACGGCCGGAACTGCAACAAGCGAAATCAGCGTAGCCAAAATAGCTCCGGAAGACTCGGGGATGATTTTTTTCAGCAGGTCATACAAGGCAAGCACTCCCAATCCGATCCAGATGGCAAAGGCATAAAAGGAGCCGGCATAGGCATAATCACGTTCGCGGGGTTGCAGCGGATTTTGATTCAGATAAACAACGATGGCCAGACCGGTCATGATAAACAGCACCAGGGTGACCCGGAAATCATTGCGGTGTTTTTTATACTGAAAATACAGACCAGCCAAACCCAGCAAAAGGGGCAGCATGAAATAACGGTTATGGGCTTTATTGTTCCGCATGGAGGAAGGCAGGCTGTCCTGGCTTCCAAGCCGCATGTTGTCAATAAAGGGAATACCCGATATCCAGTTACCCTTGTTAATTTCGGTCTTGTAGTTCGCCTGTATATCGTTCTGGCGGCCGGAAAAATTCCACATGAAATATCTGAAATACATGTGCATGACCTGGTATCGCCAGAAAAAGCGAATATTCTGGGCAAAATTCGGACTCTTTTTCCCTTTGTTATAATCGTATACAATCTGGCCTTCACGATTGCGCACGGGTTGTCCGTTGGCATCCAGCCTGGCCTGATAGAGGTCGCCTTCTTTGAGGTTTGCCCATCGCACATAGGCTTCGATGTGCCCGCCATCCACATCATTGCTCCACATCCTGGGGAAAATGGTGGTAAATTTCTTGTCATAGATATAATCGATGCGGTAATTATTGGCTTTGTATTTACCGTCGGATTTGTAATAAAAAGGTTTGCCCTCTTTGGAGTCGAGAATGGGAGCATTAAAATATTGTCCGGATACCAGTGGCCGGTCGCCGTATTGTTCCCGGTTGAGGTAGTACAGCAAGGAAAACAGATCTTCAGGATCATTCTGATCCATCGGCGTATCGGCAGCGGACCGGATCACCAGCATGGCGTAAGAAGAATAGCCGATGAGGATAACGGTAATGACCAGTATTACCGTGTTCAGGATAACTTTCTGCTTTTTATGCGTGACATACAGGCCGTAAAAGATCAGGCCGATCAGCAGCAGGGCATAGAACAGAATTCCCGAGGAATAGGGCAGTCCAAAGGTATTGACGAACAGCAGTTCGAAAAAGGCGGCAATTCTGATAGCTCCGGGCATGACCACATACATGATACCGGCAAGAATAAGCGCGGAGATCATCAGGGCTTTAAATATTCCGAAAGCAGTTATGTTTTCCTGCTTCCTGAAATAATAAACCAGAACAATGGCCGGAATGGCCAGCAGGTTTAAAAGGTGAACGCCGATGGACAATCCCATGAGATAGGCAATAAAAATCAGCCACCGGTTGGCGTAAGGCTCATCTGCAACATTTTCCCATTTCAGTATGGCCCAGAAAACGAGTGCCGTAAACAGCGAGGAACTGGCATATACCTCTCCTTCCACTGCAGAAAACCAGAAAGTATCGGAAAAGGTATAGGCCAGGGCGCCCACGATACCGCTTCCGATGATGGCAACCAGATTGGCTGTGGTGAACGTATCATTTTTCACAACGATTTTCCTGGCCAGGTGGGTGACGGACCAGAACAGGAACAAAATGGTGAGGGCACTGGCAAGGGCCGACATGGCATTCACCATCTTGGCCACCTGGGTAACGTCGTTACCGGCCAGCAGGGTGAAAATGCGACCCATGATCATGAAGAAGGGTGCGCCCGGGGGATGCCCGACCTCAAGCTTGAAGGCAGATGAAATAAACTCCCCGCAGTCCCAGAAACTGGCCGTGGGTTCAATGGTGGACAGATATACAAATGCCGCTATGACAAATACGATCCAGCCGGCAACAATATTCACAAGCCTGAAATTTTTCATGAACGATGGTTTAAATGATAGTGCGAAATAAGTGAAAATTGTTCAATAGTGGAATCGTTTATTTGTTTATTCAATGAAACGGTTAAAGGGGGCAACGATTAACCAGCTATATCTTAAGCCGTATTTTGACTTTTTCCAGCCATCCTGTCAGCACAATGATCAGCAAAGCAAACAGGAGTGATTTTATTAATCCGGCCCATCCTTCAAGAAAAGCCGGGGGCAGCAATTGTTGTAATGGCCAGAGGAAAGGATAAACCAGTCCGGGTACCAGGTAACAGGTCAGCGTGCTTCTGCCGGCCGGCATGAGGATGCGTGCCCACCGGGTAAAATGAAGACCATCGGTGAGGACATGAAGCGCGGCAAAAAAGGCAAAGCCAATACCGGCACAAATGGCGGTCCAGGAGGGCGTGGCCAGTATTTTGGAAATGCCCCAGAGCGGCCTTACGGCGAATCCGTAGGCAACAGAGAGCATAGCCGGAACGAGGAGGATGGCGGGAAAAAGAAATTTCCGGGGATTGGATTCCCAACGCAAAAAAATCGTGGAGGCCAGTATGCCGCTCATGACCAGGGCATAATTGGATGCACTGACCAGGAATTTGAATCCCTTGCCGGCCTCTTTTAGCGGCATGAATTCCTGGGCGTTGAGGGCATGAAGGAAAATCCACAGCAACAGGATGAGTCCCATTTTATTACCGGTCACCAGGTATAACAGGGAGCCTACGAGATAGGCCCAGCCTATGAGACCCAGTATGCCCCACCAGTGAGGTCTCATCCACTCCGGTTCCTCCGGAGTTCCTCCCTTATAGACCAGGGCAAGTATCAGCAATATTATTATACCGGATACCTGCAACAGCCATACCGGAATTTTCGCAAAAGCCTTTTCTTTCTCATAATTGTTCCAGATGAGCAGGAATGCCACGAGCATCAATATGTCCCAGGCGCTTCTGGCAAGTTGCGGTATATCAGCACGGAAATTTTCGGAATTCACCATAAAAAAGCCCATAGCTACGAGTGCCAGGGTGCGCCGGAGAATGTGCAGCAATATTCCGGATCGTGAATCCCCTTTGCTGATCCTTGCTCTTAATGGCAAAAGGGATCGAAAGCCCCACGATAAAAAGAAATACTGGAAAAACCACATCGGCGAGCCCCATACCGTCTTCATCAGCCGCCGTATGTTCCAGCCAGCCCGGTATGTCCCTGAGCGTCCACAGATCATTCACAAAGATCATCAGGAACATGGTCAATGCCCTGAAAATATCAATGGAAGACAGGCGATTGCTCATGGAGCCGGCTTTAAGGTCTTCAGATGTTTGAACAATACCTTGAAGCAGTTTTCAGCAGAATTGTATTCCACCGGTTTAGCATTGTCCTTGTCGTAAAAGTTATTCAGGAATTCAGCGTTGGAGGACCAGATGGTCTGCACCATGCCGGCGTATCGGTTCTTCATTTCCGGCGTGGCACGTTGCCTGAATTTCATCAGATCTTCCGCCTGCAACACGGCAACATCGGGCATGCGCCAGGGACAGGTGACCACGGTGAATCCCTTCATGGCAAAATAAACCGGGGTTTGGTCGGCACGTTCATAATGCCAGTCGCAGATCATAATGTCCTTCCGGATCAAATCAACAGCCCTGTGGGTATTGTTCATACTGGCTTCCCACATACCCATACCGGTAGTTTTACCATCGATCAGGCGATCGCCCCAGATCCAGAGTTGCCTTCCCTTTTCGGCCAGGTGGTTGCGGATGGTGTTGACTTCACCGGCGAACAGTTCTGCTTTGTCGCGCCCCGCGCACCGGGAACAACTGTCATGTCCGATATAAAACACCTCGTCCATGCCCGCATGAAAGGCGTCTGCTTTAAAAGCGGTGCAGATTTCATCCACCAGGTCAAAAACCACCTTATGAACTCCGGGGTGCAGGGGGCAGTAACTTTTACAATACAGGCCATCGGCATTTGGCCATTGGTAATCTTCGGGCATTTTCACATGAGGGGTTTCATCGAATTCGGGATGAACCTTCAGCAGGTTATTCACCTCTCCGGCCCAGGATTGGTGCCCCAGCAGATTTATCTGCGGAATGATGCGGATGTTCAGTTTTTGACACGCACGAAGAAGTTTCTTTACATCTGCTGACGAAAGTGCAATTTTATCCCTCAGTTCAGGATGACTGGTATATTTATAATTGAAATCCACCCGAAGGATGAGGGTGTTAACAGACCGCGGTGCAAGATCTTCCTGGATAAATTTGATAAAGGCATCCAGTCCGGCAGGTTCGGGTGCGGCAATACAAAAACCACGCACCGGGAAGAGGGAATCGGCTTTTACTGCCTGAGCATGTACTTTACCACCAAGCAGGCAAATGAACGTGATGAGAAGAACAGCAGTATTTTTCATCATGTATGGTTTTAAAATTCAATAAGCCGGGCATAATATTTGTAGAGATGTTTACAAAATTAATCATTAATGATTTACCTTTGATCCCTTCTTTCCGGGAGATTGCCTGCCAGGCCGGGTGGTGATAAAATGGAGCAGGATGGTGAAATTCCCCGGGAGATCATAATAATATCCTAAAATAACAGTTTTATTCCTAATTGTTTTACAAAAACGACTTCAAAAATGAAAAAGTTAAAACTATGGCATGCCTTTCCAATACTTGCCTTGCTGGTAGGATTCTCGTTATCTTGCACAAAAGACTATGAAATCGACCTGGGTTTTGAAATTACCGTGCCCGATGACTGGGTATATTTTACCCTGGCCAATGAAGGTTACGTATACACTGCCGAAAGAACACCGGTAAATGAAATGGATACCCTCAGGGAATATCTTGCTATTTATAAAGAGTCTTTACCTGGTTACACTTTAAGTACTTACTACAGTGCCATTAAGGACAAATTGCTCCTCTCGGACAATTATGTTTCCACCCTGGAGGAGAAAGACACCACGATCAATGGTGCCGACACCAAAAGAATAATTTTCAATGAAATCGGCAAATATGTGACCAGTGAACGGGATACTATTGATCTGGATCTGATTTCCACCATGTATTTGTTTTATCAAAGCAGTATCGGGTATAATCTGAGTTTTGTTTCCCTCGATTCGACCTATGAGGATGCTAAACCGGTATTCGACGATATCATAAGCACTTTTCGGATCAATAATTAAGGTGATCTGAATTTGAAAACCTTTTTCAGGGGCCTGATTGCTGTTTAGAGGAATCAGGCCTTCCTGCTTTCACAGTAATCGGTCGCGAATACAAACAGACAATAGAAGAAAGCGAAGAATACCATGCTGTCATAGGATTCCAGTGTGTCGAGCGTGAACATGGACATCAGCACGATGACTGCAAAAATATTGAAAAGAAATAAACGGCTGGTTTTCCTGATCAGCACCGGGTATACCATACAGCCCCACAGGCACAGGAATCCGGCCAATCCGAAAGCCAGGAAGTGAAACAGAACTGATTGTGCGGTTTTCCTTCCCACAGCGGGTCAAAAGCCAGCCTTTCAGTTTGCGCCGCCCTGAACATGGTATCGTATACATCGCCTGTTCCGACACCTGTCCAATTTTTTTCCATAAGGTCAGAGCCGCGGCAAGAATGCCAGTCGCTGACCCAGGGAATGCTGCTGTACATAACCGGTTTTGGATAACAGTACTGTATTTCCCACAAAACTCATAAAGGCGCTGGTAAAGGCCCGGATTTTCCCGAACCTATAATTGGCCAGTCCGTTTTCGATGGTCCATATATCGGTTCCACTTAAGCCGGGCCAGTGCGGCAGAGTCTTTCCGAAGGCCTTTGGAAGTCAGATAGCGTCTGATGGTCAGACTGACCTGCTGTCCCCTGCGATCAACACTTTCATAGGAAATGGTGCTGATCTTATTCCATTCCTTTTTCAATTCGGGTTCGCATACGTAGAGATCAATAATTGCCATTCTCCAGTACCCCGGTATGTATGTTATGGGAGTATGGATTACCATGGCAGTTTTTCGTTTCCAGTGCCGAAAGGCTAACCGGCTTGGCCTGAAAGTTAATCACCCAGGTCCATACCGTAAAAAGCAATAGAGTCAGAAAAAGACCAGGCTAACCATCAGGAGAAGATAGCGAACAAAGCGTCTTCGGCTCCGGAAGGAAGCGTGCAATAAAAAGAGGCCGTGATGAGCAATAAATATCGCAATGCCGGTAAACGACCGCAGAAAGAACAGGAAAGCAATGAGGAGGAAGGCCTTATTACAATAAAGGACCCCTTTCTACCTGTAAGGAATTAGATAGCTTATAAAAGGTATAATAGAGCAGCATGAAAGATCGCCATAACGATCAGCAGGGAGAAACGGATATGGAACATAAAAACCGATATGTTTCTGAAATTCCCGTCAGCCGGCAGCCCATGGATCAAATAATTTACCAGGCAAACGAGGGCGGCCGCCATAACCGCGCCTGAAAACAACAAAGCAGCCATTTGACATGTTTTATCCAAAGGGGAGCAGAAGTCCCCATTATCAGGGGAAATAGCAGCAGCGGAAGGGCATTTTTGACCCTCGCCATACCCAGTTTCATATGTTGGGTATAAATCAAGCCCAGGGCATAAATGAGAAAAACTGCAGCAAAAATCAAGATGGATGGTCTATCGCAAAATCATGGCAGTCTTTTTCCGGAAACTGCCCGAGGCGATCCAGTTTACTGCCAGCAGCAACTGAGAAACACTCAGCAGAATAGCTGAGAGCGGAAGACTGCATACCAATAGGGCCAGCGCCGAACAAATAGATCCTTTGGTGCTATTCTTCACGGGTGATGGTCAGTTTCATAAGCGGAAGTTGTAACATAACCGGCTCACTATGAATAGCCGTTGCCGGGGCAAATAGAAAATAAAAATTACAAAACATCTTGTAAAATTAAAATAAATTGTATTTTTGCACTCCCTATTTTAAGGGTGAAGTATATAATTAAGCAGCAAATTTTTATAACAACAATACAACGTGAATACGCTGAGTTATAGAACAGTTTCGGCAAACAATGCTACTGTTCAGAAAGAATGGTTTGTAGTGGATGCCACCAATCAGGTATTGGGAAGGCTTAGTTCACAGGTTGCCAGTATTTTGCGGGGTAAACATAAAACCAATTTTACACCTCATGTGGATTGTGGTGATAATATTATCGTCATCAATGCAGAAAAGGTCAGACTTACCGGCAAGAAATGGACCGATAAAGAATATGTACGCCATACCGGATATCCGGGCGGACAGCGTATTACTTCTCCGGCTGATGTTGCCATGATCGATGCCGTCACGCATCATTGAAATGGCTGTGAAAAGAATGCTTCCGCGGAACAGGTTGGGCAATGCCATTTTTGGCAACCTGTATGTATATGTGGTTCCGAACATCCGCATGCAGCACAACAACCCAAAGAACTTAAATTAAATTACAAATAACAGGTATGGAAGTAGTTAACGCCATAGGACGCAGAAAAAGCGCTGTTGCCAGGATATATATGAAAGAAGGCAAAGGCAAGATCACCATCAATGACCGTGAATTAGCAGAACTATTTTCCGCTTCAGCAGTTACAGTATATTGTTCAGCAACCCTTGAACCTGGCCGAAGTTACCGATAAATATGATATTACGGTTAACCTTAAGGGTGGCGGCATCAAAGGTCAGGCAGAAGCACTTCGTCTGGCCATTGCAAGGGCCCTGATTATTGTAAAACCCGAAAGCAAGGAAGCTCTGAAAAGCAATAAAATGCTGACCAGGGATCCGCGTGAAGTTGAACGTAAAAAACCCGGACAGCCCGGTGCAAGAAGAAGATTCCAGTTCAGCAAACGTTAATCTCCTTCATCCTTGTTTAGTATCTAAATTGGTGAGACTCATTCCTGTCATGGAACTGGCTACTCATCAATTGATTTTTTATAGAATGTAAACAAATTATAATTATGTCAAGAACAACCGTTCAACAATTATTAGATGCAGGTGTACATTTTGGTCACCTGAGAAGAAAATGGAATCCTGCCATGGCTCCTTATATTTTCATGGAGAAAGAAGGGATTCACATTATCGATCTGCAGAAAACGCAGGTTAAGCTTGAAGAAGCTGCCTCAGCCTGAAGCAAATTGCCAAATCAGGCCGTAAGATCCTTTTTGTTGCCACCAAAAAGCAGGCCAAAGATATTGTAGCAGAACAGGTAAAAAAAGTCAATATGCCTTATGTTACTGAACGTTGGCCGGGCGGAATGCTTACCAATTTTCCCACCATCCGGAAAGCAGTTAAGAAAATGTCCTCCATTGACAAAATGGCCACCGACGGCACCTTTGATAATTTGTCAAAACGTGAAAAACTGCAGATTTCCCGTCAACGTGCAAAACTTGAGAAGAACCTGGGCAGTATTGCCGATCTTACCCGTTTGCCTGCTGCCATGTTTATTGTGGATATCCACAAAGAACATATTGCCGTTCATGAAGCAAGGCGGTTGAATATTCCCATTTTTGCCATGGTGGATACCAATTCGGATCCCAACCTGGTTGATTTTCCCATTCCGGCCAATGATGATGCTTCCAAATCAATTTCCCTGATCCTTGAAGTTGTTTGCAAAGCCATCCAGGAAGGACTGGAAGAGCGTAAACTGGAACGTGAAAAAGAAGGTGATGCTGGCGAAAAGAAAGGCAGAAAGGGAGAGAAATCTGAAGATGCCGATGATGCAGATGAGGATTTTGAAGAAGCACGTGAAAAGCGCACTGCGCACGGAAAGCCCTTACCCTGAAAGCTCCTGCTAAAAAAGGCGTAGTGGTTGAGATTGAAGAAGAAGTGAAGAAGAAGAAGACAGACGAAGACTGAAGAAGTATAACCTGATAAAATATATATAATTATGGCTATTACAGCAGCAGATGTCAGCAAACTGAGAAAAATGACCGGTGCAGGCATGATGGATTGTAAAAATGCCCTGGAAGAATCAAACGGCAATTTTGAAAAGGCTGTTGAGATCATCCGCAAAAGAGGTCAGCTTGTTGCCAGCAAAAGGGCCGACCGGGATGCCATGGAAGGTGTGGTGCTTGCAAAGGTATCGGACAAGGGCAGACTTTGGTGCCATGATCGTGCTTAATTGCGAAACCGATTTTGTGGCAAAAAATGAAGATTTTATAAAATTTGCACAGGATATCCTTGACCTTGCCGTTGACAAAAAGCCTGCCGATCTGGATGCACTGAAAAGCACTGACGCTCGACGGACGCACCGTTGGTGAACAGGTTACGGAACAGGTAGGTATTATCGGTGAAAAACTCGAACTTTCATTTTATGCAAGAATAGAAGCTGCACAGGTTGTTCCTTATATTCATCCGGGAAATAAGCTTTCTACGCTGGTGGGTTTGAATAAGGCGTTGATGTTAAGGTAGGCAAGGACATTGCCATGCAGGTTGCCGCCATGAATCCGGTTGCCGTGGATAAAGGCGATGTTCCTCCCGAAATCATCGAGAAAGAAAAGGAAATCGGCAGAGAACAAGCACGCAATGAAGGAAAACCCGAAAATATGCTCGATAAGATTGCCGAAGGTAAACTGAACAAGTTCTTTAAGGAAAGCACCCTGCTGAACCAGGAATTCACCAAAGACAGTAGCAAAACCGTAAGGCAATACCTTCAGGGCATTGACAAGGACCTGACGGTTACCGGATTTTAAGGTATACCCTGAACCAGTAATATATTGCCGATTGCGTAGACAGTATGATCATAGAATTAATATTTGTGGTGCAAGAGTCCTTCGGCTGCCCGGCCTCGGTTCATAGATGATCGGAGTGTTGTCCTATTGACGAGTAAATACTGCATCGTAATATTTATTTATATTTACCATTGCAATACTAAAAGAACCATGTATGCCATTAAAATACAAACGAGTTCTGTTGAAATTAAGCGGAGAAGCGCTGATGGGCGAAAAAAATCCGGTATCGATGAATCGGTGCTTGAATCGTATGCCCGCCAGATCAAGGAAATTCAGGATATGGGTGCCAGGTGGTATTGTCATTGGCGGCGGGAATATATTTCAGGGGACTGTCGGGATTGAAAAGCGGGTTCGACAGGGTGACCGGCGACTATATGGGTATGCTTGCCACGGTGATCAACGGACTGGCGCTGCAAACCTTTATCAATCAGGCCGGAGGGAAAGCCCGTGTGCTTACTGCCATTGAAATGCTTCCTGTGGCTGAAAGGTATAGCAAAACACTTCACGGAACATTATTTGAAGAGGGTTATGCCCTGATATTTACTTTTGGGACCGGGAATCCTTTTTTTACCACCGATACAGCCGCAGCCCTGAGAGGTGTGGAGATCGATGCCAGATGTGATTCTTAAAGGAACACGGGTAGACGGGGTTTATACGGCGGATCCGGAAAAAGATCCGAGGCGGTTAAATATACCGATATCACCTTTGAGGAGGCCTATAACAAGGGATTGAAAATCATGGACCTTACCGCTTTTACCATGTGCAGGGAAAATAACCTGCCCATCCTGGTTTTTGATATGAACAAAGCCGGAAACCTCAGAAAGGTGCTCGAGGGGAGGATGTGGGTACGATTCATACACAATTGATTTGCTGATCAGGATATCAACCATCACAACCACCACAACTGTCCAATCAGCATACTCCCCCCACAATTTTCCACATAAAATAACTCCATACCGATTGATTTTTAAAACCAAAATTCTAAATTTGTTTCTGATACCTTCAAACCCCTTATCATATGGAAGAAGAAGCCAGATTTTGCGTTGAAATGGCACAGGAAAAAATGGACAAGGCCATCAGGCATCTCGAGGATGAACTGATCCATGTCCGTGCCGGTAAAGCAACTCCTGCCATTCTCGATGGCATCACCATGGATTATTATGGCGCTATTACCCCGCTTTCCCAGGTTTCCAACATTGGCACCCCCGATGCCAAAACCATTGTTATTCAGCCATGGGACAAAACCATGCTGGCCGTTATTGAAAAGGCCATCTTGTATGCCAATATCGGACTGACCCCCATGAACAACGGGGAAATCATCAGGCTGAACATACCTCCGCTTACCGAGGAAAGACGAAAAAATCTGGTGAAACAGGTAAAGATGATGGGTGAAAATACCAAGGTAAGTATTCGCAATGCCCGGCGTGATGCCAATGAAGAACTGAAGAAACTCCTGAAGAACGGACTGCCCGAAGATATGGAAAACGAGGCCATGGAGAAGGTTCAGCACATGACCGATGACTATATCAGAAAAACCGACCTCATTGTGGTAGCCAAGGAAAAGGATATCATGACGGTCTAGTTTCCCACCAATTTATACAATTCATCCAGCTTCGGCGACAGGATAATTTCCGTACGGCGGTTTTTCTGCCGGGCTTCTGTGGTTTTTGCTGCATCTACAGGCTGATACTGGCTGCGTCCCGCGGTGGTAAGGCGTTGGGGATCAATGGAAGAGCCTTCCAGCAATATTCTCACAATGGAGGTGGCCCGCAAAACACTCAGATCCCAGTTATCCTTGTAACGTGGAACCGGGTATTACCGGCACATCATCGGTATGGCCCTCGATCATGATGTTGATATCGGGACTTTGTTCCAGCACCTTGGACAGATTTTTCAGTGCAGAGGCCCCTTTGGCGTCAACCACCGTACTTCCGCTTTTAAAAAGCAGCTTCTCATCGAGGGAAACATATACCTTGCCATTCTTCTGGGCTATGGTCAGACCCTGGTTCTCGAAACCAAGCAAGGCATCCGATACTTTTTTCTTCAGGGAGGTCAGTACTGATTCCTGCTCCTGCAGTACCCGCTCCAGTTCAGCGAGCCTTGCATTTCGCCGGTTCAGCTCTTCTTCCCGCACCTGCAGATCTTTCTGGGTGCCCTGCAGATCCGTCATCAGTTTCCGGATCTCCGCCTCACTGCCCTTTAACAAAGCCTGCTGGGCTTCCTGAAGATCACTGTAGTCGCGCGACAGCTGCATATTTTTCAGATTCAGACTGTTCAGTTCTTCTTTCCATCGGAGCGTGTCTTTTGCTGCCTTTGCCAGATCACTTTCAGTCCGTGTCAGGCGTGCTTTCAACTCCTTGTTTTCGACGGTCAGTTGTTCCTGACTGATTTTAAGCTGGTCGCGTTCTTCCTGACAGGTCACGGATTCCGATTGCAACGCTTTAAAACGGGTAGGCGGAACGCATGAAAAAGTGAAGAGGGCAAACAGCAACAGGATAAGTATATTTTTCATCTTTCAGGATAGTTAGTTTTGATCAATAAGTTCACTTTACATTAGAAAACCTTCAACCCCGAAATTAGTATCCTGGTCAATATGTCCAACGGAAATAAGCAATTAATTATTAACTTTGGCCAACTTGAAACCTACTTTTATTCAGGTTATTTCATACCACTAAGGTGAAATTTCCGGAGGATGGAGAATAACAAAGAACAAAAACTTTTTGATCAGATCACCTATCCCGCCGATCTAAGAAAGCTGGACAGGGAACAACTGCCGCAGGTTTGCAATGAACTTCGACAGTTTATTATTGATGAGTGCTCATCCAATCCGGGGCATCTGGGTGCCAGTCTGGGTGTGGTGGAACTTACCATTGCCCTGCATTATGTGTATGATACGCCGCATGATGCAATCATCTGGGATGTCGGACACCAGGCCTATGGCCATAAAATACTCACCGGTCGCAAGGAGGTTTTCCATACGAACCGTCAGCTCAAAGGCATCAGCGGTTTTCCGCGCATGTCGGAGAGTGAATACGACGCCTTTGGCACAGGGCATTCTTCCACCTCCATCTCTGCTGCGCTGGGGATAGCCGTTGCCGATCGGCTGCAGGGAACAAAAAGGAATGTGGTGGCGGTCATCGGCGATGGATCCATGACCGGGGGACTGGCCTTCGAAGGGCTCAACAATGCCGGTATGGAAAATACCGATCTGCTGGTGATTCTCAACGATAACAATATTGCCATCGATCCCAATACCGGCGCACTGAAGGAATATCTTACAGACATTACCACATCCAAAACCTACAACAAAGTCAAGAGTGAATTATGGCACCTGTTCGGCAAGATCAATAAAATAGCACCCCACGCACGGGAGTATGCCCAGAAGCTCGAAAACGGACTCAAATCGATCCTCATGCACCAGAGCAATCTTTTCGAGGCGCTTAAATTCAGGTATTTTGGTCCGGTGGACGGCCATGATGTGCTTCATTTATCTGAATTGCTCGAGGATATGAAAAATATACGCGGGCCGAAGCTGCTGCACCTCCTTACTGTGAAAGGGAAAGGATTTCCGCTGGCAGAGATGAACCAGACCGCCTATCATGCTCCGGGTAAATTTGACCGGCAAACGGGAGAACTGGTGCATTCCCGCGGAAATGATGCTGAACCACCGCTGTATCAGGACGTATTCGGCTATACCTTGCTGGAACTTGCCCGCCAGAATCCCCGGATCGTAGGTATTACACCTGCCATGCCCACGGGGTGCTCGCTGAAGATCCTGATGGATGAAATGCCCGAACGTGCTTTTGATGTGGGAATAGCGGAACAACATGCGGTTACCTTTTCCGCAGGATTGGCCACACAGGGTCTTATCCCATACTGCAATATTTATTCCTCCTTCCTGCAAAGGGCTTATGATCAGGTGATCCATGATGTGGCCCTGCAAAAGCTCCCGGTGGTCTTTTGTATTGACCGGGGCGGAATTGTCGGGGCCGATGGCGCAACGCACCAGGGGGTTTTTGACATTGCCTACCTGCGCAGTATCCCCAACATCATCATCTGCGCGCCCATGAATGAGGAGGATTTGCGCAATATGCTGTTCACTGCCCAGTTGAAAAACCACGGACCTGTGGCCATAAGGTATCCGAGGGGCAGGGGCACTAGTACCGACTGGCAGAAGCCATTTAAAGAAATTGAAATCGGAAAAGCCAGACTGGTCAAACCCGGTAAGGACATCGCCGTGTTGACCATCGGCCATGCCGGAAATCTGGTGGAAGAGGCACTGCTGAAACTGGAGGAGGACCACCTCGACGCTGAACACTGGGACATGCGGTTTGCCAAACCCCTCGACCAGGAATGCCTCCATGGGATCTTCAAGTATTTTAAAAACATTCTGGTGGTGGAAGATGGTGTTATTGCCGGTGGTTTTGGCAGCGCCGTTATTGAATTCATGTGTGATAACGGTTATCAGGCCAATGTGAAACGGCTGGGTGTTCCGGATGATTTCATCGACCATGGTACTCCTTCCGAATTGTACAAGCAGTGCGGATATGATGCCGACAGCATTTACAAAGCCATTAAAGCCATGGTTGCTCCCAGGGTTTTGTCGAAGGCGGGATAATGAAAAATTCCTTCCTGCCGTCAGGCGAAGTTTTCTTAACTTCTCCTTATCTTACCGGTAACCTTTTATTACTTTTCGCGAGCCTTGTTCTAACTCCGTTTGCTTGGTCTGTTCCAGTTGCTTCAGGTATTCAAAAATGAGCATGATCTTCTGATCCTGCTCGATGTCTTTCTTTTCAATCTGTTCCAGTTTATGCAGGATCTCTTTATGAGTGGCCAGCATTTCACGCATTTTCACAAAAACTTCTATTATCCGCACGCTCATTTTTCTTGCCCTGGTGCTTTTAAGAACACTGGCAAGCTGTAAAACGCCATGCTCTGTAAATACATAGGGTAAATATCTTTGACCGCCCCAACTTGAGGTCACAGTTTGTGACCTCAAGATTGTAAATTCTTGATTCGTAAGCTGGAACATAAAATGCCTCCCGCTCGGCGAAGTTTTCTTAACCATAGCCGTCAACATAATTTTTAATTGTTAGTTTTTTTGAATTATTTTCTGTTTAACCTTTTCAGGGGCAACGCCCCGTGACGTTTCAGCACAGGGTGGAGTGAAACGGAACCCTGTGAGTGAATCAGATTAAATTATTAAGCGCTGAAAGTGCGCAACATTAGGCTACAATCCCCCCGCTCGGCGAAGTTTTCTTAACTTCGACGCTTTTAAACGGTAGTCTCCGACTACCAATCACACTGTTTTCCCTAACAAACCAATATCCGATACCAGCCAATTGAAATGTCAAATAGTATAATCTTTCCTGATCATTGATCTGATAACCGGTGGACATAACGCAGTCTGCACTTTACTTTCGTTTAAATTTATTAAATATTTTGAATATTTACAGTTAGCTGTTCCTATTGATTTCATGTGAATGGTAGTTGGAAACTACAGTTTAAAGAAGTCGAAGTCACAGATCATTGCCGTCATCTTAATATAAAACCGCGTTAGCGGTTAAATGTGAATAGCGCCGGGCGGAGCCCGGTGTAAATGGCATTGATGTTTTTACAACCACGGCGTGGTTGAATTTAATTTAAACAGTTCCGTCCTTTAAAATTCAACCACGCCGTGGTTGTGAAAAATCGACCACATATATACACCGGGCTCCGCCCGGCGCTATTCAAATTAAAGCCTGCCTTGCCGGTCAGGCAGGCACTTCGTGCTTTCTAAAATCGCTTAAGTTGACGGCAATGGTTACGAAAACTACGTTTAGCTGCAGGGGCTTTAAAATGACTTTTAGGGAGTGTCCTTTTCACTTGTGTCAACAATGGCTGGAGGTGAATATTCATCCATCCCTCTCAAAAGTAAATAGGTACGATCAGCGTTCTTATCCAGTTGAACTGATTCCATAGTAAAAGTTATCCTCCATATGGGATAGTCATTCACAGCAATTTCCACTTGTTTTCTATGAAATTCTGGATCATACTTTATTTCCGATCCAAGGACAGAGAACAAATACACTTTCCTACCCTTAAAAATGAAATAACCAAATGGATTGTTTCCCTGAACATCCAGTTCACTAAAATAAGCTCCAAGAAAGAAAATTGATGTATCAATTCTTTGGTCGTTAATTAGATACAAAACCTGAACGTTTTTGAATTTTTTCAAATATTGTGAAATTGCATCTATCAGGTATTCTTTTTTTTCTAGGCAATCTTTTGCATAGATTACTTCTGTTGTCTTTTTGTCATCACAACTGCAAAGCATGGTAGTAAAATAAAAAATACCTATTAGTGTAGTTCTATTTACCATATTTAAAAATTAAGTTGAGTAGACCAAAGCCATTTAAAACCCCGCTCGGCGAAGTTTTCTTAACTTCGCCGCTTTTAAACGGTAGTCTCCGACTACCAATCACACTGTTTTCCACAGCAAACAAATATTCGATAACGGCAATCTGAATCCTCAAATAGTATAAACTTTCCTGATCATTGTTCTGATAACTGGTTAGCATAACGGCACCATTTCATTAACAGTAACAATTTAAATGTAATAAGAAAATTATTATTTCAATGCATTGTATTTGTTTGCAGTAGAATATTAAACAGATTCAAGAGAATGGTAGTCACAGACTACGTTTCAAACAAAGCGTAGTTACGAAAACTACGCTTAGCGGGGGGAACCGTTAACTTAATATAAAACCGCGTTAGCGGTTAAATTTGAATAGCACCGGGCGGAGCCCGGGCGCTATTCACATTAAAGCCTGCCTTGCCGGTCGGCAGGCGCTTCGTGCTTTCTAAAATCGCTTAAGTTGACAGCTATGGTTAAGAAAACTACTTCCAGCGGGGGTAAGTTAAAGATTGGGGTTTATCAAGTTTACTTTAACATGTTTAAAAGAATATCTCTGTTTATTTTCTCATTGTTTATAGAATAATACACTAGAAAATAGTTGATACCACTTTTATTATATAACATGAAGATAACCTCTCTTTCTTCCTCATTAAAATCAAAAATAATATTACTCCTTTTCTTATCATGTCCAATTCCAAATTTAGAAGTCCTAAAAGAGTACCCCATATACTGTTTATAATCAAAGCTATCGTATATTTCACTTTTCATTGCTAAGTTAAGTGAAGCACTTGTTACGATAGAATCAGAAATTTTGAATTTGATTGTCATACCAGGACTTATATATTGCTTAGTATAAGGAGTAAAGTAAAAGTCTCTATTTTTTCTATTGAGGCTAATATGAGCTTCCAATTTAGTAATACTGCTATAATTTGAAATATTCCATACCAACAAACCATTATTATTATTATTATTCAAATGAATGAGGGTATCAGTTTTATTACAAAGCGCAATCGTAATTTGTACACTATCTAAATAAATATGTTTAATAAATTCTTGAAGTTCTATATCACTCGTTTTTTTAACAATCTATAAGATTTCGAAGTGTAACTAATAACTTGATAGACAATACCAACTATTAATATTACAATTAAAATTTTTAATGCTTTTTTCATATTCTTATCATCTTTTTATTGATAGACGAAGAACAAATGGCACAAATTCAGGTTGAAAACTGCTAACTGCTGCCGCTACTCCAACAGTAATGAGTACATTTCTTAAATTAATATCGCTTTTGATAGTATGACCTGTTATTATTCCACCGTTATTAATTCCATAACCCCAAGTTGTAGAGAATTCATTAAAATTCCTAGAATAGGAAAGCGAGTATTTACCCAAAGAAACCCTAAAATCTAAACCTAAATCAAAGGCGTTAAATGTCTATTGCAGAATTTAAGAATCTAAGTTGTTCTCTTTGAATATATCCATTTTGCACTAAGGTGTTTAAGGTTATATTGCTTTCTACCGATGTTATTGTCGTTTGACTAAACGCTTCAACAGTATATTCAGCAAGAGCAATATTTGATGTAAAAATAGTAGCTGCATTTTTATTTGTGTGAGATGTTGGAGTTGAATAACCTCCATCTCCAGAGGGAGACATAATACCGGAGAATGGAACTTGCCCAAACGCTGGCGGAAGTGGTTTATATACGGCACTCTTCCATATATCATATATATCATATTTTATAATATGAGTGCCTTTTGCCGGCCTGCCATCTATTGTGAAATCCCAATTTCTGGTTTCTGTCTTTTCTGAACCAATAACAAAATCCGATCGGTTAGGTACAATATATGAAAAAGATACCTCCTGAAAGGATGCCGATGATCCAAACCTGTTTACATAAGTGCCTGATGACCAGTCAAAATTGTAGTCGCTTCCACTCAGACTCCCCCACCTGCATTTCTAAATACTCCGTTTTCTGAATCAAAGTAAACATAGCTGCCTCTGTACCAAAATCCTCCCCCTTCGTAACTATACCTGAATATCGTATCTTGCCGGTACTCATACCCGCTCGGATCCACATATTTCAGCGGATTTCCCATGCAATAACTGTACCGGTTGAAGTTCTGGGTGCTGAAAGGGTTCTGGATGAAGGGATCGGGACTCAGGAACTGACCCATGACAGGATCGTACACGCGGCCATTCATATTGATCAGATTGAACTTATCCATGTGCTCATGCATGGTAAATCCCCTTGAAGTGATGGAAACCGATGGTATATTGGTGTACGTCCAGTCATCGGGATTTCTTCTGCGACCCCAGGGATCAAAACTGTATTCCTTGAGCTTAGCGCCTGTGGAATTGGTAATTACATGTAATGAGCCAAGATGATCCGGAAGCAGATAATAAAGTGTATCCTGACCGGAGCTGTTCTTTACAAACAAAGCCCAACAATCCCCAACGGGAATGTAATGCATTAGTCTTGTTACAGCTCCTGTCTTTCCAACTTCATATCCTCCGGGAATATAAATGGTTTCCTTAATTTTGCTATTACTGCTATTATATAACCTGCCTACACGCCGCTGTTCATCGGCAGCATATTTAAATTTCAGCCTGTAATTTCCTGTTTCGAAGATCGAATCAACTTTGTTGAAAGCGGTATAATTGATAGTGCAAAGCGCATTGGTATAGGTCCCTGGATTTCCGGTCAATCCGGTAACCTGATGAATGTCCGGGGACGAATTATAGTTATAGGTTCCTGCATCGGTTTTATCGCTTAAACGACCTGTACCGTCAGTCTTGTAGTTCGCATAATATTGCGTGCCCGTTCCGACTCGCCATGATTTAAGTCTGTCGAGCTGAGAATCGTAGGTAAAATATTCCTGCTGTCCGTTTTTATTGTTTTTTCTCCAGTCCAGATTACCGGTTTCTGTATTAAATTGATAATCCAATGATTGTACACTACCTGTTGTGATTTTGGTAACCATCCCATAATCATCATAATTAAAAGTCCGGTCAAAGCTGTTACCCAACCTGAAACCCAAAAACTGCCCACGTGCATTTACATCTCCGGCAGTCCATAGAATATTATTATTGTCTGATCGTGAGATCTGGTAAAGATAGCCCTTAGAATCGTAAGCGTATTTCACCTCAAAAGACGAAGGATAGGTTACCCGCTCAAGATCACCGAAATCATTATACCGGAAAGAAGTCTCGAATTTTAAACCCTCGATAGTTTCTGCCTGTAAAACTACCCTTCCCAGGTTATCATGCTTAAATTCAGAAATCATGCCGTTGGAGTGAGTGACTTTGCACAAAACTCCTTTGAAATCTGTGTCGTAGTCATAATTCACGATACTTCCATCAGAGGAGGTCTTTTTTAATGGCCTTCCCAACCGGTCTGCATTGGTTATCCGGAACCAGTTATTTTTTGGGTCCTTTTGATAGATCAGCTCTCCGAAAGCGTTATACTGGTATTCGTATAATCCGGCATTTGGATCATTGATTGTTTTTTTTGTTCCGTATTTATCGTATTCAAAAGTGGTAACATTCTGAGGAGCAGTGATTATTCTGGGGAGTCCTGATGAAAAGTACTGATAACTAATCGTACCGGCAGGGTCTGAGGCATTGATTATTAATCCTTGGGCATCAACGGTCTTGGTGTAAATCTGACCGGTATTTACCTGGGTTTGCTTCACTGTATTGTTGATATAGGTAAATGTAAACTTTTTCAAGTCATTGTCCAAGCGCTGCGTTTTTAATCGTCCATCCGTATAGTAACTATAATAAATCCATTTCGATGGATCTCCTTTGAAATACGGATCGCTTTCACAAGTCATCTGACCTTTGGCATTATACTGAATATCTTTAAAAACCAGTTTATTGTTAATGGCTGTGCCAATGACCCGCAATTGTCTGCCTAACATGTCATAGTATGTTTTAACAGCAGGTTTGTTTGTTTGGGTTGCCAGTGTATAATACAATGCATTGGCTGGGGCATCATCATCTCCCGACAAAGGCTTCCAGTTATATGTCACGGTATTCATGATCCGATCCGATGTGGATGATTCGACAGGACGGTCAAATTCATCATAGATCCTGTAGGTTTCTATCTTGTTCGGGTCGCTGCCATATCTTAAGAGTCCATTGTTCGTATAAATGAAAGAAGTTTTATTCAATAACGGATCTGTATAGTTCTCAATAAATCTTCCTTTTGGATCATAAATATAGCTTTCAGAGCGACTGATATTGCCGAATCTTTTTATTGTCGATGTTTTATTGCCCAAAGTATTATAGGTGAACACTATTGTGTCTACATCACCGTCTTCAACTCCATTTTGGAACCAATATGTATACTCCTTATCAATTACAGGGGTGGTACTATTTATAAAACCAAATTCCAATTTTGATTTATGTTCTGCAAAATAATCATTCCTTTTTCTAATATGTACAATTGATTTTATTCGATAGAACTTATTATTATTAAAGCTTTCAGCAACCCTATTTGTCGTCAACCGACCGTCCTCAATGTCAGCTCCTGTTACATAAGTAATATAATTAACCAATCGGGTGCTCCAGTTACCATGACTAAAATCAGAAGAACTGTAAGTGTAGTTTTCCATGATTTTCTGCTTATTCTGAAAATCGTTTGCGGTAGCACTCCCAAGGTATGAATAGTAGCTTTTCTGACCGGTACGATTGTAATTATGAACATTATATTCCGGGTAAAAGCCTGATATTAAGGTGTCTCCAGCTATTGTTTTGATCTCATAGGAATAGGGAAACATATTGTAAAAAGTGCTTTCATAGTTCTGTTGTTGAACAGTTTTCAATTTCGAAGCATCGTCAGAAGTTGTAAAAGATGCAAAACCAAGCAGCCCTTTCTGAAAATAATATCTGGCATTTTGATAGGAATAGGTTATGGTTTGTCTTGTTCCAACGCCGTTATCTCTGATTACCTGCTTGACCGCCACAAAGGAAGGTGTTATGGTTGCAACAGGGTTATTTATAGAATTATTCTCTGTTTTATTGCACATACCATTTGAGTTCATCATATCGTACACCAAATCAGTTCTATTATTCAGGCCATCTGTGATCCGTTTGACCAGCATATCTGATTTATCCCCTGGGCTAGTAGTTGTTTTTGAGACAACTGATCGATGGACAACATGCGGATAATCATATAATCCGGTTGGCCCAACAAATATATAATTGTATAGTTTCTCACTGAATCCATCACCATTAAAATCGGCAAACATAAACTGGTAAGGAATATAATATTCATTCAGTGCTATATATTCCGATTCGCTCAATATACTGCCATCATAGTATCTATATACAATCTCGTTGGCGCCTGCGCCGTTAAAGACAGTTCTGCAAAACTCACTTTTACCGTCAGTATTATGGTCAAGCCCAAGAAAACTGTTTTCATACGTCCCAATTTGATTCTCAGAATTGGTTATCGTCTGCAACAGTCCATTTGAATAATATACTTTTTTATTATAAAAAAAATCCATATTGCCATCATTATTGACATCACCAAAAGATACAGGATAATTGCTGATCTTTTTAATAATTGTTGAAACCTGCACAGTATTGATCAGATAGATCTGATTAGCAGCATTATAAACGAATGTTGAAACAGATGCACCTGATGTATTTACTGAAATAAGCTCATGCTTCCGATCTCCGTTGTAATCACAAACAAAATAATCACAAATCCCCAGATTGTTAACCCCTTCAGATTTTCTTTCAAATAGAAATCCTGATGAGGTTCTTTGCGATAGGTAAACGTAGTAATAGGTAGGACTTACGAACAAAAGATCAAAGGTACCGTTCCCATCAAAATCACCGGGAAATAGCTGATAAGTTCCTGCCTGTAATGATCCGATACCATAATTGATGGAGGTAGAAATAGTTTGATAATTTGATGTGGCATCATCCCACCTCCAGATCTGAAACGTACAATTGGTATTTGTCAGGGAATCTCCAGAAGGGGAAGGAGTTTGACCCAGGTAAATGGATCCGTTTCTAAGCCTGCCATTATGGAATAAGAGTTCAGTCCGCGTATCTCCATCGAAATCCACGGAGAGTATATTTTTATATCCGGAAGGCATTGTATTGGTACGCGACTGATTCAGTCCCCTGTATTTCGTAAAAATATTTCTGTTGGTATTATACTCTGTTGGCAATATGACTATGTCGGTTTTACCATCTCCGTCAATTTCTGCCAGGTTATAAATCCTTTGTTGTTTCGTCAGCTTACTTAGGACAGTCATAATTTGAGCAGATGAGTAATTTGTCAGATCAGTACTTTCCTCTCTGTAAACCTCATAATCATTATAGAAATTTGCATCCGGACGGCTTTCCCAATTCAATTGCGTTGAATTTAGTTTTCCACCATTTCTGCCAATGAGAACAATATTATTGAGGTATGTAACATTGTTATTCCCTTTGAAATAATTGAACAAATATTCTTTTTCCTTACTATCCATTGAAAAAATAGATATTTTCCTTAGCAGGTATTGTTTTCCGATTCTTATGCCTGCTGAAAAACATGGTATACTATCCTTTCTGTTATTATCAAAATAAAACTCTATTTTGTTGTAGGCGTCAAAAGAGTTAGTTTTTGTATATTCGATATGATCCGGCAATATTTCATTGGTTTGCGGCATCTTTTTGTAAGAATAAATTATGCTGTTTCCAAAGACGTCAGTGATTTTGCTCAAATGCCATGATAAAATAGCTCCACTGCTGTTTGTAAGCCTAGATGAAGCAACTTCGCCATAATAGCGTGTATAGCCATCGGGTGTTTCAACCGTAAAATAGCTTCCCAAATACTTAATGATGGCAAAGGTTTCCTCCTGTGTCCGGTACTCGGAATTTGCTGAACACCAAGTGCCATTTATCAGGACAAGTCGCTGGCCATCCATCATAAGTCTGTCATCATTATCGAGGTTTACTGGCATGGTTTTACCGTCATTGAATTGGTCCTGCTGACAACGGGTAATGACTGAAAAACCTGATAAACCCAAATGTTCACCCAGAAATCCATTACCGCCCCGACTGTTGTAACTTATGCCAATTTCGGGCTGCAATCCTGCAGTACCTGGTGGCAGACTAATAGGAATTGAATAAACTGCATCACCTAATGAACTTATATCCAGATTTCCGGGAAGTGTTCCGACAGGCAGGGTCAAGTCAAGAGTTCTGTTTATTGGGAGCTGACTGGTTTGGTAATTAACAGGGAATTGCAAATCTTCATTGATTTGAGCGGTAAAATCAAAGCCATTAGTGGTGGCAAAAGATGGTTGTAACAGGATCCAATCACGCGCAGTGTATGTTCCACCCTGCACGGTTGTATTTAAAGTAAAACTTTTTGCGGGTGTTTGAGATTTTATATTGGGCGCATATATAAATAGCAAAGAAACAGGAAGTAATAGTACAAATAACGCTCTCATGGCAAATGTTTTAAAAGTGAATTCGACAAGATTCCTGGACTAAAATCAATTGCTTTTGTTTGTGCTAATTGCATTAAGTTTCTTTTCAAGTTCGCTAATCCTGGCCTGTTGTTCCTTAATCGCCACGACTAAAGCAGGGATAAGCCCAATGTAATCAACGCTTAAATAGCCATTGGCATCTTTTGTAACCAAATCGGGATAAACTTTTTGAACTTCCTGCGCGGAGAATCCATATCGGTTTTGTTTATAATATGCATTCATCGCTGCATTGACTTCCGGATCAACAGTTGTTGAATCTGAACTGTTATTCTGTCCATATTTCGTACTATTTGGTTTATAATTGAATTGTATTGGCTGTAACTGAATAACTCTGTTTAGACTATGATCCATGTTTCTGATATTATCCTTTAAGCGTATATCAGAAGTCACTTTAACCCCTCTGGAAGCTATATCTCCATTTACATCCAACATATAGGCAGGATCAGGGGTCTTCCCAATACCCACATTACCGTTTGAACTATTTATGGTGACTCGCGGGTAAAAGTTCGAACTTGTGCAAAGAACAAGGTCCACAGATGTATAGCTTGTGATCTTTCCATTCACATTAATCCCTTTGTTAAAGTAATAAAAGGGCAGGTCCGTATAAAAGTGGGAGAAACAGGAATTTACTGATCCAATCCTGGTATATCCTATGTCAGTCTGGATGTTAATTGCACCTGCTGTCTGATTTCCCCTGATCGATCCGTTAATATCCAGTTTCTGGACTGGTAAATCCTTTCCGATTCCCACATTACCATTCGAAATGATTTTTATTTGTGCGTTTGCAGAAAAGGTCAATATACTGCACACAATCAGAACAATGATGGAGTTTTTCATATAATTGGTTTTAGGGTGTTTGAAAAATGGGATTTCACTTGAACTTTATTCTTTGATTACTTTCCACTCTGAAATCACGGTTCCCACATGGATGTTGAGAAAATACATTCCGGGATTGAAGGAAGAAAGATCTATTTCATTACTTTGTTGTAACCCTTTTTGTTTATAAAGAACTTTTCCGGAATTGTCTGTGACAAATACTTCTGATTGGTTTGTGGGATCGAGATTTTGAAGTTCGATTATAATTCTCCCCCTTGTTGGATTAGGATACAGGATTACTCTTAATTCACCCAGTAACTCCTGATATCTTGCGGTGTCCTGTTTTTGAGTTGGATCATTATGAACTGATTCTGTGGATTTCAAAGTAACCACGTCTTTTAAGTATCTGTTCCCCGCATTATCATATGCAAAAGTGAAGTTTTGCGAACGGGCTGTTTGGATCAAACCAATGAGTCCAAAAATGAGCAGCAAAAGATGTATTTTCATGCCAAATAGATTTATGTGTATGAATAGTATAATTACTGCCGATTTATTTAAATTACAATTGCTGCAATTCTCAATAAATAAACTTAGCATTTGACAATAACATATCACATTGAATATCTGATAAAACATCAAAATTCAATACAAAAACAATTTTGATTTCGGTTTAGGTCAATCAAATTTCTCTTAACTTATTCCATCTTTCCAAAAACCTTTCCCGAATAATTATGAAACTAATTTATTGAAATCAAAAATAAAATGCAAATGGAAATTGCAATTTAGAGGGATTCCAAATAACATACAATAATTAATAATTATACTTCAAAGGCGTAGTTAAGAAAACTACGCCTAGCGGGGATGTAGCCTAATGTTGCGCACTTTCAGCGCTTAATAATTTAATCTGATTCACTCACAGGGTTCCGTTTCACTCCACCCTGTGCTGGAACGTCACGGGGCGTTGCCCCTGAAAAGGTTAAATAGAAAATAATTCAAAAAAATTAGCACTTAGAAATTAAGTTGACGGCTATGGTTAAGAAAACTACGCTTAGCTTGAATGTTGCGCACTTTCAGCGCTTAATAATTTAATCTGATTCACTCACAGGGTTCCGTTTCACTCCACCCTGTGCTGGAACGTCACGGGGCGTTGCCCCTGAAAAGGTTAAATAGAAAATAATTCAAAAAAACTAACACTTAGAAATTAAGTTGACGGCAATGGTTAAGTAAACAACGCCCAGCGGCAGAGAAGGCTTAGTTAAGAAAACTACGCTCCGCGCGGGATAATGAAACCTAGAATTTTCGTCCGATGATCAGCACATCGTCGATCTGTTGCTGTTGTTCTTTCCACGATTCAAAATTGTGGTCGAGTATCTCCTTTTGCCGGTCAATGTCGAGGTGGCCAATACCGGCAAACAGTTCCTTCAGGGCGGAGGTCTTGAATTTCTTGCTGTCGGGCCCTCCGAACTGATCGGCATAGCCGTCTGAAAAGATATACAGGGAGTCGCCCTTTTCCACTATTATTTCATGGTTCGTGAAGTTCTTCTCTTTGCCGGTGGTGCGCCCTATGGCAAAACGATCCGCCTTGGTTTCCATGATCTCGCCTTTTCTGATGAGGATAAGGGGATTGAATGCGCCTGAATACTCCAGCAAACCGGTTGCAGGGGAATAAGCGACCAGGGCGATATCCATCCCATCATTCACAATATCTTCGCCCTTCTGATGAAGCGTTGTGGCCACTTCTTCATTCAGCCGCTCCAGGATGGAGGATGGTTTGTAAATTCCCTGTTCGATGATGATCTTGTTCAGGGAGGTGAATCCGATAAACGACATGAAAGCGCCCGGCACGCCATGGCCCGTGCAATCCACAGCAATCAGGAATTCCTTGCCGCCCGCAGAATTCATCCAGTAAAAATCACCACTCACGATATCCTTGGGTTTGAAAAGAATAAAAGTGTTGTTAAAAGGAATATCAGGGGGGAGGATGGCAAACTGGATGCGTTTGGCATAGGTGATACTGTCGGTAATGTCCCTGTTTCTTACCGATAATGCCTCATTGGCCACCGAAAGGGCCTGGGTTCGCTCATTCACCCTTTCTTCGAGAATTTTCTTTTCCTGTAACAGGTTTCTTTCCCTGATCCTTATGAAAGCAATGATGGAGGCCAGTATAAGGAGGGTGATGGTAAAAATGAAATAGCCGCGCTGATAAAAGGGGGCCAGTATCCGGAAGCTATAGCCGGAGGGTTCTGCAGTCCATTCACCCTGACCGTTTCTCGCCCTCACCCTGAAGGTATATCGTCCCGGCTGCAGTTTGAGAAACGTAATGGATTTTTCATTTTTCTGATCCCGCCAGGTATCGTCGAGTCCTTCCAGCATGACCTGGTAAGTGATCGCATCAGGATTCGTGAGCGATATGCTGATGTACCGGAATGTGATATCGTTGTCATTGCTGGTGAACCTTTTTCCGCGCGTCATTTCCGTTCCGATCCCTTTCACCAGCATGTCACTGATCTGTACCGCATGCCGGGCAGAATCCTCCAGGGCAAGAAGGGCTAAATCGCATCGCATGGCACCGTTTGCCGTTCCAAGCCAGAGATATCCCTTATTATCGATATATCCGGCGTTACCTTTGGTTTCAATGCCGGTGAAGCCAATCCTGCGGGTATAGGACAATATTTTATGGCTGGTCTGGTCGATCCGGTTCAATCCGCGGTTGGTACCCACAAATATCTGGTTGGCTTCATCACAGATCAGCAAATGGATGAGATTGGACAACAGTCCGTCCTGAATGCCATAATATCTTACCGAATCATTTGTCAGCTCTGCTACTCCTTTTGTCTGGGTACCGATCCAGATTTTTCCGTTTCTGTCTTCCGTAATGCAGGTAGGAGCCACCTCACCAAGTTTTTTAACAATGGTAAATACTCCCTGGTGCAGGTGGGTAAGGCCTTTTTTATTGTCGGAGCCAATCCATAAATCACCTTTGGAATCGGTATACAGGGCAGTGATCTGGTTGCCGGCCAGGCCCGAGCTCTGGGTATGGGTGGCCACATAGCGGTCTTTCGTGATGTCATATTCCACCAGACCATCGATGGTCCCGATCCATAAATGTCCTTCACCGCCAATTTCAAGAGCGGTAATGCCTTTCGCCAGGATCGGATAAGAGATGTTGTTGTTGATCTGGGGTTGTGCCACCAATTGTTTCCGGGTGGCGCTGTACAGGTAGATACCCTGGTCTGCGGTACCAATCCAGATGTTGTTTTGCTGATCTTTTCTGAAGAACCTGATCTGATTGCTGATGAATTTGTTCGACTGGTTATAATGCTCGAATGCCGGTTCCCGGCCTTCCCCGGCAAAAACGGAGATTCCCAGTCCGGTGCCGAACCAGATCTGTCCCTGCGCATCTTCCACAACGGCATATACCTGATTGTTCAGCAATCCGTCTGAGAGGGAAAAACTTACAAACCTTTCGCCCTTGAATATTTCAAGGCCCTGTTCCGTTGTGCCGATCAGCATGTTGCCTTCTTCATCCTCCCGGATGCACCAGATATGGTCATCATGCAGTCCGTTTGTGGTATTGAACACTTTGATATGTCCGTCCGGGGCGATCCGGCTGATTCCCCCCATATTGGCATCATCCTTCCAGTGCCCGACCCATAAGTTTCCTTTGCTGTCCTCGGTAATGCAGGTAATCCAGTTGGAAGCCAGTCCGTTCCGGGTATCGATGTATTCAAACTTATGATCTACGGCATTCTGTTTCGACAGGCCGCCGTTATAGGTTCCAAACCAGAGGTTGCCCTTGCGGTCCTCATACATCACCGAAGTCGGAAAATAGGTAAACAACCCTTCGGGGGCATAAATCTCAAAAGAGTTGCCGGACCTGTTGTATTTTCTGATCCCCACGTTGGTGATAAAATACAGGTCGCCGGAGGAAGTTACCAGACTGTTGAATACCTGGTCGCCCAGGCTTTGACCTTTCAGATAATGTTCATATTCAAGTGATGCCACCGACTCACCGGGATTTTTGATCCTGAGGGCACCGTCACGCTCGGTGGTGATCCAGATCTGATGGTCACGATCCTGACAGATGGAAGTAATGTTGGAGCGGATGAGGGTATCGAACAAAGCGATCTTTTCAAACGATTTGTCTTTGTACCGGGTGATCCCGCCTCCCTCGTGACCCATCCAGAGCACCTGGTCCTTGTCGGTGAACAGTACCCTTACTCCCCCCTGGGCAAGATCGTTGTCACCGGAGTAGGAAACAAAAGAATTGCCGTCAAATTTTGATACGCCCGTCTGGGTTCCCAGCCATACATAATGCTGATTGTCCTGTAAGATGGAATACACTTTTGATTCAAACTCCTGCGGGGTGCTGTAATTGTCAAAAAAATAGGTCTGTGATAAAAGGCTGCCTGGTCCCATGGACAGGACAAGCCACAAAAGTGAGCGGAGAATAGCCGGACTGTGAAATTTTTTGCGCATGGCGGTATGAATAGTGATCCCTGAAGCGGTATGGCCAGTTGTTATTTCTTCGACATGAAAAAGAATGTGCCATCCTCATCCTGCAGACCGGATATCTTCCCGAATTTCGGTTTCTGCTGGTTGCTTTGGGAAACTGCCGCCGTTACCTTGTTGACAATCGATTCGATAGGGAGACAGGCATCAGGATTATTCGCCAGGGTATTGGCAAAAGTTTTGGTGAACTGCGAATTGTCGACGGCCAGTTCATAACCGGCGGAAGAAAACACCTGGGATGATTTGAACTTCACTGCTTCCCAGTCGTTGCAATTTCTTTCTTTTGGGGCATCGCGCATGGCCTGGTAAAATGTCGGTCCCGATTCACAGGCATCGGTGATCACCAGATTGTGGGTGATGTAATTGGTATAGGATTGCAGCGAGGCCCGCAGGGCATTCAGATTATAATAAGTGAATTCATCGTCACGCTTTGCATCAACCGGGATCCAGTAGCCCGTTTCATTGATAAATTTTCCATGCCCGGCATACCAGATCAGCAATGCGTTCACCTTGTTGCTGCGGAGAAGGTCCCTGAGCTCGATCGAGAAAAACCTTTCCATTTCCTTTTTGGTCATGTCCTGCTTGTGGATTAACTTGTGGATGTCATACCTGGCCAGTGCCGAACGCATCAGCGTAACGTCCTTGGCCGGACCATCGAGGCTGGGGAAGGTCTCATAGTTTGAGTTTTCAATGAACACCACCCAGGTACGGCCCATGGGATTGGCTTCGAGCAGGGATACTCCCTCCCGGTTCAGCACAAAAGAAACCGTGGTGTCGTTGCCGTAATTGTCCATGGCGGTTACCGTGAACTTGTTTTTATTGGCCACATTAATAGTGGCAGAAAATCTGGGATTCAGGTCTTCGAGCGTAAAACTGGCTGCCACGCCGTCAATGAGTATCGATTTGATGGTGCTTTCATCTGAAATGCTTCCTTCGATGTAAAGGTTGGCATTGTCGGTATCCAGGTAGATCTCGCCGTTATCGGAGGCATAGGGCGCCAGAATGGAAATGCCCGGAGGATCTATCTCGGTACGGGTAATTACATAAAGACCTGTTTTGGTATTGTCGTAAACATCACTGGCCACCACCGTAACAAAATCGGTGACAGAGATATCAATGTCTGCGGTAAACTCAAATCCTTCACCGCTCTTAAAAAAAGTGGCAGGTACTTTATTGACCAGCACCGTGCTGATTTCACTCGCATCGGTAACTTTTCCCCGCAGGGAAATGGCAGTCTTGTTTTTTGCGATTTTCAGCGTGGAATCACCGAATACTTGCGGTTCCAACAGGTTAATCCTGGGTGCAGCGGATTCGCGGTTCAATTCGAACAGCCTTTTTTTGGCTTCATTCAGGTGTTGTTGGGCAACCAGATCATTGGCCGACAGGAGGGTGAGTGTTTCATAGTCTTTGATGGCAGATTTAAAATCGCCAACCTGCTCATAGGAAAAGGCTCTTTTATAAATGGCTTCAGGGAATTTCGGGTCGATCAGCAGGGACTTGGAAAAATCATTAATGGCATTCTGGTGCTGGGTAAATTCCTGATAGTAATTGCCGCGGACAAGGTACATCTCCTTGTCATCAGGATTATTGAAAAGAATTTTCGACATATCGTCAATGGCCTTCGGATACTCGGTAAGTTTTGCATAGATCCGGCTGCGGATCAGGAGAGCCTCTTTGTTAAGGGGTTCCAGTGCAAGCAGTGTATTGCAGCTTTCCATGGCCTCTTGCGGCTTATCCATCTGAAGCCTGAGCCCTGCCAGTGCCAGGTAGGCTTCGGCATACTGTTGGTTTTTGGAGATCGCCTTCGTATAATCGGTTTCCGCCTGGATATAATTTTTCATTTTTTCCGAGATCTGGCCGCGGTAAAAATTATTCTCGGGATTATCCTTCAGTGTCAGCGCCTTGTTGATGGACACCAGGGCATTGGAGTAATCCTCCAGGGCCAACTGAATGCGGGCCAGAAGACGGAAAGAAGCTTCCGATTTCCTGTCAAGCTCTGTACTCTGGGTAACCAGCTGCAGGGCATCCTTGTATCGTTCAAGGCTGAAATTTACCCGGGCGGCATCATAATAGAGTTCCGGTTCTTTCTGTTCAAAAACCAGCGCCCGTTTCAGATCGTCTGCGGCATTTTTCAGATCACCATAAGCCTCGTAGGACCTTGCCCTTTCCACATACGCCTGGGTGTATTCGGGTTCCAGGTCCAGTGCTTTGGTGAACTGATCGATGGCATCCTGATAATTTCCTGCCTCCACAAAGGTGAGGCCTGTCTTGTAATACTGTTTTGCGTTTTGAGTAAAGGCAACAAGCGGAAGACATGCGGTAACGATGATTACCAGAAGTCTGGAATGGTTGTTCATAAACGGAGGTTATTAGTATTGCCGGAAGTATTCTGTTTGTAAATAGTTAATTTAGTATTGAATACGCAAAAATCGAAAAATTGTTATTGACGCCGGTAGAAAAATAAACGGTCCTCCCTGATCCGGTATTCCTCAGGCGCCACCTCCCGGATCAACGGTGCGGGGATTCCGTTTTCAAACCGTTTATGGCCGACAAATACACGCGCTTCATCCCATAAACCCTCCTGAATAAAACTGTCGAGTAATTTACGTCCTCCTTCAACCAAAACAGATTGTATGCCCCGGGAATACAGGTCGTTGAGCAGGTGCTCCAGAAAATGGCCGTTAAAATCGAGGCGAACGTACCGGGTTTGATCTTCCAGGGAGTCTTTTACGGCATTGAACACCAGGGTTGGGGAGGAATTGTCAAACAGGTGCAGGGTTTTTGGCAACCGGAGCGTCCTGTCAATGACCATTCTGAGGGGTGAATTTCCCGGCCATTCCCGCACATTGAGCCGGGGATTGTCGAGGAGCGCGGTTTGGGTACCCACCAGGATCGACTGCTCTTCGCTGCGCCATTTGTGCACCAGCATGCGCGATATCTCGTTCGATATCCAGGTGGGTTGCTGAACACCGGGAATATCGCGCAAAACATCTATAAATCCGTCAAGGGTTTGCGCCCACTTTAAAATAACATAGGGACGTTTGTGGTTGTGGAAGGTAAAAAAGCGCCTGTTCAGCGCAAGGCACTCTTGCTGCAAAACGCCGGAAGTCACCTTAACGCCGGCTTTTTCCAGCATTCTGACGCCATTGCCCGATACCAGCGGATTCGGATCGGTTGTGCCGATCACTACCCCGGTGATCCCGGCTTCAAGGATCATATTGGCGCAGGGCGGGGTTTTGCCGCTGTGGGAACAGGGTTCCAGGTTGACATAAAGTACCGAGCGGGAAAGCAATGACTTATCGGTTACAGCCTGCACGGCATTGACCTCGGCGTGCGGACCCCCGAAAACACGGTGAAAACCTTCCCCGATGATATGCCCGTTATACACGATCACTGATCCCACCAACGGGTTGGGGGCGGTATTCCCCAGCCCGAGCGCTGCCAGGTCGAGGCATCGTTGCATATACATCTCCTGTGGAATTCCTGAAGTCACTTTCTTTTTTATAAATTTACAACATGGAAATGGTTCACACGCTTTCAGAAGTAATGGCCATGTTCCGGCAGGAATTGTCGGGATATTATTCCGACGATGAGATCCGCAACATGATTTACCTCGCTACCGAACAATTGCTAAATTACAGTAAAATTGACATTCATCTTAAGGGTCATGAACCAATTTCTATAGAGGATTGGGAAAAATTCCTTCAGGTACTGGCCAGGCTCAAAAATTGGGAGCCCATTCAGTACATTACCGGGAGTGCGGAATTTTACAGACTTTCTTTTCAGGTCGACAGCCGGGTGTTGATCCCGCGACCCGAAACGGAGGAACTGGTAGAATGGATCCTGCTGGAGGAAAGCGACCGGTCGTCCGGGATCCTCGATATCGGCACTGGCAGCGGATGCATCGCGGTCTCACTGGCGGTAAACCTCCCCCGACATGACCTGTCAGCCTGTGATGTTTCAGAGGATGCCCTGTCTGTTGCCCGGTTGAATGCCCAAACCAACCAGGCGAGGGTAAATTTCTTCAGGTTCGATCTGCTCGACAGCAGCGCGGTGCTGCCTGCAAAATACCGGGTGATCGTCAGCAATCCTCCCTATGTAAGAGAACTGGAAAGGGCATTTATGCGAAAGAACGTGCTTGATTTTGAGCCGGACATCGCGCTGTATGTGCCCGATCATGATCCGTTGCGCTATTACCGGAGCATTGCCCTGCTGGGACGAAAATATCTGGAGGATGGAGGGATGCTGTACCTGGAAATCAATGAGAATTTCGCCCACGAAACGATCAGGCTGTTAAAAAGCACAGGTTTTTATGGCATGGAGATCAGGTCGGATTTGAATGGCAAGCCCAGAATGATCAGGGGAAGAAAATAATATACCTATGGAACCCGGACAGGCATTGGAAAAATTACGCCAGATCTGCAGCCGGCAGGAAAAATGTCCTGCCGACATGATCGCATGGCTGAAACGATGGGACATCAGTAAGGAGCAGCAGACGGAGATCCTGGAAAAGCTGAAATCTGAAGGATTTGTTGATGAACATCGCTATGCCAGGGCATTTGTTAAGGACAAGATCAAATTCGATCACTGGGGGACCATCAAGATCAGGTATTTTCTGCAGCAAAAGGGCATTGCCAGGGTTGTTTGTGAGGAGGTCATCAGGGAGATCGACCGGGACGAATACCGGAGCATGGTGGGCAGGGAGCTCGCAAAAAAGCGGAAGTCGTTAAAGGGTTCCCGCAGGGAGATCTGGGCCAAACTGGCCCGTTATGGTTCATCGCGCGGGTATGAGATGGAGGTGATGCAGGAATTTCTGGAGGATACTGCCCCGGAGGATTGAATCATCCTTGGCACCATTATTTTTCTTACATTTGTCGCTCACTAATAAAGCAAAGGTCATGGTCACTATTGAACAAATTAAAGGGTTAACAGAGCGCACCACCGCCCTGGGGAGGTATCTTTGACATTGACCGTAAACTTGCCCTGATCAGGGAAGAGGAAGAAAAGACCCACGCCCCGGAATTCTGGAACGATCCGAAAGAAGCCGAGAAGAAACTGAAAGAGATCTCCCTGCTGAAAAGCTGGACCTCTGTTTACCATCAGCTGCAGAAAGCGCTGGAAGACCTGATAGTAATTTATGATTTCTATAAGGAAGGCGAAGCCACCGAGGCTGAAATTGACAGGGACTATGCTGCCGTGCTGAAGCTGGTGGATGACCTGGAATTCCGCAATATGCTTCGCAACGATGAGGACAGGATGGGGGCCATTCTCAAGATCAATTCCGGTGCCGGAGGTACGGAGAGCCAGGACTGGGCCCAAATGCTCATGCGCATGTATATCCGCTGGGGAGAGCGGAATAACTACCAGGTACGTGAAATAAGTTTTCTGGAGGGAGATGACGCCGGCATCAAATCGGTTACCCTCGAGTTCGACGGTGATTATGCTTACGGATACCTGAGGGCCGAAAACGGGGTGCACCGGCTGGTGAGGCTTTCTCCATTCGATGCCAATCATAAGCGGCACACCTCCTTTGCTTCGGTCTTTGTTTCACCGGTGGTGGACGATGACATTGAAATCATTATCAATCCTGCGGACCTGGAGTTTGATTATTTCAGATCGGGCGGGGCAGGAGGACAAAATGTAAATAAAGTGGAAACAGGAGTCCGCGTGCGGCATTTGCCCACCGGGATTACTGTTGATAATACTGAAACCCGCTCTCAGCTTCAGAATAAGGAAAACGCCCTGCGGATCCTCAAGTCTCATTTGTATGAGATGGAACTCCGGAAAAGAATGGAAAAGCAGGCGGAGATCGAGGGCAAGAAGAAAAAGATCGAGTGGGGATCACAGATCCGGAGTTATGTATTGCACCCGTACCGGCTGGTAAAGGATCTGCGCACCGACTATGAAACATCCGACACACAGGGTGTGCTGGATGGCGATATCAATGCCTTTATCAAAGCTTTTCTCATGGAATTTGCAGGAAAATAACCCATGCTCAACATTTATCATAACCCCAGGTGTGCCAAAAGTCGTGAGGGACTTGCAATACCTTACAGAAAACGGATATGAATTTAGGGTGATACATTATCTTGACACTCCGCTGGGAGTGGATGTGCTCCGCGCCCTGCTGATGAAACTTAACCTGAAGCCTTCACAGGTGATCCGCACGCAGGAGGAAATATACCGCAGGGAGCTGAAGGGGAAGACTTTCACGCAGGAAGAATGGATGAAAATTATTGTTCAGAACCCAAGGCTTCTTCAGCGACCCATTGTGGAAGGAAAGTATAAGGCCGTGATTGCGATTCCCGCCGAACGGATCAAGGAAGTTGTTTAACCAGACCGCTGAACCTATAAACCGCTATACCTCTAAACATACTATATGGAATACAGAATCGAACATGACACCATGGGTGAGGTCAAAGTACCTGCCGATCGTTACTGGGGTGCACAAACCGAACGGTCGAGAAATAATTTCAGTATCGGACCCGAAGCCAGCATGCCCCGGGAGATCATCCATGCCTTTGCCTATCTGAAAAAGGCAGCAGCCATGGCAAACGCCGATCTGGGCGTATTAACCGGCCGCAAAGAGTGATCTGATCGCTTCTGTATGCGACGAAATCCTGGAAGGAAAGCTTGATGATGAGTTTCCGCTGGTCATCTGGCAAACCGGATCGGGCACACAATCGAACATGAACGTGAACGAAGTGATCGCCTACCGGGCCCATGTTCTTGTCGGGAGGATCACTCACCGACGAAAAAAAGATCCTGCATCCCAACGATGATGTCAATAAATCACAGTCATCGAACGATACCTTTCCCACAGCCATGCATATTGCAGCTTACAGGATGGCGGTAGAGGTTACCCTGCCCGGGATGCAAAAACTGCGGGATACACTTCACCGTAAATCGCTGGAATTCAAGAATATGGTGAAAACCGGCCGTACCCATTTCATGGATGCCACACCCTTGTCGCTTGGACAGGAGATTTTCGGGCTATGTACAGCAAATCGACAATTCCATGCGGGCCATCCGCAATGCCCTGGAAATGGTGAGGGAACTTGCCCTGGGCGGTACGGCGGTGGGAACCGGACTCAACGCACCCAAAGGTATATGATGTGCTGGTGGCCGCGAAAATTGCAGAGCTTACCGGACATCCGTTCATCACCGCTCCCAACAAATTTGAAGCCCTGGCCGCTCATGATGCCATGGTGGAACTGAGTGCTGCGCTGAAGAGATCAGCCGTGGCGCTGATGAAAATTGCCAATGACGTTCGCATGCTCAGCTCGGGACCACGAAGCGGGATAGGGGAAATCATTATACCCGACAATGAACCCGGGTCATCCATCATGCCGGGCAAGGTGAATCCCACACAACCTGAAGCGCTCACCATGGTCTGTGCCCAGGTGATCGGCAACGATGTGGCGGTTTCTATCGGAGGAATGAACGGACATTTTGAGCTCAATGTGTTCAAGCCCCTGATCGCCGCCAATGTATTGCAGTCGGCTCGATTACTGGGAGATGCCTGTGTTTCCTTCAATGACAAATGTGCAGTGGGCATGGTTCCCAACCACGAAATCATCAGGCAACATCTTGCAGAACTCGTTGATGCTGGTGACAGCCCTCAATCCGCATATCGGCTATGAAAATGCGGCCAAAATTGCCAAAAAAGCACATAAGGAAAATAAAACCCTTAAGGAAACGGCCATTGAACTGGGTCTGGTGACCGCAGAACAGTTTGATCTATGGGTGGATCCCGGAAAAATGATCTGACCTGAAGGGATCCTCATTGGAATCATCAATTAAAAACAGAGCACCATCAACATGGAAGAACAGAATGAAAAACTTTTTACCGGATTTCCTCCGGTAAGTACCGCCGAATGGGAGGCCAGGATCAAAGAAGATCTGAAAGGCGCAGATTATGAGAAGAAACTGATCTGGAAATCCCTGGATAACATCAGGGTCAAGCCTTATCTATACTGCGGAGGATCTTGTGGACCTGCCATATCTACACCAGTTGCCGGGGCAGTTCCCTTATCTGGGGGAAACAAAACCACCGGCAATGATTGGGAGATAAGGCAGGATTTCAGGGTATTTGATATCGATACCACTTTCAGAAAGCCAAAATGGCCGTTGAACGTGGTGTCACCTCCGTAGGTTTTGACCTCAATGCCAAGGGCGATCTCTATTATCATGATTTCAGGAAGCTGATCGCCGGATTTGACGTTAAGAACACCAGCGCTGAATTTCATGGCCGGAGAATCAGCACCGATATCCTGGATTTTTGCTGAAAGCCCTGGATGAATTGGGCATTCCAGTCCACACAGTCAAAGGATCGCTGGGATTATGATCCCCTTGGACAGCTGACGCGTACCGGTGGATTTTACATTTCCGAACAAGACGGATTTTGCAAAGAGGCGGACCGGTTGCTTCTGGCAGCAGAAAACGAATTGCCGCAGTTCAGGGTTTTGCACGTCAACAGCCATCTGTTTAGCGATTCCGGGTCCAATTTGTTCAGGAACTGGCCTTCGGACTTGTCCATGGCCGCAGAATATTTTACCCGGCTTACCGCCATGGGTCATCAGTGCCGCGGATATTGCCGTGCACATGCAATGGAACCTGGGTGCAGGGTCCGACTATTTTATGGAAATTGCCAAAGTACGGGCTGCGACGGTTGCTGTTTTCAGCTCTGCTCAGCGCCTTTGACAATGACCATGCAAAAATACCCCGGTGTTTATTCACAGCATCACCACCGATTGGAATAAAACCCTGTATGATCCGAATGTCAACATGCTGCGGTTGACCACCGAAGCCATGGCAGCCATTCTTGGCGGGTGCGATTCATTGCTGGTGAAACCCTATGATTCCTGTTACCGGGAACCGGGTGATTTCTCCGAACGAATTGCCCGGAATATTCAGATCATCCTGAAAGAAGAATCCTATTTCGATAAGGTCGTGGATCCTGCAGCCGGTTCCTATTATATCGAAGCACTGACCGATTCGCTCGTTGAAAGCGCCTGGCATCTCTTTCTGAAGACGGATGAAAATGGAGGGTATATCCAGGGCTTTCATGGATGGCTTTATCCGGGAGAGGTAAACAAAACCGTTGCACCGCCGCCGGGAGATGGTTGCCACCCGAAGAGAAGTCCTGGTGGGGACCAACCAATATCCCAATCATAATGAGAAAATCCGGGAAGAAGTGAATCCTGACATTGCCTTTCCAGAATGGATGCGAATCCGGCCAGTTTGGCAGAGCCCCTCTTACCGGGCCGCGCTGCGGAAGGCTTTGAAAAACTCAGGCTGCCATGGAGAAACATCCCGGCGGCAAGACCGAAGGTTTTCATGCTGACCTATGGCAATCTGGCCAAGCGACTTGCACGTTCACAGTTTTCCTCCAGTTTTTTTGCCTGTGCAGGATATGAAGTGATTGACAATTTAGGATTTCATCGGCCAAGGAAGGTGTGGACGCCGCCCTGCAGGCCGAAGCAGACATTATTGTGGTTTGCAGCAGCGATGAAGAATATCCAGAGCTGGTTCCGGAGTTGCCAGGCTGGTGGGCGGCAAAGCCATCGTGGTCGTGGCCGGTGCTCCTGCCTGCATGGAGGAGCTGAAGCAAAAGGGCATCAGTGAATTCATCCATGTGAATTCCAATGTACTGGAAACGCTGCAGCATTTCCATTCAAGCTTGGGATTTAAGCGGGTGACAAAAATAAATGAATAGAAAAACATGACAGTCCATTAAATAAATGCGGATGAAACCAGATTTTAAAAACATATCCATCCGGAAACTTGCAACGGACCTTAAGAATCCGTAAAGGAAGGCAGATCACCGGAAAATGAACCCTGGATGACGGCAGAACAGATACCGGTAAAACCTGTTTTTACCAAGGACGATCTCGAAGGCATGGAGCATCTTTCCTATGCTGCCGGCATTCCGCCATTCCTGCGCGGTCCTTATTCCACCATGTATGTCATGCAGCCCTGGACCATCAGGCAGTATGCAGGTTTTTCCACCGCTGAGGAATCCAATGCTTTTTACCGGCGCAATCTGGCAGCGGGACAGAAAGGGCTTTCTGTGGCCTTTGACCTGGCCACACACCGGGGTTATGATTCCGATCATGAACGGGTGGTTGGTGATGTGGGCAAGGCCGGTGTGGCGATTGATTCGATCCTTGACATGAAGATCCTGTTCGACCAGATTCCGCTGAATCACATGTCGGTTTCCATGACCATGAACGGGGCGGTTTTGCCGGTTATGGCTTTTTATATTGTGGCCGCCCTGGAGCAGGGCGCAAAGCTGGAAGAACTGAGCGGAACCATCCAAAATGATATCCTGAAGGAATTCATGGTGCGGAATACCTATATCTATCCGCCCGAAACCTCCATGCGCATCATTGCCGATATCTTCAAATATACCTCGCAGCATATGCCCAAGTTCAACTCCATCAGCATTTCGGGTTATCACATGCAGGAAGCAGGTGCCACTGCCGATATTGAACTGGCCTATACCCTGGCCGACGGGCTGGAATATCTGAGGACCGGTGTCAAGGCAGGCCTGGATATTGATTCATTTGCACCCCGTTTGTCGTTCTTCTGGGCGATTGGCATGAACCATTTCATGGAAATTGCCAAAATGCGCGCAGCCCGTATGCTGTGGGCCAAGATCGTAAAGCAGTTCAATCCGAAAAATCCGAAATCCCTGGCACTGCGCACCCACTCCCAGACTTCGGGATGGAGCCTTACCGAACAGGATCCCTTCAACAATGTGGCACGTACCTGTATTGAAGCCATGGCTGCTGTACTGGGACATACCCAGAGCCTGCACACCAATGCACTGGATGAGGCCATTGCCCTGCCCACTGACTTTTCGGCCCGTATTGCCCGCAACACACAGATATTCCTGCAGGAAGAAACGCACATTACCAAATGCGTGGATCCATGGGGCGGATCCTATTATGTGGAATACCTGACACATGAAATAGCCCGGCAAAGCCTGGAAGCTGATCCAGGAAATCGAGGAACTCGGCGGAATGGCCAAAGCCATTGAAACCGGATTGCCCAAAATGCGCATCGAGGAAGCGGCAGCCCGGAAACAGGCCCGCATCGATGCCAAAAAAGATACGATTGTGGGGGTTAACAAATACCGGCTCGACAAGGAAGATCCGATTGATATCCTCGAAGTGGACAATACTGCCGTAAGGGAATCACAGATAAGGAGGCTGAAGGAATTAAGGGATCAGCGCGATCAGTCGGCCGTGGAACAGGCGCTTGACAGCATTACCGATGCCGTGAAGACCGGGGAAGGCAATCTGCTGGAACTTTCGGTGGAAGCTGCCAGGGTAAGGGCCACCCTGGGGGAAATTTCCTTTGCCATTGAAAAGGTCAGCGGCCGTTACAAAGCATTTATCCGTTCCATTTCAGGCATTTATTCCTCCGAATCTGCCGGTGAGGAAAGCTATGCGCAGGCGCGCAGCCTGTGCCACGAATTTGCCCGGCGCGAAGGCCGGCAGCCGCGTATCATGATCGCCAAAATGGGACAGGATGGTCACGACCGCGGGGCCAAAGTAGTTTCCACGGGATATGCCGATATCGGCTTTGATGTGGACATCGGTCCCCTGTTCCAGACCCCTGCAGAAGCAGCCAGGCAGGCTGTGGAGAATGATGTTCATGTGCTGGGTGTTTCCAGTCTGGCCGGCGGGCATAAAACACTGGTGCCTCAGGTGATCGAGGAACTGCGTAAACTCGGGCGCGAAGACATCATGGTGATCGTGGGGGGTGTAATTCCGGCCCAGGACTATGATTTTCTTTATAAATCGGGAGTTGTGGGTATTTTCGGCCCGGGCACATCCGTATCGGTTGCGGCGAAGAAGATCCTGGAGGTGCTGCTGGAAACGTTGCATAATTAGTGGTTGTGCCGTTGAATAGCCTGAATTCCCTTTTGCTTTTTCAGCGATAATCATTATATTTGAATACAAACATGCAAAAAATGGAAGAACACAAAAGTACCGCCGGGCAGGGTTTGGGAATTGCAGGCCTTGTAATGGGGATCCTGGCCATACCCATGGGGATTTTCCCCTGCACCTTTTACATTGGCATCGTATTTGGCATTATCGGTATTGTCCTGAGCCTGGTGGCACTTTCACAGGCCAATCGTGGATATGGACCACGAAACCTGATCATCGCCGCACTGATCTGTTCCATTGTGGGACTTACCTTTGCCTCCGTGTGGGGTTTTACACTGTCGCGCAATGGCGCCCGCTTTGTAAAGGAGATCCTGCGTGAGAATGCTGAGGGTGAAAGGCCGTTTGATGAGTTCCGCAAGGAAGCAAAGGACGTTCTCGAGGATCTTGAAAATGATACTGCCGAATGGGAGCAGCAATCGCCGGATAACCTGGAGCAAATGACGGACACGCTGAAAGCACTCGAAGGTGAATCCGAAACTCCTCAGGAATAACTATTTGATAATTAATCTGATATTTATCGGAATCATCATTTCGATAATCTTTTATTCCCTTCTTTTCAGCGCAGAGGGCCGGAAGCACCCTGTTCCGTCGGGATCGGAATGGCTGACCGGGGCGCCCTCTCCCAGTACCGGATTATCCCGAAGTTTTTCCGAAATAGTACGGTTTGATTTCAGGGAAGCTCAGCAATTGAATCCCTATGGCATCAGGATATTCTCTTTTTTTATCGTGCAATTATTCGTGCGACTGATCCTGTCTGTTCAGGTTTTTCGCACCGGTGAGCGGAGATTGCAGGCGTTGCTGCGAACCGATATCGTGTTCTCCGTAATCCTTTTTGTTGTATGTTTCTGGCCCTTTATGGTTTACACGGCCCGGGAGTTCATTCAGTTGCTGAGATAGCCGGTAAGCGGTCCGGCACCGGTGCCGCGGATCCCTTTTTCGGTCATCTGCAGGCGGCAGCATTGCACGTGAACATCGTGCTCAAAGAACAGGACATAGTCCTTTTCAAGGGCCTCCTGCAGGAATTTTTCCCGCTCTTCCAGCGAAAGCAAGGGCCTGGTATCGTATCCGCACACCCACGACACGGGGAGGTGGGCCATGGTCGGGAACAGATCGGTGGTATATACCAGGGTGCATTCCGGTGCATGGATAATGGGAACCGTTAGACCGGCCGTGTGACCATGGAAAAGCCGCAGTTCAATTCCGGGAGCGGGTGCAAAGCCCTCTTCAAACAAGGTGAGCTGGCCGCTTTGATAAAGCGGGAGAATGTTTTCGGCAAGGAAGGAAGGCTTCTCCCGGCGGTTGGGTTGCATGGCCCAGTCCCATTGCAACTGGCTCACCCAATACCTGGCATTGGGAAAGGCAGGGCGATAGGTTGTTTTATCGGCACTCCATTCCACGGCCCCTCCGCAATGGTCAAAATGCAGGTGCGTCAGCACCACACCGGTGATGTCGGATTTCCGGTATCCTGCTTTTTGCAGGGAATCCTCCAGGGTTTCCTCCCCGTTCAGGTTGTAATGGCCGGTGAATTTTTCATCCTGCTTGGCGCCCATGCCGGTATCGATCAGGATCCGGTGATCCCCGGTATCCACCAGCAGGCAACGAAGGCTCAGGTTGCAAAGGTTCTTTTCATTGGCCGGGTACACCTTTTCCCAGAGGACCTTGGGCACCACACCGAACATCGCTCCCCCGTCGAGCATAAAATTGCCGGTTTCGATTGCGTGTAATCTCATGTTTGGAATATTTGGCTATTAAAATCTATGATCCTTCACCGCCACAGCATCATGTAAACAAAGATAATCAAGCAATTGTTTTATCAGCATGCTGATATCACAACACGGGAATGCAGTTACACGTTAATAACTTTATGTTTTTAGGTCGCAAGGGATAAAAAAGAACATTAGGTTTGCAGGCATAAAACTCAGCGTATGCGGATTCATTTTATAGCCATTGGCGGTGCTGCCATGCATAGCCTGGCCATCGCACTGAAACAAACGGGGAACACGATAACCGGATCGGACGATGAAATTTTCGATCCGGCCAAAGCACAATTGATCAAGGAAGGACTGTTGCCGGCCGAATTTGGCTGGTTCCCGGACCGGATCACTGCCGGCCTCGACGCCGTGATCCTGGGCATGCATGCCCACCAGGATAATCCGGAGCTGAAAAAAGCCCTGGAACTGGGGATCAGGGTATATTCCTACCCCGAATTCCTGTACCGTGAAACGGCGGATAAGACCAGGGTGGTGGTTGCGGGGAGCCATGGAAAGACTACCATTACCTCCATGATCATGCACGTGCTCAGGCACAACGGTTACCGGTTTGATTATATGGTGGGGTCGCGACTGGAGGGCTTCGAAAACATGGTAAGCCTTTCGAAAGATAATTCCATTGCCATATTCGAAGGGGACGAGTATTTGTCCTCCTGCCTTGACCGGCGGCCGAAGTTCCATTTGTATCAGCCTCAGATCGCCCTCATCAGCGGGATCGCATGGGACCACATCAATGTTTTTCCCACCTGGGAAGAGTATGTGGATCAGTTCAGGATATTCGCAGAAAACATGCCTTCCGGGGGATGCCTGGTATATTGTGCGGAAGATCCCGAACTGAAGGCCCTGGCCGGATCTGTGAATCCGCATATCCTGAAGGAGGCCTATGAAACGCCGGATTATCATATAGAGCAGGGCATTTGCTCCATCAACCACCAGGGCGCTTCCTATCCGCTCCGGATCTTTGGCAGGCACAACATGCAGAATATTGCAGGTGCCCGGCTGGTATGCCGTCAACTGGGATTAAGCGATGAGCAGTTCTTTCGTGCCATCATGCAATTTGGCGGGGCGGGGAAGCGGCTGCAATTGCTGGGACAAAAAGGGCAGACCTCCGTGTTTCTCGATTTCGCGCATTCGCCCTCGAAGGTGCGGGCCACCGTGCAGGCCGTCAGGGAACAGTATCCTCAGCGAAAGCTGGTGGCCTGCCTGGAATTGCACACCTACAGCAGTCTGAACCGGAAATTTCTGGTCCATTACAGCCATACCATGGACGGTGCGGACCAGGCGGTGGTATTCTTCAATCCGCAGACCATTGTGCACAAGCGGCTTGAAATGATCACGGCGGAGGAGGTGAAACAGGCCTTTGGCAAAGAAGGCCTGCAGGTTTTTACGGAAAGAGCGGAAATCGAAAAATACCTGGGAGGGGTGAACTGGGACAATAAAGTGCTGTTACTGATGAGTTCCGGCAATTTTTCAGGCATCGATTTCCGGCAGCAGGTGAATGCCATACTGGAGGCAGTATAGTCATGCAAAGCCCTGACGATAAAGCCATCGTCCTTTTTTCAATGGGATTGCAACTTTTTTATTATATATATAGTAAGATAGAGATGAGAAAGCGTGAATGTAACTCAGAGGTAAAAGTATGCAGGTAAAAGGCTCGGCAGTACGGACCATTCCCGAATTTATCCGGAAAGAGTTCCCGGATAAGTATGATTTATGGTATAGCTCACTACCGTCCGAATCGCTTGTTATTTTCGACAGTTTTATCCGCCCGGCCAACTGGTATCCGTTTCGGCAGGGGGTGCATATCCCCACGGAGTTGCTGGGCAAGGTGGCATTTAACGGCGACACTTTGAAAGCAGCCTGGGCCTGTGGCCGTTACAGTGCCGAAACCACGCTGAAGGGCATTTATAAGTTTTTCGTCATGGCCGCACCGCCATCACTGGTCATCCGGCGTGGAAGCAGGATACTGGATACCTTCTATCAACCCACGGAGATAAAAATTGCAAGTGAAGGCAACGGATGGGCAAAAATGGAGATCACAAAATTCGATGAGCTTACGGAAGTGGTGGAGAACCGAATTGGCGGATGGATAGAAAGGGGGCTGGAGGTCCAGGGCATTTCAAATCCGCAGGTCAGTATTCTGAAGTCCATGGCAAGGGGCGACAAAGTAACGGAGATCAGTATTAAATGGTCATGAAATTGCGATCATATCATAAACCTGAATTAAAAACAATAACCAAACACCAAAACCATGGAAATCAAAGGATCAGCCGTTAAATCCATTCCCGATTACATCCGGAAATTTCACCCTGAAAAATTCAATACCTGGATGGAATCGTTGCCTGAGCGTTCAAAACAAATCTTTGCAGGGGGTGTATTGCCCTCCAACTGGTATTCTTTGCAGGATGCCGCCATCGTTCCAACGGAAGCACTTGGCAAGCTGGTATTCGAGGATGCCGTAAAAGGTGCCTGGCAATGCGGCAGGTTCAGTGCCGAGACGGCGCTCACCGGCATATACAAGTTCTTTATAAAAGCAGCTTCGCCTTTCTTTATCATCGACCGTGCCGGCAGGATCTTCACCACCTATTACCAGCCTTCGGCCATGGAAGTGGTAGAAAAGGGAGACGACTATGTGGTGTTGCACATCACCCGTTTTGAGGAGCCGAGTGCGCTCATCGAGGGACGTATAGCAGGCTGGATCGAAAAAGCGATGGAAATTCACGGCGTGGGATTTGTCACGGTAGACATCACCAAATCCCTTACGCGGGGCGATGCTTTTACCGAGATCGTGGTAAAATGGGGGCCGGCCAGGTAAATCTGCAAGCGGAAGGTTAAAAAATAAAATTTTAAATAATTTTTGTCGCATTAAATTTTTATTTTACTTTTGCAGACCGATTTCAGATTGAAACATGTTGGTCCGTTCGTCTAGGGGTTAGGACGTCAGGTTTTCATCCTGGTAACAGGGGTTCGATTCCCCTACGGACTACAAAGATATAAACCCGCCTTCATGAAGGCGGGTTTTTTATTTGGCATTCAGTCTAGTCCGTAGGGGAATCGAACCCCTGGCCTGCGCACGGCCATCGCACAGCCTGGCCCCTCGCAAATAAAGCTCCACCGGAGCTTTATTTGTTCGGTCCTCCTACGGACTACAAAATTGAATGCTAAACCGCATCTTCATTTATGTTCTCAACTGGTGCAATTTGGTCTGAATACATTCAATATCCAGTTAAATGCCGCTGTTCACTATTTTATGGTTTCTTAGTCGTATTATGCAATATCGATCACAATGTTCATCCTAAAAATGTAAACCATGATATTAGTATGTAACTTAAAGGTCTTGAATCAACTCAGAATGATCTTGCAATGTGGAAGCGACTGCTTAAATGCGAATGATGAAGCGATAGAAGGATTTAGCTATATGGATCAAAAGCCAGACAAATCTATAGAAAACTACATTTACAAATTTATCACCTTCTTTAAAACACCATCTTAGTCTATTACACCATAAATTCATATATTTGTATAGATATAAACAGGATAAAGAGAGCTTAAAATCTCTAAATAAATCGGCCTTTTCCAATTAAATCCTAAACTAATTACACGTATGGAAACATTGAACAAATTGATTGCCATAGACCCTTCTTATCTTCAAATCGGGTTTGTTACCCTCTTTCTTATTTTGGAGAATTTTATCGTGACGCAGTTTTCATTTGTGAAAAGGCCCCAGCACTTTTTCCACAGTTTTCTCCTGTTTGTAACCTTTGTTGCTATCAACTTTTTTGCCGCTACCATAGTGGTAAATAGTTTCACCTGGCTCAATGCCCACCAGGTAGGGTTGTTCTTTCATATAAAAATTCCTTATGTACTGCAATTAATAGCAGGTGTGCTTTTATTCGATTTGGCTGCTTACTGGTTTCATCGTCTTACCCATAAAAATCCTTTCTTATGGCGATTTCACCGGGTGCATCACAGCGATACCAGCATGGATGCTTCCACGCAATTGAGAGCGCATCCTATTGATGTGTTTTATTTTACCAGTTCAGGCGTCCTGGCTTCAGCCATCTTTGGATTGGACCTTACAAGCTTTGGATTATATTTCCTGTTACTTATTCCCATGACTGTAATTGAACATACCAATTTGCGCATACCTTCCTGGGTTGACAAAACCTTTGGATTGGTTATAACAACGCCTAATTTCCACAAAGTGCATCATGAGCAGAATCAGTTCTACACCGATTCTAATTTTGCTGATCTGTTTATATTCTGGGACAGATTATTCGGGACTTTTAAATATAAATCAACCCAAGAAATCAAGTTTGGATTAGAAGAATTCAAAGAAGAAAGAAAGCAAAAATTCTGGTATTTACTTATTAGCCCGTTTATAAGCTTACAAAAGATCAGGTCCGCGGAATCAGGAAATATGGAGGCATGACATCAATATATCAGATGCATCTTCTTTTTCTC
>CAWDBX010000014.1:0-619309 GCA_963800645.1 uncultured Bacteroidales bacterium | reverse complement strand
CACAGACAGGCGGAGGTTCTTTTGTAGGCTCTCCGGCTGTTTCATCCGATAAAGTGGTCGTTGGTTCGGAAAACAGAACTTTATATTGCTTTAATAAATCCGATGGCCGTATGTTATGGAAGTTCAAAACCCTGGGAAAGATTGCGGGTTCACCGGTTATTGCAGGAAATCAAACCGTGGTTGCCTCAGGCGACGGTAGACTATATGTTCTCGATTTGAAAACCGGAAAGCAATCCTGGTCTTATGATATGGGAAGCCCATCATCCAGTACACCTGCCATAATTAAAGACCTGATGGTCATTGCTACGGAAGACGGGCATATTTTTGGATTTAATATATCGGAGAAATAACAATGGGAAAAAGTAATACCAGGCATATTCTTTTCTGCCGGTGCAACGGTGAAAGGATTGACCCATCCCTGACAGGATCGATAAAAGACTACTTAAAGGATACGCGCGCAAGTGTTACCCTATTGAACGACCTGTGCGGAATTGCTGCAAAAAAAAGCAATGTCATAAAGGATTTATATACTGCCGGAACGGAATATATGATCATCGGTTGTTACAGAAGAACCATGGATCTCCTGATTGAACAGGCCGGAATTAACCATCATACCAGAGATCATCAGCATATCAATCTTTTGGAAGAGACAGATCAGGCAAAGATCCGGGAACAGATCGATGCATTCGCCGCAGAATCGTCAGGCCCCGCTGTTTATACTGAGATAACTGAGGATTCGGGTTGGCCTTCGTGGTATCCGGTGATTGACTACACGCGTTGTACGGCATGCGGACAATGCGCGGACTTTTGCCTTTTCGGGGTATATGAAAAGTCGTGGGCCAAGGTCCAGGTGGTCAATCCGCAGGGCTGTAAAAACAACTGCCCGGCATGTGCCCGAATCTGCCCGCAGACTGCGCTGATATTTCCTAAATATAAATACGGAGGGGCTATCGGCGGATCGGAAGAGATCGATGAGGTAGAGGAAAAGAACAGGCAAACACAGGATATATCCGATCTCCTCGGAGGAGATATTTATGTTGCACTGGAACGGCGGAAATTAAAACGCAGGTCCATTATTATGGAAGAAGCCATGAGAAAAGCCGTGGAAGAAAAAGAGAAAGCTGTTTCGGGAATTACTGGAAATTGAAGATATGTCATTGCTAAAAAACTTTATAAAGGTGGATGCGCGATGCCGCAGAGTCTTTCTGACAAATATGGTATGGAAAGGCTGGCTTGCATTCCGCAAGTTCAAGAATCGGAAGAAAAAAGGAAATCCCTTTCCTGCTTTTCAGTTTATTTCCGTAACGAACGACTGCAATCTGAGATGCCAGGGATGCTGGGTAAACAGCAACGGGCATAACGATCACCTGGATGTCGATAAAATCCATGAACTCATCAGGGCAAGCATCAGAATGGGGTCGTCCTTCTTTGGAATTCTTGGAGGAGAACCCCTTCTTTACAAACCGCTCACTGAAATATTTGAAAAACACAGCGATTGCTATTTCCAACTGTTCACCAACGGGACACTCTTCACCCCGCAGATTGCGGAACACCTGCGCAGGTTATCGAATGTAACTCCGCTTTTCAGTTTCGAGGGTGATGAACAGGTGGCTGACATCCGTCGTGGCGGTCATAATATTTATAACCGCACATTACAGGCCATCGATACTTCCGTAAATCATGGCCTGATCACAGGCGTGGCCATAAGCGTTTGCAAATCAAACATCGAAATGGCCCTTTCCGATGAATTCGTCCGTATGATGCATGATCGGGGTGTCCTATATATCTGGTACTATATTTATCGGCCCGCCGGTGATAAGCCAAACTATGACCTGGCACTCAGCGCGGATGAAATTGCACGTCTGCGCCGGTTCCTGGTCGAAGGCCGTAAACGTCTGCCAGTGGTTCTTATCGATTCATACTGGAGAGCCGATGGCGAACCGTTCTGCCCGGCAGCTGAAGGACTCAGTCATCATATTAACGCAGCAGGCTTCGTGGAACCATGTCCGGTGATACAGTTTTCACGCGACAGGATAAACGGTACGGATCCTGCTATCCTTTATGAAAAATCGGAATTCCTCAGGGAATTCAAAACTGATATCCTCCATAAGACGAAAGGTTGCATATTAATGGAAGATCCGGCATGGCTCAGCGCATTTGCCGGGAAACATGGTGCAGTGAACACCTCAAACCGTCCCGGCATTATGGAAGAACTGGTCAATGCACCTGTAGTGGCCAGTCATGGCTCTTGCGGAAATATTCCCGAGAAAAGCCTGATTTACCGGCTGGCCAAGAGAACTGCCTTTTTTGGCATGGGTGCTTATGGTTAATTAAATTATGGTTATGATCCGAACAGAAATCCAACTCGAAGTTCCGGCGGACAGTGCCTTGAGACTGGCCATCCGAAGAAAGGCGGAAGCTTTCTTCCGGGAGAAAAATATTATTCCCCCCGTGTCGTATAATGATCTTTCGGACTATGCTGATGAACTGATGCTAATCAACGGCTGGGGTGGCAAATCCAAGGCTTTTATCATGGTTTGCTGTGGCAATGCCATCTGGCAACCCTATGTAAGTTCAGTTCCATTTAACCGGCGAATATTGCTTCTGCCGCAGTGCATAAGTAACAGTAAACTTTGCCGGGCCGAACATGACGAATTAGGGTTGCTATGCAGTTCCTGCAATAACTGCAGCATATCCGGATTATTGCATACAGCAGAAAAGCTTGGTTATATAACCCTGGTTACCGAAGGAACCACGATCACCTCGAGGCTGATTGAAGAGGGAAAGGCAGACGCGGTAATCGGAGTGAGTTGCATGGAAGTGCTGGAAAAAATGTATGATTCGGTGACGAAATATGCAGTACCCGGGATCGGCGTACCTCTTCATCAGGCTGGCTGCGTGGATACAACAACAGATCTGGAGTGGGTAAAGGAAGAGTTGCTCCGCTATAATGACCATGATGGACAACGGCTCCTGAATATGAATTACCTGAGAAATAAAACGTCCACTTTTTTTACCAGGGAACAGCTGAACCTTCTGATGGGAGTTGCCACAAACAGCACCGAGCAACTCATCAGGGATTATTTGCTTATCGGAGGGAAAAGGATCAGACCATTATTAACGATCCTGACGTATGAGGCATGCAGCAAAAAGCACTCCTCCTCCGATCTGTCCCGTCTGGCATTGGCAATTGAATGTTTTCACAAGGCATCCCTCATTCATGACGATATTGAAGATGATGATCCTGTGCGTTACGGACAGGAAACGCTTCATTCAAAATACGGAATTCCGGTTGCCATTAATGCAGGCGATTTGCTGATCGGTGAGGGATACAGGCTGATTGCTGAAACAAACCTTGATCCGCGCATCATACACAGGTGTATCCATGCTGCAGCTGATGGCCACAGACTGCTTGCCACCGGACAGGGGATGGAATTAATGGCGCTGAGGAATCGGGAGATCCTCACGATCGATCAAACCCTTACGGTTTTTGATTATAAAGCAGCCACAGCGTTCAAAGTAGCCCTGTTACTGGGCGCTATTGCCGGGGAGGCCGACCAGGAAACCTTGCTTCTGCTCGAGAAATTCAGCTTCAATATGGGCGTAGCTTACCAGATCATGGACGATATGCAGGATTTTACAGGTCCCGCCGGTGAGATCAGTCCGGGCAAATCATCTGTATATCTTTCGCTGCTTATGGAATACCTGGGTGCTGAAGATCAGGTTCTGTTTCAGGGAGCCTATTACAGCAGCGACATTAATAAAATCAAGCAGTTTACAGATCAATATGGTATCGGTGATCAGGCTCAGAAATTATTGGATAAATTCCTGGAACAAACCAGGACCTGCCTTAAAGAATTTAAAAATCCGGCGCTAAAACTGGCATTGCATGAAATGGTTGGAAAAATTTTCCGGGACTATATATAGGACCGTTGCTGCAAAGTCTTTGATCCGGTTTGATGAATTCAATCCGGAAAAAGCCTTGCGGCGATCGCTCCTGATGATCGACCCAATGACGGCAAACGAGATCAGGGGATTTTTATCAAGCCGCCAGACAGATTCGGGAGGGTTTATGGATAAAGGAGGGAAAAGTGATCTCTATTATTCACTCTTCGGTAGTTTCGCCTCCGAAGCCCTGGATTTAAATGACAGCAACGAACGGTTGAAACAATATCTTGACCAAACCATATCGGTATCAAAACCTGAAGGGGTTCATTTGCACTGTGCGGTTATTTTAATATCGCGGCTTGCTGGCATTAACAGGCTTTCTAAAGATATAAGGGATACCCTGAACAAAAACATCAGTAAACCCGGCACCATGAGTCCTTATACCGCATTTCTCAGTTTACTGAGTTATTACTACTCCGGAAATTATAAGGGATTATACCAGGTAAGCCGCCAGCTGAAAACCATTGCCAAAGTTAAAGATGTTCCATGCACAGTGGTAGCTGCCAACCTGGTATTACAGCACTGCTTTGGCAGGCCCGTGGAAGATCATATTCATGCCCTTCATTCATTTTACATGAAAAACGGAAGCTTTGCAGCTGTAAAAAATGCACCTGTAGGGGATTTGTTATCTACAGGAGTTGCACTCTACGCGCTAAAAGTTGCAGGTGCCGACATACGCAATATCGTACCGGATTGCCTGGAATATGTTGATTCATTGTACTCGGGCGGTGGTTTCTGCGCCACGATTCTCGATCCCGATCCGGATGTGGAATATACATTTTACGGACTTCTCGCATTGGGGGCTTTAGCTGCATAATATGAATAATGATCTATCTATCCGTTTCAGGAAAATAGCGGCTCTGCTTCTTAGCCAGCGCAATAAAGAAGGTTTCTGGGAAGGCAGGTTATCATCCAGTGCTTTATCTACAGCAGTAGCCATTGCGGCATTAAAGAAAAACGGAAGTAAGGCAGACGAGGAAAGGATAGCACAAGGTCTCCGTTGGCTAAAAAATAACAGGAACAACGATGGCGGATTTGGTGATACGGCTATGAGCATAAGTAATGTCAGCACCAGTCTTCTTGTATATGCGGTGTTATATGCATGCAAAACAACCCCGGAAGATGAGGATATGCTTAAAGAAATCCGACTATACCTGGCATCTCACAAGATTTCACCCGGTGAAAAAAATCTCGTAGCCTCCGTGCTTGCATACTATGGCCGGGATTTTACATTTTCGGTGCCCATACTTTCGATGCTAACGATCTGCAATGCCATTCCAAAAGAATCCATCAGGAAGATCCCGCAGCTTCCTTTTGAATTTGCTTTACTGCCAGCGTCATGGTACCGGTTCATGAATCTGCATGTGGTGAGTTATGCCCTTCCTGCACTGATCGGTGTGGGTATTTACATTCATACCAAATTTAGAAATGGTGCGTTAAGCCTGAAAGGTTTCCACAGAAACTGGTTCATTAAGCCGGCGATAAACAAGCTGGAAAGTATTATGCCGGAAAGCGGGGGATTTCTCGAAGCCATTCCTTTGACTGCGTTTGTGACTATGTGTCTTTTAGAAAGTGGATTTGGAAATAGCGCCGTAGCAATAAAGGGATTGGACTTTCTGAGATCACAGCAAAGAAAGGATGGCAGCTGGCCGATCGACACCAATCTTTCCACCTGGGTTACAACTTTGGCTATTAAGGCGTTGGGTCGCCATATGAAGGATACTTTAAGGAATGATGAGGTTCAGTTCTTAAGAAAATATCTGCTTTCACTCCAGTATAAACAACCCCATTCATTCAACGGTGCAGCCCCCGGCGGTTGGGGATGGACCGGGTACTCAGGATCAGTGCCCGATGCCGACGACACCTCCGGTGCCATACTGGCGTTGCTTGATATATACTCAGGAACAGAGGAAGAGACCGTAGCCATTGTGAACGGATGCAATTGGCTTCTTTCTGTACAGAATAAAGATGGTGGTTTTCCCACTTTTTGTAAGGGCTGGGGAAAATTACCTTTCGACAGAAGTTGTGCCGATCTGACCGGGCATGCGCTGCTGGCGTTGTTAAAAACTTCGGAATTGCTGCACCAGCAAATTTCACCAGGGCTGTTGTCAAAAATAGACCGGAGCATCCACATGGCCATGGGTTATCTTACCGGTCAGCAATCAGAAACCGGTGCCTGGCTGCCCCTGTGGTTCGGTAACCAGCTTACCCCTGATAAAACCAATCCGGTGTACGGAACCGCTAAAGTTTGCATCTATCTGCGTGATTGCCTGGCTGTGGGATACCCGGACACTGAATTCATTAATTATCTCGGCAGGCTGTCTGAAAAGGCCCGGAATTATTTGCTTCTGCAACAGAATGATGATGGCAGTTGGGGAGGGGAGAGGGGTATTGCCGGTACCATTGAAGAAACCTCGCTTGCTGTTAGTGCCCTGGCACCGGACTACGAAGAGGCGTGTGCAAAGGCTATCCAATGGCTTGATAAACAGGAAAAAATTACCGCATCACCCATTGGCCTGTATTTTGCCCTGTTATGGTATGATGAGGAATTGTACCCGCTGATCTACTATACGGAGGCGCTTAGAAGGGTTTTAAGGTATTAAGATCTTCGGCGGAGATTGCAGCTGTTAATAGAAACCAATAATCAGAACTATGACTAAATTGATATTTATTGGGGGATTTCTTGGTGCCGGTAAAACAACCCTGCTATTTGAAGTGACCCGCAGGTTGATATCGAGCGGCAAACAGGTAGGGCTAATTACCAACGACCAGGCGCCTGAACTGGCTGATACCTCGCTGCTTAAACATGAATATATAAATGTCGCCGAAGTGGCCGGAAGCTGTTTCTGCTGCGATTTTAAAGGGTTACGAAGAGCAATTGACCAGGTTGGCGACCACCTGAAAACCGATATGATCATTGCAGAACCTGTTGGTAGTTGTACCGATTTATCGGCTACGCTCATCAATCCGATTAAAGATATGATGAAAACCGAGGTGTCGGTGAGCCCTTTAACCGTTCTTGTTGATCCCGGGCGGTTGAAAGACATCCTGGACGGCGGTACGGCAGGGCTGCATCCTGCGGCTGCCTACATCATTAAAAAACAACTTGAAGAAAGCGATATCATAGTCATTACAAAAACTGATCTTTATCCTCCAGTGGAAATCGCTGAATTGTCCGTAAGGTTAAAAGAGAATTTTCCTGATTGCGAGATCAGGGCCATCAGTGCCAAAACCGGTGAAGGAATCGATGGCTGGCTTGAATATGTATTATCCGGTGAAGAGGCCGGTAAACACATCGTGGATATGGATTATGACAAATATGCCGAGGGAGAGGCTGTTCTGGGCTGGCTTAATTGTTCCGCTTCATTGTCAGGCAATGAGACAGACTGGGATGAATTTGCACGAAGGTTTATGCAAGCCATGTCCAAAGTATTTGATGGTAAAAATTCGCCCGTTGGTCATGTGAAAATGATGCTGGAAAACGGTGATCAGTATATTTCCGCCAATCTGACCGACCGGTCAGAAACGCTCACTTTCCGCTGGTCGGCTGGCAGGAGCAATAACGCTGAAATGATCATGAATGCCCGGGTGGAAATGTCGCCAAAGGAACTGGAGCAGATATTTTTAGACACACTTGCTACAATAACCAATGGCCAAATAACCACCCGGATCAACAGATTAAGGAGTATCAGTCCGGGTTATCCGAAACCGACGCACAGGTATAAGAGGAACTTATAGTTTTCACTATTTATGACTATCGGTATTGATAATATTTTGATACATTCTACCATAATTTCGCACCCATGGTGCTTTTACAAATAATACGATTAAAAGTAAGCCCCATTCGGGGCGATATTATGGTAGAAATCAAATAATATGAAGTTTAAAAGCACCAGAGGTGCGACATTATGGTAATATTAATAACTCAAAAAAAGCTGGTCTATGTCATTGAAAATTATTCATGTTATACCCGGATCGGGAGGCAGTTTCTACTGCGGCAACTGCCTGCGCGACAGCAAATATTTTGATACCCTCCGCAACATGGGACATGACGTGATAAAAGTACCCATGTACCTGCCTATTTTCGCGGATGAACATGATCTGAACGATGTTCCTGTTTTTTACGGGGCTGTGAGCATTTATCTGAAGCAATTATTCCCGGTGTTCCGGAAAGCACCTGTTTGGTTTGACAAACTGCTGAATTCAAAGCCCATGCTTAAACTGGCCGCCTCCCAGGCTGGCAGCACACGGGCAAAAGGACTGGAGGAGATGACCATCTCCATGCTTCAGGGTGAAAAGGGAAATCAGCATGAGGAACTGGAGCACATGACCGATTGGATGAAGAATCATTTCAAACCTGATGTGGTGCACCTTTCCAATGCGCTGTTGCTCGGACTTGCTAAAAAGTTAAAAGAGAAACTGAATGTTCCTGTTGTTTGCTCCCTGCAGGATGAAGATGTATGGGTTGATATCATGAGCGATCAAAGCAGAAAGACGGTATGGGGCCTTATGGCTGATAATGCCTCTTATATTGACCGTTTTATTTCAGTAAGCCAGTATTTCACTGCTGTGGCAACAGAAAAAATGGGAATTTCTACAGATAAGATAACCAGTATTCATATTGGGGTCAATCCTTCCGATTATCAATACAAAAACTCAGGGGAAAAAGCACGTACCATCGGCTTTATTTCCAGGATGTGCCACGAAAACGGGCTGGATATACTTGTGGATGCCTTTATACTTTTGAAAAAACTGCCGGGATATGATGACGTCAGGCTCATTGTTACCGGCGGACAGACGGGCGATGACACAGCTTTCCTGAGACAGATCAGAAAGAAATTGGATAAGAACCGTTTGCGCACCGCAGTTGAATTTCATAAAGACTTTGAAGGTGAGGGCAGAAAAGCATTTTTCGACAAAACATCTGTAATCTCAGTTCCTGTGCGCAATGGCGAAGCATTTGGCATTTATATAGCCGAATCGCTGGCATCAGGAATTCCGGTCGTACAGCCTGCCCTGGGTGCATTTCCCGAGGTGATTTCCAAAACAGGAGGTGGGATTATTTATGGAGAAAACAAGCCTGAAGCATTATCATCAGCGCTGAAACAACTGCTGGATGACAGGGAGAAACTAACGAAATTGAGTGCAGAGGCCAGGAACGGTGCTGAACGGCACCTGAATATTTTTGAACTGGCTAAAAAACTTGTTGAAGTTTATAATAAAGTAAAGTCTATTTAAAGCCTGGAAATTATGCATCATTTAAATTTATAACTATGAAAAACCTTTCAGAAAAACTATTCTTCCTGCTTTGTTTTATTTCTTCCGGCATTATCTCCGTTTTCAGCCAGGAACTTCCAAGTTGGCCTTCTTTTCACGGATCGGACCGGCTAAATAAATCAACTGAATCAGGACTTATGAATGCCTGGCCGGAAGCCGGACCTCCCCTTGTATGGAAATTAAATGGAATCGGAGAGGGTTACAGTTCTGTATCGATTGCCGATGGCCTGTTGTTCACATCAGGGAAATCTGATAATCAGACCTATGTATATGCTTTTGACCTGAACGGAAAACCGGTATGGAAAAAGCCCAACGGGGCAGCATGGGATGTAAAGGTTTCATGGGCAAGCTCTTACAATGGGTCCCGAAGCACACCAACTTATGATCAGGGGGTAGTCTATCATCTGAGTGAAGCAGGCCGACTTTCCGCCTATAAATCGAAAACCGGGGAATTAATATGGGCCAGGGAGCTGACCAAAGACTTTCAGGCTGAAATACCCATGTATGGATTTTCTGAATCTGTACTTATAGATGGCAATAACCTTTATGTCAGACCGGCTGGCAAAATTGCACATCAGGTATGCCTGAATAAAATGACAGGAGAGACCGTCTGGGTCAATAATGAAATTCCGGGAACCGTTGGGTACAATTCACTTATAATTAAAGACTTTGGTGGATTTCGTCAGATTATCGGAGCCAGCTCAAACTGTTTTTATAGTGTTGACATGAAAACAGGAAAACTTCTCTGGAAATTTGATTATGAGAACCAGCATAGCCTTAATTGTGTGGATGCCATTGCTTTCAATGAATATGTATTTATAACAACCACAGGCAAAGGATGCACACTATTGAAAATGATACCTTCCGCAGAAAAATTAACCGTAGAAACAGTATGGCAAAATGACCAGGTTATGGACAACTATCATGGTGGAATTTTGCTTCACAATGGATATGTTTATGGTGCCGGAAGCACTTCCCGAAGCTGGTTTTGTTTGGAATTTCTCACCGGAAAGCTGATGTGGAAAACACCGGGATCGGGATCTTTGACCTTTGCCGATGGTATGGTTTATCTATATGATGAGAAAGGTACTGCGAAACTGGTAAAGGCTTCTGGTGATGGTCTGGAAAAAACGGGTGAGTTCAAAGTGCCCGCCGGTGGAAAAGGACCATATTGGGCACATCCCGTGGTTTTTGGAGGACGGCTGTATCTGCGTCACGATGATACGATTTTTGCCTATGATATCACTAAAAAATGATCTGCCCCACCGCGTTCAAATCATGGATCAGCTATATATTCAATCATTTCGCAATGCCGGTATCAGCGGCCTGTTTAATGCTGATTTCAGGGGCAGGTAAATCCATAGCAGTCCGCTGAGAAAAATACCAGCGGTTAAAATTACCATAAAACCACCTTGTATGCTGAACGAGGGAGAGAGCAGGGACGGCAAAATGCCCACAAAGGCCGCCAGCATACCGGTACAAAATCCTGTGGCAAGCAGGTAGAAGTTTTCATAAAATACAATTCTGAAAACCTGCTTTTTATTAAAGCCCAGTGAAAGCATCAGCGCCAGTTCCTGCCTTCTTTCATATACATTGCGCAAAAGCACGATGCCCAATCCAATGGTCCCAATGATAAATCCAAGCCCGCTTAACACCATAAACACCGACAGGTATGTATTTTCCACGCTGTTGAAAGTTGCAAGCCGTTCACGGGTTGGGGTTATTTCTATGCCGTAATCTACAAGACTTTGATCTAAAACCTCTGAAATAAGTGCCTGCTTTTCCCCGGGTGCATCTATCAGGATGGTTTTGGAACCGCCGGAAGATGGATATTGCCTGCGGAATACTTGATCAGAAACAAGGATATTCCCCTGAAACACCGAATTGCTGATGGATCCCGCCAGTACCAGTCTGAATGCTTTCCCCGATTCATTCAGGTATATCAATGTGTCGCCAAGTTTCTTTTTTAAGCTGTACTGTATGACATTCTGGTCGGCAAACGCAGGAAAAGTACTGTCATTGTAAATGATGTCAAGTCCCTTCCATGGATTTTCCCGGGAAATGCCATCGAGAAGTTTTACAAAAGAAAACGCCCCCACTGAATCAAAAACCAGCGGGTCAACCGCCAATATTCTTGGCCGTTGCGCCTGGTTTAGGTTGAGGCAACTGGCATCATCGCCTTCAAGCCTGTCGAACTGCAAAAACCGCACATCTTCGAGTTCATTGACATCATCAATGATCAGCCTGCTTTTGCCGTCCGCGCTGTTGAGGTTAAAAGCCACCGGACTGGTGGTTTCAGCCCAGAGCAGATATCCTCCGGTGCCAGAATTCCTGACATGCTCTGTTCCGTAATACGTTTTGCGATAAGCGCCGGTAATCACTATGGTAAAAGTTCCCAGCGCCAGCAAGGCTATAACGGACAAAGTTCTGGAAGGATTTCGCTGCAGGTTTTTAACGGCCAGTTTACCAATGGCAGGAACTGCTGTCCCTGGAGGAGAACAGGTGGTTCCTCAGTAAACCATGGATCAGCATTAAACAACCGGTAAGAAACAGGGCTGCCGCGGTCAGGTATAAGATCGCGTTGTCGATGGCAGCCACAGCAAGGGAATATAAAACCAGGAAGAAAGCCAGTGAGAGCAGTACAGATCCCCAAACAATGGTTTTGCCTTTTTTCCGGGGTCCTGTCAGGCGGGTGATGGCATATCCTTTTAATTGTGCGGCAATCGGTTGCTTCATCAATTTTGCGGTTACCAGGTAAACAGGCAGCATGGCCATTACGATGCTGATCGCAGTCCCTGAGATCAGGCTTCCGGCATTGACATGGACTATTAACATATCTGTGCGGACAATATCATTCCAAACCGAATTCAATCCTGCAATCAGCGCATAATTATAAAGTATACCCAGCAAGGAACCAGCCATGCTTCCCAGTATGATTACCAATGAAGTCTCTGCAAATCTTAACCGGATGATCCTGTTTGCACTGAAACCCAGTCCGCTTAACAAGGCAGTTTCAGCAGCGCGCCTGCTAAAATGCAAAGAGTAAATAAGTACGGTCAGCATGAGGCCGGTGATTATAATAAAAAAGCTCATGCCCAGGAAAAGTTCCGTAAAGTCCACCGCGTTCCGGGCAGCCAGGGTCCCTTCATTCCGCACATCAACCACCTGTAATCCTATAGATGAAGGTTTTATATTTTTAAGTATAACAGCTTCAAGTAATTTTTCAGAAACCTCCATTTCATCAAACCGGATCGTTGTAAGTGATCCAAACGGATTCTTCCATAATTTCTTACCTGTTTCCAAGGACAACAGGACTTTGGGTGTGCCCCTGTAATCATCCCAATATTTTTCATCCTTGTCGCGGATGCGTTTCAGATCGATGGGAACACCGGCATCCCAGTCACTGCAATTACCCGTTTCCGAAAGTCCCTGAAATTCCGGCATCAGCGAACTGTCAATGGAGGCTGTCAGGTTAGGAATGATTTCCTTAATCACAAAACCGTAGGATACTTCACGGAGTGCTCGCTGGGGACCAATTTCGTAAAACGTCAGTCGAACGGAATCCCCGATTCCGGCGTTTAGATCTTCAGCGGTCCATGTATTGATGATCACTTCCCCGTCGTTCAGGATTCTTCCTGAAACAGCGGATGAAACTGCGGAGGCAAAAGAGTAGGGAGTATGCCGCCCGTTAGCACGGATGTCATTCACCAGGTAGGTAATAACCTCCTGATGCTGCAATCCGGCCTGGTTAATCGCCTGTTGAACGATGGTATCGATAAATATCCTGTTGGAAGTAAGATCGTATGTGCCATTTCCCGTCCGGTTATCTAACGACAGACCAAGATCTGCTAATGTCCATTGCGATTGCACCGAATCCTCGATGGCCGATGAGGTTTGTCCCGGTTCACCGCCAATCAGCATGGTATTAAATAATCCGTCCAGGTCGAGCCTCCGGCTGAGAAAACCAACCGATATAAAAACATTATAAGCGTTGGATTGGTCGTTGCCCAGATTAAACCTTCCCAGCTGATCATCTGTTGCGATGGCTTTAACGGTAAGCCTTAAAGCGACTGTCGGAGCTGGTTCCCTGGCAAAAGGGGCATTTACGGGTATCGGGTTGGCACTTTCAACCCTGACCAATATTTCATCCCCTGCCTTCAAATGAAGCTTGTCAGCCAGGTTTTTTCCGATAACGGCTTCATCATCACCAGGAACAGGCAGCGGTGTAACACAAAAGTTATTAAAGGAACTGTCTATGCCAATGATGCCGGCCCTGTTTACCCTGGTGCCTGAATCAGGATCTATGACTATTCCCTGTAACAACAGTATGGGTGAAACGGGTGCTTGTATGGCGCTGTGACAAATTACCGGCAAGGTGAATATCCATAAACCTTGAACCTCCGACAATGGCGAACCGGGTTTTGCCCAGGCGGGTATCTACCAGGTTGTTCAGGCTGTATCGGATGGAATTGCCCACAATCAGTGCTCCTGTTAAAACTGCAGTGCTGACGGCCATGCCGAAGAATAACGCCAGGTGTTGCTTACGGAAGTGAACAATACTGCGGATAATATAGGTATAAAATGTCATGATGAATTTCTTCTTTATAATAGCCAATTAAACAGATACCCTACCAATAAGATGCCTGCAAAAACAATCCCTGTAAAAATAAATATAAGCCTGAGTGACAATACTTTTCTTAACATAATCAACTCAGGTAATGACAAACCGGCTACAGCCATAATAAAAGCCAACGCCGTTCCAATAGGCATGCCTTTGTCAACCAACGCAAAAGCAACGGGTGCAACAGAGGCAGAGCATGCATACAGGGGAATGCCTGTCAACACAGTGAGAGGCATTGCGTACCAGTTACTTTTTGCTAAAAAAATTTGGAGCCATGTATCGGGAACATAACCATGAATGAATGAACCAATGACAATACCCGCCAAAACATAAACCCAAATCCGTGATATAACCTCCTTAACAGCTTTGTAAGCGTGGGCAATTCTGGTATCCAGATTCACTTCTGTTAGCTGTATCTGTTTTTCCTTTCTGAAAGTCAACAGCCAACCGGGCAGGTATTTTTCCAACTGTAGCCGGTCAATAATGAAACCCGACACAATGGCAATCATTAGACCGGCCAGCAAATAAATAAGCGCGATTTTAAAACCGAATAATCCGGCCAGCATGATTAAAATTACTTCATTTACAAGTGGTGAGGCAATCAGAAATGTGAAAGTGATCCCCAGCGGGATACCTGTTTCCAGAAAACCTATGAACATGGGAATGGCAGAACAGGAACAAAAAGGCGTAAGAATACCGAATAGCCCTGCCAATACGTTTGCCTGCATTAAAGGCATTGATCTGAGGCGGTCACGGATTTTTCCCACAGGAAACCAGGAGCGCACCAGTGACATGATAAATATAATCAGGACAAGCAACAGGAATATTTTAAGAAAAGTGGTAAAAAAAAATACCAGGGATATGGAAAGACGCTCACCCTGAGTAAGTGAAAAGAACTGGTAGATAAGCCAACCGGCTGCCCTTTCTTTAAAATAAAAAAGCAATAGCCAGCAAGGAAACAGAAGAAGGACCGTGTTCAATCTGCCAGTGGCTGAATGTGGTTTTATGCTGAACACAATTAGTTGGCTGCAATTTTACCGTTTACAAGCTTATAAGTGATTTCCATTCGTTTCGCCAGATCAGGTGAATGGGTGACTGTCACCATCGTAAATCGATATTGGCGTCTCAGCTCCACAAACATATCGCTCAATATTTCAGCCGAATCGTGGTCAAGAGAGCCGGTAGGTTCATCTGCCAGTAGCAATTCAGGTTCATTGATAAGAGCCCGAACCACGGCAACACGCTGACATTCACCAACGGACAATTCACCGGGGAAGCGCTGTGCTTTATCTGCAAGTCCAACAGCATCAAGCAATCTGCGGGCTCTTTCCGGCGCCTGCTTTTGCCGGTTTTTATCCTGAGGTATTACCGGAAGAAGCACATTTTCGATGACGGTAAGCTGGGGCAGCAACAAATGGGTTTGAAAAACAAAGCCAATGCTGTTATTACGCAGTTTTACCAGCTCATCAGATGTAAATGAGGTGGTGGCTATACCATTAAACAATACCTCTCCGGTGGAAGGAAAATCAAGGGTTCCCAGCAGGTTAAGGAGTGTGCTTTTACCTGAGCCTGATGGCCCTGTCACAGCTACTGCACTTCCTCCCGAGATGCTGAACGAAATGTTGTCGAGTACCGGCCCGGGATTGCCGTCATATCGTTTGATAATATTGTGCAATTCAATTAGCATGGTTGAAGGAGTGAATTTTTTAACAAAGACGACATCTTGGGCAATATTAATCAATATTTTGCAAAACAGATAAAGTGCTACTATTCAATAATTTCTTGATAAATCCATGTTTTTTCTTTTTCATGCAGTTTTCAATCGTTTCAACCGTTGTATATTTAACCTGGCTTTTTCCATCAGTATGCTTACCTTTGTTTTAACAATGCTGCATTTCACCATGAAAACACGACTGCTTTAGCACCGTAAGAATTGATTCTTATTTCCAAACCTTAATAACCTAATACAATGAAAACAATTGGTATTATTGGTGGAGGACGTATCACCAGGATCCTGCTTCAGGCTTTTAAAAATGCCCATGTAACTTTTGACAGCATTCGTATTTACGACATCGAAGAAAAAGTTCTGACCAGTTTAAATGCCAGGTTCCCGCAAATTCAGATTGCCGGCAATTTATTGGAGGTTATCCATGCTGATCTTGTAATCCTTGCTGTTCACCCTCCTGTGGTCATGGAAACACTCGAGAAAATTAAAGCAAAATTGAAAGGGAATACTGTTTTTCTTTCACTGGCACCGAAATTTGGTATCGCGAAACTTGAAAGCATACTGGGGGATTTACCCAATATTGCAAGAATGAATCCAAGCGCCGCTGCAATTGTTAATAAAGGTGTAAATCCTGTCGCTTTCTCAGTTACATTTGATAAAACCCTGAAAGAATCATTAACGGATCTTTTGAAGCCTTTGGGATACCTGCCGGAAGTAACTGATTCAAAAATTGAAGCCTATGCTGTTATTAGTGCAATGGGTCATACATACTTTAATTTCCAGCTGCAAAAACTTAAAGAACTGGCAGTTGCCTTTGGAATGAATGAGGATGAAGCTGCCACCGCTGTCAGCAAAATGTTGGCGGGAACAACAGAAACACTTTTCAATGCAGGTATGACCTACCAGGAAGTAAATGACCTTGTTCCGGTAAAACCGATGAGCGAAGTTGAAGAAATCATTAAAGGTTATTACGACAAATACCTGACTGAAATATACAATAAAATAAAAATTTGACATGGTAATTGAACAGCAGGATTGTTTGATTATGGTAATTTGTTGTTTGTTTTTAATTTTTATACAATTAGAAACAGGGTGATCCATTCGATACGCAAAAATGCAACCCGGCGCAAATTACGCTTGTCTGGCTGCTTACCCGGAAAGCGCTGCAAAACTGGTGAGTGGGTAATCTTATTCGTGATCATTCCTTAATTTTTCTTTTTCGCGCGGGCCCGATTCTGCAGAGGACAATATTCTGCCATCTTTGCATGTTTGATGGTGGATAATCCTATTCATTTACCTTTCAAAGTCGTAGATTTAACCTGTAATGTAGGACCGGATATTAATTATGTTGGATAAGCGTACATCCTTTTTCAAACTATTGCTGATCAGCCTGCTAGGTGCTGTTTTTATCACTTACATTAACACTGCCTATTTCGCATGGGAACTTAGCTTTTTGGATGAATCCGACCGAATTCCCCATACCTTGTATTTTATTTACAGGTTTGTTTTCTTTTCAGTACTTATTTGGATATTGCTGAGGTACAACCTAGGTAAAATAATAACCCCCGTTTTTAAAACCCGGTTGGCTCAAAACTTTCTGATCATGGGGATTGCCTACCTGGCATACATAGGCATTTCTTTCCTTTCGGGTTATAAAGCCGATTGTTTTACAGGCACCTTACTCTTCCAGTTTTTTGTAACCTGGATTTTTGGTACTCTCATAGGTCATGTTTCCATCTTGTACTCCGAAAAAAGAAGAAAAGAGCAGGAGATCGAACAATTAAAGGTCGAAAACCTCCAAAGTCGTTATGATGCGTTGACCAATCAGGTAAACCCTCATTTTTTCTTTAATTCACTGAATGGGCTTACTTCATTGATCAGGAAAAAGAACGATGAAAATACACTGGCTTACGTGAATAAGCTTTCGGATGTTTTTCGCTATATCCTTCAAAGTGAGAAGAAAGGACTGGTTACACTGGAAGAAGAACTGGAGTTCATGCAGTCCTTCCGTTATATGATGGAGGTCCGTTTTGCCAACAAGCTTTCATTTGTTGTTAAAGTGGAAAACGACAAAATGAACCTTAAAATACCCATTCTTACTTTGCTTCCGCTGATTGATAACGTGGTTGTGCACAATACCATTGACAGCGAACATAAAATGGTGGTCAATATCTGGCTAAACGATCAGATGGAATTGGTGATATCCAATCCGGTTTTTCCAAAACTGGCGCCTCCTGACACCAATGGAACAGGACTTAAAAATCTTGAAAACCGGTTTTCACTCTTAATGAATAAACAGATCAGGATTGCAAATGACGGGAAGATATTTCATGTTTACCTGCCTTTAAAATAGAAGTAACATGAGAATATTAATAGTAGAAGATGAAACAGCGGCCTACGAAAATCTGGTGGATATACTCGCAGAGATAGATCCCTCCATACAAATAGCAGGAAATACTGAAAGCATAAGCCAAACCATCCATTGGCTGCAATCCAATCCGGTCCCTGATCTGATATTAATGGATATCCATTTATCCGATGGATCTGCTTTCTCTATATTCAAAAATATTACGCTGGAGACTCCGGTCATTTTTACTACTGCCTATGATGAATATGCCATTGAGGCATTTAAGGTAAACAGCATTGATTATCTGCTAAAACCAATAAAGGTAGAAGAATTGAGGCACGCCCTGGAGAAGTTCAAGAAATGGACCCGGCAGGATATCCTGCAATATCTATCGCAATTAATTCATTTACAGCCAGCAAACAGGAATGTGGAGAAGTTGTTGATACCCGTTAAAGATCAATTACTGCCAGTTGGGCTAAATGAGATCTCTTGCTTTTATACCACGGATAAAAGTACGCGCGTTTATTTGAAAGATGGCAGGTACTATCCCTATTGCAAAACATTGGATCAAATATCCGTTACGTTAAATCCGGTGGACTTCATCAGGGCAAACAAGCAGTTTATCATTGCCCGTGACAGCGTTAAGAATATTACGATCTGGTTTGACAGTCGCCTGCTCATCTCGCTTGATATCGATCCACCTGAAAGGATTTATATCAGTAAAAACAAAGCCGCAGAGTTTAAAGCATGGATGATCAGTAAGATTTAGAACAGATTTTATACCTGATGCAATTTCATCCCGTTTGGATTTTGTCATGTAGCTTTAGGGTCAACAAATGACCCTGGTTTTTTCCAGTCCCTTTCCTCTCAAAAGCACATCAGCTTAAGGTGTCCCTTAAACAGGAAATGCCCCATGGGGGGCATTTTTTTCCTGTGATCCAGTTGGGATTCGAACCCAAGACCCCATCCTTAAAAGGGATGTGCTCTACCTGCTGAGCTACTGGATCGGAAGTCCTTTAAAAGGGCTGTTCCTGTGAGGGGTCCCGACAAAAACTGTGCTTTTTAAAGAGTTGCAAATATAGTATCTAATTTTTAACCGGAAAACAAAAATGATCTTATTTTTTTACCGTACTTAACAAATGATTCAAGGTCCTGTATTTTCAGATAATTATTGGAACATTCGGAACGTTATAACGTACAAAGATCGTCGTAAACTGTAAAACTTGAGCAATATGAGAAAAATTTCAATAACCGGATTATTGGTTTTCCTTACCATGGCATTCTTTGGTGTTGCCAGAAGTCATGCACAGATCGAACTGATTGGCAGTATGATGGCTGCCGGTCCCGATGACGCCGAGAAATTGATCCAGCCCTATATTACCCCTGCAGTGAATGCATTTGGAGCTGCCCTGGGTAGTGGCTGGTACAATACGGCTGAAACCCATAAACTGGGTGGTTTCGACATTACTTTTACCACGAGTGCAGGAATTGTTCCCAAAAAGTTTGAAACTTTCCTGATTGATGATTCTGAACTGACCAATCTTCAGCTTCATGATCCTGCATTGAATGAGACCCCTACTGTCGCCGGCGTGAAGGAATTTGGTCCCCAACTGGATTATACCTATACGGAATACCCTGAACGTGCTTTTGATATGCCCGGTGGATTGAATACAAATTATGTTCCTGCACCCATGATCCAGGCCGGAATAGGCCTTATCAAAGGAACCGAAGTTCTTGTCCGTTATATGCCCAATATCAAATATAAAGAAAACGAGATCGGTCTTTGGGGCATTGGTGGAAAACATGATATAGGACAGTGGATCCCCGCTATCAATAAGGTGCCCGTGTTGAAACTTGCTGTGATGTATGGGTATACCAAATTGCATACTGTTGTAGATGTTAATATTTCTCCGGATGATATCGGTGCCGGTTCATTGCCTGGTACCGACGGCAGTACCTGGGATAATCAGTTTATGAAACTGACTACCCAGAGTCATACGGCCAATATCATCGCTTCCGTCAATCTGCCGGTGGTATGCTTTTATGGCGGCCTGGGTTTTGTATCCACCAAAAGTAACCTGAAACTGGAGGGTGATTATCCTTCCGTATATATTGAGGGCAGTACACCAAGTATAGATGTATTGGTTGATCCGATTGATATGGAAATCAAGAACCAGGATGGCGGCCTTACAAAGCCCAGAATAAATGCCGGGGTAAGATTTAAATTCGCAATAGTTACCCTGCACTTCGACTACAGCTGGGCCAACTACAGTGTGATGACCGCAGGACTGGGATTTACTTTCAGGTAGGCCGTACCGGATTAATGCCTGCCCTTCTGAATTGCTAAAAATTAAAACCGAACTTAAAAACCGGATTATTGCTGTAATAGGGGGAATACCGGTTCTGGGTGACATCAAAAAGGATGAATATGGAGATGCCTCCTCTTCCGCCAAATGGTTGGAAAAGTCCGCCACCCAGCAACAGATTATCGATCCAGATGCGTTCATTTTCAAAGTCGTACTTCTCCACATTGAGGACTTCATTTTCAACATGCAGTTGAATGTTGCCCAGTCCGAAACCGCCTCCGCCTGCGGAACCTTTAATTATAGTGAAGGAAGTAAAGACTTTGCCTCCGTACATGGAAGTTTCATAGTTATAGTATTTATACTTCTCATAGATATAAATGGGACCAACTCCGGCAACCAAACGATCCGTCAGATAATAACCAACGATCGGAGCTAATTTTATGTAGGTAATGCTGCCAAAACTCAATCCGATTTCCCCACCGAAGGTGAGTCTTTCTGATAATTTTGATTTTTCCTTCTGACCTTCCTTATCCGGAGCCACAGATTCCTCCACCTGTGAGTGCAATGCAAGCGACACAGCAAACAAGGCAATGATGAAAAACGATCGCATTATTATCATACTTCTTTCTTATCTTTATGTGAAGAACGCTGCAAAAGTACAAATTCAAATGCATTTTTCCATATGGTAGTGATGATAACAGGTGCAAGCCGAGGAATTGGCTTCGAAACGGTCAAATACTTTGCCAGGATGAAACATGTTCAGGTTTTCGCTCTTTCGCGGAACAAAGCCGGTTTGGGTCAGCTTGCCACAGAATGTGCCGGCCTGAATAAATTTTCACAGGTGCATCCCCTGGTGCTGGACCTCGACGAATTTCTCGAAAAACCTGAAGCCCTCCTGAAAAGATTGCCCGTTGGCATCCGTCATATCGATATTCTCATCAACAATGCCGGATTGCTGGTGAATAAGCCATTCCTGGAAACCAGCCTGGAAGAAATCCAGCAGATATTCCGGATCAATTGCTTTGCCCCGGCCATGCTGATCCGGCAATTAATGCCCTTCATGGGAGGCACCAAACCACCCATATCGTTAACATCAGCAGTATGGGAGGTTTTCAGGGAAGCACGAAATTTCCCGGACTTGCTTTTTACAGTGCCAGCAAAGCAGCACTGGCCTGTTTGACCGAATGCCTCAGTGAAGAATTCAAAGATACCGCCGTTGTTTTTAATTGTCTTGCACTGGGATCGGTACAAACGGAGATGCTTGAAGAGGCATTTCCCGGTTATCAGGCCCGGTTACAACCTGAAGAAATGGCTGAATTTATCGGGCATTTTGCACTCACTGCGCACAAGCACATGCGGGGTAAAGTTATTCCGGTTTCACTGACAAATCCATGAGTAAGCAGCAAGTGACGGGTAACTCATTATTCATCACTTTTCATCATTTCATCCTTCTCCGTGTCCCTGGCTTCCCAGCAGGGAAGTTTAACATTAACCATGGTGGATTCATCGTATTCCCTGGGTTTTATTTCCCCTTTCAGCACCATGAGCCCGTTCATTGCCAGAGCATGCATTTCGTCCTCGCCCGGATAAATTACGACCGGGGCAATAAATGATACCATCTTTTTGATATACTCCACTACCATGGGATTGTGAGAGATACCCCCGGTGAGGATGATGGCATCCACTTCACCATGCAATACGGCGCACATGGACGCAATTTCTTTTCCGATCTGATAGGACATGGCATCCTGGATAAGCCTGGCCTTGTCATCGCCATCCTGGGCCAGCAATTCCACTTCATAGGCACTGTTCGTTCCCATATACGCTACATAACCTCCCTCACCGGTAATCATTCTTTTTATTTCATCGAGGGTATGAGATCCTTCGAAACACAGCTTTACCAAAGCCCCCGAAGGTAGGGTACCGGATCTTTCCGGTGAAAAAGGTCCTTCACCATCCAATGCCTGGTTCACATCAATAACCTTTCCCTTGCGGTGGGCACCCACAGAGACACCACCGCCCAGATGAGCAATCACCAGGTTCAGGTCCTCGTATTTATGGTTCATGAGCCTCGCATAAGCACGCGCCGTGGCCTTCTGGTTAAGGGCATGAAAAATGGAATATCGCTGAAATCGTGGATGTCCGGCAATACGTGCCACATCCTGAAGTTCGTCAACCACCACGGGATCAGCAATAAAAGCCCGGCAATTGGGTAAATCCTTGGCAATATCGTGGGCAATTAAACCGCCCAGATTACTCGCATGTTCACCCATGACCCCTTCGAGAAGATCATGCCGGAGCCGTTCATTGATATGGTACACGCCTGATTCAATGGGATGCACCAGTCCACCGCGGCCTACGATCACCTCAATAATGTCGATATTGATATGGGAGTCTCTCAGTTCCTTCAGAATGATGTCTTTTCTGAATTCATACTGGTCACTGATCCTGGCTAAATTTTGACAGTTTATCCGGATTGTGCAGAATGCTCTTCAGGAAGACAGGCTTTGCATTATGGTAAACTGCAATCTTTGTTGAAGTTGACCCTGGATTAACTGCAAGTATTTTATGGTTCATAACCGGGTATTAAATCACTTTCAGACTTATTTCACCAATTTTTATGCCATTGCTGCTGCCACGGCAATGGAAAGAAATTTGCTCCTGTCCTGATCAGCCCTGGATGTCAGAACAACGGGAACACTGGCCCCGGCTACAATTGCAGCGGCAACGGCGCCTCCGAGAAAATTCAGGGATTTATAGAGTATATTTCCGGTATTCAGGTCGGGTGCGATTAAAATATCGGCATCACCGGCCACATCCGAGACCAATCCCTTGTGCCTGGCTGCATTGGCAGAAACAGCATTGTCCAGTGCCAAAGGACCATCGATGATACATCCCTCAATCTGATTCCGTTTTTGCATGAGTCAGCATGGCTGCATGGAGGGTAGATTCCATTTTTGGATTCACTGTTTCAACCGGTGCAAGAACAGCTACCCGGGGATTGCTGATCCCAAGCTTATGAGCAACCGACACGGCATTTCTGACGATGGCCACCTTCTCATTGAAATCGGGACTTATGTTCAGGGCAGCATCGGTAATGCAGATAATTTTGTGGTAATAAGATGTTTCAAAAAAGGCAACATGACTGAGCAAGCCTTCCTGTCAACAGGCCAGATTCCTTATCCAGAATGGCTTTCAGCAGAATTGCCGTACTCACCAAACCTTTCATCAGGATATCTGCCTGGCCGTCCCTCACCAGCTGAACGCTTTTTGCACAGGCGAGCTGTTTGTCGGGTTCGTGAATGATCTCAACGCCAGTGAGATCGAATGCAGCGACTTAGCAGCATTCCGGATTGCATGCTGATCACCGATCAGGATGGGCACAATAAAACCGGCCTGCATGGCCGATTTGACTGCCCGCAACACATCCTCATCCTGGGCAGCGGCCACCACAATTCTTTTCTTACCTTTCTTAGCGGCTATTTCAACAAAACTACCCAGTGATGTAAAAATCATTACGCGTCTTTTTTTGTTTTCAATTCAGAGATGATCCTGACGGTATCCTCGGCAATAACGAGTTCTTCGTTGGTAGGTACCACCATCACGTTTACCCTTGAGCCGTCCCGGCTTATGACTGCCTCCTTGGAACGGAGTCCGTTATTCTTATCGGGATCCAGTTCAATACCCAGAAAACCAAGGTCATGACAAATGGCCTCACGGGTTTCGGGACCGTTCTCACCTATACCCCCTGCAAATACAACGATATCTACACCGCCCATGGCTGCCACATACGAACCGAGATATTTTTTTACCCGGTAATGGTACATGTCCAGTCCCAGCATGGCCCGATCATTTTTATCCCTGAACGCAGCATCTTCAATCTCGCGCATATCCGAAGATATACCCGTTATACCGAGCATCCCGCTTTGTTTGTTGGCCAGGGTGCCGATCTGGGAAATTCCAATTTCTTCTTTATCCATAATATAGGTGAGCACGCCAATGTCAAGGTCTCCTGAACGGGTTCCCATGATAAGTCCTTCAATGGGCGTGAATCCCATGGAAGTATCAATTGAAACACCATGTTTTACAGCAGTCATGGATGCTCCGTTGCCCAAATGCACGGTAATGATGCGCTGTGTTTTGATGTCAACATTTAATATCTCGCAGGCACGTTTACTGATGTAGTAATGGCTTGTTCCGTGATAACCATATTTTCTGATCCCGTATTTCTTGTAAAGCGAGTAGGGGATGGCATACATGAAAGCATGCCTGGGCAGGGTCTGATGAAATGCCGTATCAAATACCCCAACCTGCGGCTTGCCCGGCATGAGTAATTTGATAGCATATACGCCTTTTAGATTGGCCGGATTGTGCAGGGGAGCAAGGTCACTGTATTTTTCAACCTCTGCCTGCACCTCGTCGGTAATCAATACGCTTGTGTTGAATTTCTCCCCTCCGTTCACCACACGGTGACCCACGGCATCAATTTCATCAAGATTGCTGATGCAACCGTGTTTCTGGCTGGTAATAATACCCAGTATATACTCGATGCCCGTCTGGTGGTCCAGGATTTCTCCCTCAAATCGCACCTTATCCCCGTTTTCCTTTTCCAATTTGACAAATGACCCTTTCATACCTACCTTTTCAGCAACTCCCTTGGCCATGGTTGATTTCATATCCATATCAAATAACTGGAATTTGATGGAAGAGCTGCCACAATTTAAAACCAATACCTTCATTTCGATGATAATTATTCAATATTATTAAAATTCAATACTTTAAGTCTCTAGGAATTAATTTTTCTGCCCATTTCGTCATAATTATAGAAGCCTTTGCCAGTAGAACGCCCGTATTGGTGAGCCCTTACATGCCGCTTAATCACCGGAGAGGCTTTGTATTTTATGTCACCAAATTCACCATAAAGATTATCCATCCACCGTTCCACCTTATCAAGGCCGACTTTATCCGCCAGTTCAAATGGTCCGAGGGTAAGTCCGAGTCCAACCCGCATGGTGGTGTCGATGTCGGATTTGGTTCCAACGCCCTCCATAAGTATCTCACAAGCCTCATTGACCAGTGTAACAAAAAGCCGGATACTGATCAGTCCGGGAGATTCCTGCACCTGGACCAGCGTTTTTCCGATCATGGTAATAAACTTGCTGACTTTATCATATACTTCATCGGAAGTATAAAGACTTCTGACCACTTCGATCATTTTTGCGCCCGGGGCATTGGTGAGAAAGTGCAGGCTGACACAGCGGTCTTTGTGCTCAAGCTCTGAAGAAAGTTCAGTAATTGCAATGGTGGTGGAATTCGTAGCAATGATGGTTTCCGGCAATACATATTTTTCAATGTTTTTGAATACCTCTTTCCGGCAGGTTATTCTCTGCTCCCGGGTTTTTGACCTGATCGCTTCGATCACCAGATCACAGCCACGCAGATGCTCATAACCGACAAATCCTGCGATCCTGGATAAAATAGCCCTTTTTTCCCCGGGTGTCATTCCCCAGCGTCCGATCATGTTGTCGAGTTCTTCTTCCATCTTTTCGAAAGCATAGGCGACTTTCTCTTCCGATAGTTCAATGAATACCACTTCAAGCTCCTTTTGACTGATCAGCAAGGCTATATTTTGTCCCACGGTGCCGCACCCGACAATGCCAACTTTTGAAAACAAGGTCCGCGAGCGTGATTTCTGGCTCAGACCATAATTTTCGATCGACTCAACAATAACTTCAGCCATATTATCTTTAATATTGTAATGATTATAGTAATTTAATTTGATCCAATAGCCTGATTGGCCGTAATGGCAATCAGATCAACGATATCCCCCACTGAGCATCCTCTTGAAAGATCATTGATAGGAGCTGCCATACCCTGCAGCACCGGCCCTATTGCCTCGGCATGTCCCATCCTCTGCACAAGCTTATAAGCGATATTCCCGCATTCCAGATTGGGGAAGATCAGAACGTTAGCTTTCCCGGCTATTTCACTTCCGGGCGCCTTCTTTAATCCAATGGATTCAACAATGGCGGCATCCGCCTGCAATTCACCGTCAATTCGCAACGAAGGATCCATTTCTTTGGCAATACGTGTAGCACTAACTACTTTATCCACCATTTCATGACTGGCACTTCCTTTGGTAGAAAAACTCAGCATGGCAATGCGGGGTTCGAATCCGGCGATTGCCCTGGTGGTTTTGGCAGTGGCCACAGCAATTTCCGCCAGTTCCCTGTCGGTTGGGTTCGGATGTACCGCGCAATCAGCAAAGACCATTAATCCGTTTTCGCCATATTGCTTATCTTTCAGAAACATCAGGAACGCTCCGGAAACAACACTAATACCGGGAAGAGTTTTTACATATTGGAAAGCAGGTCGCAACACATCGCCGGTTGCATTGTCAGCGCCGGCAACTTCACCATCGGCATCACCGTACTTGATCATCACCGTGGCATAATATAATGGATTCTGTAAGAGCTTTAAGGCTTCATCCTTCAACAGTCCCTTTGATTTGCGGAGCTCTACCATCATATCGGCATAAGCCTCTCTCTTTTCAGATTTCATGGGATCAACAAGCAATGCTTTGCCAATATGCTTCAGGCCAAGTTTTCTGGCATGCTCGAGAATTTCTTCGGGTTTTCCCAGAAGGATTATATCCGCTATACCATCCTGAAGAATGATATCTGCTGCTTTAATGGTTCGTTCCTCATAACCTTCCGGCAAAACAATTCTCTGTCTGTTTGTTTTTGCGTTTTCCTTAATTTTCTCAATCAAATTCATTGTAAATCAATTAATAATTTATGTTCAACCATCCTTTAAAGTTAGCTAAAAAACGAATTTTTGCTGCAAAGGAACAATATTTTATGGCATCAATTCTTACCGGCAGTAAATTATTGATTTTTTTTTTAACCGAAGGTGACAAAAGTCAAGCGTCTGATTTGGGGACGGTGGTACAAGGTATGGGGTAAATCATTAGATTTGCGTCCTTACAGGACCATTATTCACACGGTTGATGAAATAAGACAAATATGACCAATACGACAAAGCTTCTGAACTCACTGGTAAATGATTTGCAGGGAGATTTATACACGGATATTTCTTACCGATTGCTATATGCCACGGATGCATCTGCTTACAGAGAAATACCGCTTGCCGTGGCAAGACCTGCAACCATAGAGGATGTCCAAAAGCTGATCCGGTTTGCCGCTGAAAATGATACTACCCTTATACCCAGGGCTGCCGGAACATCACTCGCCGGACAGGTAGTCGGAAACGGTATTGTGGTGGATATGTCGAAATACTTCACGAATATCATTGAAGTAAACACTTCCGGGGCATTTGTCCGTGTTCAGCCAGGCGTTGTCCTGGATGAGCTTAATCTCAAACTGGCTGAAAAGGGACTGTTTTTCGGACCAGAGACCTCTACTTCAAACCGGTGTATGTTGGGTGGCATGGTGGGTAATAATGCATGTGGTTCACATTCATTGCTGTATGGCAGTACGCGAGATCACCTGCTGGGGGTGAATGCTTTGTTAAGCAATGGCGAAGCGGTGGTTTTTGAAGCGCTCAGTGACGAGGCATTTTTGAAGAAAATGGAAGGCTCACGACTTGAAAACAAGATTTACAGAAACATTTACGATATTCTTTCTTCGCCCGCAAACAGGGAAGAAATATTGAAGGAGTTCCCCGATCCGGCGATCAAACGGCGCAATACCGGTTATGCCCTCGATTTGCTGATTCCTGCAAGCCCATTTACCAGCCAGGGCATCCCTTTCAATTTTTCTACCCTACTGGCGGGGTCAGAAGGTACCCTGGCATTTATCACAGAAATAAAACTGAATCTGGTACCCCTGCCACCTAAAGTTAAAGGGCTTGTGTGCATACATTTTCATACCCTCGAAGAAGCCCTGCTGGCAAACCTCATTTGTTTGAAACACAAGCCCGGTGCCATTGAACTGATGGACCATACCATTCTCGAATGCACCAAATCCAATATTGAACAACGCAAAAACAGATTCTTCGTTGAAGGAGACCCGGGAGCCATACTTGTTGTGGAATTCGCCAGGAATTCGCTGGATGAAATCCAGGAAATAAAGTCCATGCTGGAAAACGATCTTAGGCAATCCGGTTTGGGTTATCATTTTCCGCTGGTCACGGGTGCTGATATCAACAAAGTATGGGCATTGCGTAAGTCGGGTCTGGGTGTTCTGTCCAATATCCCGGGAGACGCAAAGCCGGTGTCGCTCATTGAAGATACCACAGTTCGGCCTGATCTGTTGCCTGATTACATCAGGGATATTAAGCTTATCATGAGCCAATATCAGCTTGATTGTGTGTTTCATGCCCACGTAGCCACCGGGGAATTGCATATGCGGCCGGTCATCAATCTGAAAGATCCACGCGGTGTGGAGCTGTTCCGCAAAGTGGCCACCGAGGTCGCCTGGCTGGTTAAAAAGTACCGTGGATCGCTGAGCGGTGAACATGGCGATGGCAGACTAAGAGGTGAGTTTATACCCATCATTGTCGGCAACACGAATTACGAGTTGATGAAGCAGGTAAAAACAGCCTGGGATCCACAGGGGATTTTCAATAAGGGCAAGATTACCAATACCCCTGCCATGGATTCCTCCCTGCGCTACCAAGTTGATCAGAAGACCAGGGAATTCAAGGCTGTTTTTGATTATTCGTCCACACAGGGGCTGCTCAGGCATATTGAGCAATGCAATGGTTCCGGTGATTGCCGCAAATCGGCCTTGATGGGGGGAACGATGTGCCCAAGTTATATGGCCACCCGTGATGAACAAACGACGACGCGCGCAAGGGCAAATGCGCTGCGCGAGTATCTGACCAATCCTTCCGGGGCGAAGACCATGTCCCTGAACGCGGTGTATGACCTGCTGGATCTCTGTCTTTCCTGCAAGGGATGCAAATCGGAATGCCCCTCCAATGTTGATATGGCAAAGCTTAAGGCTGAATTTCTCCAGCATTATTACGATGTGAAAGGAGTATCCATGTCAGCCTGGCTCATCGCGCATATTGGTCGTATCCATAAAATTAATGCACGTTTCCCTGCCCTTTATAATACCCTGTTTTCCAATGCTTTTATTTCAGGCATGGTGCAAAGGGTTTTGGGATTTGCCACAGCACGTAAAATGCCCTTGCTTTCTCCAAAGAGTTTTGAATCATGGCTAAAACAAAATGATCATCTGGGAACCAATACATCAAACTTAGCATCCGGTCAGCGTGAAGTCTGTATTTTTATGGATGAGTTCACTGATTATCTCGATGCCGAGAAAGGTATAGCGGCCGTGAAGCTGTTGAACAAGCTGGGGTATACCATCAGGTTCTCACCTGCCCTTGAAAGCGGCAGAACTTACATATCCAAGGGCTTGCTGCGCAAAGCCCGAAATATAGCTGAACGAAACACCAGTATTTTCAGGGAGATCATTCATGAAAACATGCCGTTGGTTGGCATTGAGCCCTCAGCTATTCTGACTTTCAGGGATGAATATCCCGAACTTGTAAGGGAAGGTTTGCGCGAGGACGCCAAACAGATTTCCAAATTCTGCCTGACCATTGAAGAATTTATTGCCAAAGAATTCCAGAAAGGCAACATCGATCCCGGACTTTTTACCGGAGAAGGGAAAAAGGTCAAATTGCACGGACACTGTCAGCAGAAATCCATCGCAACCACTGCAGCTGCCATAACCATGCTTACCATCCCTTCCAATTATACCGTGGAAGAGATCAAGTCAGGCTGTTGCGGAATGGCAGGTGCTTTTGGCTATGAAAAACGGCATTATGAATTGTCCATGAAAATCGGAGAAATGGTGCTTTTCCCGGCAGTCAGGAACGCAGAACCAGGTACTATTATTTGCGCGGCCGGTACCAGCTGCCGTCAGCAGATCCTTGACGGGACGGGCGTTCAGGCATTGCATCCGGTGGAGGTTTTATACAATGCTTTAATTGATCACGCGTAACTATTGTCAGACTTCAATCATTTTATGCTTAATGGCATATATCACCAGACTTGCCGCATTCCTGGTATTGGTCTTTGTTAACAGGCTGGCCCGGTGATGGTCTACCGTTCTTTTACTGATAAACAACTGATCTGCGATTTCCTGATTGGACAGGCCTTTGCAGATCAGTAACAATACCTCAAGTTCCCGATCGGAAAGTGTTACCGGAGGCTCTGTCTGAGAAGGTTTTGTTTTAAACCGATTGACAAGTCTGTACAGGATTTCCTCGGTAAAATAGTTGTTCCCCTGCACCACAGTGGTTATGGCCTTTCTGACCTCGGAAAACTCGGAATTCTTGAGCAAAAAACCACATACACCGGCATCCACCATTTTTTGAAAATACTCCTCGTCGCCATACATCGATAAGGCCAGGATCTTCAAATCGGGAAACATTTCGAGCGCCTTTATGGTGGCTTCAATGCCATTGATCCTGGGCATTTCGATATCCATCAGTATCAGATCAGGATGGCAGGTTTTGATCATGTTCAGGAAAACCTCTCCATCCGGAGCTTCCCATACATCATTCACATCATCCAGATTTTTAAGCAATATTTTAAGACCTTCGCGAAATAATTTATGATCATCAACAATTAAAATGTTAAGCTTTTCCATGCACCGTGGTTTTTGTTTTTGTTTTGATGGTGATACTGGTCATCATGCCTTTGGGCATTATCCTTTTAAACTCAATAATGCCGTTAAGTGCTTTGATCCTGGAATGCATATTTGACAGGCCCATACCCCCCAGTTTTTCGTTATCTTCCGGTTCAAATCCTACACCATCATCAAAATACTGAATTACAAGCCGGTTCTCATGATTGTGGATCAACAGGGAGACATTCGCTGCAGCAGCATGTTTCACGGTATTCTGGAAAAGCTCACAGATGATCCGGTAGAGGTTGGTTTCAATCTGACTCTCAAATCGCACGTTTTCAATATTGCTGCTAAAAGTAATATCGATTTTCCCCAGACGGCTGATATTCTCAATAAAGGAATTCACTGCACTGGCAAGCCCAAAACTTTCCAGGATATGTGGACTTAAATTGTTTGAGGTATATTTCAAGGAGGTTATGGATTCATTGATTAAACTGCTGATATTGTCGATAACCGTTTTGTTGAAACCGTTGATCTGTGACATATCAAGTGCGGTAATCGACATTTTTATATTGGAAAGCAAGGGACCGATACCATCATGAAGGTCTTTGGCCAGTTGTCGTCTTTCTTTTTCCTCGGTATGCATGATGGCCTGGAGTACCCTGTTTTCAGATTCCCTACGAATATCATCGATTCGTTTGAGCGATTTAAAAAGTTGCTTGATAAAAACCACTCCCGCCAGCAGGAGGATCGCAATCAGGATCTCCAGCAGTCTGTAGATCAAATAAATCTCTGACTGCAATTCCTTATAATAAAAAGGGATAAGAGCAAGTATTCCCCTGACAGCGATGAGCAAAAACGCGATGGATATAAAAATCCAACTGATATTGAATTTGGTGTGCCGGGTTAGCCCGATCGCAATAAAAGCAGCAATAAGCTGAAAAACAATTGATATGATCAAGGCTGCTTTCATAAAGATATTGAAGATATTGCCCTGTGCAAAGGTAGCTATTTTTAGTTGCCTTAGACAATAACGCAAGGATCAGAAAAGAAGGACAATTAAGTCTAAAATGTTTTTATTATCACCAATTGTTTCTATTTTTGATATTTACTTTGAAACTAAAGATATGCAGGAGGAAAAACCTTACAGGATTCAGTTTGATTACCGGGAAAAGTATTTATTTGCGCATGTCTCCGGAGAAAAGGATTCTCTTGATATTTCGTTGAAATTCTGGCAGGAAATTTTTAATGAATGCGAAGCAAAAGCCTACAAACGCATCCTCATTACAGAAGATTTCAGGAATAATATTTCCGCCATTGATATGTATATTCTGGGTGAGAAATTAACCGAAATGGCCTCTCGTAACACTTCTGTGGCATTTGTGGACAGTCAGATTCAGCAATATGAAATGAATAAATTCTCGGAAACGGTTGCCTACAACCGTGGCGGAAGGGGGAAAGTATTTGCCGATATGAAAGAAGCTGAGAAATGGCTTCTCGAACAGGAAGGCTAAATTGAAAGATCTCCGGCTTCAAAATCCTTATCAATTGACTCTATCGACCTGAAAGGGTTGTATTCTTTCTATATTCTCCATTTCTGTTTCAGCACAGAAACAGTCCTTTTAACTTTTCACGAGGAGTAACGTATAATGTAAAACTGATTGTCAGTTAACATTACATATTCCTGATAATCTTATGTTTAGTTTATAAATTGTCTAATTGATGTTGGTTATGAGGTTGTATCCGATGAAAACCATAGCAAAAGCTGTTTGCCTTTCAGGCGTATTTTTGTTGGCAATATCCACCGGGAAAAGTTTATCGCAAAGCACTTCTGCAGTTTTTACCGCCGAATTGAATATTAAGCTGGATGCTTCAGAGCTGAAGAAACTGGAGCGGGCAGCAGAACTCTTGAATGATGCTGAAGTAACCCTGCAGGAGGCCAATAATCAATACACTGCCCTTACTGATCTGGAGAAAAAGGAACGGGTCTCCTCCGCTTATAACGGCGCCCTTAAAAAACTTTTCGAAAGTTCCGAGACATTTAAAGAAGCTTACCAGCTGGCCTTTTCAGTTTATCACCAGAAAAACCAGAATTTCTGGCAAAAAATGAATCGTACCAATCACAGGGCATCAGGAATGGAAAAGGCCAAGTATTATGAAAGCTCTGCGTTGAAAAACCAGAACCGTGCACTCATCAGGCGGCAACAGGTCATGGAAAGTGACCGGTATGATTATTCCCTGGAAATCATGAACGATGCCATTGAATATGAAAAGATTGCTGTCCGTGATCAGGGCAGGGCGTTACAGATCTGTGTGGATTATCCGGTTGAATACAATTACGGATGGGAGGATGACAAGAGTCTCGAAGAGATCGTTAAAATCATGAAGGATCCAATAGTGCATGAACCTCCCAGTGACATATTCGCGACTGTGAACAAAGAAGCCCAGGTGGATTCATCTGTTTTCAAGGAAATTATTTTTAAGGTTCAGATTGCTGCACATACCATGCCGCTGTCGGAAGAGTATCTGAATTTGATTTACAAAGGCGACATCGCTATTGATATGATCTATGAGGAGGAATGGTATAAATACTCCATAGGAAGGTATAAAACTCTGGATGAGGCGGAAGCAACGCGCCGGGAGAGCAATATCAAGAAAGCTTTTGTGGTGGCGTACCGGGAAGGCAAAAAGATCAGTACCCAGGAGGCCATCAATATGGAGAAGATGAAAGACCTGAATCATAGGACCGGCTTCACTACTGACCGGTTAACTCATTTGCCTGCTGATTGGTGGTAGATAGCATCCCGCAGGCAGCAAAAATATCCCTGCCCCTTGATGCTCTGATTGTTGTCAGTATTCCTTTTTCGTTCAACCGTGTCTTGAACCAGTGAATGGTTTCTTCGTCTGATGATTCAAGCGAAACATCCGGAATAGAATGATACCGGATCAGGTTGATCCGGCAACGCAAACCATTCAGCAATCTCGTCAATCCATTGATATGCCTTGCCGTATCATTGACTCCCTTAAACATGATATACTCAAAGGATATCCTGCGCTGCCGCTCCCTGGCATTCATTTTGAGGAATTCGACCACCCGCTTGATCGGGAATATCTTTTCCACCGGCATCAGGGTGGATCGTTCCGTATCAAAAGGGGAGTGTAAACTGATCGCCAGATGACATCGACTCAGGTTCAGAATCTTTTCAAGGCCCGGAATAATACCAATGGTGGAAACAGTGATCCTGGAAGGACTGATCCCCAATCCGTAGGATGACGTCATGACTTCAAGGCATTTCAGAACATTTTCGGTATTGGCGAGAGGTTCGCCCATGCCCATAAAGACATAGTTGGTAAGTTTATCCCTTTCCGGAAGCGATAAGATCTGATTGAGTATTTCACCGGATGACAGATTGGCCAGGAAACCCTGTTTCCCTGTCATGCAAAAAACACAACCCATCCTGCAACCCACCTGCGAAGAAATGCAAAGTGTAGACCGGTCGGTTTCGGGGATATACACTGCCTCTATGTATTTGCTGTTCTTTACCTGGAAAAGATATTTACAGGTGCCGTCAGCAGAAATCTGTACCTTGGCAGGGGTACTTAAACCGATATGGTATTTTTCGCCCAACAGTTGCCGCGTTTCCTTTGGCAGATTCGACATTTCTTCAAACGTGGCGGCTTTTTTTTTGTAAAGCCAGTCGGATATCTGATCGGAAGTATATGCCGGAAACCCGTGCATTTTTGAAATTTCACGGATATCACCAATCGTAGCGCCAAGAATATTTTCCTTTTCTGTCATTTTGTAAAAAAACCGGGTGATCAGATGGCAAAGGTATCCAAAAAACCCGGTTTTGATGCAGTATCATGGACCGATTTGGTACCGACTGTCTGATTGGTGCATTCTTTTGACTGAAATTTCAGGTGTGCCTTCGTAAGAAGCCCTTAATACTTAAGAATTCGGGTGGTGTAAATAATGTTTCCGGCAATGATCCTGGCAACATATGCACCGGGTGCCCAACCGGATACATCAATCACAGCGGTACCCTGATAGGAACTCATCTTTTCCTGATGAAAAAGCAGGCCCGAAGAATTAAAGACCTCCAGGAATACGTCGGTATGCTGCAAAAACTCTTCTGCCTTCAGAAAAACGCGATCAGATGCCGGCTGCGGATATACCAGCAGTTTGTTTTCCACAAGATCTTCAATACCTGAAGAGGTCACTTCATACAGATGGATAAAGAACTCGCCTTCCAATCCTCCGCCGCTGCCATCAGCCTGCACCCAATAGGTTTTTGCAGGTATTACATCAACCGATCGGATATTCGGATGAAAATCGGTTCCGGTTCTGTCGTCATTGGCGCCCAACAGGGTATAATTTCCGATCAGTATGTCGTTTTCAGAATCTGCTTCATACAGTGCAAGCTCATTGTCCATGCCGGTGGACCAAACCCTGACCACCCCGCTGGGAGGGGCAAAGAATTTAAACCACACACTGTTCTCCACGATGTCCTTGCCGGTACCATATTCATCGCACCATGATAATTGAGAGGTACAGGAGGTAAATGGCGGAACAGGTTCGCCCGTCTCAATTGTAGCACATATATTGTTGTAGGAGATGCTCTTGCCATAGGATAACAAAGTAGCATTCAGGATATTATCATTCTCGGGCTTTAACACCTGGTAGGTGATTTGCAGGGTATCGAGACAGGTTCCATGCGTTCCGACAGCCCGGATATTAAAACTGAAAGCGCTGTCTGGCGGAACACCGGTAACCGGACTGACCATCACTGTATCGCCGGTAAAGGTATTCAACGTCACTTTATCAACATCCTCTGGCAGAATACTCCAACTATAAGCAGCTGCTCCCGAAGCGCTTAACTGGATCTGATTGAAATCACACGCGCAGATCTCCCCTGAAGGAGCAGTAACTACTGAAACCTGTATGGTATCACCGGCAAGAAAAGCGTCACTGATCGTCATGGTATCTCTGCCCGAAGCTTTGGCCAGGATAAGTGCCACAGTATAGGAACCCGGTTCCGTGAATCTTATAATGGGGGCGGGTGAGGTATCAGAGGTTCCGTCATCAAAGATGAACGTTTCAGGTGTAATATGCCAGGTGCGGTCATAAGGCTCAAAAACAGAATAATCCTGGAGCATTACAGGTGCGTCCACGCAGATTTTATATGCCGGTAACGTAAAAAAGGCATCAGGAGGATTATCTGCCGGATAATATCCGTTCAGAACCAGGATACCTGTACTGTCGGGATCCAGAAATTTACGGAGACCCGGATAGCCGGCTGGTGCATTTGCCCATGAAAAACTGAGCCTTCCGTAGAAATCAATTTCCTCACTGCCCCCGTGAAGTTGTCCGATAATCTGTTTATTGCCGTTAAACAAAGGAGATCCTGACGATCCGCCCCCCGTTACGCCAACATCAAATTCAACAACCCAGTGACTGTTGACAGGTGAAACCGAGTTGCCTTCCCATTGAAAGGGAACCGGATTGGTGTAAATGCTGTCAAAATCAATGGATATTTTCTTGGACATTCCGTTCGGATGATGAATGCCGGTCACCCTTCTGGCCAATGTGTCATTCACGTCCCAACCGGCATAGAAAGGTTGTGCAATGCCTGGAGGCACGGAATTGAGCAAAAGCAAAGAATAATCGGATGAATCGGCAGTAGTAAGAAGGCTTGAACCGGTAATGGTCAGTGGTGCAGTTTCCGGGCCGTCACAACCCTCATTCTCATAATTAAAGTAGGCTACCAGCGACGATGCCTCGGTAGTTTTACTGATACAATGGTGAGCCGTCAGGAAATAGGGTGTCCCATCGTTCCTCGCATTGTTGATAAGCGCACCTGAACATAAATAGGAGTAACCATCTGATCTAAAGGTCAATTTGGATACGGCATGCTTCTCCAACTGGGCATTTTTCCCATCCGGGCAATTGATGTTTACATATCCGTCACTGCTTTTCACCTCTAAAATATCCCTGTATGCCTGGGATATGGAACCAATTATAATTTCACCTTCAAATTGCGGATTTTCGGGTTCAAAATATTCAATAATGATATGATTTCCCGGAAAATCAGCCAATACCAGCGAAGAATCCTTATGCATATTGTTACCGGTAAATGCTCCTCTGATAAGGGATTGATTTTCATTGTAAATAAAAATATTCGCATGGGGAGGCAATACAAACCGGTTGAAAAGAATTTGCAGTGATTTTGCCTGTTGCGAATTAATCCGCAGACGCCAGATCCGACCCTTTCCCGGAATGATATCGGTTTTTCCGAAGGTCTTCAGATTCATGGCGGTATCCTGGAACACGGCATACCGGTATGGACTTGGCCTTGCAAGATCTTCGGCCAGCAGTTGTTCAATATCGATACTTTTTAGAATGAATTTTGGAAGAGCAGCAGAGCTTTTAAGGCCAGCCATGGTTGAGGAATAGGGAACTCCACCCTCAGAAATCTGTGCCTTAAGATTTAAGACCGACAGAATCGCACACAGAAACAGAATAATAACACGGTACATCACTTGCTGTTTGAAATTGAGGAACTATCCTATCCGAATAGGTTATATGAACCTATTATCATTATGCAAAAGTATTAAACCGTTCCAAAAAGTGTACAGGAATTGATGCCAATTATTCAATTGTTTGTAACTTAGGTATGTTTTATATGATTTAATGGGTAATTCATATGAAAATAATTGATTTAACACCTGAATACGAAAACACGTATTTCTGCTGTCTCGAAGAATGGTCCGATGAAATTCGGGAAGCCGGGGACCACAAGGCATGTTGGTATGCCAAAATGAAAAATCATGGCCTGCGGGTTAAACTGGCGCAGGATGACAAAGGTGAAATAGGCGGAATGATTCAGTATCTGCCGGTTGAAAACTCTACGGTGGAAGGACATCATTTATACTGTGTACTGTGCATCTGGGTGCATGGGAATAAGCAGGGCAGGGGCAATTTCCAAAAGAGGGGAATGGGAAAGTCCTTGCTCAAAGCTGCGGAAGAAGATGCAAAAAAGCTGGGAGCAAAGGGTCTTGTCACCTGGGGAATAATTCTGCCCTTTTTTATGCGTGCAGGCTGGTTCAAAAAGCAGGGCTACCGGGTTGCGGATAAGACCGGCATCATGCGACTGTTGTGGAAACCCTTTGCGGAGGACGCTGAACCTCCAAAATTCATGAAAGCGCGTAAGCTGCCTGATCTTGTTCCAGGTAAGGTCAATGTGACTGTATTTATCAACGGATGGTGTCCGGCTCAGAACCTGGTGTATGAGAGAACCAAGAAAGCTATCTTTGATTTCGGGGAAAAGATAGTATTTGATGTTTATCGGACCATTGATCACGAAATATTGAGTTTCTGGGGCATCAGTGATGCTTTGTATGTTCAGGGTAAACAAATATGGACAGGACCTCCGCCTTCTTATGCAAAGATCCGAAGAATCATAGAGAAACAAATTGCCCGGTTGAATTAAATCAAAGACGGGAACAATTTTCAGGATGAAATGTTATACACCAAAAGCATTTTACCATGCGACTTGGATTATTACTGATCATGTTCCTGAGTTTGGCATGCACGTCAAAGGGACAGCAAAACAACAATAAAATGCCCAGCGAAAAAGAGATCACCCGGACAGATACCGAATGGAAAACAATTCTGACCCCGGAACAATATAACGTTTGCCGTTTAAAGGGAACCGAAGCACCGGGAAGCGGAAAATATGACAAGTTTTACGAAAAAGGTTATTACCGTTGTGTGGCTTGCGGTAACCGATTGTTTGATTCAGAAACTAAATTTGATTCGGGAAGCGGATGGCCAAGTTTTTTTGATGCCCATGATAATGCCAATCTTTCCTTTCATCAGGACAAAAGCTATGGGATGATCCGTACGGAAGTCACCTGTGCCAAATGCGGTTCGCACCTGGGTCATATGTTTGATGACGGGCCAAAACCCACAGGCATACGTTATTGCATTAATTCACTGGCACTGGACTTTGTTCCCTACCCAAACAAAGAGTGATCGCTTTTATCCGGTTTAACATTTTTTTCCTACATTGCCGGTTTAATAATGCGATACGATGAAAGCTAAGGTAAACAGGGGTTTTGCCAGTGACAATAATGCCGGAATCCACCCTATACTTCTTGAGGCCATCCTGGAGGCAAACCAGGGTCATGTTGTTGCCTACGGAGATGATGTTTATACCCGAAAAGCTGTTGATACCATCAAAAAGCACTTTGGTGACCAAACGGAAGTGTTCTTCGTCCTTACCGGAACAGGTGCCAATGTATTGGGACTGTCCTCCCTTGCGGAATCCTATCACGCCATTATCTGTGCTGAAACAGCTCATATCAACGTGGATGAATGCGGTGCACCTGAAAAATTCTGCAACTGCAAACTGCTGGCCGTTCCCTCTGTGGATGGTAAGCTAACCCCCGATGCCGTGAGCAGACATTTGCATGGTTTCGGGTTTGAGCACCATGTGCAACCCAAAGTAATTTCCATCAGTCAGCCTACTGAAATGGGAACAGTTTATTCCCCCGCCGAAATTAAGGCACTTGCTGATCTGGCGCAGCAATACAAGATGTACCTGCACATGGACGGAGCAAGACTTGCCAATGCGGCAGCTTCGCTAGATTTAGATTTTCAAGCATTTACAAGCAAATGTCGGTGTTGATGTTCTTTCCTTTGGCGGGACCAAGAATGGAATGCTCTTCGGGGAATCTGTTGTTTTTTTCAAACCTGAATTGGCTGAGAATTTCAGGTATTCCCGAAAACAAGGCATGCAACTGGCTTCAAAAATGCGGTTTATCAGTGCACAATTCGATACTTACCTGAACAGCGGCATTTGGAAAAGCAATGCGAACCATGCCAACCGTATGGCGAAATTATTGCTGGATAAAGTATCCGGCTTGCCCGGTGTCACGATTACCCAAAAAGTGGAAGCCAATGCGGTTTTTGCCATTATCCCGCAGAGCGTTATACAACCCTTGCAGGAGAAATATTTCTTTTATGTATGGGACGAAGCCCGGAGCGAAGTCCGCTGGATGACCTCATTCGACACAACACCGGAGGATATTAACGGTTTCACGGCATGTCTGGAGTCACTTCTTTTGTGAGGCCCCACCATGATTATCGGAACAGCAATGAACTGTCACCATAGCTCAGGAATCGAAATCCATTCTGCAGGGCATAATGATAGGCATCTTTCCACGATTCCCCAATGAATGCTGCTATCAGCAGTAAAAGCGTACTGCGCGGCTGGTGAAAATTGGTGATGAGCGTGTCCACAGCCCGGAACTCATAACCAGGAACAATCATTAACCTGGTAGAGCCTGCCAGTTCCTTTTCGCGTCGCTGTTCCATCCATTCCCCGAAAGCTTCAAAGGACTGTTTCATTGAATACTTTTGAGGCAGATAATAGGGTTCCCATTGTTCAATCTGAAGATTTCCGTCTGCCGGTCCCCCGGTTTGAATAATCTTAACACCCAACCAGTAAAGGCTTTCCAGAGTACGTACAGAAGTGGTGCCAACGCAGGTTACCCTGGAATCAGCATCGGCCAGAATCCGTATGAGATCCCGCCTGACCGTAAAGACTTCGGCATGCATCTCATGATCCAATACCCTGCTTGATTTCATGGGCTGAAATGTACCTGCACCTACATGCAGGGTGAGTTCATGGCAGGTGATTTTCTTCCTTCTCAGTTGTTCGAATACAGAGGCTGTAAAGTGTAATCCTGCCGTGGGTGCGGCTACTGATCCGTTGTGTTTTGAATATACCGTCTGATATCTTTCCCTGTCCAGTTCCATGGCCTCCCTTTTAATATAAGGGGGGAGCGGTGTTTTTCCAATTTCAGATAAAATGGCTGCAAAATTGATGGCATCAGGTTCCCAGGAAAACCTGACTTCTGCAATGTTCCCGTTTTGGCTAAGTTTTTCTGCACGCAGAATAACCCTGGTACCGTTGATCTCCGGGAACATTAAAAGTGAACCTTTATTGAATCGTTTCATATTACCCACCATGCACTCCCAGACGCAGGTGCTTGTGGCAGAAAGAGACCGGGCGTAATCGGAGGGCTCCGTGGGATTGAGGCAAAATACTTCAATGCGGGATCCGGTGTCTTTGGTAAAGAGCAATCTTGCAGGAATAACCTTTGAATTATTCATGAAGATGGAACTTCCAGGCCGGAGATGACGGGACAGGTTCCTGAAACTGTCCTGGCCCAATGTCCCGTCCTTTTTCCTGATCAGCAGTCGGGAATCATCCCGGTTATCAGTCGGAAACAGTGCAATCCTTTCTTCAGGAAGATCATAGGTATACTGCTCTGTGGTAATATCTGCAAAAGGTTCCACTGTCATATGATTTGGCCCGCAAAATTAACTATTTTTGCCATCGTAATTAGCAAAGGAGTTATTATGAAATTCAAATGCGGTGATGCCGTTAGATTTTTGAATGATATAGGCGGAGGAGTAGTAAACAGGATTGATGATCGTGGCAACGTTTATGTATTGACCGAAGATGGTTTTGAAATCCCGGTACCTGAAAAAGAACTCGTGATCTCGAAAAGCTTTAACCTGGATGAACAAGATGCAACAGAGACCAGGCCTACTGTTGAAGTAAGACGGGAAACCAGGAAGCCGGCTGAGGAAAAACAAAAAAAACCACCGGAATTGCCCAGGAATGTACCTCAAGATGCCCCGGTTCAGTTTTTGCTGGGTTTTATTCCCGAAGTATCTGGACCGATATTGAGCAACAACCTGGCCTGTTACCTGATCAATGACTCGGAATACGCTGCAAATTATCATCTGGGAATGAAAGAAGGCGGAGCGTTTTATTATCTTTCATCGGGATTGATCGAAGCTGAAACCAAGTGCTTTATTAAAACCTTTGATCAGACTTCCATCAGCAAGATCAGCGATATCCACATACAACTGGTCCTGATCAATGAAGGAAAATATAAGAAAAAGGAACCGGTAGATAAACTGGTGAATTTAAACCTGGTCAATTTCAGTAAGGAAAGTTACTACCGAAGCAACGACTATTTTGAAGAGAAGGCATTGCTTTTTAATATACTCTCGGGGTTGCCGGAAGAGCCAAAGGATGGAATCACTGTTCCTGAGGAAATAAAGGAGATAAAGCAAAAAGCGGATGTCATGCCGGACAACCGGCCGAAAAAGAGAGAGCCTTCACCCGATACGCTTGAGGTGGATCTGCATGTGGATGAATTAACTTTGCAGAATAGCCAATATTCACCTGCAGGAATACTGGCTCTGCAAATGAGTCGTTTTCATGTCGGCAATTGAAGAAGCGACTAAGTAAAAAGCTTCGCCGGCTTGTTAGTCATTCATGGCTTGGGGCAGGGAACACTCAAAATGCAAATCAGGAAGGAATTGCAGGAGAAATATCCACAATTTATATATCAGGATGCCTCCTTTAAAGAATATGGATTTGGGGCAACCATGGTACATTTGACATATTGATAAAATAGCAGTAGACTGTTCTGTCGCTCTTTTCGGCGCTGCTTGCAACGCCGGGGAGGAAAGTCCGGACAACACAGAGCACCGTACTTCCGAAACGGAAGATGTTCGTGAGGGCATAGAAACGGAGAAGAGAATGACCGCCCACTGCCTCATGACAGGGTAAAGGTGAGAAGGCAGGGTAAGAGCCTACCAGTTATGGTGGTGACATCGTAAGCTGTTCGTCTTACGGGTTGAAAGATCACGTATACCGGTGCTTGAGGGCTGCTCGCCCGATACCGGGGGGTAGATCGACCAGACAAATGATGGAAGTCCCTGTTCCGCGAGGAACAAGGAAACAGAATCCGGCTTACAGGTTTACTGCTTTTTTTTATTGTCGTTACATTCGCAAATTTTAAATATTTTTATAAACCGGATTTTATTTAGCCGGTAAATAATACAACTCTTGCTAAAATTTTTTCGTATCTACTTTCAGTTTAAGATCAATAAATCCTATATGTCATACCGGTTTGCCCATATTCGCTTTTGTATTTGTTTTTCTGATGCCTACGCTGGCATGGGGTATTCCTATCGATGACAAATCAGCGGAAAGGCCAATTCTGGCCTCTGAGAAGAAATAAAGTCGAACACTTAATCAAGCGGGCTTCCTACCTGGCTTCCATAAAAAGCGACAGTTGTCTGGTGTTATGCCAATGAGGCCATTCACTTAGCCAGAGCCTATAATGCCACGCAACTTGAAGCAGATGCCCATGGATGTCCTGTCAGAATATCATTACGATACTGAACAATACCCGAAGCTCTGGAATACCTGAATGGTCTTTTGGTGTTGTATACACCAGACTGGGGGATTCTGTAAATAAAGCAAAAGCCTACAATTTACATGGGACTGTCCTATTATAATCTCGGGCATTTATGACAATGCCATTCGGGCTTTTCATCAATGCAGTGCGGTTGGCTATGTGAAAAGAACGACACCCACATTGCTGGCCTAACTGCTATCAGAATATCGGTGTACTGTATTCGGATTGAACAGGGGCGAATCGAGGCCATGGAATATTACCATAAAGCGCTCGACCTATACAGGATCCAGAAAAACAGGCAGACGAGGCTGGCATTTTGCAAAATATTGGTATTAATCTTCTCAGATGAGAAAAAAGATATAGCGAAGCGCTGGGATACTATCTTTCTGCGCTGAAAATATATAATGAGCTGAAAGACAGTTCTCTATGGCCATGATGTATCTGAATCTGGGCAGTCTCTATGAAGAGCAATCTGACTATCCGAGAAGCCTTGACTATTATAATAAAGCACTTTCATTTCCGAAAGAAAAATACAAGTTTGGCATTGCCTATTGTTATATCAGTCTGGGATCAGTGAGCAGAAAAACCGGTGCATATTTGAAAAAGCCTTGATCTGCTGCAAAAGAGCCTGGAATATTCCAGGATGATTTCTCTGGTGGAGAATGAAACCGATTGTCATCAGGAACTTGCAGAGGTTTATTATGCCCTGGGTGATTATATGAGTGCCTTCGAGGAATTAAAATGCCTATGGAAACTCTGCATGATTCGTTATACAATGAAAAAGTTCAGGAAAGCGTGGCTGAAATTGAAATGCGCTATAAAACGCCATGAAAGATCGTGAAATTGAAGACCTTACAAATGAACGCAGGAAGCAGTTAAGGACATGATACGCCGGACCATTGGACTGAGTCCATTGTTACCCTTACGATCATTATTATTGCGGTAAGTGTTTATTACAGCCGACCTCTAAAAAGGACCAACGACAGGCTGATCCGTGAAGTGGAGGAAAGAATAAGGGCGGAAAAGGAACTTATCAGCATTAAGGATAATCTTGAAGTACGTGTGTCATTGAAAGTACACAGGAACTGGAAAAGGCAAAACTCAAAGCTGAAGAATCAGAAAGGCTTAAAATCTGCCTTTATTGCCAATATGAGTCATGAAATTCGAACACCTCTGAATGCTATTACGGGATTTTCCGGATTGTTGCTGAGGGATGATATCACTGCCGAAAAAAGAAAGGAATACAATGATCATGTATTAAAGAACAATAAGATCCTGGTGAACATGATCGAAGACCTTATTGATACTTCCAAAGATCGAATCAGGGAGCCTGCAGCTGCATCCTTCGCAGAATTCACATTGATCATTTCCTGATTCAGCTGAATGAGCCCATCATCGAGAATATGGCCAGAAAGAACAAGCCTTTTATTGAAATTGGTCATGGACAAGCATGAAACAAATACCGACAACATTGTTGCCGATCCGGTGCGGCTGCAGCAGGTATTGTGGCATGTTCTGGATAATGCGGTAAAATTCACCCATGTCCGGGTCCATTCATTTCGGATGTCAGGAAAACCATCAAAATATGATCTTTTATGTGGATGATACGGGTATCGGAATTCCTGAGGAATATAAAGACAGTTGTATTTGAAAAATTCAGACAACTCGATGAATCAGCCAAAAGAAAATATGGCGGAACCGGACTTGGTCTTTATTATGCCCGTAAAATTGCAGAAATTATGGGCGGAAAATTGTGGTTTGACATCCAAGAAAGAATGGCGGATCCATTTTCTACTTTTCGCTTGCCCATAAAGAAGTTACAAAATCTAGTTGATCTGTAAGTGTAATAAAAAAAAAGCCGCTCAGTAATGAACAGGCTTTCACAATATGGGTTAAATCGTTAGGGTTAATGTGATGTAAAAATAAAAAAAATGTTAATATAATCATACATTTTCTGAGAAATTGATTAAACGTAATATTTTTTAATGATTATGTTAATATGCTTGATATTCATATAATTTACAAATACATAAAAAATACCCTTTCAATTTGATTTTTCTATTTCATCCGACTGTTTTTTCTCGATTTTTACCAGTTTCTCGAGCATGTTTTCGAGGAGATCCAACCTGAGCATATTGGCGCCATCGGATTTTGCCAGCAAGGGTTCGGGATGGGTCTCCATAAATATACCATCAACTACCCACAGCAATGGCTGCTCTTGCCATGGTTTCAATCATGTCTGGTCGTCCGCCGGTAACGCCCGAACTCTGGTTGGGCTGTTGCAGAGAATGGGTAATATCCATAACGACCGGGAAACCCAATTTTCTTCATTTCCGGAATTCCGCGGAAATCAACTATCAGATCATGATAGCCAAACATGGTACCTCGTTCGGTGAGCATTATCTGGTTATTTCCTGATTGAACAACCTTTTCTACTGGCAAATTTCATGGATTCCGGAGACAGGAACTGTCCCTTTTTGATATTGACCACTTTACCTGTTTTGGCAGCAGCTGCAAGCAGATCAGTCTGCCTGCAGAGAAAGGCAGGTATCTGCAAGCACATCAACATACTGCGAGGCAAAATAAGCTTCTTCGGCCGAATGAACATCCGTGAGAACAGGAACTTTTAGTTCTTTCCGTATATCCCGCAGTACTTCAAGTCCTGCCTTATCGCCAATCCCTGTAAACGAATCGAATTTTGACCGGTTTGCTTTTTTATAAGAACTTTTGTAAATATAAGGAATGCTCAGTTTATCTGTGATTGCAATGATCTTTCGGGCGATCTCAAAGCTCATTTCGCGGCTTTCAATTACGCATGAACCGGCGATCAGGAAGAAATTACCACTGCTGGGCATGTCTGATCTGGGGAATTGAAAGAATGGTTTCCATGGTTAGGTATATTTATTTAATAATTATATTTCTCTTTCCAAATAGCAGCAAGTCTTTTTCTGATTTCATTTTCCCGCTGATTGTCTTGCGGCTGGTAAATGGCCCTGTTTCGAATTTCGTTGGGCAGGAATTCTTCCTGAGTAAAATTATCCTTAAAGTCGTGTGCATATTTATAATCATTGCCATATCCCAGTTCCTTCATCAGTGATGTTGGAGCATTACGGATATTCAGCGGAACCGGAAGATCACCGGTTTCCTTTAACCAATGCTATAGCTTCATCAATCGCCAGATAGGAAGAATTGCTCTTGGGAGAGGTTGCCAGATAAATGGCTGCTTCTGAAAAATGATCCTCGATTCAGGCCAACCGATCAGATTCACTGCCTCAAAACAGGCAGTGGCGAGCAACAGGGCATTGGGATTTGACAGTCCGATATCTTCCGCAGCCAGAATTACCATCCGGCGGGCAATAAATTTGGGATCCTCTCCGCCTTCAACCATACGTGCCAGCCAATATACAGCAGCATTCGGATCACTTCCACGAAGCGATTTGATAAACGCAGAAATGATATCGTAATGCTGTTCTCCACCTTTATCATACAAGGCAATTTTTTCCTGTATGATGTCCAATACCGTGCGGTCAGTAATCGCAATATTCCCGGAATCTTCGTTCGACAAGGTATTTACCACCAGTTCAAGGATATTCATGAGTTTTCTGGCATCTCCACCTGAAAACCTGAAAAGCGCTTCAGATTCAACTACATTGATTTTGAGCTGTTTGAGGTAGAAATCCTGCTGAAGGGCATTGTACAGGATTTTGTTCAGTTCCTCCCTGCCCAGGGTCTTCAAAACATAAACCTGGCAACGCGAGAGCAGGGGAGAGATCACCTCAAAGGAAGGATTTTCAGTAGTGGCCCCAATTAATGTAACAATACCCTGTTCAACCGATCCCAACAGGGAATCCTGCTGAGATTTGTTAAAACGGTGAATTTCGTCGATAAATAAAATAGGGGAAGGCTTATTGAAAAACTGTTGCTGTTTGGCCTTTTCAATGGTTTCTCTGACATCCTTAACTCCTGAATGAACTGCACTGAGCTGATAAAACGGGCGGTTCAACCGGTTGGCAATTATTCTGGCCAGGGTAGTTTTACCCACGCCGGGGGGACCCCATAAAATAAACGAAGGAATATTTCCGCTCTCAATGCTGGCTCTGAGTATGGATTTTTCACCCACAAGATGGTTTTGGCCTACATATCCATCCAGGTCTGCAGGGCGCATTCGATCTGCCAGAGGTTGATTGGTACCGATCATAATTGCGGCGATTCATCGTCAAAATTACCATTAAGTTTTTTAATTGCGGATAAAATTCAACCTGAAACATGAACAGAATGCCGTTTATTACTATTTTTATTGCATATATAGCATTTCTTATGAAGGACAAGGTTGTTATCATCACAGGTGCCTCATCCGGTATTGGTCTTGCAACGGCAAAGGAATTTGCCAGGTTAGGTGCCAGAGTCGTTTTGGCGGCGCGCAGTCATGAACTACTGCTCACTATTGAATCAGAGCTCCGGGCAGCAGGCTATGACGTATTTGCCGTAACAACCGATGTCACTCGTGAGGAAGATTGCCGCCAATTGATAAATGCTGCCGTTGAAAAATACGGCAGGCTTGATATTCTCATCAACAATGCCGGTATTTCGATGCGCGCATTATTTCGTGATGTTGAAATTAATGTGCTGAAGAAGTTGTTCGATGTGAATTTCTGGGGAGCCGTACATTGCACAAAATATGCCTTGCCCTATCTGATCAAATACAGGGGATCGGTGGTCGGAGTTTCCTCAGTTGCAGGCTTTGTGGGACTCCCGGGAAGAACAGGGTATTCTGCATCCAAGTATGCCCTGCATGGATTCCTGGAAACATTAAGGATTGAAAACCTGAAAAACGGTTTGCATGTGCTGATCCTGTGTGCAGGATTTACAAAATCCGATATCCGTAAAAAAGCGCTTACGGCCAACGGCGACCAGCAGGGATTTACGCCCCGCGAAGAAGAAAAAATGATGCAGCCTGAAGATGTGGCAAAAGCACTTGCAAGAGCCATCCGGCGAAAGCGCAATTATGTAATTTTAACCCTGGAAGGAAAAATGACTGCCCTGGTCAAGCGTATCGCACCCCGTTTTCTGGAATATGCAGCCTACCTGAAGATGGCGAGAGAAAGAGAATCGCCTTTGGATCATTAATTTAAAACCCAACATCCATGTATTGTACCGAAACCATGATTCGAGTCCGTTATGGTGAAACCGACAGAATGGGGTATTTGTATTATGGGCATTATCCGGAGTATTTTGAGGTATCACGTACGGATATGATCAGGTCTCTGGGCCTCAGTTATAAAGAAATTGAGGATCTGGGCATTATTATGCCGGTGAGGAGCCTTAAAGTAGATTATAAAATTCCCGCTTTGTATGATGAAATACTTCTTGTGAAATCTTGTTTGAATAAACTTCCGGAAGTCAAGCTTGACATTGATTATGCCATATATAATCAACAGAATAAATTGATCTGTACGGGCAATACGGTATTGGCTTTTGTGGACGCTAAAACGCGCAGACCGCGACGTGCACCTGATTTTTTTCTGAAGGAGGTGAGAAAGTACTTTTTGTAAAACCAGGCGCAGATTCACACTGCGCCCGGTTAATCATCATTTATTGAACCGCCGGAGCAGCTTCTCCCGGATATTTGAACGTTTCGTCCGCTATTTCTTCATTCACCACAATCGTTGTAAATTTAATAGCCTGTACACTCTGACCGTTCATACGGTTATCCATGCTGAAAGGCATGATCAGACCGTTGCCGACATCCTGGTAGTCGCTGTAATAGATTTCTACCTCCTGGCTTCCCGATTGACCGCTGTTTACGTTTTGCTTTACCATCACCGGCAAATAGCTGTTACTGTCAAAATAATAGCTTGAAACGGCTTCATCAGCTCCCTGGCCTTTGTTACGGATCAGTTTCAGAATGTGGCACTGGCTGCCTTCCACCTCACCCGTTCCCTCGTAAGTTACTTCATATCCCTTCGTGGCATATTCGATGAAAGGATCCTCGAATACCGCATCCATTTTAAGGCTTTTTGCCTGATCTTCAGGCAGGATCTGAGCTTCAGGACTACCTGTAAAAGGATTGATCATCCAGGCAGTTGTGCCGTCATAAGCCTGTGGAATTAGTTTTTGACCCATTACATCCACAGAAATGAGCATCTTATCAGGTGATTTGCGAAGCATTTCAAAGGCAAATTCACCCTGAGGAGTCGGTAGTTGACCGACCATCTTCATGGTTTTGAGGGCCTTCCATTTTTCAATCCCGCCGATGCTTTCAAAGTACTTGGTTAAAACACCATCAACGGTTTGTGACCTTGTTGCTGTAAACAGTAATGAAAACAGCAGGATTGTGAAGAGTTTTTTCATGATATCAAGTTTTGGATTGGTTATATAATTTTAAACCAACAAATTTAGTATTTCCGGAGTGCTTTTAGCGAATTAAGCCGGATATTTTATGCTTCGGCTTTTCATTTCTGCTAAAAATAATCGGCATTGCCGTAATTTTTAAACAGATCAATCGTCATAGGTATGAAAAGCGTAAAGTACAGTTCATCTATTAAATTACTAAAAATCCTGAAATATGAAAAAAATTATTGTTGGAATTCTTGCCCTGTGCTTCACAGGAATGACCTTTGCACAGAAAGACATCGTCAGTACCGTTTTTGAAAAATATGCCGGTGTTGAAGGATTTACCACGGTCAATATTACGGGTGACATGCTCAAGTTAATGTCACAGGCAGAGGAACAACGCCGGGATACTGTCTTCACCTCCAAATTGTCGGAAGTTAAAATACTTGCCCTGGAGAAGGACTGTGATAAACCTGCTGCTATCGATCTCCGCGCCGAAATTTATGATAAGCTTGACAAATCGGTTTACAAGGAAATGATGACGGTCAAGCAAAGCGAAGAAGATGTTATTATCCTGGTAAAGGAAGCGAATGGCCGCATTGCTGAGCTGTTGATCATTGTAGGTGGTAAGAATGATAACGCGCTGATCCAGGTGAAGGGCGATATCCTTCTGAGTGAAATGGCTGAAATGGCAGGACATTATGATATGAAGGGCTTTGAGCAACTGAAGAAACTGGAAAAATAAGTAGATTCGTATTCCAGTTTCAGCATTTCTGCGGATAAAATTTTCATATGCCGGATTGCCACTATGGATGCAACGCAATTTAAAAATCTTATTTTACCCATGAGCGGTAAGTTGCTACATTTTGCCAATCTGATGCTCCGGGAGACCAGTGAAGCGGAAGATGCTGTTCAGGAAGTCTGTTTGAAATTATGGAAGATCAGGGATTCTCTGGAAAAATACAACAGCGTAGAAGCATTTGCCATGAAAGTAACCAGAAATTGGTGCCTGGATCGGTTGAAAGCACGAAAGCCCATCTATATTGAAAATTACAGTTCCCTCTATGACAGCCGATCGGAGGAAGACGATCCGCACAAAATGATGGAAAGATCGGACAGGACCAAGCTGCTGAACCGGATAATGGATACGCTTCCTGAACAGCAACGTACGATTATTCAGCTGCGCGAAATTGAGGGATTCGAATTTGAAGAAATTGCCCTAATTACAGATATGAATATCAATGCTATACGGGTAAACCTTTTTCGGGCAAGAAACAAGATCAAAGAAGAGATAATAAAGTATGAGCACAATGGACATCAAACAAACGGAGCATCTGTTAAAAAAATACTATGAAGGGCTAACCACCCTTGCAGAGGAACGGATGTTGCAGGAATATTTCACGGAGACGCAAGAAATTCCTGCTGAGTTGGTTGCATCGAAGCAACAGTTCATGCTTTATAAAACTGCTGCTGAGGCCAGGCTTAATGCTGAAAAACTTGAACTGAGAATTGCCGCGCTGATCGACAACCAGGCAACCATTACACTGGAGCCGGTCCATCAGCGGAAACCTATGTATCGTATCCTTGCTGCCGCCACAATAGCCCTGCTGATAGGTGTATCCGGCCTTTTCATCTATCTGGGTCAGAAAAACGGCCCAAAGGACACTTTTGCCGATCCCATGATCGCTTACAACGAAGCTCAAAAGGCGCTTCTGTATGTGTCACAAAAAATGAACAAAGGAATGGAACCTTTGTCCCATGTGTCTAAAATTAACACCGGGACCGACAAGCTCAAATCTTTGGAAAAAATGGATGAAAGTCTGGGGATGTTAAATTTGGTATCCTTCATAAACCGATCATCGAATTTGAAAAAATAAATTTACTATTATGAAAACAATTGCAATAATGGCAGGATTTCTGGGCCTGGTAATGGGTGTGAATGCCCAGAGTATTATGGACAAACTCTACGACAAGTATTCCGGGACCGAAGGTTATACATCGGTATATATTTCAAAGTACATGTTTGATATGTTCCGGAATGATGAAGCCAATGTCAAGTCACAGGAGGATATGGAACAGATCATCAGCAATCTGAATTGCATCAAGATCCTTGTAACGGATGATGATCCGGCCACGCAGGCCCCGGTGAATCTTTATCAGGAAATCATGAAGGTGTTGCCGTCATCACCCTACAAAGAAGTCATGGTGGTAAAGGAAAAAGACCAGGATATCAAGTTTTACGCCAAAGAGGAGAAGAATAAGGTAATAGAATTGTTGCTGGTGATCGGCGGCAAGGAGGAAAGTGTTCTGATCAGTATTCAAGGGAATATTGACATGAAGAACATTTCAAAACTGGCTAAAAGTATGAATATCGAGGGGATGGAGAATTTGGAAAAAATTGAGGAAAAGTAATAGAAAAAGCAGGAATGGGAGGCGAAGATCAGGGAGTGGGTACGGAGGCCATGATGGGGATCAGGGATCAAAAGGATTTTCGGACCTGAAATCAGGATGGTACAAATGGGCACTTTCATGTTGCTGTACCCAACCTTTATGAAAACCAAGTTCTTCCATTTTTTCAAGTACCTGCTGATATTCGGATAGCGAAAGCCTCCTGCCCAAAACCGGATGATCTGTTACGCAAACAGTGGGGTAATATTGCGACATGAGTGAAATACATACTGAAGCAGATAGTTCAGCGGCAATCCAATGTAATAGGTCGATGCTGTCCTTTACCTGACCCGGCAAAACCAAATGCCGGATAATCATACCGGTCATCGCCTGACCATTCTCGTTCAACACCACCGTGCTCCCTTTCTGCCGGTATATTTCCAGAATAGCTTTTTGCGCAACTTCAGGATAATCAAGGGCATCGGAGTATTCCCTTGCAAAGACGGGATTCATGTATTTAAAATCCGGAAGGTAGACATCTATGAATCCTTCAAGGCTTTGAAGGATCTCAACCTTATCATAACCATTGGTATTGTAAACAGTGATGGGTTTGTATCCCAGGGCATTTAACTGCCTGATAATGGCCTTTACGTGTGGTGTAAAGTGGGTAGGGGAAACAAAACCAACGGCATCAATACCCTGGTCAAGAATGCGGATAATGGCCTCTGTAACCTCTTCCAGTGTCAGCCTCCGCTGATCACGTAATCCTTTTCGCCGGCTGATCTGGTAATTCTGGCAGTACAGGCATTGCAAATTGCATCCCGAAAAAAAAACGTTGCATATACCGTTGGGTCCGCTAATGGATGGTTCCTCCCCCCGATGGATGCAGATGGAACCTATATTATACTGGGCATCGCATCCGCAATAGCCTAATTGTCCGGCATTTCGGTTGACTCCACAGGCTCTGGGACAAATAGTACAGTGATCAAGCTCTTTCAAAACCGGAGTATTTTATCCGGCCAAATTTACAACATTGACAAACAGATCCTGCCGGGTAGATGGCAGAATACAGAAAATAAAGCTTGCTTTTTTGGAAATATTGTTAAATTTGCAGCCGCTTTCGGTCCGTAGCTCAGCTGGTAGAGCACGTGACTCTTAATCATGGGGTCGAGGGTTCGATTCCCTCCGGACCGACAAAGTGAGCAAGAATCCCGCATATATTGCGGGATTTTTTTTTATGTTAGGGTGTGAATGCAAAAAGGAGCGGTGAAATTATTTGGATTTTTCAACACTATTGATTAACTTATCACTCTTAAAATCAACGTAATACTTGCTTCTTATGAAGAAAGCGAAAATAATCCTGAAAAGTTCGCTATTCTTGGTTTTACTCTTTTGCAGTTGTTTAGCGAAAGAAAAAGAAGAAGAAGATTACGTGATAAGAGTTAAAACTGTTGCGAACGTTTGTGTAACTCATGAAGGAGTGTCTGTTGGTGAGGGAGTGAATATATCAGTTTGCCTTGGGGAGGCAGGTACACTAATTTTGGAATGTCAAAACTTAATTACTGACCAATTGGGATGTACTTCTTTTATTACATCTTACTACGATTTGTATGATAATTTTTGGTTGTTTGCGAGTGCTATTGATTATGATTCATACCAAGAAGTAGGTCTTAGCTTTGCAGAAGCCTCAGCGGGAGCAGTGGTGAGTGATGACGGGAAGGGAAAAATCTATACCTGGAATGTTAAAATAGTTTTGGATTATTAAACTTTCATTTTCAATGCAGTTGACAGGATCGACGATCTCAACAGGGGTGGTAGGGAAAGTAAGTCTTTGATAGTTATTTAAATTCTTTCGTGGAAGAAATCAAGGCGCAAAACCTAAAAATACACATTATCCTCTTTTTATGCACCTGGTTCATTTGAACAAATGGATTTTCCGGGCGTTATTTATTGAAATGGTACATTTGTATGGATCCTGTCAGACATATATTTTACCGGTTGGCAGTATTTACCATTACTCTGCTGTCCCTCGCGGATATTTCAGCCCAGGATAATCGCTTTGGAATTGTAGAAAAACTGGGAGAATCCCTGCCGCAGGACATTGTGCTGTTGAATGAGGATTCTGTTTGGGTAAGATTGGGGGATCTCATAGATAAACCCACCCTTTTATCTTTTGTATATTATAAATGCCCGGGGCTGTGCAGTCCGGTAATGGATGGCCTGGCTGAAATTATTGATAAATCGGATCTGAAACTTGGAAAAGATTACCAGGTCATTACCATCAGCATTGATTACCGGGAGCCGATTAGTCTGGCCAGAGAAAAGAAGAAATCATATCTGAAAGTAATGGAAACAAAGTCTGCAGGCCACTTCTGGAAGTTTTACGTAACAGACAGTACTGCGGTGAAGAAACTTACCGATGCTGCCGGATGGAATTTTACACGCAAAGGTAAAGATTTTACCCATGCAGCAGCGACCCTGCTGATCACCCCAAGAATGAAGATCAGCCAGTATTTTTATGGCACCTTTATATTGCCCATGCATTTCCATATGGCTGTGGAGGATGCCAGGGCTGAACGCATAGACGCCTCCAGGCTGAAAGATCTGAAATACTGCTATAACTTCGTTCCTGAAAAAAACAAAACCTACAGCACTGTGGTGAGCTCAGCCGGAATTGCAATTCTGGTGCTGGCAGCATTTTTGTTTATTTGGTTATCTTTGGCCAAAACATCCAAAAGTTGATCAAATTAGCCTGAAACACATGTCCCGTTACCGATCCGATAACCTTTTTCAGATCATCCTGGAGCTGAGTAAAGTCAGAATAACCATTGCCGTGGCATTTACTACCATTACCGGATATATATTGGCCAGGAACGGATATGATGCGGGATTTGTCCTGCCTACCCTCGGTATATTTTTACTGGCCTGCGGATCATCGGTCATCAATCACCTGCAGGAAAAACGTACCGATGCGGTCATGGCAAGAACAAGCAAGCGTCCTATCCCGGCACGGAAAATAACCATGCGTTTCGCCGTTGTTCTGGCCATTGTGGAATTTCTTGCCGGTTCTGCCCTTTTGCTGATCAGTGCCGGGGTCCTGGCCCTTTGTCTGGGATGGCTTGCGATGTTCTGGTACAATGTGGTGTACACCAACCTGAAAAGGAAAACACCCAACGCTGTCATACCGGGATCAGTTATCGGATCAATCCCTCCGCTGGTAGGCTGGGTGGCGGCTCAGGGTGATCTTTTCAGCATGGAGGCTTTGCTCATGGCCATGTTCTTTTTTATATGGCAGGTGCCGCATTTTTACCTGCTGGCAATCAAATATGGTCATGAATATGAGGAAGCCGGTTTGCCTTCGCTGACGAAATCCTATTCCCTGACCTGGATAAAAAACGTTGTTTTCATCTGGATTGTTTTTACAGCCCTTGCGGCCACTGGATTCTCGCTCAGCCGAACATCCGGATCCTGGTGGAGTACCCTTATTATTTTGTTGATCAGCGTGTGGCTGGTGTTTGATTTTGCTGCCTTGCTGAAGAAAAACCAGCCACCGTTTCAATCGGGCAAATATTTTATGAAAATCAATTATTACGTGTTGGCCGTAATTGTTGTGCTGGTCACCGATCCATTGCTACAGACCCTGTTGATCCATTGATGCACGGGTCTCCTGAAGATTTCCCCTTACCGGTTTCATAATAAGATAAAAGGATTTAAATATCCTGAACAAAAATTGCTTTCTTGTTGTTAGTGAAGCAAAAGCCAGTTAACTCAAAATCTTCAACCAACAACATGGAGCAGTTTAGTAACGAACGTTATTTCCCGTCGGAAACAGTTTTGCAGCAGGCAAACATCCCCGAGTATGAACAGACCTATCGTGAATCGATTGAAAACAGAGAAAATTTCTGGGCAAAACAGGCAGAACAGCTGCACTGGTTCAAAAAATGGGAAAAAGTACTGGATGATTCCAATCCTCCTTTTTACAGGTGGTTCACAGGTGGCAAAACCAATATCGTTTACAATGCACTGGACAGGCACCAGCAAACGGCAATCCGCAACAAGCTGGCGCTTATCTGGGAAGGAGAGCCCGGTGATCTGCGAACATTTTCCTATCATGCACTGAACCGTGAAGTGTGCCAGTTTGCCAATATACTGAAGAGCATGGGGGTAAAGAAGGGTGACGTGGTGACGATCTACATGCCACAAATACCCGAACAGATTTTCGCCATGCTGGCCTGTGCAAAAATAGGGGCTGCCCATAGTGTGGTGTATGGTGGATTCAGTCATGAAGCCCTGGCCGACCGTATTAATGATGCCAATAGTCGCGTGGTCATCACTGCCGATGGAGGTTATCGCCGGGGAAAGATCGTTGAACTTAAAAGCGTTGTCAACAAGGCCATGGAATTGTCACCCACCATGGAAATATGCATCACGGTGAAGCGCACGGGCCAGGATGTTTATATGGAAAACGACCGTGATTACTGGTATCACGATTTGAAAGCCTTACCCATTGCCGGCAATAAGTGTGAAACGGAGCAGATGGATGCCAACGACATGCTTTTTCTGCTGTATACCTCCGGCTCAACAGGTAAACCCAAGGCTCTGGTGCATAACCACGGTGGTTACAGTGTATATACTTCCACCACCTTAAGGATGGTTTTTGACATCAAGCCGGAGGACCGATATTGGTGTGCCGCAGATCCCGGCTGGATCACGGGCCACAGTTACATTGTATATGGTCCCCTGATTAATGGTGCCACCATTATGCTGTATGAAGGCGCACCCAATCACCCTTATCCCGACCGCTGGTGGAAAATAGTGGAGAAATACGGCATCAATATTTTATATACTTCTCCAACGGCGATCAGGGGACTGATGCGTTTCGGAGAATCCTGGCCCCGTCGTAACGATCTCAGTTCTTTGCGCATATTGGGTTCGGTGGGAGAGCCCATTAACCCTGAGGCCTGGAAATGGTACTACAAGCATATTGGCCAGGAGCGTTGTCCCATCATGGATACATGGTGGCAGACCGAGACAGGCGGATTTATGATATGCCCACTTCCGATTACCCCTTTAAGACCCGGTTCAGCCACAAAGCCGTTTTTTGGCAATGAAGTGTCCGTGGTGGATGAGTCGGGGAATGAAGTGAAGGCCGGGGAAGAAGGCAACCTGGTGATCAAATCGCCCTGGCCTGGCATGACTGCCGGGGTGCATCGTGATCCGGACCGGTTTGTGGAAACCTATTGGACAAAATACAAAAAGCAGGGCTGGTATTTTACAGGGGATTCAGCCAAAAAAAGTGAAGATGGCTATTACTGGATTATCGGCAGGGTAGACGATGTCATCAAAGTAAGCGGTTACCGGCTTGGTACGGCTGAAATAGAAAGCATCATGATCAGCCATCCTGCCGTTGCCGAGTCAGCAGCCGTAGCCGTTCCACATGATCTAAAAGGAAATGCCATCCACATTTTTGCCATTCTAAAAAAAGGATTTGAGGCCAGCAGGGATCTGGAGCACGAACTCGCCAATCATATTGTGGACCATTTAGGACCTATTGCACGCCCGGAAGCGGTAAAATGTATCGACTCTCTGCCGAAAACCCGCAGCGGCAAAATCATGCGTCGTGTATTAAAAGCAAGGATTCTGGGTTTACCCGAAGGAGACCTGAGTACACTGGAAGAATAATCAAGCCAGTGTAGGAATAAAATCCGGTGCTTTCCGTTGCCCTGTGGCTTGTTCAAAAGCATAGGCAAGCTTTACCAGTACGGGTTCACTCCAGGCAGTTCCCATGAAAGTTATTCCAACCGGCAAGCCGTGAACAAAGCCTGCAGGAACGGTTATAGCCGGATATCCGGCACACGCGGCAGGGGAGGAGCTTCCACCCGTATAATGATCACCATTTACCCAGTCGGTATTCCAGGCTGGACCACCTGTTGGGGCTATGATCGCATCGAGGTTATTTTTTCGCAAAGTAGCATCAATACCCTCATCACCGGCCAGCCGTTTCAGATTGGCCAGGGCTTCTACATACGCCTGGTCAGTTAAAGGGCCTTTTTCATCGGCGCGGATAAAAATTTCCTGACCAAACCAGGGCATCTCTTTATCCCTGTTGGCTTCATTAAAGGCGATCAGTTCCTTCAAGCTCCTGTACTTAAATCCAGGAGGTAACGCCGCCAGATAATGGTTTAAATCGGCTTTAAACTCATAAAGCAGCACATCAAATTCGTACTGTTCGATTCCCGAAATGGTATCGATGTTGGCAGGATCCACCATTTCGGCCCCCTGATTGCGCAGGACGTGAATGGCCTCTTCCATTAATTGATCGACCTTTTCGTGAAATCCGAAAAAATTCCTGGCGACGCCGATACGGGCATTCTTTAAACCTTCTGCGTCGAGGTACCGGGTGTAATCCTGCTGGATTTTACCAAAGCTTCCCCTGGAGGCAGCATCCTGGTCATCAATACCGGTGAGCAATCCCAGCATTATAGCGGCATCGGTTACGTTTCGTGTCATTGGACCTGCAGTATCCTGGCTGTGGGCAATGGGAATGATTCCACTTCTGCTCCAAAGACCCAGGGTGGGTTTTATCCCGACCACTCCATTAACGGAAGAGGGACAAACAATTGAACCGTCCGTTTCAGTCCCAATGGCTGCCGCACAAAGGTTGGCAGAGACTGCAACACCTGATCCAGAGCTTGAGCCGCATGGATTTCTGTCGAGTATATAAGGATTGCGGGTTTGTCCGCCTCTTGCACTCCAACCGCTGGAAGATCGGGTAGATCTGAAATTGGCCCATTCGCTCAGATTGGTTTTGCCCAGCAGAACAGCACCGGCTTCCCGCAACCGGCTTACGATGTAAGCATCCCGCTGTGCAGGTAATCCGGATAGTGCAAGTGAACCTGCGGTGGTGAACATCTTGTCGGAAGTGCTGATATTGTCTTTTATGAGGACCGGAATACCGTGCAAAGGTCCGCGGATCTTTCCCGACTGCCTTTCCTGATCAAGTAGCCGCGCAATCTCCAGGGCATCGGGATTGATTTCAATGACACTGTTGATGGCCGGCCCGTTTCGGTCGATTTCCTGTATTCTTTTGAGGTAGAGTTCTGTCAGCTTTTCCGCAGTATACTTGCCGGTTTGTAACAATTGCTGCAACTGTAGGATGGTGACCTCGTGCAAGGCAAAATCCTTGGCAGGGGTCGGTTTCTTTTCGAATTCATTCCTGGAGGACTTGCACGATTCGAACCATGGAACACTGATGGCCGCAATTCCAGCCATGGTGCTCCCTGCAATAAAATTACGGCGTTTCATGGGAACATTATGATTTCCTGGATTTTATGATCGCTTGTTCAAAATCTTCCTGGATATCCTGAATATGTTCCAGGCCAACCGAGACGCGGATCAACCCGTCGGTAATACCAGACTCTTTTCTTTCAGCAGAAGTCAGCTTCGAATGTGTGGTAGTGGCCGGATGGGTGACCGTGGTTCTTGTATCCCCGAGATTGGAGGTAATGGACATGATCTCCAGTGAATCAATAAAACGGTGAGCTCGTTTTACACCACCCTTAAGTTCAAAAGTTACCAATCCACCTCCAAGTTTCATCTGCCTGCGTGCCAGTTTGTATTGAGGATGCGAGGGCAAAAACGGATATTTGACCCACACCACATCAGTGTTTTTTTCAAGATACCTGGCCAGTTCCAAAGCGTTACTGCAATGTCTTTCCATGCGTACGGAAAGTGTTTCCAGGCTTTTCGACAGGATCCAGGCGGTGTGGGGCGACATGACAGGTCCGGTAATTTTCGACAGCATGCGCACTTCCTGCATGGTCTTTTTGCTTCCCAGCACCGCACCGCTGATGGTTCTTCCCTGACCGTCTATAAATTTGGTCGCGGAATGAATCACAATATCTGCGCCCAAAAGCAAAGGCTTTTGAAGATAAGGCGTGGCAAAACAATTGTCAATTACCAGGTAAAGACTGTTTTTTTGCGCAAGCTTTCCGAGCCATTTGAGGTCAACAAGTTCCAGTCCCGGATTCGAGGGAGTCTCCGCATAAATCATTCGGGTGGCCGGCATAATGCTGTCTGCCCATTCCTGCTTATTGTTTATATCAGCATAGGTATGCGAAATTCCCCACCTGGGAAGTATTTGGGTCAATAGCAGATGGGTAGTACCGAACAATTGCCGGCTGGCTACGATATGGTCCCCCGGACGCAAAAGGGCAGTAATACTGAGGTAGACCGCCGCCATACCTGAGGCCGTGGCAACGCCGTCTTCTGCGCCCTCCAGCGCACAAAGTTTGCTGATGAATTCGTCGGTGTTGGGATTTGCAAAACGGGTGTAGATATTACCGGGAATTTCATCAGCAAATACTGCCCGGGCATGTTCCGCCGAATCGAAAACATAACTGGATGTTTCAAAAACAGGTACACTGTGCTCATGATGTTCTGATCGCTTAGCCTGCAAACGAACGGCCAGTGTCTCAAATTTTCTCTTCTGATCCATAACTAACTGGGCGAATCTGCCTGCTTTTTCGTTTTAGGCTCTTTCCTGGCAGCAGTCGTTGCCCTGGGTGCTTTGGGTGCTGAAGCTTCCTTCATCGCTTTGATTTCTTTAACCTCTTTAACTTCCTTTACCTCTTTAATCTCTTTAACCTCATTTACTTCCATTACTTCTTTGGGCAGTTTTTCTTTTACTGACTTGTCTTCTTTAACTTCTTTGGGCTTGCTGAGAGGAGAGGCCGCGGTTGAAAATGATTTGGCCGATTTTTTAGGACGTCGGACACCAAAAGATCCCTGGAACAATTTGCCCCTTCTTGTTTTTTTATCACCTTTTCCCATGTTGTAGAATATTTGTGGTTGAACAATTTCTGGTCAGATTTATTCATTCAATTAATCCTCTATATTTGTGCCGGTAGAAAACGGATATTCTTTTCCGGAATTATAAAAATAGCATATTTACAGCAATACACAATGAATTCTGTTTACAAACATATCATTTTTGATCTTGACGGTACCTTGTCCGACTCACGTGAAGGCATTTTCAATGCCTATTATTATACTTTTGAAAAACTTCATTTAAAGAGTCCGGACACCGACCGGCTCATGTCGCTGATTGGTCCTCCCTTGCAAAAAGGTTTTGACGATGTCTTCGGATTGCAGGGGACCGAAAATGAAACTGCTGTTAAAGTATTTCGTGAATATTATTCATCTAAAGGCTTGTATGAAAATAGATTATATGATGGAATAAAAGACCTTCTTGAAAAATTGATGCAGGCAGGGGCATTCCTGTACGTGGCTACCTCCAAATACAGTGTATACGCCAATCAGGTTCTTAACTACTTTGGAATAGCTTCCTATTTTACTGAAATTTCCGGGGCAGATTACAGCGGATATCATGCATCTAAGGTCGACCTGGTGGCCCGCATCCTGAGAAGCAACAATATTCTCGATCCCCTGGAAGTGGTTATCATTGGCGATACCCGTTATGATATAGATGCAGCGACCGAACTTGGTATTGATTCAGTGGGAGTTACCTATGGATTCAGCTCCCTGGCCGAGATTATTTCTTTTGATCCGGACTATATCATCGACAGTGTGGAGGATTTGCAGAAATTACTACTGACCGATCCTGTAACTACTTAGCGAAAACTGTTCCGATGTAATTTTTTGAGAATTTTCTCGCCGCGGCTCCGGTAACCCGGCGAGGAATCCGGCAGGTTCTGCTCGATGAGCCTGCTGAGCTCCGCCCCAATTTCAGGAATGTCAAGGCTCAGATTGTAAAGAATTTGCATACTGTAAACTTTTAAGGCAACGGAAAAATTCCCTGTCAGATAATCAAAACAAAGGTTAAGCAGGATGGATTTATCCTTTTTGGTCAGATGAATGGTGTTGTCTTCAATAATTCTCAGGAAGTTACGGACAACACCTTCCGATTTTATGCCATTCAACCGCTTTAAGATGGGAGAACAATGAGGACGGAACAATTCGGGGAACCTGCAGCCACAAATCCTGATTACCCTTGATGCCCGTTGGGACCATGGGTCTTCATCCAACAGGGATACTTCGATTAAAGGTTTAAGTAATTCTACATTATCATATACCATACTGGCAGTTAATTCTGCCAAAACCCGACTAGAATCAGCCAGATGCTGCTTGATGATTCCGGTTGTCCAGGCGTGTGCGGGCTTGTCTTTCATGATTTGCAGGTGATGAATGGGACAAAAATAACCAAAATTTCATCCCGGGCTCATCTCAAACCGATCATGAAAAACTTAAAAAGAACTAACTTTGCAGCGAATTGCTATCCTATACCGCATGCCTGCAAACCATCCGGCACATATCGCAGCATTCAGGAACAGATTTGAAAAGCTGCTTCGTCTGATCCGCAAGAATAAAGAGATCCGGGATTATTCAAAATTACGGAGGGTATATGATATGCTGGTCAGCAGGCTGGGTGATCAGGGCGATCCCACCGGTCAGGGACCTGTTATAGCGGCCATTGAAGTTGCTGAGATCGCCATAAATGAGATTGGCCTGGGCTTGACCTCCATACTGTGCATCTTTCTCATGCCCTTGCTGAAAAGAGGGTTCATCAGTCCTGGAGAAATTGAAAAGGATTATGGGAAACCTGTGGCTGTTATCACCACCGGGCTGAATTCCATTCATGAACTGGGCGGTAAAACGCTGGCCCCGCAGGCGGAAAATTTGAGGAATCTGTTGTTGAACCTGGCCGGAGATGTTCGCGTAATTCTTATTAAGATTGCTGAACAGCTTCATGCCATGCGCTCCATGAAGCAACTGCCACAGGAAGATCAGATCAGGCTTGCCTCTGAGGCATCTTACCTGTATGCACCCCTGGCCCATAGGCTGGGTTTCTATATCATCAAATCGGAAATGGAGGATCTGGCCCTTAAATTTACCGATCGTAAAACCTATGATTCCATTGCCAGTCAGCTTGCCCAAACGATGCACGACCGCAGGCAATTCATTGAGGAATTCATCGGACCTATCGGGGAGGCTTTGCAAAAACAAGGCTTTGATTTTGAAATTAAGGGAAGGCCAAAGTCCATTCATTCCATTTGGAACAAAATGGTCAATAAGGGTGCTTCTTTCGAGGATATTTATGACCTTTTTGCGATCAGGATCATCCTGAACAGTGAAATGAACAATGAAAAAGCCGATTGCTGGCAGGTTTACAGCATGGTCACTGATTTATACCAGCCAAATCCTTTGAGATTGCGCGATTGGATTTCCGTTCCCAAGACCAATGGCTATGAATCGCTGCATACCACTGTCATTGGACCAGACGGACACTGGGTGGAAGTTCAGATCCGGACCAGGCGCATGAATGAAATTGCAGAAAAGGGATTTGCAGCACATTGGAAATACAAGGGCCTGGAAACCCAGCAGGGATTGGAAGAATGGCTGAAACGGATCAGGGAGGTGTTGGAAACGCCTGAGCCCGATGCAAAGGAATTCCTGGATGATTTCAAGCTTAGTCTGTATTCCAAAGAGATTTTCGTATTTACACCCAAGGGCGACCTGAAAAAATTTCCCGCAGGGGCTACGGTGCTTGATTTTGCGTATGACATACATTCTGAAGTGGGTTCCATGTGTACCGGAGCCAAAGTTAATTCGCGCAATGTTCCTATCCGACATGTACTGCAAAACGGAGACCGAGTGGAAATCCTGACCTCAAAGAATCAGTCGCCCAAAATGGACTGGCTGAATTTCGTGGTTACTTCAAAGGCCAAAACCAAGATCAGGTTTAAATTGAACGAGGCCAGGGTAAAACAGGCTGAAAATGGGAAAGAAATACTGGTAAGAAGGCTGAAAAACTGGAAGATAACATTTTCCGATGAAACCGTCAGGAAGCTTCTGAAAGCCTATAAATTAAAAATTGCCCAGGATCTGTATTACAATATTGCCACCGAAGAGATCGACATTGCCCAGATCAAGGAAATCCTTCAGGAATCCCTGGCCCCTGAGAAATCCATTGCTGAAGCTGAAACCACACCATCCACACAGCCTGAAACAGTCGTCAGATCGGATGACTATCTGATCATTGATGACAAACTGGCCAATGTGGATTTCAAACTGGCCAAATGCTGCAATCCTATTTTTGGCGACGAAATATTCGGTTTTGTCACCGTTGGGGAAGGCATTAAGGTACACCGGCTTAACTGCCCGAATGCTGCCCAGTTGATCTCCAAATATGGTTATCGTATTGTCAGAGCACGTTGGTCGTCAGGAGGTAAGGAGGCTTTATTTACAGTAGAAATTAATGTACAGGGAGAGAATGATCCCAATATTTTTACACACGTCTCCAATGTGCTTTCCAGGGATCTTAAGATAAATCTCCGTTCCATCAGCTTCGATACGGATAACGGTATGCTCAGGGGGAGATTGAAAATTACCGTAAAGGATACTGCGCATCTCGATTCATTGCTGTCGAGACTTGCCGCGATCAAAGGCGTATATCAGGTAAGTCGCGTGGAGAAATATATTTAGTAAGCTGTTTTGAGGATCAGCATTTTACGATCATTATAGGCAATCTGGCTGATGAAGTCGTAAAACTCGGCATAATTCTCCCTGGGATAAACAGCCTCATTGATCTCCAGGTTCCTCACAAAATAAACATATTGGTTGTCACTGGAAATTTCGCTGGAATACTTTCCAAAATTCCCTTCAACTTTGGTTCCCATGGGCAGATATTCCACCATATAACCCAGGGGAATGGTAATTCTTACGGTATCAATTCTCAGATAGGAGGTAGCCAGTTCAACCTCGGCAGGATCCTCCCACACAAAGGCGAATTTTGACAGCAGGGAAGGACAGACGAAAAGTCTGTTGCCTCCCTTGGAGGAAAGGTCTCTTATGAATACCTCGAAATCAGCATTTCCGAACGGAACCTTATCTCTGCCAAAACGATAAGTTTCCTTTTCAAGGATTATTGACGGATTTTCCAATAGTCCCGCAATCAATTGCTTCCTGTTGTCTTCCTTTTCTTCCGACATTGCCTTAAGGGCATCATACATGAGACCTGTATGGTAAAGGCTGAATTTTATCAGGGCATCGCCTGATCCGTATAATTCTACCTCACTATGGGTGATAATGGAATTCTCGTTTTTACCGTAGGCGGGTGTCCTTTGGATTTTTCCTCCCTCAGGCGTAACTACCAGCACATACCGGTCGCAGGTAAAACTGCCCAGGTAACCAAACGGGACCGTCTGATCGGTGCATTCCAGCCAAATGGTATCCCGGTTGATTGGGACGCATAGGATTACATGGTTAAACTGATCACTGGGAAAATCAGGCTTGATATCCTCACCATCACCGGCATTAACCAGCGTATAATAGGATTCAATACCCGCCACCTTCAACATGGCTTTCATATAGTTCGACAGCGCCTTGCAGTCACCAAAACCGTTTTGTGCAACCTGATCGGCCGGAATAGGCTGGTTACCCCCGATCCCATAACTGATACTGAAGTACCGGGTTTTACGCTGCAAATATTCATACAGGATCCTGACCTTTTCCCTGGGTTCCGCAACCTGACCGACCAGCGACAGCACTTCATCGGCATATGGTTTGCTAAGAATATCGCGGCCTTCGATGATCTTGTTTACCCATGCGCCAAAGGATTTCCACGTGGACAGGTCCCCGGCATAGCCTCGCAGATTAAAGCGGTCGGTAGTAGAGTATAGCACAGGCATGGTTTTGCGTACATCTGGTGCATAGGCCTTTTGTTCTTTCGCCGGAATATTCTCTTCCTGCCAGGTTAACACCAGATTATCCCTGATCCATAAACTATCGGTGGGGGATTTCATATTCACCCTGGTATACCTGAATGAAACGTCTTTGGGAATGATGCATTGAATTCCCGCACGTTCCACTGAAACGGAAGTTCCGGACTGGAAATAATCAGCCGGGTTTAACATAAGTATCTCTGTGGTATGTCGGTAGGAGAACTCAATGGTATATGGGTAATGGAGGGAAGGGAACTTAAACGCTTTGATCCTGCTGTCGTCGAGATACTCCGGACCGCTGAAATCCTTGAAATCAAAGATCTCCGACTTTTTCAGAAACCATACCGGTTCACCATTCTCATCATAAGCTGTGGCTCTGATATGTGAAACGTCGATCAGCTGATCATAAGTGATGGCAACATAATTGTATTCGTCGGCATTTTCATTAAGCAGGGTGACGGCAATTTTAAAGTCGAGATACGCCTTGTTTTCGCTGATGATGGTATAAGTCAACTGGGAGGAGCGGACAACGGCATCAGCGCCGATCCGTAAAAAACGCGGGATGGAATCATAGGGATACCTGGAAGTTTGTGCTTGTGCAACGGATAATAACTGAAAAATGGCGAATATACTGATTAATAATGATTTCATGAATCCGGGCATCATAGTGGATGAGGTTACTTAATGATTACCATTTCGTTAGTCTTTTTCAATATCTGGGTGAAGAATTCACGCAAGGCAGGATATTCCTCGGGATTAAACCAGGTTTTCGACACATTGAGCTCAGTGGCCACTGTAAACAATCTGGCATTGCCTGATGCCTGGTAACTGAACGTCGCCTCCCTGTTGGGCAATACAAGCCTGAGACTTTGGGGCAATTCACTGATCATGAAGGAATCCGGAAGATGGTATACATACCGGATATCAGAACTGATCGGACAACCCAGATCGATGGGGTATACACGTTCATCCTTGATCCAGGTACTTTTAAGCGAACTGAAAAGATCATGTACCGGTTGAAAGAAGTACAAGCCGGCACCAGACTGAAGCATATGATCGAATTCCATGGAGAAAGAGAGCATCAGAGGTTCATTGATGTTGTCAATGTTTTTGGCAGTAATATCGCTTACTTTCATATTGCCGATGGAGGTCATTTTCTCTTCCCGGATTCCTTTCTCTGTCTGGTTATAGATCAAGCGCCTGTATTCCAAAGCGTCATATCCTTCGAGGGTGATGGAGGCAGTTCCCGTGATTTTTCCGTTCACATCGATGTAGAGGTCATAATACTCCCTGGAGGCTTTTTTCTCGGCCTCATTCAGCAGGGGAATCCATCTTCCCCGCTGTTCTTTCAATACCCAGCCATCTTTATTCAGGCAACGGAAAGGGAGCATGCCCATGGGCCGGAACCGGTCTGTGGCATCGAGGAGGATCTCCTTGTCATCCAGATAGACCAGGCAGATCATATAATTCAGATCACTGGCGAGTGCGACAAAAGGATTCAGTGCACCGTTTTCGCGTGTACTGAGCACAACCGGATCGGCTTTTATGCCTGCCGTGCGGAGCATATTGATGAGGATCGCATTGATGTCGGCGTTGTTGCCGGTTTTATCGCGATAAGCGATCCGGAGGTGCTCGTATGGTTCGAGGTATTCCATCCCATTCCATTTGATACGGGCTTTCACATGGTTGTAAATGGCCTCGGCTTGTTCCCCCGGGGATCCTTTGCCTGCAATGATCTCTTTCACTTCTTTGCTGAAAATGGTGAGATTACTCAATTGGCGACCAAAATCACTGACGGTGAGCATGTCGTTGGAAAGTGACTGGTAGGAGGGCGCTACTTCAAAATACCCGCCATCCGGCAGTGTCACGGAAGAAAGGGCAAAACTGACCCCGGGAACATAATCATCGCTTTCGGGCATGTTGGGTTCAGGTTGAAGTGGCGGCAAATGATTGCCTGTCCACTCGTAAATATGAAAATCGGTGCCCTGGGTATTGTAAAACCCTTCAACTCGTTTATAAGTCTGGAGTATTTTGTCATTACCCCGGAAATTCACCGTGTAGTTGAAAAACACGGGGTAGGATGCCCAGCATTCCACATGCCGAACCGGGATTGATCTTTGAAAGCTGAAAGGTACGAACTTCCGGATCTCACCCTGGGAGAGGTTATAGGTGTATTCAATGACCGATCCCTCCCTTACCTGTGGAAAGGCAAACCGGGTGGTTTTTTGGTAAAGGTTTGTGTTTTCCAGGAAGAACTGTTTCTTGCCGATGGGGATCTCCACCGGCACGCCATCCACCAGATTATAGGTAGATGCTTTGAGACCGGTCAGCAGGTCATTTTTCCCATAGGTGATCAACACATTTCCGAAATCATATCCGGCAGGTTTGAAAATCTTTATGCGTACATGCCGGCTGATCTCTATTTTAAACCCGTTGTGATAGGTTAGCCTGGCTGAAGAATAATCACAGAGCACTACGGCTTCAGCCCCCTTTTCCTGCGGGTAAAGTTCCGTTTCCAGGTCGTTGCGGGTCACCGCGCCAAAAGTGATGGGGGAGGTTTGTGAGAATGAAGATGATTCAATTATACTGTAAGACAACAATATCAGGAGAATATATTTCATATCCAGAATTATAGTTGAACGTTTTGACTTGAACATTGATAATTCTTCATTCGTCAGCCGGATTATATTTGAAAAGCTTATTGCTGTTTTGGCTAATATAGGTACCGCCACTTCCAAAATAGGCTGAACCATTACGGGTAAAGCAAAACTGCCCCGAAGTAGCCAATCCGGCAGGAAAACTGGTCAGTTGGGTCCAATTATCCAGCATGGGATCATACTGCCAGAAATCATGCAAACCAAACTGTTGTCCGAACGGATCAATCATTTCCACACCAAAACCGTAATAAATTTTGCCATTGATTACAATCCCGTTACCCAGTTCCCTTCCTTTACCGGGAAAATCAGATTTTTTCTGCCAGCTTTCCAGTGCCGGATCAAAAACCCATAAATCTTTGCCATCAATGATATAGGCTTTGTTCTCAAAAACGACTGCGGTTGCCCCAACTGTGCTTCCGCCGGGAAAATCGGGCTTTTGGGTCCAGATTTCAGTGGCAGGATCAAATTCCCAGAAATCAGCCAGGAGGTTTTCATTATTCATTCCGGTACCCATATATCCTTTCTGATTTATGCTGAAGGAGAAAGGATAAACCCGGGAGGAAGGGGGCATCGAATTGAAATGGTAATAAAGATTGCCTTCATGATCGACCTTATAAAAACCACTGTAATAACCGCTGTAAATATGCTCACTTCCAAGGCCGTAATAACCGGTGTTATTAATTACAAATCCAAATCCGCCCAGGATCCTTTGAAGATTATCGATAAAGGTGAAATCTCCGGAGTTCAGATCACAAGATTGTTTGCAGCCCAGATAGTAATTATTACCCCAAAATCCTCCCAACAACAGCAGATTTTCATCAAAAAACAGACTTGTCGAATAAGTCTGACCATAGGGTATTAATTTATCAAAACTCCAGGGGCTCATCAGTGAAAAGGAAGATGGGTAATTATTTGTAAAAGAGATTAGTTCCAATCTCAGCGAATAGGAATCATTTAACAGGGAAGGGACCCTGACTGTTAATTCATTGGCAGTGGAAGATACAATTTCAGCCGGATAATATTTTCCAGGATCTTCCTCTACAAAGAAGACATGCTGGTATTGTGGTTCGGGATTAAAATTGCTGCCCAGAATAGTGATAATATCACCTGGTTTTCCTGTCAATGGCTGAATGGTGGTTACTTCGGGAGGAAGGATCCTGAAGGCGGTGTTTGACCAGATTTCCACTCCCCTGGTATAAATGGCAATAGTGGAATATTCGTTTTCCATGTAATTGGGTACTTTGATCTTAATCCTGTTCTCAGTAACCTCAATGATCTGGGGTGCACTACCACCGATTCTGATCATCAGATTTCCCGGATCGAATTCTTCACCATTGATGGTGATCAGATCGCCAAAAGTACCTTCTGTGGGAGAGAAATCATGGATTACCGGATTCGCAATGACCAGAATATTGTCAACGCTAACCGCCTTATTGCATACACTGGCCTCAAAAGTGGCAGGCCCATTGGAATGTACATTTGAAAGGTAAACTACAATTTGAGTTGGCGTTACCTCGCTCACCAATGATTCTATCCCGTTTATTTTTGCTGTTGTGCAACCATTTTTAAAGTACTTGCCTTTAACTGTAATACTCTGATTGCAGGCAACCTTAGCAGGCAAGATACCAGTTATGATCGGCCCGTTCAGAGATATTTCCGGGGCATAAGCTACTTTAAATTCACCAATCTGATTGGTAAGCAAAACGTTATGATTGTTTGTGCTGGGTACTATACATTTTATCCTGTTCCGTCCAGTTTCCAAAAGGGTAGCCGGTATATTGGAAAATGATATCTTATTGTTAGTCATGGCAGGATGAAATACTCCGTAAATAAAAATGGTATCGCCCCAGCCAAATGCAACCGGCAGTAAAGAGGTTATGCAAGGCTCTGTCATGTGGATCCTCTCAGGTGCATGGAGTATATGTCCGTCAATGGATAGTGAAACAACAATGGAATCATGATAGGTGACAGTATTTGGGAAAATTGCCGTGATCCTGTCTTCCGAGATTTCGATCAGTGTGGCAACGGTGTTGTCAAAAAGTACCTTCAAAGTATGCGTGGTAAAAGGGAAAATGCCGGTAAATTCGATCGTATCACTCCAGGTGGCAACCAATCGGTCTGCAGCAGTTATCTTTCCGGGTGTAATCAACTCAAAAAAAGCATCAGATGTAGATCGGTTGCCAACAACTTCCACTGAAATCATGCTGGTGAAATCACTTAGGATATTCGGGACCAAAACCCGGAGTCTTTCATTTGTGCTCTCCATGACGCGGGCATCCACCTCCCCAAACAAGACCACATTCGAACTTTGTTTAAAACTGAAATTCTCCCCATAAATGGTAATGGTGTCCCCCCAGGTGGCTGTCTGGGGCTCGAAACCGGTGATCAAAGGTGACTGGCTGCCCAGGCTCACGAAAGTCACCGCATCACCATAAACAGTATACTCCCCTGATTTCACATAGGATCTTACCTTATATTCCCGCATAGGTTCCAGGGCATAAGTAATATCATATGAGAAAGAGTTTCCGTCAGGTATTTCCTGAACGATTAATTTTTCAGAGGTTTCCAGGCTCAGGTATTCTCCGGTACCCCACACAAAGCCATATTCAGTTACACTTCCCGCATCACCGCTGATGATGGTGCCATTAAACCGGGCACCATCAGGGGTAATATTATTTACCGCATTGGTTCTGACCTGGGGATGATCGCGTTCCCTGGCTTCATCCTTGTCACAACCAAATTCCATAAATACCACGAACAGGAATAATAAAGCAATCAATGCGGTTTTGTACATTTTGCATAACCCTTTGAATATTCTAAAATAGGTAATATTTGAATAATTGATTCTGTGAACTTAAAAACTTTTAAAACTGAATATAAAAAGCGGGATATTTTTCAACCTGAAAATTAAATGTTGATTTTTTTCGTATGTTTAAATAGCTGAAATAACCACCAGCGATATATGAAAAAGGTAGCCCTTTCGGCAGTTATTGCTTTTCTTTCCATGATTGTCACGGCCCAGGCAGGCTACAGACCTGGTTATGTCATAAAAAACAATGGCGATACCCTGAATGGGCTTGTGAATTATACCATCGACCGGGTATTTGGAAGGTCCTGTACTTTCAAACGGTTTGATATCGCACGTGTGGTGGTCTACCGTCCTGGAACCATCAGGGCATACGGATTCAGACATGGCAGGCAATTTGAGTCAAAAATACTGGACCGCAGGAAGGTGTTTCTCGAATGCCTGGTCGCGGGTGAAATAAGTGTGTATGTTGTTCCGGGCCGGTATAAATCGCCGGTATTTATCGATTCCCCTTCAACCTCTTTCTTTGAACTGAAGAAAGGCACAAACAATATTTCAGGTCTGGAAAGTTTTACCAGCTTTACAAAAGTCCTTGATTATCTGCTAAGCGGGCAGGGAAGTGTACCCATATCCGAAAAACAGGTTGATTTCGACGCCGCTCAGATCGCCCGTATGATTGGTACGACTGCATCGGCGGCTGACACGCATCCGCAGGTATATGCCAGGACACCGAGAGTCAGCCTGGTGAAAGATTATTCCTTATCCGCCGGCAAGTCTACCCAAATTGGCCTTGCAGGCGGATATCAGTTCCTTACGGTGAATATTCCGGGTACCAACTATACCAGGTACTTCCAGGAAGCGGAGTACAACAATAGCTTTCATCCGATGATCGGAGTATACCTGAATCAAAGGATATTGCGACGTACGCCAGTACTTTCGGTTGATCTGGCAGCTTTCTATTTCCAGGATACCTATTATGGTTATTCGGAATATAAAAACTCGATCTACACTTTTTCAAACGATATTTTCCTTGATTTTACAGCCCTTCAGGTACCCCTTGCCCTTGAATTCAAGACCGGATCAGGCAAGGTGCATCCCTTTTTCAAGGCCGGTTTATACCTGTCATTTATACTTAGTTCCTCCTATTACCGGCTTGAAGAACGACTCAGTGAGGGAAATATTTTCACCAACCAGTATTCAGATTATTCGCCGGGCACCGAAAGAGGATGGCTGGTTGCAGCGGGAGTTGAGTGGGAAATTGGCACGGCCAGGATACTGACGATTGAGGCAGGATATCTCCAAGGCACGAATAATATATACCATACCAACCCTTATTTAAATTCCACCATAAATACCGGGTGCATATCCTTTCAAATCAGGACCAACCTGTAATCCTGCCCTTCGTCAGACGCTTTTGCATGATTGAAATGATTTTCTTGCTATTTTTGCAGCGTATTATACCACATTAAACAAGAAAATTATGAAGCTACTTGAAGGAAAAACTGCCATTGTTACCGGCGCAGCCAGGGGAATCGGAAGGGCCATAGCCCTTGCTTTTGCACGAGAAGGTGCCGATGTGGCCATTACCGATCTCCGGTTGGAAGAAAACGCTTTTGAAACGGAAAAACTGATCAAAAGTCTGGGTGTAAAATGCAAGGTTTATGCATCCGATGCCAGCAACTTCGCAGATACCGAAAAAGTGGTCGAAGAAATTATTAAAGATTTCGGCACGGTGGACATTTTGGTCAATAATGCCGGTATCACCATGGATACCCTTTTACTCAGGATGACTGAACAGCAATGGGATGCCGTGATCAGTGTGAACCTGAAATCGGTTTTCAATTTTACCAAAGCTGTGCAGCGTATCATGATCAAGAAACTTGGTGGTTCCATTATCAATATGAGTTCAGTGGTTGGGGTCGGCGGAAATGCCGGCCAGGCAAACTATTCAGCCTCAAAGGCCGGAATGATCGGTTTCACCAAATCCATTGCCATGGAACTAGGTTCACGCAATGTCCGTTGCAACGCCATTGCTCCGGGTTTTATCATCACGGAAATGACCAACAAGTTGCCCGAAGAGGTGAAAAAGCTTTGGGAAGAGAAAATTCCCCTGAAACGAGGAGGTACTCCTGAAGAGGTCGCTAAAGTAGCGTTGTTTCTGGCGTCCGATCTTTCTTCCTATGTAACCGGCCAGGTCATCGGCGTTTGCGGCGGAATGAGAACCTAGTATATGCCCCGAAGTCCCCTCTTCATAACGGGGTATTTAAGCCTCATCTTTTTGGCAGGTGCGTGTGCGATGGGTCACATGACAATGAGCGTACTTGAACCTGCCATCGTGACGCTTCCTGCATCAATACAAAGGATTTCAATTCTTCCGGTGCCCGGAAAGCCAAGGCCTTCAGGTGTTTTCGACAGTCTGAAGGTTATCAGGCTCAAGCCGGACACGGATGTTAAGAATATTAAAATGGGATACCTCCACGGTTTTTATGAAGTTGTGAAGGCTTCACCCCGTTTTCAGAAAGTTGTACTATCCGATACCTCCTTCCTCAGGCTCAATCCGGGCGGAAGGATCAGTTGGGATATCGCCGGTCAGATTTGTCAACACGACACTACAGATGTTCTTCTGGTGCTGAGCAAGGCTGTGGTGTATGATGTGGTTGAAGCATTGTCCCTTTTCGATTTGGAAAAATTAGGCATTGAATATCTGCAATACCCGTATAGCGGGGATGATCAGGATTATCAACCATCCTATTCCAGTGAGGTTAACAGGTACTATAAATTGATAAATCATACCAAATGGACCTTCTACTCGCCATCTGAACAAACGAAGCTGGCAGAATTCACTTATGTGGATTCGTTATATGGCAACATGGTTCTCGATGCAAAAGTGTTGGAAAATCTGTTGTACCAGAACTGTTATATAAGCGGAAGTACTTTGGGTATCAAGATTTGTCCCACCTGGAAAGAAGGTGTTGAACGTATATTTTTCACGGGACCGGGAAGAGATATGAGAATTGCGGCCAGATATGCCAATAAAAATCAATGGACTGATGCTGCCACCCTCTGGAACAAACTTTCCGATGACGATAAAAAGGGCAGGGCATCCAGGGCAGCCTATAACATGGCCATAGTCTGGGAAAGGGATGATGATCTCGACCAGGCTGTTGCCTGGATTACATACGCCGACAGCCTGCAAAGCAGCATTCAGATCGTTACCTACAAAAGTATTCTCGAGAACCGGCTTAAAAGTCGGACCTTGCTCGACGAACAAATGAAGGGAAACTGATTATTCTCCTAACTTTGTATTTTACTTTAATCCGCGTTTACCTATGGCTAATCTTGTATTCATTATTATTATTACCATCCTGGCAATCGATTTTGCACTGGAAAGGTTCCTGGATTACCTCAACGGCAGGAAATGGAGTTCCGATTGCCTGATGAGCTCAAGGATGTATATGATGCCGGGCAGTACAGAAAACAGCAGGAATATAAGAAGGCAAATGACCGGTTCACTATGCTGACCAGTTCATTCAGTTTTATACTGATCATGCTGATGCTTTTGCTGGGAGGTTTTCAGGCTTGTTGACGGCTGGGCGAGGGAAATTACCCAGCATTCCATACTCCTGGTGCTGGTATTTTTTGGAATTCTTGCCATTGCCTCAGATATTATCCATACACCGTTCAGCCTTTACGATATTTTTGTTATTGAAGAAAAGTTCGGATTTAACAGAACAACGCCCCGAACCTATATGTTGATAAGATCAAGGGATGGTTGCTGGGAGCATTGATAGGCGGAGGCTTGCTGGCCCTGGTGGTTTGGTTTTACCAGCATACCTCCTCCTTGTTCTGGATATATGCCTGGATTCTGGCGTCTTTTTTTCCATATTCATGGCCATGTTCTATTCCTCTCTGATTGTTCCGCTCTTCAACAAGCAAACACCGCTGGACGAAGGCGAACTCAGGGAGCCATCAGGCCTTCAGTGAGAAGGCCGGGTTTCAAACTGGATAAATATTTATGTAATTGATGGTTCAAAACGGTCAACCAAGGCCAATGCCTATTTTACCGGACTGGGGCCGAAAAAGCGGATCGTGCTCTATGATACGCTTATCAAGGACCTGACCACCCGTGAAATTGTAGCTGTCTTGCCCATGAAATCGGACATTACAAGAAAAAACATACCCTCACAGGTATTGCTGGCCGGTATCGTTCAAACCGGAATCACCCTTTTTATCTTATCCCTGTTTATTGCCAATCCTGCATTTTCGCAGCACTTGGCGGTGATGAGCCAGTTTTCACCTTGGGACTGATCGCTTTTGGGATTCTATACAGTCCGATTTCAATGCTTACCGGACTTGCTGATGAATCATGTTTCACGCAGAATGAATATGCTGCCGACCGGTATGTAAAGGAAAATTATGATGCCGAAGCCTTGATGGATGCGCTGAAAAAACTCTCTTCCAAAAACCTTAGCAATCTCACACCTCATCCGGTTTATGTATTTTTTCATTATTCTCATCCTACCTTGCTGCAACGGATCAGGGCGCTAAATAATGAGAGTGACGAGTGACAGGCATTTATACGATAAAATTTACTTATTATCTTTGTTCAATCAACTAATTATTTATACTTTTGTGACCCTTGAACGGAATCAGAAGCCTCTTTAGCTCAGCTGGTAGAGCAGCGGTTTCGTAAACCGCAGGTCGGGGGTTCAAATCCCCTGAGAGGCTCTATGCGGGAATAGCTCAGTTGGCAGAGCGAAAGCTTCCCAAGCTTTAGGTCGCGGGTTCGAGTCCCGTTTCCCGCTCAGTAGCTCAGTTGGTAGTCCCGATGTTATCGGGATCCCAAGCTTAAGGTCGTGGGTTCGAGTCCCATTTGCCGCTCATTCTCCATTAGTATCTATTGATTTACAGATGCGAATGATTCGATTGATTTATTGATTTGAAAGCAGAAATAATCACCATTGGCGATGAGATTCTTATCGGACAAGTTGTTGATACCAATTCTGCCTTTCTGGCCACTGAACTGAACAAGCTGGGTATTTCCGTCATACAGATCACTTCCATTCCCGATATCCGGGAGAATATCATCAAGGCTTTTGATGACGCCGCCACGCGTGCTGACCTGATTATTTCAACCGGTGGACTGGGACCCACCAGTGATGATATTACCAAGCATACGCTGGCCGAATATTTTGGCAATAAGCTGGTGGTGGTTCCTGCGGTTCTTGAGAAGTATACGCTCCTTGCTGGCCATCACGGGGGTGTGATCATGAATGAACGAAATATGAAACAGGCAGAACTGCCCGAAAATTGCGAGTTGCTCCATAACAGCGCCGGTACAGCCCAGGGCATGTGGTTTCAAAAAGAAGGCAAGGATTTTATATCACTTGCCCGGCGTTCCGTTTGAAATGAAGGCCATTTTCAGGGAAGAAATGGAACACAGGCTGAAAGAACGGTTTATCTTCCTGCCATTCAGCATATTACCCTTCTTACCCATGGGGTTCCTGAATCAGAAATGGCCAATCAGGATTCATGATTGGGAAGAAAACCTGCCCGAGAATTTAAACTGGCCTATTTGCCATCGCCCGGTATACTGCGGCTAAGGATCACCGGAAAAACCACACGGTGATTCAGCTGCACTGCAAAGCTCCTGCATGGAAGAGGAAATCAGACAAACTCAAAGAAATAATCGGTAAACACATATTCGGTTATAATGATGATAAACTTGAAGTAATTGTAGGTAATTTATTGAAAGAAAATAACTTAACCTTATCTTTGGCGGAAAGTTGTACAGGAGGATTGATCAGTTCGCTGATCACTTCCGTACCGGGTCTCTTCAGATTATTTTAAAGGCGGAATCGTTGCCTATTCCAATGAAGTTAAAACCAGCGAATCTAAATGTCAGTCCCTATACCCTTATGATGAATGGCGCTGTAAGCCAGGCTGTGGTTGAACAAATGGCTGATGGAGTCAGGAACCGCTTCAGACGGATTTTTCCATTGCCGTGAGTGGCATTGCCGGTCCAACAGGTGGTACAGAGGAAAAACCGGTAGGAACCACCTGGATTGCTGTGGCTTCAAAAAAAAGAATTATTTCGCGTATTCATAACTTTGGGGAAGACCGGGGCCGGAATATTCAAAAGGCCGCTATTGCCGCTCTTTTCATGCTGCAGGGAAGAGATAATGGATTGTTTATAAATATTTTTAAAGGGATAGCTTGAATTTTTAAAAAAAAATAACGTTCTTTGCAACCTGTTTTTAGAAAGCGAATAAACTGATTTAGAAATGTCAAGAATTTGTCAAATTACCGGAAAAACTGCGATGGTTGGAAATAATGTTTCACATTCCAAACGCAGGACAAAAAGAACTTTTGATGTGAACCTGTTTGATAAGAAGACTTTTTCTGCAGGAAGAAAACCGTTGGGTTAACCTCAGGGTTTCCGCTGCCGGAATAAGATTCATCAATAAGGTTGGATTGAAAAAAGCCCTCGAAGAAGCTAAAACCAAGGGTTATTTAAAAACATTTTTAACACTAAGCACATCAGGATATGGCAAAAAAAGGTAACAGAATACAGGTAATTCTTGAGTGCACCGAACACAAGAATAGTGGTATGCCCGGCATGTCGAGGTATATCACCACCAAGAACAGGAAGAACACTCCTGAAAGAATGGAATTGAAAAAATTCAATCCCATTCTGAAAAAGGTAACAGTACATCGTGAAATTAAATAGTACAGTCATGGCAAAGAAAGTAATCGCAACATTAAAGACAGGCAGCAGGTAAAACTTTTACCAAATGCATCAAAATGGTTAAATCGCCTAAGTCCGGTGCTTATATGTTCAAAGAAGAAATTGTTCACGTGGATCATGTTAAAGATTTTTTCACTGAAAAATAAGGCATTCTTACAATCATAAAAATCTGGCTTTCTTTGTATGAAGAAAGCCTTTTTTTTCAGAGGCATACACCAACAACCTCCGATCATATGGCAATTTTTGGTTTATTCGGCAAGCAAAGCAAAGAAGATCTGAACCGTGGCCTGGAAAAGACCAAGGAAAGTGTGGTTAAAAGGTTGTCCAGGGCCATCATGGGCAAATCCAACTGTTGATGATGAAGTGCTGGATAATCTTGAAGAAGTTTTGATTTCTTCTGATGTGGGGGTTAATACCACCTTGCGCATTATTGAGCGGTTGCAGGCCAGGGTGAATCATGAGAAATACATGAATACCGATGAGCTAAACCGGATTTTGCGGGAGGAGATCAGTGACCTTCTCGAAGAGAACAAACTGGAAACATGTTACCGACTTTTCCTCTCCGTTTACCACAAGCCCTATGTGATTATGGTGGTTGGTGTGAACGGTGTTGGAAAAACCACCACCATCGGCAAACTGGCCTGGCATTATAAAAAAGCAAATAAAAAAGTTTTGCTGGGTGCGGCCGATACTTTCCGTGCAGCTGCCGTTGACAGTTGTCCATCTGGGCTGAACGGGTAGGTGTTCCTATTGTTAAACAGCAGATGGGAAGTGATCCGGCTTCTGTTGCTTTTGATACTGTAACATCAGCCAAATCGAATCATTGATGTCGTTATTGTTGATACGGCCGGGCGATTGCACAATAAGGCCAACCTGATGAATGAACTTTCCAAAATAAAACGGGTTATTCAAAAAGTTATTCCCGATGCACCACATGAAGTTTTGCTGGTTCTCGATGGATCAACAGGACAAAATGCATTTGAACAGGCCAGACAGTTTACCGAAGCCACACAGGTAAATGCGCTGGCGATTACCAAACTTGATGGTACTGCCAAAGGTGGTGTGGTCATCGGAATATCCGATCAGTTTAAAATTCCTGTCAGATACATTGGCATTGGTGAAAAACTGGAAGACCTTCAGCTATTCGATAAGAACGAATTCGTTGAGGCTTTGTTCGCTGTCGCTGAACAATAAACTTTCCTATCTGAGTTTCTCTTTAAATTAATTGCTCATATTTTTAGAAAGAATATATTTGATCCTCAAATTAACCTTAAGCTTTATTCATGCAACTATTCAGAACAAAACCCATTGACCAGCTACTGGCAGATGCCAATGACAAGGAACATGGACTTAAAAAAGGCGCTGAGCGGAACCAGTCTTGTTACCCTGGGCATTGGTGCTATTATCGGCACAGGCATTTTCGTTCTTACAGGTACAGTTGCTGCCAATTATGCCGGTCCGGCCCTGGTACTGTCCTTTATTATTTCAGCTGTCGGATGCGTATTTGCAGGACTTTGTTATGCCGAGTTTGCCTCCATGATCCCCATTTCAGGAAGCGCTTATACTTATGCCTATGCCACCCTGGGTGAATTTATGGCCTGGATAATCGGATGGGACCTTATACTTGAATACCTGTTCGCTTCCTCCACCGTGGCCGTAGGCTGGTCGGGTTACATGGTCAGCTTCCTGCACGATTACAATATCAACATCCCTGCACAATTGTGCAATGCACCGGTAGATTTCATCAAAGGTCAGGGCTGGATACTCACCGGCAGTATCATCAATTTTCCGGCTGTTTTATTATTGCGCTGCTTGTCCGCCTTGCTGGTAATGGGGATCAAAGAATCAGCCGGACTGAACAATGTGATTGTGGCTGTGAAGATGATTGTCATTCTGCTTTTTATCGGTTTTGGCTTATCATTTATCGATACCTCCAACTGGAATCCCTTTATTCCACCCAATACAGGAGAATTCGGCAATTTTGGATTTTCAGGGGTTTTGCGGGGGGCTGCAGTTATCTTCTTTGCCTACATCGGATTTGATGCTGTTTCAACCGCCGCGCAGGAAGCAAAAAATCCCCAGCGCGATATGCCCATCGGGATCCTGGGATCTTTGCTGATATGCACCCTGCTTTATGTTCTTGTATCGGCTGTACTTACCGGTATTGTTCCGTTCTATGATCTGAATGTTCCTGCTCCGCTGGCACTGGCTATCGATAGAACCGGAAATGCCTTGCTGTGGCTTCGTCCCCTGATAAAAATCGGTGCCATTGCCGGTTTAAGTTCTGTTATATTGGTCATGTTGCTGGGACAGCCCACGGATATTCTTTACCATGGCCAAGGACGGATTGCTGCCCAAAAGCTTCGCAAAGGGTTCATCCGAGGTTCAGAACTCCTTATGTAACTACCATCCTTACTGGGGTTGTAGCCTGTTTTATAGCCGGTCTACTGCCCATCAACATTCTCAGTGAATTGGTCTCCATTGGTACCCTGCTGGCTTTCACCATTGTATGCATCAGTATTATTGTTTTGAGAAAGAAAAGGCCGGATGTACCACCGGCCTTTCAGAACTCCCTTTGTTCCCTGGGTGCCGTTGCCGGTGCTGCCATTTGTTTGCTGCAAATGTTCAGTCTGCCATGGGAAACCTGGGAAAGGTTGTTGATATGGATGGCCATCGGATTGATCATCTATTTTTTTTATAGCCGCAAGAACAGCAATCTTGCCCAATGAACAGGGATATGCAGACCGGAGGCGCAAAAAAAGAGAAGATCAACATCGTCACCCTGGGCTGCTCCAAGAATGTCGTGGATTCAGAGTATCTGATGAAGCAAATTGAGGCGAATCATCTCATCATCAGGCATAACGACGAATCCTTCGAGGCTAAAACGGTCATCATCAATACCTGCGGTTTTATCAAAGATGCCAAGCAGGAATCCATTGATACCATTCTGCGGTTCATCAGGGCCAAAGAAGACGGATTGATCAACAAGGTGTATGTGATGGGATGCCTGTCCGAAAGGTATAAAAAAGACCTGGAGAATGAGATTTCCGATGTGGATAAATATTTTGGTGTTAATGATTTAGAACAGATCATTAAACATCTTGGTTTAAATTACAAACAATCCCTGCTGGGAGAACGTTTGCTGACCACGCCCAGGCACTATGCCTTTCTGAAAGTTTCGGAAGGCTGCGACCGGAAGTGCTCGTTCTGTGCCATACCCCTGATCCGGGGCCGGCATCAGTCAAAACCCCTTGAAAATCTTGTGGAAGAGACCCGCCGCCTGGCACAACAGGGAGTCAAAGAACTGATCCTGATCGCACAGGATTTGACTTCCTACGGACTGGATATATACGGGAGACAAGCCCTTCCGGAACTTCTGAGAGCCTTATCCGGGATTGGCGGGTTGGAATGGATCCGCCTGCATTACGCCTATCCGGCAGGTTTTCCGCGCGAGGTAATAAAGGTTATGAAAGAAAGAGATAATATCTGCAAATATCTTGACATACCCTTTCAGCACAACAGTGATGTTGTCCTGCGGAAAATGCGCCGTGGTCACGGACAGCAGCAGAATCATGAACTGATTGATTATCTCCGTCATGAAATCCCGGACATTGCATTAAGAACTACCGTCATCACGGGCCATCCCGGAGAATCAGAGAAGGAATTCAAAGAACTGCTTCATTTTGTGGAAAGTATGGAATTCGATCGGCTGGGAGTTTTTACTTACTCGGAGGAAGAGGATACCTGGGCTGCCCGCATGATGAAGGACCGGATCCCGGAGAAGGTAAAGAAAGAAAGGGCGGATGAACTTGATGCTCCTGCAGCAATCTATTTCTAAACGATTGAATTTAAAGAAATTAGAATGTTCATTTAAAGTATTGATTGATGGCAGGGAAGGGGAGTACTATATCGGAAGTACCGAGTCCGATTCTCCTGAAGTTGATAACGAAGTGCTGATTCCAGCCGGAACAAAAACACTTATTCCGGGAAATTTCTATACCATCCGGATTACCGGTGCAGAAGAATTTGATCTTTACGGTGAAGCTATATAAGGATCATTCCGCTTCGTCGGTATCATCTACCGTTGCACTGGCAGCTTCTTCCACATGAAGGACTTTCATCATCACCTCCTCTTTCTTCTTATTCAAACTGATGGCAATGGTGTCACCTTCCCGCATATTCGATCTGATGATCACCTCTGCCATCGGATCTTCGAGGTACTTCTGAATGGCACGTTTCAGGGGCCTTGCACCAAACTGAATATCATAGCCCTTTTCAGCAATAAAATCCTTTGCAGCTTCGGTCATTTTGATCTGATAGCCCATGGCGATGATTCTCTTATAGAGGCCTTTCAGTTCAATATCAATGATCTTATGGATATCTTCCCGGGTAAGGGTATTGAAGATCACCACATCGTCGATACGGTTCAAAAACTCCGGTGAAAATGCCTTTTTCAGCGCGTTCTGAATAACACTTCTGGTATATTCGTTGGAGGATTCCTGTTTTGATTTGGTAGAAAATCCAACACCCTGGCCAAAATCCTTTAACTGCCGGGTACCAATATTCGAAGTCATGATCACGATGGTATTTCTGAAATCCACACGTCGGCCGAGACTATCGGTAAGCTGTCCTTCATCCAGCACCTGCAGCAGAATATTGTAAACATCGGGATGGGCCTTTTCGATTTCGTCGAGCAGAACAACACTATAGGGACGTCTTCTCACTTTTTCCGTAAGTTGTCCGCCTTCTTCATAACCAATATAGCCCGGAGGGGCTCCAACCAGTCGTGATACCGAAAATTTCTCCATGTATTCACTCATGTCGATCCGGATCAGGTTATTGGAGGAGTCGAAAAGATACTGTGCAAGTACTTTGGCCAGTTGGGTTTTACCAACACCTGTAGGTCCCAGGAAAATAAAAGTACCGATGGGTTTGTTCGGATCTTTTAATCCGGCCCGTTTCGCTGAATTGATTTAACAACTTTTTCAATGGCCTCGTCCTGTCCAATCACACTGCCTTTCAGTTCTTCACCCATTTTCAGCAGTCGCTGGCCTTCTTCCAGTGCAATACGCTGCACGGGAACACCGGTCATCATGGCCACCACTTCAGCCACCTTTTCGGCATCCACTACCTGACGGTTGCGGGTCAGTTCTTTTTCCCATTTTAGTTTTTCATCCTCCAGCATTTCGAGGAATTCTTTTTCCTTATCCCGGAAACTGGCAGCTTTTTCAAAATTCTGATTTTTTACAGCCTTTATTTTTTCCTTTTTGGTTTCCTCGATCTTCTTTTCGAGTTCAATGATTCTTTCAGGAACATGGATGTTGGAAATATGCACCCGTGAACCCGATTCATCGAGGGCATCAATGGCCTTATCGGGCAGATGACGGTCGGAAATATACCGGTTGGTAAGTTTTACACAGGCATCAATGGCCTCAGGGGTATAAATCACATTGTGATGATCCTCGTATCTTTCCTTAATATTGTTCAGAATTTCGACGGTTTCTTCCGGCGAAGTGGGTTCAACCATTACTTTCTGGAACCGGCGTTCCAATGCGCCATCCTTTTCAATATGCTGACGGTATTCATCGAGGGTAGTGGCCCCGATACATTGAATATCGCCACGGGCAAGGGCAGGTTTCAGCATGTTGGCGGCATCGAGGGAACCGGTGGCTCCGCCGGCACCCACAATGGTATGAATTTCATCAATAAAAAGCACAATGCTCGAAGTCTTTGAAAGTTCATTCAGAATGGCCTTCATGCGTTCTTCAAACTGCCCGCGGTATTTTGTACCGGCAACAATGGCTGCCAGATCGAGTGTAACCACCCGTTTGCCAAAAAGTACCCTTGACACTTTCTTTTGGATGATCCGCAGGGCCAAACCTTCAACAATGGCTGATTTCCCAACGCCCGGTTCTCCAATGAGGATGGGATTATTCTTTTTTACGGCGACTCAGGATCTGTGCCAGCCTTTCAATTTCCTTTTCACGGCCGACGATGGGATCAAGCCGGTCCTCTTCAGCAGCTTTGGTGAGGTCAATCCCGAAATTATCGAGCACGGGGGTATCGGAATTGGATTTTGCTCCTGATTCCGGATTACTGCCTTTACCTCCCTGGGAACCGAAGGACCCCATGGACTCGTCATCTTCATGCGGATAATCCGACCTTGGTTCATTATCCTCAGAATCAGCCATATGCTCATTAAGCAATTCTCTCCTGGCTTTTTCATAATCGATGCTGTGATCGAACATCACCCGTGAAACAGGCGTATTTTCATCTTTGATAATGGCCAGGAGCAAATGTCCGGTATCGATCGTATTCTTTTTCATGGATTTGGCCTCGAGATATACCAGTTTCAGGATCCTTTCGGAAGTTTTGAGCAGCGGTATATTTTCGGTATCGGTAACTTTGATGGGACCGGTGGGAGAGATGATTGCTTCAATATCTTTTTTCAGCTGATAAAGATTTACACCCAGCGAAACCAGGATATCAATCGCAACACCTTCTCCTTCACGCAATATGCCCAGCAGGAGATGTTCCGGTGCTATCTCATTGTTTCCGAGTCGAATGGCTTCTTCTTTACTAAAGGAAAGTACATCTTTTATTCTTTGTGAAAACTTAGCGTCCATATAATATACATGATTCGTTTATGCTATAGTTACTGCCATAATATGTTGCACAAATATACGAATTAATTGGAAATGGTTTTTAACAGCTTTTGTTAATATAAACACCGCAAAAAAAACGGTTAACCGGCAATAATTACCTACTTTAGCTGCTTAATCTGAAGTAAATATCAATAATTAAGATAAAGGTCAAACTTGCACAATTAACATGGCTGAAGGAGAAAAAATTATACAGATCAATATTGAAGAGGAAATGAAATCGGCTTACATCGATTACTCGATGTCGGTCATTGTTTCACGGGCATTGCCTGATGTCAGGGATGGACTTAAACCGGTACACCGGAGGGTTCTTTTTGGCATGCAGGATTTAGGGGTGTATTCAAACCGTCCTTATAAGAAATCCGCACGTATCGTAGGTGAGGTATTGGGTAAATATCATCCCCACGGCGATACTTCGGTTTATGACGCCATGGTAAGAATGGCACAGGAATGGTCGCTCCGGTATCCTCTGGTAGAAGGTCAGGGTAATTTCGGATCCATGGATGGCGATAATCCTGCAGCCATGAGATATACTGAAGCCAGGCTTCAGAAAATCGCTGAAGAGATGCTGGCGGACATCGACAAAAATACCGTGATTTCCAGCTGAATTTTGATGATACCTTGCAGGAACCCATCCGTATTGCCATCCAGAATTCCCAATTTACTGATCAATGGAGCCTCAGGTATTGCCGTGGGAATGGCCACCAATATGCCTCCTCATAATCTCACCGAAGTATGCAGGGCTATTTCAGGCTATATCGATAATCCGGATATCACCACGGAAGAATTGATGGTGCATATCAAGGGACCCGATTTTCCCACAGGAGGTATCATTTATGGTCATATGGGCATAAGCGAAGCCTTTGAAACCGGCAGGGGCAGGATCGTCATGCGTGCGCGCACCGAGATTGAAATCACATCCGAGCGGACGGGAAGTCATTGTCGTTAAGGAAATTCCCTATCAGGTGAATAAGGCCGAAATGATCAAAAAAATCGCTGAACTGATCAATGAAAAAAAGCTCGAAGGGATTTCTTATATCAACGATGAATCGGACCGCAATGGCGTCCGGGTGGTCATCATCTGCAAAAAGGAAGCACAGTCGAGTGTTGTATTGAACAATCTGTACAAGCATACCCAGCTGCAGACCGCATTTAATGTAAACAATATTGCGCTGGTTCATGGAAGGCCCAGACTGCTTTCCTTAAAGCAAAGCATTAAGTATTTTGTTGAACACCGCCATGAAGTTATTGTTCGGCGTACAAGATATGATCTTGAAGAATCAGAGAAAAAGGCGCATATTCTCGAAGGATTGCTGATTGCACTGGATCATCTCGATGCGGTTATCAGCCTGATCAGATCGTCAAAAACACCCGACGAAGCCAAGGAAGGCCTGATCTCCAATTTCAACCTGTCCGAAATTCAGGCCAAGGCCATACTCGAAATGCGGCTGCAACGACTTACAGGTCTGGAACGGGAGAAAATAAGACTGGAATATGATGAACTGATGAAGCTTATTGAAACCCTGAAAAATCTCCTGGCCAGCGAAGAAATGCGGATGCAGGTCATCAAGGATGAACTGGCAGATCTCATTGAAAAATATGGTGATGAACGTCGCACCACCATTGTGCCCGATGCAGGAGAATTTAATCCGGAGGATTTCTATGCCGATGATGATATGATCATTACAGTTTCACATCTTGGATACATCAAACGTACCCCCTTAACGGAATTCCGTACCCAGCAGCGGGGCGGCAAGGGTTCCAAAGGAAGTGAAACCCGCGATGAGGATTTCCTCGAGCACATGTATCATGCGACCATGCACAACACCATGCTTTTCTTTACGGAGAAGGGCAGATGCTTCTGGCTTAAAGTTTATGAAATTCCTGAGGGTACTAAAACATCGAAGGGCAGGGCGATCCAGAATCTTCTTAGCATTGAACCCGGAGATAAGGTAAAAGCCTTTATTAACCTGAAAAGTCTCGTGGATGCTGATTATATCTCGAACAACTTCATTGTCCTCTGCACGCTGAAGGGAATTATTAAGAAAACCTCGCTGGAAGCTTATTCCCGGCCACGACAAAATGGTATCAATGCGATTAATATCAGGGAAGGTGACAGTCTGCTTGAAGCACAACTCACCGACGGGAACAGTGAAATTCTCCTTGCAGTACGTTCGGGGAAAGCCATCCGGTTCCATGAAAAAACGGTAAGGCCAATGGGCAGGACTGCTTCGGGCGTTACAGGGATCAGATATACTGCACCTACAGACGAAGTGGTGGGGATGATCTGCATTCAGGATCTTTCCACGACCGTTCTGGTAGTTTCCGAAAACGGATATGGCAAGCGAACCGAGCTGGAAGACTACAGGGTTACCAACAGGGGAGGCAAGGGAGTAAAGACCATCAATATTACGGACAAGACAGGCTTGTTAATTGCCATCAAAGCGGTGACCGACAAGGACGATATCATGATCATCAATAAATCCGGTCTTACCATACGTCTGGCAGTGGCCAACCTGCGGCTCATGGGCAGGGCAACCCAGGGTGTCCGGCTTATCAATATCAAGAGCGGTGACTCCATTGCCGCGGTAACCGATGTGGTTGGATCGGGTGACGGTACGGATGAAAAAGATCCTGAAGATTTTTCGGAGGAAATCACCAATTCAACTGCTTAATATACTGTGAATTTTTGGACAATAAACAAATTGAATTTATATTTGGCAAAATTTTTGATACTAACCATTAAGCATTTAATTATAATAATCTTTAAAAACGAATATGATGAAGCGAATTAGTTTGTTTCTTATTGCGATGGTTCTCTTTGCCGGGTTCAACCTTAAATCTCAAACACCAACCACTACGGGGTCAACTTTGAATTATGCAGGCTTTGAGAACAAATTGAAGAAAAGTGATGCGGACATTCTGGATCCGAAGAAAAACATCAAAGCCAAAACCTGGACCAGTCGCGCCCAATTGTTAATAGACATATTTAACATCAATAATGATCTTCTGCGCAAGGGCATGGATCAGACGGAAGCGAAACTGTTCTATAAAGAGCCCAAAGAAATCGTCACCACCCAGGAAGGCGGCGACAAAGTGGAAGTATTTGTTTACGACAGGGTAGACCTGAAATTCAGAAACGGGGCCCTTGAAAACTGGACGGAAACCAAAAAGATTCATCCTGATCCGCTGGCCGAAGCCCGGAAAGCAATTGATGAAGCTGTTAAGGTCAACACCGATGGCAAAGCTGATGGTGATATCAAAACGACCATCAGCAATCTTAAAATAGCATTCGAAGCTGCAGCCATCCTGGCTTATGAAAACAAAGATTTCAAAGCATCCCACAGCAACTTTTTGCAGGTATTGGATATGAATAAGATCCCTCTGATGAACAATCAAATTGATACGCTTGATATTTATTATGCCGGCAGGGCAGCCTTTGAGAACAAAGATTACCAGGAGGCCAACAGGCTTTTTGAAGAAGCAGCAGCCGCCAAATATGAAGATCCTTTTCTTTATGTATTTCGCAAACAGAGCTATTTCGCCAGCGGTGATACTGCCAGTGGCGTGAAGATCATCAACGAAGGTTTCAATAAATACCCCGAGGATCAGTCGATCATGATCGAATTGATCAATTATTACCTGGTGTCCAATCAGAGTGAGGAAGCGCTGAGGTTACTCGGCGTGGCCAAAGCCGGCGATCCGCAGAATGTCTCTTATCCGTTTGCCGAAGGAACTTTGTACGACAAGATGGGAAGATTTGAGGAAGCTGAAAAGTCATATAAAACCTGCATCGAAATGAAGCCTGAATTCTTCGACGCATCCTATAATCTGGGAGTTCTTTACTATAACAAAGCAGTTAAAATCTATGAGGAAGCTTCCAAGATCGCGGATAACACGCAATTCGAGAACAAACAGAAGGAGGGAGATGATATGCTGAAAGCTGCCATACCTTATATGCAAAAAGCAAGTCAGATCGACCCGAAAGACAGAAGCTCACTGGAAACACTGAAAACCATTTTCTACAGGTTAAAAATGGACGCTGAATACCAGGAAGTCGTTGCAAAACTCAACTCACTATAAACAACTGAATAAAAGGGAAGTGAACAGCTTCCCTTTGTTTTACTTTATTCTATTTAACATAATATTAATTATGGGACAATTGTGGTATATTTTTATACGGCATATCAGAAGATAAATGATCCGTGCATCATCCTGCTCAATGTAAAATAATTATTATTTTTAGTTGACTAAAAAAAACAGAAATTTAATCCTGATGAAAAGAATATTGGTACTCGCGCTTTCACTCCTGGTTGTTCAATTTTCAGCAAATTCACAGCAAAAAATGGATAACATTAAAACAGCTTTGTTGATCGTAGATATTCAGAATTTCTATTTCCCCGGAAACGGACCCGGATTGGTAAATGCCATACCGGCAAGTTTAAATGCCAGAGAAATCCTTGAAATCTTCAGGGAAAAAAATCAATTGGTGGTGCATATCCGCCATAAGGCAGATCAAGGCTTTGAAATACATGAAAATGTAAAACCCCTCTCCCATGAGAAAGTGATTACCAAAGAGGAGATCAATAGTTTTCAGGGAACCGGTTTACGGGAATATCTGGAAAGTAATAATATTAATCGATTGATTATCATTGGTATGCAAACACAAATGTGTGTAGAAGCGGCCATACGTGCGGGCCATGACTTTGGTTTTGAATGTATCGTTATTCAGGATGCGTGTGCTACCCGGGATGTTACTTTTAAAGATAAAACGGTAAAAGCGGAAGAGGTTCAGACCAGCATCCTTGCCACCATCACCGACGGCGGATATGGTAAAGTAATAGACCTGATAACTTTCAAAGAAAATACAACCAGGTATTTGCAGGAAAAACTGGAGTAGGTCTTCAACTTCACCAGATATAAATAAAAAAGGCCGCCAAACGGCGGCCCAAAATGACTCTAAGTATATTGATTTACAATTATACTAATTTCACATTTACAGCGTTCAGTCCTTTACGACCCTGCTGAACTTCAAATGTTACATCATCGTCTTCATTGATGGTATCAATCAAACCGCTGACATGCACGAAAAATTCTTCGCTTGTTGCACTGTCCTTAATAAAACCAAATCCTTTTGATTCATTAAAAAACTTTACTTTTCCTTCTTTCATAATATGATTTAAAAAAATTATGCCGCAAAGGTAGATAAATAAATATATTGTACACCCTATTTTTCATTTTTATTATTTATTCTTTCCGGATTCCGGCAGATAATGCACCCAAAGTGGTACATTTGGTTGAAACACCAAGCCATAATGCGATCGTTCATGCCTGATCCTAAGTCAATTGAGTTGCCAGCGGTGACCATTACCGCGGTATTGAAATTTATTTTAATGGATTGGCTGGGCATGCGGGCTTTTTATATTGGAGGCGTCTGCCTGTTTTGGATTTCTTATTTCATTTACAGATATGCCCTTGATCATTCGGTATTAAATTACTGGGGTTTCAAAAGGGCATATTTTAAAAAAACCCTGCTCGCCTTGCTCCCTTACCTGTTGGCAAGCATTTGCATTACTGTTGTATATGGCAAACTGAATGACATCTTCCTGTTGAACCCGAACATCCTCCCCGTCCTTATTCTCTATCCCCTCTGGGGCATTGTTCAGCAGTTTATGGTAATAGGCGTTCTGGCGGAAAGCCTTCAAAACCTGAAAGCGGTTTCTGCCAACAAGTATATTGTCATTTTACTGACGTCCAGTATATTCAGTCTGGTGCATTATCCCGGGATCCTCCTGATGGCATTCACATTTGCCATGGAAGTGATCTTCCTCACCGTCTACTTCAAATGGCGGAATTTATGGGCAATTGGTCTTGCACATGGCTGGATTGCCACCTTTCTGATTTACTATGTCCTGGACCGGGATCTGTGGACGGAGCTTTTTGCCTGGTTTTAAATGTGAAAGAACCGCCGCAGCTCCACTCCCCTGTTAAGACGGTAATGAAAGAAGAACAGGATGGCAGCAATGGGAACCATACAGGCAAAAACGATCAGGCTCCACCGAAAAACGAACTTGTCCAGGAAGTATCTTGACAGAATACCTTCCGTACTGATGCTCAATACGCCTGTTGCCAGAAAAAAGTAACCCAGAATATTGAATCCGTGCTGTTTCGTAATCCGTATGAGCCACGTCAACACAAAGATAATCAGGTAAAGAGAAAGCAGCAACGGGATACCCAGTTGCGTTCCCCATCCTATCCTTTCGTGGTACATATCCAGCAAAACCAGCAACAACGAAGTGGTGACAAAGCTTCCGCCAAGCAACAGCAATAGTCTGTGCCGCCAGAATGAGAGCAGCGTGATATTGGCAAAGATTACCAGACACACGGTGATGGTATATCCCGACCAGGTTATGCTTCCGGAGGTAACAACATCGATGATACAGGTAACCAGTATCCCCGAAAACAACACAATACCCGATAGTTCCCAGAATAGTTTTCTCTTCTGAACCCTGGTGAGTTTTACGTAGTCAGATAGAAATTTCTCCTTTCGCCGGTCATTGCCGGCAGGATTCCCGTTGATCACACCAGCCTGACCGCTGAGACCGGAGTAATTGCACAAAGGACACAGGAGCATGTCCTCTTCAAACTCAACTCCACACTGTGGACAAATTTTCATAGTATATTTTTTAATAAGCAACGAGTTTCACTGGAATTCCATGTCCGGCAAGAAACCTGAAATATTTCTTTTCCAATTGATTGGAAGTGGTTATGTTACCAAAACTGATCATCAGCTCCTCTTTAAATCCAATGACACCGCAATTCACCTTCAGTTTTTTGTTCGGGGGTGGCGGAATAAATACAAAATGACCGATCTTCTGTACCATCTCCTCAGGAAGTTCCACTTTACCCAAATTGGTAACCACACCGCTGTATTGATTGGCACCCTGGGAATAATACTTGAAATACAGGATCAGGTTTTTCAGGATCAGCGGAATGCCACGGACAAAGAAATTCCTTTCACTGCCAACGTTTCGCGAGATAATTTTATTGATCAGTTTTTCATCTGTTTCAAGCTTCATCTTGTGGTAGACAATTTTAACGATCTCATCAAAGGTATACTGTCCCAGACGGAGATCGATTTCAGGAAGAACGAAAAGGGAGAAGTTTCTCAGGGATTTTGTAGGATAGATCCTGCGCAAATTTACAGGAACCTGTACACGCAGGATTTTCCTTCTTCCAAAACGGCTGTATGCCGGCAATTCTTGATAAATTTCCTGAAGAACATATAAGTATACCGATACAAGATAATCCGTAATGCTGACCCCTTTTTCCCGGGCTATTGACTTGATCCCGTTCATGGATACAGAGGCCACCAGAAAATGAAACCTTGGTCTGGGACCGAGATTAAAAGGCAAATGAAAAGCTTTTATATACCGGATGACAGGAGGTATGTCGGATTTGAAGTAATGATTATAGGCATCTTCAAATTCTTCGTCTGACAGTTTGGTATCAATAGCAAGACAAGGAGCATCCGGTATGGCAACACCTTTTTCGGTGAAATAAGCCTTTAACAGGGAAGTCAAAAACACCTGCCCCCCGGTACCATCTGTCAATATATGCGAGAATTCCACACTGATACGGTTTTTAATGACGGAGATCCTGAACAGCTGCGCATCCCTTTCACCGGGAACATTAAAGGCACGACAGGGGCCAAGATTATCCGGTACCGGACGCAGAGGCTGATCCGTATATTCAAGATAATACCAGAAGAAACCTTTTCTTAACCTTACCTTGAAATACGGAAACCTGGCTTCAATAACGGGGAGGACTTTCAGCAGGCAGTTGATGTTTACCGGTTCATGCAGGCTAACAGACAACCTGAATACGGTAGTGTGTTCACGTGACCGTACTGCAGGATATATTTTGGCTGCATTGTCAAGAGGAAACCATGCGTAATTTGTGCCGGGGTCACTTTTACTGGTTGGCATACATTTTGAGCAATAGTTCTGTAAATATACTCCAGGATATGAAATATACCTTAAAGATTATTGTTGCGGCACTGTTTATTACCGCACTCCCTTCCTGTTCCAGCGCCCAGTTTTTAAAAAAGCTCTCAAAGGACCTGAATACTTCAACCACAGGAGGATTTACTGAAAAAGAAGCTGCAGAGGGTATCAAAGAAGCCCTGATCAAGGGAACCGGTGAAGGTGTCAATCTGGTTTCCGCCTTGGACGGATACTTTGGTAACGCCGAAATAAAGATCCCTTTCCCTCCCGATGCCAAGGTTAGTAGAATCAAAGCTCAGGGCAATAGGGCTTGGCAGTCAGGTGGACAAAGCGATCCTTTCCATCAATCGTGCTGCCGAAGATGCTGCAAAAGAAGCAGAACCCATATTTGTTTCAGCCATTACCGGCATGAGCATCAGCGATGCCATTGGTATCGTCAGAGGAGAAGAGAATGCTGCCACCCAATATCTCAAAAAAACCACCTCAGCGGAACTTAAAACAAAATTTCAGCCGGTCATTAAATCGTCGCTCGACAAGGTGGATGCCACCAAATACTGGACCGATCTTATCAATACCTACAATAAAATACCGCTGGTGCAGAAAATGAATCCGGATCTGGCGGCTTATGTCACCGATCAGGCTATTGCAGGTCTTTTTGTCATGATAGCCAAAGAGGAGTTGAAAATAAGGAAAGATCCTGTGGCCAGAACAACCGAGCTGTTAAAAAGGTTTTTGGAGGCTAATGATCCTGTTTTCCGGACTAATTTTTTGCAAAGTCATAAATAGTTACCATTTGCAGTAACTTCAGGATCCTTATTCCTGTATAAGGGTTAAAAGATATTGCAGATGAGACTTTTGTTTTCCTTGCTGATCAGTTTCGCGTGGCTGACAGGTTATGCGCAGGATGCCGCTGACATCATCGACTTGGACAGGATACCCCAGAAAAAAATCCGTGCACTGATTGAAAACCAGTTTGCAGAAAACAACCTGCAGCATTTCCATGAATTGCGGGCCACATACCGGAAAGGGCAAAGCCTCAGGGGGTACCATATAGTGGAATCTGCCTATTTTCTCAGGGAAACACCCGACCAGGTATGGAAAACCTACCAGGTGACGAGTCCTGCAGAATCCTGGAATGGTCATATGGTGTCGTTTGGCCTGCTCATCTCAAAATGGGAAAATACGGTGATGTACGGGAATGATCAGTATTTTGCGGGAATTGATACGGGACAGGTATTTTTATGTGAATCTGAAAATCATGAAGGGTTTGTACAACCTGGCCGTAGGATTGGAAATTATCAGTATCGACAGTGCTAACAAATCGATCACATTCAGTTATTTAAAAGGCGGAAAATCCCGCGGTGAACAAACCATCTATTTTGTTCCTACCAGGAAGGGACATACTGAAATCATACACCAGACCGCGTTTAAAAGCAATTCCATCCTGCGGGACTGTTACTTGTATCCTTACTTTCACCGGATTGCCATCAACGAATTTCACAGGAACATGAAGAGGTGCCTGCATGAGAACAATAAGATGCTGGCCCAGAGATAGATCATGGCTTAACTTCAAGTTTATGTACAAGGTATATAACGCATTGCTCTTCCTTATTCTTTTGCTGCCTGAATTTTCCTGCAAGAAAATCATGAATTATTTCCGGGAACCGGAGACCGAGATTCTGGCTGAGACCATTCATTCTACCGCATTAACAGGCTATGCAGCCAATCTTGCTATGGCAGTAATGGCGGGGCAGACATTTTCGAATGTTAGCGTAACCAGAAGCAATCCGGGATTCCCCTGCACCACCCTCATGGTGGTGGATCCGTCAGCTGAAAACTGTTTTTATTTTGCGCCGGAGAAAGCCAGTGCAATAACCATTGCGGGATTATGGCCCGATGAATCCACAGCGATCCTCACGCTGCTTTACACCAATTATAATACAGGAACATCTGTACTGGACCTGCTGGGAATTGAAACCATACCGGTGATCCGCGATGGTAATAATATCCATGTGGCCCTGGCATCAATGGATATCAGGTTAAATCCCGATCAGGGATCATTTCTCCAGCTCAACCTGAATACCCTTGAAATTCAGAGTGAGCTGCTCCGTCTGGAAGCGCCGCGCCCTGCGGATGTATATGTTGCTCTGGAACAGAATGCCTATTATATTGATGTTGATAACCAAGGAACCGCTGGTCATATCGCCGACGATAGTTATACCCTTACGGGCGGAGGTCAGCTCATTGAGGTTGCAGGCAATTCCGCTGAGATTGTCCAGCAGGCAATGATTGAAGTAAATATTTCCCCGGCATGCATCACCAATCCTGTCGCCGGAATAGCCCTCATGAAGGTCACCGGCCTGGAAAGTGATGGATTTCCGGAACTTGGAACAGCCATCCTGGAATGTGGGCCGACATGTGACGGCATGGCGCACGTTTTTATTGCCACCGGCATGTACGTTGGTTCCAATGGTCAAGATGTCCCGTTCCGCCTGTGAAATGCTCAGGTCATTCCCCCTTTATCCCGGAATACCATATTTTTTTTGCAATCCTTTGTTTTCCTTTCGTCAGGACAACCATATACAGACTGCCCGGAATAAGCCGGGTTCCGGTTAAAGCCGAAATTTCGATCTCCTGCTCACCACCGGCAATACCAGTAGATCCCAGCATCATGCCATTTACCGCATACAGATTCAACTGGTAGCGGTGTGGTCCAACCGGTTGATTATCTATGATATGCAAAATATTGTTATTGAAATAAACATCCAACCCCTCGCTGTTTACCTCCTTCATGGGGATGGAGGAAAACATGATGGAGTCTGCCCCCGAATAGCCGAATGGCGTTCTCTGGGCGGCTGCAAAGTACAGCCAGGAAGTGGCATCAAGGCTCGGCCAGTCTACTGCCCAGATTCCTGCCATGGCACCCAGGTTTTCATTGTAAGCCGGCACGCTCCCATCGGGGTTAATATGCTCCTTTATTCCTGCAAAGAGGTCATTGCTCCCCGGGCCTGCTACGGCGATATAGGAAAGTGTGCCCTCGTACCAGGTCGCAACCGGTCCGACTCCGTCAAAACCGTAAGGTTCGCCAGGCCCCCGGGTATAGAGTAACTTTCCGACCAGGGAAAGGGCATTCAGGGACTCCTCCTGATAACCCAGTGTGGAAGCCAGGGATGCCAGCCACGTGTTGACCAGCAATACGGGACGTGAAGAGCCCGGGCCCTCTTTCCAGAAAAGCAATTGATTATCCCAGCCGGTATTCATCACATGGTCCATGACCAATTTGGCCTTCAGGGTATCCCCCAGCTCCAGAAGACAGTATAGGACGGCGGCATATCCTTCATAATTGGAAACCTCAGATTTCTGTCGTGTTATGATGTTGAGGGTATTGACTTTACCCGACGGTTCAATCAGTGGGTAAAGGAATGTTTTTGCTTTAAGGATGGCCGGCATGACCTGCTCATCACCTGATTTTCTGTAATAATAGGCCAGACTTCCCGGAATCCAGGGAAAGTCCCCCATCCATACCGTATGGTCACCTTCAAGATTTACGATGATATTGCCCGTTGAGGCGTTCCAGGCCCTGGGCCAGTAACCCTCCTCAGCCTGGTGTTCAGCAAGGAAATGTGCCAGATCCCTGGCAGCGGTTGCATAATCGTTGCCAGCAACAGTGCCATTCCATATTCCTTCTTCTGTCAGCGCCCTCAGCGCCAGTCCCTGTCCGTATAACCACGATGATCCGTCTTGCAGCCAGGTGGTCAGCAAGCCATTGGGATTCTGTCGGCCTTTAATGGCCGCAGCTGCATTGAGGCGGATGTTTTCCAGTTCGTCTGCGCTATAGTCAGTCAGCGGTTCACTTTCAACAGCCCTGACAAACGCATCGGCCGATTGTGCCATGAAGTGATTGAAAGAAACAGTTCCTGAATCTGCTTCGATGTCTGTTACATCTGCAGCATTCATGGTTACAGCAAAAGAAATTACCCTTACAGATGCCCAATCCATGGTCTGATGATTTGAGAACTGATTCTTCAGAATGACCAATCGCTCGCACCAGCGGTCCAGATGAGCCAGGTTTTCCCAGGTATAGGAAACCTGGCTGGTACCTGACTCAAATTTGAGTTCAACATTTCGTACCTGGCTTTTCCCTTGTTTCCCGCGGATATCAATACCAAATACATCCCTATCCGACAGGTCAACCGGATCGGTAAGTACCAGATATCCCTGGGCAAATTTCGGTCGAGTTCCCGCGCCGAATTTCCAATGCAGGTGCAAGGCAGTATCCGCAGTGATATGGCAGGAGTCTCCCAGAAGAAGGTTCGACTGGTTCAGGATCCAGTTCGGGGCATTCAGAAAAACTTCATCTGAAATGATCCTGTTTCCGGTCCAACCCAGCCCGAAATCCTGCGCAGAAACCAGGAAGGGACAAACCGACAACCAGAGCAGCACAATCAATTTTCTCATAGGTCAAAGGTAAGTAATTGACAAGAGCCATCTATTTTTAGAACTATCTTTTATGTTATCTTTAGTCAATGCAATTTACTAAAATTTCACGATGGACAGGCGAACATTGTGGCGTACCAAACCGCTCAGGGATATACTCCATGAATCAGCAGAAAACGAGGCAACAGGACGGGTATTAAAGCGGTCGCTTACTGTAAAAGATCTGACCGCTTTTGGCATTGCAGCTGTTGTGGGTGCAGGAATTTTCTCTACCATTGGCAATGCCGCCACCACCGGTGGCCCGGCAATCAGTATCCTTTTTGTATTTACAGCAATTGCCTGCGGATTCTCGGCCTTGTGTTATGCCGAATTCGCCTCGATGGTGCCTGTCGCCGGCAGCGCCTATACTTATGCCTATTACTCACTGGGTGAATTGATTGCCTGGATCATCGGCTGGGACCTGTTGCTGGAATATGCCATTGGTAACATTGCAGTGGCCATTTCGTGGTCAGACTACTTTACAGAGTTTATAAGAGGTTTTGGCTGGCATATCCCTGAATACCTCACCATGGATTATTTCAGTGCCCTGAATGCTTATAAATCGATCACAGAGACCATTTCCACCGGCGGGAATGTGTCAGATCTATCCTTTGCCGTGCAACATGCCGGAGATGCCTGGATGAATGCTCCTGCCCTGGGGAATATTAAACTCATTGCAGATATTCCGGCCCTTGCTGATCGTGGCTTTAATTACCTATATCGTGTTCATCGGCATCAGGGAATCCCGTACTGTCAACAACATCATGGTCGCCATTAAGCTTCTGGTGATATTTGGGGTAATTGTGACCGGATCATTCTATGTTCATCCCGAAAACTGGAGTCCGTTTGCCCCTGAAGGTATTGCAGGGGTGTTGAAAGGAGTCTCTGCGGTATTTTTCGCTTTCATTGGTTTTGATGCCATTTCCACCACTGCGGAGGAATGCAAAAATCCGACCCGGGACCTGCCGAGGGCGATTTTCTATTCCCTGACCATTTGCACTGTGTTGTATGTGCTGATAGCGCTGGTATTAACGGGGATGGTCAGTTACAGCGAGCTGGGCGTAGGAGATCCCCTGGCCTTTGTATTTAAGCGGATAGGACTCGACTGGATCAGTGGTATCATTGCCTTTACAGCATTGATCGCCATGGCGGGTGTGCTGCTGATCTTTCAACTCGGACAGCCCAGGATCTGGATGAGCATGAGCCGTGACGGATTGCTGCCGAAAGCATTCTCCAGAATACATCCCAGGTTCAAAACACCCTCTTTTGCTACCATTGTCACCGGAATTGTGGTAGCCCTGCCCGCCTTGTTCATGAATCTGACGGAAGTAACCGATCTTACCAGCATAGGGACCTTGTTTGCCTTTGTAGTGGTTTGCGGAGGACTGCTGGTGCTGCAGAATAACAAGACCAAACCGGAGAGCCGGTTCAGGGTACCCTATATCAATGGCAGATACCTGATTCCTTTGCTGATCCTGGCCATCATTCTTATTAACATAATATTCAACCAGATTTACTGGAAGGGATTCTTCTCGTTTGACCGGCAGGAAAGCGTTCTCAGCGCTTTGCTGGAGAAACTTCCCATGATATTCTTTATGCTTATTTGTCCGGCTATAGCCTGGGTGAGCTACAGAAAAAGACTGTCGGTGATACCCGTATTGGGCTTATTAAGCTGTTTGTTCCTTATGACCAAACTGGGACACACCAATTGGTTAAGGTTCTTAATATGGTTAGGGGTTGGATTAATGGTCTATTTTTCCTTCAGCCGGAAAAATAGTAAGCTGAATGAAGGTTACTAAAGCTCCCGGTATTCAGGAGCCGTAAGTACAAGATAACCAAGAACACAGAGGGAGATGGTAGGAACAAGAACAAGAATTAAAGTACCCATGACGCTAAGTATTTATCCGTTTCAAATTACTTCGTCACAAATATACGTGTTTTCGTCAAAGAAAGTTGGGGTTTCGTCAAAATATTTAGCAGAATGCAAGTAATTATTTTTTAGCGCTTTATAAGTGCCTTACATTCTGAATGTTAATTAGTTGTTTGAAGGACAGGATCTTGTTCCACCATGCTTTTGATCAGGCTGAACAGTTTTTCAAAATTCTGCTTGGTCTCTTCGTCAAAATCCTTAAAAACAGTACCTTCTTTCTGGAGTTTGGAGCAAAAGTCGGTTACCAGTATCAGCCTGGAGAGCTTATTGTTTTCAATAAAATCGCTATTTCTGACGGTTATGCCTATGCGCTGCTGTAAAATGAACCGTTTGAAATCAATGGTGGAGAACAGATCTTCAATGCCGGAGAAACCCTGAAAGTTCCTGATCTTTCTGTTTGTCGCGTCATCATTCCTGAAAAAAGTGGTGGATTTCAGAGATTCTATCACGTGATTGCTCACCGGATTATCCATGGTGAGCAAGCCAAATTCAATTTTCCAGCCAAAAAGAATATTGGCCATCATGGGTATATTTTCTGGTCCCGAGGCGGGAATAAAATGGACAAGTCCTTCGAATCCATATAATCTTGCCATGGCATCGAGGTAATAGTAGGTTATGGTATCCTCGACGATCAGGTTGTTTTTCGGAAAAATAAACTGTCTGTCGTTTAGCCGCGTACCCATCAGGGAATAAATGGGCGAAAGGGTATCTGCAGAAGCTTCATGCAGGGAACGGGCATCCAGGACAATGGTCTCACTTTTTTCATCGGCATCCTTTGCCCGTTGCACAGCCATAATCCGGTATAATTTCTGAATATCAATGAGATTGGGTGAGTGCGTGCAATAAATGATCTGTAAACTGTCCTTAAGATCCTCAAATACTTTCAATACATCTTCCTGCGCCCTGGCATGAAGGCTCAGGCCAGGCTCATCAATGAGCATGACACGGTTCTTTGTATTTTCCTTGGCAGTAGCCTTAAGTTCCAGGTAAAATGACAGAAACCATCTGACTCCCCTGCTTCGCTGTTTCGGATAAAGCCTTTCCTGCTTATCCTTGATCCAGAATTCCAGATAAGGCTTACCGCTTTTATCAGGCTGTGTATAGTCGTAATGTTCCAGTTCAAAATTGATCCTGATTTTGTCATTTTTGCCCACATTCTGACGCCAGTAATCCTGGAAGTCAACTGTAATTTCACTGTTCAGATTTTCAATCTTTTGCTTGAGGATCCTGTGGTTCTTTTCCCTGAAGAAATCGGCATTAAGACCAGCCACACATAAAAAGTTCCGGGCGGCTTTGTATCCCTCGGCATGAATATTTTCATTCAGCAGGTCTTCCAGATCTATCTTATTGGGCAGGAGACTGCTGAAATCTTCAAAAAACTCGAACATGGGAACATGTTTGAAAAGCTGCATGCCAATTCCTTCGGCGGTCACATAACTTTTCTCGATCTCATATTCTCTTGTCGCTTCATTTTCTGCTTCCTTGTAATTTCTTCCGGCCAGCACCTTGTCTGTTATTATTCTCCTGATGGAAAGCGCATCGGTATGGATCTTCAGGGTTTTTAAAACCTCCGAATACAGATCCTTAAGCTGGACAAGACGCTTGGAAATCAGCCTGCTTTCCTTCTCTGATGAACACAGTTCGTATTGATGTTCCGTATCCTGGATCAAACCTGCCTTTACTTTTACCTCCTCATTGACCGCCGCAACCTTGTTGGAAATTTCGTTGAATAATTTGCAGACGTTCAGTTTTTCAGCAAGTTCCTGCAAAGCGGCTTTTCCTTTTTCGACAAGAATGAGTTTATCCTTTAGATTTGTCTCTGCATCAATCAGATGTTGCTGAATCGTTTCATATTCCTGTTGTGCGGTTATTTTTTCATCCGGCCTTTTTGATCTGTTCAGGATCCGTCTGACCTCTTCCAGTTTTATATGTTTGGCATTCAATTCATTGCGAGCAATTACCACCGCATTTTCCAATGCTTCCATATCCCTCGCGGAAAACTCGGTTTGTTTCATCACTTCCTGAAAAGACCTGGAAATTCTTTGATCAGTTTCAATCCTATTGTTCTCCATCTCCTTGTAATAGGCAAGAATCTCCGGTTCTGCAACTGTTATTATATTTTTACGGGCATTGAACCACCTGCGTTTTATGGAGATTTCCTTTTTCTGCAATATCGGATCATGAAGTTCGGCTGGTAAACCGGTAAAATCGATCAGTTGATCGATTTTATCACTTTCCTCCAGGATGAAAGTACAGGTAATTTCAGGAAATGACTGATCACTTCGCAGCACATCATCTGTGATTTGACCTTCGTAAAAGCTTCTCAGTGCTTCCAGCACGGAAGTTTTACCGGATTCATTCTGGCCGATGAGGGAGGTAATATTGTCGGGTGAAAGGTAACATTTTCCCGAATCAACAATTGAACGATAATTTTTAATATGAAAAGCACTGATTTTCATTGATTTTGTGGAATTAGTGGAATAATCAGGGCATAGTTGTACTGTGATATCGAAAGCCAAATACTAATACGTCATCGAGCTGTCTTAAGTTGCCTTTCCAGGTATTAAATGTATTTACAATCCTTTCTTTTTGATCGGTCATTGACAAATGACTAACGTTTAAAAGCATATCCCTGAAAGGTTTGTATTTGAATTTTTTACCGGCTGGTCCCCCAAACTGGTCCGCATAACCATCGGTGAAAAGATACAGGGTATCCATATTCTCCAAATCAAATGACCGGCTTGTAAACGGTCTCTCTTCTTCAGGTCCGATGCCAACAGGCATCATATCGCCGTTGATTTCGATCAGGTTTTCCTCGCGCACAATATAAACCGGATTAAAAGCGCCTGCAAAATCGAGCTTGTTTTTGCGGGTATCCACGATACACAGGGCAAGGTCAATGCCATCCTTCTGTTCGCTTTCATTTCCGGTCTGACAAAGCGCTTTCATCACATGTTCCCGCATCAGATTCAAAATGGAAGCTGCCCCGGAATAATGACGCTGTGAAATGATCTCATTCAGAAAAGTAATGCCCAGCATGCTCATAAAGGCGCCGGGAACTCCATGACCGGTGCAGTCTCCGACAGCGATGAAAATAAATTCATGATGACCCGATACATAATAGAAATCACCGCTCACCAGTTCCCTCGGCTGATAAAAAAGGAAATGCTCCGGCATTAATCCGGAAATTAGGGTCGTCGAAGGAAACAGAGCCTGCTGAATATAACTGGCATATTTCAGACTTTCTGCTATTTCGCGCTGTTGCCTTAAATACTCATAGTAATGTTTGCTTTCTTCTTTATCACGATCATGAACAGGTTCATTTTTCATGGGCAGATGATCAACTTAGTCTAAAAACAAATAGGTTCCTGACGGCCACGGGTCAATACTTTGCTTTACTTCGAAAACGTCGGAAAGCATGGTAATAGTATTGACCGGTCAATAAAATACCGCGACCGGAATGATAAATGAAATGTACGGTAAGGAATCTAAAAGGTTATGCCGTTGTTACGGATCAGAATGATTTCCCCCTGGCAGGCTACCAGTAACAGGTTATTTTTTCTGTCGGCGATGATCTGATCAATCCTCATGCCATCGGAAATCTTGTCGGATCTCAGGATCTCACCGTTTGCGGTATTGATCCAGTTAATGGTCTGGTATTGTTCGTGATCAAATACCGCAATGAGCTGGTTCGGTGAGCCGTTGATCATAGAAACAACTTTTTTTGGCAAATCCGGAAACAGCAATTCCTTCTCCATTAGGAGTTTATTGTCAGGATTCGTACGTGTAAAGATCAGCTTCTGATGATTCCTGATCCTGAGATAGTTTATTTCCCCGCGGGAATTGACCTGAGCGGCAATGATGCTGTCAGACGGACTAATGGGGGCTTCCCAGACGATGTAGCCCCTGGTTCCGATCTTGGCATGCCAGTGATTGCCCACCATCAGGATCCGCTGATCTGGACATTCCGATATTTGCAGAATTTCACCCATACCGGTATAAGTGCGGCTCCACAGTCGCTTTCCGTTTTCGTTCAAAACAACAACGGAATATTTTCTCCGGAGAGAATCATCCACCAGATATCCTCCCAGAAAAGTGGTTCCGGTACGGGTCACCAACATGGTTTTAATATGCATTCTTCCGAGTTTCTTGCTCCATAATTTCTGTCCCTCGGGTCCCAGTTTAAACAACCAGGATTCCAAAGAGGAAGAATCAGTTCCCACCCAGGTATACCCTGCCCCGAGTATTTCATTTTTGTGGTTGATGGCAAGCATATCCACTTCATCATTGTATCCCTCGCCAATGTATTTATTCCAGATCATCCTGCCATCCTGTGTAAGCTTAATGATCCAGGCATCTGTAGAACCCGTATCGGTCCTGAAAACAGTACTTCCCGTCACATAATTGTTAAGGGTATCGACTGTCACACAGGCTGTCATCTCCTGATTTCCCTCCTCATCGAAGCTACGGGCCCACTGAAGATTGTTTGTGGGCAAAGGATGCTGGTTAATAAACCGCATGCCGTTATCCAGTGCTTTCAAATTGAAAATATCAATGTACTGCTGTCCTTCAGGATATTTTCTGATGAATTCATTATAAGCATCCAGCGTTTGGATTTTTTTGGCATACTCATACAGCAGTTGCTTTTGAATGGTCCTGGCTTCGGAGATCTCCAGTGCATCGGGATATTCGGTCATGAATTCATCGAAAGCAGCAATGGTATTCTTTTGCTTTGCCCTTTCAAAAGCTGCAGCATTAAGTTTTTTAATGGCCAGGTTTACCTCCAATGCCTGCGGGTATTTTTTTATGAAATCCTGGTACGCTTCAACCGTATTCACCTGACAAACATTTTCAAAGGTGAGTTTATTGCGGTATTTAACTGCTTTATCAAACTGGGCGGCATCCGGAAACTTCTGCATGAATTCTTCGTAGCCTTCCAATTTGTTCGCCTTTTCATACTTTCTGAATTCCAATTGATTCCGGATGTGAATGACGTTATCATAATGCCGGAAATCAGGAAACTTCTCAATGACCTGATAGACGATATCGAGATTGTTTTCTTCACGAACATACTTAATCAATTTGGCCTCAATGGTTTCAAGCGCATATTCGATCTTTTTCTTCACGGGTCTGCTGATGTGTCGGACTTCGGTGTTCAGAAAATACTCGCCGATAAATTCGATCTCCTCGGGCGTGAGCTTATCGATATTCGTCTTCACGGCAGTGCCATATTCCCATGCCCCGATAAGGTCGAAATAAGGGGATTTCTCATCGGCAAGGATCAGGGATAATCCGAAAAGAGCGGCCGGATTCTGTTGATTCTCCTCAAGGACATCCGTGAATTCCTCACGGGACCTTTCATAATCAGCTTTCTCGAGAAGTTTATAACCTTTTTTCGAATTTTGGGCTGAGAGTCCCAAGGACAGGTGAACCAACAGCAACAGCAGGGTAATCGGGTAGATATGCAGCTTTATTTTCAACATGGGCATATAATTTTTGCGGGTCTTATTTCTTGATCAGGGTGAATTCAACTCGCCGGTTTTGGGCTCTTCCCTCTTCTGTCTGGTTGGTATCTACAGGCCTGCTTTCGCCATAACCGACAGACTGCATCCTTTCGGGCTTTATTCCCTGCGATGCCAGGTACTTCACAACCGATGCCGCCCTGCCTTCGGACAACTTCTGGTTGTAGGAATCCGACCCTTCGTTGTCGGTGTGACCGGAAATTTCGATCAGTTTAATATCCTCCTCCAGCATGAACTGCACCACTTTGTCGAGTTCCACATAGGATTCCGGTAACAGGTCGGTTTTGTTGAATGCAAAGAAAATATTCTCCAGCACCACGGCTGAACCTTCATCGATTGCCCTCAGGCCTTCCAAGAACTCATCCTTTACCATTTCGGGCTGCACAAATACAACAGTGTCAGTGGACTGACAGTTGTATAGATCGCTGGCACGATAAATGTATCTCCCAGCCGGGAGGTTCCGCAATTCTGCACCACTCATGCTATTATTCCATGAAACCGTATAGGGCGGCGTTCCACCGATCAATCCCAGCCTTATGCTGCCATCATTCACTATTTTTTCTACTTTACCGGTCACCGGATCCAGGCCGCCTGTATAATGCGTTTCAATAATCCTGCTTTCAAAATCATGCACAACACAGGGGCAGTTCAGGCAATTTTCGAGAGGCGAAATGACCACATCATCGAAATAATAATAAGCATAAGCCTTGTTGCGCAAATTCACCACGTTTTTATCCGTCACCACATAATTGGTGTTGTCATAATTCTTGAAATTGCCGATAATGAAAAAGCGCTCGGAACCCGTAGCGGTATAAACACTGCAGAATTCCTCCCATTCATCAATATTGTCAAGAAACAATCCGATTTTGTTGGTCAGTTGGGGCGTATAGGACAGATTCGTATTGATGTCATTCTTGATTTCGAGATCACTGAAATAGAGACTCATCTGATCCACGGCGAAGCGGGAATAAGAAGCCAGTTTGTAATAAAACCTGACACAGTAACGCTGACCTTTTACGAGGCCGTTTGCCAGATTGCCCTGGATGTATTCCCGGTAGCTTTCCTCGGTTCCGCTCAGAATGGCACCCACATAGCCATTTCCGCCGTGGGGTTCACTTTCGCCTGCGAAATTCTTGGGTACGCTGACATTCCTTGGACTGCAACGGTTGAAATAGTCCGGTGTTGCCCGTGTAGGATAAGACCAACCGGGTACCAGTTTGTGGGAAAGGTTTTCCGGTGTGTAATCTTCCGGGCAGTTTTCATAAGTTTCAAAACCGGAATTGGCCACCAGGTTTTTTTCCTGGGCCCACGATGACCCGGAATGACAAGTTATTATGAATATCATGAAAAGAAACGGGCCGACCAGCTTGTCCATAATCCTGTAATTGCTCATACCATTATATCTGTTGCATTAAATACTGCTGAATTGCTTTGTTCATTCTTCTAACCAGGAAAGGGCCCTCATAAATGAATCCCGTATACACCTGCACAAGGGAAGCTCCGGCCCTGATCATGTCAACGGCATCTTCCGGGGTCATAATCCCACCAACTCCAATGACCGGTATGCTGTTTTGCGATTGTTTACATATGTAACTTACCACTTCCAGCGCGCGTTTCTTTAACGGTGTTCCGCTCAGACCGCCGGATCCAATTTTAGTAATCTGATCCCTGCCGGTGAGCAAATCAGTACGTCTGGTGGTGGTGTTGGTGGCAATAATTCCATCCAGTCCGGCTTCACGGTAAAGCGTGAGTGTTTCATCAATCTGCTGAAAGGAAAGATCCGGAGAAATCTTCAGGAAAACCGGTTTGCGGGTTGGTTTTTTGTTGCGCTCCTCCATAATCGTGTCCAGGATCTCCCTGAGCGAATCCTGGTCCTGCAGTTTCTCCAGTCCTGCAATATTCGGACAACTTACGTTCACCACGAGATAGTCGACATGATCATAAAGGATATTGAAGCAGTACCGGTAATCCTCGGAAGCTTTTTCATTGGGTGTGAGCGTGTTTTTACCAATATTTCCGCCAATAATAAGCGAATGGTCACGATTTTTAAGTCTGTTTGCTGCATAAACCACTCCCTTGTTGTTGAATCCCATCCTGTTGATCAGCGCGATGTCGGGTATTAGTCGGAATAACCTGGGTTTTGGATTGCCCGGTTGGGCGACCGGTGTTACGGTTCCGATTTCAAAAAAGGAAAAGCCGAACATGGAGAAGTCCCTGTAGAATTCTGCATTCTTGTCAAATCCGGCAGCCATCCCGACTTTATTATCGAACAGCAGGCCGGCAACTTCGGTTTTTAGCAGGGGTGTGGAGTAACTCAGGGATTTCCGGAGCAGAGGCTTTACACCCGGAACAAATGCCAGCCATTTGACAAGGAAAACAACCAGATGATGCGCCCTTTCAGGATCTAAAAGGAAGAAGAACGGACGAATGATGGCTTTGTACATGAAGTTTTCCGCAAAGATAATGATAAAATATCAATCTTGCCGGGCGGGATCATAATGATTAAACGTTCCGTCAGTATACAGTACGATGATCTTTTGAATGAAGTTCACATTTGTAACCTCAGGTACTGTCCTTTCTGGAGTTATTGTTGTAACTTTTTTGTCTCCGGTATCAGCGAACAAATCGGCCTGACGAATAACACCGGATTTTTGTTTGGCAGTTACCGGTATAGCTTTATCCTCTTTCATGGTTTGTTTTAGCAGCGTTCCCCTGCCAGTTAACAGCCATTCAATGTCAATATCCGGAAATTTGTTCAGGATCTTCACGATAAAGTCATAACCCGGTTGATTACGACCACTCAGGATATGGGAGATCCCGGAACGCTGAACGCCGATTTCATCTGCCAATCGGGCTGCTGTATAACCAAAGTGGTTCATGAGTATGAATAACCGGTCCTTCATACTACAAATGTAACACAAATAGTGATTACATATGTAAAAATAGTAAGGTTACATGTGTAAATATTTGTCTGGGATCAGTTTTTAGGGTGGACATTGGACTAAAAAAGGCTTGAAGGGCAATTTATCTGTCGTGGTACAGGGGCTAAGAATGTTAAACTTATAATTTCACATGAAAGTAATAAAACGCTGGTATAGAATATAATAAGTATTAAATCGCAACGTTTTCAAACCCAAAATTGTCTGCAGGGGCTTTTTATTTAAACCAATAGATTATTAAAATTTGTTAAATAGCTGGTATACAGTTATCAATATCTATTCTTTTAAGGCATTTATAATTATGAAAAAAGTCTGTATGGCATCCTGGAGCTGCAAAAACAGGAATTACCTACCCGGGAAACTGGCCATAGATGATGTTGATGCTTCTGGGAAGGATTCGAAATTCTATTGGTGAGTGTCCCAGGGATTCACCATCGGCTTCCACATGAATCAGCGGATCCGAATCGATTAAAATGGTTTTGCCTTTGAAGCCTTCAATTTTTGGATGGTCGAGAATGGATCCGTCATAAAGCTTTCTCAGACTCATAATAATATCGCCTTTCCTGATCTTTTTGATGATAGTAATGTCAAACAGACCGTCATCCGGTAATGCATTAGGAGTCTGCATCATCCCTCCCCCTGAGAACTTTCCGATTCCGATGCTGATAGTGAAGACATCATTTTTGGTGATCTTGCCGTCGATTTCAACAGCGGTACTGGTATGCCTGTAAAATAATAAGCTTCTCAACAGATTAAGGAAATACAGGGCCTTCCCCTTATGTCCCTTTTCCTTTTGAAGATTGGTGCGTTTTACCACAACCGCATCAAAACCCAAACCTGCTATATTGATGAAATATCTTTTCTGACGAGAAGTACCATGGTAGTAGTATACAATTCCTGCATCCTGCAGTCTGATCTTACCTTCCTGGATGATCTGTATGGCCTTTTCGTAATGGAGCGGGATCCCGAAAAGCTTGCCCCAGTCGTTGCCAGTTCCCACAGTGATCATGCCCAGTACAATATCGGAGGTCGGGCATACTTTTTGTGCAAAAGCCCCGTTCACCACTTCATTCATGGTTCCGTCGCCTCCCACCACGATGATTTTCCGGAAACCATTTTTTATACCTTCATTGGTCAGCAGGATGGCATGCCTTCGGGCTTCCGTAAACCTGGCCACAAAGGTAAGTCCATATTTCTCCAGCAAAGAAGAGATGATCTTCCAGTCTTTACCTCCCTTTCCGCGACCGGCATTCGGATTAACAATGACCAGCCATTCCGCACTATTGTCGACTTGTTTCATGCTTTGGAGGTTTTAATTTACTGCTGACTTAGAAGACTAAATATACAACTTATATGGAATATATCGCTGACAGACATGGATAGAAAGAATGTCCTGCCGGTGATCCGATTCTCATCCGGAATTTTTCCGTCGAACGTTTGGAAAAAATGGCGAATTGCTGTAAATTTGTTGCATATCCCATCCCATTTCTTCAAATCAGCTCCTACTGTTCTTTCTTAGACAGTCAACTTCTCAAATAAGAACACTAGCCCCCTGATAGGAAATATTAAGCTTTTTGCAGTGCGTAAGTTATTATGCGTGCTGGGAATCTGTGAATTCGCCGGGTTTTATTATTCACCAATAACCTTGGATCATGAAGAAACAAAATATTAGAATTTTGCTGGTATACCCCAAAATACCGGTCACTTTCTGGAGCTTCAAATATGCCCTGGGCTTCATCAATAAAAAGTCGACCTCACCTCCATTGGGACTAATCACCGTTGCAGCCATGCTGCCGGTTGAATGGGACCTGAAGCTGGTGGATACGAATGTCAGCAAATTAAAGGATACGGATATTCTTTGGGCCGATTATGTTTTTATCAGCGCCATGAATATTCAAAAGAACTCGGCACTGGAAATTATCGAGCGCTGCAAAAAGCAGCAGAAAAAAGTAGTGGCCGGAGGCCCCATGTTTACAACAGATCCTGATAAATTCCGGCATATCAGTCATTTTATTCTGAATGAAGGAGAAATAACCCTGCCGGAATTCGTACAGGATGTCCTATCGGCACATCCGAAACCGGTATATGCCACCTGTGAGCATGCCCGCATGGAGGATTCGCCTGCCCCGCGCCTGGATCTCCTGAAAATGAACAAATATGCCTCCATGAGCATTCAATATTCCCGTGGTTGTCCCTTTAACTGTGAATTTTGCGATATAACCCTGCTTTACGGACACAAAGTAAGAACAAAAACAAAAGAACAGCTCCTCCATGAACTGGACTGTCTGTATTGCGCCGGATGGCGCGGCAGTGTGTTTATTGTGGACGACAATTTCATCGGCAATAAGCCAAAGCTTAATACGGAGATCCTTCCGGCAATGATCCGGTGGATGCAGGACCATCATTACCCGTTCCGTTTTAATACGCAGGTATCTATTGAACTGGCAGACAATGAAAATCTTATGACACTCATGGTACAGGCAGGGTTTTGGACCGTTTTTATTGGTATTGAAACTCCTCATGAAGGTAGCCTGGCTGAATGTAATAAAAGTCAAAACATTAAGAGAAATATGCTTTCTTCAATCCATAAAATATACCGATACGGCTTGCATGTACAGGGAGGTTTTATTATTGGTTTCGATCATGATCCTTTAACAATCTTTGAATCGCAAATCAGGTTTATTCAGGAAAGCGGTATTGTTACCGCCATGGTCGGATTGCTGAATGCCCTGCCCAAAACGCAGCTTTACCACAGGATGGTAAAGGAGAAACGTCTCCTGGAGACATCTACCGGTGACAACACGGATGCTTCCATTAATTTTATCCCGAAAATGCAGCTGACCACCCTGCTCACTGGTTACAGAAATACGCTTTATTCCCTTTATTCTTCCAGGAATTACTTTAAGCGTCTTAAAACTTTCCTGAAGCTCTACCGGCCGGTAAGACAAAACAGGGTAAAAATAAGCCTGACCGATCTCGTGGCATTGTTCAAATCCTTTATCGTGGTTGGTGTGTTCAGCAAAATGCGGTTTGATTTCTGGAATCTGTTCTACTGGACAATTTTTGTCAAACCCGGAATGCTCAAAACGACGATTACCTATTCAATCTATGGGTATCATTTTCAAAAGATCCTGAGCCGGCACATGAAATAAAAAAACCCCCCCGTCATGGCGGGAGGGTTAAGGATTAAAATTTCCTCAGGTAGTATTCGAATCATTATATTCGTTTCACATTTACCGCATTCAATCCTTTTTTGCCCTGCTGGAGTTCAAAAGACACATTGTCGTCTTCTTTGATTTTGTCGACCAAGCCAGAAACGTGAACGAAATACTCGTTGCCTGATTCTGCATCTTTAATAAACCCAAATCCTTTGTTCTCATTAAAGAATTTTACTTTACCTTCTTTCATAATATTAAATTAAAAATTTTATTAGCAAAGGTATAATTAAATAGCAAATTAATTTATACCAACTATTAAAAAAACCAAGAAAGTTTAAAATTGTCAGGCTTTTAACTTCAGGCATTTTTTTCAGGTTGTTTGAGGAAATTTGATGAGACCGGTATTTATTTTTCTGTTATTTTTGTAAAAAGTAAATTTGTGAATAATAGGATTTTGCATATCCTGTATCAGCCCTATAAATGGTTGTTCTTTTTCCTTTTATGGCCGTCAATACTGTTCTCTTCGGCATGGTTGCCGTGCTGGTCTCTTCACTCATCAATCAACGCATCGGCAGTTATTTTGGCGGCGTCATATGGTCACGGCTCAACGCATTCTTAACCCCTATTATTTGTTAAAGTTACCGGAAGTCAAAATATTGACAGGAACCGATCCTATGTGATCATTTCGAATCACCAGAGTCTCTATGATATTTTCGTCATTTACGGATGGTTGGGTATTGATATCAAGTGGGTCATGAAAAAGGAACTGGCAAAAATACCGGGGATAGGCTTTGGCAGCAAGAAGGTCGGGCACATATTTCTCGACCGGTCCAACAGCAGAGTGGCCCTGGAATCGCTTAACGAAGCCAAAAGAAAACTCGTGGATGGCACGTCAGTGGTTATTTTCCCCGAGGGAACACGCAGTAAAACGGGTCAGCTTGGCACATTCAAAAAAGGTGCATTTAAACTCGCCCTCGACCTGAATTTGCCTATTCTGCCCATCACAATTTTAGGAACCAAGGACATCCTGCCCACCGGAACCATCGACCTGATGCCTGGCAAAGTCACCATGATCATTCATGAACCCATTGAGATTCATAAACATACTGAAGAATCCCTGAAAGATCTTCTGATCGTGGCGAGAGATGCCATTGCTGCACCCATTGAAAAATCTCAATCTGTTTCTTATGGATAACACTTTCTATAGTATTATCAGGCACCTGCACTCCTTGTTGCGTTGGTTTCTGATCGGAATGTTGCTTGCATCACTAGTGATTTCCCTGATCCATCTGTTGCGTAAAAAGGGTTTGAATCCACAGGGTCTGCAGGTGGCGCGTTTAGCATTCATCACAGCCCATTTGCAATTGCTGGCCGGATTGGTACTATACTTTATCAGTCCTAAAGTAGTATTCAGTGCCGCAAGCATGCAAAGTCCCATTCTCCGTTTTTATCTCGTTGAACACCTCTTGCTGATGGTCATCGCAATCGTGCTCATTACCACCGGCTATATCCGGATGAAAAAGCGGATACATACCGATTTCGCCGCACGTCCGGTGTTCTGGTATTACCTGGTGGCACTGATCCTTCTGCTTTTTGCAATTCCGTGGCCTTTTACGACTTATGGCGGAGCCTGGTTCTGAACCATGCACAACGGATTGATTTATTTCGTACATTTGGTATAGTTATAGGTATCACTGACAAGAACCCATCAGACCATGGACTCATCAAATGAATCACTGATGACCAGGGAACCGGCGGTAGCGGGACAATTCTATTCCGGCAATCCCAGCGGATTAAGAACCGAACTTCTTAGAATATTTAACGGAATGGAGAATAAAGCGTTGAAAGGCAATGCAATCGCCATCATTTCTCCTCACGCCGGTTACATCTATTCCGGGAAAGTGGCAGCTGCTGCGTTTATGCAAATCGATCCCGACAAAGACTATGAGAATATTTTTATTATCGGCTCAAGTCACCACTATATTTTTGACGGTGCTTCGGTTTACACACAGGGAAACTTTAAAACACCGCTGGGAGTAGTTACTGTGAATACTAAACTGTCACGTGAATTGGTCGCTGCAAGTAACAGCTTTACAGATCGTTCAGATGCTCAGATGAGTGAGCACAGTCTGGAAGTGCAATTGCCTTTCCTGCAGCATCGGATGAATAAACCCTTTCAGATAGTGCCTGTTGTTATTGCTACACAAAACAAATCAACCTGTCAGAAAATCGCAAAAGCGCTTCTTCCCTACCTGACCCCTTCCAATTTATTTGTTATCAGCACTGATTTCTCGCATTATCCCGATTATGAAAATGCCTGCCGGGTGGACAGGATGACCGCAGAAGCCATTCTTACCAATGATCCTGAGATTCTGCTAAAGACCCTTTCGGGAAATGAGCATGCAGGTATTCCTGGGCTTTCCACCTGCCTCTGTGGCTGGACATCGGTACTGACGCTGATGTATATGACCGCAAAGCTTCCGGGCATCCAATACCAGCTGATTGACTATAAAAATTCAGGTGATGCTTCCGGCATGGAAAATAAGTCCAGGGTAGTTGGCTATTATGCCATTTCAGTCGAACAAAAGTCCTTGAGGACAGCTAACGGAGAAAAAGCAGGTCTCATGATTTCCTCAAAGGACAAGCAGGTATTGCTTCTCCTTGCGAGGAACGCCATAATAGCCAAACTTAGCGGAGGACTACCACCTGCTCTCAGTACCGAAAGCCTCTCACCGGGATTGTTACAACGGGCCGGAGTATTTGTTTCGCTGTACAGGCTTGGTAAATTGCGGGGATGTATCGGAAGGTTCGCACCTGACCTGCCCTTGCATGAGTTGGTGCAGGAAATGGCTATTTCATCGGCCCTGCATGATCAACGGTTCCCTCCAATGCAGGCGGAGGAGATCCAGGAGCTTAAAATTGAGATTTCCATACTTACTCCGTTGCAAAAGATCGCTTCCATTGAAGAACTGGAACTCGGAAGGCATGGCATTTACCTGAAAAAAGGATCCCGGACCGGAACTTATCTTCCCCAGGTAGCCCTGAACACAGGATGGTCAAAAGAAGAATTTCTCGAACATTGTTCCGCCAATAAAGCCGGACTTGGTCGCGATGGCTGGAAAGACGCCGAAGTATTTACTTACGAGGCGATCATCATTAAGGAAGAATAGCCTGTTTTCAGGCTGCCGGGCGATTTACCCGGCGATGGTTTACCCAGGCCATCAGCGCAATGATAAAAACGATCACGAGCGTATAGTAAACAAATGACGGCACAGGCACCGGATCTCCTTTGGCATAGGAATGCAAACCCGACAGATAATAGTTCACTCCAAAATACGTCATCAGCACCGATCCTATACCGAGCAAAGAGGCCAGATTAAGCGGATACAATCCTTTTAAACCCGGTACCATCCGCATATGGGCAATAAAGGCATATATCAGGATTGTCACCAATGCCCAGGTCTCTTTCGGATCCCAGCCCCAATAACGTCCCCACGATTCATTTGCCCAAACTCCCCCCAGAAAGGTACCGATCGTCAGCAGGTACAAGCCGACGATCAATGACATTTCGATGATATTGGAAAGCTCGCGGATCGTAAGGTGAATGATTTCCTTGTTCTTAGGATTTTGCATGATCATCAGCAAAAGGTTGATGAAAGCCAGCAGGGAACTCAGGGCAAGAAAGCCATAACTGGCGGTGATGGTTGCCACATGGATCACCAGCCAGTAGGACTTCAGCACGGGAACCAGGTTGGTAATCTGCGGATCCATCCAGCTCAGATGAGCGGTATGAAGGATCAAAAAGGCCATAACTGCCGTTGCGCTTAATGTAATGGAAGATCTTGAGGAAAAGATCAGGCCGGCCAGCACAGTTGCCCAGGCAATATAAGTAAGGGCTTCATATCCGTTACTCCAGGGGGCATGACCGGATACATACCACCGCATCCCAAGTCCAGCTGTATGAAGTGTAAATAAAATGATTATTAATATCATAGATACCATTACCGGAACTTTTAATTTAAGTCGCGAAAAGAATAATCCGGTAAACTGCAGCAAGAGCAAAACAAAACCTATGAGGCCATAAAAACTGGAGATCCGTGAAAAGATATCTGAATTGTTCAGGATGACTTCAAGGGCCGCCTTTTTTGGAGAAGGCATGATTTCTCCTGCATATTTGGACTGGTAATTGGTAATGGATTCCAGCAATGCATCCGGGCTTTTCCAGTCACCGGTTTTCATGCTTTGCTGGATATCCTGCAGGTAAAGCGGGATAATGTTTTCCACGAACATGGAATCCTCTGTATTTACCCTTCCCTGAATGCCCTGATGGCTGTACCAGGTATGGCTGCTATCGCCCGGCACCGGTAAGATCCGCAGTAATTCCCCTGTAAAGACAAGATAGGCAATATTTATCCGTTCATCGAGGCGGATAATTTCATTTTCGAATTTACTTCTGTAAGCCGGCTTATTCCGGAATGCCTTTTCCACATAATCGTGAAGAACGTAATTGTTTTCCTCAAAAAAAGAGGCAAAGGAATGCAACTTCTCGCGAGAACCCAGGATTTCCTGTATTTGAGGATGGGTTGCCCGGATGAGGGGCTCATACTGCCAGACTTCAGGCGCTGTCATCATCCCGAGAAATACCTGGTTTGGTGTCAACCCTTTGTAGGAACTTTTACGGCTCAGTTTACGAAGCACTTCTGACGACAAGGTATTCAGGGGTTCAATCCGGCCTCCGTTATCCTGGATCAGCAATTTTCCGAACACATCTGCGTGTGCTGCGTTAACTTTGATCAGTGTTTGCGGCGGCATGGATTCCTGTCCCTTCGACAAGCCCTGCAACAGGAAAAGCATCAAAAGGGCCGTTAATGCCTTCTTTGCGTTTTTCAATAAAGTTATTTCAGTTGAAAGCGTTCTGAAACGGCTGTTGCTGTTGAACAGGCTGAGGGCCATCCCAAGCGTCATCAGCAGATATCCAGCATAGGTAAATAAAGTCCCTGCCCAATCGCGGTTAACCGAAAGTATGGTGCCCTTTTCATCGGGATCGTAGGAGGACTGGTAAAATCGATATCCCCGGTATTTCAGGATATTGTTCATATAAATACGCTTTGGTTCCTGGATATTTCTTGCCGGATCTGACAGCGTAACATAACTTTCAAACCAGGATGGACTTTGTGAACCAGGGTAGCGATCGACAATAAAATCATTAAGTTTTAATTTAAATGGCAACTCCTTATAAACAGAACCATAATGAATTGTAAACATAATATCTTTCAGGGTAACCTCGGCGGGCAAACCTTCCATACCTCCCTTGCCCCAGAGGATAAAATCTTTTGTTTGCTGACCTGATGATAATTCCATCACGAGTGCATCGTACGTCATTTCTTCCTGATTGGTCAACGGACTTGGCACAATTTTCCCTTCATTAAAGAATTTACTGACTACCAGCATACTGCCATTGAAGGTATAGAGCTGTCTAAGGTCCAAACGATGGAATACATTTTCTTCAAGACTAATGTAGGATTGATCTGCCATACTGGTTTTGGCAACAGGGTAAGGTGCGGAAAAAAGCAAGGAATCACCCGCTGCAGCAAGAACCACAACGTTTTCACCGGCAGATGCAGGTTCAAAAGAAAAAACGGCATTGCCAATGGATTTGGTCTCACCTGAGCTGATGATGATACTTTTTCTTCCTTCCCTGTCGGAATATACAATTTCCGCAACCGGTATCCCGTCAGGGGCCGGTTCGATATCAGGTACGGCATTGGCAATATAGGATTTGCAGGTCAGTTTGTAGGATTTATTATCGAGATCAAAGGTCTCGTCAAACCTGTTTTTGCCCAATGCGCTGAAAAATACCGGAAAATCTTTTTTTACTGCACTGTCTTTCATGCCTGCCAAAACACCAATATAGGTCCGGTCGGTTAATACAGCTCCTGACTCTTCACCTTCGCGAATGGCCAGTGAGCCTTCAAATCCCGTATAACGGGTAACAGCTGCTCCGGCCATGATCAGCAAAAATGCAAGATGAAAAAGAAAGATGGTGAATTTCGCCCTGACAAATAATTTCCGGATCAATATATTGCCGGTAAGGTTGACCATTCCGATAAAAAGGAGCAGTTCAAACCAGCGTGCATTGTATACCAATGCCCTTGCAGAGGCGCTTCCGAAATCATTCTCGATAAAGGTTGCTGCAGCAATGGAAATGGCAAACAAGGCCAGAACGACAGCCATTAAACGTGATGAAAAGAGTATATCCGCAAAGCGTTTCATGGTAAATAGAATTGGTTGCCAAAAAGGTTTAGAAAACTGAAAGAAAGATAATACTAAAAACTATTCCTTCAGTTTATCAGCAAACACTTTCCTGAATTTTTCGAGTTTTGGGGTAATCACCACGGAACAGTAGGGCTGGCTGGCATTCTGAAAATAATACTCCTGATGATAGGCTTCTGCCTTATAAAATTCTTGGAAGGGGACGATTTCGGTAACCAGGGGATCCTTCCAGATATTGGCTGCCGTTAACCTCGATTTCATTTCTTCTGCCAGCAAACGTTGTTCATGGTGATGATAAAAGATGACCGACCGGTATTGGGTACCGATGTCGCCTCCCTGCCGGTTCAGGGTAGTAGGATCATGAGTGTTCCAGAAGACCTCCAGCAGTTCAGCAAAGGAGATCAGGGAAGGATCAAAGGTGATCTGACAGACTTCGGCATGTCCGGTAGTTCCCGTACACACCTCCTTGTAAGTAGGATTCTTTGTATGTCCGCCTGAATAACCCGATTCAACGGTCATCACTCCCTTCAGTTGCTGAAAAACAGCTTCAACACACCAAAAGCAACCCGCACCAAAGGTGGCAGTATCAAGTTCTCTGTCAACAGTCATGTTGTTTTCCGGTATTGGTTTGAAATTATGATTATTTTGTACGCAGGAAGCAAGCTGAACAACAGCAATAAATATAATAGATATTCCGGCTATTTTGCGCATAGTCACTTCATTTTTTAACTAACAACCGGAAACAGAAATGGTTTATTGCGGACGTTGATCTACGACATCCATTTCATCCTCAAAAAACAAGGGCGGCATGAATTTGCTGACTTCCAGCGTATAACCGGGGCTTACCACAAGCGTGTAACAGGCCATGTATTGCCATTTACGGCTTAACGAATTGTAGTAGAAAGAAGTATTTTTGGCATTGGATCTGTAAGGGATGATAAAGGCATAACCGAACTTCAGGTCATTAACCGACTGACAGAGTTTATTCTTCTGAAGATAGGCGGCCAGCATTTTATCAGCATGCATGATGGCTTCTCCTTTTTTAACACTTTCCATGCCCGAAGTGGGAAGAAACTCATCAATCACAACAATCTGGTCGTGCCATTTAAAAACACCCCGGGGATTCAGGGTATCAAATTGCGCGGTAACGGCCTGATTGGTATACCGGGCCAGTTCCTTTTCCCTTCCCTCCCTTTCCAGCATATCGGATAGGGCAGCTGCTATAAGCAATCCCTGTCTTTTGAAGAATTCCTCATCCAGGGAGGAACCTGTCAGCCGGCCGTAATTCAGACAATGGGCCAGCAAATTCTCAGCCTCCCTGATATCTTTAAGACTATCGCTTGTGATGAGCGGCTGAAATACTTTTTCAAATTCTTTGGCGCTGTTGGTAAGGGAAGCCAGATCAAAGGCCGAACCGGCATCAAAGATCATGGCTTCGGTATAGGCTCTGTAATGTTCAAGGTATTTGATGGTTTCCGTCAGGTTGTTTTCGCGGGCATAATTCAAAGCCAGGTCGATCATTCTTTGTGCTTTCTGAAACGCTTCCAGGCTGCCCGGTTCCACATAGCGATCAAATTCCTTTTTGAAGTTCTTTTCCTTGAGAAACAACTGCTGATAATGCATGCGTTGTTGTTTTATCAGGGCAAAGGTATTTTCCTTATAACGGGTATAATACTTCACCGAATACTGATCTCTTCGGAATTCAGCCCTTTCCAGTCGCGTTTCCACAAGTTCCCTGGCTTTCTCCAGGTTTTCATCCTGAACAAATTCCTCGTATGCTTTTACAAAAAGAGTCAGGTCCAGTTCACGCTGCTGATTATAATAGTTGACGTCCCGTGATTGTTTCAATCGGGAAATCTGCTTTTGCAGGTTGTCAATCCGGTTGTCCAGACTGTCGAAATAGGCCACGGAACCACGTTGCAGGGGAACCTGCTGGGCATTGGCAATACTGCAATATATGCCTGATAAGGAGAGAAACAGAAAAATATGAACAACAATCCGATGCTGCATTCAAAGTTCAATTAGCGACAATACGGGGTATACGAAAAAGACAGTGGTAAAGTTGTGCGTTCACAACTCCTTCCCAAACCTGCTTTTCAGCATATTCAGGTCCTTTTTCAATCCCGCCACTGTTTTGATCAGTTCATCGGAGGGGATCATCGGATCAGGAATTTCAGAACTGATGTAATTTACGAACTTCCATATTTCCTTAATCTCGCTGGCGTGCACTTCATAGGGCTCATAAATTGGATTCAGCGAGAAAAGCCGGAGTTTATGCTCGGTTTCGAGAATATTTTCGGCTATTTTGAAAACAATACCTTCATCGAGGGTCAGTACAATATAACCATGTCCGTTGATGATGGTATTCCAGTCCTGCACAAATTCACCGGTCACATAGGATCCATCGGGAATGGGCAGCATGGAATCGCCATTCAGCTGAAACGTGCGGTATTTCTTTTGCCTTGACAGGAAAGGCAGCTGAAAAACAGGAAGGTCTTTGATAAATTCCGGATCAGCAAAACCAGTGGCATAGCCGGCCTTGGCCTTTACCGAAACCAGTTCGATATTCTCCTCATTGTTGCTGTTGACGGTAGTAGCCAGTACCCGCAGGTTACTGCCCCTGAGGTATACATCCCCGCCCCTTTCAAGCTGGGAGAACTGGCTTTCGGTGAGTGTACGCAGGTCAATCTTGACCAGGGTATCCATGGCTACCCCATAATACTTGGAGAAGGCAACCAGTGCCTGTATGGTGGGGAGGCTGACTTCGTTCTCGTATCCGCTGAGGGTGGAACGCTTCATGTTGAGGGCGAAAGCCACATCATCCTGAGTGCGGTTCTTTCGCTTGCGCAACAATTTAATGTTGGTAGAAAAATACATGGTGCTGAATTTTCTTGCTAATATAATATAAATTGATTATATTATGATCATGTTTATTGATTATTTTATAATCATTTCTATGATTTTTTTCGATGTACAGGAGAATACCACTGGCAGAAGCATCATCCATTTCGATCTCGACAGTTTTTTCGTGTCGGTGGAACGGCTGATCAACAGCAGGCTGAACGGGAAGCCTGTGGTGATCGGCAGTATGTCAGGCCGTGGCGTGGTATCGAGTTGCAGTTACGAGGCCCGGAAGTACGGCGTGCATTCGGCCATGCCCATGAAAATGGCAAGGCAGTTATGTGCCGACGCCATCGTGGTACGGGGCGATATGGACCTGTACAGCAAATACTCGAACATCGTCACCGGCATTATTGCCGAGCGGGCCCCCGTGTATGAAAAGGCCTCCATTGATGAGCATTATATCGACCTCACGGGGATGGATCGTTTTTTCGGCTGTCTGAAATGGGCACAGGAATTGCGCCGTGATATCATCAAACAAACCGGGTTGCCCATATCTTCAGGTTTGTCGGTGAACAAAACCGTTTCGAAGATCGCCACGGGCGAGGCCAAGCCAAACGGCGAAAAGGAGGTCCCCGGCAAACTGGTGAAGCCTTTTCTCGATCCCCTGCCCATCAGCAAGATACCCATGATCGGCGATAAGACCTTTCACCTGCTGCGTTCCATGGGCGTGGCCACCATTGGTACCCTGAGCCAGATACCCCTGGAAATGATGGAAAAGGTGCTGGGCAAGAACGGTATTGAAATATGGAAAAAGGCCAATGGCATCGACACCACGCCGGTCATCCCGTATTGGGAACAGAAATCGATCAGTGCGGAACGTACTTTCGACACCGACACCACCGACCTGGCACTGCTGAACAATACCCTGGTGGGCATGGTGGAAAAGATTGCCTATGAATTGCGCAAAGAAGAAAAGCTCACTTCGTGCATTACGGTGAAGATCCGCTATTCGAATTTCGATACCCATACGCTGCAGCAGCGCATACCCTACACTTCATTCGACCACAAGCTGATCGGATTGGCCAAATCGCTGTTTGCAAGGCTTTACCAGCGGCGCATGCTCATCCGGCTCATCGGGGTCAAGTTCAGCCACCTGGTACAGGGAACGCCCCAGCTGAACCTGTTCGAAGATACGCCTGAGATGGTGCGGCTGTACCAGGAGATCGACCGGATGCGGAAACGGTATGGGAAGAAGGCGGTGGGAAGAGCGGTGGGAAGAATGATGAATTATGAATGATGAATTAAATGAACAAATCAACAAATCAACAAATCAATAAATCAACAAATCATCAAATAAAATGACGCGATTATTCTTTTTAAGCAAGGAGGGGTGGTTCGAAGAGGAAGTAAGCGGAAAGCTGCTGCATGCCACCCACGAAGAACTGGTACTGTGGGCCTATGCCATGATGGAACGAAAGAACTACCGGAATTACCTGATTACGGAGAATCCGGTGCCGTCATTGCGAGCGATGCGTCCTGCATATAAAAATGTTGAAACAGAAAATCAATGCATCGCGAAGCAATCTGCTTAAGCAGGCAGGGCGTGAGCAAATGCTATAACGCATATGTACCTCAACTGCCACTCATACTACAGCCTGCGTTACGGCACCATGCCGGTTGAAAAACTCGTGGCGGAAGCCAAAAAGAACGATATCAGGGCCATGGCCATGACCGATATCAACAACTGCATGGGCATGATGGATTTTATCAGGGAATGCAGGCTCGCCATTATAAAACCCATTGCAGGCATCGAATTCAGGGATGAGCAGAACCGGCTTCTTTATATAGCCATTGCCCGCAATAACCGAGGGATTCCGGGAGATAAATGAATTTCTTACCCGTCACAATCTGGAAAAGATCCCGCTCCCACCCCGTGCGCCGGCTTTTGAGCATGTTTATGTTATTTATCCTTTCAGCAACAGCATTCCCATTAAAGCCTGCGGAAAACGAGTTTATCGGCATCAGGCCGGAAGAGATTAACAAGCTGGTCACTTCCCGCTTACCGCTATCACCAGCAGCAACTGGTGGCACTGTTACCGGTTACCTTTGGTGCAGAAGAGGAATATGAACTGCACCGTCATCTTCGCGCCATCGATAACAATACCTTGTTGAGCAAGCTCACCCCTCGCGACCTGGCTTCACCCAAAGAGCTTTTTATGCCCCCCGACTTCATCCCGATCATCTATTCCGATTATCCTCAAATTGTTCAGAAACACTGAACGACTGACAGATGATGTCCATCGATATGGATTTCAATACGGTGAAGAACAAACACTCCTTTACAGGAAGCCGTTACGACGACAGGCTGCTGCTTGAAAAACTGGCCCTCGACGGCATGGTTTACCGCTATGGAAAATCCAATAAAGAAGCCCAGAAAGCGGATAAAACATGAACTGGAAGTGATTGATAAGCTCGGATTTTCATCCTATTTCCTGATCACCTGGGACATTATCCGGTATTCCATGAGCCGTGGTTTTTACCATGTGGGCCGGGGCAGCGGGGCCAACAGCATTGTTGCCTATTGCCTGAAGATCACCGATGTGGATCCCATCGAACTGAATCTCTATTTTGAACGTTTTATCAATCCCAAACGCACGTCCCCGCCCGATTTTGATATCGACTTTTCCTGGAAGGACCGCGACGAAGTGCAGGATTATATTTTTAAGCGCTACGGGAATAAACACACCGCCTTGCTTGGAACCGTTACCACCTTTGTGACCGGTCGATCTTTCGCGAACTGGGCAAGGTATATGGCTTGCCCAAGGAAGAAATCGACCGTCTGGTGGATAATCCCGGCCATTGCCAGACCTACAGATGAAATCACCGAACAATTATACGGCATGGGCAACCAGTTGATGGACTTTCCCAACATCCGCAGCATTCATGCCGGGGGTATGCTGATTTCCGAAGAACCTATCACCAGCTACACGGCACTCGATATGCCGCCGAAAGGCTTTCCCACCACACAATTGGATATGTATGTGGCCGAAGCCATCGGATTCGAAAAACTGGATATTCTCAGCCAGCGTGGCATCGGACATATCAACGAAAGTGTGGATATCATCCGGCAAAACCGGGGCATTAAAGTGGATGTTCATCAGGTGAGCGATTTCAAAAAGGATGAAAAAGTAAACAAGCGTCTGTACCATGGTGAAGCCATCGGGTGTTTTTATATTGAAAGTCCCGCCATGCGCGGCTTGCTTAAAAAACTGAAATGCGACAATTACCTGACCCTGGTGGCAGCCAGTTCCATTATCCGGCCCGGCGTGGCCAAATCAGGCATGATGAAGGAATATATCAAACGGTTTCATAACCCTGAAGGTTTCAATTACCTGCACCCGGTGATGGAAGAGCAGCTTAAAGAAACCTATGGTGTAATGGTTTACCAGGAAGATGTGATTAAGATATGCCATCATTTTGCAGGACTCGACCTGGCAGATGCCGATATACTGCGCAGGGCCATGGGCGGAAAATTCCGCTCAAAAGGCGAGTTTGAGAGGATACGGGACAACGATTTTTTGACAATTGCCAGCAACAGGGGTTATCCCGAAGAACTTACCACCGAAGTATGGCGGCAGATGGCGTCGTTTGCCGGATATGCCTTTTCAAAGGCCCATTCGGCCTCGTATGCCGTGGAAAGTTACCAGAGCCTGTTTCTGAAAACCTATTATCCCACGGAATTTATGGTAGCCGTGATCAACAATTTCGGGGGATTTTACCGCACCTGGGTGTATTTTAACGAGGCCCGGCGGTCGGGGGCATCCATTCACCTGCCCTGTGTAAACAAAAGCAGTTTATAAGACCTGTATTTACGGCAACGATGTTTTTATCGGATTCATTCATATTGCCAATCTTGAATCAAAAGTTAGCCGAAAATCATTGCCGAACGGGAACAGCAACGGCGAATTACAGCAGCCTGGAGGATTTTATCTGCCGCGTGCCTGCAGGAATTGAGCAACTGGTGATCCTTATACGCCTCGATGCGTTCCGTTTTACCGGCAAAACAAAAAAACAACTGCTTTGGGAAGCACATCTGATGCTTGGAAAAAGTACGCGGGAAAACGATATGCCCAGGCTGTTTGTTGAAAAGCCCAGGGAATTCATGCTGCCCCAACTGGAACAAACCCTGCTTGAAGATGCCTATGATGAAATTGAACTCTTGGCTTTCCGGTTACCCTCAGCAGCTTTCGATCTGCTGGAAACCGCGTTTCGGGGTAAGATACCTGGCTTCGGAACTGATGAATCATGTGGGTAAAAAAGTAAGGATGCTGGGAAACCTGGTAACCATTAAATATGTACATACGGTGAAAGGTGAATGGATGCACTTCGGCTGTTTCCTCGATATGTCATGGGGAGTTCTTCGATACCGTGAATTTTCCAAACTCCCTGAAAAAATATCCCTTCAGGGGATATGGTGTTTACCTGTTCTGGGCACGTTACGGAAGAATTCGGATTTCCAAGCATTACGGTGGAAAAAATGGCCAAGCTGCCGTTCAGGAAGGATCCGAGGTATTAGAGAAGGAAGATCAAGATTTAAGATTCAAGATTCAAGATTTAAGATTCAAGATTCAAGAACCCGGGTGGCTGTTTATTTTTTCCTATACCGCTGAGCAATTATGGTACTTAAAGAATAGATAAATTGCAGCAAATGATCATTAAAATTTTATAAACCTCCGGACTTTAATTTCGTAGACTCAAAAAAAAACATAAACGAATTATCATTTTGTCTTTAACGCTGAACAGTCTTGTTGTCTGTGCCCAGCAATATGAACTTCCCGTGCCGTCACCCCGCGAACAACAAGTTACAACATACCCTATTCACCATATCGTACAACGAAGGCTACGAATTGCCCTCCTGGGCTGCCTGGCAGCTGACACCTGAACAGGCAAAGGCTACAGGCACGTTTAAGGAAAAATATACCGAGGATCCTAAAGTCACAACCGGGACTGCATCAAACAAGGATTACAAGGATGCAGGCTTTATCATTGGCCAGCTTGTTCCGCCCGAAGATATGTTTACCTCACAGCAGGCCATGGACGAAACCTTTCTGATGTCAAACACCGTACCGGTAAAACCAGCCTTTAACAAGTATGTATGGGAAGTCCTGGAAAAGCTTATCCGGGAATGGGCAAAAGAAGGCAACACCCTTTATATTGTGGCCGGTCCGGTTCTTAAGGATGCTCCTTTTGGAACATTCGGTCCAAACAAGATCAGCATTCCCACCCGTTATTATAAAGCGGTTCTGGATGTGAACGGAGAAAGGGCCATAGGATTTTTAATCCGGAGCAATGTCGCCAGCGGTGCCCCAAAATCATTTGCGGTGACGTGGATGAACTGGAAAAGATCACCGGACTTGATTTTTTCCGGGAACTTAACGATCAGCTGGAACAAAAGACGGAAGCCAGTAATGATTTTACAAAGTGGAATTTTAAGGCGCTGGAGCAGTGAGGAGGGACAAGGGACGAGGGACGAGGGACAAGGAAGAAGGGACTAGGAACAAGGGACGAGGGACGAGGGACAAGACAAGGGACTAGTGGGTTTGGGGCCATGAGTATTGGGTTAGGACCTGTCATAAAAATATATCAAAGGCGCAAAGGAGAAAGGATCCGTCCTTATTTTCTTTGCGCCTTTGCGTCTCTGCGAGATAAATCACACACCAAACTCGGATTGTCATTACCCATTTTAACTAGATATTGCTAATTGCCAGATAGACTGCCTTAAGAACAGACCGGTCATCTGGTAACACAGTCTTGGTTTTGTTATAGTCTTTGCGCCTTTGCGTCTCTGCGAGATAAATCACACCCCAAACTCAAATCTCACACCCCCTCGTCCCTCGTCCCTTGTCCCTTGTCCCTCCTATCCATCCTACTGCCAGTGAAAATGTATCTCCGTAGCGTTGTCGCCTTTTGACAGCGCCTTCTTTATCACATAACTCGGTTCACGGCAGTTGGCCAGTTCCAGTGCTTTTCTGGTCCATCCCGCAATGCGGTATTCCACCGCCTCATCAATATCTTCGAACTTTGTAATCCGGAGTATCGCATCATTGGAGCCGATAATGGAGGCTTCTACTTCACTGGGTTCATAATAGGTGGTAAAGATTTTTGAGGCACGCTGTAAAAGAAACTGGGGCGAGGCAATAAGCAGGAATACTTTGTAGAATCCTTTCAGTCCTACCTCGGCACTCCAGCTCCCCAGCTGATCACCCCCCGTTTTGCGGTCATGGTTGAAGCAGATGTCAACAATTTTTCCGATCGGAACAGAATATCCCTCCTTAAAAGGATACCAGGCGGTTGCATCGATGGTAGAGGAAAACAACTTTTTGGAATCGGGAGAAAGGGAATCGAGCCATTTGTCGTAAGAACCGGGAAATACTGGTTTTAACGAAATCCCGGGTAGTTCTGAGCGCCGTTCCTTTAACTTGCATATGTATTAGTTTTTAAGTGCCCTAACCATGGTTGCGGCAATATCGGCAGGAGATTCCACTACATGAATCCCGCAAGCCTGCATGATCTTCATTTTAGCTGCTGCCGTATCTTCGGCACCTCCGATAATGGCTCCTGCATGCCCCATTCTCCTGCCCTTTGGAGCAGTCTGACCCGCTATAAAACCAACCACCGGCTTGATGCCGTGGTCCTTTATCCATCTTGCAGCATCGGATTCCATGCTTCCCCCGATCTCTCCGATCATAATAATACCTGCAGTATCCGGATCATCCATGAATAATTTTACCGCGTCGAGGGTGGTAGTCCCGATGATGGGATCACCGCCTATTCCGATGCAGGTGGACTGACCCATACCGGCTTTTGTCACCTGGTCCACAGCTTCATAGGTGAGGGTTCCAGAACGCGAAACAATGCCAATATGGCCCTTATGATGGATGAATCCCGGCATAATGCCGACTTTGGCTTCACCCGGGGTGATAATACCGGGACAATTCGGACCGATCAACCTGGTTTCCATCCCGTTGAGATATTGCTTTACCTTCACCATATCGAGGGTGGGTATGCCTTCGGTAATGCATACAATAACCCTGATGCCGGCTTCCGCGGCCTCCATGATCGCATCTGCAGCAAATGCAGCAGGCACGAATATCACTGAAGTATCTGCCCCGGTGGTTTTCACTGCCTCATGTACCGTGTTAAAAACTGGCCTGTCCAAATGACTTTGTCCTCCTTTACCTGGTGTAATGCCCCCGACAACCTGTGTACCGTATTCAATCATTTGCTGGGCATGAAAAGTTCCTTCTCCACCGGTAAAACCCTGTACAATAACCCGTGAATGCTTGTTGACTAAAATGCTCATGGATTCAATAATATCTTATAAGCTCAAAAGTAACACAAAAATATATTTATTCGAAATCGGCCCCAACTTTCTTATCCTTATTCGTTTTACCTTTGCTCAATAAAGTTGACAACCGAACCGCATGTATTCAAAATCCGACACGATCTGCGCCATTTCAACCCCGCCGGGTAAAGGGGCCATTGCCGTTATCCGCTGTAGCGGACCAAATGCACTGGAAATCGCAGGAAAGATCATTCGATTGCCTGCCAGTAAAGGCAAGTTGTCTGCACAACCTGCCAATACCGTTCATTTTTCAACCGTCTGTGATGGCCCTCAGATCATCGACCAGGTAGTGGTAAGCCTTTTTAAAAGCCCTCATTCCTATTCGGGTGAAGATACGATAGAAATCAGTTGTCATGGCTCCCCCTACATACAGAAAAGAATTCTGGAATTACTGGTACAGTCGGGTGCCAGAATGGCCACGGCCGGTGAGTTTACCATGCGTGCTTTTTTAAACGGGAAACTCGATCTTACCCAGGTGGAAGCCGTGGCCGACCTGATTTCTTCAGGTTCACAGGCAGCCCACCGTGTCGCCATGAACCAGATGCGGGGCGGCTTTACAAAAGAAATTAAAAAGCTGCGGGACAAGCTCCTCACTTTTACCTCGCTGGTGGAACTGGAGCTTGATTTCAGCGAGGAAGATGTGGAATTTGCCGATCGCAGTCAGCTTAGGTCCCTCCTCACGGAGATTACCGGAGTACTTGGAAGCCTAAGTGACTCCTTCGCCATGGGAAATGTTATCAAGCGCGGTATACCGGTTGCCATTGTGGGAAAAACCAATGCCGGCAAATCCACCCTGCTGAATCTCCTGCTGCAGGAAGAAAAGGCAATTGTATCTGAGATTGAAGGCACTACACGTGATTCCATTGAAGACGTCATCAGCATCCGTGGTGTTCATTTCAGGCTTATTGATACTGCCGGACTGCGGCATACCGAGGATGCCATTGAAAAACTGGGTATCGAACGAACCTGGCAGAAAATTGACCAGGCTGCCGTTATCATTCAGGTACTCGACAGTAGCAGCAGGTCCGAAGAAATAACGAATCTCCGGCATAAAATCAAAACCTTCAGCGGTGCGGAGGAAAAGCACAGGATATTTATCCTGAACAAAATGGATATGATCTCACCGGGCCAGTTGGAACAATCGCTGCAGAAATTCAAGGCGATGCTGGAGGAAGGGGAATCGCTGATTCCCATGTCGGCAAAAACGGGTATCAATCTTTCCCTACTGGAACAAGCCCTGCTGGATGCCTCCGGAATTTCCACCACCAATGACAATGATGTGATCATCACCAACGTCAGGCACTATGAAGCATTGGAAAGATCCCTGCTGGCCATGAAAAGGGCTACCGAAGGCCTCACCGGCGGCCTCACCGGCGATTTGCTGGCCCAGGACATCCGTGAAGCCATTCATTACCTTGGTGAGATCACCGGGGAGATCACGAACGATGAGGTGCTGGGAAATATATTCAAGAATTTCTGTATCGGGAAATAAAGACACACGGTCGTGTGTTTGTAGACAATGTTATTGAAATTTGCGTTATGGAAAAATTTAACAACAAATATCGCATACCGTCAGCCAGGGCGCCGTGGTGGGATTATGCAAAGACGGATTATATTATATCACCATTTGCACATTTCGTCGGGAAATTATTTTGGTGACATTCGTTTATCGGACTCGATTGGATTTATCAACGGCAGCGTGATTAATTGCATTTCTAGGAATGCCGCAATAAATCGTTTGACCCAATTCGCAAGCAATTGTTTTGGGTGAATTGGCAAAATATATTTGTTATTATTCCCAATCATTTCATGCGATTTTTCAGATTGATAATTAGTGTTAATGGGGCCAACGATTTGGGTGGATTCTGCACGTAGAAAATGCACGGCCGTCGACAATCGCTACAATCAACGAAATACACCGGCGTTGCCATCGATCAAAAATCCGTTTCATCATTCGTGGCCGGTTTTAAATCGTCATCAACCAAACGAATGTAACCAATTGACAGGCGAAAATTCCGTGGGTTCCATATGGCAACCCCGGTTTCACGACCACATCATTCGTGACAATGATGAATATCAAAGAATACGGGATTATATCAATAACAATCCTTTAAAATGGCAAAATGACGAATTCTTTATATAATCATAATCCTTATAACCATTACATTTTATTCATTCCCATTCCGGCAGTAAAGACAAACTTAGCAGGAACGGTTTTTAAATAAAGGCAAATTACAGCAAAATTGAATTATTGCTTAATAAATTTAAACGTATAATTATCAATTTTTAAGGTGTAAACACCTTCAGTTAGCTTTTGTATGTTCACTTGTTCGTTCTCTAACACACAATCTATTACCAGTTGTCCTGACATATCAAATATCTGAATCTTATTATTTCCGGTTTCCGGAGTTTTAATTTTTATAAAATCCGATGCAGGGTTAGGATAAACGGTGTATCTTACAGCATCCATGTTGTTAATGCCTGTTACAGCAGTAATAGTAAGTTTACCCACTACATAATTAAATTCATAATTATTGTCCATACCGCCAGTTACAACAATGTCATAATCGCCTGCCTCACTCGATACATCAGCAGCGCAATTTGCCAGGGGTTTTGAGTCTAAAACAGCATCTGTTTCACTATTGACAAAGCCCGTATAGGTAATTGTAAACTCAGGATTTGCATCCCCTTGCTCACGTATTTTGTCATCTGCCCTGGCTGTAAGATTGGCTGCATCAATACTACCCTTTAAAATTGGCTGTATTAAAGTGTAATTATTGGCAGCAAGACCTGTAATGGTCATGTTTGCCGTAACATTTATTTCACTGCCTGCATTAGCTGTGGCAAAAGTTCCGGCTGTTGCATTTGCAAGCGCTATATCATCTGTGCCGACCTTACCGGACAAATCTGCGCCAGTGATGACCGCATCGGTATTTCCATCGTACACTTTTGTTGTCACCGTTGCTCCGGTTACCATTAATTCTTTGGGATTAATAGAGAAGTTACTGGAATTAAATGTAATGTTATAATTATTACCCGCGCTTAAACTGCCCTGATGGATATTATACAAATCAACATTTTCACCTGCATCCCTGCCAGGCATCCCCGTAAAAACATCCCCGTTAATCAACGTCGGCGAAACTGTATATGTAAATAGCGGATCTGTCTCACCGTAGACTTTTGATTGATCATCATCTGCGGTAACGGTAATAGGTTTCGCCGTAATATTGCCTTTAATACCTGAAGGTTGTGTTAGTGTATAATTATCGGATTCAGCACCGGAAAGGGTAAAATTTGAGAGGCTTACATTAATATTGTTCCCGACATTTTGGTCGGAAAATTCAATGGATGAAGGCATATTTAAAGTGACATCGCCTACATCACTTGTAAGAACTCCTGCTAATACCGGTGTGCCATTTAAAGTAGCTATAACATTTCCATCATACGTTTTGTCGTTTATTGCCACACCACTTATTGTCAATTCTTTCGGATAAATATCATCAATCCAATCTGTATTTTGCACTAATGTGTAATTATCTTTTGCAAGGCCTTCTATGGTAAATAAACCCAGTGTAACAACCTTATCATTGCCTGCATTCTTATCAATAAATGTACCACCAGGTTCGGGGTATACCAGCGTAATTTTATTTTCATCACCGGACACAATTCCATCCAGCGTTGCTGTGCCTATGATGGTTGCGATGGTTGTTCCATCGTAGGTTTTATCTAAATGAACATTGTCGTTAATGAGCAACAAATTCTTTTTTGCAATGCTTGCTTTTAAACCCGTTGGCTGCGTAAGTGTGTAATTACCAGAAAGCCTCCGCTAATTCCAAAACCGTTATGAGTAACAGCCTTGTTGGTTCCGGCATTGGCATTGTCAAATGTAACCGTGGTTGGATATATGATGGATAATTTCCCTATATCCTTGGTTGCCACATTTTCTAAAATAGCATTTGCCGATAAAGTAGCGGTTATGGTGCCATCATACTCCTTATTTTCAACGCTCAGCGAACCTATTGTAAGGTTTCTTTTTGCCATAATCAAATCGTCAGAATTATATACAATTGTATAATTATCACCTAAGGATAATGTACCTTGCATTATGGCATAAGCGCAATTACCACATTCACCTTCGGCAATTTTAGCCAGGCCACCGGTAAAGCTGTCCCCGGTAACCAGTTCAGGAGTATAAGTATAGGTAAGAGCAGGATCGGGATCGCCATATATTTTAAACTTGGCATCCGCTGTCACTGTAATTGTTTTTTTGTTGATAGTGAGCATTTGCTCCACCTGCGGGGCAGCATAATAAGATGAATTACCTGATTGGTTAGCATATATTTTGCAGGTACCGGCTTTCAATACCTTTATGGTGCTCCCGTTTGTTCCTGTGCATGACGCAGTGGTTGGATCGGAACTTGTGAAAATTACAGGATTACCTGAACCCCCTCCTGTGGCAGTAATCGTATAATCACTATCTCCATATGTTTTTGCTGACAGCGCTCCAAAAGATATTGTTTGTGAACTTAAGGGTGTTAATACAGCAGCAGAAGTTACAAAGTTTGAAGTAGTATTTAAATTTGTCCGAGAAAAACCGCTCAGGGTACCATGATTGGTTCTGGTTTCGTTTATTAATGAAGTAATATTAATGTTTGCACCTCCGGCATTCCCCAGGTCAAATTTATAGTATGCCACCAGGCCGCTTTCCGTTCCGGTTAATTCTGTATCCATTCCGTTGAAAATATCAGTTGCTGAGCGAGCATTATTCCAAATTTTCACTTCATCAATTAAACCATTAAAATAAAAGTCGCTCCCTCCCAATCTATTTCTTCGGCCAATATTTAACTTTTCCAAAGTCATTTCAGGACTGCTCAAAGTTCCGCTTCCTGCAGAAATACCGTTAATATATAATTGCACATTGTTGTTATTTTTTACTACGGCTACATGATGCCATATACCTGACTGAATTGGAGTGGTTCCGGAAACAACATACCAATCTGTTTTTGAAATACCCAGTTCCAAAGTATCATTTCTTAACCTGAATTCTAAAACATCGCCAGAACTGGCTATCTGGCTATAACTGATAATATCCTTATAGCCCGAAACATCGTTTGGCTTAATCCAGGCTTCGATAGTAAATGTATTTGAGCTTGTTAAGGAAGTACCAGCAGTTACGTAATCAGCATTTCCATCAAAAGCGAGAGCATTACCCGGAGGTGTAATAATGCGCAAATTGTTAAAATACATATTTTCTCCTCCGGCGGCATTTTTATAAGTAAAGTAGGAAATTTTCTTTACTTGATTTCCATTGACAGGATTTTTCAGCATGCCAATTCTTTCGTAAGTAGTGCCGTTTGCTTTAACAGTAAAACGGTACATGCCTGTTCCGGCATTAATAATGGTAAAATCCACAGCCTGGATATTATTGGTCCATGGCATTGTGGTAGCAACTTCGTTTGCATTGTCATTCGTAAAATAAAATGTTGACCCTCCGGTGAAATAATACTCAAATAAAATATCATTGTCATTGTTGAGAAGCGAAAAACCAGCCTTTCCGGGATTAGAAATGGCAATATTGTTCCAGTCAAAAGCAAGCGATTGATTGTTTAGTAAGGTATTTAAAAATGGGCGGACAACACTAAAAGTTGTACCGTTTTGAGCCCAAATGCCAAAGGCATATCCCCCGGTAAGAACTTTACAATCAGTATTTGTCGCATTAGCGCGAATAATACCGCAATTAGCACCGGTTCCAGAAATAGGCCATGCTCTAAAGCCTTCCCCACCATTGTCTCCATTCTGCCAACCATCGGTATAGGGTAATTGCGATGCGTCATCCCATAATACTTGTGAAAACGCATTTAGTTTGCAGCCTAAAATTAAAAAGGTGCATAAGAATAGTCTGCCTAAATGTCTCATAAAAACAAATTTTAAATTACCACTTATTATAAATTATTGTCAATGCTTATCTATACTCATAGCCATAGATAATCAAACAAGCCAATCATTGGGTTTAGAATACTGCATATTGAACATGTCTGAGAAAGTTTATTTTAATAATTGTATACGAAAGCTTCAATCTTTTTATCCTGAATTTTCGAAAATATTTATACTGGAAGCAATTCCAACTCTTAATTCGCATTATGTACACGTTTCAATAAACATGCAATCCCTCTGGGATTAATGACTTTAAGATGCTTAAAATCATGGACGACTGCCATTTTTATGCCTGTTACCTAATAGTACAAAATGCAGATCCTCCCAAGAAATCGCAGCAAACGGTCAGACCTATTATGTCATGACTTTTTAACGGCGATTATTAACATTCCATAGTTGCTACAAATTCGGTTATTTGTAACCCGGGAAATATATTCAAGAATTTCTGTATCGGGAAATAAAGACGCACAGGCGTTCGCCTGTGCTGACAATATATTTCTTCGGCCTTATTTTGAAATCTATTGGAAATATTATTTCTATTGAATTAAACCAATACAAAACTACCGGTAAAGTCATTAATATGTCGTACCTTTTGAGAATTAAGGTATTTGGCTTAATGGGGTATATTGTATAGGGAGTTTTTCTTATAACATCGCTCCAATTTTATTAGGATTATTACGTTTGCTATTCAGAATATGATCTATTGCTTATTTATTAAAAAAATTGTTATGCTTAATGTGAAGAAAAGTACCAAAAGATTGATTTCCAGTATATATGAATGTCAGAAACATATTTTAATCAATCGTCGCTTCATTCTGCAAATCTTTACCGAAGGAAGCGGATATAATATCTCAGACCTTCAAAATGAGATTAAGTTTCTGCAGGAGAAAATCACTGAGCTTCAGAAGGAGCTGCGGGAAAGGTTTAATTATGCTTATTGAGTAACTTCCATAAGGTTTTCATTGAATTAAGAATCGCTTATTTTGTGGCGCATATTTTTCGCCCATTTCCAGCTATTGTGGAATGTGAATCCGATTCCCTGGTGTGAAATTGCTTTTGTTTTCAGCACCTTCATGAGGAGCATGCCATTGAATTGTTCTGTTTTCTTTTGGTTTGTCACCGATTAATCAGTTTGGAGAATGCAGAGGATTTACGTTTAAATTCGTATAAATATTCTTTATATTTGATTGGCTTAGTAAAGCAATAAAACCATGAAAGAAAACCCACTGAACCGTAGGAAATTTTTTGCCATGTTGGGAGCAGGAAGCGCAGCACTTGCTGCTGAGCGGTTGTCATTGTTTGCTTCCGCGCCCGTTCAAAAACAGGATAAACCGGCCACCAACATTGCGGAAGCTGCTAAAGTATCAAGAACGGATTGGTCCATGCCGGGCAAATATCCGGGTAAGGTGATACAGGTAAAAAACACAAAGTCGGTTCTAAATGATGAACCGGTTGAACAGGAAGCTTACCTGATGATCAGGAATGCCATGCTTGCTCTAACCGGACAAAATGACCTGAAAAAGGCATGGAGAACATTCGTTAGTCCTGGTGAACGAATAGGATTAAAAGTTAACCCTGTAGCCGGCAAACTCCTTTCCACGAGTCACGCTGTTACCCGGTCGGTGGTAAAACAACTTATGGAAAGCGGCATCAATAAGGAGGATATCCTCATATGGGACAGAAGAGATATGGAACTTGAAAGATACCGGCTTTAATGCTGAGAATTATCCGGGGATAAAAATTGTGGGTACCGAAGTGCAGGATGACAAGGGTTCATTTTATGATATTGACGGGAAGCTTTATGGGGAAAGGAACATTGATAAAGATTGGTATTATTGGGCCGATGTAGACGGGGAGTACGACAGTGAGACCATACCCTATATGATCAATGGCGGAAAATATTCCTATTTTACAAAAATTGTCACCAAGGATCTCGATAAGATCATTAATATTCCCATTCTCAAGAATGCGGGAGGTTCCATCACCAATGCCATGAAGAACCTTGCTTTTGGTGCAATATCCAATACCGGCAGACTTCACGCGAAGCTGTGGAATGAAACATGTGCCGAAGTCTGTGCCTTTGCTCCGATACGGGATAAAGTAGTGCTGAATATAGTTGATGGACTGCGGGGATGCTTTAATGGCGGGCCGGGTGCCAATCCGCAATTCATCTGCAATTATAACTCAATACTTATAGCCACTGATCCTGTAGCACTCGACAGGATCAGCTATGACATTATTGCCGAAAAAAGAATTGCCGAGGGTATTCAGAAGTCGGCCACGCCTGAGCTTCTGAAATTTCTGACCATGGCCTCTGATCTTGGTTTAGGAATATCCGATAAAGCGATAATTGACCTGAACCTGTTTGATTTAGGATGAGGTAAAGTTCTTACCAACATGAATTTTTCATCATGACAAGATTTTACGTTTGCCTATGCTTCCTGTATTTTTGTTCCATAAATTGTTTTTCGCAGGAATCAGGATCATTCCCTTCGATCGACGAAAGCGATCTTCCGGATGCCCGGTTTGAAAGCCCAAAAATATACACGGGAACCTCCCTTTTCGGATATATCAATGGGGGTGCTGAACTCTTTCTCGAGTATGGTTTTTCGGGCGCATGGGTGAATGAAATCAACTTCATGGGAGGAAAGTATACCACAGAAATATACAGGATGAATGGCCCGGAAGAGGCCTTCGGGATCTACTCAGTATTTAGATTCCAGTGCAAAAGCTGCCCTCCGTTATCCTCCTTTACCTGCCAGACCAAATACCAGTTGCAGATATGCTCAGGACCATTCTATATCAGCATTATCAATGGTACCGGTAACAAAACGGACAGTGTAGCTTCTTTGAAAATCGGGGAAGCTATTGTCAGGAAAATAAAAGAAAGACCGGCCGATATTACCGTTTACCTGCCGGATGTTTCAACCGAAGTCATCAACCAGGAAGCTATCCTGGTAAAAGGGAATCTTGGTATTATGAACGGCGCTCCTGATCTGGCTGACTTCTTTGGTGAAACAAATGGCTATAGCGCGGTCATTATGCGGAGGGACAAACAGACCATATTGTCGGTGCGGTTCTTAACCAAAGAGGATCTGAACGCATTTGCATCACTTCATCACTGGGATCCTGAGAAGCTGTCGGCAGGAACGGAATTAAAGGTTGGAGAAGAAACCATTACCCGGATTTCAGATAATCATCTGCAAATTCAAATGGGCAGCGCTTTCTAGGTTCTTCCCCCATCCTTCCCAAGATATTGTAAATCCCATCTGAAGATACTTTCTGTAACATGGCGTGCCACACAGGTGGGCAGAAAGTATAGGAATAAGATTAAAGATTCAAGATGGAAGATTCAAGATGGAAGATTCAAGATTGAAGATTCAAGATTGAAGAAGGAAGATGTTGCAAAGCAATGGCCGGGGTCTTGCATGGCAAAAAACAGGCGGGGCATAACCGGCAGTAAAGTTGTCAGGATTTGACGGAAAGTCTTGTTTACTCGCTTAAATATGAATATATTTCACATTCATTTACAAAACAGCATCAACCGATGAATCTTTTATTTCTTTTTAGCCGATCTGACCTGATATTGATAGCCTTATTTGGGGTATTGCTGCCCATCGTTGCCCTGATTCATATTCTGACCGGAAAGTTTGAACAAAATGATAAATTAATATGGGTCATTGTGGTTTTATTTATTCCCTTACTCGGTTCCATAGTTTACTTCCTGTCAGGAAGAAAAAATAGAAAAAAAGCGTCGTGATGAGCATGAAAAGTTTGCGTTCCCTGGGGCGTACCGGTATGATGGTAACGCCCATTGGACTTGGTTGCTGGCAGTTCAGCAAACAAAAGAACATGGCCGGGAAATTCTGGCCCACGCTGGAAGATGACCTCATTAGCCGGATTGTTTCCCTTTCTTTTGAAGGCGGGATCAACTGGTTTGATACAGCAGAAGTATATGGCATGGGCGCATCGGAAACTGCGTTGTCCAAAGCGCTGCAAGCTGCCGGGAAAAAACCGGGCGAGATACTCATCGCCACCAAATGGTGGCCGATATTCCGTTTCGCTGCAAACATCCCCAGAACCATTGATGCACGCATCAAGGCCTTGGCTCCCTACCCTATCGATCTCTATCAGGTACATCAGCCGTGGGGCTTTTCGGGTAAAAAGAGCGAAATGAATGCTATGGCAGAACTTTTAGAAAAGAAGCTGATCAAAAATATAGGTGTCAGCAATTTCTCGGCCCGGTAAATGAAGAATGCCTGGGAAACACTCGATAAAAGAGGAATCCCGCTGGCTTCCAACCAGGTGAGGTACAATTTGCTGAACCGCACGATCGAATCGAACGGCGTGATGGACCTGGCAAAGGAACTCGGGATTTCCATCATTGCTTATTCACCCCTGGCGCAAGGTCTGGTTACCGGGAAGTTTCACGATAATCCGGAATTGCTCAAGGACATTGGGTTCAGAAAATACACTTCCCTGTTCAAACCTGAAGGACTCAGGAAAAGTCGTCCCCTGGTCATGCTGGTGAAGGAGCTTGCCCTCAAATATAATGTAACCCCTTCGCAGGTAGCCCTCAACTGGCTGATCCATTTTCATGGGGACACGGTTGTTGTTATACCGGGTGCAACAAAAGAAATCCATGTGAAAGAGAACACCGGTGCAATGTCATTCAAGCTTTCCGATGAGGATATGATGAAACTGGACAAGGAGAGCGCAATATTCAAATAAGATGATATTCCCGGTATTCCGGCATCACGCGATATTACTTCTTCTTTTATACTTTCTGCGCCACAGCAAATAACCGCTGATCACTACAATGATTCCTGTAAGTCCGACCAGCGGGACGATCAGGATATAAAAACCACCGGTTATTCCCTGAAAAATCCTGCCGGTGTGGATCTCCAGACACACATTCCATACCGACATTTTTGATTCTTCCAGTATAGATGGCGGCATAACGGGGAATTTTTCATGGTGTCTTAATGGAATGATGCCCCGATTATAATCAACCATGTATTGATTGCCCCTGGCGTCTTTAATGGTTCCGGTGATGGCAAAGTCACCCACAGGCCTTCCGGTTGCATTGTCCTGGTATACAGTACCCCTGGCATAATTGTATATTTCAGTTTGTTCCGGATGCCACAGGAATAATCCACTGAATGAACCAATTAAAAAATTACCTTCACTGAAAGGCTCGAAAGTGTTGATACCCATGACGCTGACAGGTGGCTGATTCTGGCAGAGAACCGGGTGATAGTCAACCGCATCCAACCGGTACATGCCATCGGAAGTGCAAAGCAGGAATGTCTGGCTTTCCCGATCGTAAATAATGTCTCTCAGTTTATCGTACCAGGGGTTCGGCTGGTCAAGATGCGAATACTTCAGTGGCGCCACATTCGCCCTGGCGATGAAAAGTAATAAAGGCGGGCGCAGAAAAATTCCGGTAAAGAATAAAACAATCAGCAATACAAAGGTCCATGCTCCGGTTTTATTGTGCCATTTGAGCGACCATTTATTGATCCGAACGAGCCCGGCAGAAGATTTTTTCATCCTGAACCTGCGCTTTATCCAACCGGGGAAAAAGAAGTAAATAATCCCGGTAACTGATAAAAAAGCAGTAACAACGCCGAGCAGATCCACATAAAGCTTCCCGGGAAGTCCGAAAATTTCGCCCGAATGCAGCTGCCAGATTGTTTCGAACAGGGTAACCTTATGGTTATACCCGTCAGGCACAGGGATCTCAATGCCGGTGAACACAGTTTTAATCCCTTCCGATTTTCCTTTGAACAGATTGGAGCGGTTGATGGCGTATACTGTGTCGCCAATGCTTTCAATACCTGTAAAACGTTTAATATCAACTGCAAGTTTAAACTTATGCCACGTTTTCAGGGAATGGTCATAGGCATAAAGTCCAAAAAGAGTTGCTGCATAGATTTCACCATCTGCTGACTGATGAACATCAAAGACCTTACGGTTATCGCTGCCTTTGGGAAATCCGGAATTAAAAGAGGAGAAATGCCGGAAGTCTGAGTCGGTAAGCCAGATACCAATGTTTCCGTAAATCAGAATACTGTCCGGACCCAGGATCAGATTGCCCTTTAAGGCCGCATTGTTCCAGTTATTATATTTATAATCAGCGGGCAGGATCTTCCGGTTGATGTCAATGCCTGAAACCAGTTCCCTGTGATTCATCAATATACCGGTAATGGCATAATAAAAAAGAATAAAGGAGACGATTAATCCCGGCCACCTGTGCAGTTTTTTGAAAACACCCTGATATTTCCCCATGTCTGAAACCGTGAAAATGTGCTGCCGCTAACTGTTTTAACAATTCCGGGGTAGTGGATTTTTTTTCGCCAGGGACTGTATGGTTTCATTTGTCACCAGCCTGCTGATAGCTTCCCTGATGGGGGCATACTGCTCATGTAAAGGACATGGTTGTTCATCGCTGCAAAACTTAAGTCCAAAACCACAGCCATTGATAATAGTATTGCCCTCGGTATGGCTGACCAGTTCTTTGATGGTAAGCTCCGGTTTGTTTTCCTCGAAAAAAAAACCCCCTCCTTTTCCTTTGAGCGAATGAATAAAACCTCGCCTCACCAATCTCTGCAGTATTTTTGCCGTGTAGAACGGGGGTGCTTCAATTTCCCTGGCTATTTCCGTAATTCCTGGCCTTCGTCCGAGATTGTTCTGTAATTGGATATAAACCAGTCCCCTGAGGGCATATTCTGTTTCTTTACTAAACATGGGTGCAATGTAATTGAATACAACAAAAGTAGAATATATTTTTAGAAATACTATAAGACCTTTTGGTCTTTTTGTAAATTATTATAAATTTGTTGCCTGAACGCTAATTTTGGATCAATATGTCTCTGGCAACTTTACACAAAAAGCACCGTCATGCTGAACATGGAACAATTGAAAAACAGGTCATGACAAAGACAGGCTTGTTTTCGGGTTTGATCGTCGCCACCATGATGGCAGTATTTACGGCTTGCTCCGGGATTGATATCAGCGACGAGAAAGCTGTTATACAGGATCTGCAGGGGACATGGATTGGCCATGAGCAGACAGGAGGCTTTTACCGGCACATCAAGCTGACCATCTCCGAAAACAACTTCAGCGGATGGTTGCAACATTCAGATTCCATTGACGAACCCGCGTGGACTGTCCTACCCGGCGAAAGTGGCATGATTTCTTTAGGTTCTGTTCAGGAAAAATCGGATGGTAGCGGAAAATTCCGTACAATCAGTTTTTCAATGCCGGGACGTTGCTGCGGGGATAAATCAATTACAGGCACGGTCCTGTCAACCTTGATCATTTATGAAGAGGATAAAGGTTTGACTATGGCCGGCAAGGGATCCATGGCCAGAAAATAAGCATTTCAGCCCCCACCCTTTTCGTTATTCATCAGGTGATCATCGTCTTCACCTGGGTATAGAAAAAGGTATACACAACCGACCAGAATACCTGTCCGGCTATCAGCCACAATATATTCGCCCTTCTGATGCCATAATACTTTACCGTGAGGAATGATCCCAAGGGTATGGATAAAATCACCGGACTTAAAACCACAATGCCGAACAAACCGAACCGTCGCTTAATTTTCACAAACATCCTGTTTCTTTTAGTGAAAATTTTCCTCGTTTTTTTCGGCAGTTTAAACCTTTCAGGCCAGTATTTGTCCCACATTTTAATAAGAACACCTGAAAAATACACGGAGACAAGCGTGCCAATAATACCACCGATATTGCAATAAAGAAGTGTTTCAGCAAACGACATTCTCATTACATAAACAGCGATTGGAAAAGTTGCAGCAAATTTCCAGGAACAAAAAAATATAACGGTCAATTCCTTCATGGAATGCCAAAATTAAAACTATATTGGTATTCCTGCAACCTGGTGAAGTTCATGATGCGAGATTTTGCTTTAAATTTTCGGATAATTTGTAACCAGGCAAAGGATTAAAGCGTTGAAAACTACGTATCATTTATTTACTTTTTAAACTATTCTAACTGCCTTCGGGCAGGCTAATAATAACACCCGATGCCCTTGGTTTTAAACAAAAGCGGCCAGCATTCACCAGCCTGCCATGTTCTTAAGGCAGTACTTGTCATTGTTTTTGTTGTAGGCTATTACGGGACCATTTGCGCTCAACATCCCTCTATTGGCGGATTCAACGTTTATTACGGGCATCTGCACAATCACACGTCTTATTCCGACGGTACAGGAACTCCTGCCCAGGCTTATGATTATGCGAGAAATACTGCAGGATTAGATTTCTTCGGGCTGGCAGACCATTCGGACGGCAACGGGTGTACATTAACCGCCACGGAATGGGCCGACCTTAAAGCCCAGGCAAATGCCTTCAATACCGATGGCGTTTTTACAACTTTTTACGGATTTGAATGGACAAACTATACCTTCGGTCATGTGGCTGTGGTGAATGCGGATACATTCACCAATTTTGCGGTTTCGAATAGTTTTTCAGCCCTAATGGACTGGCTGTCTACAAGAGATGTGGTGGCGTTCTTTAATCATCCGGGCAGGGATGACAGCAAGGGACAGTATAGCTATAATGGTACGGTATCTGCTTCCCTGAAATTCGTGGGTATGGAATTGTGGAACCGAACAGATGGATTTTCTGTATATTATGATAATACCGGTAGTATTCCTGACGATAAAAAGGGACTCTTTGATGAAGCACTCTCCAGGGGTTGGATGATCGGTGCTTCCGGGTCCGCAGATGATCATTGGGGCACCTGGGGAACCGGTCAAAATTACCGCATGGCCATACTGGCAGACAACCTGACCCGGTCAAGCTTATTCGATGCCTTGAAAGCAAGAAGATTTTACAGTACGCTTGAATCAGATATCAGATTGTCCTTTAAAATGGATGGTCAGGAAATGGGGTCAGCCCTGCCTGCCGGCTCATATACCATTCAAATACAGGCTGCTGACGGAGGAGGCGAAGCGTTCACCAGGGTAGTTCTTTATAATAAGAACCACGATCGTCTTAAAACATGGAGGCCTGAAACCAGTTCATTTAGCATACAGGATAACATTACTACTTCGGCCGGCGATTACTTTTACGTGAAAGTTCTTCAGGCCGATTCTTCCGCCACCTCCGGACAGGCAATTTCTTCCCCGATTTTTGTTACCTCCCTGCAAATTGACGGAACACAATCCATACACGTTTGTCCTGATGTTTGTGTAACCCTGGAAAACAATGTCATCGGAGGCACCGCGCCTTATACATACCATTGGTCGCCTTCAACGGGCCTGAGTTCCACCAATGTGTCCAACCCTGTTGCCTGTCCGGAAAACAGCACCGGTTACCAGGTTACTGTGACGGATGCAACGGGGTGTTCCGTGACCAATTTTGCCACCGTGAATATTCTTCCCATACCCGGCAGTGCAGGTCCAATTTCCGGAGCTGCCTCCGTATGTCAGGGGCAATTTGCCGTAAACTACACCTTACCGGCAATTGACCATGCTGCTTCCTATATCTGGACCTTGCCTGACAACGCTGCGGGAACCAGTACAATAAACAGTATCAGCCTGAATTACGGTACCTCCACTCATACAAGTTATTTAACTGTTAAGGGACATAACAACTGCGGAGATGGTGATCCGTCAGCTTTGGCCATCCGCGTTAATCCATGTTACAGCTATACGGAACATAGAAGTATATGTGATGGAGATACTTACCACTGGCAGGGAGCCGATTATTCACTCCCCGGTATCTACACGGTAAACTATAAAACCGCTGCCGGTTGTGATAGTGTTTACACCTTACATTTAACAGTAAACCCTGTTTATTCTTTTGCAGAAAATCACCGGATGTGCAAGGGAGAGGTCTATCGCTGGCAGGGTTCGGATTACCGTAAAGATGGAAGCTATGCGGTTAATTATCAAACCATATCGGGATGTGACAGCATCTATACACTCGACCTAATGGTTGATTCAGTCGATACCGGCATTACACTTTCCGGCAACACCATTTCAGTAATTTCACCTGCAGACGGCTATCAGTGGATCAATTGTGATAATGATTTCACTCCCTTCCCCGGACATGTGCTTCAAAGTTTCACTGCTACAAAATACGGAAATTATGCCGTAAAAATAACCCGGGGACTATGCTCCGATACCTCAGTTTGTATTCGGATTATGCCGACCGGAATAACAGTATCACAGGAGATTGAAGGTCTCAGTCTTTATCCCAACCCAGTTTCCGATGAATTATTCATTGAAATGAAGGACAATTCCGATATTACTTTTTTTGAAATACTGAATACGACAGGTCAGATAGTTTTCACGGGGATGCTGACGGAAAAAACGGTGGTACAAACAGGCAGTTTTGCTCCCGGATTGTATGTCATAAAGTTTACGAACGGGAAAACTGTAGCATTCAATAAAGTTATAAAGGAATAATCCACTGCAGCCGGTATCTTGAATTCCTTAATTCTATCTGCACATATGGATATAGGATTCGAAGAGAAGCGGCATGGTGCTATACCCTATCCCTGTAAATTTAATTTAGCAAACGGAAAGTGCCTGGTTAAACACCTTCACCTGGTAGATAAATGCCTGCAATCTCGTTTCGATCGAAGCATCATCCTGTCCGTCATAGGCAAAATCCACCCAGGGTATATTGGTTATGGTCTTTCCTGAATATATCGGAGACCGAACAGATAAGGGTTCCCGGCATACAGGTAAACGGCAGCACATTGCATATTCCTGAAACGCCTTTATTTGCCAATGCAGAAGCGCTTCCGATGGCCATAACCGGGTCGCCGTCATAATCCTTATGCACATAGGGAGCGGTTAGTCCGGAGCATGGTTTCAAGGGATATCTTCCTTCTCCACATCCACCAGTTCTTCAACCGCATGAAGGAGTTTTTGATAGGAGGCATGCTGCGAAAATTCCTGGATTTTGGATTTTACTATGCCCATGTAATCGCCTTTCCATTTGCTGTCGCGGGTATACCTGTAGGTTGAATAAACAAACCACTCTGAAAATGGCGACATCAGGGTTTCTGCACCAAGTGCCTCCAGCCTTCGTACCATATCACCACTGCAGAACTTGTTGTCTCTCATGAAAATCTCTCCAACGATGGAAACGACGGGTTTACGCGGGATATCCAACCATTCAATTGCCCTGAATTTTTTTTCAGCCTCCTCCAGTACTTTAACCAATCCTTTGGCATTGTGCTCTATGCAATGAATAATATTGCCGAGAGACTCATGATAAACCTGGTCTGTCTGTCCCTTTATTTTTTCATAGGGACGTTGTTGTTGCTGCAGTTTTCGGATCATATCAAAGGCAACAAATCCCTTCCAGGCATTAAACCTGAATTTTGTGCCGCTGCCCGGTGTGATATCGGCATAAGAACCATCATTGGAAGGAGACACGATTTTTACATCCTTTCTACCCAGCCGGTCAAATATTACTTTTTGCAGCTGGTTATATTGTCCGAACCTGCAGGGGCCATTATGGTCCGGCATAAAAAAGCTGATTTTTCTCATCTGCACCGGGTTCCAGCAATTTTCTTGATAAATGAACCGGTAGTGCAGATCATCGGGAAAGCATTCCTTTGATGAAGTATATTTCCTTCCGATTTCAAGGTCCTCATGGGTCTGCATAGGCAGGGCATACGACTCTATTCCGCAGCTCCGGGCAGCTGCTGCTGCAATATAAGAACCATCGTGCATATAAGGCCAGTACAATACCCTGTCGCCGGTCGGTGTCGCCTGCTTGAATTTTGGAAATATTCCGGTCATGTCTGTGCATAACGATTCTTTTTCCTTTTTCCTGATGCTGTCAAGGAATGCTTCAAGCCGGGTGATAAGCCCTGCATCTGCCGAATGTTCATCAATCTCGATTTGCAGGGTGGGCTTTCCCTTTAATTCTTCAGTGACCAAATGCTGAACGAAAGAATCGGGACCACAGCGGAAATTACTGATATAAACGCCATACAAATTATCATTCCTGGCTATCATCCTTGCACCTGTCAGAATTTTCCTGCCATTTGGCCAGTACATATTCGGGAAATCGTCGAAAATATATTCGTCATTAAGCGGAAGAAAATCCAGAGGAATCGGAAGCACATTCAGATTGATCAATTTTTCAACCAGCCTGAGGTTCAATTCAGGATCGCCGGCATTATAAGGCCTGCCCAATATCACCATCGTTTCCTTATCCTCCGGAGGTTGTCAAGAATTTCTTTTCCCCGCTGAACAAGTGAATTTTCAAAAGCAGTCTGTTTTTCGCGGGCAAGAAAAAGTGCCTTTTTCACGGCGCTTGCCGTCGTGTACCGAATTGTTGCTTCATAAATGCCGCCATTTCTTCAACAAATACCCTCTCAAATAATTTTGGATGAAAGTTGGGATGAGCAGTTTGTCCTTTTCGGGATGTTTCGCCAGTGCGGCCTTTACCATGAAAGGATAAGACTGGATCCAGGGGCAGTTGCAGTTTGAGGTCGGATTATTCGCAGCAGCCCTGTTGTTTACCACAAAAGGTATAAAAACGTGATCCACCTTTCTATCCAGCAGATCCATGATATGCCATGCACAACCTCAATCGGAAAGCAGGTTTCCGAAGTCAGCATTTCAAGTGACGACTGGAAACCAGCTTTCTGTCGGTATGTTTGGAAAGCACAACCTGGAATCCAAGTTCGGTAAAAAATGTCCTCCAGAAAGGAAATTCCTGGTAATACAATATCAATTCCCGCGGGATACCAATCGAAATCCTCCTTTATTCCTGTTTTCATCGTAATCGCCCAGGAGCAGATTTTCACGTTCAAGAAATAAGTTGGGGATATCCTCTGTCTTTCTTCTTTCTGTCTTCCACCTCCCATTTCTCGCATCTTCCGCCGTAATACAAAGGTCTGTTCTCCCCTTCTATCTTTACCATCCTGATCTCACAATGGTTGGTGCAATCTTTATCCTTGCAGGTAAACTTATCGAGTTTATAAGGCACATTGCGCACTTCAAAACCTTTAAATGCTGTTTCTCCGCCCGTTCTTGATCTTATCCCTTGCCAGCATGGCCATGCCGATGGCACCTGTCACATCAAAGTTTGGCGGGATGATGATCGGCTTGCCGGTGATCTGCTCAAAAGCAGCAACAACTCCTTTGTTGTTTGCCACGCCTCCCTGGAAGAAAATCTTCTCACCTATCCTTTTGCTGCCGACAACTTTCTGGATGTAATTATTGACGATGGAATAAGCCAGTCCGCCAACCAGGTTTTCATTTTTCTCGCCCTTTTGCTGGTTGGCATTCAGGTCGGATTCGATAAAAACAGTGCAGCGGCAACCCAGTGAAGTCGGGTTTTCAGCACTTCAATGCCAGGGTACCGAATTCCTCCACAATATTGATATCCAGCTTTTCTGCCTGTTCTTCCAGGAATGAACCGGTACCTGCAGCACAAACTTTGTTCATTTCAAAATCAACCACCACACCATTGATCGATGCTGATGTATTTGGAATCCTGTCCCCCTATTTCAAAAATCGTATCCACACCGGGATCATGGGCTATGGCAGCAGTGGCCTGGGCTGTGATCTCATTCTGTATCACATCGGCGCCAATAAAATCACCGGTAAGGTAACGTCCCGAACCGGTTGTACCGGCGGCCTTCACCACCACCTTTTCCCCTACCTCTTCAAATATTTCGGTCAGCCCCTGTCTGATGGCATCGAGTGGACGACTGGCAGTGGGCAGGTATCTCCGGGCAATAACGTTATCGAAATCATCAATTAAAACAACATTGGTGCTGAACGATCCAACATCAACTCCCAAGGTAAACTGGATATTTCGTTTGTCCGTTCAGGTTAAAGGTTACTCCTTTCCTGATAGTTTGGCAGATGATTCCAATAAAACATGGAAGTCCTTTACCGTTTGCCCTGGCTTTGGTCAGGTAGTCGTCCAGGTCCTTCAGTCCTTTAAAGCGTGGCACTCCCTGCATTGCTCCCTAATATAAAAAATAGCACCCAGTGCACCCATGGAGGCATGATATTCCGGAATAATCAAGCTCACCGTCATCCAGATTTAGTAATCTCTTAAATGCATGCACAACACCTGCGTTTGCAGCAACACCACCCTGAAATATAACGGTTTGGCAAGCTCTTTACCTTTGGCCAGGTTACTTTTAAAATTCCGGGCTACCGCAAAGCATAATCCGGCCACAATATCATGCACCGGTGTGGCAATTTGCTGCAGGTGGATCATATCACTTTTGGCAAAAACACTGCATCGGCCTGCAATATGAGGCGGATTTTTTGACCGCAGGGCAAGTTCCCCAAATTCGTTTTCAATGGATACACCAATCCTCTTAGCCTGCTGGTCGAGAAAAGAGCCTGTGCCGGCTGCGCAAATACTGTTCATGGAAAAATCAGACAGGCTGGAATGCTCTTTTCCTTTCCCCTGTCCATTAAGATCAGCTTGGAATCTTCGCCTCCCATCTCAATGATGGTTCTTGCATCGGGATATAATTTGGAAACGGATTTGGACTGTGCTATGATCTCGTTGATAAATTGTCCGCCAATCAGTTCTGCAGCCAGTTTTCCACCGGAACCGGTGATGGCAACCTGGCTGATTTTTTCAGCGGCATAACGTCGACAATAAATCCGACAGCCTCTTTCTGAGGACAAGGAAAGGCTGTCCATGGCAGTGATCGTAATAATTCTCAAGGATATTTTCCTCCCGATCAATAACCACTGTATTTAAAGAAATAGAGCCCAGGTCGAGACCAAGAAAGATGTCATCATGGGGCAATTGTTCCGGCATTTCACAATGGTTTTATGGCTAAATTTATGAATTAAATTTTTAAAATACAATCTGATATAGTTATATATACATATATAAAATATTAAAAGATTATTTTCCTTCTGTCCACAAATGAATAAAAATAGGACTAGCTTAGCATCCTAAAATTTCATTATGCCATGATCTCCCGATTATTTTTGGAACTTACAGAATACTCCTGGTTTCGCAGGCTGATATGGAGACCAGTATATCAGGCGCTTGCCTCCAAATTCCCTACCAATACCTGGAGTTATATGAATTATGGGTATGCTCCGGACAAGCAGGAATTGAATCTGCCTTTACCTGAAAAAGACGAACTCCACCGGTTTGCCATCCAGCATTATCATTATCTCGCAGTGAAAACAATAATCAAAGACAAGGATGTACTGGAGGTAGGAAGTGGCCGCGGAGGAGGTTCACATTACATTGCCACCCGCCTTCATCCAAAGAGTATGACTGGTATGGACCTGGCATCCAAAGCTGTAGACTTGTGCAATAAGAACTTCATTTCCAATAATCTGAATTATATTACCGGCAATGCAGAAAGTATCCCGCTTGAAAACGAATCCAGGGACGTGGTTATCAACGTTGAATCCTGTCATGCCTATGGTTCTGTGGATAATTTCCTGGCTGAGGTAAAAAGGGTGTTAAGACCCGGTGGTCATTTGCTATTGACAGACATCAGGGGAAATGCCGGAAAAGATTTACTGGTGAAGAAACTCATGAACAGCGGAATGGAAATTGTTGAAGAAGAGGATATTACAAGTAATGTGGTGAATGCCATTGAAAAGGAAGATCAGCAAAAGTGGGCCCGGATCAGAGAATCGGTTCCCCGATGGCTGCATGCCTACTTCAGCGAATTTGCCGGTGCCGTTGGCTCACAAACGCATAAACAGCTGAAAAACAGAGATCTTGTTTATTTCAGATTTGTCCTCCGGAAAATTGCTGCCTAGTTACGATAATAACGAGCATACGTAAGCCTTTCCCATTTCCCTGAGTTTATATTTTTGGATTTTTCCGCTGGCTGTTTTTGGAAAATCATCGATAAAAATGACATGTTTGGGTATTTTATGCCTGGATATTTTGCCCCGGCAAAACTCCTGAATCTCCTCCTGCGTTAGCGTATGTCCGGCTTTAAGTTTTACAAAAGCGCCAACAATTTCACCATATTTCTCATCGGGAATCCCGGCAACTTCTACCATTTCTATCGGGGGCATCTGGTAAAGAAAGTTTTCGATTTCACGGGGATATATATTTTCGCCTCCCCGGATAATCATATCCTTGATACGGCCGGTAATCCGGAAAAAGCCATCGGTGGTTTTCACTGCCAGGTCTCCTGAATGCAGCCAGCCGTCCTTGTCAATGGCTTTTGCCGTAGCTTCGGGATTGTTGTAATACCCTTTCATCACATTGTAACCGCGGCAGCATATTTCCCCCTGGATGTCAGGCGGACATTCCTCTCCGGTTTCAGGATCCACAACTTTCACCTCCACTCCCGGGTAGTTTGTGCCGACTGTGGTAGCCCGTGTTTCCGGAGAATCCGTAATTCGGGTTGCGGTCATTCCGGGAGACGATTCAGTGAGTCCGTATACAATGATCAGATCACGGCAGTTCATTTTTTGCATAACCTGATTCATGGTTTCAATGGGGCACAGGGAGCCAGCCATTATGCCGGTACGCAGGCTGCTGAGATCGAACAGGTCGAACATGGGATGGTTGAGTTCGGCAATGAACATCGTTGGAACCCCGTAAAGCGCGGTGCATTTCTCCTTTTGAACGGAAGCCAGCACCATCAGCGGATCAAAATCTTCCACGAATACCATGGTGGCGCCATGGGTAATGACGGCACACATCGCCAGTACACATCCGAAACAGTGAAACATGGGCACACACACCAGGAGCCGGTCGGCCTGCGTGTAATGCATGCATTCCCCGGTGGCATATCCATTGTTTACTATATTGGAGTGACTCAGCATGACTCCCTTTGGAAAACCGGTTGTACCGGAGGTGTACTGCATGTTCACCACATCGTGGCAGGAAATCTGCCGTTTGACCCTGTCCAGATCAGTATCGGGAAGATACGATCCGAGAAGCATCAGCTCATGGGTATTGTACATCCCCTTGTGCTTTTGGGGACCGATAAATACAACATTTTTCAGCAAAGGGAATCTGCTGCTGTGTAACGATCCGCGTGAGCAGGTCTTCAGTTCAGGTATCAACTCAAAGGTCATGTTCACATAATCACTGTCGCGGTATCCATCAATGATGCATAGCGTATGGAGATCTGAATCTTTTAGGAGGAACTCCAGTTCGGTTAATTTGTAGCTGGTATTGATGGTTACCAGAATGGCCCCGATCTTGGCGGTGGCATACATAAAGGTTGACCAGTCGGGTACATTATTGGCCCATATTCCCACCTTATCCCCCGGCTTGACCCCAATGGCCATCAGACCTTTGGCGAGCTGGTTTACCCTGTTGGTCAAACTGGCCATAGGTAAATCTCAGGTTGCGGTCAGGATAAACCATGAATTCATGATCGGGAGTTTCAACGGCCCATTTCTCGAGCATTTCACCTAAAGTATATTCCAGTAGCTGCATGGTTACTGCTATTAAACCGGTACATAAACCACACCAAGGATCCTGGCTTTCGGTCCGGGGGTGGTGACCAGATGTTCAACAATGGAATCGAGGTAAATGCTGTCGCCTTCTTCAAGCTCAAAAATATCGGTGCCGTAAGCCACCGTAACGGTACCTTCCATCACAAAAATGAATTCCTCTCCTTCGTGCGATGATTTGGATATCTGCTTGCTTTCGCCTGGCTGGATATCCACGATGAACGGTTCCATATGACGGCCTGCCTTATTGGGTGCCAGCGAACAGAAAGAAAGATGTTCGCGGTGCTTGTCTTCGTGGGTGGAAAAACTGTAAGCCGATTGTCGGTCTTTTACCCTTACAACAGCAGGGCCTTCCTTTACCGTATCGTCAAGTATAGTGCCTATCCGTATGCCCAGTGCACGTGAAATCCTGATGAGGACTCCCAGTGAAGGAATGGAAGTGTCTGTCTCGATAAGATTCAACTGGCTCAGCGACAAGCCGGCTCTGTTGGCTAAATCCTGAGGCTCAATCTTTTTAAGGATGCGTAAGGCTGCAATTTTTCCGCCTATGGGAGGATTATCCTGCATAATGGTTGATATTAGTATTAAAAAGAGGGTGAAAATAGGAAAAGTTAGGCTACACAGAAAACAATAAAATGATAAATTAGCATTTTATTCATTAATACCATAAAACTATGGCTTTAGTTATTCTGATCATTGCTGCCGTATTTATTTTCATTATTATAGGCCTGTATAACCGACTGGTAAAGCTCAGAAACAACCGGGAAAATGCCTTTGCCGATATTGATGTCCAATTAAAACAGCGACTTGATCTGATTCCTCAGCTGGTGGAGGCAGTAAAGGCCTATATGAAACATGAGAGCACGGTGCTGACCGATATTACCAATGCCCGAACCAATGCGTTGAAGGCAACCACCGTGAACGAAAAAATTGCAGCAACAACTCAGCTTTCCACTGCTTTACAAGGACTTAACGTGGCGGTTGAAGCCTATCCCGATTTAAAAGCAAACCAGAATTTCATGCAACTTCAGGAAGAAATATCCGATATAGAGAACAAACTGGCTGCTGCACGAAGATTCTTCAATTCTGCCACCAAAGAACTTAACAATGCCGTGGAGACCTTCCCGTCAAATCTGTTGGCAGGGATGTTTGGATTCAGGCGTGAACCCATGTTCGATTTGAACCCTGATCAGCGGGCCAAATCGGAAGAAACGCCCAAATTAAATTTTTAGCACTGCATGAAATATGTTGGGCTTTATACCCAGATCTGGAGGAACAATATAAAATCGGTAGCACTGTTGATTTTATTTCCTGCCATAATTTTTCTGCTGGTATGGCTCTTCCTGTTTTTCGTCCTTGAACAGCCCGAACAAAGGATTTTCCAAACCAACCAGGTTTTCCTGAAAACAATTCCCTGGATTTCCATAGCGGTCCTCCTCTGGTTTATCATCGCCTTCTTTTCCCATACAAGGATGATCAAAAAAGCTACCGGCTCTGTTGCACTTCAGCGTTCGGAAAACAAAAGAGTCTACAACCTGGTGGAAAATCTATGTATTGCCGGCGGCATGAAGACACCTAAGATAAACCTGATTGAGGATGATTCCCTGAATGCCTTTTCAAGTGGCATCCATACATCCAGTTACACGGTTTCCTTATCCAGAGGCATCATTGATAAACTCAACGACGAGGAGTTGGAGGCAGTGATTGCCCATGAGCTCATGCATATTAGGAATCGCGATGTGAGGTTGCTGATCGTATCCATAATTTTTGTAGGCATTTTTGCCTTTCTTACGGAGGCGCTGATGCGATCAATAAGATACAGTGGCGGGGGTAAAGGAAAAAAGGACGGCAGACTCATTCTGGTTGCATTGCTTTTGGCTGCCCTGGGGTATTTATTATCCAGTATTTTCCGGTTTGCGCTCTCAAAGAAACGTGAGTTTTTGGCGGATGCCGGCGCTGCGGAGATGACGAGAAATCCGCTGGCACTGGCCTCGGCACTTGAAAAAGTGTCTGTTGATTCGCGTATTGAAGCTGTACAACGAAAGGATGTTGCACAACTTTTTATTGACAATCCCCAGGAAAAAAAGAAGAATAACCTTTTGTCTTCCTTTGCTTTAATCTTTGCCACCCATCCTCCGATTGACAAGAGGATTGAATTGCTCAGGCAGTTTTAGTGCTTTGGGCTATTGGATTTTCTTGTGAAGATCAATCTATCCAGGGAATACTTACCTCCACCCAAAAGAAAAATCACCCCTGATAAAATCATAAACAACAGGGACAATTCCTTCATGTCAAAAGGATCTTTCCCGTGGGCAATAAAATAGGCCACCGCCATGGCAATGAAAATCGGAATGACGGAAAGGCGTGTTAAAATACCAATGGCTACGAAGAATCCACAAAAAAATTCCGCAAATATCAATAAATGGAATGATAATTTGGAACCTATACCGATCATGTCGGGAAACTGGGGCAGTATCTCGTGATAAGCCACGATCTTTGCGTAACCGTGATACATGAACAGTACGCCGAAAACCAGTCTGAGTATCAGGATGGCTGCATCGGTGTAAAGCGACTGGTGACTTAGTATCTTGTTTTTCATACAGAAAGGAATTGCTGGTTGATGTAAAAACACTAACAATTCCTCCTGTTATTTGTTTCAAGATGGTCTTTTATTGTGACCATTCCTGTGGTTCCCTGTCCCAGCGATGCTTTTTCAGTTCCTTCATCAATGGTGGATCCAGCAGGCCGGCATCACTTGTTCCCATGTTTATTTTTGCGTGACCGGGTTTTCTCATTCCAGGAATTATGGTACTCACTGTTGGTTCCCCGAGAATGAACCGCAGCGCCATTTCTGACATTGTCATTCCTTTTGGGACCAGTGGCTTGAGGGCGTCTGCATGTTCCACACTCGAAATCAGGTTCTCCGGAACAAAGTAAGAATTTCTCCAATCACCCTCGGGCCATTTGCTGTCTTTTGTAAGTGTTCCGGTTAATGAGCCCTCATCGAACGGAACCCTCGCAATCACACCTACGTTCATCTCCCGGCAGGCCGGGAAGAGCTCGTCCCCGGGATTCTGATCAAAAATATTGTATATGACCTGAACAGTATCGACCAATCCGCTTCTCACGGCCTTTATACCGTTCCAGGGTTCCCAGCGGTTCATGCTGATCCCTATGGCACGAAACAAGCCCTGTGCTTTAAGGTCCATCATTTTTTTAATTCCCCTGTCATCCTCGAGCCAATGGTCTTCCCAGGTATGAAACTGCATGAGATCAAAGGAATCAAGTCCGGCATTCCTGAGACTACTTTCAACATATTCCTGGATGTGGTCGGGAGGGAAACAATCATCCAGAGAAAATTCCCGCCTGCTTGGCCATTTGAAATTCTTCGGTGGAATTTTGGTCGCCGTATAGAGCTTTTTATCCTTGTTTGCCCGGATAAGTCCGCCCAGCAAACTTTCACTCTTTCCATGGCCGTAACCCCAGGCCGTGTCGAAGAAATTGCATCCCATATCCACAGCGAGCTGCAAAGTCCGGAATGATTCATCATCATCCGATCCGGACCATCCCGCCATGCCCCACATACCATATCCTATTTCACTTACGTTCCAGTTGGTCCTGCCAAGTTTCCGATATTTCATAATCTTTAATTTAATTTAACAATTTATAATTCCTGAAAGCATCAGTTTTTATTTTGCCAGGCAAGCGGTTATCATGCATTTTCAACATATGCACGGGCATCCTTTTTAATAAACCCCCATACCGTGACCAGGCCTATCATGGAAATGGCCAGTGCAGAGGACCATACAATTGACCGGAAATCATCCTGGCGTTTGATAATGATACCAACGAAGGCCCAGATCACCGACAAACCTATAAAAGGATTCCGAAGTTTAATAAGGCTCAGGGCGGCAATCAGGGTACCTGCGAAAATCATGATAATGGTCCAGGTTTCCCCGGAAATCCCGAATCCATTCCAGTTGTAATGCACCAGCAAAGTGGTGACATTGGCAATCGTAGCAATACAGATCCAACCCAGATATATACCGAATGTGGCCTTTATGATGCCCGGGGACAAGTCCTGTATCCGGATATTCAGCAGTACAAGTGAGATAAGCAAAATACACATGACCAGCAGCGAAAGTGGCAGCTTTTCATAATGCCAGAAAACGATCCAGAGCATATTCATCAAACAGGAGAGGACAAATAGCCATCCTATTTTAGCTGATGCGGCTTTGTTTGTACCGATAAACTGGACAGTACAAAAACCGGCTACCAGCAGGTAGATTATTCCCCAAATGGAGAAAGTTATACCGGCAGGGACAAAAAGATTGGGATACGCGTCAGACAACTGACCCGTAGTTTTGTTATTCAGTGGAAGCGCATTGGCAAGATAATTCATCAGGATCATGCCGGCAAAAAACAAGAGATTCAAATATTTTATCATCATCATGGGATTGTGAGGTAAATTTAAATATAGTTTAATTAATCAATCGAAATTATAGATTTTTTAGGCGGGAAGTATTTTTACCTGACAGTTTTTTACAATGAGGCGTGAGTTTTTTGCGGTTTTGTTTAGGCAATCTTCTATTTTTTTCTACATTTGATAGCCTATTGTCAAGCGGAAAGGTTAAAGTTGTTGGGCGGCAAAAGTGTTATAAGTTTTAAAGGGATCCAGATACCTTATTTTCGGTTTAAATGAAATGTTGGACGTTATTTTATAAAACCTAAACGTGCTGAAATATGAAAATTAAAGGATTAACGATCAAAACCACTCCGGAATTTGTCAAAAAGAACTTTCCAGCCCGTTATCACGAATGGCTTAACGCATTGCCCGCGCCTTCCAGGGACATTATGGCAAATTTTATTGTAGTGAACCAATGGTATCCTATTACCGATGCACTGACCGTACCTTTGCGCATGGTCGGACAGATTTTCTATGACAACGACTGGAAAAAGGCTGTTTGGGAAATGGGGCGTTTTGATGCCGAGGATGCCCTTACCGGCATCTACAAATTGTATGTCAGACTGGGTTCTCCCGGTCATTTAATCAGCAGGGCGGGCCGCATTATGGCTGCCTATTACGATGATGCTGAAATCAATATTGTCGCATCAGAGAAAAACAGGATTGTCCTGCATATTGTTCGGTTTGATGAGGCGGATGAGGCAATTGAATTCAACATGGCAGGCTGGATTCAACGTGCCCTGGAAATATCCGGCTGCAAAAGTGTTGAAATCGAGTTGACGAGCTCTCTTGCGAGAAAAGATCCGGTCAGCGAATTCATCATTACCTGGAATTAATACGGGAACATCATTCAGCCGGCAGGCAGAAGGGATGAATCACTCACCCAGTATGTACTTATCGTGATTTATCTCGATCAGGAATCGTGAAGGCAAATGAAAGAATGCATCGTAGGAATAGATGTTGCGTGGAACGGTGATATACAATTCCTCCTTGGCCCTGCTGCAGGCCACGTAAAAAAGCCTTCTCTCCTCCTCCATTTCCTCCAGGTCGGTAGCCCGGTTTGATGGGAACATACCATCGAGAGCATGGGGAATGAATACGGCATACCATTCCAGTCCCTTGGCCGAGTGAACCGTGCTTACCGTTATTTTACCGTTTTCCTCCCCCTCATCGATCAGTGGTGTGGATTGGTCGGCAATTCGCTTTGAAGGGGGATCCAGTGCAAAATCAGAGAGGAAACGATCCATGCTTTTGTATTTTCGCGACAGGTCAACCAATACTTCAATATCCTGCATCCTTTGCAGATAATCTTCTTCCCTGGCTTTTAACAACGGGGCATAATAATCACGGATTATGGAAATTTTCTGCGTGAGCGTATAGGTAGGTTGACTGGCGGTCGAAAGCATCAGTCCCATTTCATACAGGTCATCGTAGAATTTTTTCTGCCTGAAGGCTTCAAAGGAAAACCGGTTACCTGAATCCTGAATGGTGGAGATGACATGACTGGCGGTTACCTGTCCGATTCCCCCGATATATTTCAACACCCGGTGCCAGGATACTGCATCAGAAGGATTAAACGTCAGTCTTAAAAATGCCACTACATCACGAACATGCATCCGTTCATTGAATTTAAAACCACCGACCACAACATAGGGTATGCCCCTTTTGCTTAATTCAGCCTGTATATAACGGTTGTGCCAGTCGGCACGATTCAGCACCGCGATCTGGTGCAAGGGCACTCCCTGCTCGATAAGTTCCATTATCCGGTCAACGATGAACACTGCCTCGTCGTCCTGTCCGTAAGCCCTGTGCACAACAGGCATATGCTGATTGTGATGCCGGGTGAACAGTTTCTTTTTATAGCCAATCTTTGAATGGTCGATGATACAATTGGTAAAATCGAGAATATGCTGGTTACTCCGGTAATTTTCCTCAATCTTGACAACGAAACAGTCAGGATATACCTGAGGGAACCGGAGTATGTTCTCATAATCGGCGCCGCGAAAGGCATAAATGCTTTGTGAATCATCGCCTACCACCATCAAACGTCTGTGCTTTCCGGCGATCATCTGTACAATTTCATTCTGAACAGCATTGGTATCCTGAAACTCATCCACCATGACATATTGATAGGTCTCCTGCAGGATCTCCCTGAATTTTGGATTGATTTTCAGGGACTCGTTCAGCACATCCATGAGATCATCGAAATCGAGTATTTGACTGGCTTTTTTATACCTGGTATAGGCGGAATAGATCAGTTCGATATCGGGAATCCGGTTTTCCAGGCCGGTATATTGTTTGAGGATGATATCCCGTATCGTGCTTTGCTTGTTTCTGGAATAGGAAATAATATCATAGATACGTCCCTTTTTAGGGAACTTCTGATCCTTAGTATTGAATTTCAACTCCGTGCGGATCAGGTCAATAATATCCTCAGAATCGCTGTTGTCCACAATGGTGAAATTGGGAGGCAGATTAAGCATGTTGGCGTACTTACGCAGAACATAGCTGGCAAAGGAGTGGAAAGTGCCCCCTGTCACCTTGCCTACATTCTTATCCTGAAGCAGGGTCTCCACGCGGAGCAGCATCTCATTGGCCGCTTTGCGGGTAAAGGTAAGCAGAAGAACCGACTGTGGATCGACGCCTTTTTCGATCAGATAGGATACCCGGTGGACAATTACCCGTGTCTTGCCACTGCCTGCCCCGGCTATGCACAAAACAGGCTTGTCGATTGTAACGACACCCGCAAGCTGGGCAGCATTCAGGACATGGGCATAATTGACCTTGTATTTGGAAAAATCGAGGTTCAGAGTGGGCCCCCGATCAGACTCCCGCTGATCAATGGAGGCGGTAATGCGCCGGAGTTCCAGGATCTTTTTTTCCAGCTCCGTTGGTATCGGTAATGTCGGGAAATCAGCTGTAGTAAGGGAATGGAAGCTGACCGGTCCTGGTTCCTGAAAAGTTGGCTGCAGGCCGGTTTCCCGGGGAACAATGCGGCTCAGGAATTTATTCAGCAGCTCCTCCTTGTCATCTGCATTTGGCCCGGTTTCGTTAGTCTCCTGATGCCATGCCTGCATTTCTGCGGTTTTTTTTGTGCTTTTGGCCAGCGCCCTTTTTATGCGTCCAAACAATCCCATCTTTTGATTATTAACCCATCAAAATACACGGTGATAAGATAATAAATTATCCTTGAATACCATGAATAGATTGTGCGAGATTGCCCCTGGACAATAAGTTTTACCTGCATTAAACAAAACTGGCAATTTCATTGTTATAAAAAGATCTGGTTAAAAACGGTATTTCAATATCCCCATATGATAACGACCAAGAGTTGCATAGCATTGTCCAAAAAAGTATTGTCCTGTACATTTCTGGGTATCACCTTACTGTCCTTCTCCTGCCAACAAAATGATGTTCTTTTTCAAAAAATCAGCTCCTCTCATTCCAACGTTCATTTTAATAATCAAATAGTTGAAAACGATTCCATCAATCAGTTGGACATTGAGAACATTTATAATGGCGGAGGGGTTGGTATCGGGGATTTTAACAGGGATGGGCTGCCTGACGTTTACTTTACCGGCAACCTGGTTCCCTGTAAGCTATACCTGAACCAGGGAGATTTGACTTTTCAGGATGTCACCACTGTGGCTCAGGTAAGCGGTGATGGGAAATGGTGCCGGGGAGTTGCTGTAATTGACATCAACAATGATGGCTGGCAGGATATTTATGTTTGCGCCACGTTAAGAAAAAAACCTGAAGAAAGGATAAACCTGTCTGTATGTTCATCAAGGCCTTAACAAACAAAATATCCCTGTTTTCAAAGAAATGGCTGCAGCATATGGTTTAGATGATCATTCGCATTCCACCCAGGCTGTTTTCTTTGATTATGATAACGACAATGACCTGGATGTTTATCTGGTAGTCAATGAGATCAATGACAGGATTTCACCCTACCTGTTTCATCCGGTAATGAAAAATGGTACAAATCCAAGTACCGGCAAATTATTCCGGAACGACTGGAATGATTCCCTTAAGCACCCTGTTTACACCGATGTTTCGAGGCAGGCTGGCATTCAGACAGAAGGTTACGGCCATGCCGCGAGTGTTTTTGATATCAATAATGACGGTTGGAAAGACCTTTATGTAAGCAATGACTTCCTCACAAATGACCTTCTTTGGATAAACAATCAGGACGGTACCTTTACCGACCGGCTTACCGGTTACTTCAAACATACTTCGGCCAATTCCATGGGCAATGATGTGGGGGATATCAACAATGACGGTCTTCAGGATATGGTTGTGCTCGATATGAATCCCGAAGACAACTACCGGAAAAAAATGATGCTGGGTCCGAACAGTTATCAAATGTATCAGAACACTGACCGCTATGGCTACAGTTACCAGTATGTCAGAAATACCTTGCAACTGAACCAGGGTCAGAGTTTGAGACAACAGGATTCGCTGGGCCATCCGGTATTCAGTGAAATAGGATACTATGCAGGGATTACGGCAACCGACTGGAGCTGGACACCTTTGCTGGCGGATTTTAACAATGACGGATACCGTGATTTAATAATCAGCAACGGATTCCCAAGAGATATAACCGACCATGACTTTGCCATGTTCCGGAACAAAGCATACCTTACAGCTTCAAAGAATCAGATACTCATGCAGGTCCCTGAGGTTAAGCTGCATAACTATGCTTACAGGAACAATGCTGATCTCACTTTTTCTGATGTGTCAGACGAATGGGGCCTGAGTATTCCGTCGTTCTCGAATGGTTCAGCCTATGCCGATCTGGATAGGGACGGAGATATGGATCTTATCATCAACAATATCAATGATGAAGCCTCCATATACAGGAACAACGCCAGGGAACTTAACAAGGACAACCATTATCTTCAGCTCCAACTGAAAGGTGATGGGCAAAATGAGCAGGGTCTGGGGGCGTGGATAGAAATTCATTATGATCAGGGAAAGAAGCAGGTATGGGAAAACTCTCCCTTCCGCGGGTATCTTTCCACAATGGAATCTCTTGCCCATTTTGGGCTAGGCAGGACAGTAACTGTTGATTCCATCCTGATCAAATGGCAGAATGGGAAAATGCAGGTTTTGGAGAATGTACCGGCCGATCAGCGAATTGTTGTTGATATTGCGCAGGCCAGGGAAAATGTATCCCCGATACCGGAGGCGAAAGCGAAAAACGCCCTGTTCACAGAGGTCACTCATGCCAGGGGCATTCATTATACCCACCAGGAAACGGATTTCGTGGATTTCAACATTCAAAAGCTTTTGCCGCATAAGTTTTCGGAATATGGGCCGGCAATGGCTGCAGGGGATATCGACGGGAATGGCCTGGATGATATGGTATGTGGTGGCTCTGCCTACCACAGTGCCCGGTTGTTCCTGCAGCAACCCGATGGCCGGTTTACCCAAAGGTCACTGCTTTCCGAAACCAAAACGGCTTCCAAATTGTGGGATGATACGGGCATATTGTTATTTGATGCTGACGGTGACAAAGACCTGGATTTGTATATCGCCTCGGGTGGATTTGAACAGGAGAGCAATGCTCCAACCTACCAGGATCATTTCTATGTAAACAATGGCAAAGGAAGTTTTACGGAAAGTACAGAGGCCATACCGGTCAATTTTGGCAGTAAGTTTTGCGTAAGATCAGCAGATTTCGACAAGGATGGTGACCTTGATCTGTTCGTTGCCGGAAGAGTTGATCCCTGGAAATACCCCAGGCCGGTTTCCAGTTTTATTTTCAGGAACGATTCGGAAGAAGGACGCATCAGATTCACGGATATAACCGGCGAGATAGCAAAGGACCTGATCAACATCGGCATGGTTTGCGATGGGCTTTTTACAGATTTTGACAATGACGGATGGATCGACCTGATGCTGGCCGGAGAATGGATGCCGATTACCCTGCTGAAAAATGAAAAAGGTATCTTTAAAAATGTAACCTCCTCCACCGGGATCAGTGACAAGATTGGCTGGTGGAATTCCATTTCAGCAGGTGATTTTGATAACGACGGTGATATGGATTATGTTTTGGGCAACCTGGGACTTAATTCATTTTATAAAGCCAGTGAACGATATCCTGTATCCATTTATGCCAGTGATTTTGACAACAACGGGAGTTATGATGCTTTCCCATCGATATATCTTTCATCAAGCCAGCAGGACACAACAAAAAAGGAATTCCCCGTGCATATGCGGGATGATGCAGTTAAGCAAATGATCAGCATGCGTTCGAAGTTCCAGAATTACCGGTCTTACGCAACTTCTACCATAGATCAACTCTTCTCGGAAGAGCAGCTTGCCGGCAGCCTCGTTCTGAAAGCCAATTTTCTTAACTCCTCGTTTTGCAGGAACGAAGGTCAGGGCAAATTCTCACTGGTTCCATTGCCTGCAGAGGCACAGATCTCTGTACTGAATGGCATGACCGTGGACGATTTTGACGCCGATGGTAATCTGGATGTTATTATTTGCGGTAACGACTGGGGAACCGAGGTTTCGGTAGGCCATTATGATGCCCTGAACGGGCTCATGCTAAAAGGGGACGGAAAGGGCGGATTTGTGGCACAGTCCATACTGGAAAGCGGAATTTTTATTCCCGGCAACGGAAAAGCACTGATAGGCCTGAAAAGCATGCATTCCGGCTACCTGATTGCCGCAGGACAAAACCGTGGTCAGCTTAAGATCTTTGAATTAAAAGGTGGCGGGAACTTTATATCCCTGCTGCCCGACGATGTTAGTGCTGTAATAAAGTATTCAAACGGAATTACCCGGAAACTCGAGTTTTATTATGGCAGCTCCTTCCTTTCGCAATCCGCCAGGTTTATTAAGGCTGATGAAAAAATTACCTCCATTACCATTACGAATGCAAGCGGAAGATCAAGAAATGCAGATATTTAGTAAAGATTTCAAAATATTATAAATCCGCATAATCGATTACTATGAGACATTCAACATTCAGCAGGAACATCCTGAAACTAACAATCCTGGCAAGTTGCCTGATTATCACCCTTTACAGTTGCAACCGGAACCAATCACCGACCATAAGTGATGCGGATGTACTTCACCAAAACCAGGATCAGCTGACACAGGTAATCATTTATGACGTGTTTACGCCTCCGGTTGCCAGCAGGCTTTATGTATATGCCTCCCTGGCATCCTATGAAGCCATTCGCTTCGTCAAGGAAGGATCGTCATCCATAGCCGAAAAATTGAATGGTTTTGGACCGTTTCCCGCTCCCGAAAAAAACAAGGATTATGATTTTACACTCGCTGCCACCAAAGCATTTTTCAATGTGGTCCGAAATGTCAGGGTGTTTTCCGTCGATTCCCTGAAGGATTACGAAGAGTCGGTATTCGGCAGTTTCAGGTCAGCACTGGATGATTCAACCTATGCTCGTTCGATTGCCTTTGGTGACAGGGTTGCAGGTGTAATACTCGCAAGAGCAAAATCAGACGGTTATTTTGAATCAAGGGGCAAACCAAAATACCTGGGCAGCAATGATCCGGGCAAATGGAGACCCACACCTCCGGATTACCTCGATGGAGTAGAATGGTGCTGGAATACCATGAAACCGATGATCATGGATTCTGCCTCCCAGTTTATGCCTGCCAGGCCGCCAGCCTTCAGTCTTGACACCACCAGCCAGTTCTTCAGAAGTGTCCGAGAGGTATACCAAATTGATAAAAATCTCACGGAAGAACAGATTGAAATTGCGCGGTACTGGGATGACAATCCACTTGTGATTGAACATTCCGGCCATATGATGTTTGGAAACAAGAAAATTACCCCGGGGGGACATTGGATGGGTATCTGTGCCATCGCTTCAAAACAATCCGGAGCTGATGCCTATACAACAGCCAGAGCGTATGCTTTAACCTCACTTGCTTTGTATGAAGGATTTATTTCGTGCTGGGATGAAAAATACAGGAGCAGTTATATCCGGCCTGTTACCATCATCAATGAAACCATTGATCCCACCTGGATGCCCCTGCTGCAAACCCCGCCCTTCCCCGAGTACACCAGCGGTCACAGTACCATAACGGCCTGCGCCGCAACCGTACTGACCTCCCTTTTTGGAGAAAACTTTGCATTTCAGGATACAAGCGACCTCAGATACATCGGCATGCAACGTCATTTTAATTCCTTCCATGAGGCTGCTGCTGAAGTATCCATCAGCCGTGTATACGGAGGCATTCATTACAGGTTTAGTGCGGATACCGGTGCTGAGCAGGGGAAAAAGCTGGGAGACTATATCAATGAAAAGCTGGGTAAAGAATAAGGCTTTCAGAAAGCAGTTCCTAATACAAACTGTCCCTCTTTTCCATTAAATTGTCGTCCGCTTTGTAATCATCGTAGTGTATTTGCTTGTCAATCATTCCTTTGGGTCCCATTTCAATCACCCGGTTGCACACCGTTTGAATAAACTCATGATCATGGGAGGACATCAGAATATTGCCCTTGAATTTTACCAGCGTGTTGTTGAATGCCTGGATAGATTCGAGGTCGAGATGATTGGTGGGTGTATCGAGAATCATCACATTGGCATTGCGAATCATCATCCGGGCGATCATACAGCGTACTTTTTCCCCGCCTGACAATACATTGGCTTTTTTATAGATATCCTCACCCGAAAAAAGCATTTTGCCCAGGTAACCACGCAGGAACAATTCACTGGTATCTTCTGAAAATTGTGCCAGCCAATCAACCAGGGTGATGTCCTTCTCAAAGAACTTTTCATTCTCCAGTGGCAGGTAGGCTTTGACTATGGTTTGTCCCCATTCGAAGGAACCGCTGTCGGGCTTTTCATGTCCCTTGATAATCTCAAAAAATGCCGTCATGGCCCGGGAATCCCTCGACAGAAAAACGATCTTGTCGTTTTTATGAACCGTAAAACTCACATCCCTGAAAAGCAATTTACCTTCTACACTTTTGCTCAAACCCTTGACCGTTAATATGTTGTTTCCGGGTTCGCGACCGGGTGTAAAAATAATCCCCGGATATTTACGGGTGGAGGGCTTAATCTCCTCAATATTCAGCTTTTCAATCATCTTCTTCCGGCTTGTGGTTTGTCTGGACTTGGAAACATTGGCACTAAACCGGGCTATGAATTCCTGCAATTCCTTTTTCTTTTCTTCTGCCTTCTTATTTTGAGCAAGTTGCTGTCTCAGGGCCAGTTGACTTGATTCGTACCAAAACGTGTAATTGCCGGCAAAAAGCTGTACTCTGCTAAAATCAATATCCACGATGTGTGTGCATATGGAGTCTAAAAAATGACGGTCATGTGAAACCACCAGCACCGTATTGTCGAATTCGGAAAGGTAATTTTCCAGCCAGTTTACGGTTTCCAGGTCAAGATCATTGGTAGGCTCATCCAGTAAAAGGTTGTCGGGTTTTCCGAACAGGGCCTGTGCCAGCAATACCTTCACCTTTTCCTTCCCGTTGAGTTCTTTCATGAATTTGTGGTGCAGCTCTTCCCTGATCCCCAGCCCGCTTAATAATTCAGCTGCATTGCTTTCTGCATTCCAGCCATCCAGCTCATTAAATATCTCTTCCAGCTCAGATGCCTTTATCCCATCTTTTTCTGAAAAATCAGCTTTGGCATACATATGTTCCTTCTCTTTCATGATTTTCCATAACAAGGTATGCCCCATCAGCACTGTATCGAGTACCAAACATTCGTCGAACTCAAAATGATCCTGTTTCAGCACTGATAGTCTCTCCCCCTGTCCAAAGGTTACAGAGCCTGTTCTGCTTTCTGTATCGCCGTAGAGAACTTTCAAAAAAGTGGATTTACCGGCACCGTTGGCACCAATTATGCCATAACAATTCCCGGAGGTGAAATTCAAATTGACATCCTGAAATAAAATGCGTTTCCCAAACTGAACCGACAGATCAGATACCGTAATCATCTTAAAATAAATTCAATATAACAATTTTCATCCTTTCCCCATCAGGGAAAAGCCTGCAAAGCTAAGCATTTATTTGATAGGGTTAAAGGTTTTCAGGTGAATAGCCTGAATGGCTAATCCCTGATCTCCTGGTGGTATTCCTGCAACGATTTTACCTTGTATTCCCCGTTCCGTCTTTCCCTGATCCCTTTTGTTGCAGCCAACGCAGCAGAGGTGGTAGTGATATAGGGTACTTTGTGCTTAATGGCATTTTTCCTGATGTAGGAATCGTCATATTCACTCAGTTTTCCGGCAGGTGTATTGATGACCAGCTGGATTTCTCCGTTTTTAATGGCATCCACGATATTGGGCCTTCCTTCGTATATTTTCTGATTAATTCAGCCTCGATTCCGTTCTGTTCAGAAATCGCAGTGTTCCCGCCGTGGCCAGAATCCTGAATTTCATTTCCTTGAAATTCCGGGCAACCTGTATGATCTTTTCCTTATCACGGTCGGCAATGGTAATCAACACCGTTCCTTCAACGGGCAGGCTGGTTTGAGTGGCTTCCTGTGATTTGAAGAATGCCATGCCATAGGTTTCGGCCAGTCCCAGCACTTCACCTGTTGATCGCATTTCAGGGCCCAGCAGCGGATCTACACTCGGAAACATATTGAACGGAAAAACGGCTTCTTTTACGCCAAAATGTTTGAATTTCTTTTCTTTCAGGTTAAATTCGGAGAGCTTCTTGCCCAGCATCAATTGTGTGGCAATGGTAGCCATGGAAATATTACATACTTTGGAAACCAGAGGTACCGTGCGGGAAGCCCGGGGATTGGCCTCGAGAATATATACCTTATCTTCATAAATGGCATACTGGATATTCATCAGGCCCACCACTTTCAATTCAATGGCGATTCTTCGGGTATATTCCTTGATTGTTCTGATATGTTTTTCAGGAATTACTACCGGAGGAATAACACAGGCCGAATCGCCGGAATGGATCCCGGCATATTCAATATGCTGCATAACCACCGGAACAAAGGCATCTGTCCCGTCGGCAATGGCATCGGCTTCAGCTTCGATGGCATCTTCGAGAAATTTATCAATCAGCAAGGGCCGGTCGGGTGATACATCCACGGCGGCTGCCACATATTGTTCGAGCATCTCTTCATCCAGAACGATTTTCATTGCCCGCCCGCCCAATACATAGGATGGCCTCACCATCAAGGGATAACCGATCCTGCCGGCAATGGCCAGAGCTTCCTCCAGTGTGCTTGCCATGCCTGATTCGGGTTGGGGAATCCCCAGCTTTTCCATCACATGCCGGAAACGGTCACGGTCTTCCGCCAGATCAATGGTTTCGGGTGTTGTTCCCAGTATCTTCACACCTGCCTCTGCCAGTTCTTTGGCAAGATTCAGCGGGGTCTGTCCGCCAAACTGAACAATCACACCTTCGGGTTTTTCCTTGTGGTAAATGCTCAACACATCTTCTGCCGTCAGCGGTTCAAAATAAAGCTTATCGGAAGTATCATAATCCGTGGAAACGGTTTCGGGATTGCAGTTGACCATAATGGATTCGTATCCTGCCTCACGGATGGCAAAGGCGGCATGAACACAGCAATAATCAAATTCAATTCCCTGTCCGATCCGGTTTGGTCCACCGCCCAGCACCATGATCTTTTTCCGGTCGCTGACTGCTACCTTATCAGGTGCATTGTAGGTGGAAAAATAATAAGCTGCATTTTCTACACCGCTCACCGGAACAGGTTCCCAGGCTTCTGTCAATCCCAAGGAAATACGTTTTTCCCGGATATCTTTTTCAGGAACATTGCAGCAAGCTTGGAAAGATATTTATCGGCAAATCCATCTTTTTTGGCCTGTATGAGCAAGGTCATCAGGCAATGTCTTCCCTTGTATGCCAAGAATCTCTTCTTCCAGTTCAACCAGTTCTTTCATCTGCGAAATGAACCATGTCTTAATATAGGTTCTTTTTGAAAGCTCGGCAATGCTGGCACCTTTTCGCAATGCCTCATACATGATGAACTGCCTTTCACTGGAAGCATGATTCAGCAGAATCAGCAATTCATCCAGTGATTTTCTGTTGAAATCCTTTGCAAAACCCAGTCCATAACGTCCGATCTCCAGCGAACGGATCGCTTTTTGCAAAGCTTCCTTGTAATTCTTCCCGATGCTCATCACCTCACCTACCGCATGCATCTGGGTACCCAGTTTATCCTCGAGTCCTTCGAATTTTTCAAAGGCCCAGCGGGCAAATTTCACCACCACATAATCACCCGAGGGAGTATACTTATCAAGCGTACCACTTCGCCAGTAAGGAATCTCATCCAGGGTCATTCCACCGGCCAGCAGCGACGATACAAAGGCGATGGGAAATCCGGTGGCTTTTGATGCAAGGGCTGAGGAACGTGAAGTTCGGGGATTGATCTCAATGACCACTACCCTGTCGGTTTCTGGATCATGGGCAAACTGCACATTGGTTCCTCCGATGACCTCGATGGCCTCTACAATATCATAGGAATATTTCTGCAGACGGTCTCTGAAGTTCCTTTGAAATGGTCAGCATGGGTGCAGTGCAATACGAATCGCCGGTATGAACACCCATGGCATCCACATTTTCAATAAAACACACGGTGATCATCTGATTCTTTGCATCCCTGACAACTTCCAGTTCCAGTTCTTCCCAACCCAGTACCGATTCCTCCACCAGCACCTGGTTGACCATGCTGGCCGACAAGCCCCTGCTGACAATGGTCCGCAATTCCTCCACATTGTATACCAGTCCGCCTCCGGTTCCGCCCATGGTATAGGCAGGTCTGATAACTACCGGATATCCCAGTTCTTCGGCAATTTTTTCAGCATCCTCCACGTTATTTACGGCAGTGCTTTTGGGCATTTCAATACCCAGCCGGTTCATGGTTTCCTTAAAAGCCACACGGTCTTCGCCTCGTTCAATAGCATCGATATTCACCCCGATTACCTTGACATTGTATTTGTCCAGGATTCCCTTTTTAGCCAGCAATGAGGAAAGATTCAAACCGGTTTGACCACCCAGGTTCGGAAGAAGCGCATCCGGCCTTTCTTTCTTGATGATTTCCGTAAGGGCATATTCATTCAGAGGTTCAATATAGGTCACATCGGCCATTCCGGGATCGGTCATGATGGTGGCCGGATTTGAATTCACCAGTACGATTTTATAACCCAATGAACGTAATGCCTTACAGGCCTGGGTCCCGGAATAGTCAAATTCACAGGCCTGACCGATGATAATGGGTCCTGATCCGATGATCAGCACTTTGTGAATATCGTTGCGTTTCGCCATTGTGATGCTGGTGGTTTAGATAAGTTGAAGAAATATTTTCCTGGTTAATGTCTGCAATTTAAATAATCAAATTGATTGGCAGAAATAATATTGAAGCAACTTTTGTTGTTTCTTTGCAGTTTCTTACAGTTCGATTAACCGATGCGTAAATCTCCAGTGGTATTAGCGGAAGATTCCTCCCATGGAGCCTCTATATTCAGCTTGTTAAAGCCATATACCGGAATGGTCATACTTCTGGTATTGCTGGCATTGGTGGGGAATGGCATTAATCTGCTTATACCCATCATCATTTCCCGCGGAATAGACGCTTATGGCAATGGAAACCTGTTGCTCAGCAAAGTAATCACTAATTTTCTGGTGGCGGCCGCCTTCATTCTTGTTTTCACGCTATCTTCAGGGTATTGTCCAAACCTATACTTCTGAAAAAGCCGCCAGGGATCTGAGAAAACGGGTATCGGACAAGATCTCCCGGCAGTCATTTGCCTATATATTAAGGACCAATCCTTCGCGATTGCTCACCAACCTGACCTCCGATATCGATTCGATCAAGATGTTTGTCGCACAGGCCGTTGTTTCGATTGTATCGTCGGTATTTGTCATTGCCGGAGCAAGTGTCATGCTGCTCTCCATCAATTGGAGGCTTGCACTGGCTGTTCTGGTCATAATACCGGTTATCGGTGGTGCATTTTACATCATGCTGCGCAAAGTCAGGGTATTGTTCAAGAAGAGCCGTGAGGTAATTGACTGGCTCAACAGGGTCATCAATGAGAGCATCCTGGGCGCAACGCTCATCCGTGTGCTTAATTCCCAACAGCAGGAATATCAGAAGTTCCTGAAAGTCAATACGGCGTCACGCGATCTTGGACTGGCCATCCTCAGCCTGTTTGCAGCCTTAATACCGGTTATCACCTTTGTCAGTAACCTGGCCATGCTCACTGTTCTTACCCTGGGCGGACATTTTGTGATCTCGGGTACCATGACGCTTGGTAATTTTGCCGCATTCAACAGTTATATATCCATTCTGATATTCCCTATCCTGGTCATTGGATTCATGAGCAATATCATCGCGCAGGCCACGGCCTCCTACCAGAGGGTTCAGGAAGTGCTGGGAGCAAGTGAAGCTCCGGATTCGGGCAGTTATGAGGGCATATTGTCCGGTCATATTGTCCTGAACAATGTTACGGTGGCCTATGAGGAAAAACCTGCCCTGAAGAATATTGACCTGGAGATCAAACCCGGATCAAAAACAGCGATCATAGGACCAACGGCAGCCGGAAAGACTCAGTTGCTCTATTTGCTTACCGGATTGGTAAAACCCGACCAGGGGGATGTACTTTTTGACGGAACATCCATTCTTGATTTCAGAAAAGATATCTTTTACCGTCAGGTAGGTTTTGTTTTTCAGGACAGTATTGTATTCAATATCAGTCTTCGGGAAAACATTGCCTTCAGTAATCAGGTATCTGATGAAATGTTGGAGAAGGCTATTGAAACAGCCGAACTTAGGAACTTTATCGATTCCCTGCCGCATAAATTGGATACAGTAGTTTCTGAACGCGGAACCAGTTTATCAGGCGGCCAGAAGCAGCGCATTATGCTGGCCAGAGCGCTGGCCCTGAATCCGCGCATTCTATTGCTTGATGATTTTACCGCAAGGGTTGACAAAAGAACTGAGCGAAAAATCATGGAAAATATTTATGTCAATTATCCCGGAATAACCATCCTCACCATTGCCCAGAAGATTGCATCGGTTGAGCATTATGAACAGATCATTCTGCTGATGGAGGGAGAGATTATTGCATCAGGTACCCATAATCTACTGCTCCAGCAATGTCCTGAATACGTACAAATTTTTAATTCCCAGCGAAGTACCAGTCACTATGACCTACAAGCTTAACATCGGTACCCCGGAAGTGAAAAAGGGCACGAATACGTTCGCAGCACTTAAGAAACTGCTTGTGATCCTTGCAGATGAGAAAAAAAATCTGATTCTGTCATTAACCACTATTTTAATCCATTCATCGCTTACCCTCCTGGGTCCGTTACTGATCGGACACACCATTGACACCTATGTGCAGACCAAACAATACCACGGCGTCCTGGTTTTTTCGGGAATCCTGTTGGGCATGTATCTCATCTCGTTAGTAACCAGTTACCTGCAAACCAAATTGATGGGAGGTGTCGGTCAACGGGTATTATACAAATTGCGCAATGCAATTTTTATCAAATTGCAGGAACTTCCCATCGCATTTTTCAACGAAAATAAAGCCGGCGATCTGATCTCGAGAATTAACAACGATACGGACAAACTGAACCAGTTTTTTTCACAATCGCTCATGCAGTTTATCGGAAGTATTTTCATCATGACCGGTGCCGGGATGTTTCTTTTGTCAATCAATTTGCCACTGGGGGCTGCCGCCCTGGCACCTGCCCTGGTACTGGTGCTGTTCACCCGGTTCGTCTCGCCCTGGGTAAAGAAAAAAACGCCGCCAGTCTTGCCAGTACCGGAAATCTGAGTGCGGAAGTTCAGGAAAGCCTGGCAAATTTCAAGGTTGTCATTGCCTACAATCGACGCAGTTATTTCAGGGAACGTTTTGATGAGGTAAACAATGAAAACTTCAACCTATCCATAAAAGCAGGCATGGCAAATAACCTCTTCATGCCTGTATACGGGTTCTTTTCCCATATCGGGCAGTTGATCGTCCTCGCGTTTGGAATTTACCTGATATCCACCAATCATTTCACCGTGGGTCTGTTGATCAGTTTTTTAAGCTATATCAGCAATTTTTATAATCCGCTCCGGCAATTGGCAGCTTTGTGGACCAATTTTCAGATCGCCCTGGCAGGATGGGACCGAATATCCCATATCCTTTCGCTGGAATCCAATCTGAAATCAACCGTTCCGCAGCCGGAGCCCTGCGATTCCGCTTCGGTTTCCCTGAGGAATGTTTCTTTCAGCTATCCCAATGGCAAGGAAGTATTGCACAGGGTCAGCTTTGAACTGGAAAGAGGAAAGACCTATGCTTTTGTAGGTCCTACAGGCGGTGGAAAAACTACAACAGCATCCCTGATAGCCCGGTTGTATGACCCGACCCGGGGGATGGTGCTGCTAAACGGAAAAGATTTACGATCTTTTGCGCCTGAAGAACGGACAGCAAAGATCGGGTTTATATTGCAGGAACCTTTTCTTTTTACCGGAACGGTCCGGGAAAATATCCTTTACGGAAATGAGTCCTATGACGGCCTGTCGAAGGAGCACCTGGCTGAAGTATTCAGGCAGGCCGGATTGGAAAGTCTGCTGAATCGCTTTGAGGATGGACTGGAAACAAAGGTGCTGAATAGCGGGGAAACCATTAGTTTGGGGCAGAAGCAGCTGATTGCCTTTATGCGCGTGGTCCTTCGAAAACCCGAAGTATTGATTTTGGATGAAGCTACTGCCAATATTGATACCGTTACAGAACAGCAGCTTGAATCCATACTCCAAAAATTGCCGGCATCTACAACTCGTATCATTATTGCTCATCGACTGAATACCATCGAAAATGCGGATGAGATATTCTTTGTGAACGGAACCAGGATCATCCGGGCAGGTTCGATGGATAACGCGGTGGAATTATTGATGCATGACAGGCGTGAGAGTTAAAATGTTTTAATATCTTTATTTTTTATGGTGTTGGATCGATAAAAAACTGTTCTATGCCTCTTTTCATTGTCATTCTTGGGATCGCTCTGCTGATCCTGCTGATCACGGTTGTCAAACTGGAAACCTTCATTTCCTTTGTCATTGTTGCACTCTTTGTGGGCATATCAGAGGGCATGCCTCCCGGTGATCTGATCAAATCTGTGGAGACAGGTCTTGGCAGTACGCTCGGATCACTGGTGATGATACTCGGCTTTGGAGCCATGCTGGGCAAGCTTGTTGCTGAAAGCGGAGCGGCACAAAGGATCTCTTCAAAGCTTATCAGCCTTTTTGGAATTAAGTACATTCAATGGGCCATGGTGCTCACAGGTTTTATTATCGGAATTTCCATGTTTTACAGTGTTGCCTTCGTGATCCTGGTTCCCCTGATCTTTACCGTGGCAGCCTCAACGGGATTGCCCCTGCTGTATGTCGGTATTCCCCTGATCGCTTCACTTTCCGTTACCCACGGATTTCTTCCACCGCATCCCTCTCCTTCCGCCATATCGATCATGTTTAACGCTGATGTGGGAAAGGTGTTGCTTTATGGCATTGTTATTGCCATACCGGTGATAATCCTGGCGGGACCGTTTTTTGCAAGAACGCTTAAGAAGATCCCTGCAGCCCCGCTGAAAGAATTTGTAAATCCAAGGATACTGTCCGAGGAGGAAATGCCCGGGATGACCGTAAGTGTCCTTACCGCCATTCTGCCTGTTATCCTGATCATTGTATCTACCATTATCGACCTGACATTCCTGAAGGAGACCCCGATAGGCAAGATCATCAGCTTCATCGGCAATCCCCCTGTTGCCCTTCTGATTTCCGTGCTGGTGGCCATGGTCACGCTCGGACTGGTAAGGGGGAAAAAAATGAAGGAACTCTCCGAAACAATGGCCAGATCTGTTACGAGCATAACCATGGTGCTGCTTATTATTGCCGGAGCGGGGATCCTGAAACAGGTCCTCACCGACAGCGGAGTAAGCGACTACATTGCCGGATTATTGAGCCATTCCAAGCTTTCTCCGTTATTCCTGGGCTGGCTGATCGCGGCAGTTTTGCGTATTTGTGTGGGATCGGCCACCGTTTCGGCCCTGACAGCCGGAGGAATTGTCCTTCCTTTGGTTTCAACAGGTGCGGTAAATGCAGAACTGATGGTAATTTCGATCGGCGCCGGAAGCCTGGTGCTTTCTCAGGTCAATGATGTGGGCTTCTGGATGTACAAGGAATACTTCACCCTCAGTGTCAAAGATACGCTGAGATCCTGGACGGTCATGGAAACCATTGTTGGCGTTTCCGGTTTAATTGGTGTTCTGCTACTCAATACAATACTATAAACTATGAACGAAACTCCTGAATCGCGTATTATTGCGCTTAACCTGAGTTTGCCTCCCGCTCCGAAACCGGTTGGGGTGTACAAACCTGTTCTTGTCATTGACAAGATGCTTTATGTATCCGGACAAGGTCCGATGAAAGATGACGGAACACTGATGACAGGCAGGGTTGGTGACAACCTGAGCCTTGAAGAAGGTAAGTTTGCCGCCAGACAGGTTGGTCTTACCATGCTATCCACCATCAAAAGTCAGATTGGGGATCTCAACAAAATCAAAAGAATAGTCAAAGTGCTCGGAATGGTAAACAGTACTGCCGATTTTGGACAGCACCCTGCTGTAATAAACGGTTTCAGCGAGCTCATGGCCGAGGTATTCGGTCAGGATTACGGTATAGGTGTTCGCAGTGCTGTTGGCATGTTCCTGCCTATGAATATTGCCGTGGAAATTGAAGCGGTATTTGAACTCTATTGAGGATAAACGGCACAGCAGTTTTATGGATCAATGGTATCATGTCGAAGGAACGGCCGGAATTCCGACTCCGGCCCTACTGATATTTCCCGACCGGATTGAGGCAAACCTTCAGCGGATGTTGAACCTGGCAGGCGGGCCTGATCATTTGCGCCCGCATGTTAAAACCCATAAAATGGCGGAGATCGTTAAACTCAAGATCCAGTACGGTATCTCCAAATTCAAATGCTCCACACTGGCTGAGGCTGAAATGGTGGCGAAATGTGGCGGTAAGGATATTATGCTTGCCATGCAGCCCGTTGGACCTCATCTGGACGGATATTTCAAACTGCAAAGTTTTTATTCGGGATCAAGGTTTTCAACCCTCGTTGATTCCCCTGCAGTGGCTGAACAAATAGCTGTGCTGGCTGCTGCACGAAAACAGGAAACCGATCTGTGGCTGGATATCAACAACGGAATGGACAGGACCGGCGTGTTGCCCGGGAAAGAGGCTTTGCTCATGTATCAAAAGATCAGCGGGTTGCCATTTATCAGAACCCGGGGTTTACATGTCTATGATGGCCACATCCATGAACGGGATATTCATGAGCGCAAAAAAATATGTGAAAGGGACTTTCAGTTGGTGAATACCCTGATCGGCGACATCCGCCATGCAGGATATGAAGTACCGGTGATAGTAGCCGGTGGAACCCCAACCTTCCCTGTTCATGCACATCGCAGTAATACAGAAACCAGTCCGGGAACCTGCGTACTTTGGGATAGCGGTTACCAGAATAATTTCCCTGACCTCGATTTTTTGCCGGCCGCTGTGTTATTGACCAGGGTAGTCAGCAAACCTAACAGGAACCTGCTGTGCCTCGATCTCGGACATAAGGCCATTGCTGCTGAAATGCCTCATCCGCGAATTACCTTGTTGGATATTCCGGTAAGCCGTTTTGTTAACCACAGCGAAGAGCATCTTGTGATTGAAACCGATGCGTCGGAACAATGGAATCCGGGGGATGCACTGTACGGGATCCCCTGGCACATCTGTCCAACAGTTCCACGTTATAAATCGGCCTATATCATCAGGAATGCCAGGGTATCCGGAGAATGGCAGATTGATGCCCGCGACCGGATGATAACACTGTAAAAACAAATGAATCCTTGGATCTATGACACACCTGATTGTTGATGGTCATCTTGACCTGTCTATGAATGCCCTCGAATGGAACCGTGATTTGACCCGCAGCGTGGAAGAAATCAGGGAACAGGAAAAGGGCATGTCGGATAAACCCGACCGGAAGAACGGGACAGTGAGTTTACCGGCAATGAGAAAGGGAAAGGTTGGTTTGTGCGTAGCCACACAAATAGCCCGGTATGTAAAACCTGGTAATACATTATCCGGCTGGAAATCGCCCTACCAGGCATGGGCCATGACGCAGGGGCAATTAGCCTGGTACCGGACTATGGAAGAGATAGGGGAAATGGTTCAGATAAGGAACTTAGAACAGCTTGAGCATCATCTGAAGCTATGGGAGACGCCGTCGGAACATTTGCCGATAGGTTATATTCTGAGCCTGGAGGGAGCGGACTCCATTATCACACCGGCACACCTTGAACGGGCTTATTCAAATGGACTGAGAGCTATCGGACCGGCACATTACGGTCCGGGTACCTATGCCCAGGGTACCGAAGCCACCGGCGGAATTGGAGCAAAAGGAAGAGAGCTGCTCAAGGAAATTGAACATCTCGGGATGATTCTGGATGCCACACACCTGAATGATGAAGGCTTTTGGGAAACGCTCGATCTGTTTCACGGTGCGGTTTGGGCAAGCCATAATAACTGCCGTGTTTTTGTACCGCACCACCGGCAGCTGGACGACAGGCAAATTCATGCACTCATACAGCGCCATGCAGTTATCGGTGTTGCGCTTGATGCATGGATGATGGTACCAGACTGGATACGCGGAGTATCAACGCCTGCCGGAATGGGGGTCAGTCTTGAACAGATGATCCTGAACATTGATCACATTTGCCAGATTGCCGGAAATTCGAAACATGCAGCCATCGGATCGGACCTTGACGGTGCCTTTGGAAAAGAACAAGGTCCGCAAGAGGTGGACACAATCGCGGACCTTCAGAAATTGCCTGATTTGCTAAAATCCAGAGGATTTAAGGATCAGGACATTGAAAATATTATGTTTGGCAACTGGGTGCGTTTTCTGAGACAAACCTGGTCTTAATTTGATATTTGGCCATCCCAGCCCGCTATTCTGGCAAGTATCCACCACATGGCAAAAGCTTTACGGTTGGCGGTGATGTGTTGTGTATTATGATCACCATAGGTTATTCCGCCACCCGGAGCATCCCTGTTATAAAAATAACCCGAGCCCTCAGTTTGGGTCCCCTGCCAATCCACATAGAAGTTTCCTCCGTAATCCTCTGAGTTGCCATTATCACCGGCATCCTCCCAATAATTATCCTCCATATCATGGGTATCAATCCCATAATAGTCCAGGCAGAAGTACTTTTTTGCGTTGCAATACCCAATAATGGTATCCGCCTGATTCTTAGGTCTTCCCGAGCCAACATTGCTGCTGGTTTCGGCGTGCCCGGTCATAAAAACAAAGGTTACCGGGTTTTCTCTTTTCCCGGAACCTGAACCAACCTTACTTCCTCCTGCCCCATATTCATTGATCAGCGTTTGCATACCCGGAAGATAGTTACCGGTTACGTTATGCCCGCCTATACTGCACCACGACCACATCACCACATTAATGTCAGCATTGTCAGGATCATCCAGAAAATTGCGGGTGGCCTGTATAAAGGCAGTTTCATCCCTGCTCAGGTCGGCAGCATCATCACCTCCTTCGGCATAACCGGCCAGTGCATAATCACGGAAATCGAGCTTATTTGTTTCCGGACTGTTATTGGTTATCCCAAAAAGGAGTTCATCCCCATTTTTAAAATCCTGCAGGCCAAAAAGACCATAGGAGACATGGGTGCCGTGAGAGGTATGCTGATACGCAACATGGAGGTTGTTCCGGGCTGCATCCAGGTATTCTTCCGGAATGGAACGAAGGATCTCTTCTTTAGCAATAGCATAACCGGCGATGGTTTCGCCAGTTATGTTGCTTGGAATATCTTCATTATCAGCAGGATCAGAATTTTCTTCGCAGGAAGTTAATCCCGCCAAAGACAAAGTCAGCATTAACGCAAGGAGATTTAGAAATTTCATAACGGGTTTTGTTTAAGGATTTACACAATAAACGTTAGTAAGTACGTAATATTGTTGATGTTGGTTTCAACAAGCTCCCTATGCCCTGCTTCCTGCTTCCTCTATTTCAGTCCCCTTCTCTTCAGTAAAGCCTCAACAGAAGGATCCTTACCCCGGAATTTCTTATACTGCACCATTCCTTCGTCGTCACCCGATGCGGCCAGGCAATATTTCCGGAATTTAGCGGCAAGTTCGGGATTATAAATATCCCCTGATTCCTTAAAGGCGGTGAATGCATCGGCATCTAGCACTTCGGCCCAGATATATACATAATAGCCGGCAGCATAACCACCGTCGAAGATGTGGGCAAAATAGGTGCTGCGGTACCTTGGTATGATTTCGCTGATCAGGCCGATCTTATTCATGGCCTGTGTTTCAAAACTTCCCACCTGCAGATTAAGTGTATCTGTAAGAATATGATAATCCAGGTCCAAGCAGGGAGGCGGCGAGATATTCCACCGTTCCGAAGCCCTGATTGAAAAGACCGCTGCTTTGAATTTTCGTGATCAATTCTTCGGGAATGACCTCACCGGTTTTGTAATGGCGGCATAGGTCCTGATCACATTCGGGTCACCTGCCCAGTTTTCCATGATCTGGGAGGGAAGTTCCACATAATCATTGGGAACAACGCCGGCGGTCCGGTAATAGCTTCCCTGGGTGAACAAGCCGTGCAAACCATGTCCAAACTCATGGAACAAGGTAGTCACCTCGTCCCAGTTCAGCAAGGAAGGAGTATCAGCCGTTGGTTTTGTGAAATTGCAAACGATGGAGATCACCGGATCGGTCCGCTTGCCATTTTCCAAGATCTGTGAACGGAGGTCGGTACACCAGGCACCCGCACCCTTACCATCCCTGGGATAATAATCGAGATACAGAATGCCTACCGGACTGCCATCGGCCTCTTTAACCTCATACACTTCAACATCTTTCTGATAAACAGGAAGATCATTCCGTCTTGTAAAGGTAATGCCATATAACTGGCCGGCAACCATGAACATTCCGTCGCGAACATTGTCCAGGCTGAAATAGGGTCTGAGTGCACTGTCATCCAGATCATATTTTTCTTTCCGTACTTTTTCGGCATAATACCACCAGTCCCATGGCTGAAGTTTGAATTTCCCGCCTTCCCGATCGATGATCTTCTGCATTTCGGTCACCTCTCTTTTGGCCATGGGCAAAGCAGGCATCCCAAAGTTTCATCAGGAAATCATAAACATTTCCCGGGGTTTTGGCCATGTTATCATCGATAATATATTCGGCAAAGCTTTCGTAATCCCAGCAACCGGGCTTTCTTTACCCGCAAATTGACTATTCTGGCCACAACGGCATTGTTGTCGTTTGCATTGCCGTTGTTGCCGCGCATGAAATAGCCCCTGTATATCTTTTCCCTCAGTTCACGCTTATCGGAATACTGCAGAAAGGGAATCATGCTGGGCTTGGAAAGGGTAAATACCCATTTGCCTTCAAGTCCGGCCTCACTGGCAGTTTCTGCAGCACCACTGATAATGCTTTCCGGCAATCCGGCCAGGTCGGCAGAGTCTTCGATCACCAACTTAAAATTCTTATTGGTTTCAGCCAGCAGGTTCTGACCAAAAGTCAGGGAAAGCATAGATAATTCGGTATTTATTTTACGCAATTCATCCTGTTTGTCTTTTGGCAGATTGGCTCCCATACGTTCAAAATCACGGTAGTACTTTTCCGTTACCCTGATCTGCTGAGAATCGAGTTGCATGTCATGCCTTTTGTCATACACAGCTTTGATTCGTGCAAACAGTTTTTCATTCAGGTAAATATCATCCTGGTGTTTCGACAACAGGGGATTCACCTGGCGTGCTATAGCCTGCATCTGTTCGTTGGTATTGGCATCATTCAGGGTGAAAAAACCCTCCGCACACGGGTAAGCATCAGGCCTGATCGGTCAAAAGCCAGAATGGTATTATCAAAATCAGGTTCATTGGGATTGCTGACTAAGGCATCAATTTCAGCATTTTGTTGTTTCATCCCTTCGATAAAGGCAGGCATATAATGCGTGGTATCAATCTTATCAAACGGGGGGACCCCAAATGGTGTGGTATACTCGCCAAAGAAAGGATTCTCAGTCATTTTTTCTTTTTTACAGTTTGCGAAAAGCAACATCATAAGACTTACTAAGATCAAGGATATGTTTTTCATAATGAAATGTGGTTTAAACAAAACAAATAGCAGTTATTGCGCAATATATTATGAAAAAACACAAAAACAAATGACAAAGTACAGCCAGAAACAATGATTCCTGCCTAAGGAAAAAAGTTGACTGTTTTTCCCCGTCTGTATTTAACTATGACTTTTGAGAAGGGTGGATCTGATTCCTGATAGGATGGACTTGAAGCAATAATTAAACAGAAATTTTTCAGGGTCTCTTTCGAAATCTATTATTCCCTCCCTGACGTCATTACCACGTAGTGGATTTGAATCCATCACTGTCCTGTTGGCAATAAATGAAATTAGCCGCTCTCTAAATGCAGTGGTATCATCCGTGTGCTTGTCCTTAACTGCAAGATCCAGTTCATGGTAAAGCAAAGTCATTTTGCCGGTCGCTTTGGAAGTATTTGCCATAAAACTGAAGTGCATGGCATCTATTTTACCTGAGGTGGCATACACAAATGCATTTTTCTCCAAAATGGGATTCAATTCTTTTGCTTCCAGGTTTGACAGGGTCCCATGTAATGAAAATGTATTATGATAGTCGAATATTTCTGCCTTTAATGCTACAGTCATCCTGCCTTTTCCCATTAAAAGGGTTTCACCTTTAAGTTCCAAATAGGCCTTATTTGTTTTATAAAGGGTGTCGTTGGTTAGTTTGCTGATCTTGGCATGTATCTCATTAAAACTGATTTTCCCCGGCTCGTTTGCCTGTTCGCCATGCACAGTGTAAAAGACATTCCCGTTTACTACAACAATGGAATCTATGTTTATTTTTCCCGGATAGTTGTAGATCATATCCTGGAATTCAGGTTTGTCAATATGCCTGAATTCCTTACGTTTATCGCGAAAAGCATGTATGTTCATTTCTCCGATCTCAATGTAGGAGCTTATAAGGCTTCTCGATTTTAAGTAAGCCATGGCCGGAAAACCGTGAACCTGAATGTTGCTTAGCACAGCCTCTACCCGAACCGATTGATAGGCGCTTCGTGCTGTGAAAGGATAATTTGAATAATTCGGTTGAACAGAAAAATCATCAACCACCAGCTTTTTCGAAATGGAAGAATAGGCTATGCCATTGACCTTATACGAATACAAACTGTCGGCGGAAACCGAATGTAATGCTTTGGCTTTGAATTCAAATTGCTTTATAATGTCAGGGGATAAGGAGTCCTGGATTTCTATCCGTAAATCGTACATCTTTAAATCGCCTTCCTGCACCGAATAAGCCTGTGCATTTGCGGTATTTTCCATTGCCACGTCTGTTTTAACGAATCTTACTTCGTCTATCCGGATATTCAGCGATGAAAGCATTGGCGGCACAGCATCCTTCGTGAAGGGCATTTTCCCCTCAACACGAAAATTTGAAATGGTTACCGTCCGGATAGCAATATCCTTTTTGAAAATTGCTTTCGCAAGGTTGATTCCTGTAATCCTAACAAACGCTATTTCCCCTTCAACATCCATGGCGCTATCCTGATGCTGCTTTGAAGCTATTCTTATCTTTTCGAGCTTAATCCCTGATGCCATCATCAGCATGTGAACCTTGCCTATTTCAATGCTATAATCCATGCTCCTTTCATTCCATGTTGCCTTTATTTTATTCTTAATCCAGGGCTCAACAAGAAACACGGTTAGAAGTTTGAACAATACCAGGAGGACAAAAATCCCGAGAATTATTTTAATTGCTTTTTTACCCCTAATGGCGGGGAATCCGAATTTGACCATGTGTAAAATTACGGCCATTTAAAGGCCATAGTGTTACACAACTTTGGTAAAACATTACATCATTCACACATTATATGTAAACCCTGCACATGCCTTCGTATTCATTTTATTCAGCTTTTTTAGTCAGTGTTTCTTTAGTTTCTCCGCACGTAAGCATTTCTTCCCCATAATATGGGTTACGGATATCCAAGGTTTCACTCAGCCAATAAGCCCCTGCACCGTTATTCGCCATCGGACAAAACTGATAATAAACTGTTTTCGCCATTAAGCCAAAATTCCTAACTGCCTTGTAATACAGAAGATTGAAATCCGAAAAAAGAATTCGTTGTTCCTCCAAAACACTGGACGATGCAATTTGCCTGATTTGATTATTCAGTTTTCGAGATATGTCCAGCCATTGTGTCAGGGCGTCCCCTTTAAGTGATTTCATTTCTGTTTGTGCCAGGAATTGCTGCACATGGCGAGCGGCTTGTTGTACTTTTTTTGCATCACTTTGAACGAAAGCATTCTTTAAAACAATGTATTGGTCAAATAAACTGTTGAACTGCTCATTTACTGGAATATGTTCATCCTCCGGATGATACGCTGTGGTCACTTTATCATCTTCCTTATTCATCATACTTGGTTTCCCTTCAAGCTGTGCGGCAGCATCCACACTGAACGCGCCCTGGGTGACTATTTCCTCACCTTCGGATAAACCATCAGTAACCACGTAGCCATTACCCATCATCGGCCCAAGATCTATTTCCCTGAGGTTGAATACAGGTTCACCGGTAGCCTCATTTTTTACATACACCACTGATCGCTTGCCGGTCCAAAGCACAGCCGACCTGGGAATAACAACCGCATTCCCGAATTCATCCATGCCGGATCTCACAATTCCGGTGACGAACATTTCAGGCTTTAACCTTCCGTTTTGATTCACTGCTTCGGTTCTTACACGGGCCACCCGGGTTACCGGATCGATGACCGGGTCGATAAAGGAAATTTTACCGGAAAACCTTGTGCCTGGTAAAGCCTGAACCGTGAATTCCAGTTCATCCCCCACCCTTAAAAACATAAGATCGCTTTCGTAGGCATCGAACAGTACCCACACTTTCGAAAGGTCGGCTACCTCGAATAATACTGCACCCTGGTTGACATAATCCCCTTTGTTAACCCGCCTGGCTGTAACAATCCCGGTTGTATTGGATACCACTTCCACCTGTTCCCGGATTTTGCCTGACTGCTCCACCGCAGATATTTGCGATTCCGGGATTTTCCACTGCCGGAGTTTCTCTCTGGCAGCCTCATAAATTTCTGGTTGGGATTGTTTGCTGTTGGCGGCTTCCAGCAATTCCTGCTCCGCAGTGATGAGTTCAGGAGAATAAAGGATGGCCAGGGATTGTCCCTGCTGCACTGTTTCACCTGTGAAACTCACCAGTAAATTTTCGATGCGTCCCGGAATATGAGCTACCTGAGTCTGCAGCAATCTTTCATCAGCCTGGACCTTCCCGTATAAACGCACTTCATGGACCGCCTTTTGTCGGGAAACCACGGATGTCATCACATTGGCCAGCTGGATCGCTTCTTTAGTCAGATGCACTGCACCAGGATCCGTTACCACATTGCTTTGTTTAAGCGGAATAAGATCCATCGCACAGATGGGACATTTTCCGGGTTCCGGCATCTGTATCTGGGGATGCATGGCGCAGGTCCAGATCGTTGCCTGTTCCGACCGCGACAAATGATCGTGATCATCGGAGATGGTGCGCGGAGTATGAAAAATCAGCCAGCCCAGAATAATTCCAACCATTACAAAAAGACCATACCGGAATTTTTGGTTCGATAAAAGCTTTTTCATGATGTATCTATTGATTGTTTGTATCCATTTCATTTATTTCCAGATTCCCCAGTTTGTTCAGCCAGGCCAGGGCTGTATGGTAATCAGCCAGTGCTTCAACCTGCATTTTTTCAAATTCAAGCGTCTGCTGACGGATCCTTAAAACCTCAGTCAGTCCGGAACCGGAACCTGCAAAGCTTTTCAGCATAATGCCGAGTGATTTGGTGGCCAGCAACCTTTGATTTTCATAAAGCCTTACCCTGCGCCGGGCATCCTCATACAGCTGTATGGCCTGGTAATACTCGGTTTTTAAATTGTTAACCGCCGCGGAATAGCTTTGATCCGATGCTTTTCTTAATAAGTCGGTTTCCAAACGCATGGATTTGTACTTTTTCCGGTATATGGGCAACGTGACACTGACCATGGGCATAATCATATCCTTTCCGTTCATTTCGGAAGCCGACATCTCGTTTTTGCTGATCACCGAATAATTCAATCCCAATCCTATCATGGGGTAACCCATTTTGGTGACCATTTTTGTCCTGTACTCAAAGGATTGCTGTTCATATTGAAGCATTTCCAACATCGGGTTCCCTGAAAACATGCTGTCTTCAACAGCCTGCAATGACAAATAAAGTGTATCGGCGATCAACGTATCCGGCAAAGAAACGGGCATCTGCACGGGTCGGTTCAGGTAATTGTTAAAAAGCGCGGTCATGGTATTCAGCTCAGTCCTGAGCAGGGCAATGTTGTTTTCCAGTTCACCTATCTCCATCTGTATGCGATACAGATCAGCCAGACCGGAAGTGCCCGGAGCAGTTCCCATGGAATTTCCAGTCATACCGGATGAAACCTGTCCGGATGATCTTTGGGCGCCGGCTCCGGACTTTCCTGCCATTGTCGCTGAACCGGGTGCCATATTATCATTGGTCGGCAGCACACCTGCCGGCATGGGCGCATCAGATGTGGTGCTGCTGCTCCCTCCGGCCGATGCGGTTTTAAATTTCGTCAGGGAGAGTCTCTCCAAAGAACGTAAAATACCGATGTTCTTTTCCGAAATAAGGATATCCTGTTGTACCTTATACAGGGCATACCAGGTTTTTTGTATCTCATAATACAGTTGCAGTTTGGCATCCCTGAATATTTCAAATTTGGCATTGGCCATCATGCTCATTTCATCCCTGGCATTTCTGAGTGTTCCGAACCAGGGGAACATCTGCATTAACCTCAGATCAGCCACCTGATTTCCACCAACAAGTTCCATGGGACTGAGAAACACTCCCATACTCAATTCGGGATCAGGTAAACTGCCCACCTGGGGTATTTTCTGCCATGCGGCCTCATATTCAAAGAACTTCTGCAATACAACCGGATTATTTTTCGTAGCGATCATCAAATAGTGATACAGGCTATCCTGTGCGCCGGCAGTAAGTGCGGTAATTAACCCAAACGCAATGATGATAATTTTCATTTTTCAATTTTCACTTTTAGTTATTCACTATTCACTTTTAGTTTTCACTTCACTTATTCACTTCACTTTTCTCTCCCTCCAGATGGCCTGAAACAGGGGAACCACAAATATGGTCATCACCTGTATGATCATTCCCCCAAATGTTGGTATGGCCATGGGAACCATGATTTCAGCACCTTTCCCGGTAGAGGTAAGTACCGGCAAAAGAGCAATAATGGCGACAGCAGTAGTCATCATGGCTGGACGAACCCGTTTCTTGCCAGCTGATACTACAGCCTCTCTGACCTGTTGAACCGTTTGCGGATGACTGTTTTCAAACACCTGGTGAATATAGGTACCCATGATCACGCCATCGTTCGTGGCGATGCCGAAAAGGGCGATGAATCCCACCCAGACGGCCACACTAAGATTTAAGGAATGCATCTGAAAAAGATCACGCAGGTTTATGCCAGCCACGGCAAAGTTCATAAACCAATCCTGTCCGTATAGCCAAAGCATGATAAAGCCACCTGAAAAAGCAACAAAGACACCGGAGAAATGAATGACCGAGGCTGTGACAGTCTGAAACTGAAAATACAGCAAAAGCAGGATCAATATAAGACTAAGCGGGATCACAATGGCCAGTCGTTTTGCAGCCCTGATCTGATGCTCATAATTTCCGGCAAATTTATAGGATACCCCGGCAGTGAGTTGAAGTGTGCCGGATTCAATTTTCTGATTCAGTAAATTGGCAGCTTCCTGAATTACATCCACCTCTGCCTTGCCCTCCTGTTTGTCGAAAATAACATAACCCACCAGGAAGGTATCTTCGCTTCGGATCATCTGGGCGCCCCTGGAATACTGTATAGCTGCAATTTCATCCAGGGGAATCTGAACACCGTTCATGGCCGGAATAAGAATACGTTTGAGGTCCTCCGGATCATCACGCAATTCACGTGCATATCGGACCCGTATCGGAAATCGTTCACGTCCCTCCACCGAGCTGCTGAGTGACATACCTCCCACAGCGACCTGCAGAACTTCCTGTACGTCACTGATACTCATGCCATATCGTGACATGGCCTCACGGTTCAACTGTATTTCAATATACGGAGCACCGACTGCCCTGTCATAAAATACCGATGAGGCTTTTACCGAAGGCACTTCTTTTAGAGCCTGTTCCAACTGCATTCCGGCGTGTTCGATACTTTCCAGGTCGGGACCATATACTTTAAGCCCCATGGGTGCACGCATGCCGGTGGATAGCATGACCAGCCGTGTCTCAATGGGCTGAAGTTTCGGAGCAGAGGTAAGTCCCGGGATATTGGTAACCGCAACGATTTCATTCCAGATATCCGCAGGTTTTTTAATGTGCGGCCTCCATTGACGAAAATATTCGCCCTTTTTATCAGGTATCAGACTATCGGCAGGAATAACGCGGAAGAATTCCTGCCTGGGTATGGTAAGTTGTTCCGTTCCGAAGAATAAAACTGCCGTGTTTGTCGGTTTTAAAGCGCATCCGGTGGCCATTCTCATCAAGAATATACTCCGGTCTGTAATTGATGGTGTTTTCAAACATCTGCACCGGTGCCGGATCAAGCGCTGAATTTACCCTCCCCCATTTGCCCACTGCCATTTCCACTTCAGGAATTGCTGAAAGCCTTTTATCAAGGATTTCAATATACTCCAGGTTTTTTTCAATACCTGTATGCGGCATACTGGTTGGCATAAGAAGAAAAGAACCTTCGTTGAGGGATGGCATGAACTCCTTGCCGGTACCAGGAAACGCTTCTATAGCGCTCTGCCAGAACGCAGTCTGCCGGAAACGGTTCCATCCGGCTTTTTCCAGACCGTTTGCCGCAAAGCCGAACAGATTGTCAAAGCCAAGCCAGACGAGGATTCCAAAGAACACCGTAAAGAAAGGTAATAGAAGGAATTTCCACTTGTTAACAAGGCACCATCGAAGAAGGGGTTCATAAAAATGCACCAGCAACATCAGCGCCGTGAGGATAACTGCAACGATGGCCGTTACAAAAATAAAATTGATAAAAGCGCTATTGTGTGCACCCAGCGGTAACCATTCGATTGAAAGATAGTAAACAGCCACCATTACCATGATGCCGATATTGATATAGTTGGGAAATTCCCGGCGGTTATGGGACCAACGATGATCCATTATATTGTTTATTCCAACGGCTGTTAATGCAAGAGCCGGCCAGGTATGCCAGAACACAGCAAACAGAATGCCCGCTGCCATGAGGAACCCGTTCCAGATTCTGCGAATTTTGCCGGTATCCAATCGGATATTAAAGAAGATATGCACCAATGTAGGTAATACTACTATTCCCAGGATAAAGGCAGAGAGCAGGGCAAATGTCTTGGTAAAAGCCAATGGCCGGAAAAGCTTACCTTCCGCTGCCTGCATGGCAAAAACCGGAAGAAAGCTGACGATGGTAGTGGCGATGGAGGTGACTACAGCCGCCCTGACTTCTGTCGTGGCAAGATAAATCACCTTCAATAATTTTTTCCCGCGTATCCCCTTATTCTCAGGCAGTTCCAAATGCCTGAGAATGTTTTCCACGTCAACAATTCCGATATCTACCATTACCCCAATGGCAATTGCAATGCCCGATAATGCCACAATATTGGCATCCACGCCGAAAAACCGCATCAAAACAAAGGTCATTAAAACACCAATTGGCAGCAGACCTGCAACAATCAGCGAGGCTCTCAGGTTCAGCACCAGAACAATGATCACAATGATACTGATGAGAATTTCATGTGAAAGGGCGGATTCGAGAGTACCCAGAGTTTCCCTGATCAAACCCGTGCGGTCATAAAAAGGTATGATGGTTACCTTTGAAATACTTCCATCCGGTAATGTTTTTTGGGGCAGCCCGGCCTCAATTTCCCTGATCTTTTCCTTGACATTGTTGATGACATCCATTGGATTTGACCCATAACGTGCCACCACCACGGCACCAACCGCCTCTGAGCCTGCTTTGTCCAGCCCTCCCCTCCGGGTAGCCGGACCAAAAGATACCTGAGCGACATCCTTTATCCTGACCGGAATATTATTTCTTACGGTTATCACGGAGAGTTCCAGATCATTCAGGTTCTTGATATAACCAAGACCCCGGATGATGTATTCCACGCTGTTTAATTCCACTGTTTCAGCTCCAATATCCAGGTTGCTTTTTCGAACCGCATTCATGACATCCATAATGGAAACATTATAAGCCTTGAGTGCTTCAGGATTCAGGTCAACCTGATATTCCCGGATAAATCCGCCCACCGAAGCGACCTCTGAAACTCCTTCGGCAGCGGATAATCCGTACTTCACGTAGAAATCCTGAATGGTTCTTAATTCCTGCGGGTCCCAGCCACCATTGGGCTGGCCGGTTTTGGGATCGCGTCCTTCCAGGGTGTACCAGAATATTTGTCCCAACGCCGTAGCATCGGGCCCCAGCATGGGCTGTACTTCGGCAGGCAAGGTACCGGCCGGCAGCGAGTTTAACTTCTCAAGAATACGGGACCGGCTCCAGTAAAAATCAATCTTATCCTCAAACAGGATATAAATAAAGGACATACCAAACATGGATGTGCTTCTTATTGTCTGTACGCCCGGAATACCCAGCAAAGCGGTAGTAAGCGGATAAGTTACCTGGTCCTGTATGTCCTTGGGTGACCGACCCATCCATTCGGTGGCAATAATTTGCTGATTTTCACCAATGTCCGGTATGGCATCTACCGCAACAGGATCTCGCGGGAGCAAACCGGTATTCCAGCTAAAAGGGGCAAACGCAATACCACATACCACAAATGAAATGAGCAATAGGAAAGTTACCAGCCGGTTATCCAGGAAGTATTTAACAAGGCGATTGAACATGATTGCCAGTTATCTCATTTTCAAATTATCTGTATTTGCAGCATCCCGGAAGGTTGCTGTAAACCTTATCATCTGCCTTGAATTTCTCAGTATCATGGCCGACTGCAGCAATCCTTTTCTGAACAGCTTCACTGGTGACCTTACCAGGATTGTACACGAGTGTAAGCATTTTGGAATCTTTATTCCACTCTGCCTTTATAACACCATCGATTTTGGCAGCTTTCTCTATACGGGCTTTACACATATCACAATTGCCCAGTACCTTGACTGATTCAGTTTTTGAAGTTGCCGAGTCTGATTGTCCGGCAATCTGAACGGTAAAACCTGCGATGAACACCATCACAAACACGGAGGTCAAAATGACTTTTATTGTTTTCATCTTATTAAATATTTTGGAATGAATACAAAGAATAATGCATAGAAGCTTTGGTCAGGCAACCCAACAACGTTCACCTGACAAAAGAACAATATGGAAGGAGAAATCAAATGCGAAACACACAAATGCCGGGCAAGCACACGGCACTGGCAGGATGGTCCAGGGGCGGACCGGCATCTGAGAGTGGTAAAGAAAGAAAGAAATTATGCTGACAGGTGTATCCTGCAGGAACAAAAAAATTGTGAAGCACAAAGGGTACGTTCGGTTTCTGATGACATTCAGAGGGTGCATAATTATTGTCCACCGTGTAAACGGAAAACTCGTTTTCACAACAGTTGGAGTCAATGCCAGCTGTTGAGGAAGGATTTTCCTTTTTGTCGGATTCCATGCCACAGGTGGCCATTTTACCCCCAAAAGAAACCTTTGTTGCTGCTATTTTTCCACCGCAGTAATGTGTGGCAACAGTAAGGTTTGTTGCGGAGAGCAGAAGGAGAATTCCCAATAATATCGAAACCAGCCTTTTCATCTTGTTAAATTAACACTTTTTCGACAAAAATGTTTCCATTCTGAAGCATGTTTTCTATAAAGAGATAAAACACCGTTTCATGGAGACAGGATCAGATATGATATTCAATCGTATCAATAATACCTGCCCGGATGGCATACATGACCAATTCCGAAGCATTATTAACATTCAGCTTTCTGAAGATATTCTTACGATGGGTCATTACCGTATGATAGCTGATATGTTTGTGCACTGCTATTTGTTTGGTAGTGAACCCTTCCGCAATATACCGTACAATTTCAATTTCGGAACCGGTCAGGCTGTTGTTTTCCTTAATAATGCCCTTTTCCTGATGTATCTCGGTGAACATGTCCAATACCTCCTGACAATAGTATTTTTTCCCGGACAGTACCGATCGGAAAGCCATCAGTATTTCATCCCGATCTGCAGTTTTGAGCAGGATGTTCTTGATTCCTGCGGCATTTAACGCCGACAATTCATTCTTTGAAAGTGAATTAGTCAGCACCAGCACCATGCAACTGCTGTAATCAAGCAGGATTTTCCGAATTTCAGAAAAATCATCAAGATCGATTTGATCTGGATCCATGATCAGCAAAGAATCAGGTTTCTGATTCAGCGCCTCCAGGAGATCTTGCTTGTTTTTTACAGTGCGGCTTTCATGGATGCTGAATTCATCGGCGAGCAGTTTTTTCAGGGATTCACTGATCAGAAACTGATTATCGGCAATGATGATGTTGTGCAAATGAAATTCCATGAAGACAAAGTTCGGGTATTATTGTATTTATAGCAAACACCATTTCAGTTTTCATCCAGGCCGGCAACATGCGATAAACTGCGGATAAAATCATCAAAATAGGTTTTGGAGATCGGAACCGATATATTTGCGGGTGATTCAAAACTAATGATCAGTCCTTCTTTTTCCTTTCGGATAACCTTAACATTGTCAATATTCACCATGAAAGACCTGTGACAGCGAACAAGGCCGGCATTCGGAAGTTCCTGCTCAATACGTTTTAAGGTATTTCTGATCATGTATTTTGCAGGTTTCTGGTTGTCGAGGTAGTGTATAATCACATAGTTGTCGGCAGCCTCAATATACAATAAGTCTTCCCTTTTAACAGAAAATTTCAGCATTCCCTTTTCGTCACGAAAAGAAATTAATAAGAAGGCTGCCAGGAACCTTTTTCTCAGACGGGGCACTAAGATCCTTACCGGATCGTCCGCTTTTGATCTTTTCGAGGGTTGTATATTTATCCTTGAAGGATAAATACAACCAAAAAAAAACGTACGGCAGAAGTATGATAAAGGCAGTTATCCGAAATGAATTGCGAAGGACCAAAATAAAATCGTTTCCTACATGCAGAAAAAACCATTGTATTATCGCATAAACCAGCGCAAGGACCAATAATTCACCGATGATCCATAAGGCATATTTGCCATAACCCAAAGGATTCCTTCTGGTGACTATATACATGAGCATTCTGCTGATGACAATCACCAGCATTCCGATCAGAATAACGATACTGGAATAGACAAAAAGTTGCAATCCGGTTACTTTAAGCCATTTGTCAACGCCAAAGGGAGCATAGATATTAATGAATACCAGTGCAAAAGCAGCAGTAAACAGAATGAAACTTACAATATTTCTTCTGTCGGTGAGGTATTCAGGAATTTTCTTTTCCAGGAGTAACATTTTGCCGGTTAATTCTACTCAATAAAAGTAAGGATTTTTATGCTGGGGTGAAATTTATTCCACCTTATTTAGAGCATTTCACCCCTGTATTTTAAATTTTACCCCGAATACCCGGTATTAATCCCATGTTCGGGAAGCAAGTACCTTTTTCCGTGCCAAGTGCCAGGGTTGCTGTTATTTTGTGAAGAAAAGAAGCACCATGATGAAATTCATTGAACAATATCTGCAGCTAAAAAATATCTTTACCACCGATCGCGAGGTGATCAGTATCCCCGACAGCAAGACTGTGATCAGGAATATGGAGTTTCATTCGCGAACGGATTTGTCTTCAACCTCTGCAGGATTTATGGAAGACTGTCACATAGGGGAAAACATCCGCTTCCGTTATCCGGTATTCCTTCCTGATAACAGGCAAAAACACGACCAGGTCATTATATTTCTCCATGGTTTAAACGAAAGAACCTGGCACAAGCATCTTGCTGGCGCAAAATTCCTGGCTGAAAATACCGGCAAGGCAGTCATTATGTTTCCCCTGTCCTATCACATCAACAGGGGCCTGCCGGAATGGACAGATGCCAGAAAACTGGCCGGATTGCTGGAACGGAGAAAAAGAAAATACCCCGGCATAAAGGAGGCTTCGGTTGCAAACCTTGCATTGAGTGAACGGCTTACTGATTATCCGGAACGGTTTTTTATTTCCGGTTTTCAGAGTGCCATGGATTTAATTCGTTTGCTCAGGGAGATAAAGGCCGGGACCCATCCTTTGTTCAGCGCGGGTACACATGCCGACTTCTTTGCCTATTCCATCAGCTGCATGCTGCTGCAGTCGTTGATGATCAGTAATCCTGACAACCTGCTGGATAAATCAAAAATAGTATTTTTTGCAGGGGGATCAGTCTTCAGTCATATGCAGGGAACTTCCAAATACATCATGGACAGTGTAGCCTTTGAGACCATCCGGAAGTTTTATGCAGGTATTGCCAAAAGAACCGTTTCTATGGCTAAAGAATTTCGGCCCTGGTTTACAGAGCATCAATACGGCATGGCATTTAAGGCAATTATGTCACCGGAATCACTTCGGAAAGTAAGGGCGAAAAATATGGCATTCTTTCATGACAGGTTGATGGTCATTGCATTGCGCAACGACAAGGTAATTCCGGTGGAAGGCATCCGGGAAGCAACGGGGGATAAATTCTTTCGTTCCGGAAAATTCAGTATTGTACATTTTCCTTATGACTATACCCATGAGAATCCTTTCCCGGTATTATACAGAAAGCTTGATGAACAGGTTGAAAAGGCTTTCCATAAGGTGTTTCAATCCCACCCTTGCATTTTTTGCAGGATAGAACAGCGTTTAACAGGTAAAAAGACTTATGCAACCGGAAGGCTTATAAAAAAACTGCTTCCGGTGTCCGGTATACTTTCGATCCAGATCCGGCCTGAGTTCAGTGCCACAAATTCCTTGCAGAGCTGGAATCCAAGGCCCGATCCTTTTTCATTGTCAGTGCCATAAGTCGTAAAATGAATATTCTTGTTCATGAGATTGTCAATGACATCGGGACTCATACCCATTCCCGTATCCGTCACCCTGATGATCAGTTTTTCGTGGTTGTTCTCGGTCTGAGTGTAAGTACTGATGGTAACAGAACCTCCGTGAGGCGTAAATTTAAGGGAATTTGACACCAGATTCCTTACCACAACTGAGATCAGTTCGGCATCGAAAAACCCATTCACCTGATCGTCTCCTTTAAACTCCAGGTGAATACTTTTGCTTTCTGCCTGCAAACTGAAGAGCAACAACACATTTTTAATCAGGAACGCCGCATTTTCAGTTTGAGGCCGGCATACAATACCACCTGACTGACTTTTGGCCCAGTTAAGCAGGTTTTCAAGCAAATTGAAGGCGTTGTCAGAAAGAAGATACAAGTCCTTCAGCAGGGCAAGCATACTTTCATCCAGGTTATTACTGGCCTGCAGAAAAGCATCGATATAGGTACGGATGTTCCCCATGGGACTGCGAAGATCATGCCCGATAATCGAAAATATCTTTTTTTCAAAGGCAGTGCTAAGCTCAAGCTGTTTACGCTGTTGCTGCATCGTCAGGTGGGTTTTAACGCGGATCAGCAATTCTCTCCGGTTGTATGGTTTGGTAATATAGTCCACCGCACCTACTTCAAATCCCTGGATAATACTTTGGAAATCAGCTTTTGCAGTAAGAAATATTACAGAGACCTCACGGGTAGCCGGATTTTCCTTGATTCTGCGGCAAACTTCAAATCCATCCATCTCAGGCATCATAATGTCGAGCAAAACAAGATCAAACTGTTTTGAATCGAGCCATTCCAACGCTTCTTTGCCACTTGTGGCAAACTCAAGCTCATAGGATTCTTCCTTCAGTATGCTTCCAAGCAACTGAATATTCTTGGGGACATCATCCACAATCAAAACACTCTGCTCTTCAGTTTTCATGACCAACTCTTTTCAATTGTTTAATAAGATCCGGAAACAAATCAAGTTTAAGCCGCATTTCTTCAATATCGAAGTTTTCGATTGTTGACAGCAATTGTTCCCCGTATTCAGCAATAAAACCAAGTTTAAAGCTTTTACCAAGGCTGATGATTTCCCGGGCAAAGGATTGTATTTCCTTTAAAGGCTGCTTCTTTTTATACAATCTCCATTGATCCGACAGTTCCTCCTCAAATCTCCGGACCAGCAAATGGTAATCGGCATCCTTGATAAGGTTGATATCCACATGACCGTCAAATAAATATTTTTCTGTCTTTGCTGCCAGATCGGGCAGCAGTGATGATTTTTCAGGCGGAATCCTATCCTGAGGAAGGTAAGATTTTCCGAAGGACCTGGAGGAAACTTCAGAGTATCTGATTCCGGGAAAAGTAACTGTAAAGGTGCTTCCCTTCCCGGTTTCACTTTCCACGGTTATCTCTCCATTCATTGCCTCAACAAGCCGCTTGGTAATGGCCAGACCCAATCCTGTCCCCCCGTATTTTCTTGAATTAAGCTGTGAATGTTGTCTGAATGATTCAAATATCAACCGGAATGAATTTTCGGGAATACCAATACCTGTGTCAATAACCTTGATCTCGAGTTTCATTTTGGGCTCCTTGCCTTTTCTTTTTGAAAGGGCTTTGACAATAATCCTTATTTCCCCCTCATGGGTAAATTTAACGGCGTTGCCAACGAGGTTGATCAGGATCTGCCTGAGTCTGATTTCGTCGAAAATTATTTCAACAGGTAAATCCTTGTCCAGAACTTCCTGGTAACCTATCCCCTTAATGGCTATCCGCAGGGAGAAAACATTCCTGATTTCATCCAAAAGTGTCCGGATGTCGAATGAAGTATAATGCAAGGTCATTTTACCGGATTCGATTTTGGAAAGATCGAGCAAATCATTGATCAGCATCATCAGATTTTTACCACTAGCCTTGATGCTGTTGAGATATTTGATTTGCATGCTGTCTGTGGTCAAGCCTTCCATTAACTCGGTAAATCCCAGTACAGAATTCAGCGGCGTACGAATTTCATGACTGATATTGGCCAGGAATTCGCTTTTTGCATTATTGGCTTCTTCGGCAGCTATTTTCGCCTTTTTTAATTCATCCAGAGCTATGATCCGCTCAGTAATGTCAAACAAAAATCCATCGAGCCATTTGATGGAATCATTTTCATCAAAAACCGGTCGACCACTGTTGGAAACCCATTTTATTGCTTTATGCTTGGTAATGATCCTGTATTCCACCGTAAACTGCCTTTGGCTTGAAATTCCGGATTCTACAGATATCTTGACCATTTCGCGGTCATCAGGGTGGATGATACCTGCAAAGGTGACAGTGTGGTTATTCTGAAATTCAGACGGACTGTAGCCCGAGAGGTTCTGGATGGCATCGGTAATGAAGAATACGGTCCAGTCCGGATCATAAGCACAACGGTAAACCACACCGGGGATATTTGACACCATTGATCTGAACTTCTCTTCACTTTCCCTGAGGGATTGTTCGGCTATTTTTCTTCGTGTAATATCTTCTTTAATAGCCAGATACCTGACGATCTCCCCGTCTTTATTTTTAATAGGAGTAATGGTTGCATTTTCCCAATACAGTTCTCCGTTTTTCTTACGGTTATGGAACTCCCCTTCCCACTGCTTTCCTTTAATCAGTGTTCGCCACAGGTCCTTGTAGAATGCCTTTGACTGGGTCCCGGATTTCAGAATCCTCGGATTCTTGCCGATAACTTCAGAAGGCAGGTATCCGGTAACATTGGTAAAGGAACGATTGACATATTCAATATCACCGTCTTTCCTGGTAATGACTATTTCATTAGCGCTTTGGTCCAATGCAATGGAAAGTTTGATGATCTCTTCTTCGATCCGTTTCCGGTTTGAAATATCACTAATCCCGATCACGTAGGCCGGCTCGTTGTTGTATGCCATAATCTGTGTCTCGACCTCAACAGCCACAGCAGTTTTATCTTTCCTGTAAAGCGTAGTTTCGAAGGATTCGGAAGGCATATCCCATATCTTCCGGAATATCTTTTGTGCAATCTTATGGGAAAAACAGCTGGCCAGCGTATGATTATCCAACAATTCCTCCCGGCTATAGCCTGTTAATTTTACCATGGCCTCATTCAGATCAGCCACTTTCCCCTGATTCAAAATAACGATCGCCTGAAAAGAAAGATGGGCCAGTTTTCTAAGACGTTCTTCGGTTTCCTCATGGGCCCTGAAAGCTATCTTTCTTTGCGAAATATCGCGCTGAACGGCAAGAATACCAATGGTTTTTTCCTTGCTGTCCCGGACCAGCCTGTAGGAAGCTTCTACCCAAAGGGTTGCCGTTTTCCCCTTTTCCAGGGTAAACTCGGAAAACACCTCTCCGTCCCGGATCAGTGTGTTCCAGGCGTCTTTGTTCTCCCTGAATTTTTTACCAAAGAAATTACCTAATGTACAGTTAATCAGAGAATCACGTTCCTTATTATACTGTAATAATAAAGCATCGTTAATTTCATTGATTTTAAAATTGTTTGCCAGGGTTTTCAACTGATTGGCTTCCGAATCCAGGGTTGTCCAATCGATTGGCTTATCTGCCCTGAAAAAAAGAAAGGCATCGATCAGCTGGTCGTACAGAAAACTGCTGATGTGCCTGTAATCGATATCCGGAGTTGAGTCAGGTGAGAAAAGCCGGGTAACATAGGAAAAAATCTTATCACTGGATTTCATAACTTGTCAATTCTAAATACAAATCTAATGCAAAAGCAAGAGACCAATAATTAAAACTATATGAAGATATTGACAGGCATAAAAAAACCCGCTGATCAAGCGGGTATTCTACCATCCGTCAGGATTCTATTCAATAACCACATTATACCCGTCGGTTCTGAGATTCTCAGCAACGCTCTGGGCATATTCATAATCGAAATAAACTTTAGGTTTATGTTTGGCAAAAACCGGATACCTCCCGACAGCATCCTCGGAATTGAGGTAATTATAACCAACCAGGTACAAATCACTTCCTTCAAGTCTTACCTTAAACACGGGCCGGTGCTGACACAGCTCGAGTACTTCAAGTAATTCAAATTTAGTAATTTCCGGTTCCTGTTTTAATTTTACAGTTTTCAGGATTTCATCACTAAAGGGCTCCTTGGTAAAATGCAGATCGAAATTTTTCACATAGCAGGACAATACAATAGCTTCATCTTTGATCACAGCCGGTTTATTATCATCACCAACCAACCGCACATTAATTCCAAATCTAGAGAAGAGGCCTTTTAACCTTTTATTTCTGCGGGTTACCATTTCCTCCAACGACTCATTCTTTCTCATCGAAAATTCCGGCATAGTCTTTTTTTAAGCTTCAAAAATAGTGAATTTTTAATATCAGGCATCGAAATCTCCGGACAACTTCATTAGCAGTTTCCACAACTCTATACTACCGGTGCGGTCGATTTCAGGTCCTAACGGATAATTTAGCCAGCAAACATAGGAAAAATATCAATATATGACCCTTTCACCTGAGCAATAATCAAAAGTATGAGATTAATGCTATATGGATACTGATTATTGTCAGTTTTTTAACGGAAACGTATAAAATTTAACGTCATGACCTATAGTCTGTTCGGGTAGTGATTCTGTCGACACGGACCATGGCTTGAAACAAGATTCCACAGCCTTTGCCTGTATCTGTCGGGAAGCAAATTTATTGTCTGCTGTCAAAGAGCTTAGTCTTAATACTTTAAGCTTTCCTCTCCATTCATGATATACTCGTCAAAGGTATTGATCCACTCGTAACAATAATCCAACATTTCAATGAACGGATAGTATTAACTATCAGAAATACAATACGGATATGGGAGGTATAAATTCATTATCGCGTTCGCTGAACCATTATAGTTTCCAGGGCAAAAGCGGCCATAATATTGATAAACTGATGGTTATAGTGGATGAACAGCATTTGAGCATGCTGGATAAAATCATGCATCAGAAAAAATGGGGTGTTCAGGTAGTGTATATTCTCACGAATTCTCCATCAGTCAGGGTCCTGTTTCAGCATCATTCCAGGATCTATCCCATCAGGGCAAACATAAGAAGTCTTTTGAGACATGACATTGTTGATGAAATCGTTTGCTTAACCTCCTCATTACCTGAAACTTATTTTAGTGAACTTAAAAGTATAAGCAGACAGTTCGGTGTTTCACTGCTGGTTCAACCGGGTGTCGGATTTGCGGGAGTATCCGTTTCGGGTTCCAGGTTTATCGGTAATTTCTACTTCGAGGTCCTGGAGACGAATCCCAAAAATCGGATTGGTTTCATCGTGAAATCTTTTGCTGAAATAGCCATGGCATCCATCACCCTGTTCATGCTTTCACCTTTTCTGGCTATCACTGCGCTGCTGATCAAACTGACCTCACCCGGGCCGGTGATCTTCAAGCAAATGCGGGTTGGCAGGAGAGGCCGGAAGTTTTATATTTACAAATTCAGGACCATGATCGTGGATGCCGAAAAGCAAAAAGCTTCCCTGATCAACTATAACGAGGCTGACGGACCAGCATTTAAAATTGAAAAAGATCCCAGGATTACCCGGTTCGGTCGTTTTTTAAGAAGGACCGGATTTGATGAGGTTCCTCAACTGTATAACGTTATCCGTGGTGAGATGTCACTGATCGGGCCACGACCCATGTTGCCTGACGAAGTAACTGCACAGCAGGAATGGCAACTGAAACGGATGTGCATAAAGCCTGGTATTACCTGTACCTGGCAGATTCAACCCAACAGGAATAAAGTACCGTTTGATCAATGGATGCAGCTTGACCGTGATTACATCGAGAACTGGTCGATTACCAGCGATTTCAAAATATTCTTTTACACCATTAGATCCATGTTCGCCGCCAGGGGATATTGAATATACCCCGTGCAAAAATGTTGATAAACCGGCAGCAACTGCCGGTTTTTTTTATGCATAAAGGCGTATTTTTGTAAGCATCATGTATGCTATCATTGATATAGAAACGACCGGAGGTAATCCAAAAACCGACAAAATCACGGAGATTGCCATTTTAGTACACGATGGACAACGCATTATTCATGAATTCTCCTCCCTTATCAATCCCGAGTGTAAGATCCCTTACCATATCAGCGCCCTGACAGGAATCACCAATGAAATGGTGGCCGATGCGCCGAAGTTCTTTGAAATTGCACGTGAACTGGTGGAGATCACCCAAAACATGATTTTTGTAGCGCATAATGTGGCTTTCGATTATGGTTTTGTGCGAAGCGAATTCAGACGTTTGGGTTACGAGTACAAGCGCGACCAGATGTGCACGGTCAGGTTGAGTCGCAAACTGATTCCGGGTCACAGATCCTATAGTCTTGGCAAACTCTGCCATGAGTTGAACATTGATATCAACGGACGTCACAGGGCCATGGGTGATGCTGCTGCAACCGCCAGATTGTTTGACCATCTTCTGAAAATTGAAACGCTGACCAAAACGGACCATATTGCGGGGTCAACACGGTTTATTCCGGATCATCATCCTTCACTGGACCCCTGCAAGGTCAAAAATCTTCCTGAGGAACCGGGTGTTTACTATTTTTATAATCAGGATGCCGAACTTATTTATATTGGAAAAAGCAGAAATATCAGGAACAGGGTATTATCGCATTTCTCAAGCTCCTCCACCAGCAAAGCCATGAAAATGCGCACCGAGATTGCCGATGTAAGTTATGAATCCACAGGCAATGAACTCGTTGCCTTGCTGAAAGAATCTTTTGAGATCAAGCAGAACAAGCCATTATACAACCGCAGGCAAAGACAGGGCACTTTTTCGGTATGCCTTATGCTCCTTTATGGATAATAAGGGTTATATAAGACTCATGTTGGAGAAGACCACCGATCAGGTGAACCAATCTTTGGGTAGTTTTACAACCAAGTCAGAGGCCCACGCTTTTCTGAACAAAGTCATTGAGAAATACGAACTCTGCCAGAAGCTTTGTGGACTGTATCCCTCAGACGGGAATTGTTTTCATTTTGAGATCGGAGCCTGCAAGGGTGCCTGTATCGGCAAGGAACCTCCCGAAACTTACAACCTTCGGGCAATGAAAGCGTTATCAGGCCACCATTTCGGCATACATAATCTTCTTATCATTGACCATGGCAGGAATAAGGATGAAAGATCGGTGGTAAAAATTGAAAATGGCAAATACATTGGTTTCGGCTATTTTACAGAGGAGTATGCCGAAAATGATCAGCATATCCTTCATGAATGTATCAGCCCATATCCCGATAATCGCGAGGTTCAGCAAATTATCAAACAATACCTGAGAAACAATAAAGTTCACAAGTTAATTGCCTACTGATAGCTTTTACTAACTTTGCAGCACTTTATTCAAATGTCATAATGATAACCTTTTTCGAAACACCTGAGGCACTCATCTACGCTGTTAGAACAGCTGAATCCATTGATATTCAAACAGTAAATAAGCTTATTTGGTTGTTTGGCAATGCCCGGCCTGTGGAAAGCCCTGTAATTTCAGGCTTGTACATCGGGCCACGGAAAGAAATGATCACACCCTGGAGCACCAATGCTGTTGAGATTACCCAGAATATGGGGATCAGCAACATTGATCGGATTGAGCTTTACCGTAAATCACAAAGCCATGACCACTATGATGCCATGCTGGAGGCACTTTATGAAAAGCTTGATCAGGATCTTTTTACCATTCACCATATACCTGAAGACATCCGGCACATCGAGGATATTGCCGGCTATAACAGCCGTGAAGGTCTTGCCCTGAGCGAGGAAGAAGTAGAATATCTGAATGCCCTTTCCCTTAAGATAGGCAGAAAACTGACCGATAGTGAAATATTTGGCTTTTCACAGGTCAATTCGGAACATTGCCGGCACAAAATCTTTAACGGCACCTTCATTATAGACGGTGTTGCATCAGGAATTTTCTCTTTTTCAATTAATTAAGCACACTACCTCCAGCAATCCCAACAGGGTTGTCTCGGCCTATAAAGACAATTGCGCATTTCTTCAGGGGCCGAAGTGATGCAGTTTGCACCTGCAACGCATGATAAACCCGATTTCTTCAGGTTACGGCCGATCCATACCGTTATTTCCCTGAAGGCTGAAACGCATAATTTTCCCACCACTGTGGAGCCTTTTAATGGCGCAGCCACCGGCACTGGCGGAGAGATTCGCGACCGGATGGCCGGTGGAAAAGGTGCTTCCCGCTGGCCGGAACAGCCGTTTACATGACCTCTTACCCGAGGCTCCGGGGCGGGAGAAACTGGGAAAATGTCATTCCGGCCAGAAATTGGCTGTATCAGACACCTGAACAGATTCTCATCAAGGCCTCAAACGGTGCCAGTGATTTTGGAAACAAATTCGGCCAGCCGCTGATCTGCGGAAGTCTGTTCACTTTTGAACATTCGGAAAACGGATAAATTCTGGGCTATGATAAAGTCATCATGCTGGCCGGTGGTATCGGTTACGGCAACAAAAAGCATAGTCTGAAAGATGCACCCCATAAAGGCGATAAAATTGTACTTCTTGGGGGTGACAATTATCGGATTGGTATGGGTGGAGGAGCTGTTTCTTCGGTTGCTACAGGAGAATACGGAATGCTATTGAGTTGAATGCCGTTCAGCGGTCGAATCCGGAGATGCAAAAAAGAGTTTACAATGCCATCCGTGCTTTGGCGGAATCGGAGAATAATCCGATCATTTCCATTCACGATCACGGTGCAGGAGGACATCTGAATTGTCTTTCCGAATTGGTGGAAAACACCGGCGGTACTATCGATATCAGCAAATTGCCCATTGGCGACCCTACCCTTTCGGCAAAAGAAATCATCGGGAATGAATCGCAGGAGCGTATCGGAATGGTCATGAAGGAAGAAGATACGGCACTCTTAAAAAGAATTGCGGAACGTGAAAGAGCACCTCATTATGTGGTTGGAGAGGCCACCGGAGATCATCAATTCACCTTCCTAAATCCAATGGGTCAAAATCCCATTGATCTGCAGCTCGAGGATTTTTTTGGCAATCCTCCAAAAACCATCATGCAGGATGAAACCCTGCAAGTCAGATTTGATCAGCCGGAATATATGGCGTCCAGGCCGGAAGAATACATTGAAAATGTCTTGCAGCTTGAAGCTGTGGCGTGTAAAGACTGGCTCACCAACAAAGTTGACCGTTCGGTCACCGGCTTGGTGGCCAAACAGCAAACCTGCGGTATCATCCAGCTTCCGCTGAATAACCTGGCCATCGCCGCACTGGATTATACAGGATATAAAGGCATTGCCACTGCCATCGGACATGCCCCGGCTGCGGGTATTATCAATCCGATCACATGGTTCCGTTTTATCCATTGCCGAATCCTTGACCAATATCATCTGGGCTCCTATCGAAGGGGGATTGAGCGGTATATCGCTCAGCGCCAACTGGATGTGGCCATGCAGACACCCGGGGGAGGATGCCAGGCTTTATGCCGCCGTAAAGGCATCCAGTGAATTTGCCATTGCTTTGGGCATTAATATTCCTACCGGTAAGGATTCTCTGTCCATGACACAAAAATACAAAGACGGAACGGAAGTGTTTTCTCCGGGAACGGTGATCATTTCCGCCGCCGGCGAGGTAACTGATTTCAGAAAAACTGTCGGACCCGTGATCAGCGATCGTCCGGATTCCCATATTCTTTACATAGATCTATCGGGTGACGAATTTAAGATCGGAGGAAGCAGTTTTGCACAATCTTTGAATAGCCTGGGTACTGATACTCCTCAAATTAAAGACCCGGCCTATTTTGTGAAAGTTTTTGACACCATACAGGAGTGTATCGTAGAGGATGCAATACTTGCCGGACATGATATTTCCGCAGGCGGTATGCTGGTGACCCTTCTTGAGATGTGTTTTACCCGGCCGCAAGCGGGTATGAAAATCAACCTCGACAGTTTTACCGAACAGGACCTTGTCAGGATCCTGTTCAGTGAAAATCCGGGGATAATCCTTCAGACCAGGAACAATTCCATCGTGGAATCCCTCCTGAACAGCAGGCAGATAAAATTCCATCTCCTGGGTCACTATGCACCGTCGGGTTCCCTCGATATTAACAAATCGGGAATTTCTCATTCATTCGATGTTGATAAGTTAAGAGACATCTGGTTCAAAACATCCTATTTACTCGACAGGAATCAATGCGGCGAAGTTCTGGCAAAAAACCGTTTTGTGAATTATAAGAATCAACCGCTGCATTTTAATTTTCATAAGAGTTTTTCCGGAAAAGCCTCACAATATGGCATTAACAAGCAGCGAATGGGCCCCTCCGGTATAAAATCGGCTATCATTCGCGAGAAGGGTGTAAACGGCGACCGTGAAATGGCTTTCATGATGTATTTGGCAGGTTTTGATGTGAAGGATGTGCATATGACCGATCTTATCTCCGGCAGGGAGAAACTTGACGATGTGAACCTGATCGTATTTGTTGGCGGCTTTTCGAACTCCGATGTTCTGGGAAGTGCCAAGGGCTGGGCAGGAGCTTTCCTGTACAATGATGAAGCCCGAAATACGCTGAACCGCTATTATTCACGTAAAGATACATTAAGTCTGGGGGTTTGCAACGGATGCCAGCTTATGGTTGAACTGGATCTGGTTGTTCCCGGGCATTCCCGGAAACCCAAAATGTCGCTCAATGATTCTCATAAATTTGAGTCCTCTTTCCTAAGCGTTCATATTCCCGATAATCCGTCTGTTATGCTTAGAACCCTGGCCGGTAGCACTCTTGGCATATGGGTTGCCCACGGGGAAGGTCATTTTAACCTGCCTGTTGAAGAAAATGCCTATCAGGTAAGCATGAAATACAGTTATCCGGAATATCCAGGTAATCCAAACGGATCGGATTACGCAGTTGCCGGAATTTGTTCTGATGACGGCAGGCATCTCGCCATCATGCCGCACCTGGAAAGAGCTATTTATCCCTGGAACTGGGCATACTATCCCGAAGACAGACAAAACGACGAAATATCACCCTGGATCGAAGCCTTTGTGAATGCGAGAGAATGGATATTCAGGGCTTGAGTGCGGGTATGAAGAGAAACGCTGATACGACATGGAGGAATGTTCATCCTTTGTTTCCTGGTTTCGCGAAGCTATTGTTTATCATATCCTTGTAGACAGGTTTGCCGGTTACAGTAAGGATATCAATCCGGAAAAGCCCGTATTTCTGGGAGGAAAAATAACAGGTATTACGGACAAGCTTTCTTATCTGGCAGATCTTGGGATAAATACCATTTGGCTTTCACCGGTTAATAAAACCACTGCCTACCACGGTTACCATGTAACTGATTTTTACGCTACCGATAAGCGATTCGGATCTGAAAATGACCTGAAAAATCTTATTCATCAGGCCCACAGCAGGAATATACGGGTCATTCTGGATTTTGTACCGAACCATTGTTCCGCCAGGCACCCCTTTTTCATTCAAGCCTGCAAAAGCAAAAAGAGCCTCTATCGCAAATGGTTTTATTTCAGTCCTTTTAGTGATAATTACCTGAGCTTTCTGCATTTCTCCGAATTGCCCAAAATCAATCTCGATTTCCCCGATGCCCGAAACCACATTATTGGAGCGGCCAAACACTGGATGACATTAGGAGTCGACGGATTCAGGCTCGATCATGCCATTGGTCCCTCCCATAGTTTCTGGAGGGCCTTTCGCCGGGAAATTAAAGCAGAAAATCCCGAAGCGGTGTTAATCGGCGAAGCCTGGCTGGAAGGAATTGGTCCCGGTATGTTGAAAACAATCAGGATCAGGCATAAATACCTGCGGTGGTTATTGAAATTCAGGTCCCGGGATATCCAACGGGAGTATATCGATGAATTTGACGGGGTACTTGATTTCTATTTTCGCCACCGCATCACGGAGTATATTGCCTGGAAGAATAATCCTGATCATTTTGTGAATAAATTCATTTCCGCGATGAGGGATCATTACCGGAGGTTCCCGGAAAACTACTTTCTGCCCTCCTTTATTGATAATCATGATATGAACAGGTTTTTATACGAAGCTGGTCAGCAGCAGGAAAAGCTGAAACTTGCACTTAAGCTGCAGTTTTCCCTTCCCCAGCCACCCATCTTGTATTACGGAACGGAATGCGGATTGTCGCATCATAAACCGGTGCAATGGGACAAACCCTATTCCGATATTCAGGCCCGAAAACCCATGCCATGGGAATCCCTGGATCAGGAGATGATTGATTATTGTAAGGACCTAATCTGGAACAGGAGAAAGGGGGAGGCTCCTGAATGATCTGCGACTATTTAATTTCATTGATATTATAAGGCGTGATCTGGTATACGTAGTAATTCAGCCAGTTGTAATACAACAGATTGGCATGGCTCTTCCATCTCGCCATGGGAGGCTTTGAAGGATCATCGTTGGGAAAATAATTCACCGGGATCTCGATAGGAAGGCCTTTCTTAAGATCGCGCTCATATTCATCTTTCAGGGTGTTCGGGTCATATTCGGAATGACCGGTGACAAAGATCTGCCGGCCTCCTTTTGTCATGACCATATAAACCCCTGCCTCTGTTGATTCGGAAACCAGTTCCAATTCAGAATTTTTTTCTATATCCGTTCTGCGTACCTCGGTATGCCTGGAATGCGGTGCAAGAAATTCCTCGTCGAATCCCCGTACAAGAGGTATTTTGGGATTATTCACCTGGTGGTTGAAAATGCCAAACATTTTTTTGGGCAGCGGATATTTTGGTATTTGAAAGAAATGGTATAAACCTGCCTGGGCTCCCCAGCAGATAAACATGGTGGAAGTGACATGATGAACGGTCCAGTCCATTATTTCCTTGAGCTCGTCCCAGTAATCAACCTCTTCAAAATTCAGATGTTCAATGGGAGCACCGGTAATGATCATGCCATCGAACTTCTGATTATGAATCTGTCTGAATGTTTTATAGAAAGATTTCAAGTGATCGATGGAGGTATGTTTTGAAACATGGTCATGGGTATGCAACAGGGTGACCTCAACCTGCAAAGGCGAATTGGATAACAGCCTGAGAATGTGTGTTTCCGTGGTTGTTTTCACAGGCATCAGATTCAAAATAAGGATGCGCAGCGGTCTGATATCCTGATGAATTGCCGCAGTTTCGCGCATTACAAATATATTTTCCTCCTGCAGAATTTCTATGGCAGGCAACTGGTCCGGAATATTCAATGGCATAGCATGAAAATATTAATGATCGATATACAATTCTAAAAACATCATGACGGATGACCACAAGTCTTGCCAAAGTTATAAAAAAACATGTTTACCTGAAATTCCCGATTTTTCTTGTACATTTGCCGCGACATTGAGTTTAGCAGATAATTCATGGAATTTTATTCTAAAACTCAGATTTATAAACAAATATAATAAGTATTGCAATGAACATCTTTATTTCCAATTTGAGTTTTAGAGTCAATGATGAAGACTTAAAACAACTGTTTGAAGAATACGGTGAGATAGCTTCCGCTAAAGTTATTACAGACCGGTATACCGGAAAATCAAGAGGATTTGGTTTTGTAGAAATGAACAGCGATGATGAAGCCAAAAAAGCCATTGAAGAACTTGACAAGGCAGAATATGACGGCAAAGTCATCACGGTATCCATAGCAAAACCCAAAACTGAAACCAGACCAAGAAGTAATGGTGGTGGTGGTTATGGCGACAGAAACAGGGACCGCGGAAACAGCGGTAAAAGATGGTAACAGGAACCTGTTTTAAAAACATCCGAAAGCAGCATTTTTTATGAATGTTGCTTTTTTTTATTGGTAGATTTTCGTTCCGTTCACAAACACTTTTCAATACTGTTCCAGAGCAGTCCTGCAGTTTTCTTCCAGGAGAATTTCTTACGTTGCAGGCGGGCCTTTGCTATAAGTTCATCCCGAAGGCCCTGATCCTTGTACATGGCGAGAAGTGCCGATTTTATTGAATCGGCGTCAGCCGGATTCACATACAATACGGCATCACCACCGACTTCGGGTAGGGCGGTCACCGCTGAGGTGATCACAGGAGTATCGCATTGCATGGCTTCCAGTACAGGGATACCAAAACCTTCGAAATGTGACACATACACCAGGGCAAGAGCTGATGCTGTGATTTTAGTGAGATCCTCATCCGCTACCCTTCCGGTAAAAACAATATCCTCGCGATGATCCGATTTCTCCAAGGCCTGCTGCATATCGGTGGTCCACCATTTACTGGACCCCACTACCAGCAATTTCACCGGACTGCTGACAACATTCTTAAAGCTGTCAAATGCGGTTATCAGGTTTGTCAGGTTTTTCCGCGGATGAATCAGTCCGACAAAAAGATAAAAGGGACAGCCCCGGGTATATTGTTCACGGACAAACCTCTGTTCGTCAGACCGGAAGGGGACGAAAGCCTTCGGATACCCCGTTGTATACCACGTCAATATTTTGCTTTGAATAATTAAACAGCGTTACGATATCCTGGCGGGTAAAATCGGACACTGTGGCGATCCTGTCGGCCTTCTGAATAAAACGCGGGAAAAAATAATCATAGTATTGCCGTACCTGCCAGGGTATCAATTCCGGCAGATGAAAGAAATTCAAATCGTGAATAACCGGTAAGGATCTAACCGGGGTTCTGAGAGAAAGCCAACCATCGGGGGACAAGAAAAGGTCAGCTTTCACTTTTTGCAACACCGCAGGTATGCTCCATTCAAAAAACCAGTACCACAACAGCGGATGCCTTGCAGGTGGAAAGCAGGTAATGGGAGTAATGTTATCTGAAAATACAAACTCATCGGAAAATTTCCGATCGAATATAAAAACAAACTGATGCTCAGGATGTTCCCTGGTAATGATCTTCAAAGTTTCCTGTGCAAAACGGCCCATGCCTTCGAGTTTATCAGGCAGCAAGAGCCGCGTATTAACGGCGATAATCATGGCAATTACTGATGTTCAGGCCGCAGCAGGTCATGGACCGTTTTTACCGGTGTAAAAGTGGAAATAGGAACTTCTACAAAAACCGTATTCCAATGTGCCATGGATCCATTCCACAGCCCTGGCAGTTCCAGGGCTTTGAGCGGTTTTCCGTTTCTGAATTTTTTACTGATAAAACCTGTATTGGGATCGCGGTAATTCATCAGGTTGAATTTCTTGCCCTTATAGTCTTTCACACCACAAACCAGGTCAACCGGATTGAAATGCGTTGCACTGTTTAAAATAGCGGCTTGTTCCGGATCGTGTTGATTGACCTGGGAAGATTCAACAATCTGCAGCGATTTGCTGCCGTCAGCATCGTTGGTCCAGAAGGGACCGCCTCCCGGTTCGCCCACATTCTTAACCATACCGCAAACACGAATGGGTCGGTTGAGTTTATTGAAAAGAAACTCGATAGCCTGTGAGGGTTGATTCTTAATTTTCGGATTGAGCGTGGTCCCAAGTTCCTCACTTAAAAAACTTATGATTTCATTCAACAGTTCCGCAGGTACTTCCGACGGTTTTTCAAGCATCCGGAGATATTTGAAGATCTGCTCCTGATAATGAATCAACAGTCCCCCGAGGGCTTTTTTGTAAAGTAGGGTATCTCCCTTGTTCCGGTCGTGTGTTACATTATCAATGTTCTTAATAAAAATCAGGTCCCCGTCAATATCGTTTAAATTTTCAAGCAGGGCTCCGTGACCACCTGGCCTGAAATGCAATGAACCATCAGATTCACGGAATGGTTCATTCTTGTCATCGATGGCCAGTGTATCCGTAGATGGTTTTTGGATGGAATATCCAATATTATAATTCACCTGATGCAGTTCTTCGTAATGCTGTTGAACCTTTTTCAGCAAGGTTTCAAAAGAGGTTTTGTGTTCAGGGGAAACGGTCAGGTGTATCCGCACCAGTGCACCCCTGTTGGCGGCATAACCTGCGCCCTCCACCAGGTGTTCTTCGACTGCAGTGCGGGAATGCTTTTCATACCGGTGAAATACAAGTAATCCTTTGGGCAGACTGCCATAATTCATTCCGTCTTTTCCCAGCAGCGAAGACAATACAATATGGTAGTCTTTGCCATTTACAGCCTTTAACACGGTTGTGCCTGATCTACCGACTGATTCTTCAAGATCAGGATAAAATGCAAAATCCTTTATCCGGTCAAAACACTCCTTGACGTGTTTATAAGCTTCCTTGGAAAGTATTTTAGGATCATAGTTGGACTGCCTGAACAACTCATCGAATTCAAATAAGGCTTTAAACATTCTGGTAGCAGCTCCTGAAGCCGGCACAAATTTCACCCGAACCAGATCTCCGGCGTCCTCGTACCTGGCTATATACTCTTTGATTTGCTTTTCTGTCAGTTTCTTTATTCCTTGCGGTATGGTTGCTGCTTTGGCCAGTTTCATGAAAGGAAAACCTTTTCGCAGAAATCCAATTTGCTGTTCTGCAATCCGGATATCAATGCCCTTTTCTTTCAGCTGTTTCGCATCTCTCTCTTTGAACATAGTCGCTGTGGATTAGATTAAATCTACTTAAAGATAAAATTAGCTAATTTTTTTTATTTTAATTACTTTTGAGGCCCGTGTATGCGATTCGGCCGCAATACCAAACGCAAAAGACATTTCATGAAGCCTGTTTTCCTATTCATCTTTATCGCCTGGTTCTTTGTCAGTGCCATACAGGCCCAGGACAAGAAATTGATCCAGTTGTCAGGCAAGGTTACGGATGAGCTGCTCAGACCCCTGCCCTTTGCTCATGTGCTGGTTTTGGAGAATTATCGGGGCGCTATCACAAATGTTTATGGTAACTTTTCACTGGTGGTGGAAGAAACAGATTCCATTTTGATTTCGGCGGTCGGATATAAAAGCAAATACATGATGATCCCTGAGAATCTGCCCTCAAATTTCCTGAATATAGAGGTGATTCTTCGGATAGATACCCTTGTTATTGCTGAAGCAAAGATTTATCCCTGGAAAACCTATGAGGAGTTTAAGGAAGCATTTGTAAACCTTAATCTGCCTACCGATGACATGGAGAAGGCACGACGGAATATTGCCCTGATCAGGACGCAGATCATCATGGACCATGAACCTAATGCACGGGCGAATTTCCAGCATATCATGGAACAGCAATACCAGCAAACCTTTATTAAGGGACAACTCCCATCTTATCAGCTTTTTAATGTCTTTGCCTGGGCAAAGTTTTTCCAGGCCCTCAAGCGGGGTGATTTCAGTCGTGACTGGAAGGAAAAAGAAGGTAAAGAATGACCATTTAAATCGTCAGGTTTTGAATTTTCTAATTTTCGAATTTTCTAATTTCAAATTACAGCATTGTCAAATTGTCCAGCCATCAATTAATTTATAGAACCCTCATTTTTGTTCTTCTGTGGATCCTTCAGGGCACCTTACCGGTTTTGGCCCAGCAAACGGCTGTTGTAAAAGGGATTGTTAGCGATGAGAACAATGAACCCATGCCCGGGGCCAAGGTGATTGATCTTTCTGCCGGAAAAGGAATTGTAACGGGAAATCAGGGTGATTTCCAATTGAATATAAATGCGAACCAGCCGGTAGTAATTGAAATCTCCTTTATTGGCTATGAAAAAGATACGATCCGGATCAACCTCAAATCGGGGGAAACGAGAACTATTCCCGTACAGCTAAAACCGGTTCCCGAATTGCTGGAGGAGGTGGTAGTGGAAAGCTGGTTCGACCGGGCTGAAGCACTGCAACAGATCAGCATAAAATCGATTGATTATATCCCTCTTCCATCGGGAAGTGTTGAATCATTATTGACCTCACTGGGAGCCTCTTCGCGCAATGAAATGAGCGCCCAGTACTCTGTAAGGGGTGGCAATTATGATGAGAATCTTATCTATGTAAATGATATTGAGATATACAGACCCCTGACTGTTAAATCGGGTCAGCAGGAAGGCCTCAGTTTTATCAATTCTTCCCTGGTATCATCGGTACAGTTTGCCGCAGGTGGTTTTGATGCCAGGTTTGGCGACAAAATGTCCTCCGTGCTGGATATCAAATACAAACGTCCGACAGGTTTTGCCGGCAGCGTATCAGGCAGCCTGTTAGGGGCATCTGCTCATATAGAGGGCGCTGCAGCCAACACAAAGTTTACGCACATCACAGGTGTTCGGTATAAGACCAATCAGTACCTGCTGAACACCATGCAAACAGAAGGTGACTATAAGCCCAGTTTCTTTGATGTCCAGACCTTTCTTACCTACGATCTCAATAAGAAACTGGAAGTCAGTTTTTTGGGTAATATTGCCAGGAATTCCTATCAGGTAGTTCCCAGTTCAAGAGAAACCGCATTCGGGACTTACCAGCAAACCCTAAATTTCAAAGTATATTATGAAGGACAGGAGGTAGATCTTTTCACTACCCTGCTGGGTGCTTTAACGCTTGATTTTCATCCTTCGGATAATCTTATACTGAAACTCACCGGTTCAGGCTTTAGCACAAACGAGGCCATTACCTATGACATTCTGGGGCTTTACCGTATCGACCTTCTGGACAATACCATGGGTTCGGAAACAGGAAGGGATAGTATCCTGAATATCGGGGTAGGTGGCAATCTTGTACATGCCCGGAATTATCTGGATGCCCAAATTCTTAATTTGTCCCACAAGGGTTCCTTCCGGTGGAATTCAAACAACCTGAACTGGGGAATCACCGTTCAAACCGAAAGATTCCACGATAAGATCAGGGAATGGGAGATGCTGGATTCTGCCGGCTATTCGCTACCCGATTCCGATAGCGAGATCGCACTTTATCAGGCCACTGTGGCCAACAACAAGCTGAATGCCGGCAGATTTGCCGGGTATATCAATAACATATCAACTTTTCCAACCGGTTGGTCCGATATTTTTCTCAACGCGGGGATCAGATTTAATTACCTGAACACCAACCATCAGCTTGTAGTGAGTCCGCGGGCCGGGATACAACTGGTTCCCCACTGGGAACGTCCCGTGGCCTTTCATGCTGCCGTGGGTTGGTACCACCAGCCTCCCTTCTATAAAGAAATGCGCGATCCGTCAGGAGTATTGCACACGGATGTCCGTGCACAGGAATCCATACATTTCGTTTTGGGATCCACGGTTGACTTCATCCTTTGGGAAAGACCCTTCAGATTCACTTCGGAACTCTATTATAAGAAGCTCGATCACCTCGTGCCCTATGTGGTGGATGATGTGGATATCCAGTATTTACCTCAATACAGCGCTCACGGGTTCGCTACCGGGATTGAATTTAAAATAAACGGTGAATTTGTAAAGGATGCCGAATCCTGGGCTACCCTGTCCTTTTTAAGGACCAGGGAAGACCGGTATGATGATGCCTATGGGGATTATCCACGACCTACCGACCAATTGGTAAATTTCGGATTATTCTTCCAGGATTATTTTCCCAATAATCCCTCCTACCGTGTACACCTGAATCTCTATTACAGCAGCAAACTGCCCTATAATTCAACTGACTATGACAATCCCGAGGAATATTATTATCTCTCGGCCTACAGGCGTATCGATATCGGATTGTCCAAATCCCTGATCACCGATAGAACCGGCAACCGGCGGATCCCCAGCAATTTCATCAAGGACTTATGGTTCAATGTTGAAGTATTCAACCTGTTTGGTTTCAACAATATGGCCTCATATCAATGGGTCAGAACGGTAAGTAACCAGGAAGGCCTGCCCAATATGTTTGCGGTGCCAAATTACCTGACCGGCCGACTGCTCAATCTGAGACTAACCCTTAAGTTTTAATTTACGAAAATAAATTAAGTATACGAATATTGTATTTTATTACAATATTCGTATATTTGTATCATAATCGTAAAAACAGAGGTCATGACTGTTCCCGTTGAAAATGCCAAGTATCAGGCTATCATGCAATCAGCCAAGGAATTGTTCTGGAAATACGGGATAAAAAAAGTCAGTGTTGAAGATATCTGTCTTAAAGCTGCTGTAAGTAAAATGACCTTCTACAGGTTTTTCAACAACAAGGTAGAACTGGCCAAAGCTATTTTTGATGTCATTGTGTCGGATAGCAAACGAAACTTCAGGGAAATCCTGCAGGATGATTGCGGGATACCGGAAAAGATTACCCGGATGATCAACATGAAACTGGAGGGAATTAACGACATCAGCAAAGAATTTCTGATGGATCTCTATAAAAATCCCGAACTGGGTCTCCGGGAACATGTGGAAAAAGCCAGTGAAGACAGCTGGAATGAAATAATCCTCTATTTCAGGCTTGCCCAGCGCAAAGGCATTTTCCGCAAAGATATAAAACCCGGGTTCCTATTGTATTTCTCAAAAAAAATGGGTGAAATGGTGACGGACGAAACCCTGATCAGTCGCTATGGATCACCTGCGGAACTTATCCGGGAGCTTACCAACTTTTTTGTTTATGGTGTAGCGGAAAGAAAAGTAAAACTTTGAAACCATACCTATATATATATGTCATCCTGTCTTTATGGACGACTGGCAGTTCCCGGGCACAGGATTCTCTGGTCTTTGACGGCCAGCTTTCCACCTGGATACATTTCAACCCGTCGAATGAGCTCACTACATACGTCGGAGTACGATATATACCTGAGCTGAATCTTTATTTGCCGCTGAAAAACTCAGGGATGGTTGATTTTGAGGCTTCGGCCAATATTTTTGGCACCATTGGATTTCACCCGTTCGATACCGCCTATTCCACAGGTAATCTTAAACCTTACCGGGCCTGGATGCGTTACTCTGATTCACAGCTTGAACTAAGGGTGGGACTGCAAAAAATCAATTTCGGATCAGCATCCCTGTTGCGGCCGCTGATGTGGTTCGATCAGATCGATCCGCGCGATCCGCTTCAACTCACCGATGGGGTATGGGCACTGCTCGGCAGATATTACTTTCTGAATAATGCCAACCTGTGGCTATGGTTCCTGTATGGAAATGAAAACCTCAAGGGCTGGGAGATCATACCCACCGTGAGTAATATCCCTGAATTCGGCGGACGCATGCAGGTTCCCGTTCCAAAAGGCGAGATTGCCCTTTCCTATCACCACCGGACAGCGGAAAGCAGTGCTTTACCCGATTCAGCCTGGCAACTGGATAAGATCCCTGAGAACCGTTTTGGCTTTGACGCACGGTTCGATGCCCTGGTAGGTTTCTGGATAGAAGCTTCATGGTCACATTACAGTAAAAACATTGGCCCTTTTACCAATCAGCAAATTCTTAACCTGGGTATGGATTATACTTTCGGATTGGGAAGCGGACTCCTGGTGAAATTCGAACAACTCCTTGCCGCCTCTCATGAGAAGGCCATGGAATTTAATCATGGTACCACATTTTCACTGATTAGTTTTTCTTATCCCGTGGGATTGTTTGATAATGTCAGTGCTATTTTTTATTTTGACTGGAACAACGATAAACTATACAGTTTCCTGAACTGGCAGCGACAGTTTAATAAGTTCTCCCTTTACCTGATGGGATATATCAATCCAAAGCAGTATTACCTGCCCACACAGGGCACAGGTGAGATGCTTTACGCCGGAAGCGGTCTGCAGGTAATGCTGGTATTTAATCATTAACCTTTGTAATTCAACAATAACAAAAAATAAAACCGTGGAAAACAATCTTATTATTCAGACCGACAAATTAATCAAGTCGTTTCCAATGGGGAAGAACCAGTTTACAGCATTGAACGGGATTGACTTGCAGATTGGTAAGGGCGAATTTGCAGGGCTCATTGGACCCAGCGGATCCGGAAAAACAACATTGTTAAACATCATTGGATCGCTCGATACGCCAAGTTCAGGTGTGGCAAAGGTACTGGGTTATTCGATCGGTTCATTGACGACCCGGCAGGCAGCCAGGCTGCGGAAAGAAAACCTGGGGTTCATTTTCCAGAGCTATAATCTGCTGGCCGTTCATACCGTTTTCGAAAATGTGGAATTCCCGCTGTTGCTGCTTAGCTATACGGCCGCCGAACGAAAAAAACTGGTGTCGGATGCCCTGGAATGGGTTGGCCTTACCGAAAAAACCAAAAGCAAGCCTCCGCAATTATCAGGTGGAGAATGCCAGCGTGTTGCGATTGCACGTGCCATGGTTAAAAAACCATCGCTGGTTCTGGCCGACGAACCGACAGCTAACCTGGATGCAGCCAACTCCCATAATATTCTGCAAACTATGGTCAAGCTTAACCGGGAATTAAATACCACGTTTCTGTTTGCCACACACGACGACAAAGTAATCAACTACCTGCGCAGAAAGATTTACCTTCTTGACGGCAGGGTTGACAAGGACATTGTTATCGCCAATTAAAACCATAGCCATGAAAACAGCAATAAAACTTGCTTACAGAAACCTCATCGGTGCCGGGCTTCGTACCTGGCTGAATGTGATTGTGCTGTCATTCTCCTTTGTGGCGATCATCTGGATGAAAGGCATTCTGGTAGGCTGGGATCACCAGGCCAAAAACGATATGAAAAACTGGGAGATTGGCGGAGGCCAATACTGGCATGAAGCATATGACCCTTTTGACCCGTTTACACTGATGGATGCACATGCAACCGTCCCAGTCCCCATGCTCAAAGAGATTGAGCAAGGTGAAGCGGAGCCCGTTCTGATCGCGCAGGGAACAATTTATCCGTCCGGCCGCATGCAATCAATATTTATAAAAGGTATCCCCCCCGGTCAACATTTTCTGGCATTGCCAACTCAAAAGCTCGATACGGCAATATCGGCCATTCCGGCCATAATTGGCACCAGCATGGCCCAGAGCAATAATCTGAGTATCGGGGATTATGTGATCATCCGCTGGAGAGATGCCAATGGTACATTTGATGCCGCTGAAATCTATATTTCCGATATTTTTAAAACCACCGTTCCCACAGTGGATGTGGCCCAGGTTTGGATACCGATTGAACGGCTGAGATCCATGCTGTTGCTTCCTGGGGAGGCTACCCTGATCACATTCAGGGATCAGGAAAAGGATCGTGTCCGGCTGGAGGGTTGGAAGCTCATGACTTTTGAAGACCTGGTGGCCGACATTGATGAAATGATCAAGACCAAATCTGTCGGACAATCGGTATTTTATGTTGTATTGCTGCTGCTGGCCATGCTGGCCATTTTCGATACGCAGGTATTGTCCATATTCAGGCGTCAGAAGGAGATCGGAACCTACATTGCACTGGGTTACACCCGGCGGGAAGTTGTCGGGCTCTTTACTGTGGAAGGAGCCATGCATGCCATACTGGCGGCTGCTCTGGCTGCAATTTACGGTATCCCCTTTTTACTCTGGCAATCCAAAACCGGTATAACCCTTCCGGTTGATTCGAGCGATTATGGTTTTTCAATAGCTGACACCATGTACCCTGTGTATACTGCCGGACTTGTGTTTTCGACCATCCTCATCGTACTGATCACCACCACCGTGGTGAGTTATCTGCCTTCGAGAAAAATAGCCAAAATGAATCCAACAGAAGCTTTAAGGGGGAAATTACAATGATACGATTTTTATTCAAGGGGCTTATCCGGGATAAAAGCCGGAGTCGCCTGCCGGTGTTGGTCGTGGCTATTGGCGTCATGTTGTCGGTATTTCTGCATGCCTATATGACCGGGTTAATGACGGATATGGTGGAACAATCGGCCAGGTTTTCTGCCGGGCATGTGAAAGTAATGACCGGTGCCTATGCCGATAATATGGCTCAGATACCAAACGACCTGGCCATGCTGGATGCCCGGGCACTGTCCGAAAAACTGAAGTCCACCTTTCCGGAATTAAACTGGGCGACCCGGATCAGATTTGGTGGTTTAATCGATGTACCCGGGCCGGATGGCGAAACAGAAAGCCAGGGAACGGCCATGGGTATGGGTGTTGATTTATTGTCACCTGCTTCTGCCGAGATCGACAGGCTTAACCTGAAAGAATCATTGGTAAGGGGACATATACCGGCTTCCCCGGGGGATATTCTGCTCAGTGAGGATTTCTCACGGAAACTCGGGGTAAATCCTGGTGAAAAAATTACGCTTATCGGTTCAACGATGAACGGAGGCATGGCCATTTATAACTTCAGGGTGTCCGGCACTTTGCGGTTTGGCAATACTGCCATGGACCGCGGTACGATCATCGCGGATATTGCCGATGTTCAGCTTGCACTGGATATGCAGGACGCTGCCGGAGAGATTGTCGGATTCTTCCCGCAGGGATATTATGAGGATGAGTTCGCCGAGCCTGTGGTTCAAAAGTTCAATGCAGCTTTCCCGTCAGGGGGCGACGAATATGCTCCAGTCATCCGGTGTCTCCGTGATGAGGAAAGCATGTCGCTGTACATCGATATGTCAGATTACCTGGGGATCCTGATCACTGCCGTTTTTATCATTGCCATGTCGCTGGTATTGTGGAATGCAGGTCTGCTCGGGGGACTCCGCCGCTATGGTGAAATTGGTCTGCGATTGGCTATTGGTGAAGAAAAAGGGCATGTATACCGTACAATGCTTTATGAGTCGGTGATGATAGGCATTGCCGGAACGATCATCGGATCTGCTTTCGGATTATTCCTTGCCTGGATGCTTCAGAAATACGGAATAAACATCAGCGAACTTACCAGGAACGCTTCTGCATCTGTAATGATGCCCAATGTCATCCGGGCCCGCATTACCGCCACTGATTTTTATATCGGATTTATTCCAGGCGTTCTGTCTACGTTTGTGGGCACGGCACTTTCAGGAATAGGAATCTATAAAAGGAAAACGGCGCAGCTTTTCAAGGAGCTGGAGGTGTGATAGGGAAATAGTGTGCCGAAGGCATCCCTTTGGGAAAATAGTGAATAGTGAATAGTGAATAGTGAATAGTGAAAAAATTAGATGGAAATGAAAATTGCACTTGTTATTGTTGCCGGGCTTGCAGGGTTGCAGGCAAACGGTCAGAATGCCGGAATGATTCTGGACCGGATTGATAAAAATATGGCATCGGAGAACAGGATCGTGGAATCCACGATGATCATCCATGGGAAACGAACGAGCCGCACCATCACCTCCCGGTCATGGTCGGTCAGCAACCTGAAGTCATTTACCGAGTACCTCTCCCCGGAAAGAGAAAAGGGCACCAAAATGCTGAAACTGGAAAACCAGCTATGGATCTATGCTCCTTCAACCGACAGGACCATACAGATTTCCGGACATATGCTACGGCAATCGGTCATGGGGTCCGACCTGTCTTACGAAGATATGATGGACAACCGCAAACTCACGGATATTTATCAGGCAAAGGTGACCGGAAACGAAAAGATCGGAGAGAGAACTACCGTGGTCCTGGAACTCACGGCCAAAGTTGAGGATGTGGCCTATTATTCCCGCAAATTATGGGTGGATGCCGAAAGATATATTCCGTTAAAAGAAGAGTTATTTGCCAAGAGCGGGCAACTGCTCAAACGCACCGAGTTAAGCGATGTAAAACAAATACAGGGGCGCTGGTTCCCTACGGTGGTCAGGTTCAAAGATATGTTAAAAGAGGGCGACGGAACGGAATACCGGATCACCTCCATTAAATTCAACCAGGACATACCCGATTACCTATTTACCAAGGCGGCACTGAAGCAGTGACAGGGAAAGGGACGAGGGACAGAGGGACAAGGGACAAGGGACAAGGGACGAGGGACAGGGAAAGTACACAATTGATGTGTAAGTCGGACTTTTTGGTAAAAAGGAAATGCATTTGATGAGTTATTCATTTCCACGATCGCCTGTTAATAAGTTTCCATTATTCCATGCTCCAGTCGAAACAGAAAACCTCAATTTTACGAAAGCCCTGATCAGTTTTTGTAACCTAAAGTATTTTTGAACGTTACAAAGGATTGTGGATTAATAGATTCAATGAAAAGAATATGTGATAATATTCTGATTGTGAGTATATTAATATTATGTGCATGATACCTATACGACAACGTTCTTGAACAACTGAAAAAATATTTCCTTTATGGTAGACCAGCCCACTAGAAGTTTTCTGGATTCAAAGGCAGATGGAATAATCAGTCACGGTTTAATGCGGTTCTTACAGATTATCGTACTTGTCGCCGGTCTTTACTTTTTGACCGGACCCATTTTGTCCGCGCAAACCACATTATACTCCTATAAATCCGGTAGCTGGAATGATGTTGATACCTGGACCACAGATCCGGGAGGGACAACCCTTACAGGGTCACAAATACCAGCAAACGGGGATATTGTTGTAATTCTGTCATCACGCACAGTGACCCTGCCCGCCAATATTACCACCACCGGACTGGATATTACCATTAACAGTGGTGGCTATCTTGATCTCAGTACCTTTGAATTTTCGAATCCACCACTGGCGGCTTTAAGGGGACAGGGCACCCTCACAATCGCTACAAATATTTTTCCTGCTGCCACCCTCAATACCTTTGTGAACAGTGGCGGAGGAACAACAGAGTATTACAATGCGGCAGGTTTCACCCTCCCGGCCGCACAAACAACCTATAATAACCTGCGGATCAATTTAACAAACAGCGCATTCATAGTCAACCAGCTGAACAATCTTACCCTGAATGGCGATCTGGAGGTGATCAGCGGGAATTTTCAAATCAATAACGGTTCCGACGGCAGGCGTCAGTTGACCATTCATGGTGATGTCAGTGTAAACAGCGGATCTTCCATTACAGTGGGTACAGGTAATACCACAACTACGACAACTCCCACCAATATTACAGGTGGTACGGCACCTTTTGTTGATTATTACGACCGGAATACCCACCGTGTGGTCATTTACGGCGACTTTACCAATAACGGAACAGTGAGATTCACGAATCAAAGTTATCCTGAATATACTGTATTCCCAACCAACGGAGCAGCATCTGTTTTTTTCATGGGTGCTTCCGACAATACCCTCACCTGCAATAATACCACCGATTTTTATAATCTGATTGTGGACAAAGGCACAGATCAGACTTTTGTATTATCCCTGAATTCCTCAGGATATAATTTTTTCCAGACTGTTCGGCGCCAATATTTCAGGAGGAGAAGGCGGCGGGGATAATCCTATTCTTAAAAAAGCTCTATGGATCAGAAATGGTACGCTCAGGTTATATGGACTGGTAGTTATACCTTCCTTGTCGGAAGGTGCTTGCGATGGGGGATTATCGGGAGGACCCAATTCCGATTTTTACATACCTGCCAATGGTGCCCTGTACATTGACGGACCCGATGTTGTAGTATTGACTACTGCCGACAGCTACCTGGAAGTAAATGCAGCCTATGGCACTTCCGCCACCGGAGACGGACAGGTAGGAGTATCTACAGGGCAATGCAGTTCATTTTCCGTTTTGGGAAGATTCCAGATCGATGACGGGTATATTTCCACCCGTGAATCCGGAGGATTTATATACTGGGCAACCACATCGGGACAGTTCATTATTAACGGAGGTACTTTGGATGCCAAGCAGTTCAGGACTGCCAACAGCTCAGGCGGATTGACTGCATACCGTCAAACGGGAGGCACTTTGACCCTCAGGGGCAGGTTCCAGCGCACGGTAACAGGTGTGACCGATGTGGCCAGTCTGAAAACCGTACCGCTCAATACAACAAGGGCCAACAACGGTATCAATGGCAATGTGGGAACCTTTAACATTGATCAGGATGCCAATATTTTTGAAATGACCGGTGGTACCATTGAAGTCCTTGACGTTTGTGGCAGGGATGGCGGCTTTATTGGCCGGGCCTTTGAGGTGAACTCCATGCCTTCCTATGTAAATGTGACGGGCGGTAATGTGGTAATTAAGCCTACCAGCGGAACAGGAACGGATTACACCTATTATTTCGTTTCCGCAGCTCCTTTGGGCAATTTTACCATTGATCAGTCGAGTGGTACGCAGGCTGTACAGCTTATCAATATTAGCAAAGCCGGTGTTACTGCGCGTAATCCTTCCCTCAACGTGCTTGGAAATATTACACTCACAGGTACCAATGCACCCTGAACGCCAGTGGTTATGATGTATTGGCAGGAGGAAATTTTAGTCTTCCATTGAATACAACCTACACGCCCGGCGCCAACACTACCACTTTTACCGGATCGGGAACCCATACATTTACTTACAATGGAACCATTACTACCGGTTTTAACAACCTGGTAATTGACAAGGCCGGTGGATCCCTGTCTGTTTCACGCACCGTGCCAAATTCCACCAATGTTGCCGGATATTTCAGTTTGCTGAACGGAACACTAAATGACGGGGGCAATACCTTTAATATCTACGGCAACGTGATCAACTCAGGCACACACACAGGCACGGGTTCGATTGCCCTGGTCCATAATGATCCTCAAACCATTGGTGGTGATGGTAACGGTATTTTCCAAAACCTTACGCTTAACAACACCGATGGCTCATCAGCCCCTGTATCGCTGACAGCAGGGATAACCGTTAACGGAACTCTTGCTTTAACCAGCAATAAGATTTTTAATATTGGCAGCTACAATTTAAGAATCGGCACTGCAGGATCCATTACCGGTGCCTTCTCAGCAACAAGATTTATTGCTACCAATGGTGATATTGGCGATAAAGGGATCACAAAAGCATTCAATTCCACCTCGTTCACGTTTCCAATTGGCGTTATACCTACTGATATCAGGTATACACCGGTAACAGTCACCCTCAGTACCGCACCCACTACCTATGGATCAATAACGGTTTTCCCTGTCGATGCCGAGCAGATGCAAACCAGTCCGAATGGAAGAAACCGAAGTCTGACCTATTTCTGGCGGGTCAGGATCCTCCGGATTTGTGCTGGGACCGGCCAACGTCAGTCAGACGTTCACCTATGTGGACCGGGGAACTGCAACCGATGACGTGGTCACGGGAAATCCGCAGATTGACGAAAACAGCTATGTACCTGCCCGCTATAATCCGACTACTTATTCATGGACGAAGGGTAGCACTGGCGACGTAGATGAGACCAATAATGTCATCAACTGGCCCAACAATGTGAATTATATCGATGGGGATTATACTGCCGGGGACGATACTCCACAGGATCGTTTGGTGATGTTGGTGTTTTGTATAGTTATCAGTCAGGTAATGGAGAGGAAATACTAACCTGGATGACCGATACGAACAATGTGGCAAGTGTTACCCCAACCGATCCCGATGCGAACACGCCGGTATTAATACGCAACGGACATACGGTTACCATTGACGGAGCCAACCGGGCTTCAGGCAATCTGCAGATTCAGACAACTGGAGTACTGGACTGTGGAGGTTATACCGGACTCAACTTCGGTGTGGTGACCAATCCGGTGAACGGCAGTGGTAAAATCAGAATTTCCATACCTGGCGCTCCTCCGGCCACAGCTTTAACGGCAGCCTTTCCGTCGGGTGACTTCTCTGAATTCACAGGCACTAACGGAGGAACTGTTGAGTATTATACACCGGCCGACAGGGACTTGTTGATTCCAGTCACGTCCGGATCCGGCGATGCACTTAATAACTACAGGCACCTTATTGTATCACCGGCCACAGGCAGGTATATCACCACGCCTAACCGGAACCTTACAGTTTATGGCAACATGACCGTGCAGGGACAGAGTGCGACGGGGATTGTCAGGTTGAATACAGCCGCGGTTCGCAATCTGACTATTAATGGTAATCTTACCGTGACCAGCGGGGATCTGCAATTTCAGAACGGCCAGTCACAGACCATAACCATAGGTGGTAACGCATCCATTGGTGCGGACCTATTCGATGTTCAGAATACCGGTGCCACCACCAATACCCTGATACTCAGCGGTAACCTCACCAACAATGGAACACTGAACTTCAATAATTCGGGTTCCTGTGATATAACCTTTACGGGATCAGCCAGTACATCGCTCACGGGTACCGGCAATACTACCCTCGGAACGTGAGTGTCAACAAAGGAACATCCCAAGCACAACCCTCACCCTGGATGTATCCGGATACATTCACAACACCTTCGAATAGCTGGCTAACTCTTATCAATGGAACATTCAGGTTTTTACGTACAGGCAATCTGAATATTACCACTACCAGCACCTTTACAATGTTCGACTATCCGGCTTATATATTGACAATTCCTCAGCCAATGTATATCTTGCCAATAGCAGCGTTAATAATAATGACTTATACCTGAACGGAAAACTTACCCTCCTTAATGGCAATATATATGTCGGCCCATCAGCAGCGCCAAATTTTAACAACGATATAGAGTATTCAGGTTCAGGCGACTCCGAAATTGATATCCGCGGGGGTCTGTTGACGGTTAACGGCCAGATCAGACGTAGTACTATCGTCACCGGGGGTGTACTGGTTTACAATCAATCAAACGGTTCAATGGTAGTAAACGGCAATAATGCTTTGGCCACCCGGGCCAAGTTTGAAGTTGACAATCCCGGAAGTGACTTTAATATGTCCGAGGGTACCCTGACTATTTTAAGGGGCGGCGGTACAACCTACGGCGATTTATTCCTTAGGCCCTCCAGTGGTTCGGTCACCGGAGGCACCATACTGCTGGGCACCCAGAATGCTGGTGCTCAAACGATCCGATTTGACGCAAACCTTCCGCTCAACAATCTCACCCTCGACGGTGTGGGCGCAGCCAATTCTTTTCAACTGATGGTAAATCCCCTGGAGTTAAATGGGAACCTGCTGATCAACAGTGCCAACAGCACATTTATGTCCAATTCATTGAATGTAAGCCTGAAAGGAAATTTTACCAACAACGGGACCTATACACCGGGGACCAATATTACCACCTTCAACGGGACCTCACAAAACATTAACGGAAGCACCTCCACCCAGTTTTATGATTTGGTTATTGCTCCTTCAGGTAATGTTACCCTTTTCAATCATATAACGGTTAACAACGATCTTACCATTTCTTCGGGCACCTTTTCTACCAGTACTTACAATGTCAACATTAAAGGTGACCTGGCCAACAATGCCGTTCATTCCGGCGATAATACCACGGGGGGGTTACTCCTTAACGGCAACACATTGCAACTGATCTCCGGTTCGGGAATCTTCGGCCGTATGGAATTGAACAATGCAAGCGGCGCCAGGTTACTGAACAATATCAGTTTCCAGCAGAATATCCTGTTTACCAGTGGCATCCTGAACATCAATCAATTCCTGATAACCCTTGGTGTCAACAGTAATATCCTGGGCAGCGGATTCGATGTTAATAAAATGATCATGTCCGATGGCGTGATCAACAACGTAGGAGTAGAAAAAACTTTCAGTCCCGGCATTACCGGTACCGTTACTTATCCGTTGGGAGTATCCGGAAAGTATACCCCGGCCATACTGGACATGAACAATAATCCGTCAGGCGGAACCATCCGCGTCAATGTGATCAATGAAAGACATCCCACTGTTTCCGATCCGAACAATGTGCTCCAGTATTACTGGGAATTGGAAAGTTCAGGATTATCTACGTTTGAAGGCAATCTGAAACTATACTATTCAGCGGGTGATGTATTGGGAACAGAAAGTGAATATGTGGCAGCAAGGCTCATTATTCCTCCGGGAGAAGACTGGAGTAAGGCGGCTACCGGTGATTCCACTGATAATGTTGATGAAACCCTGCACATCATTAATTTTGATTTTCCCGATGGTACTACAAATCTTGGTGGTGAATATACAGCGGGTACCGATCCCTCCATACCTGATGAAGTACCTGTGTATACCAGCAACACCGACGGCGACTGGGATGATATAAACGTCTGGACTCCGGAGGCCCCTCCTGGCGGACCCAATGGCTTTATTGTAATCATTCGCCCCGGAGATGTTATTGCCACCAATGGCAACAGAAGGTTTGCCTACAGGACAACAATTAACGGCGTGCTGGATGTTGGCACCACCTATGGTCACAACCTTGGACATGTCTCCGGCACGGGTAAACTTTACCTTGAAACCGCAACACTGCCGGCCGGACGTTTTACCTCCTTCTTTCATTGTTCAGGAGGGACATTAGAGTATGGCGGAAGTACAAATTATACCATCATAGCAGACAGGATTGACACCTTGAGAAACCTGTTTTTTACAGGAACCGGAAACAGGATATTGCCCGATAAAAACCTGGTCATTTGCGATACACTGAAAATTGACGGACCTTCCTTGATCAACGGCAGCAATAAAAAGTTAACACTTTTCGGGACCATTCAACGGTTAAATACCGGTAAATTTTCCAGCGGATCAGGACCAAATGCCACCCTGGCATTTTCAGGGTCATCCGTTCAGACCATTGGCGGGATCAATGGAAGTTTTACAGGTACCGACGCACTGTACAATTTGGAAATGAACAATATTAGCGGGCTGATTTTGAACAGTCCCCTTGAACTCAATGGTGATCTCAGGTTAAACGACGGAGTAATTACCACCACCTCTGCCAATAAATTATCCATGTTGAATGGCAATGCAGTGGTCACTCCAACTGGAGGCTCAGCCACCTCCTATATCAGCGGTCCGATATCAAAACGTATTTTTGGTGGTAATGATTTTGAATTTCCCACCGGAAAAAGCACGCGATACGGAAAGACAGTGGTTCTGGGTGTAAGTGATGGTACCTGGGAAGCCGAATACTTCAACACAGGATATTCAAGCTCTGCTGTTACTGCGCCTTTAACAGCGGTAAGCTCCAGTGAATACTGGCATATAAAAGGTCCCGCCGGCAAGCAGGCTTATGTGAAGCTACGCTGGGATCCCCTGAGCGATGTAACACCTTTGACCACGCTTAACGGGATCAGCGACATCAGGGTGGCCGAATACAACACAGGTTCCACCTCATGGGTAGGACAAAACACCACGGCATCGGGTGATAATTACAATGGTACTGCCCAAACCGATGATAAGATGACACTGGATGAACATGATTATACCCTCGGATCAATCTCCGCCCTGAAACCCAGGGCGAGTTTCGCCAGTACCGCTGATGCTTGTCTGGGAGATAACCTGTCTGTTGTATTTTCGAAAACAGCAGGTTCATACTCATTTACCTACAACATTAACGGAGGTTCCAACCAACCTGTCACCACCTCCTCTAATCCCTATACACTGGCCACAACCATTGCCGGCCGATATAGATTAACCGGTTTTACAGGTGGGGTTGTGGATACCAATTCAGTGCTTGTCAGACCTGTGCCCACTGCCTCCCTTTCCTCCAGTGATGCCGATAACACAATTTGCGAAGGTCAGAGTGTGACGTTCACTGCAGTTGGTGGAACGCAGTATCATTTCTATGTAAATGGTGCTTCAGTGCAGAATGGCATCTCCGATACCTATACCACTGCCCTGCTCGGCGATGGGGATATCATACATGTTATCGTCACCAATTCCTCAGGTTGCACCGATGCCAGTACATCCATCACCATGACGGTCCATCCCCTGCCTGTACCAACTCTCTTGGGAAATCAGATCGTGTGTACGGATGCTGTTGAAACCTACACTACCGATGCCGGCATGAGCAACTATGTATGGAGTGTATCAGCCGGCGGAACAATATCGGCAGGAGGTTCAGGAACCGACAATAATGCCACCATCACATGGACGGCGATTGGGAATAGGAGAGTTGAAATAAACTATACCAATGCCAATGGCTGTACCGCAGCCACACCCGTTCAACTGCCGGTAACCGTCTACAGAAGGCCTGACACCGGCCCCAGTTATTATGTACCCAATACGCACAACCGGTAATGGATCCTGTTTTGGCCGGTATTCGACGGATTTCAGCTTTAATTTATCAGGAAAATGCGTCATACCATCAAAATAATGTAACAAAAATGCCGGAATTACGATATAATGAATGAGTTGAACATATTTAACATTGTAAATACATCCCTACTCCCTACCAGGATTGGGTAAGCAATAGAGTACTAATTAAACAATTAAATTAACAAAGATGAGAAAGATTAACGTTTTGAGAGCTGTTCTGAGTGTTGCCACAGCAATGCTGCTGACATTTACCGCTTTCGGACAACAAGTTCCGGAAGCAGATTATTCCGTGTTTAATACTGATGTTGCAAACGGTGCAACCCATGTTGATTCCACCGATTATGTTACCAGAAAAGCAGGCGGTACAATCATGGGGTACTTTGCAGTCCCTGATCCGGTTTATCATCCCAACTACAATGCAGGAGGTAACTGGCAAATAACAAACGGTTTTATCTGGAACTGGACCAGTGCCCCCGCAACAGTGACCTTTAATCCGGTAGCCCCCGTTACGGATACCAACTATGTGGAGATTCACATATCCTGATGTCGCTGCAACATACGCCATTACTGTTGCTGAACAAGCACCTGCCGCATTTGGCGGATGTGTGGATGCAACTCCCACGTATTTGAGAGTCTCGGTAATCGATCCTCCTGCCGGAACCGCATCTATCAATCCGGGTGCCACCTGGCAGACTATTACTGCAAACTCGGCGTACCAGATTTGTAATGCTCAGGCTGCACAAACTGTAACAGTTGCCTTTAATGAAGCAGTTCCCAATCATTTAGCAGCCTACGCCTTTCAGATAACAGAAACTATTGAAGTGTTGAGCGGTACAGGTACCGTATTATCCACTTCCCAGGCCGAAACAGTCATACAGGATTTTCCGCTGAACTCCAAATTAAAAGCAGGAAATATTGGTACACTGCCCTCTGCTGCTTTTGTGAGAGCAACACCGGCATTTACCTATACCTTCTTAACTGATGCCCTGGCATTGGTTACCTATTCCGGTAATCCTTCCAGAACCAGGTACACCTACAGGGTTACCCGAACCGGTGATGCCGCTCAGAATGGTTTGGTATCCAATATTTCCCAGAAATCGGATTATATATCAGGAACTGTTAACTATTACAATTTCACCAATCAGACTGTTTCTTTTATTGTGAATCCCGCACCTGCTACCGGTCCGATTTACTACGTACCTAATAACTTTAACTATTAATCGTAACGCATAAGTCAGTTTCACATTCGAACAGCTTGTTCAGTTGACCATTCGTTACACCATAATAACCCTATTGCTTATCATAAGCTCCATGATACCCGGGCACAGTCAAAGTTTGCCTTATGCCTGTACCGGTTTCATGGAGTCTTATGGTGTGCAGGGAATGCTCAATTCGGTCTTCTTTTGGACGGTTGATGGCGGTCAAATCGTTGACGGACAGGGCAACGACACCATTATCCTCCGCTGGGACCATGAGCGTCGGAGCCATACTTTGGCCGTAACCGAGCAAACCGAGTACGGATGCTTTGGTATACCGGTCGAAACCAGCATCGATGTGAATGCCCCGGTTGCCGATATAAGCGATAATGCAGAGGTGTGCGAAGATGATCTTTATGAATTCAATGCAACCACCAGTTACCTGACAGATGTTACCTATCTGTGGTCGGACAGCAGCACGGGTCCTACCTACAATGCAGGGACCGAAGGGTACGTTTGGGTGAAGATTACGGGAACGGATCACTGCTTTGACTATGATTCGGCCTATCTGACCGTTAATCCCTTACCTGTGGTTGACCTGGGCAACGATACCGCCTTGTGCGGATCAGCGACCATGCTCATTGATGCGGGATTTTTTGCGTCCTATCAATGGTCAACCGGAGATGTTATTAATCCCATCAGTGTTGACGGGAAACGAACAGAGCCCGAAATACTCTGGGTCGAAGTGACGGATGAAAACGGATGTCTCGGATATGATACCCTGCTGCTGGAAGTGTGTGATGTGTATTTGCTTTTTGCCAATATGCCAAACACAATTACTCCCGGTGACCTGAATGATCAGAACGATGTCTGGGAGATTCCCAATATCGAACTTTTTCCGGATGCTGTTCTTGAAATCTTTGACCGTTGGGGAAGACTGGTTTACAGAACCAATGACATCTATAACAATCCCTGGAAAGGGGAAAACATGTCAGGCAAAGAACTGCCCATGGATGCCTATTATTATGTGCTGGACATAAAGGTTGCGAACATCACGCCAATGACAGGGTATGTGAATGTGATAAGATAAGAGTCAAGATTCAAGATTCAAGATTCAAGAGAAGATGGAAGATTCAAGATGGAAGATTCAAGATTTAAGATTCAAGATTGAAGAGGGAAGATGGGGATAGACAGGGAAGTAAATTGTATTTTTGAAGTAAATGGATTTGTAGTGAGAAGTGTTGATTTACAGAAGTATCTGAATGAATAAACCAAAACATATTCTTGGCTGCTGGTACCGTTGATCCTGATTTGCATGAACCTTTCACGGGTTCAGGCACAACAGTTGCCGGTATACAGCCAGTATATGATGAATGGTTTTTTGCTTAATCCCGCTGTGGCAGGACATGAAGGTTATACCGCCATAAATATCACAGCAAGGGAACAATGGCTCGGTCTGAAGGATGCACCCGGAACCTATGCCGTAAGCTATCAGACACGACTTCTTAAAAACAGCTATATTTCGCGATCAGCCTCTATTCGCAAACGCAAACGGGTTATGTCGCGGAGCGGTCGGGTTGGTTACGGATTCTATGCCTTTACCGATATGGCCGGAGCATTTAATCGTACCGGACTGCAGGGCAGTTATACTTATCATATTCCCCTTGACCGGTCGCAGCTTTCTTTTGGTGTTTCGTTAACGGGTTATCAGTTCAGGATCAACGAAGATAAAATGAAACTGCTGGATGCAGACGACCAGTTGCTCCTGAATACAGAGAAATCAGCCTTTATTCCCGATGCCAATTTTGGTGTTTATTATACCGATCAGAATCTCTATGCCGGTGTTTCCGCCATGCAATTATTCCAGACCCCTCTGAAAATGGGTGCGGACAAAGAAGGTCCGGGTTTCCGGATGATCCGGCATTATTTTATCACGGCCGGTTATCGGTTTGAATTGAACCGTGATTTACTGATGGAACCTTCGTTTCTGTTTAAAACCACGGAAGATTTTATTGCCCAGATCGATGTGAATGTTAAATTCTACATGAAGGAAAACTATTGGGCAGGAGTGTCTTATCGTACCGGAGGAAGCTACAGCATCGATGAAGAAACGATGAACGGAAAAGGATCTGCTGCTATCATCATGGGTGGCGTCAGGGTCGATAAGTATTACTTTGGCTATGCCTTTGATTATACCTTCAGTGCCATTGGAGCACGTACCCTGGGTTCACATGAGTTTATGGCTGCAGTGAAATTTGGTGATAATGCCAGACGGTACAGATGGCTGAACCGATATTAATCTACCTGATCACAATCTGATCTATCAACCTCTCCCCCGCATTTTCATTGAGCTTATCGATGATATCCTGACGCATCATCAGCAGTTCGGTCTTTAAAACCGATGAGGTGACATGTAAATAAAGAATTTGATTTTTTATATAAATCTTGCTGGTCCGATGGGCTACAGTTTTACCCATTAATGACTCCCATTGTGAAACCAGTTGAACCTCCTTGAGTTTACGGTCAACATGCATGTCACGAAGGCATTCCAGGATAACATCACTGATCTTTTGGGTATTGCTTTTTCTCATATCCTATTCAAAATGGGTTAATGATGGATCCTGCCATCGGCAATATGAAAAAGTTTGAAATCGGTCGCCATTTCTTCGAGGATCGACTGCATTTTTCCTTCATCCGTATGGGTGATAAAAATCTGCCCGAAATGCTTGTCGGAAACCAACCGGATGATCTGCCTGACCCTGGATTCATCAAATTTATCGAAAACATCATCCAGTAAAAGAATTGGCCTGGCTTTATTCATATCTCTGATGAAATCAAACTGTGCCAGCTTCAGGGTTACCAGGAACGTTTTTTGCTGACCCTGGGAACCTGTTTTCTTTAAGGGGTGGGCATTCAGTTTCAATATGAGATCGTCCTTGTGTATACCGTGTGTGGTATATTGCATGACCCGGTCCTTTTCCCTGGAGTTTTTCAGCAACAGGTTAAAATCCTGATCTTTAAGTTGCGATTGATAATACAGTTCAACGATCTCGTTATCCGGAGCTATACTGTGATAATAATGCCGGAAGATCGGGATCATTTTTTCAGTGAATTCTGACCGGTGATTGAAAATTCGCCAGGCAACCGGCAACATCTGCTCATCGTATACCCCGAGCATATCTTCATCAAATCTGCGTAAATTGCTAAAGTCCTTTAAAAGCCTGTTACGCTGGGCGAGTAACTTGTTGTAATGGATCATATCTTCCAGGTATCCCTTATCATATTGCGAAATAACACTGTTCAGAAATTTCCTGCGTTCTTCACTTCCTTCAATGATTAACGCGGTATCTTCGGGAGAGATCATAACCACCGGAAAAAGTCCGATGTGCTGTGCCAGTCTTTCATATTCCTTTTTGTTGCGTTTGAATATTTTGCTGCGGTTGTGGTGTATGCTGCATAAGACTTCATCGGTCCTGTCCTTCATTGAAAAAGATCCCTGAATCATGGCGAAATCCTGATCGTGCCGGATATTCTGAGTATCTACCGGATTGAAATAGCTCTTACACAGGCAGAGATAATGAATGGCATCGAGCAGGTTGGTCTTGCCAACGCCGTTGTTGCCCACAAAGCAATTAATACGGGGAGAAAAGGAAATTTCCGCTTCTTCTATATTCTTGAAGTTCACTAAAGATAAGGACTGTAAATACATGGGTCAGCTATAAAATACAAATTTAACAATTTCCTCGGTGTGGTATTTTAAAAATTGACCGTTACGGTGTGGAATCGAATTTTTCTACTAATTAATCCAAACTTTAATCTGTGATTTTAGCGTGCATATCATTTTAAAAATTAATTTTAGTTGCAAATTCCTTAATTACGATACTGAGTTATGCAAATCAATGTAACCAAGCTCTCCATCCCCTTTTCTATACTCTTTCTTTTCTCTGTCATATGTTTTTTGGTTGCACCCTCCTTGTCTGGTCAGACTGCCAGAGTATCCGTGAAGTTTAACAACCTGTCCATAAAGGACGGCCTTTCTCAAAGCTCTCCCAACTGCATTTTTCAGGATTCACGTGGATTGATGTGGATAGGCACTGAGGATGGCCTGAACAAATATGACGGATACAGTTTCATTGTCTATAAACCTGACCAGAAAAATCCGTTCAGTATAAGCAATTCCAGAATCTTGTCCATCGCAGAGGACCAGTCAGGCAATCTTTGGATAGGAACAAATGGTGGCGGATTAAACAAATATGACCGTAAAAGCGACCGGTTTTTTCAATTCCTTCCGGGAAAACAGGACTCTCTGTCGGTTGCAGGACCTGTTATCAATTGTATTTTGCCCTTGCCAAACGGTGAAATATGGATTGGGACAGAAGATGGCCTTTCCATCTTCCGGATGGAGACCGGAAATTTTTTAGAAATTGCCCGGGAGTATCCTGAACTTCTGGCATTGTCGGAAATTCCCATAAAAGCCCTCACCCCGGATAAAAATTCCATGTTATATGCAGGCACCTCAAAGGGTCTCTTTCAATTCGATACCAAGAATCGTTCATTGGATCATTTCAGCCATAATCCCCAGGATGTACAATCACTTCCTTCGGATAAAGTAACCGCCCTGATGGTAGACCGAGAGGCCCGGCTCTGGATCGGTATGGAAACAGAACTTGCACGAATGGAGAGAGCAGGCTCCTTTATCCTCATAAGGAGTTCTGCCCAGAAGGAAGCAAATGTTCCTGCCGTTCCGATAAAAGCATTGCTCCAGGACGATGAAGGTGATATCTGGATCGGCACATTTGGCAAAGGATTGGATATCCTGTCGGCCCGTACCGGAAACAGCGTTAATTATTCCTACGATCACAACAATCCGTATAGCCTGAAAAATAACGAAGTACTTTCACTGTTCAAAGACTTCTCCGGAATAGTCTGGGTAGGCACAAACGGCCTCGACACGTATAATCCAAAAAAGGAAAAATTTATTTTATACGATTATGTGCCTTTCAGCAGAGAAAAACTGGTTTTCAGGAACATTCACCCTATTTATGAAGATGCTGGAGGTATACTCTGGATCGGATCGAAATCAGATGGTTTACATGTTCTCGACAGGGCCGGCAAAACTTATTCGAGGTGGACGCACAATCCTGATGATTTGAACAGTCTTTCCAGCAACCGTATCCGTGCCATCAGGGAGTTCCCCGAGGGAGTTTTATGGATTGGCACCGATGATCAGGGACTGAATATGGTTTATCTCGACGCGAACCGCCGCCCCGTCCGTTATAAGCGGTTTAAATCTGAGCCGGACAACGCTAATTCCCTCACCAGCAACAGGATTTATTCGTTTTTCACCGATAATAGCGGTAAACTATGGATCGGGACTGATCATGGGCTTACCATTATGGATGTTGAAAATGAAACCTTTACACAATATTTGCCCGATACCTCAAATCCAAACAGCCTGAGCAATACCACCGTTTATGCCATATATGGAGATCAGGCTGGCAATATTTGGCTGGCTACGGATTTTGGCATCAACAAGTTTAATCCGGCAACCGGAGGATTCCAGCATTATATTCATCAGGCGGACAATGAGAACTCCGTTATACATAATGAAATCCTTTCCTTTTGCGAAGATCATCAGGGAGAACTATGGATCGGGACATACGGAAAAGGACTTGACAGATTCAATCCCGTTACCGGGGTGTTTAAACATTATACAGAAGTCAGCCAGCTGTCCACTGCCGTTATTTATGGTATTCTTGAGGATGAATCAGGGAAATTGTGGCTAAGTACCAATAACGGGATCATGAAATTTGATCCGGCCACCGGTGAAACAAACCAGTTCAGCATCGAAGATGGTTTGCAGAGCAATGAGTTCAACGGGACTTCCTATTTTAAAAGCGAAACGGGAGAAATGTTTTATGGCGGACAGTATGGTTTTAACAGCTTTTTTCCGAATGAGGTACGGATCGATTCCGTCCCCCCGAAAATAATCCTTTCAGACCTGCAGGTTCGAAATGCTTCGGTGCAACCGGGAAAAAACTCTCCCATTAAAGTGCACATCAATGAGGTTAAGGAAATCATTTTAAACTATCAGCAAAATAATTTTACGCTTTACTTTTCAGCACTTCATTTTGCCAATCCTGCCCTAAACCGGTATAAATACAAACTGGAAGGATTTGATGATGATTGGATTGAGGTGGGCAATAAAAGATTTGTCTCCTATACGAGTTTGCCCTACAGGAATTATACTTTCCGGGTGATTGCCTCCAATAGTGATGGCGTATGGAATGAAAAGGGCCTATCCGTAAAGATCAGGATTAAACCACCTTTCTGGTCCACCATCTGGTTCAGAATCCTGATGGTCATTGCCATTATCGGGGGTATTATGTATCTTGTCCGCAGAAGGTTGACTACTGCCCAGAAACAAAAAAGGATCATAGAAGAAAAATTCGAATCCAGCTCCAAAGAACTGGAAGAAGCAAGACAACAGCTTGAAAAACAACATAGTGAGATAGTAATTCAGAAACGTGAACTAAAATTGCGTGAAAAGGACCAGGAGAATCTGCTATGGTTCAACCAGGGTCTTGGATTATTCTCGGATGTGTTCAGCAAAAACAGGAATGATCTCAAAAAGCTATGTCACGTTACCATTGAAAAGCTTGTAGAATATGTCGGTGCACAACAGGGCGGCATTTTCCTGTTGAACGATGAAAATGAAGCAGATCAGTATCTTGAACTTATAGCTCATTATGCTTTTGCAGAGGACAGGACCAACAGGCGGTTCAGTATTGGCGAAGGATATGTAGGTGCCTGCTTTATTGAAAAACAGTTTATAGAAATAGACAACCTCAGTGAAGATTATGCCTTTCTGCGTTCAGGCTTAGGCGGCGAATATTTAAAACACTTGTTGCTGGCTCCGCTCAAAATTAACGAAGAGTGCATCGGGGTAGTAGAACTGGGTTCTTTCAGGAAGATTAAGGGTTACCGCATATCCTTTGTGGAGAAACTTATGGAAACATTTGCTGCCATTATCCATACCGAACAGTACAGCGTTCGGTTGAAGAAACTGATTGAACAATCAGCGCTTCAATCTAAAGAACTTGAGGCATCGGAGGAACAATTGCGGATGAATCTGGAGGAAATTATGGCCGCACAGGAAGAATCATCCCGACGTGAGGATGAGTTGATCATCCTGGCGGAGGAATCTGCAACACGTGAAGAAATGTTGAGTCAGGAGATTGAAAATCTTAAGAATAAAATTGAACAATTAACCGGCAGGGCAGATAAGACTTAATTCCCCAACAGGCTCTCTTTGCCTTTTTCCAGATCTGCAATTTGCTTCTCGGTAAGTGTGGGATATTTCAATCCCAGGATTCTCATCCTTTGAAGGATGATTTCAGCTACGGCCAGCCGCATATACCACTTCCTGTCGGCAGGTATGATGTACCAGGGTGCAAATGCAGTGGAGGTTTTTGCGATCATGGTTTCATAAGCCTTCTGATAGTCATCCCAGTACATTCTCTCTTCAATATCACTGAGGGCAAATTTCCAGTTCTTTTCAGGTTCGTTGATTCTTTTTAGAAAACGATCAGCCTGTTCTTCTTTCGATACGTGTAGAAAAAACTTCAGCACTGTTGTTCCATTATGAGCCAGATGCCTTTCCATATCCATGATGCTTTTATACCTGGTATCCCAGAATTCTTCGTTAATCTTTTCCGGAGAATCAATCCCCGGAAGTTTTTGCTTAAGAATGATTTCAGGATGGACCTTTACGATCAGAACCTCTTCATAATAGGAACGATTAAAAATACCTATCCTCCCCCTTTCCGGTAAACACTTTGTAGTTCTCCACAGAAAATCATGATCCAGCTCTTCTACCGAAGGTTGCTTAAAACTATACACCTGGCATCCCTGAGGGTTAATACCCGACATCACATGCTTGATGGTGCTATCCTTGCCGGCTCCGTCCATTGCCTGGAATATGACCAGAAGCGAATGAGCGTTATCTGCATACAACCTGTCCTGCACATCCTGCATTTCTTTGATATACTTGTTCATCTGTACTTCGGCTTCGCTTTTATCTGAAATTCCGGCAGTACTGTTCGTACTATAGTCCCGGAGCGATTTGAATTTACCCGGTTCGGCGAGGAATTGATCGATGTTCATAGGAGAGATTTTATCGGAGCTTAAATATAATCAATATTCGGGAAGATTGAAAGGCGCCAAAGGCAGTCAGATATTAGTTTGCATTGTTGGTAGATTGTTCGGAGTTGTTAATTATTTACCACCAGAAGGTGGGTCATTTTTTGTATCTTTACGAGCCATTTAAAATATCAAAACAAGGCATTTTTTTTTGGATATAAACAAGCAATTTATAAAGGTGAAGGGAAATATATGACTAAAGCACGTTTAGAAGAACAGGCCGCGGAACAAAATAAGAAAAACAGTGACTATTCAGCAGAGAGTATTCAGGTACTGGAAGGACTGGAAGCAGTAAGAAAACGCCCGGCCATGTATATCGGGGACATTAGTGTAAAAGGTTTGCACCATCTGGTATACGAAGTGGTTGATAATTCCATTGATGAAGCGCTGGCAGGGTATTGCAGCAATATCGATGTTATTATCAATGAAGATGGTTCGATTACCGTTCTCGATGATGGACGCGGAATACCGGTGGATATCATGGAAAAGGAACAGAGATCGGCACTTGAAGTAGTGCTGACTGTTTTGCATGCCGGAGGAAAATTCGATAAAGATTCCTACAAAGTATCAGGTGGTCTTCATGGTGTTGGAGTTTCTTGTGTAAATGCACTTTCCTCTCACTTTACGGCAAGGGTTTTTCGTGACGGAAAAAAATATCAGCAGGAATTCGAAAGTGGAAAACCGCTTTATTCCGTTAAAGAAATCGGCATAAGCAGCAAACCGGTACTGAAATTACCTTTAAGCCCGATTCAGATTTTCATTACCACTGAATATAACTTTGAGATTCTTGCCTCCAGGTTTCGTGAACTTGCTTTTCTGAATAAAGGAATCCGGTTGAAAATCACCGATAAAAGGGAAATCGAAGAGAACGGCAATGGCGGGCATTTTTTTGAAGAGACATTTTATTCCGAAAAAGGGCTTTCCGAATTTGTTAACCTGCTGGATGAAAACCGTGAAAAACTAACCGGGATAATACATTTTGAAAATGTTAAGGCAGAAGTACCTGTTGAAGTTGCCATGCAATACAATACCTCCTTTTCCGAGAATGTTTTTTCCTATGTAATAATATCAATACTATTGAAGGAGGCACTCATCTGGCAGGTTTCAGAAGAGGCCTTACCCGCACACTGAAAACCTATGCCGAAAAATCAGGCATGCTATCCAAAGCTTAAATTTGATATCAGCGGAGACGATTTCAGGGAAGGACTGACAGCCGTGATTTCAATAAAAGTTGCCGAACCCCAGTTTGAAGGTCAGACAAAAACAAAACTGGGTAATAACGAGGTTATGGGATTTGTTGACCAGGCAGTTTCCACAGCTCTTATCAAATTATCTCGAAGAAAATCCCCGGGATGCAAGAATCATTGTTCAAAAGGTAATTCTGGCTGCACAAGCCCGTCATGCTGCACGGAAAGCCCGTGAACTGGTTCAGCGCAAAGGAGTGCTTTCAGGTTCGGGACTTCCCGGAAAACTGGCCGATTGTTCCGACAGAGATCCTGTCAACAGCGAGATTTTCTTTGTGGAGGGAGATTCCGCAGGCGGAACGGCAAAACAGGGACGTGACAGGCATTTCCAGGCCATCCTTCCGCTGCGGGGTAAAATTCTGAATGTGGAAAAAGCGATGCCACATAAAATTTTTGAAAATGAAGAAATACGAAATATCTATACGGCGCTGGGAGTTACCGTGGGAACTGAAGATGACAGCAAAGCCCTGAATCTTGAAAAGCTCCGGTATCATAAGGTCATTATCATGACCGATGCCGATGTTGACGGCAGTCCATATCACAACGCTCATGATGACTTTCTTTTACAGGCATATGGAAGATCTGATCAAGAACGGACATCTTTACATTGCCACGCCTCCTCTCTATCTGGTTAAAAAAGGGAAAACCGAACGGTATTGCTGGACCGAAGAAGAACGCCGCAGCTATCGTGGATGAACTGGGTAAAGGAAAGGATGGCAGCGTGCATATTCAGCGATACAAAGGGTTGGGAGAAATGAATGCCGAACAACTCTGGGATACCACCATGAATCCTGCAAATCGTACTTTGAGACAGGTCACCATTGAAAGTGCAGCCGAAGCCGACCGTGTGTTCTCCATGCTCATGGGTGATGATGTTCCGCCCCGCAGGGAATTCATTGAAAGACATGCCAAATATGCCCGAATAGATGCCTGATATGCACCGGTCATTTTGAACGCAGTTCCGGAATTTCAGGGAAGAAAGATTTTCCCTGATTACCAAACAAATATCAAAGTATAGGTAACAATAACGAAGTTTTTGACGTTTAATTACTGATTCAATTTTATACCATTATCCTGATTGATTTCATGAAAAGAATTCATATTGCTGTCTTTGTTTTGGCCATTTTCACTGGCTTTGCTACCCTGTCCTGCGAAAAGCAGGAAGGAACAGGAGGAACATCCGCAATTACCGGTAAAGTTGTTGTAAGACAATATAATGCCAATTTTACTGCACTTATTGAAGAGTATTATGCTCCGGATGAGGATGTTTTTATTGTCTACGGCGATGATCCGGTATATGGTGATAAAACTTCCACCAATTTTGATGGTACCTACCGGTTTGAATATCTCCGCAAAGGTAAGTATACCATTTATGCCTACTCCGAAGATTCTGCCAATTATCCCACCCAGCAAGAAATTCCTGTGATGAGGCAGGTGGAAATTACCAAAAACAACGAGGAAGTTACTGTCAATACTATCATTATCCTTAAATAGCCTTACAGGTTCATTCCAATGAAGAACGCATCCTTCCATACGGTCAATGATCTGCTCACCAGATTCAATTCCATTTCTCTGGATGAGATGGATGGTGTAAAACTGATGGATCGGACAGATGTGAAATTTGTGATGTCGTTCGATAAATTAGGTTCAATTTTAGCCCTGCTGGAGGATCACTACCGGGTGTTAACCATTGAAGCGCACCGGGTATTCAGTTATCGCACGGACTATTATGACACGCCTGATCTGAATATGTTCTTCGATCATCATAACGGGAAGCTGAACCGCTTTAAAATACGACAACGCGAATACGTTGAATCGAGCCTGAGTTATCTGGAGGTGAAATTCAAATCCAATAAGGGAAGGGTTTTAAAGGAACGAATTGAAAGCTCCATCAATGATGAGCATGCTTTTACAGGATTTGTCAAAAAACATACCCCCTATAATCCGCAAAATCTGAATCTCACGGTCATAAATCATTTCAACCGTTTTACACTGGTAGATAACCGGTTGAAGGAAAGAGTCACCGTTGACTTTAATCTTTCCTTCAGCAACAAGATTCAGCACCTGTTGTTGAAAGGCCTTGTGATTATTGAAGTTAAACAGGACAGGAAAGACAAAAACAGTATCATATTTGATGTACTGAAAAGGAATATGTTACGACCTGCTTCCATTAGCAAATACTGTCTTGGTGTATCCCTGCTGAACGAGCAATCAAAATTTAACAATTTCAAGAAAACCTTATTAATGATCAATAAATTAAGTCATGTTGAATTATCTGCTTAACATTCAGGATTATACATTCCTGAGCCTTGATATCATTCATACTCAGAAATTCAATGAACTGCTGTTGCGTTTTGCGCTGAATATGTCAGTGATCATCATCATTGTTCGTTTACTTTACTATCCTGTAGCCCGCAGAAAGGATTATCTGTTCAGTTTTATGCTGATCAGCGTGCTGGTATTCCTGCTCTGCTTTTTACTGGAAAGTGTAAAACTGCAGCTTGGATTTGCGTTCGGCCTGTTTGCCATTTTTGGTATTCTGAGATACAGAACCTTTGCCATTCCGATTAAAGAAATGACCTATTTATTTGTTTTGATTGGTATTTCAGTTATCAATGCCCTGGCAAATAAAAAAATCAGCTGGGCGGAACTGGTATTTACCAATATTACGCTGCTCTTTCTGATATACGGCCTGGAGAAACTCTGGCTGCTAAAACATGAGTCATCCAAACAGATCACTTTTGAGAAAGTGGATATGATCCAGCCGCAAAAACGCGATGAATTGAAAAAGGAATTGGAAATCCGCACTGGTCTTAAGATTAACCGTATCGATGTTGGCAGAATTGATTACCTGCGGGATACGGCAAGACTTATAATATATTATTACGAAGAGGATAATCGCATAAATCTGGCTGATGAAAGTGATAATGTCTATGCTGCCGCCGGTGGTGATGATGATGATTAATTCAAGTGTAATCCATAGACATTCCTTTAAGGCATATTCATGAACAGACATTCCCTTTTTTTCCTGCTGTTGTTTTTAATTCCCCTGTCATTTCTGCAGAAGGTTGTTGGACAGCAGAACGATTTTCAGTTTTGGCCGTCTGTGGAATTGAATTTGGAGGTCATAAAGGACCTGAAGATCCAGGTAAAGGAGGAAGCACGTTTTCGTGAGAACTGCACCCAAATCAGCAGGCAGATAAATGAAATCGGCCTGAGTTACAAGATTAACAAGTTTTTTAAAGCCGCATTGTTTTACAGGATGGAGGCTGATTGGAAAAATCCTGATGATTATGTTTGGCGAAATGGTTTTTTTGCCGATGCGACCTTTCGGTATGAACCCGGAAGATTTACCCTGGGATACAGACTGCGGCTGCATTCTTCAAAAATCGAACTGAATGAGAAACAGGCGCAATGGTTCGATGGGATCAGGAGCCGGCATAAAATTACCGCAGAATATAACATAAAGGGAATCCCGCTGTCTCCCTATGCCGAAGGTGAATTGTTCTCCGGCATGGCAGGCAGCCATGGCTCCTCATTGTGGGCCTACCGTGCCTGGGCAGGGTTTAAATACACGCTGAATAAGACCCATGAATTTGACCTGAAATATGGCATTGATCAGGAATTGAACGTACCTGATCCTTTAAGAGCCTATATTGTTGCACTGGGTTACACCTTAAACCTGAAGATGCAATCAGTTAAATGAAAAAATCGTTGATTTGCTCTTTTTAACAAGATTGGTGAACACGGATAATTTGTAGAGATCGAAGGCAAAGATGCTTGGATTGGAGCCAAGGAGGTTTCTCATAACGGCATTGCCGATAAAATTGTAGAAAAACTGATACAATCCAACCAGCCTGTACTTTCTAATCATTTCATAGGCCCTCAATAATCTGATGTCCCCGATGTCCCTTGGATGAATCTTGCCATTTTGCAGCAGCATGAACAGGTTTTCGATCCCTTCCGTGGTCTTTCTGATGAATTCCCACGAAATTTCAAGCCCTATGTGTATAAGCGGATTGTGAATGTGTTTCACCGATATCCCTCTCTTTTTCAGTTCAAGTCCAAACAGTGTATCTTCATGACCATATTGTACAATACTCTCATCAAATTGGATCCTGATCATTATTTCCTTGTAAATCATGAAGTTATTCGTCATAAATGACCGGTATGGATTCTTATTTCGGAGGGTATCCGGCAATTGCTCCTTTCTGATACCATAGAGCCATCTTAGCAGAAATTCATGCTCTTCGGGGGGGTCAGGTTTGTAAATACGACCACCGCAAACAACCATTTCTTTGCCGCAATAAGGCAGATAAGTCTCAATATAATGATCTGAAGGAACTTCAGAATCGCAATCCATAAAAAGCAATGATGAAAAGGCTGCCAATTCAGCCAGGCGATTTCTGATACGGGCGCGACCTATATTTTTATCGAGCTCATAAAAACGTACCCCGGTTAAATTACTGGCATCCTTGTTTTGGTCACGCAGCAACTCCGATGAACAATCATCAAGCAGGATTATTTCGAAGGGGATACCTGCCTTTGATGCCTGCTTGTGCAATTCATTCACCAAAGGCACAATATTGAAATTAAAAACCGGAATCAGAATGGATAACATGGTAAATACCTTGGAAGACTCATTTGAATTGTCAGGAAGGATTCTGATCGGAATCCTTCATAAATACAGTATATATGAATAAGATCACAGCGGAAGCCGCAAAAATTACGATGAGTGAAAAAATGGTATTCATCATAACATTTTGGAGATCGATGATGTCCCAAATTCCCAGGATTGCCACGATGGTAAATAGCAACACACAAGCTATCAGAATGTAAGAGACGATTTTTTTCATAGTATCCATAATTGTAAGCTTAATAGATTTACCGAAGGTTTTTTAAATAGGTAGCCAATGCATAGATGGAGGTAAAGTTCAGAAATGTTCCATTGGATATTAGTTGCCATGCAGGAGTCTCATTTTGCTCTTCGATAAAAATTTCATAGATACAGTTCCCTTCGTCACTTGTCCCGAATCCAATTCTTTCCATGGCTTTTTTGGTTAACGACCTGTATTTCTTTTCACCATGAAGGACCACCTCTTTTTTAAATTCTTTTCTGAAACGGAAAGAAGCCGTTTTAGTATCAAATTCCGCGGGCGAATTTAAGAACAATTTACGAAATACCTTAGTAATTAACAAATCTTCAGGCGCTCCCTCGTACAAGTTTCCTTCAGCCATCAGCCAGAGTTTATCAGCAACTTCCATGGCAATGGCTAAATCATGTGTAGTAAACAGAATGGTCTTGTTGTGGATTATGGTGAGATCGTAAAGGATTCGCAGGATATCATACCGTGAAGGCAAATCAAGAAAGGCTGTGGGTTCATCCAGAATGATAACCGGGGTATCCTGAGCAAGCGCCCTGGCAATCATCACCTTCTGCCGTTCTCCGTCACTGAGTTCCTGTATTGTTTTCTGCCATAAATGGTCAATACCGGTCAGTTCAATGGCTTCGTGGATAATCCTCCTGTCAGCCTCATTGAGCCTCCCCAGCCAGCCGGTATAGGGAAATCTGCCAAGAGCTACCAGTTCACTGACCCTTAAATGTTGTGCACCTATTGATTCCGTTGAGACAAAACTTATCAGTCTGGCCATTTCTTTTGCCGGTATCCTGGCATTTTCAATTCCATCCATGAATACTTTTCCGTGGAGTTGCGGATGGAGTCCGGCTATCGTGCGCAATAAAGTACTTTTGCCGATACCGTTGCGGCCAATGATGCCGATCATTTCTGCATGAGTGATCTCAACACTTATCGGGCCGAACACAGCTTTTTCTTTGTTCATGGCAGTTCTGTAACCAATCTGCAGGTTGTCCAGTCTGATGTGATGCCTGCTGAATGTGCTGTTTTCCATATTATTCCATCAACAATTAACCATTCACTATCAATCAACACCAACCATCCTTCGGTTGTATACAATTACCCAAATAACCACCGGAATGCCGATTAATGCAGTCACTGAATTTACCGGAAGAAGGATTCCTGATCCGGGAATCTGGGACACAATATCAGCCAGAAGCATCAATTCGGATCCCAGTAACAGAGACGCAGGAACAAGAATATGGTGATTGGCAGTACCAAACAACAGCCTTGCAAGGTGAGGAACAGCAATTCCGATGAATGCAACTGGGCCGCAGAATGCCGTTATGCTGCCGGATAATATACTCGTGGATATAAAAACCAAAAGCCGTGTCCTTCTTATGTTAACACCCATGCTGCGCGAATAGGTTTCGCCCAAAAGAAATGAGTTTAATACCTTGAGGGTAATCAGGGTCAGAAGAAATCCAATGGCGAGACTGATGGCCAACACCTGCAGCTGGATCCTTGTAAGATTTCCCAGACTGCCCATTGACCATATGACAAATGCCTTGAGAACAGATTGGTTACTGAAGTATTGCAGAATGCTCACAAATGCGGACGCTGCACTTCCAAATAAAATTCCCAGGATCAGGATCGTCATGATATCTCTGACCCGTATTGACACAAACATTATCAGCAGCAATACCAAACCGGCTCCGATCCAGGCCGAAATGATCTGGGTCCAGTTCCCCAGGTAACTGAGATTGTGCAGAATAAAAAAGTCGCCCAATCCCAGAAGAACCAGCGCAACACCCAGACTCGCGCCCGCACTTACGCCAAGGACATCGGGACCAGCCAGAGGATTTCTGAAAATGGTCTGCATTTGCAATCCGCTTACCGATAAGGCACTACCGGCCAGTATGGCCGTTAGCATCTTAGGTACTCTGAAATCAAATAAAATGGTCTCCCAAACCTGCTGGTGGTCAGCAGTTCCGCTTAATATCCCGATCACATTAAAAGCAGGAATTCTCACGGCTCCTGTCATCAGGTCCGCAATAGTAAGTACCAACAACAATAAAGCCAGTAAGATGAATAATAATCCCGTTCTGATGCGGCGATCTGAATTCAAAACAATACCTGCAAGGAAAGGCATGACCGATTATTGGAGTTTTCTGTAATATTTAAGCTTATGCGAAGGTAGTAATTGCGGATGTAAGATGTGTATAAGATCAGATAAGATAATTTGCGGTTCAACAACTCCTGATTCAAAAAAGGCATTGCCGCCGGTATTGCTGAGGATATTATTATTATTAAAAACCTTGTTATTCACGAACGCGGGTAACTGACCGAAACGTTCATCCGCTGCCAGTATATCTTTTTTTGACAGGACATCCCCGGGATTTAACCAATAATCAGCCGAAAGTGCGTGTTCAAAAACTGCTTCAAGGACCATTGGTCTGCTTTCATTGTAGTTTAAATGTTCCCAGATGTATTTTCCTCCTGCATCTTTTATCAACCTGGCGATATAGCTCTGTGATCCGGAAATATACCAGGTCCCCCGCCACGGCAATCCTGATAGCACGCCGGGTTTGTCTCCGGAATCTTCCGCCAGATCCGCAAGCATGAGGTATTTTTCAGCCACCGAGTCGAATTTCGCAGCTGTTGCTGATTCATGCCTGTATAGCGCCGCAAAAACCTTTACCCACTCCATTTTTGCCAGTGGTTCCTCCTCGAGATACTCGCCAATCATCACCACAGGAATACCTAGTTCATTAAGTTTCCTGATGGTGTTGGTTATACCTATGCTCACTCCGTAAGCGAAAACAACATCGGGTTTTAGTTTGAGCAGTAATTCATAATTCAGGTTTTCGTCATAACCAACATCGGCCACCTTTCCCTGATCGAACCGCGCACGAAGCTCTTCATTTACCACATAATCTTTGCCTGATATCCCTGAAACCGAGGCGATCTCATTCATAAATGCAATAAACCCGACATGGGTAGTGGACAAGCATACCACATTTTTTACCGGGGTTTTAATCTGACAGGTGAACTCATCCATGATGCGTGACCCGGCAAAGGTATCGCTCAACATATAGGTGTATCTGACGCCGCTTGCATGTTGCCAGGGATCTTTTACGGTCAGGAGCAGGGTCCGGCCCTGGTTATTCATGCTAAATCCACGGGCATACCTTACCAAACCGTCGCTCAGCTTTTGTGAACCGGACTTGTTCTTCCTCTCATCGGTATTTCTTGCACATCCGGTGAAGACAATACTGATTATCAGCAACAATGAAATCCTGCTCATTGCATATCCATTTCCTGAAATTTTTCACCCTGGCGTGTTTTTACCTGTGACAGAAAGTACTGTTGTGTTATAGGTTTACCATTAACTGAATACTGTGCGCCGTTATAAGTAGTGAATTTGATTAGTCTGTATTCCTGTGCCTGACTATCACGAATGATAATGTAGCGGTAGGTTTCCTTATACTGTTCCTTATACTTCTCCAGCGTAATGCCATCGGGGTATTTCATTTTCAACTCATCCAGGTATTTTTGCCTTTCCGATTCAGTTTTAAAGTTTAGCTCGGCCATGGGGATAGCTGCAGCAATTTTTGGTTTGCTTGCTGCACCTTGGGTATTGCTATTCACTTTCGACTGGGATAAGGTACGATTTATTTCATCAATCCGGGCAATCCGTTGTTTGGCATACACGCTGGTTGGTTCAATGGTCAGCGCTTTCTTATAATCATCTTTGGCTGCAGTATATTTGCCTTCATCATAGGCATTATCAGCGGATTTTATCAGGTATTCGTAAGAGGCCTTGCGCGTGGCCTCTGCCTGTTTTTGTTTATCTGCTTCAGCCAGCAGATAGTCAATCTTCTTAATCTGGTCATTTGCAAGTACATCTCCCGGCATTTGCTTCAGTGCCTCGGCATAACTTGCTTTAGCAGCAACATACTCCTTTTTGTCAAATAAGCTGTTTCCGGCGTTCATGGCTGCGGTATAAGCATCGGCTCTGGCTTTGGCCTGATCCTGCTCCTGTTGTCTGAGACGGATAAGATTATCTATTTCCGTTAGTTTATTTTTAGGAAGAGTTTCCTGCGGTTTCAGTTTGAGTGCCCTGCTGTATTCGTCTCTTGCCAGGGCGTAATCTTTGGCCTTAAAGTACTTATCCCCGCTGGCCAATGCCACAATATAGGCATTTTCAATAGCCTGTTTCTCAGCCAGAATCCTCTCCTTTTCAGCGATCGCTTTAGCTACTTCATCCAGCTTCTGTCGCGGATAAACTTCACCGGGTATGAAATCCAAAGCCTGCTCATAGTATGTTTTGGCGTTTGCAAAATCTTTCTGTACCAGATACTGGTCGGCAGCTTTAACGGCTTCCTCGTACTTCTTTTTTCGGGCCTGATCAGCCGCAATTTTTTCCTGCGCCTGTTTAATCAGTAAATCTGTTTCTGCAAGTTTGGTTTTTGCAGAAACGTCGGATGGTTTAACGGTAAGTGCCTCCTGAAAAGCGTCTTTGGCCAATTTGTAATCCTTTAAGACCAGTGCATTGCTTCCCCGATCCATGGCATTCTTATACGCATCTTCTGTTTGTTGAAGCTTTTTGGCCAATTCAGCAGCCAGTATATTATCGATTGAGGATATTTTCTGGTTGGCATAGCCATCGCCCGGTTTAATCTGCAAGGCTTTATTATAGGATACCTTGGCAGCGGCATAATCTTTATCATTGAAAGCTTTATCAGCTGATGCAATGACCTCTTTATACTGGCCGGCCATGAATTGCTCCTTTTCGATCAATTTGCGCTGCTCCTCGATAAGCTTATCGACCTCAACCGATTTGTTGGTAGCATAGGCATCTCCGGGTTTTATGCCCAGTGCCCTTTGTAGATATTCCTTTGCCTGCCCGTATGATTTTTGAGTGATGGCAGTATTGGCCGCGCCAACTGCTGCCTGGTAACCTTCCTCGGTAGCCTTCATTTTGGCAGCCTGTTCAGCGGCAATTGTATTGTCGATGGAGGCGATTTTTGCCTGCGCATACTCATCACCTGGCATAAGGACAAGTGCTTGTTTATAACTTTCCTTTGCCTTGCCCAGTTCTTTACGCTGAAGATATTCATCGGCTGCTCCAATGACTTTTTTATATTGGTCCTCCAATGATTTACGCTTTGAAAATTCTTCTGCCAGGCGGTCGACCTCAGTCATCCGGCTTTTCGCCACCGGGTCCTCCGGTTTAAAGGTCAAAGCTTTCTGGAAAGATTCCCTGGCAGCTGTAAACTGGTTTTGAGTCAGGGCATTATTGCCGGCAGAAATGGCCGCATTGTAGCTCTCGTTCCTGGTCTTCTGCACAGCAGCCTGTTCAGCAGCAATCGTATTGTCAATGGCTGTGATTTTGGTCTGTGCATAGGAATCACCCGGTTTGAGCGAAAGTGCCTGTGAATAGGACTCTTTTGCTTTCACCAGTTCCTTATTTTGGAAATAGCCATCAGCAGTTGCAATGGTTTTTTTGTACTGATCCTCCAATGACCTGCGTTTTGAATACGCTTCAGCCTGTTGATCCACTTCCGCCAGGTATTTCTTAGCCGCCGGATCATCGGGTTTAAAAGATAAAGCTTTTTGAAAATATTCCTTGGCAAGCGGAAATTGATTCTGGGCTATTGCATTATTGGCTGCCGTGATAGCCGCAGCATAACCATCCTCCCTGCTTTTTTGCTGTGCAGCCTGTTCTGCAGCAACGGCATTTTCGATAGCTTTGACTCGCTGTGCCGGATAGGGATCAGAGGGTTTCATCGTTTGTGCCTTGGCATAGTTTTGTCTGGCCTCCTCAAACTGCCGGGCCTTATACTGTTCATCCGCCATGGACACCAATGACCTGTAATCGTTCTCAAAAGCAGCTTTCTTGTTATTCTCCGCTACTTTCGCAGCTTCATCCGCTGCTTTTTTTGCCAGAATGGTCTCAATTTCCTGCATCCGGGTTTTTGGAATCGATTCGGAAGGTTTAATGTCAAGGGCTTCCTGGTAATACTGCCTGGCCGTGGTGTAATCCTTTCGGGTGTAGGCTACACTGGCCTTCGCCAGAGCCTGATTATATTTGTCCTCAGCATTCAGGGTGGCTTGTTTTTCAGCATTTTGCCTGGCGAGCACGGATTCAATTTCAGTAACTTTCTGACGCGGGTAAGCTTCCTGGGAATTCAGGGTGGCTGCACTTTTATATTTTTGCAGGGCTTCCGTGTATTTCTGTTGTGATGCCAATGCATCCGCCTCTTCGATCAGCTTCTTATAAAATTCTGCCGAATTCTGTTGTTTGTTGATCTGTGCATTGATTTCCGAGATCTTCTTACCCGGATAGGCCTCTCCGGGATATATTTCAAGCGCCTCTTTATAGGCAGCCAAAGCTTCCTGATAACTCTTTTGAGCGGTAAGCTGATCCCCTTTCTTTACGGCCGATTCATATTGATTCAGCATGCACTGATCATTCTTAATCAACATGTTTTCAATCTTCGAACGCATTCCGGAGACATAAGACTTGTCCGAAACAAACTCCCGTCGCTTGGCGTCGAAACTTACACGGTCAACCGGATCTTTCAGAACGGAATAATCCACCCCATTGCAGCTTTTTAACAAACCTATGGAAAACTCGTTCATCCACGTACCTTTTTCCTCATCAGGTATGGTGGTGTTAAAGCTGATACGCTTGCTGATCAGGCCATCTTTTTCGACTTCAATAATATATTGCCTGTTCATTTCAAGACGGAAAGAGAAACTGCCGTCAGCACCGGTCTGAACAGATTTAACCTTGCCGGATCCCTCATAGAGATTGGCAGTGGCCCTGGCAAGCGGTTCCATATTCAGTTCCGAGGTCCCCCTGACTTCCAGATATCTTTCGGCCACATTTTCCTGTGCCTGGAGGTAACCGGCACAACACAAAAGCAGGGGCAATATAATCCTGACTAACCTTAACATAGCATTCAAATTCAATACATACTTCTATACTGAGTTTATGCTAAAAAGTTACCATTTTGAAAGTTAAAAACCTTCGATAGGGTCGATTATTTCATTATGGTAATCTTGAGGTTATGGATCATTTCACCTTGCCTGACATGGATGATATAAATACCCTGACTGAAAACCAATTGCTCCAAACGGATTATCCGCTGGTAAGGACCAAAATCCTTCTCAAGCACCAGTTGTCCCTGCGTATTGTACATTGTTATATGAACTGGAGAAAGGGACATTTCGCGAAATTCCAGCCAAATTTCCGAGCTGGCCGGATTGGGATAGGCAATAACCTCATTGGTAAAACCAGAAGTATCGGCGGTTTCAGGAAGAGAATCGAACACGATAGGCATAACGGCAAAAGAGGTATGAACGGCATCTCCGGTATAATCATCCAGTGCCTGCCAATTGGACCCGTCATAAACAAAGGCGGAGTTTACCTGCTCATCGATCCTGTTGGCGGCCATGTAGGTTGAAAAAGTATCCTGTGCTGCCGAATAATGTACCTGGTATCCGGCAAAGAAATTTTTGCCCACAGAAATGATCGAATCAAATTCCACAAAATTCAAATCTCCTTCTGCCAGGTCAGCAAGCGAAATTTCCTTTTCATACCAACAGGTTGCCCGGTATTTGGTCGCCTTCCCATACACTGACTATTAATTGGGCCATTGATGATGCAACATAATTATGCGACACCTGCAGGAGCAATCCCAGCAATTTTCTACCGGCAGATTGGCTATATTTTTCTGCAAATGCCGTAAGATATTCGGAATTGTGTCCGGAATAACTTCCCCAGGCCAGACTGCCTGTTTCATCGGTAAGAGACTCTCCCGGTGAAATATTTGACAGGGTATCCCCGGTCGCCCAGAAATCGCTGTAGGGATCGTAACCATTGAGATATCCGGGATTCTTTTTTACCGGATCGAGCCAGAATGCAAGCTGTTTGTCCGGTGAAGAATAATCCTCCCAACTGTGACTGAACATTTGAAAATAGTCATTGACAGAGCTGGAGCAATTGGCCTGACCACCGGTGAGCGTGCCTGCGATTCGTCCGTACTGATCAAAAAATGCACCTCCGGAGGAACCTGCTTCAGTGGTCCCCGACTCCCAATGTCTTACCAACCAATGGGTCAGGTCATCATAACCATGGCCATAACTCGTCAGCATCAGGGAATGGTTCTCCCTGCTGATTTTTTTCACATCACCCAGCGGATGGTGTATGGTATACCCCGAGGATGGGGGATAGCCCGATTGATCCCAACCCGCATAATAGGGCTGGTAGTTAAACGGAACCGGTTCCAGCAATTCAAGCAGCGAAAAATCAAGACTACCGCCGGTTGCTCTCAGGGTAGCTCCGGATATTGATTTATGATTGCTCCCATCAGGACCTCCGCACCAGGGACTTTCATAGTCAAAATAAAATACGGCAGCATTGGCAGAGGACTCCGTACTGATACAATGTTCTGCTGTGATTACGTAGTTCAGACCATCGTACAGGGTATTGTTTATCAATGTTCCCGTACAACGTTCTCCGCCATCAAATACTATCCTGACCACTGCCTTTTTGATGATCTGGTAAACGGAATCTTCCACACAGTTTATATCGATGTTGCAAAAATCAGACATGCCATACCAGCCATCTTTAAGCGATTTGGCCCGTAACAGGTTGGAAAAATCACAACCCACACCGGCTATCTTTATGATCCCGGGCGAATCAAGATATCCGGGGACCTGCAATTCAATGATCAGCAGATCTCCGGGTACAAAAGCAGTTGCCAGCATATTAACCGGCTTATTGTTCAGGTCAGTGAATGCTCCCAGCACATTTTGCTGATAGCGGTCATAGAGGAAGACCTTCACTCCTTTGTTCAACTGGTAAGGAGCAAATACAAGATTCATCAGCGCTGCATCGTTTGTGTGAAATGCTGCCCGCCAAATTTTCATACCATTCGTTACTGTATCCCAAATGCCGTCATTTTCAGGAGAAATATCGACATCAATCATTATACCCGATTTAGCAGGTTTCAGCAGGGATTGATTGCCGGAATCCAGGGCACGTGATTTTTGGGTTGCGGTTAAGGGCAATTCATATATCTTCAGTTTTGGTGATCCCACATATTCCAATGGCAATGGATTGCCCGGCCGGGTTATTTGTCCCTGACAATGCATGACCGTAAAGATTAGAGCAGCAAAAGCAAAAACACCAATTCTGAAATAACTGTCTGTAATCAATTTAATCATGCCGTGAAATTATTGAAATTGTTGAAATCCACCATCAGATAACAAAAAATATGCTAAATTGCTAGTGTATAATCCAATGCTCAAATTCCTTTTGGTAAACCTTAAATCAACTGCATTATGTATACTTCACGCCGGAAATTTATAGCAAACTCCTTAACATTGGCCACTGGTGCCGGAATGCTGTCTACCCTGCCCTCTTATGGTTATGGCAACATCCTTGGGGCAAATGATAAACTGGTCGCCGGGGCAATTGGCATTAACGGAATGGGATTTGAAGATTTAAAGGCATTTCTTGCACAGCCAAATACCGAATGTGCTGCTATTTGTGATGTGGATGAAAATGTCCTGAATAAGCGTGCAACAGAAATTGAGAAAATACAGGGGAAAAAGCCGAGGGTGTATAAAGATTTTCGCAAACTTCTGGAAAGTAAAGATATTGATGTGGTGATTATTGGCACACCCGATCACTGGCATTGCCTTCCTTTTATTTATGCCTGTCAGTCGGGCATGGATGTTTATTGTGAAAAACCACTTTCCAACAGCATCGAAGAGATAAACCTGATGGAAAAAGCCGTGAAAAAATATGACCGTGTTGTGCAGATTGGCCAATGGCAGCGAAGCGATAAACATTGGCAGGACGCGATTGCATTTGTTCATTCCGGGAAACTCGGAAAGATCCGCACGGTACGGGCCTGGTCCTACCAGGGTTGGATGAAATCGGTTCCTGTATTGCCTGATGAACCTGTACCTGCAGGGGTTGATTATGATTTCTGGCTTGGTCCGGCACCTTTGCGGCCATTCAACCGAAACCGCTTTCATTTTACGTTTCGATGGTTCTGGGATTATGCGGGCGGGATGATGACCGATTGGGGTGTTCACATCCTGGATTATGCCCTTTTCGGCATGAAGGTCAGCCAGCCAAAGTCAATCATGGCCATGGGTGGCAAGTATGCTTACCCCGAAGATGCCTGTGAAACTCCCGACACCCTGCAGGCCCTTTTTGAATTCGACGGATTTACGCTGTTGTGGGATCATGGTATTGGCATTGACGGAGGATACTATGGACGATCCCACGGCGTGGGTTTTGTGGGAAACAATGGCACCCTTGTGGTAGACCGCGGAGGATGGGAGGTTATCCCGGAACCCGGTGGATCACCAAAGCTGGAGCGGGTTGATCTCCAGCCCGGCACCGGTAAGGGCCTGCAAAATCACATGGAGAACTTCATTGCCTCTATCAAGGATCGGAGCATAAAGCTAAACGCTGGTATTGACATAGGTGCCAATATTGCCCGGGTTGCCAACCTGGGGAATATAGCCTACAAAACCGGAAGAAGACTCTATTGGGATGGCAATGCTTCACAATTTATCAATGATCCGGAAGCCAACAAACATCTGAAGGCCGCATACCGTAAACCCTGGGAATTGCCTAAGATCTAGTGGAAAACAGCGCCATTGGGCGCAATACCCACTGTACCTTCACCCACAGGAGTTCCATCACTGGTAAATACCTTCATGGTTCCGTTTCCGGTAAATATCGATTCAAAAACGTAGATGTTGCCGTCGTCGGGATTTACATCCAGTCCATAAAAGCTGCCTGCAATGAGGGGTGTTTCCGCGATTTCGGGATTACCTGAATGAATTTGATATACCCCGTCGGGACGCAGATAATAAATGATGTCACCGCCGGGAGAAGCAGCCATCCTGGGCGGGGTAGCGGTATAATCCCCGGCCTTACCAACTGCAGCCTGCCAAATAATAGTTGACTGGATTATATCGATCTTTTGCAGCAGGGCATCCGTTTCTGAAATCAGGTCATAGGGGGGATCCCAGTTATAAATAGCCTGGCCCTTACAATATACCCATAGGTTTTCCGAATCATCAAAGGCAAGGTCTACAGGTGCCTTGCCCACATAAATCGTGTCGCTGTAATTAAGAGAGGGAGCATGAATTACATAAATGGTGGAATCAATTCCCCAGCCACCGCTGTTGGCTATATAAACCATATTGTATAATTCTACCATTACTTCGGGGCCCTTGCCTACTTCAATGCTGTCCAATATTTCAAAAGTTCTCAGATTGAATTGATATACATAACCTTGCATATTTCCGGCAGTTAAAAAGCCCCTGTCGGTCGACACCTGCATAAAATACCGTGGATAAACCACCGCAACAGGTTCCGCTATACTCTTAAACGTTTTGAGATCAACAAACTCGAGTTTAGCCGACCCGTTGACCACAATAACGCCGGTTGTATCACCCACAACGGCAAAAGATTGTACCACATCGCCCAGAGCCCGTCCGTTGGCTGCTTCGAAAATGCCATTCGTAATATGTTCTGCAACAGGATCAAAGTAACTGATCGATCCGTTATTAGACTGAAACGAACCTTCGTTGATGATATAGATGCCGTGGGTATAATCTTTTTCATCAGGTTGATCCTTGTTGATTTCACATCCCGCAAAGAGGCTGGCAATAACGGTTACAGCAATCAGTAGGTTAATAGATTTCATCATATGGAATATGGTTTAATAGGATAGATTGATTATTCTTCAGGATTGTTATTCTCCAGCCCGATGCTCACCGTAAGATTATAAGTTCTTCCCGGCAAGGGATAGGCACGGATGACTTCATAGGTCGTGTTGAATACATTGTCAATATGGAAGTCCAAAGCAAGGTCCAACTTTCGGAAATCCTTGTGAAAACCTGTCATCAGGTTAAGAACGAAATAACCAGGCAGGCGCAGAGTCTGATCAGCAGTTTCTACTGTTTCCCGATAACCTGTCCAGGCCGATGCAAATCCTGCAGCAAAGCCCTTATAATTGGCATCAAATCCGGCTCGCAGGGTATGGATGGGGGCATACATCAGCTGATTACCTTCAAAAAGCCCGTTATCATCGTAGGTCGAGATGATCACCGAACGATTGTAATTATAGTTCACCGATCCCCTGATCCTCAGAGCAGAAGAAGCATATCCATATTCCATCCAGGTATCGAGACCTCTGGCATGAACCTTCTTATACTCCACCGGTGTAAGCGAATCACGGATCACCCATTGAATCCAGTTGTCAATCCATTGAAAATAACCGGTAATCCGGGCATCCATCCAGAAAGTATGTTGATGATCATCCCTGGACGACCATTCTGCGGTTATTTCTCCTCCCCTGCCCTTTTCAGGCCGCAAGAGGGGATTACCACCAGGTCTCCAGTACTTCTCATTGAAAGTTGGTTTTCGGAACTTACTGGAGAATCCTGACCGTAGAACAAGATGTTCATTAAGCTTATACCTCAATCCCAACGAATACTGCAATCCGGGATTAAGGCCTTCATAAAACTCCTTTCGCAATCCGGCATTGATGATCACGTCTGACAAAACAACTTTTACATTGCCAAAGAAAGCATATTCGTTCTCCGTGATCTTTCCACCATAATTGCCTGAATTCCCTGTAATACGGTTATAAGATGCACCTCCTCCGATCATCAGGCCAGGTGAAAAATAATACCGGTAATCCGCTTCATTCATAAACTCGCCCGGTGGCAATCCGGGAATCGATCGCATATACTGTATCCGACAAATTGTTTTTGTCGGTATACCTTAAATTATCAGAGAAATAGGCCGACCTGATCATCAGGGCCGATTTTTGGGTGGTCTTCCGGTAGCTTACAAATGATCTGAAAAGACTGTCCTTCTGCCTGGCCTGACTTGCCTTATAAGAGCCCATCAAAGCCGGAATTTCAATGGATTTATATTGATACCAGAAGCCCGCCTCCAGATAATTTCCATTATTCAGATTCAGGTAAAGGTTTTGAATCAGTCCGACCGAACGGTAGGCATTATGTTGTGTTTTTACTTCCGGTGACTGGCTTCTATAGTAATCACGGTAGTAAAAGTCATTTTCAGCCTTTCTGGTCAGAGCAGACAACTGGTACTGAAATTTTCTGTTACCGGTTCTGACGGTTAGCATGTTGCCCAGGGTTCCATAGCTTCCGGCATTCAGTGAATAGTTTATTGCCCATTTGTTGTTCCAGTCCGGTTTGTTGTCCAAACTTATTGATCCACCAAAAGTACCACTACCGAACAAAGCTCCTGACGCTCCGTTCACTACTGCCACCGATTGCATAAAACCAGTGGGGATTAATGCCAGATCCACCTGTCCCGTCGTTGGGGAATTTAAAGGAAAACCGTTCCAGCTGACCTGGGTATGATTGCTTCCCGTACCATGCAATGAAACGGAAGAGAGAGAGCCTGCACCGCCATAATTTCTTACCATCGCGGGTGTCTCCCTTTCGAGCAGGTATCCCAGGCTCTGGTGTCTGTTTAAGAGTGTCAATGCCGGTTCTACGGTGAGTATGGTCTGATCTTCTGAAAAAAACTCACGGTTGCTTTTAACAACGGTTACCTCCGGAATATGCGTCAGGGGTAATTCCTGTCCAATTAAAGGAATTGCCCCGGAAAAAGCAAAGATGAAGGGAAAAAGAAACTGGTGAAAAAAACGAACCATGATTAAAATATTGTTTGTTCCCGAACACATACTGATCATGGCAGGTCTTCTGACTTTCTCCATTTTCACGGCGCCTTCCCATCCTCCAGGAAAAAATAATCGGAGAACAGTGGCAGAGTATGCCTGAAAATTCAAGGAGATTACAGCAGCGGGTACTGTCCAGGATTTTCACCTGGTTCCCTATTATCCGGACTCAGGAATTCCAAGCCGGAACCATAACCCACACAAATATAGGAAAAACTTTAGGTTAATGCAGCAAACAGTTATTAACATCGGCAAAGTCAGCGTAAATTATTAATTTAGGCCTTTCATGAACAATTTATCCGGTAATGAAACGCTGTATTTTATTGATGAGTTCCATCCTTTTCTTCCCGGTTTCCGGAATTTCACAATCAGCAGACCGGCAAATCCAGGACAGGGCATCCGGGACCTTTGACTTTAACACCCTGATGTTCTCAGCGGATTATGCAAGCAATACGAATGTCATGGGTATATTTAGCCGGAAACCAAGCAGCCTTCAATTTCACCTTCCCTGGCATATTTTAGTAAATGGGGCGCAGATTTTACGGTAATGGGCTATTTTGTAGACAACTCGGATGATTCGCTGGAAAATTTTACCTCTGAACTTGACCTTATGCTGGGATATACGCTTCATCCAACGGAGTACCTTTCTATTTACCCAAGTTATGCACACTACTTTTACAGCAGCAATTCCAATTCCCTCAAGTCGATGTTCACCGATGAGTTTCGCCTTGATGTCGATTATAATAAAAAGGTGTTGAATATCGGCGCTTCTGCAGGATATTACCTTGGAAAACACAATGCGTTTTATGCAGCCTTGCACAATTATTACAGAATTGACGTCAACAACTTCCTGTTCAGAAATGCCACATTATGCATTCAGCCGGGATTTGATCTCAATTTTGGAAGTTATGAGTATCTGAACCAGTATTATCTGGATGAACTCAGGGAAGACCCTTACTTTTACGCCTATCTTCTTAGTTTTCCTACCGTCAGACGATATGTATATATTGAAATGCGGCAAAACCCCGATCTTAGCTACCAGGAGATCCTGGATCAGTATCTCGAAGAACAGGCAGAGGACAGTTTTAAGCTAACCTCCATCAGCATTAATCTGCCGGTCTATTTTTTTATAGGTAATTTCGGGATAAACCTGGGTCTCTACGCCATGATACCTTTCAGTCAGCCTGATTACATGACGGATGATGTCCAGTTTTTCTTTAACGTCGGTCTGACCTATAATCTTTTATTCAAATAGCGCTCATTTGCACAATTCCCGGATATAATCGCCGGCTTCGGGATCTCCCAGCTTTTTTGCCATTTCCAGGTCAATGCAGGCCTTTTCATCCATTTCCAGGGAGAAATAAGCCAGTGCCCTGTTGAAGTAATAATCAAAGGTCTCTCCCTGTAATTCGATTGCCTTGGTATAATCCGCTATGGCTTCACTATAGTTTTTAAGGTTGTAATAAGTATTTGCGCGATCGTAAAAACTGTCAGGACCCGTAGCATTCAGTGATAGTCCCTTGCTAAAATCATCCAGTGCTTCCTGGTACCTGTTCAGTTTAAAGTATGCATTTCCTCTGTTAAACCAGTCATCAGAATACCCGGGATCCAGTAAGATCGATCTGGTAAAATCAGCCACAGCCGCTTCAAAATTCCCAAGTTCATAAAAAGCATTTCCCCGGTTGAACCAGCCATCCTTATAATCGGGTTGAATGGTTAACAGCCGGGTATAATCGTCAACGGCCTTTTGAAATTCGTCGATATCAAAATATGCGTTACCCCTTAAATAATAGGCATCCGGCATGTTTTTATCCATTTCAATGGCTTTGGTATAATCCTTTATCGCAGATTCCACTGAACCTTTTTCCTGTTTTTTCTTACCTGATTCGAGCAGCTGATTTGGGGTTGTCTGAGAGATACCGGGTCCTGTAACGACCAAACAGAAAATAACAATAGCTAATATTCTTTGCATACAGATCAAGTTATTTTAGGTGAGTCATTAATGGTGCATTCCGTGCTGACGGATCATACGCTGCCTGATTTGTTGCTGCCTTATCATTTGTCTTTGCATGGAGGTCCGTTTGCGCTCCATGGCCATTTTACGATTGAGCATAGCCTGCCGGTTCCTGATCATCGCCTGTGTCCGCAGTTGAATGATACGCTGATGATTGTTTCCTTTTCTGACGATGGCATAATCCCTGCTGTTAGGCCTTAAAGTGAAGTGATCGGGACCAACTGGTGTTGCAGGAGAAGACGGCGGTTGATCTTGTCCCTGAAGGGCCATAGAAGATAAACATACCAGCACTCCTAATAGTAAATATTTTTTCATCGCTGTACTACATTTTACTGATTAGACTGTTAAACATGAACAAGGTTTAAATCCCATCTGAAATTATTCCAATATAATTTATCGGGCTTTCAGTTCAAAATTCTTAAATTGCTATCAAAAATAATAAAAAGGTGCTGTAAATGAACGTAAAAGAAAGAATATTACAACTCAGAGAACGTATCGAGCATCATAATTATCTCTACTATGTAATGGCTCAACCCGAAATATCGGATTTTGAATACGACAGGCTTTTGCAGGAATTAATAGATCTCGAAATCCAGTATCCCGAGTACGCCGATCCAAATTCACCCAGTCAGCGGATTGGAAATGATACCGGCAATACTTTCGAACAGGTCAGGCATATTTACCCGATGCTTTCGCTGGACAATACTTATTCCCGGGAGGAAATTGAAGAGTTCGATGAGCGGGTAAGAAAAGCGCTCCCTGCAGAAACCGTGGAATATGTATGTGAACTTAAATATGATGGGGTATCCATCAGTCTGCATTATGAGCATGGCCGTCTCATCAGGGCAGTTACCCGTGGTGACGGCGAGAAAGGGGATGATGTAACTGCCAATGTGAAAACCATCCGTAGTATTCCTCTGGTATTAAAAGAGGGTAATTATCCTGATGGTTTTGAAATACGGGGTGAGATATTTTTGCCCCATAAAGGATTTGAAAAGATGAATGTGGAACGGGCAGAAGCCGGAGAACCACCCTTTGCCAATCCCCGAAATGCTGCTGCCGGCACATTGAAGATCAAGAATTCATCGCTTGTGGCGAAAAGACCGCTGGATTGCTATATGTACTATTTGCCCGGAGATAATCCCGGGCTGGCTACCCATTATGAAAGCCTGATGGCAGCCAGGGAATGGGGATTAAAGGTACCTCCCCACATTAAAAAGTGTATCCGTCTGCAGGACGTATTTGACTTTATTGCCTATTGGGATGACTCCCGCACTAATCTGCCTTTTGATATTGATGGTATTGTTATTAAAGTAAATGCCTACCGGCAGCAACAGATTCTTGGTTTTACGGCCAAATCGCCACGTTGGGCCATAGCATACAAGTATAAGGCACGTGAAGCGGTTACAATACTCTTATCAATTGATTATCAGGTTGGCCGTACCGGTGCCATTACTCCGGTCGCCAACCTTGAGCCGGTATTGCTCGCAGGTACTACGGTGAAGCGGGCTTCTCTCCACAATGCTGATCAAATGGCCCTGCTTGATGTTCGTTTGGGTGATCAGGTGATCATTGAAAAAGGTGGAGAAATTATTCCCAAGATCACCGGAGTCAAACTCGAAAACAGATCACCTGATGTGCAACCCATTGAATTTATCACGAATTGTCCCGAATGTGGGACTCCACTGATCAGACCGGAAGGAGAGGCCAGGCATTTCTGTCCGAATGAAACAGGTTGCCCACCCCAGATCAAAGCAAAACTGGTACATTTTGTAAGCCGTAAAACCATGGATATTGGCTGTGCGGAGGCAACCGTGGAGCAATTTTACAATCACGGGCTTATCAGGGATATTGCTGACTTTTATACGTTGAATAAAGAGGTTTTGGTGAAGCTCGAACGATTTGCCGATAAATCCGCAGACAATCTGTTAAAAAGCATTCAGGATTCAAAAAAGGTACCCTTTGAGAGAGTTTTATTTGCCATAGGTATCCGGTACGTTGGCGAGACCGTGGCAAAAAAGCTTGCTGCTCATTTCAGATCCGTGGATGAACTGATGATAGCCACCCCTGAAAATCTTATGCAGGTGGGCGAGATTGGTGAGGTGATTGCCAAAAGCATCATTGATTTTTTCGCGCTCCCGCGGAACAGGACACTCATCGATAAATTAAAAGCTGCCGGAGTACAGTTCAGCAGTTCAGGAACTGAAAAAACCAGGACCGACAGGCTAAAAGGATTAAGCTTCGTTATTTCGGGCGTATTCAAAGATCATTCCCGGGAAGAGATTCAGAAAATGATTGAGGAAAATGGCGGAAAGAACCTGGGCAGTGTGAGTACAAACACCAGTTACGTGGTAGCGGGAGAAGGAATGGGACCTGCAAAGCGGGAGAAAGCTGCAAAGCTGGGGATACCCATTATCACGGAAAAAGACTTTTTATCCATGCTGGAATAAAAAAAGCCCGGTAGTTTTAACTGCCGGGCTTTATAATATATCACGAATGGTGGTTCTACTGCAACATGAAAATTACAGGTATTACGAACTGCTGTTTCACAGCACGTCCACCTTGTTTTGCAGCGCCCCATTTGGGTGAGGACATGATCACACGAATGGTTTCCTTGTCCAGAGACGGGTCAACACCACGCAGGATCTTCACATCGGTTACATCACCTTTCGAATTTACAGCGAACTGTACGGTAACCCTGCCAAAGATGCCGTTTTCAACAGCAACCGGAGGATAAACCAGGTTTTTCTGAACCCAATCCCTAAAGGAATTGATATCACCACCCTGGAAAGTAGCCTGTTCTTCAACAAATACGAAAGCAGGTTCCTCTTCAACGATCACAGGTTCAGCTTCTTCCACAATCTCAATGGTTTCGGGAACAGGTTCATTGGAAACTGTTTCCCGCACATCATCGACAATGGCCAGTGTAACTTCCTCGGTAACGGTATCCACAACAACAGGAGCGGTATATCTGGCTTGCTGTTCGATAGCTGCCGGCGGAGGCGGTGGCGGAGGCGGTGGCGGAACATCCTCATCTGTTTTAACATTCTGCAACTCTGCAACCGTTTCCTGGACCAGCACTACATTTGTATCTTTGTTCATGTAGGCTTTGATCAAAGGATAAGCAACACCGGAGGAAACGCCAAACAGAGAAATCAAGAAGCCAATCAGGAGGTATTTTTGAAATTTCTTCCTCAAATCATAGGACCCGTACTCCCTGTTCCTGTTTTCAAATACGATGTCTGTGATGGTAACCGCCTTGTATTTTTGGTCTTTTCTGTCCATAATTCAAATAAGTTTAAAATTATTTGTTACTAGCGGCACCAGATGATGTTGCTGCGAAATAATTCGCCACCATCTTTTTCTCAACCACATTGATATCCACAAGTGCGTAACTGGCTATATTGGTTATGGCCATTTCATCGATAATATCGACAACATTCTTGTATTTTACGTTTTCACTTGCTTTAATCAGCACAACAGGTCCTAATTTATCTTCCCTCTTAAACCTTTTGATACGGCTATCTATGGAATCCCTGGGTAATTCAATCTTACCTTCGATAATATCCGTGTTCAAACCATCGATCTTGCTGAAAAGGTCTCTGTTTCGACGCAATAGAATCTGGCGGATTCCATCATCACTGAAGTCCGTCTGCGTTAAGGTAGGCAGTGATGCCTTAGTAGGATCTGCCAAACCGTTATACCAGAGAATTTTGTCGTTCTCAATCAGTATAATGTTCAGTGCTTTTGAATCATCAACCTGGGGTGCGTCTTTAATGTCCTCCGTATCTTTCAGGAAGAATTATCTCCATCACCTTAGGTTTGTTAAATGCGGTAGTAAGCATGAAAAACGTAAGCAGCAAACAGGCAAGGTCAACCATCGGCGTCATGTCGATGTGCGTACTGTGCCTTTTCGACCGCCGTTTACCCTTTTGTTTGCCACCGCCTTCGTTTGCAATAATTTCAGCCATTTCTAATGTCTTTAAAGATTATCTAAAGTAACATCATCACTTTCAAGGTTAGTGGTGAGATTGAACTTGTTCACATTATTATCCTGCAAAATATCGATCACCTTCTTCACCTCTTTATAATCCGCATCACGGTCACCTTTGATGGCAACCTCGAATTCGGGATAATATTGACGCGAATATCTTATCCACATTAAAAGCTGGTTATCCGTGGAATCCATAGGCATTCCCGTATGCATAGCATCACGTGTTTTCGTATCTTTCGCATTGATCCAGTCCTTCATTTTTTCAATGGGCAGTGCAAATGAATTCATGCCCTCGAATCTCTTAATTTCCTGAGGGGTGAATTTCATTTGTATTGACTTCCCATAGCCTGCAATATCTTACCACGCAAGTGTTCCGACGAGTCGGTACCGTTATCAACATTAAAAAATACCTTATTCTCTTTCGAAATCGTAAGTGTGATGATATGCTGTTCCGGAGTGGTTGTATTCGAATTTGAATTCGGAGTATCAACCGTAACAGCTTCCTGTGGACGAAATGTTGCCGTCAAAATAAAAAAGATGAGTAGCAGGAAAAACAAGTCCACCATCGGCGTCATATCGATGCGAGGTGGTGTTTTTGCATTTTAATTTTTCCCATTATTCCAGTTTTTGTTATTCAACAATATAATTCGTCCCAATCATAAAACCTTAAACAAATTTACTTTTTCAATGAGGAAGCAAATGTCTGGGCTAAGACTGAATCCAGCTTCGTCAATTTTGAATGTCATGCTGTCAACACGGGTCTGATAGTAGTTGTAAAATATCAGTGCCAGGGTGGAACCGGTGATACCGAAAGCAGTGTTAATAAGGGCCTCGGAAATACCTGTTGCAAGAGCCAATGCGTCAGGAGCACCGGCAGTTGCCAAAGCACCGAATGCACGGATCATACCAAGTACTGTTCCGATAAGACCGATAAGCACGGAAATCGAAGCAATGGTTGACAGAATAACCAGATTCTGTGAAAGAACCGGAAATTCGAGTGCGGTAGCTTCTTCAAGTTCTTTCTGAAGGGCAAGTACCTTCTGGTCGTTCATCAGTGTTTTGTCATTCTGCAGATCCCTGTACCTGTGCAATCCTGCCTTCAAAACATTTGCCAGTGAACCTCTTTGCTTGTCACATAATTTCGAAGCCTCTTCAATTTTGTCTTCATTCAGAAGGTCACGTATGTTGCGGACAAACGCATTCAGGTTACCACGGCCTTTTGCCCTCCACAACATGATGTATCTTTCAATAACAAAGGTAATCAGGATGAGGTTCACAGCCATCAGCAAAGGAACAATCAGTCCGCCTTTGTAAATAATTCCAAGATAGTTGCCCGGAGTGGATGTCCCTCTGGATTTCCACCTTCAAAGTTAACTGGATTACCCATGATTTTGTGATAAATCAGATAACCGGCCACCAAACACAGCACAATAACCAGCAATACAAATGTTGATTTTAATGCTTCAGCTAAAGTTTGTCCTTTCATGTTCAATTGTTATTTTAAGTGTATTAATAATTATTTATATTAAAATAATAGGTTACAAAGAAAGTAAATTTTTTAATAACAATCAACGAAAATTAAAAAAGCAAGTTAAAATACAAAATTTCACCATGTTATATAAATCTGTCTTTGACTATCTCAGATTTCTTTCCGCGTGATACCTTGGTCAGGTCTGAAACAGCTTGCTTTACATCTCTGTGATTGGGATCCAGTGACCAGAATTTTCTGGTAATATTTCCTGGGCTCGCAACATAATTCTTTTCCTTATAGCTAATCATGGCCATTGAACTCAAGGCCATAATCTGCCAATCCTTATTTTTCGGATCCAGATTAAGCAACTTGTCATACCATGATCTTGGCCAGCTTCATAATCTTTCTCTGATAGATTATAATACCCCATATATGAATAGGCTTCAAAAAGCTCCTGTTTGTACTTGTCGGTTCTGTTCCGATCTGGCTCATCATGGCTTCGAATTTGGGTACTGCCAGTCCTCGTGTTCACCTTCGTTCCATCATTGGAATAGGTACGCGCCAGATAAAGGTGCGCCTGTATATTGTCGGGCTCTGCAGCAACAATCTTGCTGAAAGTTTCGATCCGCCATTCTCAAGTCCTTCATCTGATAATAGGCATTTGCCGATCATCATCGGATCACCCTTTCCGGCCCAGCCCTTTTGCGCTTTCAGGTTAATACATTTCAATGGCTTCTTTGTACCGCCGTGAATAATAATAGTCTGAAGCAATTTCAGACTAACAGGACCTTGTCGGTTTCATCCATGGACATAGGCTTTCTTCAGGTTTGCAAAGGCCTTGTCAAGCATTACGGAATCATTTTTGGCCAGCTTGTATAAGAATACGTCCATAATAAGCATAATCCCTGGTGTATTATCTGTTCTTCAGTAGCTTTGTTGAAAAATCCTCCAATATAGTCCTGGCCTTTTTCAAGTTCCTGCGGTTTTTTGTCATAACAGCTATAAGCAGCAAGCCTGTTCAGGTAATTACGTGAATCATCCACCTTCAGAACTTCTTCAATTACCTCCAGAGCACCGGCATAATCTTTTGGCACGGAAAAGGGAGTTACCGTACCTGACTCTTGGCAGGGGTATTGTTGCCCGACAATTGCAGAAACTTGTAATAATATTGTTTTGGCCAGGTCATGACGGCCGGCCAGTGTCTATAGCTCACCCAAGACTCCGGTAAACAGGAGCAAATGTCGAATCGATCTGCTAGGCTTCTTCAAAATAAGGACGGGCAGCATTCAGGTTTGGTACCCGCATATAAATATTGCCGATCCTGATCTTGGGCAAGGGTGATTTGGGATCTTTATTCAATGCCTGGTTATAATTGAACAAGCGCATTGGAAGCATCATTCATTCCTGATATAAACATTCCCCCAGTGCAAGATAAATTTTCGGATCATTGGGATTGATTACCTTTGCCCGGTTCAGATAATTTATGGCCTTCTTGAAGCGGTTCACCCTACCAAACATTTGTGCAGCAGCCAGTTTGGTCAGAATAACGGCCTTCTGAGGTGTATACATCTTTTTCTTCATATTAGCGGAACAGCAATTCAGCCTGTGGCAAAATAAGGATTGGCTTTTGTGGTATCACTGGTTTTCATCAGGGTTACTGCACCCATCCCCACCTGATTCAGTACATTACCCGGAGCCTGCTTAATACCTTCCTGAAATAGCTGCTCAGCTTTCCTGGCAAATTCTTCTACTGAATTGGAAAATGTATCCGCCAGGTAATCTTTGAGTAACGTCTCGCCGTAATAATAATACAAATCACCATTGGCTGGGATCATTTTGTAATGCAGATCCTGAAATACCTTCTCCGCTTCTTCATACTGCTCACTGTTCTGAAGTTTCAATGCAGTATTCAGATCCTGACCCCACGCACTCATGGAGAAAAGGCAACAAAATAAAAATACTAATCGGTTTCATTTTAAGTACGTGTTAATGGTAAAAAATCTATTCTTTTCTGATTTGAACTAATCTGATGGGCATGGTAGCCGGCACCATACCCATTTTAATACGATCCGCTGTCCCTGGTCGCCGGCAACGAACTGAATAAATCCCCTGCCAAGACCGGTAAATGTTTCACGGCTGATGGCATATACTTCGCGGATAAAAGGATATGATTTATCGGCAATATAAGCAGGATGAGGCTTGTAAAATATTCATCACCTTCCGAATAAAACTCAGAGGTTATGCCCACTACTTTTACCCTTCTTAAAAAAGCATGGGTAATCGAATCATCGGAATCACTTACCCAGTTTACGCTGATAATGCCCAATGCGTTCGGGATTGCTTCTCGACATACATCAATCACTGCCGGATTTGAATTGGCCGCATAACAATAATCCGGCAAGTTGCCGTTAAGGCCAAACTTTTGCATGATCATACCGCACATTGCTGATCCCTGATTGTCGAAAACCACCTTAATATCACCCAATTTTGATTCGGGATTGATTTGTTTCCAGGTGTATTGATATTGCCGTTAAAAATATCCTTTATGTTGTTATATTGAATAAAACTGTCAGGATTGGACCTGTTCACCATAAAAGCAACACCATCCCAGGCGATTTGCGTGGTACGGGGAACAATCAGTTTCTCTTTCAGATAGGCTTCTTCATTTGCAGTTAATTTCCGGCTGGTAATCATCAATCTCACCGAATCAGCCAGAAATAATTGCAGAATACTGTCTTCTGAGGCATTGATCGGAGTAATATGAGCATATTTGTACAGACTCTCGTAAATGTGGATTTCTGAGAATCGCACAAGCAATTGATAGGATTCATCCACGGCAATCCTGATATTCACCACGGGTAGCGGCTTCCTGTATAAGTGACCTTTTCACTGTATGACTTGCAGGATACAGCAAGTATCAAGGAAACCATCAATACATTAGCAATATTTAAATAATTACATTTCATCTTCTGAATCCTTTCTCTGTTTATGTTTCTGATATATTATGACCGCTCTGAACAGGCCGTACCCTATGACAACTATCCCGAAAATATTACGAAATTCTTTGGGTACATTTGCCATTTGCGGTGCAAATAAAATGTAAAGCCCGAAAGCAAGGAACAAGGCAGCAACCGACAAAACCTAACACGGTCATAACATTCGGCATAAAATCCTTTTTTATCATTCGTTTATTGTCAATATTTTACTAAACAAACGCAGCATTAAACCGTGATGAGCGTCGTAAATATATAAAAAAGTTACAAAATAAATGCCAATGTTCCAAATATGGTTAAAAATCTTATCAAATAATGAGATTCGTGTTTTCAGGATATTTTAAATATGTATTCGTATACAAAACCGAAAAATCCGGTCAGGAAAACACCCAGGATGCAAAACACCAGACTGATCCTGGTGATGAGGTCGCTCTTAAAATAGGGCATAGGAGTTTCATTTTTATCAATAAACATGGCCTTAATTACCCTGAGATAATAATAAAGTGATATGGTGGCGTTCAGCACAGCAATCAGCACGAGAATATAATAACCTTTGCTTGCTGCGGCAGTAAAAAGGAAAAACTTTCCAAAAAAGCCGGCCACAGGGGGTATACCTGCCAACGAAAACAAGGCGAGCATCATGGTAAGACTTAGCAAGGGATTGGTACGATAAAGGCCGTTGTAAGAAGTAATGGTTTCATTTCCGGTTTCATGGGCAATAACCGAAACTACGCCGAAGGCAGCCAGGTTGGTAAAGACGTAGATCAGCATGAAATATACCACGGCTGTCATACCAGCCTGGTCGGCGCCCATGATGCCAAGCAGAATAAAGCCTGCCTGGGCAATGGATGAAAATGCCATAAAACGCTTCAGATTATTCTGCCGGATCGCGAAGAGGTTGGCAACGGTCATGGTAGTCACTGCCAAAATATACAGCAGCATTTCCCAGGTATCTTTGAGACCACTGAATACTTTATACAATAAGATGGTAAGGATAAAAACAGCTGCACCTTTGGACACAACCGACAGATATGCCGTGATATTTACCGGTGAACCCTCGTATACATCGGCAGTCCAAAAATGAAACGGAACGAGGGATATCTTGAAACCCATACCCGCCAGAAAAAAGATAAATCCAAGTAAATGCAAGCTGCTGCTGCCAAAGGAAGTTGCCACATCGGAGAAATAAATGCTGCCGGTAGTTCCGTATATTATGGACAATCCCATCAAAAGAATACCGGAAGAGAGGGCGGAAGAGAATATAAATTTGATGCCGGCCTCAGCACTGGAATTGCGCGATTTATCAAAGGCCGTTAAAGCAGTTGCAGGTATGGTGGCCAGTTCCAATCCGATATAAAACATCAGGAAATCGCCGGAAGAAATCATAAAGTCCATGCCAATCAGGGTAGAAAAAAGCAGAATGAAATATTCCGATGCTTTGTTCCGATTCACCTCATTTCTCATCCACTTTACCGACTGCAAAAGTACAATCAGCACGGCAATATTCAATATATTTTTCATGGTCACCAGCAGGGGAGTTGAGTTATACATACCCCCAAACAGGCTTCCTCCGGAAAACGGAATAAAACCAACCACTGTAACCAGACTGAAAAGGATCAGGGTAAAATAGATGACCAGATCTTTTCTTTTTTCCTCCACGGCAAGATCGAAAACCAGAACCAATAAGGTCAGTATGGTGAGCATCAATTCCTGACGCATTAAAAGCAAATCGGTGAGATTCATATCCTGCCCTCCTTATAAAGTTAATCCGGTAATCGTGGTAGCCAACCTGCCGACATACGGTCCAAGGCTCGATGTGATAAGATTGGATAGCCAAAGTGGTGCGATGCCGATCCCGGCAATGGCAACAATCAGTGTTCCCGCACTCAGTTTTTCGAACCATCTGGCATCATTCAGGTGGTTATAATGGTCGTTTTTAATGGGGCCCAGCAGCAGGATGCCAACAACGCGGAGAATATAAACTGCCGTAACAACAATGGAAGTTGTAACAATGATGGTAGCAATCCTGTGGAAAGTATCCGGATGCTGAAAAGCTCCGGTAAAAACAGTCATTTCTGCAACAAAACCAGATAATCCCGGCAGTCCGAGTGAGGCAAGACCAGCAATTACATAGGCCACGGACAGAAAGGGTATGATTCTCATCAGGCCACCCATTTCATTGATCATTCGGGTATGAGTACGGCCATAAATCATGCCGATGAGGGCAAAGAAAAGGGCTGTCATCAGACCATGGGAGATCATCTGGATGATGGCTCCATTCATGGATGTCCGGTTCATCATCAGCAGGGCAAATATCACCAGTCCACAATGGCTGACCGAAGAATAAGCGTTGATATACTTTAAATCTTTTTGCCAGATAGCCCCAAAAGCACCATAAACAACACTCACTGTGGTGAGGATGATAAAAATCCAGGCCATTTCATTTGCTGCGGTAGGCATTAAATACATGGCTACCCTGAAACATCCATATCCGCCAAGTTTCATAAGTACTCCGGCATGCAACATCGATACGGCGGTAGGGGCTGAAGCATGACCGTCGGGTGACCAGGTGTGTAAAGGGAAGAGCGCACCCAGTACGCCAAATCCCACAAAAGTGAACGGAAAGAAATAGCGCTGGACCGCTTCGGGCAGTTTAAGCTGGGCAATTTCCAATATGTTAAAAGTATGCTGGCCATTTTCAAGTGTAGAACCGAAATAAATCCCAAGCAAGCCGACCAGCAATAGCGCAGATCCGCCCATCAGCATAAGGGTAAGCTTCATGGCAGAATACTCCTTGGGACCGCTGCCCCAGATTCCGATCAGGAGGTACATCGGTATCACCGCCAGTTCATAAAACAGAAACATGGTAAAAAGATCCATGGAAATAAAAAAACCAAATACCCCGGTGGCCAGGGTAATAAGGGATATGAAGAACTCCCGTGCCAGATCCTCCATTTCCCAGGAAGCAAAGATGCCGGCAAATACCACTGTGGATGTAAGCAGGATCATGGATACGGCAATGCCATCGATCCCTGTGGTAAAGCGGATATTCAGCGAAGGGAACCACATATAATCAGTAACGAAGATCATTTCCGCGGTGTTGCCGGAATTACGCTCGATGTAATACAGAATTAACAGCACAACCGACATAATAAGCTGCAAAAACATGCCGGAGGCCGCTACTATTCTCGCCGATCTGCCATCCTTTGTGAATAGTATTCCTATTATCGTAAGAACGGGAATCAATATAAAATACATTAAAATGCTCATATCTGACTTGCGTTAGGACAGATTATACAAAACAATCATGGTAAGTATTACAACTCCCGATACAAAGGCCAGCGCATAATGCTGCAATTGTCCCGACTGGATGCCTTTAATCTTTTCGGAGGAAACTGAAATCAGCCAGGCAATCCGGTTCATGGTTCCGTCAACAACATGCCGGTCGAACCAAGCAACAGGCTGTGAAACGAGATTGAACATGACGCGTTTGGTCACAAAAAGGTACACCTCATCGATGTAGAACTTGTTAAAAACAACTTTGTAAGAAGTCCCCAGAAAAGCGATGATTCTCGCAACAACAGGATTTTCCTTCCTGTAAAGAACGAAAGCCAGGGAGATCCCGGCAACCGCAATTAAAACCGAAGGAATAGCAATATTCATGTGCATTTCCGGTTCGAAAGGTATGAGATCAGAGGAAACAAACCGGCCAAACGGGATGAAACCGGTAAATACCGAACCAAGCGCCAGAAATACGAGCGGAAATGTCATGGAGACCGGCGATTCATGCGGTGTATGATGATAATGGGGAGTTTTGTTCCAGAAGATCCCGAAGTAAAGCCTGAACATATAAAATGCCGTGAGACCAGCCACGAGATATTCCATGGAAAACAGAAACCTGTTATGCTGCCAGGCAGCTACCAGAATTTCATCCTTGCTGAAGAATCCGGCAAATGGTGGAATACCCGAAATGGCAAGGCAGGCAATCAGAAAGGTCAAATGTGTGACCGGCAGGTACTTTCTGAGGCCACCCATCTCATTCAGATAATTGCTGTGTACAGCGTGTATGATGGAACCTGCTCCGAGGAAAAGCAAGGCCTTAAACATGGCATGGGTGAAAAGATGAAACATGGAGGCCATGTAGCCGAGACCGTGTTCTCCACCATAGCCCGATACTCCCAGGGCCAGCATCATATAACCTATCTGGGAAAGGGTTGAATAAGCCAATACACGCTTGATATCAAATTGAGTACAGGCAATGACCGCAGCAAAAAGAGATGTAAAGGCACCCACCCAGGCAATGACGGTAAGCGCATCGGGAGAATGAGCACTGTAAATGGGAAACATCCTGGCTACCAGGTATACTCCGGCAACCACCATGGTTGCGGCATGGATAAGTGCAGAAACAGGCGTAGGACCTTCCATGGCATCGGGTAACCATATGTGCAAAGGAAACATGGCGGATTTGCCCGCTCCGCCCATGAAAATAAGGAGCATTGCCCAGGTAATTACCGATAAACCCATGAAACTCAGCTGAGGTGATCCCGGCAAAAACAGGACTTTGTGGATTTGTTAATTCAACAAAATCAAATGTTTTGGTATGAAACGACAGCAGAAGAATTCCAATCAGAAATCCCAGATCGGCAAAACGGGTAACAATAAATGCCTTTTTTGAAGCGGCCACCGCAGAGGGACGTTCGTAATAAAATCCAATGAGCAGGTAGGAAGAAACACCGACCAGTTCCCAGAAGATGTACATCTGGAAAATGTTGGTGGCAACAACCAATCCCAGCATGGAAAAAGTAAAGAGGGACAGGAAGGCATAAAACCTTTCAAAACCGCGCTCTCCTTTCATATATCCCAGACTGTATATATGAACCATCAGCGATACCGTAGTAATCACCACCAGCATCATGACAGAAATTGGATCGAGCATCACACCAAGATCAATCGTCAGGTGATCGGTAAGATGCAGCCAGGTGGTTTTTGCCGCAATAACCACCGGATAGGCTTCACCGGAGATCCCGTGAATAAAGAAGAATTTCCAGGCGGTAACCATTGATAACACAAATGAAAACAACAGCCCTGTTGTGCCAATCAGTCCCGAAACAATAGGTTTTAAGCGGCCGCCGAATAATCCGGTAAACAGAAAAACCAATAATGGTATCAGCGGAATCCAGATGGTATACAAATAATTCATCATTCCTTTTTAATATTTCATTTCATCCACATCTTTCACCTCAATGGAAGTAAACCGTCGGTAAATATTAATGATCAAAGCTATCGCAACAGAGGCCTCAGCCGCTGCAATCGCCACAATGAACAATGCAAAAAAATGTCCCTGCAGCTGATCCGGGTACAGATACCGGTTAAAAACCACGAAATTAATATTGACCGAATTCAAAATCAGTTCAATGGACATCAGCATGGTGATGAGGTTACGCCGTGTAAGAAAGCCGTAAATGCCAATAAAGAACATCAGTGTGCTCACGATCAGAAAATGGGTTATCGGTATTCCGGAGATCATATTTGTTGATTTAAGATTGAAGATTCAAGATTGAAGATTCAAGATTCAAGATTTAAGATTCAAGATTTAAGATTCAGTGTTTAGACTTTATAGTTGGATGCACAGGTTTTTCAAATTCCATAATTCATGCTGATTTTTTTTCTCCTACCCTCTCCTAGTTTCCTTTTTTAGCAATCACAATGGCTCCGATCATGGCAGCGAGCAAAAGCACGGAGATGACCTCAAAGGGAAGAGCATATCCGTTAACACCCGTACCCATCAACTGCAACCCGATTAATCTCATGTCCACTTCAAGCGGCAGGGATGCGGAGGCCCTGAATGGGTATTTCAACACCGAAAGTATGGTTATAATGGCTCCGAGACAGGCGACCAACAGGCCAAAAAACATATTCAGCAAGGGAGGCCGTTCAAATTTATGACTGATATGATGGGTAAGCAGGATAGAGAAAATAATCAGTACCACAATGCCTCCGGCATATAGTGCCAGCTGCACTCCTGCAAGAAACTGGTACTGCAGCAGAAAATAGATATCCAGATGTGGCCACCAGGGCAAACAACAGAAAAGACAGCAGCCCTTAGAATTTTCCGGCTGGTTACTGCCAGCACCGAGAAAAACAATATGGTGGCAGAGAAAAGATAAAACATCAATACATTGGCTCCCATTACTTCACATCTTTTTTTATGGATGATCCCGGTTTATTCAATATTTTGGTAAGCTTGGACTTGTCGAATACGGCATTTTCAAAATCGTGTCCGAAGGCCAGAGCGTTGGAAGGACAGGTTTTAACACATAAAGCACAAAAAGTGCACATGTCAAGATGATAGATATGCTTATCAATTACCCTGACTTCCTTGCCTTCCGGTGTCATTTCCTTGCGGGTAAGAATCTCAATGGAACCATTGGGGCAGTTCATCTGGCATATGCCGCAACCGGTGCAACGGTGCTGGTTATTATCATCGTGCGGCATGATCACCTCCCCTTTATAACGGTCAAACATTACCAAGTGATCTCGGTTCTCAGGATATTTCTGGGTGATAATTTCACCGGGACTAATAAAATACCTTCCGGTGATCCGCATTCCGGCCCAAAGCGTTTTAATGCCGAAGAATATATCTTTTAAATAGTCTATCAATGCTTTCATGTTTTAAAAGTGCCAACCCATAAGGGTTAAAAATGCGACAAACACAATATTGAATAAGTTAATGGGCAACAGGTATTTCCATTCCAGCGTCAGTAACTGATCGATCCGCAAACGGGGGAAGGTCCATTTAAACCACATCATGATGTAGATGACAATGCCTGTTTTTCCAAAAAACCAAACAATGGGGGGAATATAATCCATGATGCGGTTAAATCCATTGTCGATTCCAAAATGCAGTGGCATCCAGCCACCAAGGAAGACTGTTGCGGCAATGGACGCCACAATAAACATGTTCATAAATTCTGCCAGAAAGAAAAAGGCAAATTTAATACCCGAATATTCGGTATGGAAACCGGCTGTAAGTTCAGACTCCGCCTCAGCAAGGTCAAAGGGTCCACGGTTGGTCTCGGCTGTGCTGGCGATAAGAAAAACGACAAAGGCAATTACGGCCGGAATATGTCCCTTGAATATCCACCATCCGTTAGCCTGACTTTCAATGATGCCGGAAAGTTGCATGGTCCCTGCAAACACAATGATGGTCAGCAGTGAAAGGCCTACCGAGAGTTCGTAACTAATGATCTGCGCCCCGCTTCGCATGGCACCGATGAGCGAATACTTGCTGTTGCTCGACCATCCCGCCAGCAGAATTCCTACCACACCCAACGAAGAAACAGCGATCATATAGAAGATACCGATATTAAAATCAATGGCATGCAGTCCTTTGGCAAAAGGTATAGCTGCAATGGCCATAAAGGAAGCGATAATGACAATGAATGGCGCGATGTTGAAAAGCAGTTTATCAGCATTCTTGATCGGGATCAGCTCCTTCATGAGCAATTTGATCAAATCCGCAATGGTCTGGAAAATGCCCATAGGACCTACCCTGTTTGGGCCCAAACGGTTTTGAATAAAGGCACACACCTTTCTTTCGGCATATACCAGGAACAATCCCAGGATGGCATAAAGAATCAGAAATACCAGTCCAATAATGACATACTCAATGAACAGTGCCCATCCAGGTGTCATATTGGCCTTCAAACCATTGTCAATAGCCTGTGTTAATCCGGAGAAGTCGTAAATATCAAATGCCATAATCCATCTGTATAAGGTCTTTATGAAAATTCATTCCACCCATCCGGCTCATTATCTGTCAATATCCGGAATTACCAGATCCAGCGATCCGCTGATCGCTATCAGGTCAGCAATTTTATAGCCGACGGCCAGTTTGCTGATAACAAAAAGGTTTGAAAAATTCGGCGCCCTGAATCTTACCCGATAGGGTGTTTTATTTCCGTCGCTTACAATGTACACGCCCAGTTCCCCCCGGGCAGTCTCAACACGCTGGTAAAACTCACCAACAGGTAACCTCAGGACAGCCTTCATTTTAGCAGTATAATCCCCTTCGGGAATATTGTCCACCAGTTGTTCGAGAATATTCATTGACTCGTACATTTCTTCAATTCTTACCTTGTAGCGGGCAATAGTATCTCCTTCGGTATGAAGGATCTCTTTGAAATCAACCCTGGGATATACTCCGTAAGGTTCAATTTTGCGAACATCGCAGGAAAATCCGGAAGCACGTCCGCTGGGACCTGTAACACCATACTGGATGGCATCTTCCCGGCTCATGACGGCAATCCCTTCTGTACGCTCCCTGAAAATAACATTTCCGGTAAGTAACTGGTCATACTCGGGAAGTTTTTTACGGAAATAGCGTATAAATTCTTTGATCCGCTTCTGAAAACCAGGATGTATATCCTGCATCAGGCCTCCCGGGGGTATTCACACTTTGAATCAGCCTGGTTCCGAAAGACTCTTCAAATATGTCCAGAATTTTTTCCCGGTCACGCAATCCATAAAAGAAAGTGGTCAGGGCACCCATGTCCATCCCCATGGCACACCACCAGAGCTGATGGGAGGCAATTCTGTTCAGTTCATCCAGGATGGTCTGATGTGGTAACCCGTTCGGGGATTTCCACCTCCAGCGCTTTTTCAACGCAAAGGCAGACTGCCTCGTTATTCATGTGTGCTGAAAGATAATCCATCCGGTCGGTCAGATGGATGATCTGAGGATAGGTGTCCCTTTCACACATTTTTTCAATGCCGCGGTGAATGTATCCGCAATGCGGAATCACTCTCTTAATTGTTTCACCCTGTAAGGATACTTCAAAGCGCAGAACTCCGTGAGTAGACGGATGCTGAGGACCAACATTGATAATGTAGTCATCCTCTTCACCCAGGATAATGTTTCTTATAATCTCTTCCTGCATAGTTTATTTCACAATCATTCTGGATTCATCGGTAAAATCTTTGCGAAGCGGGAAACCATAATCATCCTCCAGGAAAAGCCTTCTCAAATCGGGATGATTCCGGAATGCTATGCCAAAAAGATCATACACCTCCCGCTCATGGAATTCCGCGGTCTTCCAAATATCCGATACGGTGTCAACTATTGCGCTCTCACGCTGGTCAAGCCGGGTTTTCACCACAAGCACATGCCTGTGCCTGGTGGAAGTAAGTGATAGACCATCATGAAATGATCATTCCAATCTACCGCAGTAAGATTGAACAGATAATCAAACAGGAGGTCGGGAGATGATTTTAAATCAGCACAAAATGCATGCAATTTGTCTGCGGGCACGAGAACTTCGGGATATTGTCTGTTTTCAGGGAAAACAGCTTCGGGCAATATACCCTCAAGATGTTGTTTAAGAAGGATACTGTCCATTATAATGATGTAGGTTTTTCTCCAGATCCGGCAGACGAATTATTTGCTGCTGAGAAATGGCGTTCGCCCTTTATTTTTCGTTGAAGCTGTATGATGCCGTATAATAGAGCTTCCGGCCGCGGAGGACATCCCGGGATGAATACATCAACCGGTATGATCTGATCTACGCCCCGGACCACCGAATAAGAATTATAATAGAAAGGGCCACCGCTGATGGCACAGGCCCCCATGGCAATGACATATTTTGGATCAGGCATCTGATCATAGAGTCGTTTTAGTACAGGGGCCATTTTATGTACAATGGTTCCGGCCACAACAATAACATCGGCCTGACGGGGGGAGGCACGGTAGACTTCCACGCCAAACCTGGCAAAATCATGCCGTGGAGCACCGGCGGCCATCATTTCAATACCGCAGCAACTGGTGGCAAATGTGAGCGGCCAGATCGAGTTTGATCTGCCCCAGTTGATGATATTGTCGATCGTGCTCAGCAATATGTTACTCCCGGATTTATTCAGAAGTTCGAGGCTTTCATTGTCCTTGAAATCCCCGTAATCCATCGATTTTATTTTTATACCCATCTTAACGCATCTTTACGCCAGGCATAGAGCAAGCCCAGACCCAGAATCATAAAAAAAATCAAAATCTCTACAAATGCTCTCAATCCAATTTCACGCATCACAACTCCCCATGGAAATATAAAAACAGTTTCCACATCAAAAACCAGGTATATGATGGCAAAAAGATAGTAACCCACATTGAATTGAATCCAGGCAGGACTCTGAACGGGAATTCCGCATTCATAGGGCTCTGATTTGGCCGGATTTATGGAGGACGGAGCCAGAAAATAGGAAAACAAAACAGCTCCCCCTACCAGTATGATTCCGATAGCAAAGAAAAGAACAAGAGATTCACTGCTCATACCCGAAAGGTTAAATTATTGCCTGAAAAAGAAGAGCCAAATATACAAAAAATTAAATATGTAGGATTTTGCGAACAAATTTTAACACACTCTGAAATTCAGGCAATCTTCCTGTACCTCCAGGTGGACAGAGTAAGCAAAACCAGGGCCATGATTGAAATGCCGATAAAGTCCCGTAAAATATCCCTGAAATCAGAACCTTTCAACAGAATCATCCGGATAACCCGCATAAAATAAGCCAGCGGATTGATCATATTGACATCCTGAGCCCACCCGGGCATGCTTTCGGCAGGTGTAAAGATTCCACTCATGAGCACAAAAGTAATCATGAAGAAAAAATTGAGAAACATAGCCTGTTGTTGCGTCTGAGCAAGTGTTGATATCAACAGTCCCATTCCCAGAATGGCAATGAGATAAACAGCGGCAAAGGCAAATAGCAGGAGAAGGCTTCCTTCAATGGGAATGTGGAAAAGCAATTTACCCAGAAAGAGACCAAATGCCAGCTCAAATAAGGCAATGATCCAGAAAGGGATCAGTTTCCCGATGATGAATTGATATTTGTGAATGGGAGTAACATTAATTTGTTCAATGGTTCCCATCTCTTTTTCCCTGACGAGGTTAAGCGAGGCAAGGAACATACTGACAAGGGTCAGCAGTATGACCAGAATTCCGGGAACCATATAATGCTTAAAGTTCAGCTCGCTGTTGTACCAGAAGCTATATCGTATATCCATGTTTTTCATGGCCGGGTTAACATAAGCATTTTTGCCGGATGAGGCGATCAGCTCATAATTGTATCCGTTTATAATCTGGTGGGCATAGGCATTGATCAGGCCTGCTGTCATACCATTAATGGCATCAATCTGCAACTGGACCGAAACGTTGCCATCTTTGTACAACTTTCGCTCAAAACCCTCAGGGATCACTACAATCAGATCGGTATTGTTCCTGAGCATTTCCTTTTCAGCCATAACAGATGGAATACCGGCATTTACCAAAGAAAAGAAAGGAGAGTGGATGAACTTTTCCGATAACTTGCGTGAAAGAGAAGACTGATCGCGGTCAACCACGATCATTTCTATGTTTTTCATATCGAGGGTTGCTGCGTTGACAAGAATCAGCAGTTGTACAAAAGGCATTACAAAGATGATGGGCAGCATGGTCCGGTTCCTGAAGATTTGCCTGAATTCCTTTTGCAGTATAAACCCGATTGTTCTCATATTGATTGAATTAAATAAATGATATCCGGAAAGATCCTGAAGTCTTTATTGTAATCTCACCTTAAACCTGACCGCGCTGACGCCCAGGAATACAGCCAGCATGGAAATCATTACCAGTGTCTCTCTCCATACTTCCAGAAAACCCGTTCCTTTGAGCATTACGCTCCTGATCACAGTAATGAAATATTTGGGCGGGATAATGTAGCAAAGCCACTGTAAGATCTTCGGCATGTTTTCAATGGGGAAAATAAATCCGGATAACAATAAAGTCGGCAGCATGAGCGCAAAAGCGGAAATAAAAATTGCCACCTGCTGACTACCGCTGACCGTGGATATCATAATACCGAGGGACAGCGCCAGAGAAATGAAAAGGATGGTTTCAGCAAACAGCAGAACAAGGCTTCCGCGGATGGGCAGTTTAAATACAAAATATCCAAGTACTAGAATTATTACTGCATTCACACAGGAGAGCAGAATGTAGGGAGTAACTTTGCCGGCAATAATCTGGATAGGCTTTAAGGGTGATACCAGTAAAGCCTCCATGGTACCGGCCTCTTTTTCCCTGGCTATCGAAATGGAGGTCATCATGGCTGAGACGAGCATCAGGATCATGGCCATGGTTCCCGGAACAAACATGAAAGCGCTTTTCAGATCGGCATTGTACATCATTCTTACGCGAGCTTCAATGAACAGAGGCGATTTCATATTGCGGTTCATTTCCTGCATATAGGTGGATATGATCCCCTGTGTATAGGTAACGATCATTTTAGCAGAATTGGGATCTGAGGCATCTGCAAGTATTTGCAGGTGGGCTGTGCCTTCATTCTCCAATCTCCTGGCAAAGTCATGTTCAAATATAACCACCTCGCGTACCCTGCCCTTTTTGAAGATTTCTTCCACTTCTCCGGATGAACTGATGTTTTCTTCAAGCTGAAAGAAACCTGACGCCAGTATCCGGTTAGAAATTTCACGGGTGACCGGATCTTTAGATTGATCCAGAATAGCGATTTTAACATCCTGAATTTCATTCCTGATCACATAGCCAAAAATCAGGATCTGTGCCACAGGTAAACCGAACAGAATGACCAGTGTTCGGGGATCCCTGAATATATGGAGAAATTCCTTTTTGACAAATCCGAGAAATTCTTTCATTTTTTATGTTGTTGGTTATGTGCTATATAGTACTGATGATCACTTTCTGGCAATCCTTAAGAACACTTCATCCATAGTCCTTACCTGATAGTTTTTCTTTAAATTTTCAGGTGAATCCAATGCCTCTATGCGGCCATCAGCCATAATAGAGACACGCTCGCAATATTCAGCCTCATCCATATAGTGGGTGGTGACAAAAACCGTGATACCCTTTGCTGCGGTCCTGTAAATATGTTCCCAGAACTGCCTCCGCGTCAATGGATCAACGCCACCTGTAGGTTCATCGAGAAACACGATCCTGGGTTCGTGGAAAACAGCTACCGAAAAGGCTACTTTTTGTCTCCACCCCAGCGGAAGATCCTTGACCAGGGTATTGGCAATGGAGGATAATTCCAATGTTTCTATCAATTCATCAGTTTTTCTTTTGATGCGTGCCATGGACAAACCGTAAATACCAGCATAGAAGCGAATATTTTCCCGGATGTTTAAGTCCTCATACAAGGAGAATTTCTGGCTCATGTAACCGATGTTCCGTTTGATCAGCTCACGTTGAGTATACACATTAAAACCTGCTATTTCCAGTTCTCCCGAGGTCGGGAACGATAAACCGCAGAGTATCCTGATGGCTGTGGTTTTTCCGGCACCGTTTGCACCAAGGAAACCAAATATCTCCCCTTCGAAAACGTCAAACGTCAAATGATCATTGGCGGTAAAATCACCGAATTTTTTAACCAGGTCTTTTACACGAATGATGGATCTTCGATTATTCATTCCGGTCTGTATTTGTTTGATTTTTATCCACTGCTTCGATGAAACAATCCTCAAAGCCGGCTTGAATTGCCGAAATCTCCATGTCAGCCATGTCCCTGTTCTTTAAGCTTTCTGTCCAGCCATTCCGGTCCTGTATGCTCCGATACCATGGTCACATGAATTCCATGACCGAAGAGATAGGCACTCTTAACCTCCGGCCATGATCTGAGTAATTTCAGTATGCTGAACCGGTTGCCGGAAGTGATTTCAAACAAGGGTTTGCTGAATCCTCTCAATATTGCATCCGGTGTATCATTCACCACAATCTCACCCTGCTGCATCATGGCAATCCTGTCGCATCTGGCTGCTTCATCCATATAGGGAGTAGATACCAGTATGGACATTCCTGATTCTTTCAATATGTGCAAGGTATCCCAGAACTCCTTACGTGACACGGCATCCACACCGGTGGTGGGTTCATCCAGTATCAGCAGTTTTGGATTATGGATCAGCGCACAGGATAAGGCAAGCTTTTGTTTCATACCCCCGGAAAGATTGCGTGCCAGGCGGTTCCTGAAAGGTTCAAGCAGCGAATAAACCGGCTCGATGATCGGGTAATGCTGCTGAATGGTAGTTCCAAAAATCGTGGCATAGAAAGAAAGGTTTTCTGCCACGGTAAGATCAGGGTATAGGGAAAACCGGCCGGGCATATAGCCCGTAAACTTGCGGATAATACGAAAGTCCTTCACGGTATCATATCCAAAAACCGATATCTTTCCTGTTTCAGGAATCAGCAGTGTGGTGATCAGGCGGAACAAGGTAGTCTTGCCTGCTCCGTCGGGGCCGATTAATCCAAACAGACAATGAGGAGGAATGGTTAAGCCAGTGGACTTAACCGCTTGCAGGTTTCCATAGTTTTTACTGACATTTTGCAGGTCAATGGACATGTTCATGTGATAATTACGGAATAAGAGATCTCTCAAGGTATTCCAGCCAGGATTCCAGCAGCATCTGATTCTCCTGTATATGAACCAATCCGGCAGGCAAATCCCCGGCAGGCTGAACATATGGACCAGGTATCAATTCATCTCCGGCATTGTTAATCAGGAGGCTGACACTTTCCGGTTTCATCTCCAGATGAAACTGTACCGCCAATACCCGGTTATTATAAATAAATGCCTGGTTGTCTGTAACTTCTGATTTTGCCAGCCATACTGCCTCCGAAGGCAGGTCGAAGGTTTCACCATGCCAGTGAAACACAGTCATTTCCTGTGGCATTCCGGGAATCATTTCCCTGGCTTTCTTTTCACGGGTAAATTGCACGGGAAACCAGCCGATTTCCTTTGCCCGGCCCTGATATACCCTGCTGCCCAAAGCCGCTGCAATAAGCTGGGCTCCCAGGCAAATGCCCAGAACAGATTTACCGGACAGAACGGATCTCCTTATGAATTCCTTTTCTTCTTTGAGCCAGGAATACAGCTGTTCATCATGAATACTCATGTTACCTCCCATGACGATCAGCATATCAAAATCATCAGTCTGAGGCAACTTCTGATTATTGTACAGGCAGATTTCAGACAAAATATGACCTTTGCGGATTATCCAATCCTCAATATATCCCAGTTTTTCAAATGGTACGTGGTATAAGGCAGCGATTCTCATCATGGTGTCAGATTTTAGTTTTTAATTGAATAAAACTTCCCCGGGCATACCGATTTTCAATCGCCCGTCGTTGATCACCCTGATCTTCACCGCGTAAACCATATTAATCCTTTCTTCACGGGTCTGTATGATTTTAGGTGTGAATTCAACCTGTGAGGATATCCAGCTGACAGATCCCTTGAGCGCCTGAAAATTTTCATCTTTGCTGTCAATCATAACCGTTACCGAATCGCCTATGGCAATGGCGGACAATTGCGATCCGCTCACAAATACTTTGAGTTCCATTTCCCCGATATTGGCCATTTTAAACAGTGCTTTACCGGGTGAAACCAATTCTCCGGCTTCGACATATTTTTCAAGAACGGTTCCTGTCAGGGGACTTGTGATCCGGCATTTTTCCAGCATATTTCCCACTTCTTCCAGTTGCGCAGTCAGGACGGATTGTTCTCCGTAAATGATGTTTTTCTGGCTCCGGATGGCCTCTGTCTGTGAATCCAGCACCTTGAGCTTTCCCAGAATATCGTCATACTGCTGCTGGGTGGCTGCATTTTCCTGCAACAATTTTTTCATCCGGTCCACCTCCCTGACCAGGTTGATTCTTTGCTCCTCCTGTACTTTCAATTGAGCGTCGAGGTTCAGCAAACGGGCGCTGATAACCTTGCGTTGTGCCAATAACTGATCCCTTTTTATCACGGGGACTGCCGTATCGATCTTTCCGATCAATTGATCCTTCACCAGGATGTTGCCCTCTGTCACCTCCAGAAATAGCAGCAATCCCTGGGACTGGGCCGAAATAATTATTTCATCTGCTTCAAAATTACCATAAGCGTCTGCCTCACGGTTATTATTGCCGCAGGAACAAGCAATCAAAATCATGATCAGGAAGAGGGCAGAACATCGGAATGGATTGACGGTGTGATTTTTCATGGTCAGTTTTTATTATAAATGGATAGCAATGGTTGAACGATTACAATTTACCCTGTAGCAGCATATAACTATAAATAGCCTGCACTCTAAGTATTTTATGATTTTCATACTGAAGCCTTGCCAGTATCTCTGCGTTCAGATCGGTCAGATAATCCGTTGAGGTTATGATTCCGCTGGTAAGTTTGAATAAACTGGTAGCTGATATGGCTTTCCTAAGTTTCAATATCTGTTCGTCCCGGCTCAGAAGTTCATTATATTTTACCATGTTGGTGTTTTCAGTTTGAAGCTGAATGTTTAACTGGTCATTAAAAGTTTCGCGTTTAATTTCGATCATATCTTTTTGAATATCCAGTATTTTTTTCTGCCTGCGGCTGTCTCCGTAATGCAGGAAGTTCCATTTCATTCCAACACCTACCATATAAAATGGGTGAAATTCAGTGCTGACGAAATTATATCCGGGTCGTCCATAGGCCGCTTGAGAAAAGGCAAAAAACAGGGGCATGTCCGATGCGGTTACCAACCTTTGACCGGCCAAAAGGCGTTCCTTTTGCTTGTCAAACATCACATACTCCGGCCTGTTAACCGATTCATCCATTCCATCCATTTCAACCGGGTCAGCAATCACCAGATTTCCGGTTAGAGTGGAATCCATAAGTATGGAAAGAATCTTGAAAAGCCGGTCCTGATTAAGCTCCAGTTCCAGGAGCCTTTGCTGCATTCTGAGTTCTTCCGCCTCCAGCGCAAGCATGTTCTCCTGCAGCACCACACCATTGTCAACCCCCGCTTTTATTACTTTCTTTCTTTCCAAAAGCTCATCGAGGGATAATTGCAGAATATCCGAACTTTTTTTATTCACCAGCAGTGAAAAGTAAACCTGATTCACCTGTTGCTTGACGACCAGTAATTCAGATTCGACCTGCTGGATATCTGCCTCATAGCCGGCAATTTCAACAGCCTTTTGTGCTTTTATCATTCCACCGTCATACAATTGCTGGTTGATATCGGCCCAAATCTTGTATTGATCGAGCGGAAGGGAAGGCAATGATACCGGCAGATTTCCCATGAGATCCGAGAAATCAATCGTTTCAGAATTATAGGTGGCCTGTGCATTGAACCCTACTGATGGAAACCAGTTGTTATTCAGGTTCTTAATTTTATGGGATAAAGACTCCTCGTAGTTGCTTTTTTGTCTTGTCAGCGGGCTTCTGTCACTGGCAATTCTGAAACACTCTTCAATGCTAAGTGTATCTGCCTTCTGTCCAAAAGCACTCCCAAATACCGAAAGGGCAAACAGAACAGGGATAATTCTTTTCATGTTATATTTTTATGGATTGAATGATAAAATCAGAAACAGCTTTTTTTCTTTCCTCCAGAAATTGCTGATAATTTTTTTCATTGTTTTCAAATAACAAGCGTTGAATCAATGGCTTGGCTGCTACCGGAAAAATACACATGGACAATACATGGATGATGAGTTGCCTTGGATCCATCTGTCGGATATTGCCCTTTTTGATCTCTTCCACAAACTGGTCGATGAAAAATTCGGGGCTCACGCCGGAATTTTTCATGATCTGGAACAATCTGTCAGGATCCCGGTTGATCTCATGCAGCACAAAGGCAGGAATGAATGTATTCTTCATCAGCAGATCCATATATTCCTGCACCAGTTTCTCAATCTTAACAAAAATGGATTCATCTGAATTCATAATATCCTTCATTTGCGGTACGATATACTGAAAGGCAAAACTGAATACAGCAGCGAACAGTTTCTCCTTCGACCGGAAGTAATAGTGCAGCAAAGATTTGTTTATCCCGGCCTCATCCGCTATTTGTTGCATACTGGTACCATCGAGGCCGTGCATAATAAAGATCTTCTTGGCCGCTTCAAGTATTTTATTTTCAGTAGACAGGGATTGTGATCCGATACTATTGACCATCTGTTTTAATCATTTGGTTTAATTAATTGGTCAAATTTAAAATATTTTTTTATTTCATAAAACATTTAGTAAAAAAATTTTGGGATTAAAAGATATTTTCCGTTTGAAAACCTGTGGAATTGACCCGTGACGACTATACCATGTGCTGTTTCATGGCGCTAAGGAAATATTCCTTTTTTGTGCGGGATACAGGTATCTGCGAACAGTCGGACATTTCAACACACCCTCCGTCTCTTCGCAGGTAGGATTTCACATGTTTCATGTTAATTAAATGGGAATTATGTACCCTGAAAAAGTTGTTACTTTCGAGAAGCTGGTGGTAATCGTTCAGACATTTGGAAACAAGGTGTTTTCGCCGCTGGGTAAGATAAAAACAGCAGTAACTCCGATCGGCCTCAATCCGGATAATGTCATCGATGACAACGTATTCAAATCCGTTTGTCGTAGGCAAAGCAAGTTTCCTTGGAATTCCTGACTTAAGATTATCCAGTAAAACATTTACCACATTGAGTTTCGCCCGGGTAAAAGATTTTGTAACTTTATTGACGGCCGTAACAAGTTCGGTAATATCTACCGGCTTAAGCAGGTAATCAATGGCACTGTATCGGAATGCCTGGATGGCATGTTCATTATACGCTGTTACAAAAATAACTTCAAAATTTCGATCAGGAATCTGGTTCAGCAATTCAAAACCGTTTCCGGCAGGCATGGCAATGTCAAGGAACACAATTTCCGGATCTTTCAGAATGATTTCTTTCAGGCCTTCTGTAATATTGGTAGCACAGCCCACCACCTCAACATCCGGACAATATTGTCCGAGTGCGCCGCACAGGAAATCGATGGCATCCTGCTCATCATCAATAACAATGGTTTTGAACATGAAGCAAATATTTAATTCAGTATGGGAAGGAATAATTCAACCCGGGTACCCGAAGGCCGGTTAAAATTATCCTTTAAATCGATATACCGTATTCCCAGTTTATTTCCGTACAATGATTTGAGTAATTTCATGCGGGTCTGGGTAATGGATGCCCCCAGTGAAATATGATTGGTCATCCGGTTTTGCCTGATCTTTTCGGCATTCTCTCTTCCGATTCCGTTATCCTCAATGGCACAAAATATCGATCTGTCCACCAGGTTGAATGCCACATGAATCCTTCCTTTTCCTTCTTTGTTCTGGATGCCGTGCCAAAGTGAATTTTCAACAAAGGGTTGAATTAATAATGCCGGAATTTTGAATGAAATGGGATCAATTTTATCGTCTACAACAATGTCATATTCGAATTTTCCCTTAAAGCGGATCGACTCCAGCTTCAGGTACAGCGATAAGATTTCGATTTCATCCTGAACCGACATGTATTGATTCTGTGAGCTTTCCAATATTTTACGCATCAGTTTGGAAAATTTGGACAGGTAATCCAGTGATTTTTCCGAATCGTTATGAAAAATATAAGACTGTATAGAGGTTAGGCAATTGTATACAAAATGAGGATTCATTTGCTGATTCAGGTTCTTCTGCTGAAGTTCTATTATTTTATGCCTGGTCAGAAGCCGTTGGTGTCTTACTATTAAGAGGGTAATAATAAAAATCAGACCGAAGAAACCCGACAGGAGAACAAGGGTGGTTCTTCCCTTGTTGATCCGCATTTTTTGCACCTCATTCTCCGATTTTAACAGTTTGTTTTCCTGGTCCTTCCGCTGTGTTTCATAGGATGTTTGAATCTCAGCAATCCGCTGGTTCAGTTTAACATCGAAGATCTGCTTATCCAATTCATGGTATTTGATATAGCTGGTCATGGCCTGCTCATTCCTGCCATTTGCGGAATCAAGCTTAAACCTGTAGAAATAATATTCCTTCAGCGCTCTCAGATCACTGGACAATTTTACTATTTCAAAACATTTGTCCAGGTTTTTCTGTGCATTATCGAATTGTTTTGATTTGATTTCCAGACCAATAATACTAAGCAACGTCATAGTTTTTGCGGAAATGTCATCTGATTTTTCAAGAATTTCCATTCCTTCATTAAGGATAATCTTTGCATTTCCATAATTGTCGGTTTCTGCATAAATATCGCCTAGTGTCTGATAATTCAGCCCGATACCAAACTCATTGTCTATTTCTTTATTGATAGCAATAGCCTTCTGACAGTATATCAGGGCCTGATCATACTGTTTGAGCTGCCGGCAAACGGAGGCGATATCGTTCAACGCACTGGCATAATATACTTTGTCGCCGCTTTTTTCACCCCATGACAGGGCTCTTTTATAATAAAGAAGTGCCTCCCTGTAATTGCCAACTTTTGTATTGATAAGACCAATGTTGGAATAGAAATAGGATTGAACCCATGCCGATGTTTTATTGCCAAATTGTTGCACTCTGACCGGCAGCGTACCTTTTTGCCTCATGATTTCGAGCAGCCTGATCCCTTCATGGGCATGTTGGAGGGAAAGATCAAGACGTCCGGATAACAAATACAGGTAATTCAGATTATTGTATATCCTGATCTGTTCAAGCGTGTCTTTTTGCTGGAGGACAAGTTCCAGGGATTTGCCGTAATAATACTGTGCTTCATTGAATTCACCATTGATCACACAGGCATTTCCATATAAAGTATAATAATCATGCAGGTCACTGCTGTCCCTGCCTTTTGATATGGAAATCAATTTATGCAATAGATTTTTGCTGAGAACCGGGTCGATTTTCGAATAGAATTTGGCCGAATCATAAAGGGTTTTAAGGGTAGAGGAATCCTGGGCGAACTCCAAAGAAAAATCATCAACCGGGAAAACGGAACAGAAACCATTCCATTCACCCGGTATCAATAATAGTGCAATGCCGGTTATTAGCTTTATGAAGAAAGGTTGCATTAAATTGGATTCAGGTAATTGCAGAATTTACCATTCATGATAAAACCCGGATACGCCCCCTATGAGACAAGACCCTTCATAAGGTAAAAACCCTATGCATAAATATAAATAACTTTTTTATAAAATACAAATATTCCCGGGTTTCATTATGGCTCATCTTCTAAAAATCCGGTTCTCCGGTATCCCGAAACAATCAGCGTGTCATTTGGAATCCCGGTACTTCCTTCCAGATCTTCAAACCACAATTCAAAGTAAATACTATCCGCAATGGCACCGGATTTACGCAGGGATGCATCCTTTATGATTTTGCCATTGCGCACCAATACTTTAATATCATATCCGGCAATGGCATTTATTACGGTATCCTGGCTTCCAAAAGTAAGCTCGGAAACATCTGCAGGAATTTTTACCTGGTAGGTCCAGAAATTACCTTCATCATTCAGCCAGATTTCCTGACCATTGTCGACAGCGGTGTTGTAGGTAACCACACTTGTATACCCTACGGCGAAAGGATCTGCTCCATAAACGGGGTGATCATAATGTACGTACCATTCTCCGGCCAACTCTACCACAGCAGACTCTTCGTTAACAAATTCCTCTTTTCTATCGCAGGAGGAAAGTATAAAGGCAATAAAAGCGAGCAGCAATATATTTCGTTTCATAGTATTAGGTTTAATATTGAACTTGTTCCAACTGTATATGAAAAACGCCGTTGTCAAAATCAGCAGTACTGGTAAAGGTGATCCTTTTATTTACTGCGTCAACCGTAAAATCGGTAATATCTGCGACATTCCCGAACCCGGGAGAGGACGCCTGGCTTATTGTAAAGATATTGGCGGGGATATCCATGGCGGTAATCACTGCTCCCTGAAAGGCAAAATCATTTCCGTAATTTCTGCCAATGGAATAATATCCGCCCAGTGCACAGGACAATTCATAAGTATTGTCCCCGGTTTTCAATAGGTAAACATACATCATATCACTGTATTGAGGAGTTACCGCAAAAGTCGGTGTTCTTTGTACATTACTCAGATAAATTCCGCTGAGACCGGTCACCAGATCTTCATTAGGCGGGGCTACATAAACCGTCCTGGTAGCTGTTCCATCATAACCGTCAGCGTTGGTGGCTGAATAGGTTATGATATATTTATCAATTTCATCCACATTGACAGTTGTTCCGCGATAGCCCGTCAACTCACCGATCACGCTGATTCTTACCTCCAGCGGATTCCCGTCTTCGGTAGCCGTTACGGTCCCGTCGATATAGGGTTCCCCGATGGTATGAATGATTTCAGGTTCGCCTTCCATCACGAACACCGGAAAATAGGTAATACTCGATAAATCTTCATATTCCTTTTCGCAACCGATGAATGGTAAAACCAGGGTCGCGAATAACAGGTATACTAAATTTCTATGTTTCATGGCATTATTTATTATTGGTTCCACCATACTTTAGTTTGCATCACGGTAGCGTCAGGTATATCCTTATACACAGCCGCGTTTATATTATAATTCAGTTCGCTGTCGGGATAAGGAAGCCTGACGGGAAAATTACCATTGGAAGCACCCTTCTTACTGTAAATCAAAGTACCCGGTATGTAAGTAGCCGGCAGATCTGTCTCACGGCCTTCAGGAACCGCTGCCTGGACCTCCGGAGAGGCTGGTTCCGGATAACCGGTCCTTACGCATTCCAGAAAAGCCTCAGCGCCTCTTTGTCCCTCAGCAGCATCAACCCATTTTTGCATGATGATGGCCTTTAACTGTGCATTGAAATCAGAAGCAGGGAATTTGTAGGTAATTGAAAATAAGTACATTCCGGTTGTATCTGCCCCCATACGGTCAAAGGAGCTTAATACACCTGCCCGGTAAAAACTTTCGGCAGTAACCGGATCACCCATGCGAAGATAGGCCTCTGCCAGCAGGAGGTTGGTTTCTGCCACTGTCATCAGAAAAACCGGCATGGTTGCCGTTAAAAAGGGTTTTGAGATCACATCAGGTGCCATCCATTGTGTTGTAGGAATTTCATAGGATCCTGTGATCATGCCATCGATATTACCCCCCACCACGGCAAACAATTCCTGTAACCGCGAGTCGTTATTGGCTTTCAGGTACGTCGTAAATGTAGCATTGGCCCGGATGTTCTGGCTGGTGTTCAACTGACGCTGATCGGCCTCAAACAGGGGATTTGATTTGCTGTCGACATCTTCAAAATTAGTCAGTGCAACATCCCTGGACAGGAAAGTGCCATTGGCCAATAAACTGGTTAATTCAGCATTGGCCCATTCCGTATTGGCTGCGTATTGTCTCAGAATTATCCGCAGCTTCAGGGTATTGGCAAAATCAATCCAGTCATCAATATTGGCATCCAGCAACAGATCATACTCAGCATATCTGGCCGGAGAGAAACCGTCAAAATCTTTCTCCAATGCGGTGTTCAATAAGTTGTAAATGGAGGCATAAACTTCTTCTCCCGAATTAATTACCGGTGTAAAATTCCCTTCTTCCCCCTTAAACGCTTCATCATAAGGAACATTACCATAGAAATCAACAAGATATTGAAACCCATAAGCTTTTAACACTGCAGTCATGAGGTATAATCCCCAGTTTTCCTCCTGTGCAGCTTTAACATGAATGATCTCATTATCACCCAAACCGTCCCTGTACATGGACAGATAGGACCCATCCACCCTGTTTTCATTACTGCTGAGTGTATAGGTTTCAAAAGTCTGGTATTGTGAGGAAGTATTGTTTTGCGCCCAGTGCTGTGCCCAAAACGATCCGATCAGACCATAATCAGCGCTCATGACGGAAGCGACTCCGGCCTGGGCAGCGGGCAATATCAGGTAATCTTCCACCGTTTGGGGAAAATTCGGATTCTCATTTACATCCAGGAATTCATCGCACCCGGACAGCAGCAGGAGTAAGATACTCCATAGTATGACTATATTTTTCATCTTATTGAATTTTAATTTTAGAAGGCTACGTTTAATTTCACACCATACGTTCTGGTTTGCGGCAAGCCGTCAAATTCGCCAAACAATCCTTCAATACCATTGCCGAAAGTGGACATTTCCGGATCGATAAAACTATTTAAACCAGGAGTCCAGAGGAATAAATTTGTTCCGTATACGCCTACATTGACTACTGATAATCTGATTTTTTCCACAAGAGAAGTCGGCAGGGTATAATTTAACGAAACCTCCCGCAGTTTAACATAGGTCTTTTCAATGATTCTGTTTCTTTCGATCGGTTTATTGGTGTTACTGTTATAGTACTCATGCCAGTTACCCAGAATAGGGGTTGAATTCTCCACATAGCTGACATTACCCTCTTCATCGGTTATTTCCTGAACCGAATTTGGAATAACCCAGGGTCTCCTGTCATTGGTAAGAGACTGCTCACTGTTTCCACTCCAGAAACAACTGTTGGCGGTATTGGAGTACATATGTCCCCCCTGCTGATAATCAATTAAGAAGGAAAAGTTTATACCTTTAAAGGAGAGGGTATTGGAAAGTGACATCTTATAATCCGGTACCGAAGTTGCATACAAAACTTTGTCGCCCTCCAGCGGGAGTCCGTTATCTCCCACTATTACCTGTCCATCGGGAGCATATTTGTAATCCGGTATTCTGAACTGACCCAGTTGTTCACCGGGTATGGCCACGAATTCAGATTCATAGGCAGAATTGATAACATACTCTTCGACGCCTAATTCGGCAGATAATTCATCCAGAATGGTATTGCTTTTTGTAAAAATGTAGGTTAAATCCCATCTGAAATCATTGATTTTCAATGGATTTAAATCCAATTTCATTTCCACACCGCTATTGGTAATTTGCCCAAGGTTGGTGGTTTGGATATCAAAACCCGAAGAACCGGCAATGGTAGCATCGAATATCAGATCGGTGGTAACTTTATTATAATAGGCCAGATCGAGTCCGATCCGGTTGCTAAAGAACCGCAGTTCCGTGCCGATTTCAAAATCCTTTGAAAGTTCATTCTTTAGATTTGGATTACCTAATTGGCGGTATTTCTCAAATGCAGCGACCCCGCCTACAGGATAATTGGTAAAACCATAACCACCGTTTCTCAAAATCGCAGCCCGGTAAAACGGGTCAAGCGAATATGCCGGAGCATCATTCCCTGCCATCGCGTACCCTGCTCTCAGTTTACCATAGGTTAAAACTCCCTTTGGCAGGAATTCAGAAAAAATGAATCCCACATTAACGCCGGGATAAAAGAAAGAATTGTTTTCCTTTGGCAATGTGGATGACCAGTCATTCCTTCCGGACAATTGCACAAACAAAAAATCACTTAAATTCAATGAAACCGTACCAAACAAGCCTACGGAGCGCCTTTCTTCTTTATAGGTTGATACTTCGGCACTACCACTGATGTTGGTAACACTGTAATATTCCGGAACAACCAAGCCCCGTGCAATTGTGGTTAAACGGCTGGAAGTTCTCTGATTGATGTTATTGCCTAAAACAACGTTATACTCCAGAAATTTGTCGCCAAATTCCAGTTTCCCATCATAATTGACAAAGAAATCAGAGTTAATCTGGCTCACCGTTCTTCCTTCCTCTTTAACCATTCCGGCTACATCGTTTTCTGATGAGTTCGGAGAGCCGGGTGTTTTTCGGGTAACGGCACCGTACCTTTGATAAGAATTACTATAGTAATCCAGCCCGCCTCTCCAGGAGACACTCAAACCCTTTGTAATTACCTGGCTTAAATCAACACTGCTGATCAACCTGTCCTGAATAAAATCATTTCCGTTTTCATTAATTACAAAATATGGATTCTGGGTATAGAGATTGAAGTAATTGTCCAGGTTATCAAACTTGTAATTGTAATCCCGGTACAATGGAATATAATGATTTACCGGGGTTGCCAGTAATTCCTGAAATACTGCCTTTCCGCCGCCTGCATCGTCTCCTTGTCCGGTAGCTACTGCACTGATCTTTTTATTGGTATAGGACGAGCTGAAGTTGATCTTTGTTTTTTCGTTCCCTCCATTGGCCTTTATGGTCAATGAGTTTCTTTTCAGGACATCGGCATCACCGGGAATCACACCATCCTGACTGGTATTGGCATAAGATGCATAATATCCGATTTTTTCAGTACCTCCCGAAATAGCAATGGAATTGGTAAAGGCGCTTCCGTATTCGAAGAAGTCCCGTAAACCGTTCTCCTGATATTTGAATGGCATTATACGTTGCGAGTTGTCTACCACATTTCCGGTCAATCGCATGGCACCATCCATCACAGGACCCCAGCTGCCATTCTCTTCATAGGCGAAATGTCCGCTCCAGCCTTGTCCGTATTTTTTTTGATAGTAAGGCAGCCGGCCTACTGTTGTTACTGTATAGGAAGTTGAAAAATCAACCTTCATATTCTGATTTTTTTTGCCGCTTTTTGTGGTAATAATAATGACCCCATTTGCGGCCCTTGAACCATATAAGCTTGTTGCTGCAGCTCCTTTCAGTACGCTCATGGTTTCAATATCGGCAGGATTGATGTCCGACGCTGCATTCCCGAAATCAACGGTCAGGTTGGCCGTTGTCATGGCTTGCGTGCTGTTGCCGTTACTATATTGATTATTCACCGGAACGCCATCGATAATATACAAAGGCTGAGTACTTTGTGTAATGGAGGATAACCCCCTGACAATAACACTCGTGGAGGCACCGGGTGCGCCGGAAGTAGAAGATATGGTAACGCCTGCCACTCTTCCTGTTAATGCCTGGGTGGCATCAATAACCTGCCGGTTATCCAGATCCTCATCACTAAAATCAGATACGGCATACCCGAGTGATTTCTTCGATTTTGTGATACCCAGCGCGGTAACCACTACCTCATCCACCATGGTTACATCCGTTTCCATAACAACATCGATAATAGTCTGGCCCCTCACGGCCACTTCCTTTTCCCTGAATCCGATAAAAGAGAACACCAAAGTTGCATCGGCAGGAGCAGATACCTGAAAATTGCCATCCGCATCCGTTGCAGTGCCGGTGTTCGTTCCGCCGATCTTTACATAAACCCCGGGAAGCGGGTTTCCATCTTCAGCGGAGGTAACCGTCCCCTTAATTTGCATGTCCTGCGCAAACGTGGTATAGAAACCACACAGGAGCAGGCATGCAACCATACTGGTAATCCTTTTCATAAATCAGATTTTTAGTTTTTAATAGGTCCTTGTATTATATTATATTGGGCAAATCACTGTTCTTAGCTGCGTTTTCGATATCAACACAACCTTCAATGATACTTTGTTCTTAAAGCTTTCTAAGGTTAATGAACCCGGACAAGCAAAGGCCAGAAGAAAAAGGAAAAGTATGCCGGAAATTCGGCTGGATGGACAAATTGCACGTAACTCTTAACCCATTATAAACCTAAAATTATTTTGTATTCCCGGCATCCTTTTTCCCTGGTTTTATGTAAATTAAATCACTGGAAAAGGATTTTCCTATCGTCAGTTTCCCATTGGTTAAGTAGGATTTGCCAACAGCAGGATCAAGTTTTCCAATTGCATTATCAGGAAGTGGACATATGCTGTAAAAGAGGGGGTTACTTTACAAATAATCAGTACAATTTGACATGATTTTGAAAAGTTTGAGAATTTTTAACGTAATTTTAGGAACAATTTCATACAATAAAACGTAGTTTTAACGATTATTTAAACACAATATTTATAAAAGGAATCCGTCATGAAAATATCCTCCTATCTTTTGGTTTCTCTTGTCATAGTGATGATTGGCTTCTCAGGTACTGCAAATGCGCAGGATGCTTCAAAACCAGTCTCAGGTATGACCTGGACCTCCACTACCATTGATTTCGGAAAAATTGAACAGGGAAAACCGGTTTCAGCCGAATTTGAGTTCAAGAATACTACCATGGTACCGCTGATCATTAGTTCGGTTAGACCAACCTGCGGTTGCACCGTTGCGGATTATCCCAAGGAACCCGTTCAACCGGGAAAATCCGGAAAGATTGCAGTTACTTTCAATGCAGCGTCAGGTGGCGCGTTTTCTAAAACCATCATCGTTACTTCTAATGCCACCGAGGGCAATACTGCTCTTGTCATTAAGGGCGAAGTGGTCGCCAAAAATTAGTAGATTTCTTCCCAAGAATAATGCAGCCAGACCTCACAGTGTAAATAATCTGTGAGGTTTTTTATACCATGAAACCCGCACCGATCAACAAAGTTGCCGTATTCTGCGGTTCAGCAACCGGTAAAGATCCGGCTTTCAGTAGTGTTTGCGCCGAATTGGTGTTGAACTTCAGGATTAATGGGATATCGTTGGTTTATGGCGGAGGCAACGTTGGATTAATGGGCATTCTCGCTGATGAAATGCTGAAACAGGGTGGCGAAGTGATTGGTGTAATTCCGCAAAAGCTTGTTGATATTGAAGTTGCGCATCACGGACTTACCCATTTGCATATCGTTAAAGATATGCATGAAAGAAAGGCCCTTATTGCAAAATTGTCAGATGCTTTCATTGTTTTGCCTGGCGGTATAGGCACCATGGAGGAGTTTTTTGAAATGTATACCTGGCTACAGTTGGGCTATCACAAAAAGCCAGTGGCTTTGCTTAACCTGAATGGCTTTTACAATATGCTGATCGGTTTCCTGGAACACATTGTCCAACAAGGCTTTTTTCAAAAGGACAGCCTCGCGCAGCTTATTATTGAGGATCATCCAAAAAATCTGATTGACCGGATCATTAAATCGTGACCAATGCACGCTGAACCGGTGGCTATATGTCAATTTGTCCTTTAAAGACAAACGTGGCAGGTCCCTCAAGCCAGATATCCGTAAATACATTATCTGTTTTGATCAGGGAAACCTGTAAAAGACCTCCCATCACCTTAACGGGAATAGTGCATGAAATTTTGTCATTTCCCCTCTGCAGACATGAAGAAATGACAGACGCGACAACTCCGGTTCCACAGGCCAAAGTTTCATTTTCCACGCCACGTTCGTAAGTCCTGACAAACAAGTAATCCGAACAATCCTCAACAAAGTCGACATTTGTACCTTCAGCGTGGAATCTTTCATTGTAACGTATTTCGCGTCCTGCCCTGAAAACATCCAATTCTGTCAATTGTTTGGTGAAGGTCACATAGTGTGGTGATCCCGTATTCAGGAAGAAGAAGTCCGGGCCTGCTTCGATCTCGGAAACATCCGACATTTTGAGCCTCACATAGTTATCTGAAGGAAGTTCGGCCAGATGTTCCCCGTCGACAGCCAGGAATCTTGCTTTATTCTTTACTATACCAAGGCGTTGCGCAAAGGCAACAATGCACCTGCCGCCATTACCGCACATCGATCCTTCTCTGCCATCTGAATTGTAATAAACCATGTTGAAATCATAACCCTGACAGGACCTCAACAACATAAGTCCATCGGCCCCTATCCCGAATTTTCTGTCGCACAGGCGCTTTACCAGATTATGATGAATGGAGGGAAAGCCATGAACCCTGTCATCCAGTAATATGAAATCATTACCGGCACCTTCATATTTGCAAAAATCAAGCAGCATCTTTCCCTTTCGTTAAATTATGTTAAACCAGCACAGTAAGTAAACAAATATGATAATTTTGAGTTCATAATACTACATCAGGGCACATTTTTTGACATGGTGCATCTTGTATTATGATCACGGAATAAAGATAAAGAATTAAAGTTTTAAATATGAAAAACAAACAGCTATTTGTAATTATCGGAGCCGCCATCATTGGCGGTTTGGTGGCAGTATTTGCCTATTCGGCATTAATTGACAAAAAGGAAAAGAATGTTATCGCCGGAGTTGAACAACCTGTCAATATGGTAAACCTGGAAGCAGGGCTTGACAGTTCGACGGATTTTACCTATGCCGCGGAAAAGACCATCAATGCCGTGGTGAATGTGAAGACCCAATCTACGGTGCAGTACCGGAATCCTATTTATGAATTTTTTTATGGTGACCGGTATCAGGGAGATGAGGAGCCCGTTATGGGGATAGGCTCAGGCGTAATTATCACAGCAGACGGTTATATTGTTACCAATAATCATGTTATTGAAAACTCAGATAAGGTTTCCGTCACGCTGAACGACAAACGGGAATTTGTCGCCAAGTTGGTCGGTTCTGATCATTCAACCGATCTGGCCCTGCTGAAGATTGATATGGAAGGACTGCCCTTTATTACTTTCGGCAATTCCGACGCTCTCAGGGTTGGTGAATGGGTACTGGCGGTGGGAAATCCATTTAATATCTCCTCAACTGTTACGGCAGGAATTGTAAGTGCTAAAGGCAGAAGCATGGCCATCATAGAAGATAATTACAGAATTGAATCCTTTATACAGACCGATGCTTCGGTTAACCGCGGAAACAGTGGCGGTGCCCTGGTGAACCTAAGGGGTGAAATGATCGGGATAAATACAGCCATTGTCTCCCCCACCGGCGGCAACGTTGGAATTTCATTTGCAATTCCCTCAAGCATTGTACAAAAAGTTGTAAAGGACCTGATTGAATTTGGTGCAGTACAACGGGCAATCATGGGTGTACAAATTATGGATATTACGGCAGATCTTGCCAAGGAAAAAGGCCTTGATCAACTGGAAGGTGTTTATGTTGAAGAAGTGAATGATAATAGTGCTGCCAAGGAGGCAGGCATAGAACCGGGTGATGTAATAACCCAGATCAACGGTGTAGCCGTAAAAAGTCCTTCCGAACTGCAGGAACTTGTCGGACGTTATCGTCCCGGTGATAAAATCACTGTACTGCTAAAAAGGAAAGACAAAACGAAACAAATTGAGGTAACCTTACGTAATTTACAGGGTGACACAAGCGTCGTTAAGGCAGGCACATTCGAAACCATACTTGGAGCAAAAGTAGTTAATCTGGACGATCAGGAAAAGAAAAAGCTTGGCGTAAGCAACGGAGTAAAAGTTGTTGAACTTCAGGAGGGCAAACTGAAGGCCGAGGGGGTGAAACCCGGATTCGTAATCACACAGGTTAATAACAAACCGGTTTATTCGGTTGCAGATCTTGAGAAAATCTTTAAAACTATTAAAGGTGGTGTATACATAGAGGGAGTTTATCAGAATGGTATGGTGGCATATTACGCCTTTGGACTGTAATAGTAAAGCATTTAATTCATTTTAAAAGGCTTGCAGTTCGCAAGCCTTTTTTGTTAATATTTCTTTAGTTATTTGATTAATATTGAAAATAGTAATAAAAATAGCATAAATTCGCACAAATTTTTCGGGGAAAATGAGACAATTAAAGATTACAAAGTCGATTACCAACAGAGAAAGTGCTTCACTCGATAAATATTTGCAGGAAATTGGGAAAGAAGAGCTTATCACGGTTGAAGAAGAGGTTGAATTGGCCCAACGGATAAAAAAAGGAGATAAAACTGCTCTTGAGAAATTAACCCGGGCTAATCTCAGGTTTGTTGTATCTGTGGCCAAACAATATCAAAACCAGGGTCTCAGTTTACCCGATCTGATCAATGAAGGCAATTTAGGCCTGATCAAAGCCGCGGAAAAATTTGACGAAACCCGCGGTTTTAAATTCATTTCCTATGCCGTGTGGTGGATCAGGCAATCCATACTTCAGGCGCTGGCTGAGCAATCAAGGATTGTGCGATTACCGCTGAACCAGGTTGGCTCGCTGAATAAAATCAACAAAGCTTTCTCCAAATTTGAACAGGAATTCGAACGCACGCCAACTCCGGAAGAATTGGCCGAAGCCCTGGAATTACCAAAAGAAAAAGTATCGGATACACTTAAAGTATCGGGACGTCATGTTTCTGTTGATGCTCCTTTTGCTGAAGGAGAAGACAACAGTCTTTTAGATATTCTTATTAACCACGATTCTCCCAAGGCCGATAAAAAACTCATCAGTGAATCACTGATGAAGGAAATAGATCGTGCACTGGCTACTTTAACGGAACGGGAAAGAGACATTATCAAATTCTTTTTCGGTATCGGAGTTCAGGAAATGACGTTAGAAGAAATTGGTGAAAAATTTGATTTAACGCGGGAAAGGGTCAGACAGATAAAAGAAAAGGCGATACGACGGTTAAGGCATACTTCCAGAAGCAAATTGCTGAAATCGTATCTTGGATAGGATATTTTAAACAAAAAGAGACGTAAATTTTACGTCTCTTTTTGATTTTATCAGCCGCGTCCTGCATCTTGCAGATCCTTCATGGTAAGCTGTATTCTTTTTCGTGCCACATCCACTTCCAGCACCTTTACCTGAACGTGCTGGTGAAGTTTTACCACCTCTGACGGATTGGTTACAAAACGGTCGGCCATCTGTGATATATGCACCAGTCCGTCCTGTTTCACACCGATATCCACAAATGCGCCAAAATTGGTAATGTTGGTAACGATTCCCGGAAGCACCATGCCTGGTCTGACATCTTCCATGGCATGAACATCCGGTGCGAATTCAAATACTTTAATGGCTGACCGGGGATCCCTTCCTGGCTTTGCCAGTTCATTCATGATATCGGTCAGCGTGGGTATGCCCACTTTTTCATTGATGAATTTTTTAATATCAATTCCTTTCCGAAGGGTTTCATCCTGCAACAGATCCGCCACCGGATGTCCCAGATGGGCAGCCATCTTCTCCACAATATAATAGCTTTCAGGATGTACCGCGCTGTTATCCAATGGATTCTTCCCCCCATGAATCCTTAAAAAACCTGCAGCCTGCTCAAATGCTTTCGGTCCCATGCGGGGTACTTTTTTCAGGTCTTCCCTAGCGGTAAACATTCCCTGCTCTTTTCGGTATTCCACAATATTCCTGGCCAACTGCGGACCAAGTCCAGAAACATAGGTCAGCAAATGCATACTGGCAGTATTCAGGTCGACACCAACAGCATTGACGCAATTTTCAACTACCTGATCAAGTGAGGCTTTCAATTTATTCTGATCCACATCGTGCTGATACTGACCTACCCCAATCGATTTGGGATCGATCTTCACCAGTTCGGCCAGCGGGTCCATCAACCGGCGCCCAATAGAGACAGCACCCCTTACTGTCACGTCATATTCGGGAAACTCTTCCCTGGCCACTTTTGAGGCAGAATATACCGAGGCTCCGGCTTCACTTACCACATATACCTTCAGATCCCGTTCAAATTTGATCTTTCTGATGAATGTTTCCGTTTCACGGCTGGCTGTTCCGTTTCCAATCGCGATCGCTTCGATTTTGTAAGAGTTGACCAGTGTATTGATTTTTTTAATCGCCAGGCCAGTGTCCTGCTGGGGAGGATGTGGGTAAACGGTCTCATTGTGCAACAGATTTCCCTGTGCATCCAGACAAACCACTTTGCACCCGGTACGAAATCCGGGATCAATACCCAGTACGCGTTTTTGTCCAAGAGGAGGTGACATCAGCAACTGCTTCAGATTATCGGCAAATACTTTAATAGCTTGTTCATCTGCTTTTTCTTTTGACGAAGCTCTGAATTCTGTTTCAATGGAAGGCCCGAGCAATCTTTTATAAGAATCTTTTATGGCCATTGACAGCTGCGAAGCGCATTCGCCGGTGCTTCTGATAAACAGGTTACTGATTTGAGGGACAGTCTTATCTGCATCAGGTTCAATGGCCACCCTTAGGAATCCCTCGTCTTCCCCTCTCAACATCGCCATAAGGCGATGCGAAGGACACCGGTTCAAGGGTTCTGAAAAATCGAAATAGTCTTTGTACTTTAATCCTTCTGCTTCCTTTCCTTTTATCAGCTTCGAGTAAATAACCGCACCCTGTGTAAATGACCGCCGGACCACAACCCTTGCGCGCTGGTCCTCGTTAATCCATTCTGCAAGAATATCACGTGCGCCCTGCAAGGCTTCCTCCTCGTTCCCCACGCTATCATTCAGGAACTGACCGGCCGTATGGATAATATCCCGGTCAGTTTGCCTGAGAATAACCTGCGCAAGTGGTTCGAGTCCTTTTTCTTTGGCCACGGAAGCGCGTGTTTTTTTCCTGGGCTTATAAGGCAGGTACAAATCTTCCAATTCAGTCATGTTCAGGGCATTCTCCAACTTTTTCCGGAGATCTGCGGTGAGCAATCCCTGCTCTTCGATGCTGTTCATGATGGTCTCCCGCCGTTTATCGAGTTCTTCATATTTAGCGTATATTTCCTTGATCGCCGCAACCTGCACTTCATCAAGACTTCCGGTAGCTTCTTTGCGGTAACGACTGATAAAGGGAATTGTGGCCTTTGCTTCCAACAACTTCAGGGTGTTCTCAACCTGCCAGGGTGAAAGACTCAGTTCAACGGACAATAGTTGAATATATTTGTTTTCCATACCGAAATGTAGATTCTTGGCCAGCAAAAATAGGCAATTGTTCTTAATTTAGCCTTATGAAAAAACGAGAGCCTGTTGGTTACAGGATTTACAGGTATGAAGCTTTATCGAAAGCTTTTAAACGTATCATACTCGAACAATTGCATCAATCGCTGAAATTGTGTGATCAGTTCGGTATAACACCTGATCCCGCCACCCACGAAATCAGGAAATGCACCAAGCGTATCCGGGCTGTTTACCGTTTGTACCGTTCCGCCACCGGGGATGTCCTGTTCCGGCATGGCAAAACGTTTTATGGCAACCTCAGCCAGGTATTGGCAGTTCACAGGATCAGTGCCGCACATATTGAAACACTGCAATTGCTTGCAACTGATAAAAGATTATCCATAAACTCCGCCTATCTCCATAATCTGAGTGCCGAAGTGGAGAAACGCCATCAGCAACTGACTCATCATATTTTTCAAGATCAGCAGGCAGACCGGTATCTGACAGAAACGCTCTCGGCAGAAATTAAAGCTATGGCTAAAAAGCCTTTGTTATCATGCGATTTTCATGATCTGACTCCCGGGTTAAGGCGAACCTACGGACAGGGCAAAAAAAGTCTCGATCTTGCCATTCAACATCCATCGACGGAAAATTTTCACGAACTCAGAAAAATGGTAAAATCTTTATGGTACCAGTTTCTGTTGATTCGTCCCATCTGGCCTTCATATATTGGACTTGAGGCTCATCATCTCGATATATTGGCACAAAGACTAGGCCTGGAGCATGATCTGGCAGAACTGGACCAGTTTCTCAGCAGGGAGGGTATCGGAAAGGATGAAATGCAGCTTGGCTTGCTTTTGGATTTTATAGCCAAAAAAAGACTACAGGTTCAAAAGTCTTTGATACCGCTGGCAAAGAGGCTTTATGCCGAAAAACCGGTCAGAATGTCGGAAAGAATGGAGGAATTTTACAGGATAGTTATGGAAGGGTAATAAGGTAGTGACCAACAAAATATCATTTCTTATTCACGGTGCCTGCGCTCGAAGTCTGAATTTCTTTTACCCGTGGCTCACCCTTGTAATCAATATCCCCTGCACTGCTTGAATGGAAACTTGCTTCTTCGGTAACAAAAACCCTGGCGTTTCCTGCACTTGATACGGAAACATCACCGTATTTGGCTTCCAGGTCAAAAGCATTAAGATCTCCGGCGCTGCTGAGATCAGCCTTTAAAGTATCGGTCCTCCCTTTTAAAACTACATTTCCAGCGCTCGAGATCGAAATGGTAATTTCGTTTGCCTCCACCTCAAATTTCAAATCTCCTGCACTGCTCATGTCAATGTCCAGCTTATCTGTCTTGAAAGGACTTAGTCCGGTTACATCCCCGGCACTGGATACGTCGATTTTATCGATGGTTTTACAGGTAATATTAATCTTTTTTGTTTTGGCCAGTCGGATGTTCTTATCTGTATAAATATGAAGCACCGATCCATTCACTTCAGTTCTGATCCAGTCCTGAAGGTTTTCATCAGCTTCAACAACAACGCTCTGATTTTCACCCTGGGTAACAAACACATCGATACCACTGCCCACTTTTATTCCGGAAAAAACCGGAACATCACGTGTTTGGCTCACTACGTTACCATCACCGGTTATGGAATCCTGAATATTTACGACACATCCTGCAACCAGAAATAAGATTAACGGTATCAGAAGAATAATTTTTGCGGTTTTCATGGTTAAATGGTTTTTGGTATAGACGACAAAATATAAATAATGCTGCAAAAGTTAAACAAAGTTAACATGTGGTGTATTATTTTGGGTGATCAATTTGGATATTATTTGACAGGTAGTGTAAAGTAAAAATCCGAACCCTTTCCCGGTTTGCTTTCCGCCCAGATCTTCCCTCCCAACAAATTGATCAGATCGCGGCATATGGTTAAACCCAGCCCTACGCCACCATAATGACGTGTACTGGAATCATCCGCCTGCCGGAAAGTATCAAAAATCACTCCCAGTTTTCCTTCTTCGATTCCAATCCCCGTGTCACATACAAAAAATTGCAGCCATTCAGTGCTTAATTTTTTGCAGCCAACAATGATTGCCCCATCACCGGTAAATTTAAAAGCATTCCCTATCAGGTTCCGTAAGATGTTATCCAGCTTTTCACGGTCAGTTGTAATCATGAGATTTTCATCAAATACATCCTCCAATTCAAGTTCAAATCTGAGACCATTCTTGATTTTTTGACTTTCCTGCAAACTGTAATACCGATGGATCTCTTTCATCAGGTCAACCAATGAAAACCTCGTATCGGTGACTTTTGATTTGCCGGATTCCAACTGGGATATTTCAATCATTTGTTTAATGATATCCAACAATTGTTCACCGCTGGCCATAATGATATCGGCATAACCATTCAGCTGCTCATCTTTGTATGTTTTCTTTATCATTTGTGAGAAACCCATGATGGCATTTAAGGGTGTGCGGATCTCATGAGAAATATTTGCCAGAAAGGCTGATTTCAGGCGATCTGATTCCTGTGCCATCATGATGGCCAGGTGAAGTTTTTCCTCGGCGTTTTTTCTTTCGGTAATGTCATAGGCCATGCCCAATACCCGGTAGATATTATTATTCTCATCCAGCGAGGGCACAAAGTAATAGATCACATAACGGGGAGAACCGGGGTAATTCATTAAACATTCAATTACTTGTGGCTCTTTTGTTTCATAAGTAAGATGAAGCATGTGGAGGTAACTGCCGGTTATCTCTTCCGGAAAAATCTCCTCGTCCCTTTTCCCAATCGCCTCATTCACTGATAAATCCGAAAGCACCAATCCGAAATCATTGATGTATTCAATTCGACATTTGTCGTCATAAACCGTAAAAGAAGACGGCAGATTGTTAACCGCATTGCGGAGCAATAATTCTCTGCGGGACAGCTCCTGTTCAGCCAGTTTTTTTTCTTTTGATGGCTGCATTTGCCAAAGCAGTGGTAATAGCATGTGGAAGGCGCCTGATGTGTTCTTTGATGACATAATCATCAGCCCCGGCTTTCATGCATGCTACCGCAGTTTCTTCATTCATGGAACCCGTCAGCATGATGAACGGAACGTCCGGACAGTGTTCCTTCTTAAGCATCAGTGCATGCATTCCGTCGAATCGTGGCATGGCATAGTCTGAAATGATAATATCGGGATTGAACTGCTGAAGGTCGGCCTCATATTCCTCCCGTGTATCCACACGCTTGTAGGAGAATGCAAGTTGGTTTTTTCTGATTTCATATAAGGCAAGTTCAAAATCATTCACCATGTCTTCCACAAACAGAATTCTAAGGTTTTCTGACATTGTATGCGATTATTAATTAACTCGTTGATTTCATAAAAAAATCAGGAAGGGAAAAATAAAAAATTGCTCCTTTGCCCGGTTCACTTTCGGCCCACACCCTGCCACCGTGCTTTTCTATGATTCTTTTCACCAGGGCAAGACCAACGCCGGTTCCTTCAAATTCATCTCCGTTATGCAAACGTTGAAAAACGCCAAAAAGTTTAGGGTATAAATGCATATCAAAACCGGTGCCATTGTCTTTCACATAAAACACGGTTTCATGCTTCTCTGTTTTGTGTCCGATCTCAATGCGGGAAATTTTCTGTTTTCCTGAGAATTTTACGGCATTGGAAAGCAAATTGCTGATAACCTGTTTCAGGAGGGCGAGGTCGCCCGAAGTTTCCGGTAAAATTTCCAGTTTTACTGTTATCCTGTGCTCAGGAAAGGCGATTCTTGTTTCATCAATTAATGACTTGAAGAGTTCATTCATATTAATCCGTGAGATGGTCAACTCCTGCCGGCTGGTTCTTGAAAGTCTCAACAGATCATCAATGAGCAATCCCATCTGATGGGCATTAATGCTAACGGTTTCCAGCAGCCTTTGTCCCTCCTGGTTGAGATTACGGCCATATTCTTCAAGAAGCATCTGTGAAAAACCCTTGATTGCCCTAAGGGGTGCGCGCAGGTCATGGGATACGGAAAATGTAAAAGCCTCCAGTTCTGCAGTCCTTTGAGAAACGCGGTCTTCCAGCTCCGCATTTAAAATCAGAATTTCCTTTTCTGTTCTTTTCAGGTCGTCTATATCGGTTGCACTGCCAAACCATTTGATTATCCTTCCGTGGTTATCGTGAAGGGGGATACCCATGTTCAGAAACCACCGATATGAGCCGTCCTTCATGCGCAACCGAAACTCAAACTGCGGGGAGAACTCCTCCCGGAGTGCCCTTTTCCAGTATTCCGAGATGCGCACAAAATCATCCAAATGGATTGAATCCCGCAAAGCGTTGTCTTTGTATGGGTAAAGACCTGTTAATGCTTCAAATCGGGAATTCACAAAGTCAAACGTGCCATTGGGTTTTGCTGTCCATACAATTTGAGGCAAAGAATTGGTGATCATCCGCAATCTTTCCTCGCTCTCCAGCAAGGCCTGTTCGATTTGCTTTCTTTCGGTAATTTCCCGAATGATGCTTTGGAAACAGCTTCTCCCATGTATTTCGACATACCGTGTACTGACCTCCACAGGAAACTCAGATCCGTCTTTTCGCTGATGCACTGTTTCAAATTGAAGGCCTCCGCTTCTGATAATTTCAGCGAGTTTATTCTTCAGGTCCCCGCGAGTCTTCGGACTCCGGAGTAAATCAACGGACATCCCAATGAGTTCTTCACGGCTGTAACCATATTTTTCCAGAACGATATCGTTCACCTGTAAAATCTCCAGGTTATTGTTGTACAACAAAATAGCATCATTGGCGTATTTGGAGAGCATGTCATACCGCTCTGAAATCATCTTTCGGTCCAGTTCAAGATTCTTTATTTCATCCTGATACCTTAACCAGAACAAAGAAACTGATGAGGTAAGTGAAACAATAAGCATCAGTGAAAAAGCAATCGTATTGATCCGGATCTTTCTCAGATCAGCATATGCTTCTGACCTGTCCATCTTCACGATCAAATGCCATTTACTTTCCCTGACAGGCAACATGGCGGCCACAACTAATTTTCCCGTTTCATCAATCCCTTCGGCTGTACCGGTATATCCGCTGACAGCCTTAAAGGCAATTGGAGCTTCACTCCCCGGCTGATTTGAAATCCCGCCACTTATATCCGGGGACTTTAATCTGTTGAGGTAAACAACCGAATCCTTTTCCCTTCTTACCAGTAAAACTTCCAGCGGTTTTGAAGGCATCGGAACAGACTGCAGCAGCTTGAAAAATTCCATTTGCGGATTAATGATCAGGAAGATGTGGCCCATTAACAGGGTATCGCCGGAGGAAACGTCCAGGATAGGGACTTTGATGGGTAATCTGACAGTCCCCTGCTCATTCCAATTCATTTCACCCATCACGATCGGGCCATAATCATCTTTTCCTGCTGTTGTATTACCAATATTTACCAAAGTTGTCTGCTTATGGTCAGGAATTGAAAAGAAGCACATACCAAACCTGTCAACAGCCAGCATGGCCTCATATTTTCCGTTCAGAAACATGGCATTCAGGTTGTTAAGGAGCAACCTCTTATAGTGCAGATTGTCGGGTTCCCGTAATAAATACCTGAAAGTGTAGGCAATTTCCTGGTTTTTAGACAGGAACCTGGCATCCGATAGCCGTTCATGGCGCCAATCCACAATTTGGTTCACTTTCATTTCTGCAATGCTTCGGAACTGGCGAGCTATTTCATTCTTAAATCTTTCATTTTCCATCCTGTAGTATTTGATCGCAACCATCGCGATGGTCAGATCCAATACCATCAGAATGATTACCAATAACTTTGAGGATTTGAAATTATTCATGCCAGGCAATTTTGTATGAATCTCCATAACAGCATTTGATCATACGGAATAAAACCGATCACGCCAGTTTTTTGTAATAAAAAGTTTAAACTTATTATGCTGAAAAGCCCAGGAAGCTATATGATGTTGTATTCAAACAATTGTTTGTTTTTTCCAGGGCGATTTCAGCGACACCCAAATTCCTGTTTTTCACAAAACCTTATTCCCAGAGATCAAAATTACAGTTTATTGCGGTAATAAATTTAATAAAAAAATGGGTCGAAAAGTGTTCAGGACTCAGTTTATCGTAAAGTTTTTTAAATATTCATGAATCATACCTTTTGCCCGACATGATAAGGATGAATGACCTGTTGCAGCATCATAAAAGGACTGACAGATTCGTTTTTTTTTCTTAATATTATCCAAACAATTAATTGTATGCATCATGCCTCGTAAGATTTTGTCAGTTAGCGCCATAGTTTTGGTTGTAGTGGTCATTTCAGCTTTAGTTCTGTGGTTTTCGAGAAAATCGATTTCACGGAACCTTGTTTCAAAAGCCATGCTTTCACTTCAGGATAAAAAGTACACTGAGTCGCAGGCCCTTTTTAAGAAGGCTTACAAATGGTATGGCAAATCACCTGCTGCCCTTTTGGGTTTGGGCCAGTCTGGCTACCATCTCCTGCAATACGAGGTGGCCCTGGATCATGTCAACAAATCCATTCAAATTGACAGTCTGGTTCCGGAGGCTTACTTTTATCGCGGGCTGATTAATCTGAAACTGGCGAACACCTCAAAGGCAGTTATGGATTTTACAAAAGTAATTGCCATGGATTCGCTTTACGCACAGGCCTATTATCACCGTGGGATAGCCAGGGCCGGACTATCTGACTTCAAGGGCTCCGTGGAAGATTACAGGAAAGCCATGTCCATGGACAGTGAAAATATTGAGGCCTATTTAAAAAGTGTGGAAGCCCGATCGGCCCTGGAAGATTTTAAGGGCGCCATCGGTGATTATGATAAATTGCTGAGCATTGACCTGAATAATGAAGAAGCACTTGCTAACCGCGGGTATCTGAAATTGAATATCAGTGATCTGGATGGCGCACTGGCTGATTTTAACAAAGCCCTGACCCTAAATCCTGACAATATTGATGTTGTATTTAACAGAGGGTCAGCCTATGCCAGAAAAGGTGAATTCGCCTCTGCCATAAAGGATTTCACCAGAACTATTGAAAAGAAGCATAAACTCCCGCAGTCTTTTTATAACAGAGCCCTGGCATTTCTGAATCTTCAACGGCTGAATGAATCCATGCGAGATCTTAATGAAGTGGTGAAAATTGAACCTGACAATGCAGATGCTTATCTTACTTTGGGGGTCGTGAGTTCCATGAAAATGGATTTTACAGGCTCCATTCCTTATTATGACAGGGCAATACAGCTAAAACCAGATATGGCCCATGCATATTATAACCGGGGCGTGTCAAAAGGCAACCTGAACCGGCATGCGGATGCTCTTCCGGACTATACCAAAGCCATTGAACTGAAGGGCAATTATCCTGAGGCTTATTTTAGCCGGGCCGTATCGGAATTAAACCTTCAAAATACCGACGCTGCCTGTAAGGATTTGAACATGGCCAAAGATCTGGGATTTAAAGGCGCAGGGGAATTAATATCCATACATTGCGGACAATCAGCCACTATAGAATAATAACGCTAAAACGTTTACCATCATGGGTTTAAAAATCAGAAAGTACTTGTTATCCTATCTGCTGTTGATGTTTACGCTGGCCTCAGGAGCAGCTGATACCCTGAAAATACAGTTTACCTATAAGCATAAACTTGACAATACCGGCCATTCTACAGGAAGAATGGCGATCAATCAGAAAATTTATACACCGGATGGTTTACTGTTCCGGGAAATTAGTTATGATGAAAACACGGGCCAGATGAACGGTTATGTGTTCTACTTTTACCGCGATGGCCGGCTTTTTACCGAGGAATACCATGATCCGTCGGATAATCTGCGGTATATTCTGAAACACGAATACGACAAGGCAGGCAATGAATTACAGGTTACAAGATTTCAACCGGGTGATAAGGGATTGGTTTTAACGGAGAAAACGGTTAACAAGTATAATGACAGCGGTGCTCTGGCACAACAGAAGCAGTATTATGGCCGTCAGGCCGGAGCAAATACGGTCTATTTCTATACGGAATCGGGTCATCTTTCAAAGAAAACCAGCAAATTCAAGCCCGTTGCGAAGTCTTCCAGCAAGGAGGAAACCAGATTATATTCCTATTCTCCTGAAAACGTCCTTACACAGGTGATGATTACCGGCATGGATGCAAAGGACAAGCCCTTTCAATACCGGGAAGAATACAGTTATAATGACAAAGGATTGGTTTCTGCAGTAAAAACCATCGGCATCACCAATGCTGCCTCCGGCAGCAAGGTATATAAATACCTCCCCGGCAGTTCAGTGGAAATATATGAAGAGTATGATGCCGAAGGGAAAATAACCCTGCTTCTGGAGTATGATTACAAAAAACATTATATGGAAACCGGTAACCAGGTAAGCCGATATGAAAGTTTTTAATACCAGTCATATCCGAGAGATTGACGAGTATACCATCAGGAATGAGCCGATCGCATCGACCGACCTGATGGAAAGAGCTGCATTGGTTTGTACTAAGTGGATTGAAGAAAATATTGCCGCGGATACTCCGGTTTCGGTTTTTATCGGTCCCGGGAATAACGGTGGCGATGGTTGGGCCATTGCCCGACTATTGGCTGAAAGGGGTTTCAGGAATATCCAGGTCTTCCCGCTGCAAATCAGTCATATCATTTCATCTGATGCGGAAATAAACCGGGATCGTCTGATCCGCCAGGGAAAAGTAAATATACATACCATCAGTTCGGAATCCGATTTTCCTCTGATTGAGGGTGGTACTTTTGTTATTGATGCTTTATTTGGATCGGGTCTGTCACGACCTCTGGAAGGACTTTCAGCTGCCCTGGTGAATACCATTAACAATGCCGGATGTCGCATACTGTCCATCGACATACCGAGTGGTCTGATGGGAGAAGATAATACCGATAATCCCGGTCAGGCTATTATCAAAGCTTCGGTAACCCTTACCTTCCAATTTCCAAAGAGATCATTTTTTTATGCCGAAAATGAGAAATATGTTGGCCGATGGCAGATTGTTCCAATCGGGCTTCATCCGGAAATAATTGCCGGGAAGCAAACCGCCTATTACTATACTTTGATCCCCGATATTGCAGGCAAACTTTTAAAACGGGCAAAATTCTCCCACAAGGGGACCTTTGGTCATGCGCTGCTGATAGCCGGATCATACGGCATGATGGGCGCGGCCATACTGGCGGCCAAAGCTTGTATCCGATCGGGCATCGGGCTTCTCACCACCCATGTTCCAAGAGCAGGTTACCCGATTATTCAGGGTTCAGTTCCGGAATCTGTTTTCAGCATTGATGTTTCTGAGGAGTGTTTTTCAGCGTGTCCTGTGGTTGAGAAATTTGATGCCATTGCTGCGGGTCCGGGCATTGGCATAAAAAAAGAAACGGCAGGAGCGCTAGAACACCTGATCAGCATTGCCGGCAGACCGTTGGTCCTGGATGCAGATGCCCTAAATATCCTGGCCGATCATCCAAACCTCCTCCGGTCCCTTCCCGAAAACACCATAATAACTCCTCATCCCGGTGAATTTGATCGGCTTTTTGGCAGGGCAATAAACGGATGCAGGCGCAACGAGCGGCAAATTGAATGCTCCGTCAATCACAAGCTGATCATCATATTAAAAGGTGCTTATAGTTCAGTAACCTTTCCTGACGGTCGTTGTTTCTTTAACAGTACAGGTAATCCCGGAATGGCAACCGGAGGCAGCGGCGACGTACTAACCGGCATCATATTATCGTTATTGGCTCAGGGATATTCCATTGAGGATGCTGCTGTCATCGGAACATTTGTTCATGGATTGGCCGGAGATCTGGCAGCTGACGAAACGGGAGAGCGGGGATTAATGGCCTCGGATATCATTAACTATCTTCATAAAGCTTTTAACACGATTGAAAACTATGAAACCTAACAGCAATATCAAAATCGTCAACCTGCTTATTTTTGTCGCCTTCCTTTTATCCTGTAAGCCTGTTTCAAAAATAACTGTGAATAATGTCAGTGACGCAGGATCATCGCAAGCAGGATCATTCATTTATGCACTTCCTCAAACCGTGGTTGATGTTCAGGTAATGGCAGAAGAGGTAGCCATAGTACCGGGTCCTTATTATAAATTCGCCAATAAATATCTCGGCATAGAAAATGTTCCCGAAAAGGCTGAGAGTATCTGGCATATCCGTGAAATGCAACTGTTTAATCATGTTGAAGCGGATCCCGATTATATCTATACCGTGAATGGCATTGAAGGACCGGAGGCCAATACGGGAATCCAGAAACTTCTCAGCCATGGACTGATCCTCTCCGCCAAAGATTTTTCCTTTATGCAGGCCAGCCATTACGGGTATCCCGCCAGCCAGGACAGGGTTGTGTATTCCGATTTGTCCGTTAAAAGAAATTTCGAAGCAGAAAAGGATATTGATGTCAGTCTGGTAATGCCTGACACGGATGAAGCATCAAGACCAGCAGGCAGAACTGCATTGAAAGAAAAAACCATTGAACAAAAAGCCGAGGAAGCGGCCAATTTTTTAATTAAGCTAAAAAAACGTCGCTTTAAACTGGTTGCCGGTCAATATGACTACATGCCTCAGGGAGAAGCTATGGCAGATGCCCTGCAGGAACTTGCCCGGCTCGAGGAAATGTATTTATCCCTGTTTATTGGAAAAAGAATAATCAACACCCATCAAAGGAATTATAGTTTTACACCGGTTACCGGCAAAGAAACTGATCGTGTTGTGCTGTTCAGGTTTTCAGAAAGTACAGGTTTTGCCGATGTCAGGGATGCGGAAGGTGTACCCGTGGTGCTGGAACTTCATGACGATAACAAGACCAAAGTTTTGGAGCAGTACAGACTTCCGGTGAAGCAAACCGTCAATCTGCTTCATTACCGCGTGGCGGATCAGGTTTCTATAAAACTGCTGGCCGGTGAACAAGTATGGGGTGAGGCAAAATACCCGGTATTTCAGGCAGGAGCTATTGTACCCATGCTGGTTGGAAAATAGTTTATCCTATTCCTTCACCGGTGAAACATAACTGGCCTGGAAATCTTCCCACTTTTTATTCTTATAAAAATCACCTCCGATGAATTTAACGATTTCATCAAACTGTTTTGCCTGAATATAGCCTTGAACGGGCTGTATCATTTTGGTTTGTTCATCCAGGAATACAATAGACGGGTAGCCCAGCTGACCATTGAGCAACTCTGCTGCCAGTTCATGGTAACCACGTGTTCCGCTGGCTACAAATTTATAAGTCTTGCCATATACAGAAACATCGGCCTTCTGCTCGGCATTGAACTTTACCGGGTAAAAATTCTTATTCAGGTAATCTGCGATAATCTGGTTGCTGAATGTTTTGTTGTCCATTACTTTACACCAGCTGCACCAGTCAGTATACACATCGATTATTATTTTTCTGGGTTCTTTCTTGGTGAGGACAAAAGCTTCTTCGATGGTATACCATTTAACAGGAGCCTGGCCATGGACTGATAAAGCAAAAAACAGTGCCACCAGGTATGTGAATAATCTTCTCATGCTGTTCATTTTATTGGATTTAACGGCAAAATTAGGAAATTGTTCGAAATAGAATGTTAATGAATAGTGAAAAGATAGCCAAGTTAAAACTGATACAAAACTTCGTCCCTTGAAATTACATGATAAAAATCTTGCGGAAAATGACAGATAATCCATAATTTTAAGGTTTTAGATCATAAAAAACCAAAGCTATATGAACAGGAATATTGAAGCGCTTGCTCCGGCAGGTATATGGAAAAATTTTAAAAACATCACACTGATACCACGTCCTTCAAAAAAAGAAGGCAGGATAGTTGATTATGTCAGAAAGTTCGGAGAAAACCTTGGTCTGGTAACACTGGTTGATTCCGTAGGTAATATTGTTATCCGCAAACCCGCCACTGCTGGCATGGAAAACCGGAAAGGTGTAATATTTCAGGCTCATCTCGATATGGTCCCGCAGAAAAACAGTGATAAGCAGCACGATTTTGAAAAAGACCCCATTGAGGCATACATTGACGGGGATTGGGTAAAAGCAAACGGAACCACCCTGGGGGCCGATAATGGTATTGGAGTTGCTGCGATGCTTGCTGTGCTGGAATCCGGAAACCTTTCCCATGGTCCGGTCGAAGCCCTTTTCACAGTTGATGAAGAAACCGGAATGACTGGCGCGTTTGCACTACAGCCTGGACAACTGAAAGGAGACATCCTGCTGAACCTTGATTCCGAAGATGAAGGAGAATTGTATATCGGTTGTGCCGGAGGGATGGATGGTAACATTGAATTCGATTATGTTGCTGAAAAAATACCCTCAGGTTATGTTTCCTATCTCGTAAAAATTTCAGGATTAAAAGGCGGTCATTCAGGCATTGACATTAACACCGGAAGGGGTAATTCGAATCTGGTACTTTTCAGATTACTCTGGAAGGCAGAAAGAATCAACGGATTACGTTTATGTGAAGTGGAAGGTGGCAACATGCGAAATGCAATACCCCGTGAAGCTAAAGCCATTGTTCTGTTGCCTGAACGAAGTGAGGCAGCATTTGTTCAACAGGTGCAGGAATATGCGCAGATGGTGTCGAAGGAGCTGGCTGCTACGGAACCTGATCTCAGCATTGAGTGTTCAAAAACCGGTATGCCGGAAAGAGTGATGCAGGAGAGTTTGCAGAAAAGACTGATTGCTTCGGTATACAGTTGTCCGAACGGTACAATCCGAATGACCGATGGTATCCCAGGTCTCGTAGAAACCTCTACCAACCTCGCCATTGTGAAAACCAATGTTTCCAAGATCAATGTGAATTGTTTATTGCGCAGTTCAGTGGATTCCGCAAAGGAAAATCTTGCCAACTCCATGCGTGCCCTTTTTGAGATGGCAGGCGCCAATGTCAGTTTCACCGGATCCTATCCCGGCTGGAAGCCCAATATGGATTCCGCGATAATGAAAACCATGGATAATGTATATCAGGCAAAGTATGGCAAGAAACTGGAAATAAAGGCCATACATGCCGGACTTGAATGTGGTATTATTGGAGGTGTTTATCCGAATCTGGACATGGTATCCTTTGGCCCGACCATCAGACATCCTCATTCACCCGATGAAAAGGTTCACATTGACAGTGTTCAGAAATTCTGGGATTTTCTGGTTGATACGCTTAATCATATACCCGTCAAATAATGAAGAAGAATTGGATCGTATTCCTGGCAGGTGCAATCCTGACCCTGTCGGCCTGTACCACCAAGCAGGATAAGTACACATCAATAGGTGAGAATCTGATCATAACCTGGGAATTGACAGGCATTACAGGAGGACAATCTACTGCTTCCTTCATTTTTGAAAATAAAGGTAAGATTGAACTCGGCCATTCAAACTGGAGCCTGTTTTTTAATCAGACTGGCGCCGGCCCTTCTCAAACTGCAGATTCAACACTGGCAGTCTTTGAACATGTGAACGGGGACTTTTTCTGTTTCAAACCCGGCGAATCCTTTCGGCTCAAACCGGGCGAAAAGTTAACTGTTGCCTATACCTGCAGCGGAAGGATCATCAAAGAATCGCATTCACCGGAAGGTTTGTACCTGGTTTTTGAAGAGGGTGAAAAAACAGCTGCCGTGGTAGCTGTCAGAAATTATTCGGTTCTGCCTTTTAATGATCCTGAAAAGTATGGTGCTGAAACTGATGGAACCGGGTTTTCCTTCCCTACTCCTCAAAAGGATTATGAGGCCAATACCAGCATAAGCCTGTTGCCGGCGGAGGAAACAGGAAAAATACTACCTACACCTGTTTCATTTGTGCAAGGAAAAGGTGAAGTTGAATTATCCGCTACCGATCATATTTATTACGAAGCAGATTGCAAAAACGAAGCAGCTTATTTATCCGGTTCTCTCGAAAAACTCACCGGTGTCAGAATTGAAATGCGCGAAGGGAAGAAATCCGAAAACCATTCAATTTTCCTGAAAACAGATAAGCTTGAGATTAAAGGGATAGAAAAAGAAGCCTATGAACTAAGCATCTCGGAAACTTCAGGAATAACAATTACAGGATCAGATCAGGCCGGTGTTTTTTACGGAATCCAGAGTTTGCTGGCTATGATTCCGGCAGAGACCTATAAAACGAGAAATACAACTTTCCGGATCATGGCAGCGGAGGTTAAAGACGCTCCCCGTTTCTCTTACCGGGGATTTCACCTGGATGTGGCCCGGAATTTTTCGGAAAAGACTACTGTTTTGAAGCTGCTGGACCTCCTTGCTTTCTACAAGATCAATACCCTGCATTTTCATCTGACTGATGATGAAGGGTGGCGGATTGAGATTCCCAGTCTTCCTGAATTGACCGAAGTGGGTAGCAAACGTGGCCATACCCTGGACAATTATGAGCTTCTTCAACCGGCTTATGGCTCCGGTCCTTTTGCTGATCCGGACAATTCAGCAGGGACAGGCTATTATACCCGGCAGGATTTCATTGAAATACTCCGTTATGCACGTGAAAGACATATCGTGGTAATACCTGAGATCAACGTGCCGGGACATTCGAGGGCAGCCATAATGGCAATGGAAAACAGGTACCGGCGACTGATGTCTGAAGGAAAAGAGGATGAAGCAGGATTATACAGACTTGCTGATCCTAATGACAGTTCAGTTTATTCTTCGGCACAAATGTACAACGATAACGTAATTTGCGTTGCTTTGGAATCGGCTTACCGTTTTTATGAAACCGTGGTGAAAGATCTGAAATTAACCTATGAACAGGCCGGAGTACCTTTGAATTTCATTCATACAGGAGGCGATGAGGTTCCCCGGGGAGTGTGGACAAAATCACCCGAGTGCAGGAAACTGCTTCAACAACATCCTGAAATCGGTGATCCGCAAAACCTTCAGGGCTATTTCCTGGGAAAACTTACCGAGGTGCTTCTCCAATATGATCTTACCATTGGTGGATGGGAAGAGGTGGCCATGCTGATCCGTGAAGACGGCTGGATTCCGAATCCCGCCTTTGTCGGGCGAAAAGTAGTCCCTTTCGTATGGAACAGCCTCGGATCCAACCTCAATCTGGGCTATCGTTTAGCCAATGCAGGATATCCGGTAGTTTTATGCAACGTGAATAATTTTTATTTAGACCTTTCCTATAATGCCGATCCGAAGGAACCGGGATTGTACTGGGGAGGTTTTGTGGATACGCGCAAAACATTTGATTTTATACCCTATGATGTTTTCAAATCAAGTCTTTGGGACAGCCGGGGGTTCCCTGTTGTGCCTGAGCTAGCCTATCGGGATATGGAAAGGTTAAAACCCGGTGCGCGAAAAAATATTTTGGGTCTCCAGGCTGAATTGTGGAGTGAAACCTTAAAAAATAAGGAAATGCTGGAATACTCAGCATTGCCAAAATTGCTGGGATTTGCTGAAAGAGCCTGGAGCCAGGCTCCTGCCTATGAGACAATTGAAAACACGGTTACCAGGACCAAAGCCATAGATGCTGCCTGGAATATATTTGTCAACAAGGTGGGACAAAATGAATTCCCGCGGCTCGATCACCTGTATGGTGGTTTTAATTACCGGATCGCCCCTCCGGGCGCCAAGGTTGAAAATGGGAAACTTTATGCCAATCTTGATTTTCCGGGTTTTGTTATTCGCTATACTACTGATGGTTCCGAACCCGATCAGGACTCCCCGGTATATGGAGAACCAGTGGAAGTGAGCGGAACAGTGAAGCTCAAGGCATTCAATAACACAGGTCGGGCAAGCAGAACGGTGGAAATTAAACAGTGACCGGTAATGAGTATGAGAAACGAGCGATTGGTTGCCAGTCGCTCATTTCTCTCATATTCCCCTCATATCAACAACTTCAACTTTCTTAAACTTGGTTGCATCGAAAGAAAAGGCGGCATCGCTTATTTCCCGGTCCATGATAAAATTTTTAAGATACACCGTATAATCAACCCCATCTTTGCCCACTGAACTAATAACGTCGGGCAGGTCTGATTTTACACCCACGAAAACCTTAATCCTGGAATAAGGCTGGTTCAGATTTTTGGGGTATAAATCAATTTCATGAACCTTCATGCCATTCAAGGTGGTTTCGCGTACATACCGATATTTAAAATCGCGCTGGTACAGCGTAAAAAATGAAGCGGGATTACTGAAAAAATCATCCGCCTGGATACCTGGCTCCGTGATGGTCACCTCATTGTTGGCGGTCAGATACGTCCACATGGTCCTGCCATTGAAATACACCGTGCTCTTTTCATTGTTTATTTTATACATATTCTGCTTAATGAGCAGGTTGCCTGAGGATGAACTTTTTGTTTTTTCTTTTCTGTCCTCGATAACCAGAACGAAATCAGCCTGCATGGACCTCATTGATTTTATTTTCAGGCCAACACGGTCCAACACCTGTGCGGCTTGCGGATCCTGTGTCACCTGTGTATCCTGAGATTGGACCATTAACACCGATATCAGCAAACCTGCCGCCAATACAAATCTTTTCATATTCCTCATCTGTTGGGTTTGAAAATAATTGAATCCAATATTTCGAAGATGAAACCCTGATCGATCCGAATCCATCTTTTTATCTCTTTTTATCAGGAGCGCCGGATCAGTCTTCAAATTTTATTTAAGGTACTCAAAAACTGTTCCAGACTATATTCATCCGGGAAAAATACCTGACGGGGCTTGCTTCCGTCGGGTGGCCCCACAATACCAGCTGCTTCAAGCTGGTCCATTATCCGGCCCGCACGATTATATCCGATGGAAAACTTACGTTGAATCAGGGAGGTAGAACCCTGTTGGTGAATAACGATCAGACGGGCTGCATCATTGAACAGTCCGTCACGTTTTGACAGATCGATATCTCCGATTTCGGGTGAGCCATTCTCTTCAACAAATTCGGGCAGATAAAGTGCCGTTGAAAAACCCCGCTGAGAAGATATGAATTTGGTGATCCCATCCGTTTCAGGCACATCGATGAAAGCACATTGTATCCTGATCAAATCACTGCCAGGAGCAAACAACATATCTCCCCGGCCCACCAATTGATTGGCACCGGGAGAATCAAGTATGGTACGGGAATCGATCATGGAGGTCACTCTAAAAGCAATGCGTGCCGGGAAGTTGGCCTTAATTACACCTGTGATAATATTGGTCGTCGGACGCTGGGTGGCGATTACCAAATGGATACCGATGGCCCGGGCCAGCTGGGCAAGCCTGGCAAGCGGCGTTTCCACCTCTTTTCCTGCGGTCATGATCAGATCGGCAAACTCATCCACAATCACCACAATATAGGGAAGATAGCGATGTCCCTTTTCAGGATTAAGCTGCCGTTTGATGAATTTATGGTTGTACTCCCTGATATTCCTTACAGCCGCCTTTTCCAGCAGCTGATAACGCTGATCCATTTCAATCGTAAGCGAATTCAGTGTATAAATCACCTTTTTGGTATCTGTGATGATCACCTCTTCGGCATCGGGGATCTTGGCCAGGTAATGCTTCTCGAGACTGGAATAGGCAGTTAGCTCTACTCTTTTCGGATCGATAAGCACAAACTTAAGCTGCGAGGGGTGCTTTTTATACAACAACGACGTGATGATACAATTCAGTCCCACCGATTTACCCTGTCCGGTTGCCCCTGCCAACAGCAAATGGGGCATTTTGGCCAGGTCAAATACATAGGTCTCGTTGGAGATGGTTTTACCCATGGCAATGGGAAGTTCAAATGTGCTTTCCTGGAATTTCCTGGAACTGAGAACCGATCGCATGGAGACAATTTCGGGATTCTGATTGGGTACTTCAATACCAATGGTGCCTTTGCCAGGCATGGGCGCAATAATACGAATTCCAAGGGCGGCCAGGCTCAGTGCAATATCATCTTCCAGGCTTTTGATCTTCGAAATGCGCACACCCGGAGCCGGAACAATTTCATACAGGGTAACCGTAGGACCGATAGTGGCTTTGATTTTATCGATCTGAATTTTGTAATGCGACAAGGTCTCCACAATCTTGTTCTTATTGCTAATCAATTCCTCATTGGTTACCGAAGAATTTTCAGCATCATGCTTCTCCAGAATTTCTAAGGAAGGCATCTGGTAATGCGGCAGGTCCAGCGTTGGGTCATAGTCTTCAAGCATCTCATAGCTCTCCGGAATGGCATCGGCAATATTGCCATCCTGAGGAGTCTCGATCAACAATTCTATTTCATCCTCCTGGTTATCCTCTGCATCCGAAATCGGTAGCTTACCTTCACGTTCATGACGGTTAAACTCGGTTTCAAATACCAGGTCATTATAATTGGTGATAAGATCTTCCTGGCCGGTGGTGGGTGATGATCCGATATTCTTGTCGGTTTTGACCGCCGTCTTTGGTAATTTGATTTTTATTGAAAATAATCGGGCCAACCAATCCAGGGTGTCTGGATGTGAGAACACTGACCATATTACGGTAGCAGCCAGCAAAATCAGGGCAGCTCCAAATGACCCTGCAAATGCCTTTAGCCATTCGCTCAGGTACAAACCATGTTTACCACCCAGTCCGCTGCCGAGGATTCCGTTGAATTCACCTAAGATAAAACCCAGCCAGATGGACAGGAGCAACATCCCAATAATCGTGTTCCTGATCATCAGGGAAAGATTTTTAACCTTGACCCGCATCAATCGGAAACCTATGAGCAACAAAAGAAAAGGAACCGCAAATGATGCAATCCCAAACCACCGATTCATAAAAAGATTGGAAAAATAAGCTCCCAGTTTCCCCGACCAATTCTCTACTTTATATTCCGGATCAGAGAATACCCTTGCCCATTCAAAACTTTGATCAGTTTTCCATGTAAAAAGATAGGAAACAAAAGAAATGAACAAGAGTACTGCAAAGCCTGATGTAATTATACCCAGGGTCACCTTAAACCGTTCATCGGTTAAAAAGGAACCTGGCTTGCTTTTGCCATTATTGCTTTCTTCGGGAATATTCTTTTTTGCCATTGCTTTTTTGCGTTCAAACGATTGCTAAAGTAAGGAAGTACGCAATACAAAATGAAAGAATTTGAAAAATGTTATTCACAAGATAAGAAGTTCCTTAAGCACTACAGGCTGTAAGGGACTTCTCTGCAGTTAACAGTTTGTATTTATAAATTGTCCGGATCCTTTTACAGCTCACAAGTCGTTCAGATGCCTTTTGTCACAGGCCATTTCCAATCTTATTTATAATCATCCTAAATTATTCAATAATGACAAATTGCGGTGATTTGTTTTCCGAAGCTTACTATTTTTATGCTTCTTAGAATAACAGTTATACCAGCATGGAGGCTTCTGTCTGTATTGAACAGCAGGGTACAGTGGAAGAAATCATCAACCACACCATCAGGGTGAGAATTCACCGTGAAGCAGCATGCGGCCATTGCAGTGCAGGCAGTATGTGCAATTTGTTTGAGGTCTCTGAAAGGATCATTGAAACAGAGGATAACGGACTGGCATTGAAAGCAGGTGATCAGGTTGAAGTAACCATCTCCCGCAGGTTGGGCAATAAGGCAGTTTACCTGGGTTATTTGCTGCCCTTTTTACTTTTAATGACGGTTTTGATCATATCAAATGCCCTTGGTTTAAAAGAATGGCTGTCGGGTATCCTGTCCCTGAGCATACTAGTTCCTTACTATGTTTTCTTGTACCTGTTCCGCAACAGGTTAAGAAGAAGTTTCTCTTTCACCATCAGAAAAAAAGTTTGAAATGACTGCAACTATTGTTTATACGATAATTTCACTCAGTTTATTGGGTGCAGTGGCTGCAATTGTACTTTATTTTGTAGCACAGCGCTTTAAGGTATTTGAAGATCCCAGAATTGATCTGGTGGAAGCAGAATTGCCGGCAGCCAATTGCGGTGGGTGTGGCTATGCCGGATGCCGGAATTTTGCGGAAACCCTTGTAAAATCAGAAAACTTTGAAGGTTTGTACTGTCCCGTGGGCGGAAATGAAACCATGGCACGGATTGCAGGAATCTTAGGCCGTGAAGCTGCTACCCAGGAAGCCCGTGTAGCCGTGCTCCGCTGCAATGGAGCGTGCGAATACAGACCCCGAACCAGCAAGTATGACGGAGCGCAATCCTGTGCAATTGCATCAGCGCTTTACAGTGGCGAAACAGGGTGCCAGTACGGATGTCTTGGATTTGCCGATTGTGTGCTGGTTTGCACTTTTGATGCACTTTATATGGATCCTGTTACCGGTTTGCCTGTGGTTAATGATCAAAAGTGCACTGCATGCGGGGCTTGCGTGAAAGCTTGTCCCCGCAGATTGTTTGAATTAAGAAAACGGTGGAAAGGTGATAAAAAGGTTTATGTTGCCTGCATGAATGAAGATAAGGGTGGCCTGGCCAAAAAGAATTGTGCGGTAGCCTGCATCGGATGCAGCAAATGTTTTAAGGTATGTCCGCATGAGGCCATTGTAATGAAAAATAACCTGGCATTTATCGATTCTAATAAATGCAAATTATGCCGTAAATGTGCGCCTGAATGTCCTACCAATGCAATTATTGAATCCGGATTCCCAGCCAGGAAGCCGAGATCTGATGAACAAGCTGTTGAAAGTACTGTAACTACATAAATACAAGAATAACGTGCTAAAGACTTTTTACAAAGGGGGCATCCATCCGCCTGAACTAAAATTATCTGCCCATCAACCCATTGAGGAGTTGCCCTTGCCTTCTTCAGTGGCCATTTTATTATCGCAGCATATGGGTGCTCCGGCCAAAGTATTGGTAAATAAAGGAGACGACGTTAAAACAGGACAGCTCATTGCCAGGGGAGAAGGTTTCTTATCCGGAAATATCCATGCTTCAGTATCCGGGAAAGTGGCCAAAATTGAAGAAGTGCTTGATGTGAGCGGTTACAAGCGTCAGGCAGTTTTTATTGATGTAGCGGGAGATGTATGGGAGGAAAGCATAAAACGTGATACGAATCTCGACAAAGAAATCCGCCTGGATGATGCAACCATTCTGAAAATGATTTCGGAAGCCGGTATTGTAGGTCTGGGGGGAGCCACCTTCCCTACCCATGTTAAACTTACCATACCGAGGGGGAAAAAGGCTGAATGCCTCATTATTAATGGCGTGGAATGCGAGCCGTATCTTACCTCTGATCATGCCCTTATGTTGGAAAAGGGCGAAGAAATCCTGGTGGGGATACAATTACTTAAAAAAGTGCTCCATGTAGACAAGGCCTATATTGGCATTGAAAACAATAAACCTGATGCGGTGGACCATATGCGCCGTCTTTCGGCCACTTACGAAGGAATTGAGATACATTCCCTAAAAGTCAAATACCCGCAGGGAGGTGAAAAACAACTCATCAAGGCCATTGTTGGTCGTGAGGTACCTTCGGGAGGTCTTCCGGTGGATGTTGGTGTGGTAGCTTTTAATGTTGGAACTGTGTTTGCCGTATATGAGGCAATTCAAAAAAACAAGCCTCTGATTGAAAGGATTGTGACAGTTACCGGAAAAAACCTCAAACATCCTGCCAATTTCAGGATAAGGATAGGTACTTCCGTATCACTTCTGATTGAAGCAGCTGGCGGATATGCCCGACGATACAGGCAAAATGATCAGCGGTGGACCCATGATGGGTAAAGGCTCTGAGCAATACCGAAGTACCTGTTGTAAAAGGCACTTCAGGAATACTGATCCTTCCTGCAGAAGAATCAGCCCGGCCGGCAATCCAGCCTTGCATCCGGTGTGCCAAATGTCTTGCGGTTTGTCCCATGGGACTTGAACCTTATCTGCTCATGCCACTTTCGCAACAAAACCTTTTTGACAGGCTGGAATGGGAACATGTGATGGACTGTATCGAATGTGGTTCCTGCAGTTACACTTGTCCTGCAGGCCGTCCACTGCTCGACTTTATCCGATTGGGAAAATCAAATGTTGGTAAAATAATCAGAACCAGAAAAAAACAATGAGCAAGCTTTTAACCGTCTCACCCTCTCCGCATATCAACAGTGAACAGTCGGTTCAAAAACTGATGTATGGTGTGGTTTTATCCCTGATACCGGCCTTTTTGGTCACGCTGTATGTATTCGGAATCGGCGCGCTCATCGTTACGGCCATTTCTATAGCTTCCTGTGTACTGGTCGAAATGATCATTCAGAATATATCTTATGACAACTGAGGTGAGGATCCGCGATGGCTCGGCCATTGTTACCGGACTGTTGCTGGCCTTCAATCTGCCGTCAAATCTGCCCTGGTGGATGGTGGTGCTGGGTTCGATTGTTTGCGATTGGTATCGGGAAAATGACCTATGGAGGACTGGGCAATAATCCTTTTAATCCGGCCCTTGTTGGTCGCGTTTTTCTTCTGATCTCCTTTCCCTGTGCAAATGACAAGCTGGCCATTGCCCATAGCATCACAGGCTGCAATATCTCGATGCCACAACCGGCGCAACTCCGCTGGGCATTATAAAAGAAGCTGTACAGAAACGGCGAAGCGATGCCGGAGGTCATGAACCAATTGCCGGATCATATGCAATTATTCATGGGACAAATGGGAGGATCCCTGGGTGAAGTTTCCGCCTTCGCCTTGATCCTGGGATTTCTCTGGTTGCTGTATAAACGGATCATTACCTGGCACATTCCCGTTTTCATGGTCGCCACTATTTTTATTCTCACCGGGATATTATGGTTGATTAATCCTGATAAGTATGCCTCACCTTTATTTCATATACTCACCGGGGGCGTTATGCTGGGAGCCATTTATATGGCCACTGACCTGGTAACCTCGCCCATGACCAAAGCAGGCATGATTCTCTATGCCATCGGGATCGGCCTTATAACCGTGGTGATAAGGGTTTACGGAGCGTATCCCGAAGGTGTGTCCTTTGCCATTCTGATCATGAATGCCTTTGTTCCGCTTATTAACAAATACATCAAGCCCAAACGCTTTGGAGAGGAGGTGAAACATGGCTAAAAAACTTGAATCCACCCTGATCAATATGATCCTTTCGCTTGTGCTGATCTCCATGGCCATGTCGGCTGCCCTGGGATTTGTATATCTGAAAACCAAGGGACCTATTGAAGCTGCCGTCCAAGCAAAAAGAATTAAATGCCATCAAGCAGGTTTTCCCTGAATTTGACAGTGACCCTGTCAGCCGGCAAGACTGATCAAGGAAGGTGTGGTGGTTTATCAGGCTGAGCAAAGCAGAATAAACCGGTTGGATTTGCCATTAAATCATTTACCGAGAAAGGATTTTGCCGGACATGTTGAGCTGATGGCCGGTTTTCTGCCTGATGGGACCAATCACAAGATTACCGTACTTGACGCATAAGGAAACACCCGGACTTGGTACAAAAATGACGGATCCCAAATTCAGTGATCAGTTTTTGGGCAAGAATCCCGGCTGATTTTAGTCTGAAAGTTAAAAAAGATGGCGGGGAAGTTGATGCCATTACCGCTGCCACTGTAAGTTCACGAGCATATTGCGATGCCCTTCAGCGGGCATATAATACATTGAAAATGATCAATCGATTCAATATCAGGTAAACAGTAAAAACCTTTTAATTTCCTGAAAGCTATGGGAAACCTTAAATATTTAACAAACGGATTGCTCAAGGAAAACCCGACTTTTGTGATTGTGCTGGGAACCTGCCCCACGCTTGCCGTTACCACTGCCGCTGTTAACGGACTTGGTATGGGAGCTGCCACAACCTTTGTACTGGTGTTTTCTAATCTTCTCATTTCTTTGCTAAAAAATTTATTCCCGATAAGGTCAGGATTGCCGCATTTATTCTGGTCATCGCCACATTTGTTACCATTGTGGACCTGGTAATGAAGGCTTATACCCCTGATCTGTATAAAGCACTGGGGATATTTCATACCACTGATTGTGGTCAATTGCATCATTCTTGGACGTGCTGAAGCCTTTGCACAAAAAAAGGAAGTATTGGCCATCCATGCTTGATGGCCTGGGTATGGGACTGGGATTTACGCTCGCCATAACCCTCATGGGATCAATCCGTGAAATACTGGGCAATGGTTCCATGTTCAACATCAGGCTCTTGGGTGAGAATGCCTCCACCATCCTGATCTTTGTCTTGCCTCCGGGTGCTTTTGTAACCTATGGCTTGCTCATTGCCATGATGAACCGTATTAAACTGAAATTCAACATTTAAAATAAATACCATGGAATACATTCTCCTGATCATCTCAGCCGTTCTGGTGAACAATGTTGTGCTGGTGCAATTTCTCGGTATCTGCCCCTTTCTGGGAGTATCCAATAAAATCGAAACCTCGATTGGCATGGGCGTAGCCGTTATATTTGTCATGTCGCTGGCCAATCTGGTTACCTACCTCATTCAGAATTATGTGCTGGTGCCCTTGCAGATTGAATTTATGCAGACCATTACCTTTATTTTTATCATTGCATTTCTGGTGCAGGTGGTGGAAATTATTCTGAAAAAAACAGCTCCCCCGCTTTACCAGGCCCTGGGTATTTACCTTCCCCTGATCACCACCAATTGTGCCGTACTTGGGATTGCCATTCTGGCCGTTCAAAAAGATCTACAGTCTGGTTATGAGCGTATTGTATGCCGCCAGGTATTGCACCGGATTTACCCTTGCACTGATATTGATGGCAGGTATCCGTGAACAATTGTCCCTGACCGAAACACCAAAGGGCATGAAAGGATTTCCCCTTTCACTGATCACAGCAGGGCTGTTATCCCTGGCTTTTATGGGATTTTCGGGAATCGTGAAATAGGGAGGCAATGCCTGGTGACTTGCACGGTATTCCATAACTCGTTACTTGTCACTCATTACCTGTTTTGTAATTGCTACAAATTCCATTATTTTTGCCGCCATAAATACTCAAATATGTTATACAATACCCTGAAGAATAATGCCTTTTTTCTGTTGCCCTACCTGATTGTCTCTGCTGATCCTCATCCCCAGTCTTTACTGATATTCTCTAAACCTGATATTCATTTATGGATCAACCAATTCCATTCGCCTTTTTTCGACTGGATCTTCAAGTATCTGACTTTTCTGGGTGATGGACTTTTTATCATTATTCCCGCTTTGGTCCTGTTATTTTTCTCACTACGACATTTTGCTTTTCTTGATAGTTGCCTATTTCTCAACCGGACTGTTCACCCAAATACTTAAAAGAGTCTTTTTTGAGGATGCTGGCAGACCATCCAGGTATTTTCAGGACCTATCGCTCCCTTCATCTGGTTGATGGTGTCAAAATGCTCAGCGGACGAAGCTTTCCTTCGGGACATGCTACCAGTGCGTTTGCTCTTTTTCTTTGCCTGGCCCTGATTTCAACAAACAGGTATTTGAAACTGATCTGCTTCTTTCTGGCTTGCTTTGGTTGCCTTTTCAAGGGTTTATCTTTCGCAGCATTTTCTGATTGACATCTATACCGGATCCATTATCGGTAGCTTGGGCACATTGGCATTCTATCTGGTATTTTACCATGAAGATCGCAAGTGGCACGCATGGTCACCTAAAAAGCTTTTGCAGCATGATGTTAAGGCATGACCGGATTACCTGGCTTATCAATTCGTCGATCATTCTGATTGCCGCCTTGTTCTTTATTCCTTTCCTGGGAGGAGTGCACCTGTTTGACTGGGATGAAATTAATTTTGCCGAATCTGCACGTGAAATGATTGAAAGCGGTGATTATCTTACTGTGCAGATCAATTTCATCCCTTTCTGGGAAAAACCACCCTTGTTTATCTGGATGCAGGTTCTTTCGATGAAAGTTTTTGGCATCAATGAATTTGCGGCCCGTTTCCCGAATGCCATTTGCGGTATCGTTTCCCTGCTGGTGCTTTTTAATATTGGCCGTAAACTGATTGGACGCGCGGTTCGGACTTATTGTGGGTGCTTCTCTATGGCGGATCCGTATTGCCTTTTTTCTATTTTAAATCCGGAATCATTGATCCCTGGTTTAACCTTTTCATTTTTTCTGGGCATTTATCTCAATTTTATTTATATTTCAGCCGGCCCGACAGACAACTGATGCATGCTGCAGGCTCATCCTTTCTTTATCGGTTTGGCCATTTTAACAAAGGGACCGGTTGCCCTGCTGGTTTTTTTACTCGCCACCGGCATATTTCTGCTCATCAAAAAATTCGGGTTCGAATCCGCTTGAATGATCTCCTCGTTTTCGGTTGATCCTTGCTTTCACCGGCGGTTTCTGGTTTCATGCTCCAGATCCTGCAAGGAAATTTTTCGATTATCGCTGATTTTATTGCCTATCAGATCACGGTTGTTCAAAACCAAGGATGCAGGCCATGGCGGATTTCTGCTGTACCATTTTGTAGTGCTGTTTGCCGGGGTTTTTCCTGCTTCCGTATTTGCCTTGCCGGCTTTGTTCGGATCCAGAAATCAGGAACAGTCCGGAAATGATTTCTATTTCTGGATGCTTATTTTGTTTTGGGTGGTTTTGATTCTTTTTACCATTGTTAAAACCAAGATTGTGCATTACTCATCGCTTTGCTATTTTCCACTGACATTCATGGCCGCCTGGTCGGTTTATCATGCCAGGAGCTTTTACCCCGCTTTGGAAAGCGGTTAGTCGTGGTCTGATTAGTGATCAGTTTTGGGTTCATTATTGGCCGTTGTTGTGTCGGTATTAACACTATATGGATCATTTCAAAGATTTCATCATCAAGCGCAACTGATTGCATGATCCTTTTGCCATTGCTTGTCTTTCAGGCAATGGTGAATGGAAGGGTTTGAATTTGTTGCCGGATTGTTGTTGATTGCAGGCATAATAGGTTTTTTCATTAAATGGCAGAAGAACAATATATGAGCAAGCCATTATCATATTAACAGTCGCACTGCCGGTGTTTATGTTTATTATCCATGTTATTGATCGTACCGCGTGTTGAGGCTTATTCACAGCGCGCTGCCATTGAATTCTTCAGTTCGGTAAGTGATCAGGATGCCTATCTGGAAACCATGGGCTATAAAAGTTATGCTCATCTGTTTTATGGGCAGCTAAAAATTAATCTCACCCTAATGGCGCACGATAAGAATTGGCTCTTAACAGGGAAAATTGATAAACCTGCTTATTTTGCGATCAAGGTGCATAGAAAAGAAAAATTCGTGCGGGAGCTATCCTGATTTGACATTGCTTTATGAAAAAAATGGATTTGTATTCTTCAAACGTACACCAAAATCTTATACAATGATTAACAATAAGAATAATCACTGTTGTGCTGCCAGCCTATAATGCGGAAAAAACCCTTGAACAAACCTATCAGCGAAATTCCTTTTGACATTGTTGATCATGTTATTCTGGTGGATGACCGCAGCCGCGACAATACTATTCAAATGGCTAAGGAACTTGGCATTAAGCATATCATTCCTCATGCTGAGAACAAAGGTTATGGCGGTAATCAGAAAACCTGTTATGATAAAGCCCTTGCATTGAATTCCGATATTGTGGTTATGCTGCATCCCGATTACCAGTATTCTCCGCAACTGATCCATTCCATGTGTTACCTGATTGCCAATGGGGTGTATGAGGTGGTGCTCGGTTCGAGAATTCTTGGGAAAGGAGCGCTTAAAAGGAGGAATGCCTTTGTATAAATATATTGCCAACCGGTTTCTGACACTTACACAAAACATACTCATGAACCAGAAACTTTCGGAATACCATACCGGATACAGGGCATTTTCAGGAAATGTTCTTGAAAAGTATAATTATCAAATTAACTCCGATGATTTTGTTTTTGACAACCAGATGCTTGCCCAAATTTTCTATGCAGGTTTTGAGATTGCTGAGATCACCTGCCCCACCCGCTATTTTGATGATGCCTCATCCATTAATATATCCCGGAGTATAAAATATGGCTTGGGTGTTCTGGGTGTGTCGTTTTCCTATATGCTGCAAAAAACCGGATTATTCAAGTTTAGTATTTTCAGCTCTGATTAACGGTAAGGAAAATAAACCTGTCAAACCTGCATCGCAAAAGAAGCAACTTAATAACGTTAAAACCTGACCGGTACAAATTAACTGTCAGGTTTTTTTATTGGTAATATTGATAAAACCGATAGTTTATTTTTACGGTAAATAATATATTTGAAGAAAAAAGAGTCATGAGAATATTTCTATTTAGCAGTTTTGATTCCGGTATTGTCTGTTGTTTTTTCAGGATGCAATCGAATGCATCCGGATAAGACCTCCACCAATGACACCATTATGATGAAACTGAACGATTTTGCCACTTTTGCACTTACTACCGATATCAGCAAGCTCACAGAGAATGAGAAAAAAATGATTCCCCTGCTGATCGAAGCTGCGAAAATCATGGATGATATTTTCTGGAGGAAGCCTATGGCGATAAGGATTCCCTGCTGGAGACCCTGAAAAGTGATGAACTGAAAAAAACTGGCCAGTTGATCCATTACGGACCATGGGAACGACTGAATGATAACACGCCACTTTTATTACCGGGATCGGACCAAAGCCTACAGGGTGCAAATTTTTATCCTGCAGATATGACCATTGAAGAATTTGAGAAGCTTGGCAGGATGAAGATAAAAGCGGATTGTACTCTCTTATCAGGCGCAATGAACAGGAGCGAATTGGTTGTTATTCCCTATCATAAGGCATTCAGCGAACAGGTTTCAAAAGCTTCCTCATTGCTGCTGGAAGCCGCTCAGCTATGCCGATGATCCGGGATTAAAAAAATATCTTGAACTTACGTGCAAAGGCATTGCTGAATGATGATTATTTGATAAGCGATATGGCCTGGATGGATATGAGGAACAACACCATTGATTTTGTTGTGGGACCTATTGAAACTTACGAAGATCAGCTATTCGGATACAAAGCATCTCATGAGGCCTATATTCTGATCAAAGATATTGAATGGAGCAAAAAACTGGCAAGGTATGCTGCTCTCTTACCGGATTTGCAGAGAGGACTTCCGGTGGATGAAAAATATAAAACCGAAATGCCCGGCAACAGTTCAGATCTTGGCGCCTATGAAGTGATATATTATGCAGGTGATTGCAATGCCGGCAGTAAAACGATCGCTATTAATCTTCCGAATGATGAACGCGTTCAACAAGCCAAGGGAAGCAGGCGACTTCAGCTGAAAAACGCCATGCAGGCCAAATTCGACAAAATACTGATCCCGATTGCAGGCATACTTATCCCCCAGGATCACCTGGCCCACGTCACCTTTGACGCTTTCTTTTCCAATACCATGTTTCACGAAATTGCCCATGGCCTGGGCGCTGCAAAAACAATTAATGACAAAGGGACGGTAAGAGAAGCCTTAAAGGAGTATTATTCAACCATTGAGGAAGAGAAAGCAGACATCCTTGGTCTTTATCTGGAAACCCGTTTACAGGAGCTGGGTGAAGCCGATGCTGATCTGCTGAATTCTTATACGACCTTCATGGCCGGCATTTTTCGTTCCATCCGGTTCGGTGCTGCCAGTGCACATGGTAAGGCCAACCTTATCACTTTTAATTATTTCAAGGAAAAAGAAGCATTTACAACTGATTCAGCCGGAAGATACATGGTGAATTTCGAGAGGATGAAAGAAGCCGTGAGTTCACTGTCAGGTTTAATTCTTACCATTCAGGGGGACGGTGATTATGAAAAGGCTGCCAATCTGATCCGTCAGTACGGAATAATGGACGAAGAGCTGAAGTCCTCACTAAAACTGGTTGAGGATCAGGATATTCCGGTAGATATTGTGTTTGAACAGGGGCTCGGTGTAATCGGACTCTAATTGGTGGAGCGGCGGAATTAGATCAGTATTATGAAAAATTTTAACCATTCCAGATACCTGGAAGTTCTATCATTATCTGCATTTTTAGTCGTTTTCTTTCTATATTTTTTTGTTCTTAACAGGTACCATCTGTCCTATCTCGAACAGAATCAGTTATTCCGGTTTAATCCGGATTATCTGGCACAATTCTTTGATCAACCCGGCGGTTTTATTACCCTCTTGGGTGCATTTTTTACCCAGTTTTTTAGCTTTCCATGGATTGCAGCTATTATAATGACCTTACTGGCTTGCTCCTTTTACCTTTTATCCAGAAATCTTTTTAACCTGTATAATTGGAAAGGTATTGCCTTCTCCTTCATTCCGGTTGTACTGCTGGCGGCCCTTCAAAGTAGTCACAACTATCAGCTGGCCAACACATTTGGCTGGCTGATATCACTGATCGCTTTTCTGCTGTATGGAAGAATCAGGCGTTATCAAACACGTTACCTGATGGGTATTACTTCCTTTCTGATCCTGTATTATTTAGCAGGTGTTTATTCATTCTATACACTGCTGCTGTTTGTACTGCATGAAATACTTTTTCAGGGTGAAAAAAAACGTTTATTTTTTATTCTTTCCTTGATTGTTATATCCCTGTTGATTCCCTGGCTCACCTGGCGATTTATCATGCTAACCGACTTAAAAACGGTTTGGTATCTCCCTTTGACAAGCGTTTCTTTCTCATCGGGCAAGTTGTTCTTTTTGCTCATGGCCCTGTATTATCCCCTGGTCATGATCGTAATATTTTTGTTCAGAAGGTACTTTAAAGGAACCGCCCTGAATTTTTCGTGGAATCTGAAGCACATTATTCCTGCTTTTTTTATTATACTTGTGCTGATGGCGGTCCTGTACAGATCAGCCTATGACCCTAAAAACGAACTATTTCTTAAAATTGATGCGAGTTATCAGGCTTCACATTGGAACAAAGTACTCACATTATCAGAACAATATCCTGGTATGAATCAACTGGTCATGTATTACACCAATCTTGCCTTATTCAAAACAGGAAAGCTCCCCGAAGAGCTGTTTAATTATAAACAATCCGGAACCAAAGGGCTTTGGCTGGAATGGAAACGAAATGAAACTGCGCCATTTTACGGAGGTGAGATATTCTATCACCTCGGTTACAATAATGAAGCCTATAGATGGGCATTTGAGGCCATGGAAGCAAAGGGTCTTAATCCGCGATCATTGAAAAGACTCGTAATGACCAGCTTGATTAATCGCGAATATGCCATCGCCGGTAAATTTCTGAATTACCTTGATCAAACCCTGTTTTATCGGAAATGGGCGAAAGAATACCAGGCTATACTTGCGGACACTTCGCTACTTCAATACCATCCTGAGCTTGTTGAAAAGCGAAACCATCTGGTACAGGAGGACTTCATATCCAATATCAGCGAGGAGGATATCGGATTGATGCAATTGCTTCTGAATGATCCAAATAATCGCATGGCTTTTGAATATTTGATGACTTCCTTCTTGTTGAATAAAAACCTGGAAGCATTTGCAGCCAACATATATCGTTTAAATGAACTCAGATATCCCAAAATACCACGGCATTTTGAGGAAGCACTTATATTGTATTCGGGAATCCTTAAAAAAAATATTGTTCCTGAAGGTTATGAAATAAGTGCCGCGACAAAGCAGCGATTCCACGCCTATGCACAGCTTTTTGCCCACAACCGGAATTCTTTGAACAAGGCGGCTGAAGTCCTGTACCGTGATTTTGGCAATACTTTCTGGTACTATTTGCAGTTTTCAGACAATGGTTCACCAACTTATGAATAGGTTTATTATCCCGATGAGATGAACAATCCACTAAGAACCATTTACTATACAGGAATCATATCCATGGCAGGATTAATGCTTGGCTGTGTTCAGGATATCCCTCCTGATGCAATACCTGCCGGTAATGCCGTTATTTTCCCCGATTATTCTGATATTACCATTCCGCCCAATGTAGCACCCCTGAATTTTACCGTAAAAGAAAGTGCTGACTACTATATTGCCAGATTTCATGCTGAAAACAACGAGGATTTCATTATCACATCAAAGAACGGATTGATTTCAATACCGGAAAAACGCTGGAGAAAATTGCTGGCCGCCAGCAGCGGCAATGATTTCCTGATTGAACTCTATGGCAGGACCAATGGACAATGGAAAAAGTATAATTCCATAACAAACCATGTGGCCAAAGAATCAATAGACCAATACGTGGTTTATCGTTTGATTGAACCAGGCTTTGAAACCTGGAATAAGATGGGAATCTATCAGCGTGATTTGGAGGATTTCAGGGAAAGTCCGGTCATGATTAACGAGTTGAGTGATGGCAATTGCATGAACTGTCATGCTTTTTGCCAAAACAGCAGTGAAACGATGATGTTTCATTTGCGGGCAGAGCATGCAGGCACGGTTATTTATCGAAATAAAACCATTTCAAAAGTAAATACAAAGACAGACAGTACCATTTCTGCAGGTGTTTATCCATCGTGGCATCCCGGAGGACGGTATATTGCTTTTTCGGTTAACCGAATTGTTCAAACTTTTCATGCTGTGCCTGAAAAGAAAATTGAAGTAATAGATACCTTGTCAGATCTGATATTGTATGATGCTGAAAAAAACGTTGTGTTAAAGAATGACGACCTCTCTACCCCGGATGGTTATGAAACATTCCCCACCTGGTCAGCTGATGGACGGTTCCTGTATTTCTGCCGTGCAAAATATCACCCGTATCAAGACTATAAACAGATACGTTATGATCTTCTCCGGATTGCATTTGACCCTGTTTCAGAAAGCTTTGGTGAGACAGATACCGTAATTTCAGCATCAAAGCATGGTTTCAGTGTTTCTTTCCCCCGCGTTTCTCCTGATGGACGATATCTCCTGTTTTGTAAAACGGATTACGGAAATTTCACCATTTGGCATGATGACACCGATTTGAATCTGATAGACCTCAAAACAGGAGAAATCAGTGTACCGGGCATTAACAGCGATAAATCGGATAGTTATCATACCTGGTCGTCAAACGGGCGCTGGATAGTCTTTAGCAGCCGAAGAACGGATGGATTGTATACCCGTCTGTATTTCACCTATTTTGATAAAACAGGCATGGCCCATAAGCCTTTTCTGTTGCCTCAGAAGGATCCGGATTATAATATTAGTCTACTAAAATCATACAATGTTCCTGAACTTGTGCAGTCTGAGATTCGGATAAACCCGCGTAAATTTGCAGCCGCAGTCAAGTCAGCCGCAGAAAATTCAACTTTTAAAAAAATCAAATGAAAGTAGTTCCCATAAATCCTGTAATTTTTTATAGATCAGTACTCCCAAAAATCACTGGCGGATTTTTCACAGAGGTGGATGATTGCATTCAATCACTGATTTCATTATCCGAAGATACAGCATCGGATCTTTTTAAACTGGTGGTATTCCATGATCCGGAAAGTGAAACGGATTACCTGAACAGGAAAAATTATGTTTCGACCGCACTACGGAAATATTTTCCGGGGAAATGCCCAACATTTGTGTTGATCGGTCAGGTGCCTGAAATACCGTATAAAGTATCCTTTGAAGCAGCTTTTGTAGGGAAGGGTGACTTTCAGGTATTTTATCGCAGTTCCGGTGATCATCCGTATGTTGTTTTTGAATCTCCCGGTTATAAAGAATTGTGGTCATCGGGATTACGCGGAACTGTGAATGGGGCATCCAATGAGGAGATCGCTTTGAGTTCATTTGAAGAGGCACAAAAGGTTCTGGCAGCTGAAGGAATGAGTTTTAATCAGGTAGTCCGACAATGGAACTATGTGGGGGGGATACTTCAAAAAAGCCCGGTGAATGGCACAAACATGCAGAACTATCAAATATTCAATGAAGTCAGACACAGTGTTTATCAACAATTCAGGACCATTAAAGGATTTCCTGCTGCCACCGGAATTGGGGACAAACTTAAAAACATTACCCTTGAGATCTGTGCCGTACAGGCCGAAAACGGGCAGGCTGATTTTGCAGTGGAGAATCCAAAGCAGGTCAATCCATACGATTACTCTCAAAAGGTTCTTGTAGGTAAGCCCATTCATTCACAACCGATCAAGCATCCACCTGAATTTGAAAGGGCTAAAATGGTAATTGCACCTTACAACATCCGGGTTTTCATCTCTGGTACTGCTTCGATAATCGGACAAGAAACAATAGGAATCGGCGACGTTGAAAAACAAACGCATTGCACGATCAGCAATATTGAGTCACTTGTTTCCCCTGAAAACCTCAAAAGAAGCAATCCGGGTATACCACCAGGCAGGTTTGACTATACTTATTTGAGGGTATATGTGAAATACCTCACCGATTTGGAAAAGGTCAAGGTCATTTGCCGGCAGAAATTTCCTTTGATACCCATCACCTATACTGTTGCGGATATTTGTCGTGATGATTTGCTTTTGGAAATAGAAGGTGAGATGGTTTTGTTGCCTCCTTCAGGAGATAATTAACTTATTGAGCTCCAATCCTCTTCCGGTCTCATATTCCTGATCAGCTGTGCTTTGAGCAAGCTGTTTTCCGGCTTTTCCAATTGCGGATCATCATCCAGCAATTCGGCCGCCCTATCGCGGGCAAACTGGAGAATCTGGCCATCCTGCCCCAGGTTGGAAATTTTGAGATCAAAAGGTATTCCGCTTTGCTGGGTTCCCTCAATGTCTCCGGGTCCGCGCAATTTCAGATCGGTTTCCGCAATTTCAAATCCGTCGTTGGTTTGGACCATCGTTTCTAACCGTTTACGCGCTTCATGACTGAGTTTATAGGAACTCATGAGAATGCAGTAACTCTGATCTGCACCACGGCCAACGCGACCTCTCAGCTGATGGAGCTGGGAAAGTCCGAAGCGTTCGGCGTTTTCAATTATCATAACACAGGCATTGGGTATGTCTACGCCCACTTCAATCACTGTGGTAGCTACCATGATCTGAGCGATTCCCTTAATAAAGTATTGCATTCCTTTTTCCTTGTCCTCCGGTTTCATCTTGCCATGAACACAGACCACCACTGTATTCGGGGGGCGGAAATGCCCTTGTTATGGCCTCATAGCCTTCTTCGAGGGCCACATAATCCAGTTTCTCCGATTCCTTGATGAGTGGATAAACAATATAGATCTGCCGGCCCATGGCGATCTGTTTTCTCATAAAACCAAACAGAACCAGGCGTTTGGATTCATAATAATGGATTGTTTGAACAGGTTTGCGACCGGGAGGGAGCTCATCGATCACCGATACGTCCAAGTCGCCGTAAAGGGTCATAGCCAGTGTTCGGGGTATTGGAGTAGCAGTCATTACCAGGACATGCGGGAACTGTTCTGTTTTTTTCCAGAGTCGCGCCCGCTGTGCCACGCCAAAACGATGTTGTTCATCAATAATGACCAGTCCGAGGTTATTGAATGCACAGTATCTTCGAGCAATGCATGGGTTCCGACGAGTATATGCAATTCTCCGGAACGCAATCTGCTCATGCAACAATTCACGTTCACTCTTCTTTGTCGAACCGGTAAGCAGTAAAACACTGATCCCATATTTTCAAGAAACCGGAAATGGTATTAAAATGCTGATTGGCCAGTAATTCGGTAGGTGCCATAAAACAAGCCTGGTAACCGTTATCCAGGGCAATCAACATAGCCATTAGTGCAACCAGTGTTTTTCCACTTCCAACATCCCCCTGCAGCAAACGGTTCATTTGCCTGCCCGATCCCATGTCTTTTCTGATTTCCCGAATAACCCTCTTTTGTGCTTCGGTGAGTTCAAATGCCAACCGGTTGCGGTAAAAATTATTCAGATTATCACCAACTTTAGAAAAAACCAAGCCTTTAATGAAAGACTTCCGCTTGTTTTTTTGCAGCAGTATATTTAGTTGCATGATAAAACAATTCCTCAAATTTAAGCCGGTAGGTTGACTTTCTGAAGTTTATCACTGCTTTCAGGATAATGCATATTCCGGATCGCCTCATCAAGTCCGGTAAGTTTGAGGTTCTTGATCAAATAATCCGGCAATGTTTCTTCCAAGGTATTCGAATCTGGGCTAGCACCTGCCCCATCATCCGATGTATGGTTTTTGAAGTGATAAAACTGTTTTTGAGTTTTTCAGTAGTGCTATATTGCGGTTGCAACGGCGAAAAAAGGCGGGCTTCTTCATTTCCTGATATTTCAATTTCAGGGTGTGCAATTGACAAACGGTGATTGTACACAGCCGGCCTGCCAAATACTATATACTCAACATTTGGCTGATAATTACGGGTAACCCATTGTATGCCCTGAAACCAAACCAGTTCAATGACCCGGTGCCATCGGTAAAAACGCCCACCAGTCGCTGTTTATTACGCTGGCCTTCGATTCTGAAATGGGTGATCTTTCCTTTTAACTGAATAAACGCCTGGTTTGTATCAACTTCCTTAATGAGATAAATTCTTGATCTGTCGATATACTTATAGGGAAAGAAAATAAAGCAGATCACGACAGGTATGAATACCCAACTCTTTTTCCAGCATTTCGGCTCTTTTGGGTCCAACACCTTTCAGATACTTTATTTCCTGTTCCGCCAGCTGGCTCATGTTAATCAAGAGTTTCGTAAATATCGCAAAACTTTTTTCATGTTCGCAAAAAGATTTGCACACCGATGGAAATGTTCCGATATTTCAACCAATATGTATTCACTTCAAATCGCTTCAACTATCTTATGCACCGGGTCGTGCATTGACTGACCCAATAAATAATTCATTTATACGTGATTTCAGTAATCAGGTACTGAATAAGACAGTAAGTAATCCGGAATTGGAGCTGGTTGAAATATACAGATCGGAACTTTGCAAAAATACCCGGGTCATAGAAACAATTGATCTGGGAGCAGGTACAAAGAGTGGACGGCAGAGAAAAACCATTGGTAGCATGGCAAAGGTGGCATCGGTAAGTAAACACTACGGCAAACTTCTTTACTGCCTGGCCGGGTATTATAAACCCGATTGCATAATAGAACTGGGAACAGCCTTTGGAATCAGCACCATGTATTTGGCCCTGGGTAATCCCCAAGCCAGGGTGATTACCGTGGAGGGTAATCCGCAGCTTGCCGAAATGGCTTACAAAAATTTCGCAGCCAACAATTTTAATAATATAACCCTGATTAATAGCACGTTTGAAAATGCCATAACCCAACTAAACAGGGAGATCAACAGCCGCACCCTGGTTTTTATCGACGGCAATCATACCTTGCAGGCAACCCTGCAATATTTTGACTTGTTTGGAGAAAATGCCTGATTCAAACAATATTATTGTTTTTGATGATATTAACTGGTCGCATGATATGATGCTGGCATGGAATACCATTACTGATCGTAAACTACCGGGATTATCGTAGACCTCTTTCATATGGGAATTATTTTTCAGGGAAGGGGAATAAACCGACAAAAATTCCGGCTTTGGTATTAAAAATTATCAGCAACACCGATAGGTTTTTCAAACCCAAACAGTTGTTTAAATGAATAATATTAATTTTATAGCTCTAATATCCGCCAACATGAACAAGATCATTCATCTTGAATCCATAGTAAAGAATTATTATCCTGGACCGAAGTCGTGCAAGCGCTCCGTTCAATTTCACTTGACATCAATAAAAATGAATATGTCACCATCATGGGGCCTTCCGGCTCCGGCAAATCAACACTGATGAACATTATCGGCTGTCTGGACACACCTACATCCGGCACTTATATTTTAAACGGCAAAGATGCCAGTAAACTTGTTGACAATCAACTTGCTGAAATAAGAAATAAGGAAATTGGCTTTGTTTTTCAGACCTTTAACCTGTTACCACGGTATTCTGCTCTTGAAAATGTTATGCTTGCCATTGGTTTATGCCGGTGTGCCAAAACATGAACGTATTGAAGCGCGCCATTAATGCGCTGGAAAGTGTGGGATTGGCCGACCGTATGGAGCATAAGCCTAACGAATTATCAGGAGGACAAAGGCAACGTGTATCCGTGGCCAGGGCCATGGTAAATAATCCTGCGATTATTCTTGCCGATGAACCCACCGGAAACCTTGACTCAAAAACCTCTGTTGATATCATGGCACTTTTCAGGGAAATTCATGACAAGGGAAATACCATCATACTGGTAACGCACGAAGAGAATATTGCAAAGCATGCACACCGCATCATTCGACTGCTAGATGGACATATCGAGTCCGATCTGATCAATGAAAATCCGATTGTGGAGGGGGAAACCGCTAGCCGTTAAGTTGTTCGCATCCTATCACCTTGATAAAACGGCATCTTTACTACCCTTGCCAGCAGTTTCTTATCCCGGATATCAACATATATTTCATTGCCTGGTTCCGGCATGAGCAGTTTTCACATAACCCATGCCAATCCCTTTTTTAAGGACAGGAGACATGGTTCCGGAGGTTACTTCACCAACATTTTCACCGCCTTTATCAAAAAGCGGATAATGTTGGCGGGGTATCCCCCTGTCGATCATTTCAAAACCAATTAGTTTTCGGCTCACGCCTTTATTTTTTTGTTCGAAAACCTGGTCACTGTCAATAAAATTCCTGCCCGGATTAAATTTGGTGATCCAGCCTAATCCGGCTTCAATGGGAGAAGTGGTGTCATTGATATCATTACCATAAAGGCAATAACCCATTTCCAGCCTTAGGGTATCACGGGCAGCAAGTCCAACCGGCTTTAAGATCATAATTCTTTACCTGCATTGAAGCATCTCTTCCCATAATTGAAGGGGCTGAGTATTGTTTTCGAAATACAATTCAAAACCTCCTGAACCGGTATATCCGGTAGCGGCAATGATGCACATTTGATCAATCCGGCCAATTTCACCGGTAATGAAAGTAAATGGATGAATCTCCTCCAGGTTATGCCGGGTGAGTTTCTGTAATATTTTAATTGCATTGGGCCCCTGCACTGCCAATTGCGAAATGTTGTCCGAAGCATTCTCCAGAATGGCACCAAAACTGTTCTGGGCAAGGAGCCAATCCCAGTCCTTTTGAATATTGGCAGCATTCACGACCAGTAAATATTTTTCTTCATCGAACTGGTGAACAATCAGGTCGTCCACTATGCCTCCCTTGCCGTTCGGGAAACAGGTATATTGAGCTTTCCCCGGTGTTAGCATATCCAGGATCATTGGATAATACATAATCAAGGAATAACCGGGATGCGGATCCCTTAACCCATATCTCACCCATATGTGAAACGTCAAAAATGCCGGCTGAATCCCGCACTGCGAGATGTTCGTGCATTTATACCGGAATATTCCACAGGCATCTCGTAACCGGCAAATTCAACCATTCGTGCGCCCAACTGATGGTGTTTTGAATTGAATACCGTTTTTTTCATTTTAGGAGAATTCTTAGGAATTCAAAAATAGCATATTATTTTTCAGGCAAATATGATTTTTGACGCTTGTTAATAAGTCATACGCAGGAGGCTCCTGAGGTCATTGCTTAAAAAAAAATTAATATCCTAAAAAGTTTTCCAATATTTAGCGAAATTTCTTAATTTCAACACTGAATCCAAAAACCGATTCAATGAAAATTGATTTTCATACCTTCGTGAAATGTCCGGTGGTAACAAAGAACTGATACTTGAAATGATTTCTATATTTAAAAGTCAGGTGGTTGAATTCGGACAGGATATGGATCAGTTGCTTGAAACAAAACAGTATGAATTGTTGGGCAAATTTGCCCATAAGGCCAAAGTCCTCCGTATCCATAATGGGACTGGAAACACTTGCACTTCGTTTAAAAGATCTTGAAAATTTCACACGGGAAGGCATAAAACCCGAATCCTATGCGGCAATTGTGGCTGCTTTTAAGCAGGAAACTGCTGAAGCTGTGAGAGAACTTAACGCTGGTAACCAATAATCTGGAATTATACTTTTAAATCTTTCTATATGTTAAAGATTGAGAAAATTAATAATATAACCGTTGTCCGCTTTGACAATATTGACAGGTTCAACGCGCTGATCACAGAACCCGTTAAGGAGGACCTCAAGAGCTTTTTCAACATCGCAGGCACACGGCTGATACTGAACCTTGAGGGAATAAAATACATCGACAGTTCAGGTTTTGGTGTTTTCTTATCCATCCTCAAAACAGCCACCAACAATAAGGGTACCTTTAAAATTTGTGGTATTACGCCGGAGGTTATGGAATTATTCAAGCTCCTGCAGCTTCACAATGTATTTACCCTCTACCCTACGTTGGATGATTGTCTGGAAAGCTTTTAGACAGTTCTTTCCTGGCTGGATTCCTGATTGACCATTATAATTCCTTTTTCGTCCCTGCCGATCAATACTGCCTTTTCTTTTTGTATGGTGCCCTCCAGAATCCTTCTTGAGAGCTCGTTCAGAACATTTTTCTGTATGAGCCTTTTTATCGGACGGGCCCCAAACTGCGGGTCATACCCTTGTTCTGCCAGTAATGCCAGAGCATCATCCGTGATGCCGATTTGAATGCCGCTGTCTGCCATCTTTTGAATAATCTGATTGAACTGTAACCTGACAATTTCCGTGATTTCGCGTCTGGTAAGCGGGGTAAACATGATCAATTCATCTACCCGGTTTAAAAATTCCGGACGAAGAGTTTTCTTTAACAGGTCGAACACTTCGTTTTTTGTTCTTTCCAGAACATCCTGCCTGTTTTTGTCATTCAGGTGCTCCAGATTGTTCTGAATAAGCGCGGAACCGATGTTGGAGGTCATAATGATGATGGTGTTCTTAAAATTCACCATTCTGCCCTTGTTATCCGTTAAACGTCCGTCATCCAGCACCTGCAACAAAATATTAAACACATCAGGATGAGCTTTTTCTATTTCATCCAGGAGAACGACGGAATAGGGCTTTCTGCGCACAGCTTCGGTAAGCTGCCCGCCTTCTTCATAACCCACATATCCGGGAGGTGCTCCAACCAGTCTTGAAACTGTATGTCTTTCCTGGTATTCCGACATATCGATGCGGGTCATCAGATTTTCATCGTTAAACAATAATTCGGCAAGTGCTTTGGCCAGTTCAGTCTTGCCTACACCAGTAGTGCCCAGAAAAAGAAACGATCCTATCGGACGTTTCGGATCCTGCAAACCTGCCCTGCTGCGCCGTACGGCATCTGAGACCGCTGCAATGGCTTCATCCTGCCCTACTACCCTTTTGTGCAGTTCCAGTTCCAGGCTGAGCAATTTCTCCCGTTCTCCCTGCAGCATCCTTTTTACCGGAATACCTGTCCAGCTGGATACGATCTCGGCAATATCCTCTGCAGTCACTTCTTCATTAATCAACGCCGAATTACCCTGGAGTTCGCTTAATTGCTGATTCAGTTCTTCAATCTTCTTCTCAGCCTCTTTAATTCGTCCATACCGAATTTCAGCAACCTTACCATAATCTCCCTGACGTTCAGCCTGATCTGCTTCAGTTTTGAGACTTTCAATCAGTTGTTTCTGATGCTGTATATCCTCAATTCGTTTCTTCTCGGAATGCCATTTTGCCCTCAGTTTCACTCTTTCTTCGTTTATTTCACTAATTACTCTGCTGAGTTCCGTGACTTTGGCAGGTTCATTCTCACGTTTCAGTGCCTCCTTTTCTATTTCGAGTTGCTGAATTCTGCGATCCAGGCTGTCAATCTCATGGGGAACCGAATTCATTTCAAGACGCAAACGTGACGCGGCCTCATCGATAAGGTCAATGGCTTTGTCGGGTAAGAACCTGTCGCTGATATACCGGTGCGACAGTTCAACAGCCGCAACTACATGCTTCATCCCTGATCCTGACCTTGTGATGGTTTTCATATCTTTCCCTTAATCCACGAAGTATGGAGACTGCACTGGCAATATCAGGTTCATTTACCATAACCACCTGGAATCGCCGTTCAAGGGCTTTATCCTTTTCAAAGTACTTCTGGTATTCATTCAGCGTGGTTGCACCAATCGCCCTGAGCTCTCCTTTGGCCAGTGCCGGTTTTAGTATATTGGCCGCATCCATGGCCCCCTCACTCTTTCCGGCTCCCACCAGCGTATGTATTTCATCGATAAACAAAATAACTTCTCCATCCGCAGCAATAACCTCCTTGACAACGGCCTTCAGCCGCTCTTCAAATTCTCCCTTATATTTTGCTCCGGCTATCAGTGCACCCATATCCAATGAAAAAATCTGATGGGTTTTCAGATTTTCCGGTACGTCACCCGAAATAATCCGGTAGGCAAGTCCTTCGGCAATGGCTGTTTTACCAACACCCGGCTCCCCAATTAATATGGGATTGTTTTTGGTACGGCGGGACAGGATCTGCAAAACCCTTCTTATTTCATCTTCCCGGCCGATTACCGGATCAAGGCGCCCGCTGCGTGCCAGTTCGTTGAGATTAACGGCATAACGATTCAGGGAATTATAAGTGTCTTCAGCTGACTGGTTATTCACTTTCGATCCTTTCCTCAGATGCTCAATGGACAATTTCAGATCTTTTTCATTTACACCAAAATCCTTCAATAACTTGCCCGTCTGATCACCTGCATGAATGAGTCCAAGCAGCAGGTGTTCCACAGACACAAATTGGTCCTGCATGGACCTTGCCAGATCCATTGATTTTTGCAGTGCACCATTGACGGTTGGTGACAAGTACTGGTCCCCACCCGTTACTTTCGGATAGGATTCAATAATGCGATCCAAAATTCTTTCCAGATCGATGATATTGATCCCTGATTTTGCCAGAAGATGTTTGGCAATGCTATCCTCCGAACCTAACAACGATTTCAGCACATGTCCTGTTTCCACAGCCTGGTGCTGGTGATCACGGGCAATCAGAAAAGCCTGCTGGAGAGCTTCCTGAGAACGTATGGTGAAATTATCGTAATTCATTTTGGTCTTTATTTGATGAATGCCTGTGCAATTTCCAAACCAACTGCCTGTTTTGATTCGATTTACGCCAGATTGTCTTTTAATCCCCTACCCATGCGTCAATTTGTCCGATTGTTTTTGGGTTCATGACCGAAATGAAAATTAACAGGCGCTGTTCTGAAACCCGGAGTTCAGATTTGCGTAAAAAATCAGGATAAGCTTCGTCTGTGGCGCAATTTGAAAATCAAACAAAGTAATGAGCGAAAAAATCCTCAAAGCTTTAATGGAATTATTTGCAATCATTGCCAGTCCCGAAAGTAATGGGATGGACAGGCGTTCTGTGGTATTGTCCTTTCTAAGCCGGCAACTTAACCAGGACCTGGTAAAAGACTATCTCAGAATCTTTGATGCCTATTATGAGAAACACCAGGCTTTGCACAGTGAAAGGGGCGAGAAAAGAATTGGAGCAGACTCGGTTAAAGTGCTGAGGATATGCAATGATATCAATAAAGAGCTTGCTCAAAAGCAAAAGATCATCGTTCTTGTTCAATTGTTTGAGTTTGTAAAATCAAACGGCGGTGAGATCAGTGATCAGGAATTTGCTTTTATAACCGCAGTATCTGAATCATTCTATATTCCAAATGACGAATACTTACTCATCAGGGATTTTACCCTTCATGGTTTTGATGATATTCCCAATGATCGCCATTTATTGGTGGTAAACAATCAAAAGCTCCCATCGGCAGGGCAAAACAAACATGTTTTTTCGGAATACCTTAACGGGCAAATCTGGGTAATGCATATTCCATCGGCCGGAATGTATTTCCTCCGTTACATGGGAGAAAGTGAGCTTTACTTAAATGGCCAGATTCTGCAACAGGATAAAGTGTTCGTACTGAATACCGGCACTTCTATCCGGAACCATCATGTTAAACCTCTCTATTTCAGTGATATTGTAAGTATCTTCAAAGAAGATCTCGAATTGCAGCGAATTGTGTTTGAAGCCGAGGAGGTCAGTTATCGCTTTAAAAGCGGTGCCACTGGGTTGCATCAGATCAGTTTTACGGAGGAATCGGGCAGGTTGGTAGGGATTATGGGATCGAGCGGTGCAGGTAAGTCAACCTTGCTGAACATACTGAATGGGTCGATGAATCCTACGGAAGGCCGCGTATTGATCAATGGCATTGATATTTACAGGGAGAAGATCAAAGCCAACGGATTAATCGGACATGTTTCGCAGGATGACCTGCTCATGGAGGAACTAACGGTATTCCAAAATCTCTATTACAACACCAAATTATGCTTTGACCACTATACCGAGGAGGAAATTGCACGTTCGGTAAACCACATGCTGCATAACCTGGGATTGCATGAGATTAAAGATATACAGGTTGGAACGCCCCTGAACAAGAAGATCAGCGGTGGGCAAAGAAAAAGGCTGAATATTGCCCTTGAGCTGATCCGCGAACCTGCCATTTTGTTTTTGGATGAACCAACATCAGGTCTTTCCTCAAAAGATTCGGAAAACATCATGGATCTTTTAAAAGACCTTACCCTAAAAGGTAAGCTGGTTTTTGTGGTGATCCATCAGCCTTCTTCCGACATTTTCAAGATGTTTGACAACCTGCTGATTCTCGATACAGGTGGTTTTCTGATTTACAATGGCAATCCGGTGGATTCCATCATGTATTTCAAATCAAAGGTTCATCAGGCCAACTGGGCTGACAGTGAATGCCATGTTTGCGGCAATGTTAATCCCGGAACAGATATTCAATATTGTAGAATCGCTGGTCATTGACGAATATGGAAAAGAAACCCGAACAAGAAAAATATCACCACTGGAATGGCACAGGTACTTTATAGAACTCGGAATTACCGGAGAAGAAAAGACTGAACAACGGGCATAACCTGTTGCCCTCCATATCCTTCAAGGTACCCGGCTTTCTCAAGCAATTGAGTGTGTTTGTTACCCGGGATATTCTATCAAAAATCGCCAATACGCAGTACCTTATCATTACCCTGCTTGAAGCTCCTGTTCTGGCATTCATCCTGGCTTTTATCATCAAGTACTTCAATGTAAGTGAAACCAATGAAACCGGATATACCTTGCGGAAAACAGCAACCTGCCGGTATATCTTTTCATGTCGGTTATTGTCGCCACCTTCATGGGATTAACCGTTAGTGCCGAAGAAATAATCAAGGACCGAAAGATTCTGAAACGTGAGGCCTTTTTGAATCTGAGCTGGTCGGGATATCTGTTGTCTAAACTTACTGTAATGATGGCCATTTCGGCCATACAGGCACTCACCTTTGTGATTATCGGGAACAGCATCCTGGAAATCAAGGGCATGTTTTTTAAATACTGGATTGTACTGTTTAGTGCATGGACCGCTTCTAATGTTATGGGATTGCTCATATCAGACAGTTTTAAAACGGTGGTGACCATTTATATTCTGATTCCTTTTCTGGTCATACCACAGATTATTTTAAGCGGTGTAATTGTAAAATACGAAAAACTGAATCCACAGATATCCTCACCCAGCAAGATACCGGTTTACGGTGAAATGATGACTGCCAGATGGGGCTATGAAGCACTTGGCGGTTGAACAATTTATGCATAATAAGTATGATGAGCCGTTCTATTCCGTCAATAAAGCCATGAGTATTGCTGAGTATAAAAAGAATTACTGGATCAAAAACCTTGAAAACAAAATCGATTTCATTGAACATGAGATTCAGAGTACCTGGTAATGCAGGAAAAAACAAAAGCATACCTGACATTGTTCAGGAATGAAATTACTTCACGAACTTCCCAATATCAAAAAAATTCCCATTCAGAATGTCCAAAGATATTGATTTTCCTTATCTCGACAAACTGACACCGGAACAAATCAACCAGGAGGTAATTGATTCATACCCGAAAATTCATAAAGACACTGAACAAGGTATATATCAGGATATATAATAATGCCAATGATGCCAAGGATAATCTGATAAGGGATGCATGAAAAAACCCCATCAGATAAAGTCCAGTTTCCTTGAACTGAAAAGAAGCTATCACAACGAAAAGCTTACCGAATTTGTTGAAAACAATAATGAACTGGTCAGGATCATAGAATACAAGGGAAGATTATTTCAGAAAATTGATCCCATTTACCTGGATCCCGTACATCCGTTCATCAAGGCCCACTTTTATGCACCGCGAAAGATGCTGTTTGGTAATTATTACAGTACTTTTTGGGTAAATACAGCCGTTATCTGGACATTTTCTTTAGTACTCTATCTAATGCTGTATTTCAGGGTGTTAAAACGAATACTGGATTTCCTTGAACAGATCAGTTCAAAATGGTCGAACCAGGCATAAAAAAAGTCGCTTTTCAGCGACTTTTTATTATTATTTGCCATGGAATAGTTAATCAACAATCTCGATCATTTTAAAAGGAACCCTGATAATGGACTCATAATCCTCTCCGGCTTCGAGCATATCCTCATCATCTTCCTCATAATACCAGTTGATGACCACATCATGTTTCGATTTGTGAATGGCTTCGAGTTTCTTAAAAACATCGAGTATGCACTTTGATGAACTGGTATTAAAATATTCCAACTGAATATTCACCTGTGTTTTTTTCAGAGGATCTTTTGCATAATCCTCCAGCCAATCCACCAAAGGTTTATAAAATTCAATAGAATTTTCCGGAATTGATCTTCCTTTGATCTCAATTACACCCTCCTCCGGAATAAACTTTATGGATGGTGTTTTTGGTGTGCCCTCAATATTAATTGGTTCCATATTAAGATAATAGATTTCAGAAAACTGTAATTACACGCTTATCGTTAAACTAAAGAAATAATAATTATCATTATAATTATAGAATTCATATTCAAGCTTATTCCCTGATTTTCTGGCGATATCCACCAAGGCCAAGACCACCTCCGCCTTTGGCGGACAATTTCTGGTGATTTAGAATGAACTTGTACATGTCTTTCAGTTCATCCTTGGTAAGAGAATTAATTTTATCAATCTTTTCTTTGAGAAATTTTATTCGTTTGGCATTTACAAAATTACCGGTTGTAACCTTATAAGAATTCCCTCTCCCGTACGATCACAAGCACGCCAAATTTGGGATCCAGATCCTCATTTATTCCTTCATGAACCATGTTCAATATGATGAAACAGGTTCTGCAGACTTTCAACCAATACGTTATAGATCTTTTTTCTCAGCCGGCTGTCGGCATTTGCTTCTTCGAGTTTCGTTTCAACTGCTTCCAGGATATCATTGATGAGCTCAGAAGTAATACTGCCCTTGTAAGCCAGGATAACATCACCTTTACTAAGATTTGAGTAATATTCCTTTAAAATGAAACTCATAAAAGGCAGCGTTGCTTATAAACCGTATAAAAGATCATTTAACAAATATATAAAAAAAAATGTTTGCAAAAATTAACACCATCAATTAAAGAATTGAGAGACTTTATATTTCGGCATTAACTCATTTTAAATATAGCTATTTTTTAATTATTCACATATCTACTCAACGAAATTTTGTAATCAAGAGTTACACCAAATCGCATGCAATTCCTTAATAGTAATGGTTTAATTGATGAATTACAGGAAAAAGGTTATGAAACGATTGATTTCTTAGCCTTTTTGGAACCCGGTATAAGGAATACCTGTTAAATCTGCACTCGAGCTGACCATTATAATACCGGAATTTTTGCTGAGGGCCGTAAACCCACGTGCTTCACAGCTTCTGCATTGGCACTGATAATCCAGGCCTCATATCCGGCATATTCTTTTTTAAATCTATCACCAATTTGAGTGTACAACTCATTCAGGTTATGCTGAACAATCCTTTCCCCATAGGGTGGATTAATGATAATAATACCCGGTGCCGGCGGTGGAACAAAATCATTGAAATGACAGGTTTGAAATTTAATCTTTTTTAAAACTCCGGCATTTTGGGCATGTCGCATAGCCAGGCGGACAGTCTCGGGATCGATATCAGAGGCATATACCATAATTTCCTGACTTTCGCCGGAACCTTTCTTTTCATTGGCAATTTCATTAAAACACTTTTGGGTCATAGTCTTTCCATTTTGAAAACCATAATCCTTACGGAGATCTCCGGGAGCGGTGTCACTTACTGCAAGTGGCAGCCTCAATGGCAATGGTCCCTGAACCGCACATAAAATCCATCAGTGGATCCCTGCCGTTCCAACCGGATAGTCTGATAAGCCCGGCAGCCAGCACCTCATTCATTGGGGCAGGACCTTGCTTGTAGCGGTATCCTCTTCGGTGAAGGGAATCACCGCTGCTGTCACGTGACAATTTTATGGTCCGGTCACTGATATAAGCGTTTATCCTGAGTGTCGGCTGGTCGAGATCCACAGAAGGCCGGCTTCCGAATTTGTCCCGGAACTGATCCACCACTGCATCTTTGATTTTCTGAGAAATATACTGGGTATGTTTAAAAATTTCCGTTTTCATGGCCACTTCAACGGCCAGGGTATCATTTACTCCCAAATACCGGTCCCATCGTATGGTTCTGACATAATTGTACAAGTCACTTTCATTGTTCACTTCACCCTCTCCAATGGGGACAAGGATCTTTAGTGCAGTTCGTCAACCGGTAATTCGCCCTGTATAACATTTTCTTATCTCCTGAAAAACCTACAGCCCTGCTGTATAACTTTACATCCGTAGCACCGAGACCACGAATTTCTTCAGCAAGTACTTCTTCCAGTCCAAAAAGCGTTTTCGCAATAAATTCCGTCATGGGTACAATATTTTGGTTTTTACAGGCTGAATGATGCAGCATAAATTGATCAACCGCCTGAATCGCCGAATTCAAACGTGGCTGACCAGTACCGGTTATGATGGTATAAGGGCAATTGCGTTTTTCAAGCTCAAGCATGTACCTCCGGAAGAGTTTTTCCCGCATCTCACCGCCGTTTTCCCTTACAGGATCGGCCTTCCAAGGGATGCTGGTATCACATAGCAGGAAGAAATCGATAGTTTTCCGGGAAAGTTCCTCTTCAATCCATTCGGGATGACGGCCAAAAACAACATCAAACCATACTTTGGTTATGATCAGGTAAGTATCGAAAAACAATACCCTGCTGGCCTGCCGGACAAACTCATGAGCCTGCCTTCGCTGGACCTCGGCAATGTGCAGCACATCATCATAAGTGTATGGACGGCAAAGGTCTGCAATATAATCCCGGGCATATTCCGGAACATATATGGTCCCGAAATGAGCAGCAAGCTGCTGGGTCAGTGTTGATTTTCCGGTGCATTCCGGACCGGTTACAGCTATTCGTATTATCTTGCTGTTTGCGTCTTCAGTTCCTTTTTCCATTCTACAAATCCTTTTATTGCGAGCAAGGTATATATCAGAAAAAGCAATGCACTTGGGTAAAGTGCTTTATAAATCATTACACCCATCGACAACAAGTCGATCACAATCCAGAACAACCATTGTTCAATCAGTTTTTGGGTAAGCATCCAGGTGGCCACCATCCCACCAGAAGTAAGAATTGCGTCAGCAAGGGCCATATCCGAAGAGGTGAATTCCTTTAACAGGTAGTAGATCGGAAAAACAAGAACTCCGGTTATACTGAGGCACGCCCACAAATATCCAAGGGTAGCTCGTTTTACCGGCAGGTTGATCGTATGTTTTTCCGGATCCGTCTGCTTCCGTGACCAGTTGTACCATCCGTAAAAGCCTATTAATACATAATAGATGTAGAGCAGTGCATATGCGTAAATGCCCGATTGATAGAAAATCCAGACATAAAGACCCGAAGACACGATGCCAAACAGCCATAAAAGTTTATTTTCCCTGATCGTATAAATCACATAGAGAAAGCCTGTTATAACTGCGATCAATTCGGGATAGTGCAAATGCAACCAGTGAAACGCAGAGGATAAAGAAGGCATAACTGAAATAAGCTATTAAATAGAAGAAGAATAACAGGAAGACAATTCAAAAGAAACACTATTTCTTATTCAACAACATGGCCTCGTATTTTTCCCAGTTCTTCAGGATCGTCACGGCAGTTTCAAATTTCGGATCTTTTTCATTGCTGATTTCATAGAACTCATTGGCAGACCAAAGATCTCTTGCTATATAAGCCTTCAGCAAATTCTCAATATGTGACTGTGAAATGAGTAAATCCGCCTTATTTTCAGGAATACCATTATTTTCAGCATATTTGATCAATTTGAGCAAAAGTTTCTCCTGCACTTGAAAGTCTTCCTTGAAACTTTTAAAGTTGGGATATTGCTTTTGCAGGTCTTTCCGGTTGTTGATCAACATACTCCAAAACGAACTGATTGATCGTTCCTTTCCTCATCAGCTGCCGGAAGTATTCCGAATAATAGCTGGTATCGATCGACACAAAATAATCAGGCATGATACCTCCGCCACCATATACCAACCTGGTATTTTTGAGTGTATAGAACTTCAGTGAATCAGGCAAATGGATACTATCCCTGTGAGCAAGCTCGCCATTCATATACCTGGTTAACAATTCCTTATCGTAATCGTCCCGATTCATGTTGTAAGGCTTTTGTATTAATCTCCCAGTAGGAGTAAAATATTTGGCAACCGTAAGCCTTATCATTGACTGATCGGGAAGCAAAAGAGGCTTTTGCACCAACCCTTTCCCATAGGATCTTCGTCCGACAATGATTCCACGGTCCCAATCCTGTATGGCTCCTGAAAGTATTTCGCTTGCTGAGGCCGAACCTTCATCAATGAGTATGATGAGATGTCCCTTTTCAAAACTTCCGTCACGTGAAGCATAATACTCCTTTTTAGGGCTATTGACTCCCTGTGTATATAGGATCAGCTTTCCTCCGTCAAGGAACTGGTCAGCCAGGCTGATGGCTACTTCGAGATATCCTCCGCCGTTGCCTGTCAGATCAATGATCAGGTTTTTGGTATTTTGGTCTTTAAGTTCGGCAATGGCTTCATTGAATTCGTCCATTGTAGTCATTGAAAATCGGTTAATCTTGATATAACCGATATCATCGTCTACCTGATAACTTGCATCAATGCTGTGAATGGGTATCTTATCCCTGATAATCTCAAAATCAATGAGGGGTTTACATCCTTTCTCAGAACGGAAACAGTGACTTTTGAGCCCTTTTTACCCCTCAACATGGCAAATACCTTGTCGGAAGTTATGCCAATACCCGCCACATTGTTTCCATCAACTTTAATAATCCGGTCACCCGGCATAATTCCTACCCTATCAGATGGTCCCCCGGATATGGGTGAAATAATATAAACTAGTATCATTTAATATATTGAATGACACGCCAATTCCCTCAAAATTTCCCTGTAACGGTTCATTAAGCTGTGCCACTTCCTCTTTTGTAAGGTAGGATGAATGCGGATCCAGTTCTTTAAGTAAGTTCAGTAATTGCATGTTCAACAAGAAATTCCTGGTTAACTGAATCAACATAATATTTATCGATCCATTCCAAAACTTTCCCAAATTTGAACGTTTGTTCATAATATTTGCGATGCAGACCGATAGTTCCAAGCAGTACTCAATAGAAATAACGGTACACTAAATTCTTGATCACCCTACTCATTTCCCATTCTTAATTTTACTTGCAATTTAACAAAATTGATACGCTTTATTCCCATTCAATTGTTGCAGGTGGTTTTGAACTGATATCATAAACAACCCTGTTTACCCTTTTACCCTATTTATAATGCGATTGGAAATATCACCCAAGAAATTCATAGGGCAGATGTGACCAGTCAGCTGTCATTCCATCTGTTGAAGAAACGGCACGAAGCGCGATAACATTTTCATATGTACGTTCATCACCCATTACGCCAACCGACTGAACCGGCAACAAGTATTGCTGCTGCCTGCCAAACCGCATCATATAAACCATATTCCTTAAGACCCTGAATAAAAATATCATCAACTTCCTGCAAAAGGTTTACTTTTTCAGGAGTTATATCTGCCTATGATCCGAATCGCTAAACCGGGACCCGGGAAATGGATGCCGGTTCAAGAATCAGAGGATCTATTTTTAAGGCATGCCCCACTCGTCTGACCTCATCTTTGAATAAGCAATTTCAAAGGTTCTACAACCTTGAGATTCATTTTCTCAGGCAGTCCTCCTACGTTGTGATGCGACTTTATTGTAGCCGAAGGTCCGTTTACTGATACCGATTCAATTACATCGGGATAAATTGTTCCCTGGGCAAGCCATTTCACATTTTCAATTTTACGGGCCTCACTTTCAAATACCTTAATAAAATTCTTCCAATGCTTTTTCTTTTTGTTTCAGGGTCAAAAGTATCTTTAAGATCATCAAGAAAAACGATTTAGCATCTATGCCAATCTACATTAAGACCCATGTGCTTATAAGAGTTCAAGAACACTTGGCAAATTCATCTTTACGAAGCAATCCGTTATCAACAAAAATACAGGTAAGATTTTTACCAATGGCCTTATGAAGTAATACAGCAGCTACGGATGAATCAACTCCTCCCGAAAGACCCAAAACCACTTTATCGTTGCGAAGTGTGTTTTGTAGATGTGCGGATGGTTTCGGTAATAAAAGATTCGGGAGTCCAATTCTGTTTGCAACCACAAATATCAACCACAAAATTCTTCAGTATCACTGAGTCCTTCGGTGTATGGTATACTTCGGGATGAAACTGAATGCCATAGGTTTCTTCTCCTGTCAACCTGAAAAGCACCAATCAATACATCCCTTGTATTACCGATGATACGATAACCTTCCGGCAATTTAACAATGGTATCCCCATGCGACATCCATACCTGTGAACCGTTTTTTATTCCTTTAAAAAGTGCACAATCCGGGATCAGTAACCTCAAGATTTGCTCTGCCATATTCACGGTGCCTAGAAGGGGCAACCTCGCCTCCGTAATTGTGCGATAAATATTGTGCTCCGTAACAAATACCCAGCAGGGGAATCTTCCCCTTAATATCTTTGCAGGTTGGGAATAGGCGCATTTGGATCTCTTACCGATGATGGACTTCCGGAAAGAATTATTCCTTTCACCGTGCCGTCCGTATTTTTATCTGAATTGTAAGGCCATATCTCGCAATACACATTTAATTCCCTTACCCTGCGGGCAATGAGCTGGGTATATTGTGATCCGAAATCCAGTATGATAATTTTCTCTTCCACAGAAGGTATGATTTCAGAATTATTTTTCAAATATACGTTATTTATACCCTTGATTCAACACGCTTGCTGGTTAACCGGATATTTTTCTCCATCCTCCACCGCATAGGTTTCAGGAAATATCTCCCTGGCTTCATTTATCAGCAAATTAATATTTTTATAGCGGGTGGAGAAATGACCGATCAGTAATTTTCCTACATTGGCCAGTTTTGCCAGTTTGGCTGCCTGACCAGCAGTGGAATGACCTGTTAATTTTGGCCAGTTTTTTATCTTTTTCAGCAAATGTCGCCTCAAAATACAGCATATCAATATCTTTAAGGTATTCTGTAAGTTTCGGGAAGCAGGAGGTATCCGTGCAAAAGGCATAAGATCGTGGTTCGGTAACGGCGGATGGGTCAGTTCACTGTTGGGAATAGTTTCTCCTGAGGGAGTGGTAAAATCATGACCATCTTTAATTTGGCGGATATCCCTGATACCAAGATTGTATTTTTCAATAGCTTCTTTCCGGATATTCAGCGGTCTCTTCTTTTCCCTGAAAACAAACCCCACAACCGGGATACTGTGTCTAAGGGGAACCGTGTTAACCGTCAGGTGTTTATCCTCATATAAGTCACCGGGTTGGTTTGAGACGATACGGATGATGAATAATGTGGTAGGACATCTCAACTCCAAAATGCGCCCTGTAATGATCCAGACTTGAATTCAAAATCGCCATGGGCATAAATATGCAAATCATGATTTTCTGCCCATGAGATTATAGGAAGAAAAGAGCCCATATAATCCGAATACATGATCGCCATGGAGATGACTGATAAAAATATGGTTGATTTTCGACATGTTGATGGAGAAACGGCGCAAGTTGAATCTGGGTTCCTTCACCACAATCAATTAAAAAAAACCGCTCATGTACATTGAGTACCTGAGCGGTAGGAAATCTTGTAGATGTAGGTAAAGCAGAACTGCTACCCAGCACCGTTAAAGTAAAAGACATTTGTCTGATATAAAACTAATTCACAGGTTCAGCAAAAAGCTTTATGGCTTCTTCAATGCGATCCAGTAATATTCAGGACTGTATCGAGCTGTGAAATGGTAATAAGCCTTTCAACGGCATCATTTAATCCGGTCAGCACAAAAGTGCCATTGGCATTTTTACACAATCTGTTGGCCACCAGAATTGCACTCAGTCCCGATGAATCACAATACCGGCACTTGCTCAAGTCAAGAACAATGTTTTTCTCACCGTTACCTGATACCAGCACCAGTTCCGACTTAAGTGTTGGAGCAATATGGGTATCAAGTTTCTCCTCCAACACCTGAATTAAGGTATAATTCTTGAGCTTTTCGATCTTGAATTCCATGATGAAAAAATTTTATATTTTTTATTACTCGTTTTCAGCCTGGTTTTCATCCGTTGCTGCAGCTTTCTTCTCGGCCTTTTCCGTCTTCTTCCTCTTTGATTCTTTCTTCTCCATCTCAGTCTTTATCGCAGCCAGATCAGTGATGTCGCCCAGTGTGGTTTTCTCCATACTGGTTTTCATTTTCTTGGTAGCCTTGTGCACTGCATCGGATGAAGTTTTACGCTCGGAGTCTGATGCTGCCCGCTTCAGATCTTCATGGATCCTGCTGTGTGAAACAATAATTTTCTTTGATCCCTTTGAAAACTCAATCACCTTAAAGGAAAGTCTTTCGTCCAGTTTGGCTGATTTTCCATCTTCCTTCACCAGGTGTTTGGGTGTAACAAAACCTTCAACACCATATGGAAGGGCAACAACAGCTCCCTTGTCAGTTACTTCAATAATTGTTCCTTCATGAACAGAATCAACGGTAAAAATAGTTTCAAATACATCCCAGGGATTTTCCTCGAGTTGCTTATGTCCAAGGCTGAGTCTCCTGTTTTCTTTGTCAATCTCAAGAACCACCACTTCAATATTCTCGCCGATATTGGTAAATTCAGCAGGATGTTTGATTTTCTTTGTCCATGAGAGGTCAGAAATATGGATCAAACCATCTACACCTTCTTCTATTTCAACAAAAACACCGAAGTTTGTAAAGTTACGAACTTTTGCAGTATGTTTGCTGCCCAAGTGGATATTTTTCTTCAATCTTTTCCCAGGGATCAGTTTTGAGCTGCTTCATGCCCAGCGACATTTTTCTCTCTTCACGGTCAAGTGTAAGAATTACAGCCTCCACCTCATCGCCAACTTTGAGAAATTCCTGTGCACTGCGCAGGTGTTGTGACCATGACATTTCTGAAACATGGATCAATCCTTCAACCCCTGTGGTAATTTCAATAAATGCACCATAATCAGCCATAACAACAACTCGACCTTTAACCTTGTCGCCAACTTTCAGATCAGCATCAAGTGAATCCCATGGATGGGCGTGAGTTGTTTCAGACCCAGGGCAATACGTTTCTTTTCATCATCAAAATCAAGAATAACAACCTGCAGTTTCTGATCGAGCTGTACAATTTCTTCAGGATGATTGATTCTGCCCCATGAAAGGTCGGTAATATGGATCAAACCGTCTACGCCGCCCAAGATCAATAAATACACCATATGAAGTAATATTCTTAACGGTACCTTCAAGAATCTGACCCTTTTCGAGTTTGGCAATAATCTCTTTCTTCTGCTGTTCAAGTTCAGCTTCAATAAGTGCCTTGTGCGAAACCACTACATTTTTAAATTCATGGTTGATTTTAACCACTTTGAATTCCATGGTTTTACCCACATAAATATCGTAATCCCGGATGGGCTTTACATCGATTTGTGAACCTGGGAGGAATGCTTCAATACCAAATACATCAACGATCATACCACCCTTGGTGCGACATTTAATATAACCTTTAATAATTTCGTCTTTTTCAAGCGATTCATTAACCCTATCCCATGATTTCAGTGCCCTGTGCTTTTTTATGCGACAGAACCAGCTGACCTTTTTTGTCTTCCTGGCTTTCAATATACACTTCAACTTTATCGCCTAATTTTAAGATCAGGATCGTATCTGAATTCATTAAGACTGACAACTCCTTCGGATTTGTAGCCAATGTTAACAACCACTTCACGCTTGTTCATGGAAATCACCGTACCATCAACCACTTCATTCACCTTAATAGCGCTAAGTGTATCATTGTACATTTTTTCAAGGTCTGTCTTCTTGAATTCTGACTGGTAATCTCCTTCTTCGTATTTTTCCAGTCAAATGCCAGGATCAGATTCGATCATTTGCATCAGCTGAACTGCTTTCTTCGGCTTTCTTCAGCGGATTTTGATTGAGCTTTGTTTCTTGGCTACCGGCAATGCGCTCAATTACTGCTTCAACAGCATTCTTCTGTTTCATGTTGAATTCACTGCTTCCTGAACCTGGTCTTCTGCCTGTTCAATAGGCTGTTCCAGATTGTTCTCATTATTTTCAACCATTAATTAATAAATTAAAATTTAATAAATTAGACATTATGTTGTTTAAATTCGAGCTGCAAAAGTATAATTTTCCCTTGTAAAAAACTAAAGATACAAAAAAAAATAAAAAAATAGTCTTAATTTGCATCTGATTCACAATCATTTGTTGAAGTTTACAGGTATTATACACTTTGAAAACAATCGTTTGTGAAATATAGCAGTAATAAATCCTGATCCTAATCATAGAAAACATTATTTTTAAACCCTGAATTTAAAAAATTACTTCATGAAGACTCTAATTATCGGAACAGGTTATGTTGGTCTGGTGACAGGAACATGTTTTGCAGAAACCGGTATTGATGTTGTATGTGTTGATATCAACGCAGGAAAAGATTGAAAAACTCAACCAGGGAATCATTCCCATTTTTGAACCTGGTCTTGAACCCATGGTCAAACGGAATCTGGAAAAAAGCCGTTTGACCTTTTCCACCAGCATCAAGGATAATCTCAAGGATATTGAAGCGGTTTTCATTGCCGTGGGGACACCTCCGGGTGAAGACGGAAGTGCGGATCTGAGCTATGTAATCAATGTTGCCCGGGAAATAGGCAAATACATGGAAAGTCTACCTGGTGTTGGTGACCAAAAGTACCGTTCCCATAGGAACCTCAAAAAAAGTGAAGGAAACCGTTCAGGAAGAACTTGATCGTCGTGGCGTGAAGATCAGACTTTGATGTAGCCTCCAATCCTGAATTTCTGAAAGAGGGAGCTGCCATTGAAGATTTCTTGAAACCCGACAGGATCATCCTTGGTGTTGAATCTGAAATAGCCAGGAAAATCCTCAACCGGCTTTACCATCCTTTCCTGCTTAACGGACATCCTATTATGTATATGGATATTCCATCGGCAGAACTTACCAAATATGCCGCCAACTGTATGCTGGCAACCAAGATAAGCTTCATGAACGATCTGGCCAATTTGTGCGAGCTTGTTGGTGCCGATATCAACTCCGTTCGAAAAGGCATCGGAAGTGATCCCCGGATCGGTAACAAATTCATTTATGCCGGGTATCGGATTTGGAGGTTCATGTTTCCCCAAGGATGTCAAAGCGCTGATTAAAACAGCCGATGATTTCGGCTATTCCCTCGATGTGATCAAAGCTGTGGAAGAATGTAAACAACAGGCAAAAAGAAGTGATATTCCGGAAAATCTCCACTCATTTTAAAGGAAATTTGAAAAACAAAGTCTTCGGGATATGGGGACTCTCTTTTAAGCCCAATACCGATGATATGCGTGAAGCTCCTTCGCTGAAAATCATTGAACAGCTTAGTACAGGCTGGCGCCATCAGTGAAGGTATATGATCCGGTTGCCATGCACGAAACAAAGAAACTACTGGGACGACCAGGTATTGAATATGGGCACGACATGTATGATGCTCTGATCGATGCCAATGGACTAATACTGGCTACAGAATGGTCAGAATTCAGGATTCCCAATTTCAAATTGCTTGCCAGGATCATGAAAGAAAAGGTAATTTTTGACGGTCGAAATATTTATGATCCGGCAGAAGTTGAAGAGAATGGATTTACTTATTATGGTATTGGCAGTAAGCAGACAGCATGTAGGATGAAACGAATTTTGGTTACCGGAGGGGCAGGTTTTATCGGCTCACATTTATGCGAACAATTGCTGAATGAAGGCAATGAAGTTATATGTCTCGATAATTATTTTACCGGAAATAAAAGAAATATCGTTCATCTGTTCGATAATCCCTATTTTGAGTTGGTGAGGCATGATGTGATTATGCCCTACTATCATCGAAGTGGATGAAATTTATAACCTGGCCTGCCCTGCCTCACCGATTCATTACCAGTTTAATCCGATTAAGACAGTTAAAACTTCCGTCATGGGAGCCATTAACATGCTTGGTTTGGCCAAACGGGTCAAAGCCAAGATTCTTCAGGCATCTACCAGTGAAGTTTATGGCGATCCACAGGTTCATCCGCAACCTGAAAATTACTGGGGAAATGTAAATCCTATCGGAAGACGCGCCAATTATAACGAAGGGAAAAGGTGTGCAGAAACTCTGTTTATGGATTATCATTTTCAAAATAAGGTAAGGATCAAGATTGCCAGAATATTCAATACCTATGGTCCGAAAATGAATCCGGGATGATGGCAGGGTAATATCCAACTTTGTTATGCAGGCCCTGACAAACAAAAACATCACCATTAATGGGGATGGAAGCCAATCCAGAAGTTTTCAATATATTGATGATCTGGTAATTGGTTTGATACGCCTGATGAACACGCCAGACAACATCACCGGACCCATGAATCTAGGGAATCCCAGGAAATTACCATACTGCAACTGGCGGAGAAAATCATCCGGCTGACAAAATCGAAGTCAAAAATTGAGTTTCAGGCCATGCCCGCGGATGATCCTGCCAGAGAAAACCGGATATTTCACTGGCCATGAAAGATCTTGACAACTGGCAACCCCAGATTACCCTGGATGAGGGATTAAATTTGACCATTGCCTATTTTAAAAGTCTTCTTAAATTATAATTTTGTTGAAAATAAATTGTTTGGTGGCGAAACCATCCTGCAATGTTTGTCCTATATCCATGATTTACTTTTATGGTCACATTTTCAAACAATTGATTAATATTGTCTTTTTTTAAAGAATTGCACCATATCCCTAAAAACAAACCATAATGATGAAAGGAATAATTCTGGCAGGTGGCTCGGGAACACGTCTGTATCCTATTACCAAAAGTATTTCCAAGCAAATCATCCCTATTTATGATAAACCCATGATCTATTATCCGCTGGCGGTATTGATGCTGGCGGGTATCAGGGATATTCTGATTATTTCAACACCAAAAGATCTGCATTTGTATGAGGATCTTTTGGAAAACGGCAGTCAGCTCGGACTGAATCTGTCCTATGCGGTACAACCCTCACCCGATGGTCTGGCACAGGCATTTCTCATCGGAGAGAAATTTATTGGCCGCGATCCTGTGTGTATGATCCTGGGAGATAATATTTTTTATGGACAGGGTTTGGAAAAATTCTGGCTGAGACCTCCAAATTACAGGATGGGGCCGTTGTTTTTGGTTACTATGTGAATGATCCTGAAAGATATGGCGTTGTGGAATTTGATGAACAGGGTAAGGTGATCAGCATTGAAGAAAAGCCCGAGAAGCCTAAATCGAATTATGCTGTTACGGGATTATATTTTTATGGTAATGATGTTGTGGAAAAAGCAAGATTTGAAACCTTCTTCCCGCGGAGAGCTGGAGATTACTGACCTTAACAGGCTCTATCTCCAGGAAAACAGGTTAAAAATTAAAATCATGGGACGTGGCATGGCGTGGCTTGATACAGGTACTCATGAAACGCTTTTACAGGCATCTGTTTATGTACAAACCATTGAAGAAAGACAAGGACTGAAAGTTTCCTGTATCGAGGAAATAGCCTATAAACAAGGTTATATAAACAGAGATCAATTGCTTTCACTGGCAAAACCCCTGACGAAGAATCAATATGGAAAATACCTGATGAAAATTGCCGAAGAGAAAACATACAATTTTGAAATTGAGGACGACGAATGGAAGTAGTTGAAACAGGATTTAAAGATTTGCTCATTTTGAAGCCCAGCATTTTTAAGGATTCACGGGGATATTTCTTTGAGAGCTATAACCGGCAGGAGTTAACTGACGCGGGCATTACCTGCAATTTTGTTCAGGACAACCAATCGGAATCTGCCTATGGGGTGATCCGTGGTTTGCATTATCAGGTTGCACCTTATGCCCAGACGAAGCTTGTTCGCGTTCTTCAGGGTGTTATCTACGATGTGGCAGTGGATCTGCGCGATGGATCTGCAACTTATGGCCAGTGGTATGGAATTAAGCTTACCTGTAAGGATAAACTTCAATTATTGATCCCACAGGGATTTGCCCACGGCTTTTCTGTTTTGTCCAGGAAGGCAGTCGTCATGTACAAGACCGATGATTATTACAAAAAAGAGGCGGAAAGAGGAATTGTTTTTAACGATCCTGTACTGAACATTGACTGGAAACTGCAACCTTCATCCATTATCGTTTCTGAACGGGATCTGAAATTACCTCCGTTCGGACTGCAGGAGACCATTCATTAAATCTGACTGGAATGAAACGTATTTTGATCACAGGGGCCAATGGCCAGTTGGGAACTTCTTTGAAGAAAATTACTCCTCAGTATGAGCAGTTCAATTATACCTATCTCGATGTCACTGATCTTGATCTGACCAACACCACCCTGGTGCAACAATATTTCAAGAATACGGCATTCGATTATGTTATTAATTGTGCCGCCTACACGGCAGTAGACCAGGCTGAAAAACAACCTGATCTGGCTTTTTCCGTGAATGCTGCTGTACCTTCGTTACTGGGTGAAATTTGTCTGAAAAGTTCAATGCGCCTTTTGCATTTGTCGACGGATTATGTGTATTCCGGGATGAATGCGGTTCCCCATCTTGAAGAAGAGGACCCGGTAGCCTTATCGGTTTATGCCCAAAGCAAGCTAAAAGGTGAAATGGCCTTGTGGAATAATCGTCAGGCCATGGTGATAAGAACTTCATGGCTGTACAGCGAATTTGGGAACAACTTTCTCAGAAGCATGCTGCGGCTGTCAAAGGAAAGAGATGAGCTGGGTGTGGTATACGATCAGACAGGGACCCCGACCTATGCAGGGATCTGGCTGCGACCTTGCTGAATATTATTGTACATTTCTGAGATTAATGAGTTTTAATCCCGGGATTTACAATTTTCCAATGAAGGCGTTTGCAGCTGGTATGACTTTGCCGTGGAAATCATGCAGCTTGCCGGGAGGAATTGCACTGTCAAACCAATCAGAACCAGTGAGTACCCTCTCCCTGCAAAAAGACCTGCATACAGCGTTATGGATAAAACAAAAATTAAAAATACCTTTGGTTTAAATATACTGCATTGGAAACAGGGCTTGGTGGCGGCTCTTAAAAGCCTTGAAAACAATGATGAAATCTGATTGCGCACATAAAATGAACGAATTATGGAAAACAAAGGATTAATTACCAGCGTCAGGGAAAGGGCCAGTCAATGGTTAAACTGATCTTTACGATCCCGAAACCCGAAATAAGGTTAAAGATCTGATGGAAAACAATGAATCCGAGCTCATTGAATGCTTTTATCGGGATCTTGAATTTGGCACTGGTGGATTACGGGGAATCATGGGTGTTGGCACCAACCGAATGAATATCTATACGGTAGCCATGGCCACTCAGGGTTTATGCAATTATCTGAAGAAAGAATTCAGTCATGTACCGCAGATCAAAGTCGCTATTGCTCATGATTCAAGAAATAACAGCCGATTGTTTGCCGAAACTACAGCCAATATTTTTTCCGCAAATGGACTTAAAGTATTTCTTTTTAAGGATCTGAGACCTACGCCGGAATTATCCTTTGCCATCAGGCATTTCAAATGTCAGAGTGGCATTGTGATAACTGCTTCGCACAACCCGAAAGAATACAATGGATATAAAGCCTATTGGGATGATGGCGGACAGATCATCGCACCGCACGACGAATTGATCATCCGTGAAGTTCAATCCATTCAGTCTATTAGAGCATGTCCGTTTCAAATCAAAGCCTGAACATATTGAATTAATCGGCCAGGAGATTGATGATATTTACACCGGTCAGATAACCGGTCTTTCCCTGTCGCGGGATGTGATCCAAAGGCAAAACCAGTTAAAATCGTATATACTCCCCTGCATGGATCCGGAGTCACTTTGGTACCGAAGGTTTTGCGGAAATTTGGTTTTACCAACATCATCAGTGTTCCTGAACAGGATATCCCGGATGGAAATTTTCCCACGATCCACTCACCCAATCCCGAAGAGAGTGCAGCCCTTGAACTGGCGATAAAAAAAGCTGAAGAAACATCTGCTGATATTGTTCTGGCCACCGATCCCGACGCCGACAGAGTTGGCGTGGTTGTAAAGAACAGCCAGGGCAAATATATTGTACTGAATGGTAACCAGTCGGCATCGCTGTTGATCAATTATCTCCTGTCAATGTGGGCGGCCAAGGGCAAAATTAAGGGAAGCGAATACATAGTAAAAACCATTGTAACAACAGAATTGTTGGCAGATATCGCTCGTAAATACAAAGTGACCTGCTACGATGTACTTACCGGATTCAAATATATTGCCAATGTCATAAAAACTTTTGAAGGACAAAAGACTTTTATAGGAGGTGGCGAGGAAAGCTATGGTTACCTTGCTGGTGAATTTGTGCGTGACAAGGACGCTGTGATGGCATGTGCGCTGATCGCTGAAGCTGCAGCCTTTGCCAAAGATCAGGGGATGACAATGTACGAACAATTGCTGGAAATCTACAGGGAATTTGGATTGTACAAAGAAAAACTGATATCTGTCGAAAAGAAGGGAAAGTCGGGGGTAGAGGAAATTAAACGGATGATGGATAATTTCAGACAAAGTCCGCCAAAAGCCATTAATGGTTCCCCCATGACAGAAGTTATGGATTACCTTGACCTCAAATGCCTTGAAAAAGCCAACCGGAAAAATGGCGGAATTATGATGCCAAAATCAGACGTTTTGCAGTTTTTTACAGCCGATGGCACCAAGATATCCATCAGACCCTCCGGCACTGAACCTAAGATCAAATTCTACATTGGGGTAAAAGGAGAAATGAAAACCATCGGTGATTATGTGACCGTAAATGACGCATTGGATAACAAAATTGAAAAAATCATTCAGGATCTCAGGTTAAGATAAAAATCAATCCGATGAAATCATATCGTAAAGAACTTTGGTTCAATACAAACAGTCGTCGTCAGTTGCTGAACATCACCCCACAGGTGCAGCAATGTCTTGATGAAAGCGGAATAAAGGAAGGCCTGCTGCTTTGCAATGCCATGCATATTACCAGCAGTGTTTTCATCAATGATGATGAATCGGGTCTTCACCACGATTTTGAAGTATGGCTTGAAAAACTGGCGCCGGAGAAACCTTATTCACAATATCGTCACAATGGTTTTGAAGACAATGCCGATGCCCATTTGAAACGCACCGTCATGGGCCGCGAAATAGTGGCTGCTGTTACAGGTGGCCGTCTGGATTTCGGCCCCTGGGAACAGATCTTTTATGGTGAGTTTGATGGCAAGCGCAGCAAACGCGTTTTGGTGAAGATTATCGGAGAATAGCACCGCTTTTCACGCCAGGGTATGATGCACTGGCCGAGAAGCTTATTCAAGGTAGGTATAACCGTAGAGTCCCGACCTGTAATTGGAAAGGAATTCCTTTCCTTCTTCAGCAGAAATAATTCCTGATTTGACAGAAGAAGTCACCCATGTTTCTACGGTTCGTACCAGTTTCTTGGCATTGTACTGTACATAGTCAAGAACTTCAGCCACCGTTTCTCCGTCAATGATCTGGTCAATCTCATAGCCGTTATTGGTTACTGAAACATGAACAGCATTGGTATCGCCAAAAAGATTGTGAAGATCCCCTAAAATTTCCTGATAGGCACCTACCAGAAAGACGCCCAGGTAGTAGGATTCTTTGGGTTTAATCGCATGTACCGGCAGGTAATAGGAGAAATTCCTCGTGGAGATGAAATTGTCAATTTTGCCATCGGAATCGCACGTAATATCCTGGATGGTGGCAGCCCGGGCAGGTTTCTCGTCCAATCGCTGCAAGGGCACAATGGGAAATATCTGATCAATGGCCCAGGAATCAGGCATGGACTGGAACAAAGAAAAATTGCAGAAATACTTATCCGACAACAACTTGGGCAGATGACGCAATTCTTCGGAGGTATGCTTGGTTTCATTGGCCATTTGATGCAACTCCCGCGCAATTGACCAGAATAACCTTTCAATCTGTGCCCGGGTTCTCAGATCCAGCAATCCCAAACTGAACCTGTCGAGAGCCTCTTCGCGGATCTGCTGGGCATCATGCCAGGTTTCCAGCATGCCTGGCTGGTTGAGCCGGTCCCATAGTGAATACAATTCATGGGCCAGTTCATGATCATCGGGATTCAACTGATCGTCTTCGTTCCACTCCGGAAGTGTTGTAGTCTCAAGCACTTCAAAAATAAGCACCGAATGATGCGCAGTCAGAGAGCGGCCCGATTCAGTGATAATATTGGGATGGGGTATGTTATTCCGGTTGCTGGCATCCACAATTGTGGAGATGGAGTCATTCACATATTCCTGCAGGCTGTAATTTACGCTGCTTTCGCTGTTGGGGGAGCGGGTTCCGTCGTAATCCACCCCCAAGCCACCGCCAATATCAACAAATTCAATTTTAAAGCCATTTTTATAGAGCTGAACATAAAATTCAGAGGCCTCCCGAAGGGCAATCTTTATACGGCGGATCTTTGTAACCTGACTTCCGATATGAAAATGAACCAGACGAAGGCATTCCTTCATTTTATTCCTTTCAAGAAAATCCATGGCTTCCAGCAATTCGCTTGAAGTGAGGCCAAATTTACTGACATCACCACCTGAATCCTCCCATTTACCGCTTCCTACACTGGCGAGCTTAATGCGAATTCCAAGGTTGGGTTTCATTTTTAACCGCCGCGATACCGTGGCAATAAGCTTAAGCTCATTCAGTTTTTCCACCACCAGAAAGATGCGTTTCCCCATCTTTTGGGCAAGCAGGGCAAGTTCGATATAATCTTCATCTTTATAGCCATTGCAAATAATCAGTGAATCACTGTCGGCATTAATGGCAATTACGGCATGCAGTTCAGGTTTTGAACCCGCTTCGAGGCCAATGTTGAATTTTTTCCCATGGCTCACAATTTCCTCCACCACGGGGCGCATCTGATTCACCTTAATGGGATAAATAATGAAGTTCTGGGCTTTGTAATTATACTCATGAGCGGCTACTTCAAAACACTTTGCCATTTTTTCGATACGGTTATCGAGTATATCCGGGAACCGGATCAGCATCGGGGCTGAAACATCCCTTAAGATAAGTTCATCCACCAACTCACGCAGGTCGATTTCAACGCCATCTTTTTTGGGTGATACTACCACATGACCCTTTTCGTTGATCGAAAAATAATTAACACCCCAGCCTTGTATATTGTACAGTTCAGCTGAGTCTTCGATGCGCCATTTTCTCATGATTGAAGACGATTATTTCTTTTAATTTTTTTGCAAAAATGCAAATAAAATGAACTTAAAAAAAACTTGAAGGAATTTAACCGGTGATCTTTGCCGGAAGACCCTTTTTCAATATTTTTTTATCACCGGCAGGACGCGGAATAAACATATCTTCAGCAGTAATGCCTGCTTCTTCGATGACCTTCAGGCTGTATTCGAGCCGACCTAAATCGGTATTGCCTGCGTTATTGGTCCCAAGTGTGAATTTTACGCCGGCAGCCCTTGCTCTCTTTACGAAGGCAATACTGGGAATCTTGAAACGTGCATTAATTTCCAGGGCTACATCATTCTCCACAAGGACCTTTATTACACGGTCCATACGTTCCGGAGTCCATAAACGGTCATAACCTGCCGCGATGACCTCGGGAAGATAGGTGGGATTAACATAGATATCAACAGGTTCCTGCGATAACACGGCTTCAATTTTACCCACCAGCATCTCCATAAATTTCTGTTCATCCTCAACAAAAGTTTCTTCAGGGATCCAGAGACGCATCCTGCGTCCTTTATGATCAGTCCAGGTCATGGCATCGGTGAAGATGTAATCGTATTTTGAAATAATCTCCGGAGTAAACAGGGTGATCCACTCACGTCCTTCGCATTGCATTGCTTTGAACAGGGGCTCTGCGGCCATCTCATTGTAGTAGGCCAGCAGGGAAGAATCATTGGTTACGGGGAAATTTAATCCGCAGTTGGGGGCTATGCCGTAATTATAACCGAAGGTTCTTCCGTGCTGACAAATCTGATCCACCGTAAGTCCTCCTTTCAGATGTCCGTGATAATCAATAACAGGGAACCCAAGCTGGTTCATCCGGGTAAGCATTTCGCCAGTACTGTCATTTATGAAAACCGTATCGGTCACAGCCGGCAAATTCTCCTCAAAAGCTTCCATACGGATAGCTCCAACCAGCATCTGCCCGGCATCATTTGATTTTTGCAGAATGATTCTGCCCTTCCCCACGATCATCCCCCCTAAACCCTCCGTTCTGAAGGGATTATCAGGTTGAATATATTCACTCACGATCTTTTCATCCACAAAAACGCGTACATGATTACTCCGCACCTCTACTTTAAGATTGAACCACTTGTGGTCACTGGCAGTACGTACATAATTGTTCCGGATGAAAGAAAGACTTCCGGTTTTCTGAGGATTGCCCTGGCGGTAATCAGCATTATTGATCATCACAGAATACCCGTTTGCTGAATCGTTTCCTGCAGAAACCGCATGGAAACTTAATCTGCCCTCGGCGCCAGGAGTAGTGTATAAATCTGCAATCAGGGTAAAATTCTTTGCAGTAAATTTAGAGGTTATTGCCGCACCGGCGTCTGCAAGAATTATGGTATCGCCGTTCATGACTGCGTTATCAAGTTCCCAGTATTGTTCAGTGAATTCTTTTCCCACCTGAATCAGTTCACCTTTCTTTATTGACGGACTGCAGGAAGACATGCCAATAGTTATTAGCATCAGGATTGTTCCGTTAAAGATATTCTTTGCTTGCATAGTTTAAGGTCTAATATTAAACCCGAATATACTATTTTTCACTACAAGGAGGAGCCAATTTGCCAAATAATGATACTTTAAGAATACTTCCGAATAAATTAACTATCTTAGGACATTATTTAATGCTGATTGGGAATTATGAAACAGTCAAAAATATTGGTAATTGACGATTCAACTACCAATATTGTGTTGCTTGAAGCCATCCTTACCGAAAAGGGCTATCTTATCGAAACGGCTTTAAATGCAAAGGAGGCCTTTGTAAGACTGGAAAAGCAGATCCCGGATCTGATCCTCCTTGATTTGCTGATGCCCAAGGTTAGCGGATTTGATTTTCTTGAACAGATCAGACAAGACGAAAAAACCAAAAAGACACCTGTTATTGTGATTTCGGCACTGAACACGGATGATGAAAACCTGCATAAAATCAAGAAACTCGATGCTGTGGATTTTATAAGAAAGCCCATCGACATTCAGTATCTGGTTAACCTGGTGGAAGAAGTTTTGGACCATTCATAAAAACGTATGGACAGAAATGTTAAATGGCAAGCCGGTATGATTGACCGGCTTTTTTATTCTGCTTATCCTAGATTTTTGGGGATTGATCAATAAAAAGAGCCAATTCCCTTCTTTTAATAAACTTACATGCATATAAATACGTAACAACTGTAATGAATCACATTTGAAACGAAGCGTACATCCAGACCAAACCGGAAATTAATACCAGACTTTATGAAGAAGGTTCTAATAGTTGACGACAATATCATGATGAGAAAACTGATCATGAATTTATTCAATCAGTCTAATGTCATGTTTGATGAAGCTGGTGATGGCAAAGAAGGTCTTGATAAAATGTCAGACAACCATTATGACCTGGTCATTACAGATATTCTCATGCCGAAAATGGAAGGTATAGAAATGATCATGGAAGCAAAAAGAAAACATCCCGGCATGAAGATTATCGCCATTAGCGGTGGAGAGCCGCTTTACCTGTACATGGCAAAAAAGCTCGGGATACAGGGTATCTTTTCAAAACCAATTGACCAGCATGGATTTTCTGATGCGGTAATTAAAATACTGCAACTTCCCAACAATGTATTGAAGGCAAGTTAGCCTCCGTTTGGCGCAAATAATAAAAATTGCAGTGAAAGAACTATTTTTGTATGCAACACAAAAATATCTTTCATGAAAGCAATGATGTTGACCGGTATAAGAAAGATGGAAATGATGGAAATCCCGGAACCCATGGTTTCAGGTGATCATGATGTCAAAATCAAGATGGAAGTAGTAGGTGTATGTGGTTCAGATATACATTATTACCTTCAGGGTCGAATTGGCAGCCAGGTTGTAGAATATCCCTTCACAGTTGGACATGAGGGCGCAGGAACGGTAGTTGAAACAGGACCGGCGGTCACCCGTGTCAAACCCGGTGATCGCCTTGCTATTGAACCGGCCATGCCCTGCCACGAATGCGATCAATGTCTGGCCGGACGCCATCACACCTGCAGGAGACTGAGATTCTTAGGTTGTCCCGGACAGGCAGACGGGTGTCTTTCAGAATATCTTGTTATGCCCGATACGAGTTGCTTTCCCATCACACCCGATCTTTCATTTGATGAGGCAGCGATCTCTGAGCCGCTTGCTATCGGCGTGTATGCTGTCAGGCAATCCATCCCCATGCCCCGATCCAGGATTGCCATCCTGGGCTCAGGTCCCATCGGTATGAGCGTAATGCTGGCTGCCAGGGCTGCAGGATGCGAGAGCGTTTACATGACCGATAAAATTGATGAACGGTTGACGTGCGTAAAAAAAGCGGGGGCTGACTGGACAGGAAACGTGGACAAAGTGAATATTGTGAGCCTGATACAGGGCTTTGAACCCTTGATGCTGGATGCTGTTTTTGAGTGTTGCGGCAAGCAAGAGGCAGTAGATCAGGCATTTGAATTGCTTAAACCGGGAGGTAAGCTCATCCTTGTCGGAATACCTGAATTTGACAGGTGGTCAATCCCTGCAGATGTCGCCAGGCGAAAGGAAATCACTATTCAGAATATTCGCCGCCAGGTGAACTGTGTTGAACCTGCTCTTGAATATCTGGCCAGCGGCAGGATAAAAGTCGATGGCATGGCCACCCATCGGTTTGGTTTCAGTGATACCCTGAAAGCCTTTGAAACTGTTGCCGGATATCGTGATGGTGTGATGAAGGCGATGATTGATTTCAGGAGCAGTTGACCGTTGAGGGTGAAAATCAAACGAGTGCTTTCAGTTCATTGAGAACGGATATCAGCCGATCGATGTCTGCCTCGTTGTTGTAGATATTCACTGAGATTCGTAAACCCTCTCCGCGGGCTGAAATCATGATATTCCTTTTCGATAGTTCATCGACCAGTGTCGTGGCATTGGCCGTTCGTAACATAATAATACCCGACCGGTTCTCACCGGTAAAGGAATACATCACCGGGAATCCATGCTGTCGTAGTTTTTCTTCCAGAAGTTGACTGAGGTACATGACCCTGTTCAGACAGGTTTCGGTTCCTATCCGGGTAATCAGGTCCAATGCACCACCCAGCGCGAAAACAGATGGAAATGATGGACTGCCTGCTTCGAGTGACGAGGCCTCATCATTCAGTTCGGACTGACGGTTATTCATGGTTTCGGGCAAGCGCACACTTCTCCAGCCTGCAAAAGGATTGGGCATATGCGGGAGATGATTTTTGCTGACAAACAATCCTGCTGCCCCGTAACCGGCACAGGCCCATTTTAGTCCGGAAAATACAAGGAAATCGATTTGGCTCCGCATCACGTCAACCGGAAATATACCAAGACCCTGAGTGGCATTGACCACGAAAGTCAGGTTGGCTGCTTTGCAAAAATGTCCCAGTTCAGTTAAGTTCTGACGGAAACCTGTTTTGTACTGCACATAACTTGTTACCAATATTTTATGCTCCGGTCGCAATGAGCGCTCAATATTTTTTATGGAATACCTGCCATTTTCCGGAAGAATGAAATCCAGGGCATATCCAAGATTGATCCAGGGGATGGTGGAGGAAGGAAATTCATCCTCCATGGTGATCACAGCTCCTGTGTGACGCAGAAGTTGGGCTATGATGCCCATGGCCATGGATGTATTGGGCGCAAAAGCAACTTCCTGCTTTGAAGCACCAAGAAAACGGGCCAGTTTTTCTCTTACCTGATCTGTCCGTTGCAACCATTCATCCCAACAGGCATCTCCATAGAGAAGCATTTCATCGAAATACTTTTTTCCTTCAACTGATGCTTCGGTGCACATGGGTGATCCGCCTGCAGCATTCAGATAAGTGGTAGTGCGGCAAACGGGGAATCTGGTGCGAACGGCCTGCCAGTCAGTTTTCATGGTGTTATCAGGCTTTGGTGATCAGGTAACCGGTTTTTGGTAATTGGTAGCCGGTACTCGGTACTACTGAATACCGAATACCGAATACCGAATACAGTTTTACAAAGAATCTCCAAAATCTTCCTTGTATTTCTTCATCAATTTCAATGGCCAGTCATTTACGGGCTCAAGCCTGCCCATGAAAAAGCGCAGAACAGGAGGCTCTTCAACAAACCTTAAACCACCTATCAGTTCTCGGTTTTGATAGAGCCAGTTCACACGGTCGATCAGGAACATGGTCTGGGATAATGTAAATACCCTTCTTGGGAAGGCAAGTCGCAGCAGTTCAACATCAGCGAGCACATCATTGCCATTCTCATCTCTAACGCTGGAAATAGTTCCCCGTTCCATTCCGCGACATCCGGAGGCAATGAATAATGCAGCAGCAAGGGCTCCGGCAGGATATTCCGTCTGAGGAACATGCGATAAGAAATCCATGGAATCAATATGACATCCGAGGGCACCCGGAGGAGTAACCACAGGAATACCCAGTTTATCCATTTCCTCCACCGCATAAGCAATAAATGAAGGAGACTGGCTGATCACAGTATCATCGGTAGTCTCATATAAACCAATGGCCATGGCCTCGATCTCCCTGACCGACATACCGCCATAGGTCAGGAATCCTTCGAAAAGCGGAACAAGATCCCGCATTTTCATATAAAGGTCCTTGCTGCTTGTACATATACCTCCTCCGCGGGTAGAACTTACCTTGCGGCTGGAGAAATAAACTATATCGGCCAGTCCGCACATTTCGCGGAGTATATCCTTTATCGGCGTATTGCTGAATCCAGGTTCGCGCATTTTTACAAAATAGGCATTTTCACCAATCAGACTGGCATCCAGAACGACAATCATACCATTCTGATCCGCAACAGCACGGACTTCACGCATATTCTTAATGGAAAAAGGCTGTCCTCCAATGAGGTTGGTGGAAGCTTCCATGCGGATAAATGGAATACGGTCACGCCCATAATCCGCGATCACTTTTTTCAGCTTGGCAATATCAATATTACCCTTGAAAGGATTACGCTGCTTTTTATTTTAAGTGCTTCATCCGTATATATTTCCAAACGGTTCCCCCGTTCAGCTCCATGATGGGCCTTGGTGGTTGTGAAATGGTAATTCATGGGAATGGCATCACCTTCTTTCATGAAAACCTTGGAAATAATGTTTTCAGCAGCTCTTCCCTGATGAACCGGTAATATATAATGCTTACCAAATACTTCTCTGAGTGCTGTTTCCATTCGATAATAGCTTTGCGATCCGGCATAGGCATCATCAGCCTGCATCATGGAAGCCACCTGGTTGTCACTCATGGCATTGGTTCCGGAATCGGTAAGCATATCAAGGAAAATGTCATTTGTATTCAACAGAAAAGTATTGTAACCCGCTTCATTCATGGCCTTGTATCTTTCATCAATATTTTTCAGATGAAGCTTTTGAACGATTCTTACTTTATGCAGTTCAACAGGTATTTTCTTTCCACTGAAAAATTTCACCACCGGCATTCCATTTTGTTCCATGTCGTAAATTGTTAGTTTGTAATTTTTATTCAAAAATAATCGGTAGAATTGAATATTCAAGTATTTATGAAAAATTGTCTTATTTTTTTGCAATATAAAATCAACAGATATTCTAATTTTGCATCTACCAAACCTGCGATTTGTCATTTTCTTTATGGATATAAATTCAAAACTTGCGAAATAAAATTCATTATTAATGTTAACACAATAAACAGAAAAATATGACAACACTTACAAGCCAGGATTATATCGGACTTGAACACGAATTTGGGGCACACAACTATCATCCATTACCTGTAGTGCTTAAAAAAGGAAAGGGGTTTTTGTATGGGATGTGGAAGACAAAAAGTACTATGATTTTCTGTCTGCCTATTCAGCAGTAAATCAGGGACATTGTCATCCGAAAATTATTAAAGCGCTGCGCAAACAGGCCAAAAAGCTTACATTGACCTCCAGGGCATTTTATAATGACTGTCTTGGTAAATATGAGAAATACTGCCACCTCTTTGCTGGGATATGATAAACTGTTGCCCATGAATTCGGGAGCCGAGGGGTTGAAAGTGCGCTTAAACTTATGCAGAAAATGGGCATATGAGAAGAAAGGCATTCCTGAAAATGAAGCAAAAATCATCGTCTGTGAAGACAATTTTCACGGCAGAACCATCACCGGTGTTTCAATGTCAACCGATCCTTCCTCATTTAAAGGTTTCGGACCTTACACGCCCGGATTTATTGTAGTTCCCTATAATGATCTGAAGGCACTTGAAAAGGCCTTAGAAGATCCCAATGTGGCCGGTTTCCTGGTTGAACCCATTCAGGGTGAGGCAGGTGTATTTGTACCTGATAGCGGATATCTGAAAGGGGCCTGTGATCTCTGTCACAAAAAGAACGTATTATTCATTGCGGATGAGGTGCAAACCGGACTTGCACGCACAGGTAAAATGCTGGCCTGTCAGCACGAGGACGTCCGACCGGATATCCTTATACTGGGTAAGGCCTTATCCGGTGGTGTACTCCCCATTTCGGCCGTTCTGGCAGATAATGAAATCATGCTGTGTATCAAACCGGGTGAACATGGGTCCACATTTGGAGGGAATCCTTTGGCGGCCAAAGTTGCCATTGCCTCGCTCAAAGTCCTGGTTGAGGAAAAGCTTGCTGAAAATGCAGAGAAACTTGGTGCGATTTTCCGCGAAGAATTAAAGACATTCGAAAGGAATCATGATATGGTGGAGGCTGTACGAGGGAAAGGCCTGCTAAATGCAGTTGTGATCAAACCTAAAAATGGAAAAACTGCCTGGGATGTTTGTATTGCCCTGAAAAATAATGGTCTGTTGGCAAAACCCACGCACGATCACATCATTCGTTTTGCACCTCCTTTGGTAATCACGGAGGATCAGCTTATGGAAGCCATTGATATTATTAAAGATACGCTCAACGAATTTTAACCTGCCACTTTGCAGAGACCCGCAAAATTCTGCGTCTCTGCTTCTTTTATAACCTTCCTGCGTTTTTATCGTTTAAGCTTAATACTTGAACCTTAAAGGGGCATATGCTATGACGGTATTATTGGTTATAATTGCCTAGCTTTGGGCAACTATCAAAGATTAGAAAGAAGGTTATTGTCGTTTTCCTATGGGATATAAAATCATTATCATTGATGACAATCAGGCCAACAAAGATTTAATTGGCCATCTGCTAACCAAAGCCGAAAATTCAGGAGTTATAGATTTCAACAATTATCCCCATCCCGTCCCGGTGGCTGAGTTGTTATCAAGAATAAAAAAATCGCTGGAGTTGTTTGAATTTGATCATGAAATTGACAAAAGAATTCAAAGGACTAAAGAAGATCAATGAGGTACTGGTAAAATTGATGACCAGTTCAGGGAATACCCCTTTTGCATTTATTCTGATTAAACCAAATGGAGAACTTGAATGGGCAAACGATGGATTTGAACGTTTGCACGGATTTCGTTTAGATGACTATCGCGAGATTCATGGAAACACCATTTTCGGATTAGATCCTTCTTCTGAAATAGCCAGTCTTTTCGATAAATGTCTGAAGGAGACCCAATCGGTAGATTGCATTTGCCAGGTAAAATCAAAAAAAGGTGAAATACGCTGGCTGCAGATTTTTATCAGTCCCCTGATCAACTCACAGGGTTTGATTGAAGAACTTATAGCGGTAGAAATTGATATCACCACCTTTAAAAATAAAGAAGAGGAACTTCATGCCCAGAATCGAAAGATGAAAGAAATCACCCGCAATCTGGAACAAGTTAATGCCCTTCTCGAAGAGCAAAAGCAGGAAATAAACCTTCAAAAGCAGACCATTGAACTTGAACAGGAAAAATCTGAAAAACTCCTGCTCAACATTCTTCCCTTTGAGGTCGCCAAACAGCTGAAATCAAAAGGGAGAGCCGGAACCAGACAGTATAAGCTGGTAAGTGTACTTTTTGCTGATTTCAAAGGTTTTTCCAGAATCAGCAAGACGCTTGATCCAAAAGACCTGGTTAGTATTTTGGATTCCTACTTTGCCACTTTTGACGAAATAACCGGAAGACATTATATCGAAAAGATCAAGACCATTGGGGATGCCTATATGTGTGTCGGGGGATTGCCGCTGAGCAACAAAAGCAATCCGGTTGATGCTGTATTGGCAGGATTGGAAATTCAGCACTACCTGAATACCCTGAATGATTCAAAAGTATTGAACAATTTGCGCTGTATGGGAATTAAGGCTGGGTATTCATACCGGTCCGGTGGTGGCAGGCGTTGTTGGTAAAAAACGGTTTGCCTATGATATCTGGGGAGACACGGTAAATATTGCGAGCCGTATGGAACAAAGCGGACATGTTGGTATGGTAAACATTTCCGGGAGCACTTATGAATATATCAAAGACTTTTTTGATTGTGATCAACCGGGGCAAAATCGAAACCAAGAACATGGGGAAAATTGATATGTACTTTGTAAACCGGATTAAACCTGAGTTCTCCAGGATAGATCTTGGGATCCTGCCCAATGAGATTATGATCAATATGGTAAACAAACTTTAATATCCAAACCCGGAAATTCGTTCATTCATAACCGTATCGGCGAATTCATAAAAGAATTAAACAAAGTTGAAGCCCTAAATCGTAATCAAGTATATTGACATTCAGCAAATTGCTGCCATCTAAGGCCGAAAAAGTACCCCATGGAACTAATAAATCTGCAAGAAATAGAATATCCTGAAATCCGGTTTGAGCAAATCGATTGTATTATTGCACCTGCGGATACCAACCCAGATGTTACTATCTGGCAGAGAAAGTCTCCACGTCCAAATTGCCAAAAAATACCTTCTTACCATCGATGAACCTGATCAAAAGCAAAGCAGGTGCAAGCATCTGGAGATCTTTGAGCAAATATGGCTTCAAAAAATATACTCTGCCAGTCAATGAATCCAAGGGTCATTGACGAACTGCTTGCTGAAATATGCAACATCAATACGGCAGCTTAACATGCTCATTGATTATTCCTGTATGCCCAAAAAATGGTATGCACTGATTATCGATAATATCTCCAGAAACAATTTCAAAGCCAATAAATAAACCTTTTTCTTTCCTATACGCCCAAATTGTTTGAAAGAAAACCAGAACAAATTTTTCATTGATTATATCGGACCAATGCTATTTAACAGGGACAACCTCAGAGATAAAAAGCCTGTTACCATGATAGCTGCACTGGACAATAACCAGGATTACATCATGGAAGCGATCAATAAGGTTAAACCTCAAAAACTGCTGGTTTTCATTCCCCAGTGCGCACATGATCCTGAATATACACGGCTTGTATTAACAGCAAACAAAACTTTGCTGGATCGGTCTGGACAGCAACAGTATTGTGAACTTATGATGCCAATCATCCTGAAGATATTAATACCCTTCTTACTGCTATTGCCTCGATCAGCGGATCACTTCCGAAGTGATGATTGTTCCTCAGGGACCCAAGACCTTCTCCATGATGTCCTTGCTGCTTTCGGTTCGCTATCCCGATGTCAAACTCTGGGAAATATTCCTAAAAACCGAAAAACAGATGCCGATCATGGTTTGCCTGCTGCAAACCCAATATTAGTAAAAGTTTCCTTTCTACACGACGAAGCAGAGATTGACTAATACGGGTTTCACTATCTAAATTATATTTTGTAATATTAGCCTATTAAGAACCATTTCTCGCTATGGAAAAGATCGATTTCAGCGATTGGGATAATGTGCTGAAATGGTCATATAGTTTAGCACGACAATACACCATCGAAAATTTAGTCCCCCTGGGCATCACTTCTGCCAGAAAATTTGATGCATACAAACGAAGTAAAAAACCACTTCCACGAAAGTTTCCAAGGATACCGGATGAATATTTCATTCGCAAAGGTACCTGGAAAGGCTGGCGCGATTTTCTCGGATATCCTGAACAAAAGAAATCGAGGCATTACCTCAGCTTCAGGGATGCTTCCAGGGTCGCCCGGGAATCGGGTATTAAAAATTCAAAGGAATATATCCATTGGCATGACAGGCCTGGTAATTTGCCTTCAAGACCGGAGTATTTTTATGATGAATGGAACGGATGGAAGGATTTTCTTGGAGCCAGCTACCTGGCACCGGATCCAAGACATTATACAAAACTGACCATTGCAGATGTACGCATCATCAAACACCAGTTAAATATGGGAGTGCCGGGTGCAGTGCTGGCAAGAACATTTAAAGTATCAGAAATGCAGATCAGCCGGATAAAGCGGGGCGAAAACTGGAATGACATTTAATTAATATTATACCAATGAAAAGTATTACATTATTCATGATGCTGATAGCGCTATTTGCTTCCTGTAATCAGGCTGCAAAGACTGAATCCAATAATCCGGAGGCCATCAATAAGATTGAAATCAGCATTTCCGGCATGAGTTGCACCGGATGTGAGGAAACAGTCACCAAAGGTGCATTGTCACTCGAGGGCGTGAAGGAAGCAACGGCATCTTTTAAAGAAGGTAAAGCATGGATTACCTACGAGGACGGCTTGGTTTCTCCCGATCAGATTTCAGCCTCCATTGAAAAAACAGGGTATAAGGTAACAGGGGTTGTTGCAGTGGAATAATAATATTCCCCGGCAGCAAAATACCATTAAACCTACTCGCGGTCAATAATCTAATCCTACTATTTTATATTAGATTTATTTTTCGTAACTTGTATTTGGAATTTCCTTAATCCAATTACCATATGACAATTTATGTTGGTAACATCAGTTACACATTAGGTGAAGATGAGATCAGGAATATCTTCGAAGTTATGGGTATTGTTGAGTCTATTAAGCTCATCCGGGACAAACGTACCGGAAAATCAAAGGGCTATTGTTTCATTGAAATGCCGGACAAGAAAGAGGCCATGGAAGCCATTAACGCCCTGGATGGTAAAGAGGTAGCCGGCAGAAACTTAAGGGTGATTAAAGCACATTCAACAAAAAAAGTCAAAGAAGAAGCATAAAAGAATTACCACCTCAGAATCAGACCAGCTTTAGGCCACCTTCCAGGTTGAAGGGCTGAACCTGCATCGATGTATCGGGTATTAAGAATGTTTGATATCTCCAAGAATGCCTGTAAAAACCTGAAACTCCAGGTGACTGAGCCATCCACAAGCCAAAATGGCTCATATGGATCTGTATAATAAGCGTTTTCACTGGTATTATAGCCTACCACTTCACCATAGCGATCCTGGTAGCTTAAATTCCATGAAAAAAACAGACTCTTTGTTATGTTTTGCCTGATGGTAACAGATAGCTTGTTTTTAAGGTTATAATATTTGGAAACACTGTCGGGTATTGATTTATCAATGTGCAAATACAAATAATTTGCCGATAAGGAACTGATCCATTTGTTGAAGAAGGGATAATCCGAAAGATCCATGGTAAAATTTGAGGTAATTCCCCAGGCGTTGTACTGGTCGAGATTTACCGGAGCATACCGGTTACTGGAATAGGACCACAACCAATCAATCATTTCTTTACCTGACTGGTAAAATCCTGCAAAATTGCCGTATAATTTACTGCGAGCATACTTTAGACCACCTTCAAAAGAGGTCATGCGGTTGGGATTCAGATTTATATTTCCCTGATTTACCGGATCAGTATAAAACAGATCCGTGAAGGTGGGAAGATGCAAAGCCCGGTTTACACTGGCATAAACATGGGTACCCGGGAGAATCTGATAACTCATGTCGATACCCGGGAATAAAGAGGGTTCATCAGGATAGGCTGTATTCCAGTTCACCATAATTCCTGCAGTTAACCTGAACTTCCCATAGGAAATACTGCTTTCCTGAAAAGCGGCCATATTCGTCCTGGCATATCTCCTGGTATAATAGGCACTGTCTTCTCCTTTTACCGCAACAGGTTCAGGATGATCAAATCCAATGTTATTGCTCAGGATATTTTCCGATCTCAGATCAAAACCTATCACTGATGTGAAGTTTTTACGGGCAAAGGAGATGTTGAGCTGGCTTCCATAAACATCAGTCCGGTGAAAATTTTCATAAAACTCCGGATTGTCACGAACCAGCAAAAAATGGTCCTTTCGGCGACGCCAATAAACCGAAGGCGTTATTTTAATGATTTTGCCAGTGGATACTTTAAGGCTTGCAAGCCAAACACTTGCTTCTTCAAACTGATCAGGGAACCTGGGTGAATAAAAGCCACCGGCACCGAATTTCTTATGTTGATACCCGGCCTGGAAGTCAATGGATGCCTCTTCGTGTATCAGGTTCCCGCGATAGTACACATTCTGAAGATGATGGTCCGTATTTTTCATATATCCCTCTGAAGAGGAGCGACTCAGGGAGAAATAATTTTGCACGATACCTGCTTTAACACTCCCATCCAACTGGGTTCTGTTGTAGCCATACTTGCCCAGTACCTGTGATGCAGAAAGAGCATTCCGGGTCCCCCTCTTCGTAACAATATTCAAGGCACCGGTAAAAGCACCGGGTCCCAATACCCTGGCGGCCGGACCTTCCAGTATTTCAATCCTTTCCACGTTTTCATGATCAATGGGTATATCCAGACTCAAATGACCGGTTTGCGGATCGCTTAGATTAATACCGTTCATGAGGATCATTACATGATCAAATGAACCTCCCCTGATGCTTGCATCCGCCTGAATTCCGTAAATACCCCGCTGGCGAATATCTACATTGGAAACATACTCCAGCAGGTCAATGATATTCTGAACACCTGCTTTCTCAATATCTTCCCGGCTGATAACTGAAATTGTCCTTGAAACTTCTGAAAATACTGCCGGACCTCTTCGACCAATGACTTCTACCGCTTCGATCTCGAGTGATTCAGGCTCGAATGTCGTTGTATCTGTCTGCGCCATGATCAATGGCAATCTGTTCACCAGGGAATAGGAGAAACACAATACACCGATTTTCACCACTCTTGAAAGACTCAGGAAGACAGCATACTTCTTCCTGCTCCATTGCCTGAAACAAGAGATTTTAGGCGCATATGCAACAGATGTCTTCATGAAAACAGGTTGATAAAACTAGGCAAAAATACTATTCCTGGAAGAAAATAACCTCATTCCTCCGCAGAGTCAGAAAAATTTCAAAGAAATTCACGTCAGGATAAAGAAAAATCTAAATAAGACCGGTACCTGCAAAAGTGAATAACCAGATATCCTACAAGTTATTAACAAGATTATGAACAGTTGAGAAGTTATATATATTTGATTTTCTTTTATATATATTCTTTTAAAGTGGGATTGCCTAACGATCCAATGTATCTTTTCATTTTTTTAAACTGCTATAATTCAAATTAATGAAAAAATAAAGTTGCAGATTTAATTTATTTACTATTTTTGTGGCGATTTATTAATGTATCATTCACATAAAATAATTAAGAAAATGAAAAAAATAGCTTATTTGTTTGTTGCTTTTGCTTTGTTTGGTGTTATCGCACTCAGTTCATGCAAATCCAAAACCGCTGAACCTGCAACTGATGCAACTGTTGTTGAAGAAGCTCCTGTAGCTGCTCCCGACACAGCTGTTGTTGATACTGCTGCAGTTGTTGAGTAATCGCCCGATTACTTTTTTTCAAAAGGGGAAGAAATTAAAGAACTGACCTAACAGGTTTTCAAATCTGTTAGGTTTTTTTTACCCTGACTTTTAGAAAATTTTGATGATCAGTCCCTCAAAAGCAGGGAGTGATTTGTATATGTTATAAAGGCTGATCAGTGTAATCAGGCAACCTACCACGATCATCAGTGGTTTTGGTCTGATTATCTTCACAAATAAAGCTGCAAGGGGCGCAGCAATGATACCTCCCAATAAAATGCCTATTACAGGCTGCCAGTTCGTTATTTTTATGAATGAAATAAAAACTGCCGAACTTACCAGGGCCACAAAAAACTCTGCTGTATTGGCACTTCCGATGGTCCTTTTAGGATTTGCACCCTGATGAATTAAGTTGGAAACAACCACAGGTCCCCATCCTCCCCCGCCTACAGCATCCAGAAAACCTCCCACCAAAGCAAGTCTTCGGACGTGTTTAATCTTCCTGACGATCAGATCAGATTTGATTAATGCTTTTCGAAGGATCAGCAAACCGAGAATCATCAGATATGCCGACACAAATGGTTTTAACCAGTCACCGTTGAAGTATTCTGACAAAAGATAAGCTCCGATGGCCGCTCCCAGGATGCCTGGCAATACCAGTTTCATCAGAAGCTGCCTGTGAACATTTTTAAACCGTAAATGGGATAATCCGGATACCCCTGTTGTAAAAACTTCTGAAATATGAACACTTGCCGATGAAATCAGGGGCGGTACATTAAATGCAATCAGCATGCTGGAACAACTCACGCCATAAGCCATGCCCAAGGCACCGTCAATCAGTTGGGCCAGAAATCCTGCCAGGGCAAACAACCAGAAACGGTTATCCATACGGATCTGGAGATTCTGCAAGGTGTGATTGGCCGTGAGTTGATAAATGCCAAACAGGATCAACACTCCGGTAAGGATGATGATGATCCAGAAGAACTTCTTCAGCGTAAAGAAAGCAGCTTTCTCCTTAATATACTGAATGATGTTGTCTTTCATAGCTTCAATTACAAAGAAAGAACAACCGGGGGAGCAATACAATTGATGGTTATGCCTAATCGGTGTAGGTATTTCTACTGATTATACAGGATATGAAATTCTCACATGATAAATATTCCGCAGCCGCTTTTTAAATACTTCGCGGATCGTGGTGATGTCCTTAAAAGTAATTTGGGCATCGTTATATTGTTCTTCAGTCATTTGGGTGTTGACAATGTTATCAACCAACCGGTCGAGTGTGCTTTCCGATATTGTTTTGAGACTTCGTGAGGCAGCTTCAACCGAATCTGCCATCATCACAATGGCCGTTTCTATCGACATGGGCCTCGGTCCGGGATAGGAGAATTTCTTCACATCCACTTCAGTCTCGGGATATTTGCTGAGAAATGAGCGGTAGAAATACTGGACCGTAGAGGTTCCATGATGCGTTCTGATAAAATCGATGATCGCTTCGGGCAATCGGTTTTTACGGGCAAGTTCCACACCTTTTCGTACATGGTCAATGATAATCCTGGCACTTTGTTCAAATTCAAGATTATCATGAGGATTTATAGTGGTCGTTTGATTTTCAATAAAGTATATGGCGTCTTCTATTTTCCCGATATCGTGATAAAGCGCTCCTGCCCTTACCAGCAGCGGATTGCCGCCAACATGAAATACAGCATCTTCAGCAAGGTTGGCCACCTGAAGGGAGTGCTGGAAAGTGCCCGGTGCGTGTTCGGCCAGCTTACGAAGGAGGGGTTGATTCGTATCGGACAATTCCATCAGGGTGGCATCCGAAATAAATCCGAATGTCTTTTCAAACAAAAAGATCAGGGGGTAAGAAACCAGGATCAGCAATCCGTTGCCCGCAAACCAGCGAAAATACTTCAGCTCAATGTGCGACAAATCACCTTCCTGTACCAGGGCTATGCCCAGGTATATCAACGAATAGGCCAGAATCACATAAATGGAGGTAACCACAAATTTGGAACGCCTGTAAACATTAGTCAGACTAATGATGGCTATCATTCCGGCGACCACATTCAGAAAAACAAACTCAAAGCCATTCGGCACAAAAAAGCCAACCAACAAAACCGTTATGATATGAACAAATAAGGCCAGCCTTGAATCAAAGAAAGTTTTCAGCACGATGGGCAGAATGGTGAAAGGCAGAAGATATACACTGATTACATTGAATTTGATGGTTGCGCTGGCAATAAGGATCATAATCACCATCGTCAGCAGAATAAAGGAAATCCTTACATTGCTGTCCAGCACTTCTTTTCTGAAGTTCCTGAGAAACATATAGATAACCAGAAAAGAAGCGAGTACCAGAATGAATTTGCCCACAATTACCAGTTGCCTGGCCATGAAACCAAGATTCTGCTCATACTCCTGTCTCAGAGATTCCAGGATCATGAATTTTTCATCATTGATAAACTCCCCCCGGGAGATAATCCCCTGACCCTCCTGTATAAGTCCCCTGGTAAGTGATATACCGCTGATCAGATCCTTGCTTACGTTTTTTGATTTTACCTCATCATAGGTTACATTAATGGAGAGGTAATTATTAAGCTCAAAGTTCCGAAAAAACGAATCATATTTGCGGACAGCGGCATTGTTATTCCGGGGAATGCTGTTATTCAAACGATCAGCCATATATTCATAGGCTGATTTCGGGGTAAACAATGCGGAGATCGGAATATTTTCAGCCACATTGCCCTTCACCAACGTTATTTCTGTATAGGATACCTTGCCGTTTTTTTCAAGTGGCGCCAGATCAATTATCCCTTTGCGATAGATCTCCTGTATCAGCGATGTCAGATACAACCGGTATTCTTGTTCAAGCTGACGATAAACCAAATAGCGCTTATCGTTCCGGTAAGACTCGACCGAAGGCATTTTAAGCTCCGTAAGGGTGAATTCAATCCATCCGGCATTGAAATCATCCTGCAGTTCCTGTACCCGCCGGTCAGATATTTCCTGGTTAAAAACGAAAATGGGACGGAATCTTTTTATGGCAGAATCCCGCTCCTGAGCCAACTCCGATTTAGATTTGTAAACCGGGAAAATAAAAGGGGCTGTCAGATCCTCGTGTTTCCAGAACCCTCCCTTCTGGTATTCATACATGAACTTTCCTTCGCGGGGGAGTAAATAAACAACAACGGCCGAGGTAACAATAAAAACAAATACGGTTAAAATTGTGCGGATATCTTTCCGGATCAAATACAGCAATCTGTTCATGTTTGCGTTAATAGCAGTATTTTGTATCTTAGGGGAATAATTACTGTTCCCGGATATTAACAGTTACAAATTAATAAAAAATAATTCATTCATATTCAATAAACAACATTTCTTTGTGGATGTTCAAACCTGAAAACAGCAGATACTGAAAATAAAAGAAACACGGATGGAATTTGGAATCGCCCTGCATAGTTTGGTTCCCCTGCGTAAAAACCCGGAGGAGCAATCGGAAATGGTCAGTCAGCTATTATTTGGAGAAAGCTACCGGGTACTGTCCCTCGAAGACCATTGGATCCATATTACCACACAGTACGATGATTATACCGGCTGGATTGACCGCAAACTGCATACGGAAATCTCCGGGAGTTCTTTTGATCAGTTACAGACGTCCGGTCCAAAAGTACTTGACTCCCTGATCATGAGCATAGAAAAACGCGGAGCTCCTCCTCAGCTGATCCTCGCAGGAAGCACACTGCCCGGATATAACAAGAAGAAGAATGAATTGGAGATCGAAAACGCCTCCTATCATATCCGCTGGACATTCGGCGATTTTGGTGCCCGGGGATTAAATACCCTTCACAAAACAGCCGGTCAGTTTCTGAATGCCCCTTATCTTTGGGGCGGACGATCGATATTTGGATGTGATTGTTCAGGCTTTGTGCAGACGGTTTTTAAAATTCACGGCATAGCGTTAAAACGCGATTCATCACAACAGGCTGAACAGGGTGAGATCATTAATTCACTGTCAACTGCCCGGTTGGGCGACCTGGCTTTTTTCGCCAATGAAGAGGGCAAGGTATATCATGTAGGAATGATCCTTTCTCCTGAAGAAATTGTGCACAGTTCAGGGTATGTGCATGTGGACCGGCTGGATGAAACTGGCATTTTCAATCTGGAGACCCGTCAATATACACATAAGTTATTCACCATCAGAAGAATCTTCTAAAACTTACTGCCAGCGTGAACTATATAGGTTCCAACCATGTTAATTCCTTTCCTGTGTAGAAAAAATCTACAGTTTTTTTGAGACAAAGCATTAACTTTTTTTGGTAAATGCCGTAATACTTGATGATTAACAATTAAGTTGTAATTGGATTAATTCCAAACTAAATTTTCATTTACCAAACTAATCAAATTATGAAAAAAGCATTTTTATTTTTTGCTGTCTGTCTGTTATTTGGACTGAAAGGTTACAGTCAGTTTTCCTTTGGTGTAGCTCCCGGCTTATCCACCAATAGCGCCTATTTTGGCTTTAAGATTGGTAAAGTCGTACCCTACGTAGGTTTCCAGTATGCCAATGCCAGGTTTAAATTAGAACAAACCGGTATGGAATGGGATGGTGCCAATGTAGTTCCCTTTTCTGATGAAATGAAAATTTCAGCCAATCTCTATGTACCCAATGTAGGTATTAAGTTCTTTGCCATTGAACAGAATAAATTAAAAGCCTATTTTAACCTGAGTGTTGCTAAACCCATCATCAGGGCAAAGGTAGAAGACAATGGTACCGAAATTGAGGAAGTGAATGATGTTTTGAAAGAAGTAAAATTGTTGGGTGGTGAGCTCGGTTTTGGTATAGAGTACTTTTTTGATAATAATTTCAGTGTGGGTGGTGAATTTGGCTTACGGTACATGGGTGGCAAGTACAGCGACAGTTACGAGGAAGATGTCTACAATGGCGTTGACTATCAACCTGAAGATTTTGAGGATACTTTTAAACTAGGCATCATGCCGACGTATTCAAAGATTTCCTTTAACTTTTATTTTGGGGGGAGTGGAGAATAATGAAAAGTGAAAAGTGAAAGTATAATGAAAAGTGAATAATGAAAAATGAAAAGTGAAAAATGAAGAATGAAGAATGATTTTTAGATTTTAGATAGAAGCATTTTGCAGTAATGAACAGGGACCCTGATATTAGTCAGGGTCTCTGCTTTTTTATACAATCATTCCGGCACAAATGGTTTCATTGGTGCCTTCATCAATCAGGACCAATGATCCGGTTATCCTGTTTCTGCCGGTATGAATCATAGAACAGCGGTTGCGTTGTGCGCAGCGTGACTTCGGCAATTTCATTCAATCCGATATGCTTATCCTCGTAATTCCTTTCCAGGTTGTTGATATTAACTTTGTAATTTACCTCTTTAATAATACATCGTGCCTCTCTGGTGGTATGCCGGATCCAGTATTTTGCGCCCGGGCGCATGGGTTTTTCATTCAGCCAGCAAATCATCACGGTAATATCCTGTCCGACCTGCGGCAGATTGTTTTCCTTTACGATCATATCTCCCCGGCTGATATCGATATCATCTTCGAGGGTTATGGTAACCGATTGGGGGGGAAAAGCCAGTGCCAGGCTTTCCTTCATGAATATCGATTGATCTTAATGGCCGTGGAAAACCCGGAGGGCAGAACCATCACCTTATCCCCTTTTTTGAAAATACCGCCGGCCACACGACCTGCATATCCGCGGTAATCGTGAAACTCATCGGTATTGGGCCGGATAACATACTGAACAGGGAAACGGGGATCAATAAAATTCTCATCGTTGCTGATATGCATGTTCTCGAGCAAATACATCAGCGTGGTCCCTGGTACCAGGGCATATTTTGTGAACGGTCAACCACATTATCCCCTTTCAGGGCGCTGATGGGAATGAAATAGACATCGTGGATCTCAAGCTTGTCGGAGAATCGGTTAAATCATGCTGAATATTCTCAAACACTTCTTCCCTGAAATCCACCAGATCCATTTTGTTTACGCAAACGATCACATGCGGAATTTGAAGCAGCGAAGCAATAAAGCAATGCCGGATGGTCTGTTCCATAACACCGTTGCGGGCATCAATCAGGATCAGTGCCGCATTGGCGGTGGAAGCCCCGGTGACCATATTGCGGGTATACTGAATATGTCCGGGTGTATCGGCAATGATGAATTTGCGCTTTGGGAGTGGCAAAATAGCGGTATGCCACATCAATGGTAATTCCCTGTTCGCGTTCGGCACGCAATCCGTCTGTCAGCAATGCAAGGTTGATCTGTTCTCACCGCGCTTGATCTTGCCTTTTCAAGGGCTTCCAGCTGATCTTCGAAAATTGCTTTGCTGTCGTATAATAACCTGCCGATCAGCGTGCTTTTTCCGTCATCAACACTTCCTGCCGTGGTAAAACGCAGCAGCTCCATATCCAGATATCCTGGTGATTTATCCTGTATAGTCATTTTTTGTTCGATTTGTTAATCGGTACTGTTTCATTTGTGTAATTAATGTATTCATGCCTGTCATTCAGTCGTCACATATCTCACTTGTCAGCCTAGTCACTCGCTTCCTGTGTCCCTCAAAAATACCCTTCCTTCTTCCTGTCTTCCATGGCCGATTCAGACCGTTTGTCGTCATACCGGCCTCCGCGTTCGGTAACCCGGGTTGCAGCCACTTCAAGGATAATATCTTCCAGGGTGTTGGCTTTTGAAAGGGTCAGTCCGGTGCAGGTCATATCGCCAATGGTACGGCAACGCACATCTATTTCTTCCACTTTCTCGTTGGTTTCAGTTTCATAAAAGGTGCATAGGCAAGCCAAACACCGTCGCGGTTGAAAACTTCACGCTCATGGGTAAAATAAAGATTGGGGATTTCAATATTCTCCATATAGATATATTGCCAAACATCCATTTCTGTCCAGTTGCTCAGCGGAAAAACCCTGAAATGCTCACCCATTCTTTTCTTCCCATTGAAAATATTCCACAGTTCGGGACGCTGGTTTTTAGGATCCCATTGCCCAAATTCATCGCGGTGGGAGAAAAACCGTTCTTTGGCCCGGGCTTTTTCCTCGTCCCGGCGGCCACCACCCATAGCAGCATCAAATTTAAATTCTTCGATGGCATCGAGCAATGTTACTGTTTGCAAGCATATTCCGGCTGGCATTGATACCCTGTTTCTTCAATAGCCTTGCCCTGGTCGATGGTATCCTGGACCAGCCGAACAATGCAGCTGTCCACCTGTTTTTTCCATCAGTTTATCACGAAAATCAGTGTTTCCTGGAAATTATGCCCGGTATCAATATGCAGCAAAGGAAAAGGAATTTTCATGGGCCAAAATGCCTTACGGGCCAGGTAATACATTACAATCGAATCCTTGCCGCCGGAAAAAAGCATGGCGGGTCTCTCAAACTGGGCAGCCACTTCACGGATCACAAAAATCGATTCGCTTCAAGTTCTTTTAAATGGTTGATATTGTAACTATTCATGTTTATTCGTATATTCAACTAAGGGTAAAACATAATCCAGCAATTGCCGTGTGCTCTCTTCAACAGACAAACTTTCGGTCTTAATTTCAACACCGGGATTGACTGGCGGTTCAAAGGGTGAGTCAATGCCTGTAAAATCATGGATCATTCCTGCTCTGGCCTTCTTATAGAGTCCTTTGATATCACGTGTTTCGCATACATCCAGCGGTGCATTGATATACACTTCCAGGAAGTCCTTTTCTCCGATGATATTCCTGGCCATGGTCCTGTAATTTTGGGTGGGACTGATAAAGGAAACAATACTGATAACACCGCAATTCAGGAAAAGTTTTGCCACCTCAGCCACCCGGCGGAGGTTCTCGTGCCGTTCCTCCTCGGTAAATCCGAGTCCTTTATTGAGTCCGCTTCGAACCACGTCGCCGTCAATAACCTGCGACAGGTAGCCCCGGTTGAACAATTCCTGGTCGAGACTGGCAGCCAGCGTGCTTTTTCCGGCACCTGACAAGCCGCACATCCAGATCACCCGGCCATGTTGCCTGAGCATGGCTTCCTTGGGAAATCGCATGGCGGGCCATTTGATAAAAGAGTCGATGGTAGAAGCGTTAACAGACATATCATTTTTCGATTGAAGCGACAAAGATAAGGAAAGTGGGTGAAAAAAAAAGCTGCCCTGTCAGGGCAGCTTTTCATCGATCTATTGCTTGAATACTAATTCAAAGGAGTGTATTCTTCATCAATAATTCTAGGGCCACTGGCACCAACATAATAATAATTCAGTGTGAAATGACCGGTTACAGGATCATAGGAGTTGGTTTCACCAGGCGACATGAAAACATCTGTCGGGCAGGTTACACCTTTTGTAACGACCACTGTATTGTCAGGCTGAACATCGATATAGATATCATAACCTGATGCGCCCAAATCACCCAGTTCGGTCAAACTCTTGGTCTGGCTGATGGGGGACAGGAATTTCTCACGGTCAATAGCACGGCTGCTGGACGGAGTGGGGTGGGTGAAATAACCAACACACTGGTAATAACCTGCATATTTATTGGAAACAGCAATAACCGTGGTTAAATTGTTCAATACCTTACGGCCATCTTCCATAACAGCAGTATACTCAATGGTCCAGGAATCGCCGATACCCAAACCGGTTTCTTCTGCCGGCATAGGTCCGCCATCCAGTGTAAGGCCTTCCTTCAGATCGGCATAGTCCAGTGAGAAGGTTATGAAGGCTGTATCATTTATGTTGACACTGCTCACCTCAACCGGTGCAAGTTCAGCTACATTGGAGAGCAGGGTATCCCCCTGGTTGAAAACCTTCGTCATTTCAAGGCTCTCAATACCGGGACCCTGAGGTATTTCAATTACCACATCAAAACTTTGATTGGCTCCGGCCTTTAAAAGCAGGTTTGTTGAAGGCAATACCAGACCACCGGTTTTTGCATCAGCAGTCATCAGATCATCAGGTTCCACACAGGAATTCAAAAAGACCACCTGTGCAACCAAGAGTAAAACACCTAATTTAATTATATGTTTCATAATTGTATTTTTTCTTGTTTAGTAATGGCATTGATTACTTGGTAACTTCAACATCCCACCATACCGGTGTGTTCAGGTCATCAGCTCCCTGGTTGCCTATGGCAGCATCCAGATTAGTCTTATTCCTGGAATATTCATCGGAAGGATAAGTCACCCTGATGGGTACCTTTCCGCCGTTTACACCATCTTCAGCAGGAGTTAATTCAGGGATACCCGTTCTTCTCCATTCGAACCAGCTTTGCAGTCCCTGGTCGAAACCGGCTACCCAGCGTTCATAGGCAATCTGTTCCATGGCAATGGCCGGATCATAAGCTACAGGATAGTAAGTGCTTTTGTCATAGGTATGAGCACCATTGGCTACATAATTCTCATAGGCAAATTCAACAATATCCTGAACACCATCCCAGCCCAGCTGAGCTTCAAATGTGCCACCCCAGACGTCATCCAGTATGCCGGCAAAATAGTCGTGATTCTGGCTGTAGGAAGCCCAGATCCCTTCGAGATAGTAATTTTCCGCTGCAACATCTCCTCCGGCAATATAGCCTTTATAAGCTGCCTCTGCCAGAATGAACTGAAGCTCGGCATAACTCATCAGCATACCGGGAGCAGTGGCCTCGGCATAGAAACTTCCGATCTTGGAAGTAAACTTCAAGCCATTATCATTATAAGCTGCTGCTTTTGAGGAAGTCAAACCGTTAGGCAATCCTTCATAATCATCATTGCCGTCAAGCTCAGCATAAAGCGAAACACGCCAGTCAACCAGAGCATTATTGGTATAGGTTAAATCAATCAGAGACTTGCTAACCCTGTGGTCGTCACGGGTTTTCCGGTTCTCATTGATCGGGTGATTGTTCGGTGCAGAACCCAGGTATTGCAGGGCAGCATGATCAGCACTGCTTTCAAAGATCGGATAGGTATCCGGGTCATCCACCATCTTGGTCATTTCAGTGGTGACAAAAGCTTCATCACGGGCCGACATACGGAGTAAAAGTCTCAGGCGGAGCGAATTGGCAAATTTCTGCCACAAAACAGGATCGCCACCGTAAAGAATATCACCGGGAATTTCGGCGGCATCGGTCAGCAAGGTATTGGCCTCATCCAGTTTGGCAATCATATCGAGATAAATCGATTCCTGAGTCATCGTAAACCGGCTGAATGATGCTGCCATCATCAACGGCGCCTTTCCAGGCATTCGGTGTAGGGAATGTCACCAAACAGGTCGGTCAGTACGGAACTGATATAAACCTTCAATCACCAGTCCAACGCCTTTGTAATTGTCCTGACCAGTGGCTTCAGCAATTCTTGATAATGGTATACGACATCATAACCGCTGGCAGCGTAAAAGCTGGTCCAGGAGTTGTTGATCACACTGATACGGGGGATATACCGGTCCTCATCGGTGTACTGAACTTTAGCCATATGCTGAACCCAGCAGGAACCCATTTCATGACCCAGGAAGATCTCATGTACGCGGTCGGTCATGGATTCAATGGCCTGGGTGAGCAACATATCCGGGGAAGCCTGGTCCAATCCAGGACTGTTCGGATTCGTGTTGTATTCTTCAAAATTTTTCGTGCAAGATCCCAGGAAAAACAATACTAGTCCGGGAATCAAATATTTTAATGTTAACTTTTTCATATTTCAGTATTTTTAATGGTTATTAAAGACCCAGGCTAATGACTGAAACCAATGCTCCTGGCCGAAGGCAACTGACCAAACTCAAATCCCTGTACGTTACCGCTGCCAAAGGCAGTTTCGGGATCCACATGGGGTACGGAGCTTTTCAGCAGTGCGAGGTTACGACCGATCAGCGATATTTTCAGGTCCCTGAGAGGCGTGTTGCCGATCTTTCTGAAGGTATATCCAACGCTGATTTCACGAAGTTTCACAAAGCTGGCGTCGAAAACACTGGAGGACTGCAGCGTATTGCTGTAAGCAGCCTTGTTGTAATTCTCAGCAGTTACAACAATGTCATTGGGTACATAGGTTACGTTACCATCTGCCGTCATCAACTGCTTTTACACCTACACCAACGATACCGCCTTCACGACCGATGAGAGTTTCCTCAAGAACACCTGCATAACGGCCCCAGGTAGTGGTCATGGAATAGAGCTCGCCACCATTACGCCAGTCAATCAAGACACTCATGGAAAGATTCTTGAAGGTGAGGATGTTGTTCATACCGCCGGTATTGTCGGGAGTATAGGAACCCAGCATCGTCAGGTCACCCTGAACCGGCAAACCGCCTCGATGGATCACGTTGCCATTGGGATCCCGGGCAAAATCATAACCATAGAAGGAACCATAAGGTTCACCCGGCTTGGCAATCAATTTCATGTCCCAGTAAGTTCCCAGCTGGTAGGATTGTCAATACCTTCCGGCAATTCTTCAACCCTGTTCTTGTTATTGGCATAGTTAATGTTAATATCCCACCTGAGTCCTATTGGCCATATTCACCGGGGTAAGTCCCAACTGCATCTCAATACCCTTATTCGACATGGTACCGGCGTTAACATTCATGGCGGAATAACCCGAAGTAGCGGAGATGGGCAATCCCGGAATGATCTGGTCTTCAGCTTTTGAATCGTAATAGGTTATATCAAACCTCACGCGGTTATCGAGGAAAATGAATTCACCACCAATTTCTGTCGATGTAACCATCTGAGGTTTCAGGCTAGCATTGGCCAGGGTATTGGGAACAAAGAGGTTCAGCAACTTGGTGCTGGCATTCCATCCGTCACCGAATTCAGCATAGGGAAGCAACTGATAAGGATCGGTATCACTACCCACCTTGGACCAGCTAACCCTTACCTTGGCAAAATTCAGGAGCCGTGAATCCATTTTGAACAGGTCAGTAAGCACACTGCTCAAGGACACTGAAGGATAGAGATAGGAATTATTGTCCTCGGGTAATGTACTGGACCAGTCATTACGCAAAGTAGCATCGAGGAAAACAACATTCTTGAATCCGATGTTGGCGCTACCGTATAAACTGTTGATAGCTTTCTGGCTGCTGTAGTTCGAAGTGACCAGCGGCACCCTGGAGTTTTCAACATTGTAAACACCGCCGATGGCCAGCTCGTTGGCTGCGGAATAATTGTTCTGATAGGATGAATACATGTTGTTGCCGCCGACATTCAGGATGACACTTAAACTTTCTCCGAAATTCTTGTTGAAACTCACGAGGAAGTCGGTGTTGATCTCTTTCCTGACAGTTGCATCTTCACTGTATGAACCATAACTGTTGTCCACGTCGCCCTGGGCAATTTTGCCGGTATTCAGGTTGGTGGAGATGTCACCACCGGTCCTGATCATGGCACTTAACCAGTCAGTAAGCTTGTACGTTGCTTTTACATTGCCGTAGAAACGATCACGGTCAAGTGAGTTCAGGTTTTCGTACAGCGTAAAATACGGGTTGTTATGATAATTGTAATTCCAGTTGTATTTGTATCCGGAAATACCTTTACCGGCGGTAAGCGGAATATCGGCATAGGCATAACCGAGTTCCTGATTCTTATAATCCTTCAGTGCGGCAATATCCACCTGACGGCCGAACCAGTCCTGCTGCTGTACAACGTTTTGTGCATCATAGCCATAACCGGGCAGGTTATCACTTTTTGCATTTACGTAGCTTACGTTAGCGGAAACATTCAGCTTTTTGGAAAGATCCGTTGCTCCTGAAACAGAAATCGTATTTCTTCTGTAATCGGTGTTGGGCACCATACCTTTTTGGGTCAGGTTGGTGATGGACACCCTGAAGTTCATATTCTCGGTTCCGCCAACCAGTGCAATGTTATTGGTCATGGTATGGCCGGTTTCGTAAAAATTCTTCACGTTGTCGGGATGAGAAACCCAGGGAGTGGGAATCCTTTCACCGGTGTCGGGATCAATAGGGGAATTGAACTGGGGAATCATCAGGCCGATGTCGAGTTTCGGACCCCAGCTTTCGTCGGTACCGTCAGCAACACCGCCGCCTGCACCATCAACAAAAGCAAACTGTCCGCCTGAACCCTGACCATATGTCATTTTGAAAATCAGGTAATTTCATGGGAGTTTCCCAGGTAGTGGAGTTGTTAAACGTTACACCCAGACCTTTTTTATTTTTACCTGACTTGGTGGTGATGAGGATAACCCCGTTGGATGCGCGTGATCCATACAATGCAGCTGCATTGGGACCTTTCAGGACCGTATAGCTTTCCACGTCATCAGGGTTGATGTCACCGGCACCATTACCGCGGTTTACACCTTCGTTGTCAGTTCCGCCGAAATTGCTGTTGATAATGGGAACACCATCAACAACAAAAAGTGGCTGGTTGTTACTGCCAATGAAGTTAACACCACGGAGTACAATACGTGAAGAGGCACCAACTGCACCGGATGTATTGGTAACAACAGCACCGGCAATCCTGCCCTGCAAGTGAGTTGATCACGTTTGTTTCTTTTGCCTGTGAAACATCAGCACCACTACCTGCTGAACGGAATATCCCAGCGCTTTTTTAGCACGGGTGATACCGATAGCGGTAACCACGATCTCATCCACCTCAGTCACATCGAGTTCCAAAACCACATCGATCTGCGATTGCCCAGCTAATGCAATCTCCTGAGTTTTGTAGCCAACGGAACTGAATACCAGGGTTGCTGTAGAAGGAGCCGACAACCTGTAATGTCCCATTTACATCAGTGGCAGATACCATGTATTCGTACCTTTAATTAATACATACACCCCCGGAAGCGGACTACCGTCTTCTGCAGCTGGTAACCGTTCCCTTTATTTGTATGTCTTGCCCAAATGCGGCGTAGAAGCCAAACAAGAGCAAGCATACAAGCAAACTCGAAATCCTTTTCATAGATTAAAATTTTAGGTTTATAATAGGTTAATAAAACTCCTGATGGGTTAAGATCAGATTCTTCAAAACTAAAAAAAATTTAAAATATATTAAAATTCGTAAAAAAAAGATATCGTTTTGATATTCAGTATTATAATAAGTATATATTTAATATTTTATGTAATAAATATACATAAGCCCTTGTGCGGGCTCAATAGGCCTTACCCTCCTTTCCAAAAATAGTAATTTCCATGAATTCGTAACATGAGTTTTGCTATTAATCACAAAAAAAAGCAGGTTTATCAATAATTACTGTCGGAAAGGTCGTTACAAACAGGATATAGCGCATCAAGTTATTCATGCCGTTAAAAGCATTATTATGGAGTGTTGAAAATATTTTATCTTTAATCCCGTGAAAAAGCCTTTTGTGTTTTCTTATCCTATGCAAGATTTATGACCAGGAAACTCCCGCATACTTTTGTTATAATCTTCTATCTGTTATTGATCGCTGCAGTGATGACCTGGATCATTCCCGGCGGCAAATACAGCCAGGAAATTTCAACTGCCCATGGCATTCAGGAAAAACAACTTGTTTTTCATTACACCGAAAACATAAATCAGTGGTGGCAGGTGTTTGCATCGTTTTACAAAGGATTTGTGAGACAGGCAGGGATTATCATTTTTATTTTACTGATTGGTGGTCCTTTTGGATCATGAACAGCAGCAAAGCCATTGACGCAGGGATATTTTCTTTTATCGGATTTACCCGCAGGATCGGCCATTACCGGATTTTCAGAAAATCAGGTGTGGAGCCCCTGATACTTGTCGCTCATATGGCTGATGTTCAGCATATTTGGCGCTGTTTTTGGCATGAGTGAGGAAACCATTGCCTTTATTATTGTACTGGTTCCCCTGGCCATTTCAATGGGATATGACTCCATTACCGGAGTTGCTGTGGTGTTTGTGGCAGCCGGAATCGGATTTGCCGGAGCCATTCTCAATCCGTTCACCATTGGCATCGCACAGGGAATTTCGGGATTGCCTTTGTTTTCAGGATTGAATACCGGCTTTTTTGCTGGGTCATCCTGAATGTCCTATCCCTTGTTTTCTTTCTGCGCTATGCCGCAAAAATCAAAAGAAATCCATCATCTTCCCGGGTTTTCGACCTGGATACCTATTGGCGCGAGCAGCACATGCAGGCAAACGGACAGGTTGTCTACCATACTCCGCGCGCATCATGGATTGTTTATGGCATTATCTGTGCGGTTTTGCTCGCATTTTCCTGTAAATATCCCTTAACCACACTGGAAATAGGAAATATTGTTTCTGCTATCGATCCCTCTATTACCCGTAATGACCGGCTTGTATGCAGTAACCGGGATCCTCGGCACTGCGAAAATCAGTGCATTTTTATCTGCTTCACCTGTTGTTGTTTACTATACTTTTTCTGATCATCGGTGTAATGGGATACAGCTGGTATATCATGGAAATCGCCACCCTGTTTTTTGCCATGGGGATCTTTGCAGGTATAGCACAGCAAAAATCGCCCAATGAGGTGGTCAAGCTATTTATGGAAGGCGTAAAAGACATTCTTCCTGCCGCGCTGATCGTTGGACTTGCCGGCGGCATTATCGTGATTCTTGAAGATGGTCAGGTTATCGACACCATTCTCTACAGGCTCTCCGAATCCATGAAAGGTTTCGGAAAGATTGCCACAGTAAGTTTTATGTACCTGATCCAAACCTGCATCAACCTGGTCATGGTATCGGGATCAGCCAAAGCAGCGCTCACCATGCCGATATTTGCTCCCTTCTCTGACCTGGTGGGCCTGTCGCGACAGGCCACTGTTCTGGCATACCAGTTCGGAGACGGATTTACGAACATGATCACACCGGCATCGGCTGTGTTGATGGGTGTTTTAGGGGTAGCCCGTATTCCTTATGAAAAATGGTTCAGGTGGATATTGCCATTGATGGTGATCCTGTTGGTGGCAGGTTTTTTGTTGCTGATCCCTGCGGTTACGATGAGGCTGGAGGGGTTTTAAGGGGGTTGTGATGGCCTGCCTGCCGGCAGGCAGGTTGTGATGGTTGTAGGTTGTAAATTGCTTTATTTATTATGTATAGGTTTCGACGCATTGTACCCGGCATTTTCTATCTGCTGATGATCCTGTCAGGAATAGCCACCTCTATAGGTTTGTATACCTGGTACCGGCAGTATACCCTGTTTTTTGGCACACATACCGTTTCAGCTGTTACGGTTGCAGTGACCATGCTCTTCTCCATGGCCATTGGAAGCTTGTGTGCAGGTTTGCTGGCTGACAAAACCCCGTACCGGCTTACTCTTTTTGCTATACTGGCAGGTATTTCAGGTATCGGTCTTTTGGCTGATCCGTTCCTCTTTCAGAAGATGACCGGACTTTTTTATAAAATGAACACTGCGTTATCTCCCGGACCATTTGGCATTGAATTGCTCAGGCTTTTGCTGACCCTGATCTTTCTTTTCATACCTGCCGGGATTATGGCCGGCATTTTCACCTTACTGATCCGGCATTTCATCCGGCATGCCAGTGAAGCAGGCAATTTCATGAGTGCCATCATTGTCGCAGGATCTACAGGGGTTATCGTTGGTTTGCTATTGACATCGCTTTATCTGATTCCACAGTATGGTTTCAGGATGGCACAAATACTGGCTGCCTTTCTTTTTATAGCTGGTTCATCGGTTTCCATCCTCTATATGGTCAGAAGAAGGTTAAGGAGCCCTGTGGATCATCAAACCCCAGCGACCCAAAGGGTCAGAAAAACCGTGTTGCGGTTCAAAAAGCGAAAGACTGTACTCGAGACAGGCGCCAAACTTACCCGTGCCATGATCAGGGTATATACCTTCCAGGGATTCACCACAGCAGCCTACCTGCTGATCTGCCTCAGGGTCCTTTCCTATTATAACGAGATGAAACCAGTACATTTTCATACGCTGGCGATCTCGCTGACACTGGCCGGACTTACTTTGGGAAGTGCCCTTTACAGGTGGTTTACTGAAAAACCTGCCAACAGTTTTTTAACCATGGCCACGTTTCAGATTATTACCGGATTCTCAGCAGTATTATCCTATGCTGCTCTTTTTGTGGTGCAAAGCATCGCATTTCATAAGATCAGTGAATCCAATACTTTTGTTGAACTTCTGACAAGTCAGGTACTGTTGTATGCTACTTTAATTCTTTTCCCTGCCGTGATGACGGGATTATCATTACCCCTGGCTGGTAAACTGTATTTAAAACGGCTTCAAAAAACCGGCAGCAGTTTTGGCCGGCTTGCTTTCATCTGGTTTATCAGTGCCATATTCGGCATCGTCATTACCCTGTTTATCCTGATTCCCCTGGCCGGCTTATACTATGCCTATTTCATTCTGGCCCTGGCGATCATCCTGTCCGGCGTGTATCTGATACTCAGGGATTCAAGACTCATCAGAGGATTCCGGCTGGGTTATGCCGTCATCTCCGTTATTCTTTATATTGTCATTGTAAGTGCTTTCAAGGTATTTCACTTCAACCTGCCCCTTCCCGAAAACAGAACAGCCGCGAAACCGGTCAAAATGCTTGAAGGCAGCACTACATCCCTGAGCACCCTGGAGCAACCGGACGGAACAAGCACGGTGCTGCTCAATAACCGGGATTTGTTCAGTTCTGATCCGGCAGGGGCAAAAGTACAGCAAATACCAGCCTTTCTCCCCATCCTGTTGAATAGTAATATTCAGTCGGCTGTGGTAATTGGGTTTGGGATGGGTACAACAGCATCTGTTTTAGAAGAATGTGGGATTACAGCCATTCATATTACGGATATTTTTCCCGAGATTGTCAGATTTTCTTCCGATGTTTTCGCTGATGACAATGACGACATTCTGACCAGTAGTCATGTTAATCTTACTATAGAGGATGCCAGAAGTTACCTCATGCGGACAGAGGAAGATGTAGATCTCATCACTACCGGTTATGCTCAGCTTGTGCAGATGCCAAATAACTATACCACTGAGTTTTACCGTATTTGTTTCGAAAAATTATCGGATAAGGGGTTGATTTGTCAGGTTTTGCCAACAAACGGCATCACAACCAATGAATTCAGAACTTTAATAAAGGCTTTGTCAGTAGTTTTTCCGGAAGTAAGTATGTGGTACCTTACTCCTGAAAGAATGCTTATGATCGGGGCCAAAATTCCCCAAAGGCCCGATCTGTGCCGGCTTTATTCTGATTTCCAGGTGCTGAACAGAAAAGATGACCTGACAATGATCGGCATTTCCAATCCGGAAATCCTGATGGCCCGGATGCTATTGTCTGACAGGCAAATCAGACAGTATGTGGAAGGCGTATCGCAAAATATTGATAATAAGCCAATTGTACAATACAGCCTGAACATCAGTAAGAAAACCAATGAGGAAATCTTAGAGTCTCTGTCAGCAATACCGGCCGATGATCAGTTTTTTTTGCATACAACAGGAACCTGCAACCGGGATATTAAAGAAACGATCCGGAAAATCAGCCGGTTCAATGAAGCATTCCGGCAGCAACTGGTTCCTTCTTCCGGCTCCCCTGAATAGGATGTTGCTGGTGTTTAAGCATGGATTTGCTGACCAGTTCGGCGATATCCTTTACCGGTATGCCGGATACCTTTTCAAAGGCTTTTTTACACATCGGGCAGGAGGTTACCAGAACCTGTCCGCCCTGTGCAGTTAGCTTTTCACAGGCATCCCTGGCTACGGAGAGCCTTACCTCATTCCCCGCAGAGAAGTTGGCCAGACTATTGCCGCAACATAAGGTATTGTCCTTCTCATATTCGCCAGGTACCACCTTTATTATTTTATTCAGCAGTTTTCTGGGTTCCTCGTAAATGCGGACATCACGGCTTAATTCGCATGGATCGTGATATACAGCGCTGCCAGTCATGGACTCAAGTTTTATTTGCCGGCTATTTGCCAATTCCAACAGGTACTGGGTATGATGTACAACTTTGATATTCAGATTATACTCTTTGGCAAACACTTTGTAGCAAATCGGACAGGAAGTAACCATCGTTTTAGCCCCGGATTCCAGAATGATCCTGCGGTTTTTTTCGATCATTATTTCGGCCTGCTCCTGATGGCCGGCCAGCATCATGGGTCTTCCACAACAAACACCACCCGTTTCATCCATAAACCAATAATTGACCCCGGCTTCTTTCAATATGGTTTGCATGGCTTTTTTTATGGCAGGTGTCTGATGGGTCATACACCCTGCAAAATAGATCACGTCGGCCTTGCGAGCCTGTTGTATCGGATGCTGCCGGAATGACGGATCCGGAGTTTTGCCGTTGAGTTCATTGCGGGTGATCATCCTGATACTGCTGATATCAATTCCTACAGGACAAACATTCTCACAACGTCCGCACATCAGGCAGTTAAACGACTCCTTGGGTTGAATATGATTGTAGCGAATGGCTTTCAACTGGTAGGCCGACTGTATGGTATGAATTCCGCCTGCAAATGATAACTGACAGGCATCCAGACAAATTCCGCATCGTGAACACGAATTGATCTCAATCTCAGTAAGGGATGTTCTTTTAGAGTTTTCTTTCAGGCCAAAATGCCGGGAGAAGATCAATACTACTTCGGTTGGGATATGCATATAACGCGAAAAAGGAAGCGCTGCAAAAAACACGCCGAGAGAAAGCGAATAAGCCCACCATGAAGGGTAATACAATACAGATGCCGGCAATATACTTCCCAGCAAGTTTCCGAACGTGGCTGTAAGGAAGTCTCCCCCGCCATAAACAGCCGAAGTAAAACTCTCGGCCAGAAGTCTCAGCGGAAAAATCAACCATAAAGAGGTCAGAGCAAACCTGTCTGCTGCGATTAATTTTGTGGTTCTCTTCATACCGTAGGCCCTGGAGTATATCCTTTTTGCCAGGGCAAGCATAACACCTGACAACACGAAGAGCAGGAGCAGATCCATAAAAAAGGAAAATTCCCTGTGCAGAGGAAATGCACCCGGATTGGCATGAAAGAACTTAAAGAATATAGGGATATAGGGAGGATTCATTTCTGTTGGCTGATAAACACGGCTCTCGAGATTCCCAATGGCAATCAGCAGGAACCAGCCAAATGCCAGGCTCATATGCATAAAACCAAGCAGCCGGTTTCTTTGAAATATCCTTCTGTGTAAAAGACTTTCAGATACTATTTCCCGGATGGCACCAAACAATTTTGCACTAAAAAAACCATTTCTGACTTTCAACCTGTCAGACTTTTCCAGTTTAAAATACCAGGTGGCATATTTTACTGTCAGATAACCCAGCAGGAAAACTAGTCCAAGGGTGAATGGCAATACGAACAGATCAAATTTCATGGTTTGCTATTTTTGTGGCTGCACGCTGCATCAGATAAATAATATTCCGGGTATTCACACTGCGCGGACAGGCATTGAAGCATTTTCCGCAGAACCTGCACCGGTAAACGGAATCCAGAATGTCTTTTTCCATTCCCCTGCGCGCCAGGATAATAAGACGACGGAGGCTATAATCCGTAGTCATGGCGGCGGTGCAGGCTGAAGCACATGTGCCGCAACTCATACACCAATCGACCGATGGTTCTCCCTCACGGACAAACTCAAGGATCCGCCGGTTGTTCGCATCATAGTCTATCTGCCTGTCAACTTGTATTTTATATCCGAAATCAATCATAATTCCATCACATATTGTTCTTGTCCGCTGAAGGTTTCCTTGTGCGCCAGAAATGCATTGATCTCAGCAGCAACGGCTCTGGCTTCAATAAGTGTTTCTTCAATGGTTTTTGGCCCCGTAAAGCCCCCTGCTGCGTATAATCCACGAATGCCCGTCTTGAATGGCGAACTGTACTGGTCCTCCTGCTTCAAAAATCCGTCTGTGTCCCGATCCAGTCCAAGTATGTCAATCAGGTTTCCCGGCTTGTTCTGTGACTGTATTCCGACCATCAGTACCATCAAGTCGAGATTCATCTTTAAAGGTTTGGCCAGTAAAGTATCCTCGATCCTGATCTGCAGGGAGCCATCGGGATTTTCAAAAGCTTCTGACAGTCTTGCCCGAATAAATTGTATGCCGTGTTTAAACTGCGCTTCTTTATAAAGTTCCTCGAAGTGCCTTCCAAACATCCTCAGATCCATATAAAAGAGAAAAACTTCTGCAGACGGAAGCAGTTCCTTCACTTCAATCGCCTGCTTCACTGCTGTAACGCAACACACTTTGGAACAATGGAAATTACCGGCTTTTTCATCGCGTGATCCTACACAATGAATAAAACCAATGCGGGCAGGAGTTTTACCCTGAGCGGTATGCAATGGTTTGCCCGTTTGAAAAGCCTGTTCGAGTTCAACCGAGGTGATCACATTTTCATAAATGCCATATCCGTATTCCTCTTTTCTTTCTGCCTCGAAAATATCGAATCCGGCAGCGAGCAGAAGCACATTGGCTGTGATCATCCGGTTCTGGCTTATTTTAATGGCAAACCCATCATCATTTTTTTCGACCCCGGTTACCTGTGCATTATAGATAACATTTACACCTTCTGTAACGTGGTTAAGGAGTCGTTCCAGCAATGGCCCCGAAGGTTTACGGGCGGGAAACAAAGCATGCCACTGATTAAGCCTCCCTCCCAACCGATCGGTTTTTTCAATGATCGTTACGGCATGTCCGAACCTGGATAACTTAGCTGCCGCCTCCAGACCGGCTACTCCTCCCCCAATAATGGCTATGCTTTTCATTTAGCAGTGTATAGTTGATGGTTGATAGTTGATCGGGTCCAACGACAGTGCATCCATATCTACTTTCAGAACGCCGGGCTTCGCAGGTTTTCCAAAATGTTCCCCGTGTTTTCCGAGATACTTCCTGGATGGATCAAAAGGAATCCCCATTTTGATCAGCAGGGGTTCAGCAGAGACCTGGTGTGTTTGCAAACCTATATCCCAGGGGTCATATCCCATGGCCAGTCCAGCCAACTCCTCATAAGTAAAAACAGGAATGCCATGGCCATTTTCTCCGTATGTTTTGCCTTCCATCTCCCCCACAACATATTGCCAGCGGTCGAGGAAATAGGGACAACCCGGACAATTGGTAATGATGAGATCGGGTCTGTAGGGTTCCATCGAATCAAATTTCTTTTTGCTGCACGACAATGAATAACCCCGGTTTGCTTTCACTACATATTGACGGAAACCAAAACCACAACAATGCCTTCTTTCGGGATAATCCACAATCTCTCCGCCGAGCGCTTCAACCAGTCCAACCAGCACATAAGGGTACTCTGCCCCACCGACGCCTTTGTGCGGAAACATTTTCGAATAATGGCACCCGATGTGCTCGACTACTTTGAGCGGTTCCCCGGTAATATGGTTGACAAGCCTGTAGGGCGCTTTGGCAGCAATTTCATGCCGCAGTTTATAAAGTATATCGCTGGCATGGGCCAGGTTCTCCGGCTTAATGAATTCACGACCAGTAGCCTTCCGTAAATACTCACGGGTTTTTTCCTCGATTTCCGGAAAATGATGCCAGGTTTCGAGAATTTCAGTATACAGTCCGAAAGAAGTGATACAGGATACCGCAAGGTTTTTATATCCTGCTTCCGACATGAGCGCAAATTGCCGGGCTACTACGGTCATGGTAGTATTAAAAGGAACCACATCACAATGGTACCCGATTCCGGTGCAGGTAGTATGACCAGGATTTTCATAAACCGTCTTACCCAGGCCTTCCTGCAGAATCCTTAAAAACGTCTGTTCAGCGGCAGGAAAAAAATTCTGACGCACACAACTGCGAACATAAAAGAACTTATCAGTAGCTATTTCCTTCTGATAATCCTGCCACAGTCTTCTTTTACCTTCCAGTTTCATGTCATTTATTCCTTAGTATGTATACCGCTATCAAGATTGTATATCTGGTTAACATAGCCGCAGTCAAGCCGCTGGTCAAATCCAAGACCCATTTCAGCAGCTTTCTTGGCCGATTGTTCTTCAATGAAATCGAACAAATCAGTAGCTCCGGTCACATCAAATATCATTTTCAGTTCGTCCAGAGCTTCCTGAGGAATTTTTCGCAACGGGCCAGGCTGATCTCCCCTGTATTGGACCCCAAAGCGTTCAAAAAGCTTCTCAAGGTTGTTATTTTGCCATTCCCAGGTAGGTCCTTGCTCAGGATGATCCTCAGTGGTCATTTCCTCACGGTACAAACAATAGCCGTATTTCAATATCCATTCACCCATGGTGCGTTTAAGCACCAGCTGCTGTCTTCCTTTTTCCGATTCGGTAAACAAACCTGTTCTGACACTCAGTGCCCTGAGCGCCATGATGAGTAACCCGGGCGCATTGTTGCGCGGACAGCGGGTTTTGCAGGACATGCATTCTCCACAATACCAAATGACGTTACCGGTCAATAATTCATAGATCTTATCATTATCCCTGGTTTGAACGGTCTCAGCAATTATCCGCGGATCATAATTGTAAAACTCCGCAGCGGGACAAATGGCCGTGCAAGTGCCACAGTGCAAGCATCCCGTGAGGCCTTCCACGAATCTCACATCAGAACTCAGCTCCTTGTAGTAGTCCACAGACAAATAATTCTTAAATGAAAACAAATGTAGGAAGTCAGCGACATGTAGAGCATGGGGTGATGTACCAATAATCGGTAGGTATTTATGCCCAAATTTATTATCTATATATTTAGATATTAAGACCTTATTATATAATTAAATGATCTGCCTGATTCCCGGGTAATCAATTCTATGACCGGTACGATTACGCGATTAAACAAATAATCATTATACTTGCGACCAATTGATGTGGATTCTTTTAGGCATATTATCAGCGGTATTCCTCGGCTTTCATGAAATATTCAAAAAAGCAGGACTGAATCATAATGCAGTACTTCCGGTATTGTTTCTGAGTTCTGCCGCCAGTGCCGCAGTTTTTATTCCTTTTCTGGTGTTTTCACGGACTTTTCCCGAATTTTCAGGTTTATACCACCTGTATATACCGGCATCAGGATTCACGGCTCACCTGTTGTTTCTTCTCAAATCGTGCATTGTTGCAACCGCCTGGCTTTTCGGTTATTTTGCAGTTAAACATTTGCCTGTCACCTTATTGGCACCGTTAAACGCATCCGGACCGGTATGGACCCTGCTGGGGGCCATCCTCATTTACGGTGAGCGGATGAATGCCCTGCAATGGACGGGAGTAGCCATTTCCATGGCTTTCTATTATGCGCTTTCTTTTGGCGGTAATATACGTGGCGTAGGTAAAAAAGACAACCGATGGATTCTTTTTGCCTTCCTGAGCATTATTTTCAACAGTGCCAGTGCTTTACTGGATAAATATCTTGTGAAGCATTACGATAGGATAGCTATGCAGGCCTGGTTTTCAGTTTATACTGCCCTTATATTCCTGATCATCGTTATGGTGGTCTGGTACCCGGCACGGATGAACACCACACGTTTTACCTGGAGATGGTCCGTTATACTCATCGGATTGTTTCTGATCGTAGCAGATTATTTATATTTTAAGGCACTGTCTTATGACCATTCCCTGGTATCTGTATTAATTATCCTAAGAAGAGCTTCTGCGGTGCTTGTATTTGCAGCAGGCGCATTTTATTTTAAAGAGACCAGCCTTCGGCGAAGGGGGATCATACTGGCGGGAATATTACTTGGCGTAGCGCTGGTGGCGATGGGAAGCATCTGAATATCGAAAGGATATTTCATAACTCATTACTTTTTCTAGTTTTGCACTTTTGATTTTTGACTCATGAATCGTGGTATCATCCTGCTGATCCTTGCAGAATTCTGCTTCGCCTCGGCTACAGTATTTGCAAAATTCGTTACCAATGGCACCGATATACCGGCCATTGAGATCACATTTTTCAGGGTTTCCCTGGGTGTTGTTGTTGCTGCCCTGTATATGTGGCAAACCGGAACATCGTTCAGGCCAAGGAAAGTCTCCCTGGTAATTACCCGGGCTGTTCTCAGCTTTTCTGCCCTGGTGACTTTCTTCTATGCGGTTGAACACAGCTCGGTTACCAATGCGAATATGCTGAACATGACCTACCCTGTATTCATTTTCCTGGTAGCCCCTTTGTTCAAGCTTGAAAAAATGCACAGATTATCTTTGCTTTTCCTGATCACCGCCATGACAGGAATTTACCTGGTGATATTTCCGGACTTTTCCAATATCAACCTTGGCGATATCATTGGATTAGTTTCGGGCATTTTTGCGGCTTTCGCCATCATAACGCTTTCAGTTGCCCGGGAACACGATTCCACTATTTTGATCGTCTTCTACCTGATGGCTATTGGTACGGTATGCAATGCTCTGATGATGGCTCCGGTTTTTGTCATGCCCCACCGGGAAGATATACCCCTTCTGCTGGGCAGCGGGGTCGCAGGAGTTCTGGGTCAGGTTTTACTTACCAAGGGTTACAAAAATGTGAGTGCCAAAGCCGGTTCCATGGTTTCCTCCTCCCGCATCGTATTCGCGACCATGCTGGGATTCTTTTTCTTCTCGGAGGCCCTTTCTTTTAGGATCATCAGCGGAGGGCTCTTAATCATTGCCTCCATCATTGGGATCAGCTCCTTACAAAGGATTCATGCGGAAGATGAACAATGATAGAAAGTGCCAAAGCGTAAACATTTTTAATGACCATACTCAACAACAGGAACCTGCTGATCACTCTTTACGTATCACTCATCACATTTAGGATTGTTAATTAACAAATTTACATACTTTTGCAGCTTCATCTTTAACATTTCACAAAATGGCCGATCTTTTTCACTTCTTCATAGATTTTATTCTGCACATTGACAGGCATCTGGTTGAGATTGTCACCAATTATCAATCGTGGACTTACGCTATACTTTTTCTCATTATCTTCTGTGAAACAGGACTGGTGGTTACCCCTTTGCTTCCGGGTGATTCATTGCTTTTTGCTGCAGGTGCTGTTGCCGCCATGCAGGGAAATCCCATTAATATTTCCGCCCTGATACCCTTAATGCTGCTGGCTGCCTTTGTTGGTGATAACACCAATTATTTCATTGGCCGTTTCCTGGGAACAAAAGTATATGAAAAGAACTATCGCCTGATAAAAAGGAAATATCTTGATGACACGCATGCCTTTTATGAAAAGCATGGTGGAAAAACACTTGTTATTGCCAGATTCATGCCCATCATTCGCACCTTTGCGCCTTTTGTAGCTGGTGTCGGGACCATGAAATACAGAAGATTTCTGATGTTTTGCATTGTGGGAAATTTGCTCTGGGTGAATATATTTTCCCTGGCAGGCTATTTTTTCGGCAATATCCCCACAGTAAAGAAAAACTTTTCACTTGTGGTATTTGCCATTATATTCGTTTCTTTTATTCCCCCCATTTATACGTTTGTCAAGCAGTTTATCAAACACCGCAGAGAAAGTAAAACATTGTAACAGTTGACCTCACCAGTCGTCAATCACCAATCTTTCATTTGCCAGTTTTAAATAAGTAATCCTGAAAAACTCCTGCTGCAATAATCGTGTTATGGGTCCGGGAATTCCTGTCCCGATGATTTTGTCGTCAATCTGAATTACCGGAATAATTTCACTGCCTGTACCGGTGAGGAACCACTCTTCAAATCCTGCTGCTTTTTTTGCCTCGATAGGTTTTTCCAACACCGGAATACCAAGTCCGGTACATAGCTTAATAACCACTGCCTTGGTTATTCCAGGCAGGATCAAGTTGGAATCGGGGTGCGTTTGAACCATCCGGTTCGTAACTGCCATGATATTGGAATGTGTGGCCTCGGTAAAACATCCGTTTCTGATCAGCATACATTCTCCGGCTCCCTGTTCAGCTGCCTCTTCAAACATTAGTGTATTGGGCAGCAAAGCAATTGATTTGATATTGCAGCGATGCCAACGAATGTCCTCGCGGGTTATCACCCGGATACCCTGGCGCATTTCATCAAAAAACGGGGGCATAAGGAAAGCCCTGATGTAGATGGTAGGAATGACCTCCTTACCCGGGAAACGATGGGTTCTTGCAGCGACACCACGGGTAATCTGAATATAAACAGCTGCGTATTTGTCTTTCAGCTGATTGGCATCGATCAGCTCCTGGCAAATGCCGGACAGGTCTTCTGTATGCCGGTAATTTATCCGCACTCCTGCCAGACTGTTCCTAAGCCTGTTCAGGTGCTCGGCAAAACAAAACGGCTGACCTTTGTAATACTTGATTACTTCATAAACACCGTCTCCAAAATAGAATCCACGATCATCCGGTGAAACAGAAGCCTTGTCTTTGCTGATGAACTGACCGTTAAGGTAAACGGTTGAAGCTTGAGGCAATACGGTTTGATTCAAGATATATGGGGTGAGTGGTAAACCGTTACTTCTTCTTGAATAGTTTCTCTATCCACTGTCCTATGATAAATCCGGCACCGCTGAATAAGGCTGTTTTACCGGCATTTTTTAAGGGCTTGTCCTCCGGATGATGATAACGCGCAGAGGCCAGTGTACCCAGCAATGCTCCGATCAAACCTCCCTTTGAGGGGATACTGTTCATCCACTCATTAAAATTCTTCTTCATTACTTTTTCCCTGTACAGCCAATAAATACAAAGCAGCCCTACCTTCCTCCCTGCTCATAACTCCTGGGATCAATCGCGGTCTTATTCCAGCTCAACAAAAACCTGCCGACTTTTTCAGGGTCATAGCCTTTATCCAGTTCCAGAAAGCCGGTATCCTGAGTATGCAACCGGTTACCTTTCTGATCGAGCACCAGGAGAACAGGAAAACCAAAGCGTTGCGGATAACCAAGTCCCGCCAGTACTTCAGGATTTTTATTTTCTTTGCTATAATTGATTCTGACCAAAATATAATCGGCCTTTAAAATAGAATCGATCTTTGCAGTGGATTCGAAAAAACCGTGAAGCTTCAGGCACCAGGGGCACCAATTTCCTCCAACCTGCACCAGTACATGCTTGTTCTGTTCATTTGCTGTCTGGACGGCCCGGGCCAAATCGGATTTTGCATCGGCATCGGGATTATAGAGACTGACAGGTTCCTGAGATTTCAATGTCAGCGGAAGGAAAAGAATAAACGTGAGAATTATTTGTTTCATAGCTGGAATATTAGTCTTTTTCATTATTTAAACTCCTGTTTAAGCTGCTCCACCCACTTCTTGATCTTCCCATTGATCTGAGAGGCCTGGTTTTCAAAATCGAGCGCAAGGCCGGCAAACTGATTGTTTCGTAACGCCTGCGAACTTTCAAACTCATAACCATCCGCAGAGGTGAACCCTACTAAACGGGCACCGCGACTTTCGAGCAGGTTTGCCATAATCCCTACCCCATCTGCAAAATTTTCAGGGTAACCCTTTTGGTTGCCGTTTCCAAAAAGTGCAACTGTCTTGCCCTTCAGATCGAGATCTTCCAATGCCGGTACAAATTCATCCCAGTAGTTGGGTAGTTCACCATCGAACCAGGTAGGTACCCCCAGGATCATGTTCTCGTACGATAAAAACTCTTTTTCGGTAAGGGATTCGGCATTAACATGGTCGATCTGCCCCTTTTCAAACTCCTCACTGATTTTGCGGGCTGCCTGCGAGGTTTTATTGGTATTGAAACTGTAGAATAATCCTATTTTTTTCATGGAGATTGAAATTTCCGTTTCTAAGAAAGATCGATGTCATTTTCTTGCATTCATGCACTTCGCCGGCGTTCAGCAGGACCAACCAGAATTGTCACGCTAAGCATCCGTCGGGGCCAGGTATCTGCCAGACTTTTTTTTAAACATTAACAATCAATAATCCAAAATCTCTTTCATCGCAACCTCAATTTTCTCCATACTGGGAAGGATTGCCTTTTCAAGTATCCGGTTAAAACCAACCGGCGTGAAAGTTGAGCCAACCCTTTTTACAGGACCATCGAGGTACTCAAAAGCCTCTTCGGTTATGGTAGCAGACAATTCGGCACCGAAACCTGAGAACACTTTATCTTCATGCACCACAAGAGCCTTACCGGTTTTCCGAACGGAAGCCAGTACAGATTCCTTATCCAGGGGGATTAAAGACCGCAGATCGATCACTTCGATGCTGGCTCCGGTTTCCAGTGACAATTTTTCAGCAGCCTGCAAACACATGTGCGTAGTGTTACCGTAAGTGAAAACCGACAGATCGTTACCCTCACGGCGTACCCGGGCTTTGCCGAAGGGCACTTCAAAATCATCGGGAATGGGTGTAGCTGCTATGGGTGAATTATACAATGCCTTTGGTTCCATAAACATGGTGAAGCCTTCACTGCGCATGGAGGTGCGTAACAAACCTGCAGCATCATCGGCAAAAGAAGGATATACAATGCGCACGCCCGGAAAAGTGCTGAGTGAACCTTCAATGGTTTGAGAATGATACAATCCGCCACCGATATAACCGCCTGAGGCTAGTCTTACCGTCACATTGGGTGAAAACTGACCTTTAGATCTCCAGTAATCGTGGGTGGTTTCAACGAATTGTTCCATTGCCGGCCAGAAATAGTCGGCAAATTCAGCTCCTTCGACTACCAGTCTGATTTTTTTATTGAAACGTGACATTCCATTGGCTGTTCCCATGATGAAATCCTCGGCAATGGGTGCATTAAAGATACGTTCCCGGCCAAATTCCTGTTGCATACCCTTGGTAACATTAAAAATGCCACCTTTTTCCTTGTGGGCAACATCCTGTCCCCAGAGATAGGTATCGGGATTATGGCGAAATTCTGCTTTCAGTGTCTCGTTTATCCCTTCAATGAGTTTCTTTTTGGGTCCGTCAAAATGATGGACACCATCCGGATACTTGCCGGAGAAATAAGGTTCCGGAATGACATGGTCAAATATGGAGGCAGGATCAGGATCAGGAGCTGCCATTCCCTTTTTATGCGCTTCTTTGACTTCCAGTTTGACCTGTTCTTCAATAGCCTTCAGTTCGTCTTCGGTAAAACGGTTGTAGCGGAGCAACAATCGGCGGTATTTTCCCAGCGGGTCGTACTCGCTCACATAATTGAGCTCCATATCATCGCGGTAAAGTTCATGCCGGTCAGAATTGGAATGGGAATGAATTCTTACACAGTTAGCCTGAACAATACAAGGTTTTTGGTTTTTCAAAACCCAGTCTTTTGCCTCAGCCATGGCATTCATGGAATCAAATACATCCTTGCCATTGCAATGGATGATCCGGAGATTTTTGAAACCCAGGAAATTGTTGGCCACCTTACGGTTGGCCGTCTGATCCGCTTTGGGTACAGAAATGCCATAGCCATTATCCTGAAAAACAAAAATAACCGGCAATTCTTCATTTGAGGCACCGTTTATGGCCTCATATACATAGCCTTCCGATACAGAGGATTCACCCTGAGAGCAAATGGATACCCCGTGGTGCTTATATTTCCGCATCCCTCTGCCAACGCCAACTGCATGCAGCGCATGGTTTCCTGTAGCAGAGGAAACGTTGCTGATGTTCCACTCAGGCTTTGCAAAGTGATTTGACATATGCCGACCACCTCCGGCGACATCCGTATCCTTGGAAATTCCGTTATAGATGATTTCCTCCGCAGTGAGTCCGGCCGAGATACAGGTAAGCATATCCCGGTAATAGGGAAAAAGATGGTCGGTTTTGCGGTCAAATGTCTGTCCGATGGCCAGTTGTATACCATCATGCCCCGCAAACGGTGCGTGATAAGACCAGCCAATGGCCTGTTTCAAATAATTGGGGGCACGGTCATCCAACGTTCTACCCAATACCATCAGATAAAACCAACGTGAAAGTGTTTCCTTGTCGGTTGACTTAATGCCAAATCGTTTGGTAATCTCCATTGTTAGTGTAATTGACGGATAATAATATACAGATAATTATACAAGTCGGTTCAAATCAAACTCCTCAAGCAGATCAGCAACCCGTCTGAGGAACATTCCGCCAAGCGCTCCGTCAACCACACGATGATCATAGGAAAGGGAAAGGATCATTTTATGTCTGATGGCAATCACATCGCCAGTTGGTGTTTCGATAACTGCGGGTTTCTTTTCAATATTGCCGGTGGCAAGAATGGCCACCTGCGGCTGGTTAATTATGGGAGTACCGGTGATATTCCTGAAAGTACCGAAATTCGAAATTGTAAAAGTACCTCCCTGTATATCATCAGGAGAGAGACTGTTTGTACGGGCTGCTTCAGCGAGTCTGTTCAATTCAAAGGCAAGCCCGACCAGACTTTTCTGATCAGCATTTTTCAGAACAGGAACGATCAGATTTCCGGATTTCAAAGCCACCGCAAAACCAATGCTGATATTTTTGCGAAGGATAATCCTGTCGCCGTCGACCGACGCATTCACGCCGGGAAATTCCTTCAATGCCTTGGCCGTTGCTTCCACAAAAGCAGGCATAAAAGTCAGTTTCAGTTTTTCGCGTTTCAGAAACTCCTCTTTGAACTTTTCACGCCACAAAACCAGGTTGGTAACATCGGCCTCCACAAAATTGGTCACATGAGGGGAGGTTTGTTTCGACATCACCATGTGATCCGCGATCAGCCTGCGCATCCGGTCCATTTCAACAATCTCATCGCCCGGCTGCATACTGATGGTGACCTTACCTGATTCAGGTCGCCTGGCAGGTTCCTGTTTTGGAGCGACTGGTTGCTTACCTCTGTTTTCAAGATATTTTAGCACATCCTGTTTACGCACCCTTCCGTTGTTACCGGTACCCTGGAGTGTATCCAGTTCTGTTCCGGAAATATTTTCCCTGGCTGCAATGCTCATCACCAGGGGTGAATAGAAACGATCGGAAGAAGGTTGTGCGTTTGAGGGTTGTGAGGAGTTGTGAGGGTTGTGGAGGGGGCTCTACCGCTGCTTTAGCGGTTGAAATTGCTGCTGCCGGAGCTGCTGCAACCTCCCCGATCCCTTCCGTGTTGATCACGGCTATTACCTCACCTACCGGTACCAGGGCATTTTCAGCAAACAATACGTTAAGGATCTTACCGGCCACAGGAGAAGGGATCTCTGAATCGACCTTATCAGTGGCAATCTCGAGCAACACATCATCTTCCTGGATCATATCGCCGGGTTTCACCAGCCAGCGGGTGATGGTAGCTTCCTGGACGCTCTCGCCCAGTTTAGGCATAACTAGGTTAAAATCAGCCATGAATCGTTGAATTCCTTAGTAATTACAAAAAGGCAAATATACAAAAAAGTCAATATTTGTAACAATTCTAAATACGGAAGATGGGATTGAAGTTTACAGGTTGGGAGTTTGCGAGATTTTCTCGAAAATATTATGGGATTTTTAAATATTATTTATCTTTGCACCCCTGGTTAATTTGTGATTTTCTGATGGGTTATTCTCAGGTTGAAAAACTACTTGATTAATACAACAAATCAGTAAATCTATAAATCAGTAAATCAGTAAATAAATTCGGGGCGTGGCGCAGTTGGCTAGCGTACTTGCATGGGGTGCAAGGGGTCGGAAGTTCGAGTCTTCTCGCCCCGACAAATCAAAGGCTGTCTTTTTTGGCAGCCTTTTTTTTGATGATTTTATTACCTGTTGGCTAGCGTATCCCGACATGAAATGTCGGGAGGGTCGGAAGTTCGAGTCTTCTCGCCCCGACAAATCAAAGGCTGTCTTTTTTGGCAGCCTTTTTTTTGATGATTTTATGACCTGTTGGCTAGCGTATCCCGACATGAAATGTCGGGAGGGTCGGAAGTTCGAGTCTTCTCGCCCCGACAAATCAAAGGCTGTCTTTTTTGGCAGCCTTTTTTCTTGTGATTTTATTACCTGTTGGCTAGCGTATCCCGACACCCGGTGTCGGGAGGGTCGGAAGTTCGAGTCTTCTCGCCCCGACAAATCAAAGGCTGTCTTTTTTGGCAGCCTTTTTTTTGATGATTTTATTACCTGTTGGCTAGCGTATCCCGACATGAAATGTCGGGAGGGTCGGAAGTTCGAGTCTTCTCGCCCCGACAAATCAAAGGCTGTCTTTTTTGGCAGCCTTTTTTCTTGTGATTTTATTACCTGTTGGCTAGCGTATCCCGACACCCGGTGTCGGGAGGGTCGGAAGTTCGAGTCCTCGCCCAAATCAAAGACTGTCGTTTAAAATATTCGCAGCCTTTCTGATGAGTTTTTGGCTAGCGTATCCCGACATGAAATGTCGGGAGGGTCGGAAGTTCGAGTCTCGCCCCGACAAATCAAAGGCTGTCTTTTTTGGCAGCCTTTTTTTTAATGATTTTATTACCTGTTGGCTAGCGTATCCCGACATGAAATGTCGGGAGGGTCGGAAGTTCGAGTCTTCTCGCCCCGACAAATCAAAGGCTGTCTTTTTTGGCAGCCTTTTTTCTTGTGATTTTATTACCTGTTGGCTAGCGTATCCCGACACCCGGTGTCGGGAGGGTCGGAAGTTCGAGTCTTCTCGCCCCGACAAATCAAAGGCTGTCTTTTTTGGCAGCCTTTTTTCTTGTGATTTTATTACCTGTTGGCTAGCGTATCCCGACATCCGGTGTCGGGAGGGTCGGAAGTTCGAGTCTTCTCGCCCCGACAAATCAAAGGCTGTCTTTTTTGGCAGCCTTTTTTTTGATGATTTTATTACCTGTTGGCTAGCGTATCCCGACATGAGGTGTCGGGAGGGTCGGAAGTTCGAGTCTTCTCGCCCCGACAAATCAAAGGCTGTCTTTTTTGGCAGCCTTTTTTCTTGTGATTTTATTACCTGTTGGCTAGCGTATCCCGACACCCGGTGTCGGGAGGGTCGGAAGTTCGAGTCTTCTCGCCCCGACCTTGCCCGCCGAAGCTTCCAGCGAAGGCGGGCATTTTTATTTTTGGAAAAATCGGCGTTAATGACCAGTGCTGACCGGAATACCTTGACTATCTAATTAAATGGTTCAATGCTTGTCATTAAGTTAGTCGCGAAATCGAATTGTTACTGGCAAAATGTGATCAGGCTATCCGGCTTATACAGATTATAGTCCTTTACAAATATACCACTTTTCATACTAAGTTATTAGTCAAAAATATGCTGATTTACTTGACTTTAGGATCATTATATAGTAAATTTTATGTCAGTTTTCCAGTATAATATCCAAACCCAACTTTTAAAAACATGAAAAAGAAAATCGGATTTTTATTGTTCATGATTTGCTGGAGTACTTTTTGTTTTGCTCAGCAGGTAGTTGTTACGGATGCCACTCTTTCAGGTAATGGCGCCACAGCCACGCCGCTCAAAATTGCACAACAGTTAGCTACTCCTGGTCAAGTGCTAAAATGGAACGGTAATTCCTGGAAGCCAGCAGTAGATGGATTAAATCTTCCTATTAAAGGCGAAACTAGTTCGGGAAACTACGGAATTAGCATTAGTCATAATGCTACCAGTGGTGTAAATTGTGGCGGACAATTCATTAGCCTTAGCAACAACGGGAGAGGAGTGAACAAGGTATCGCAATCGCTACCAACGGTAACAATTATGGAGGATATTTCGAAAGCTACAGTAATAAAGGAATAGGAGTCCTAGGTATCGTGACTAATTTAACTGGTACCACAAATGGCATTAGAGGTATGGTTAACAGCACCAGTGGGATAGGAGTGTTTGGACAGGCAACCGCCAATACTGGTGCAACTTATGGCGGATATTTCGAAAGCTATGGAACAAGAGGGACAGGAGTATATGGCAAAGTATACTCCATTAGTGACACCTCCTATGGCGGATATTTTGAAAATTCTAGCACAAAAGGGAGAGGAGTAATGGGTCTTGCAACTGCAACCACAGGAAATACCTGTGGAGGATTTTTCGTAAGCTCTAGTTATGCTGGCGCAGGAGTGCTTGCCAAAGCTCCTGTAACCAAAGGTTTGAACTATGGTGGCGCTTTCTCAGGTTCCGGCGATCGGGGGAGAGGAGTACTGGGCTCGGCACCTTCTTTCAGCGGCGAGAACTATGGTGGATATTTCTATTCAAACAGCACCCAAGGAAGGGGAGTTTTTGGCCTGGCATATAACAACACAGGTAAAAATTATGGAGGATGGTTCCAAACCAACAGCAATGACGGAGTAGGGGTATATGGAAAGGGGCCCGGATATGCTGGTTATTTTGATGGTAAAGGTTATTTTGAAAGATATGTCACAATAAACTCGGGTCTTACAGTTAATGGTGTAGTAATAAAAATAGCTGGAACTTTTCAAATAGATCATCCTCTCGATCCAGCAAATAAAATACTCAGACATAGTTTTGTAGAATCTCCTGACATGATGAATGTCTATAACGGGAATATCATAACTGATGGTAACGGAAACGCGGTAGTTAATTTGCCTGGTTACTTTGAGTCGCTTAACAAGGATTTCCGTTATCAACTGACTGTTATCGGAGTTTTTGCACAAGCAATTGTTGCAGAAAAAATCAACAATAACCAGTTTACTATACGCACTGATAAACCAAACGTGGAAGTTTCTTGGCAGGTAACCGGAATAAGAAAAGATCCATGGGCTGAAGAAAATCGAATTATTGTTGAAGAAAGCAAAAAACCAGAAGAGCTAGGCTATTATATTTATCCGAAGGGTTACGGGAAGTCAGAAAATCGTTCTATAATGTGGGTTGAAAAAGCAAAGATGATGGAAGATGTGGCAAGTGAATCCGAAAGTCCTGTTGATCCCTTGCAACAACCAATAACGATGCCTGAAAAGAAATGAAGCAAAAATATCATGTAGCATTAAGGGACACATTAACAGGTCGATACCGAATGAGTATGATGCTAGGATTGTGTGGATCCATATTATGCACGCTGATGCTAAATACTTAAATATAAATAATTTGTATATTCAGGAGGATTATATTATACGTTTTTAATAGAATTGCAATATCTGACGATTTTTATTTTGTATGATTAAGTTGTAGCTATACTCAATAAGGGGATATAAGGGTCGGAAGTTCGATCTTCTCGCCCCACAAATCAAAGGCTGTCTTTTTTGGCAGCCTTTTATAAAATATTATAAAAAAAAATAAGGATAATGGCAAATATATTTTACAATAAGATATATATTTGTAAAGTATATTTAACATTATGAAGAAAAGTAATATATTATTGCCTAAAGCACAAAAGGCTGCTTCCATTCTTGGTGAGAACATCAGACTTGCCAGACTGAGAAGAAAATACAGCACTCAGCAGGTCTCAGAGAGAGCCAATATCAGCAGACCTACATTGGTATCCATAGAAAAGGGAAATCCAAATGTAAGTATTGGAGCCTATATCAAGGTATTGTTTGTCCTTGGGCTTGAGAAGGATATAATTAATATTGCCAAAGACGATGAATTAGGCAGAAGACTGCAGGATGCAAAACTAACTGTTAAAGAAAGAGCCCCGAAAATAAAAACCAATAATCCTGCTGATGAAAGTAAGAATTAATCATAGAAGCCTATTTGTTTATGCGCATTGGATTGGTATGAAAGACCCTGTATATATGGGGGAATTAAGAGCAGAGTACATAAGAGGTAAGGAGATATTTTCATTCAGCTACTCCGATACATGGCTTAAATCAAAGTATTCGCAACTTCTTGATCCTGAGTTGCAGTTATTTTCAGGATCACAATATGCCACGTGAGGAAAAAACCAATTTTGGTCTGTTTCTTGATTCTTCACCGGACAGGTGGGGCAGATTATTAATGCAGAGACGTGAGGCTGCCCTGGCAAGATCAGAAGAAAGAAGTCCCGGAAACCTTCGCGAATCTGATTATTTACTTGGTGTTTTCGATGGACATCGAATGGGGGCATTACGTTTCAAAGTGAATCCAGAAGGACCATTCCTGAATGATAATAATGAACTTGCTTCACCCCCGTGGACTTCAATCGGAGAACTTGAACAAATCAGCCTGAAACTTGAAGATGATGAAGCAGTTGATAACCCGGATTACGTTAAATGGCTTATGATGCTTGTAAATCCAGGTTCATCACTTGGAGGGGCCAGACCAAAAGCAGGTGTATTGGATAATGAAAAAAGACTATGGATTGCCAAATTCCCGAGTAAAAGTGATAACAAAGATGTTGGTGGCTGGGAAATGGTGGTACACGATCTGGCAAAAAGTGCAGGAATAAACATTGCAGAATCAAAGATTCAGAAATTTTCGGGTAAATATCATACCTACCTTACCAAGAGATTTGACCGGACTTCAAGTGGTGAAAGAATTCATTATGCCTCTGCAATGACGATGCTGGGATATAACGATGGCAATAATTTCCAGGAAGGTGCCAGTTATATTGAAATAGCTGATTTCCTAACCAATAATGGAGCCAACATCGATAATGATCTGGAGGAATTATGGAGGAGAATAGTCTTTAATATTTTTGTATCCAATACAGATGATCATCTGAGAAACCATGGTTTTATTTTAACTGAAAAGGGATGGATCCTTTCACCTGCATTTGATATTAATCCAAATGAGTATGGTACCGGTTTATCACTCAATATTTCTCTTGATGAAAATTCCCTCAACCTGGATATTCCTCTCGATGTGGTGGAATTTTTCAGGCTAAATAAAGAGCGTGGGCTAAAAATTATGGACCAGGTAAAAAGATCTGTCAGCAGGTGGCGAAATATTGCGAACATGTATCAACTTCCCAAGGCTGAACAGGAGTTGATGGCAAATGCATTTAATAAGTTCCTGTAGAACTCCGGCAATTACGGATGATTTTACCGAAGTTTTTGATATTTCGTTTCAATATAAAGCAAAATCGTCAGGTCATTCCTATTGATCATGAAATCAATAATCTTTCTTTTCAAATGGGAAAAAGCAAGTAAAGTCGGGCGGGTATTAATAAAACGAATCATTTTCAAAGAAGGTCATCACCCTGTTTATGATGGAGGTTTCTGTACCCATTACTATTTATCGGACAAATAGGAATTAAGAATTTCCTGATTTGTTTGCTTTTACCTTCATTTATTTGTACCTTAATCAGTTATTGAACTGAAATTATCTGCATATATCCTGTCAGATCTGGTTATGGCCCTATGGATGCATGAATTTCGTTAAAAAATTAATACTGGTTAAAAATGGGAAAAAGTCTTTTGCTCCTGTCTGTCATTTTATCCTGCTTTCAGATGGCAAAAGCGCAGAAAGCAAGCGATGTATTAGAGAATGGCATTCCTGTAAAGCGTGGAGAAAAAATATTTCTTCAATATGATAACCATGTACTGAAGTTTGATGTTGCGAAAAGCCTCCAGGACGTGGCCAATCCGCCAGATTTTACAACTTTGGGAGATTCCGTAATTTTTCTTGTTTTCAAAAATGGAGTCAACGTATACCTGAGACCCCTGAATCCGTTAAATTATTCCTATACAACGGAAATAAAGGAGATTACCGACCCAATCAATGAAGCCGCTTCAGATGCTTTGGGCTCAATAATTGACCTCCTGGGCAAAACTGAAAGTCCAATTGGCACAAACACGAGCACCCGGGATTACACCATCTGCAGACTTCGATACTTGTCCTGGATTTCTATGGTATTACAGTAAATTTGAAATCCATTCAGGATTCGTTGAAGAACAATCAAAAGGATAAAATTGTAAAAGCATTTACCCTATTAAATAAAATGACTTTTTCAGATGAATCCTGCACCATTTTACAATTAGATACAGTGGCGCAATGGATGGCACAAATTGAAAAGCACTTTGCGGCAACTGACAGTGCCATTGAAAGGACAAAAACTGAAATTGAGGCGTACGATTGTGATTCAAAATATACTTTCATTATACAATATATTTTACAGGACATTTTAAATAACCTGAGCAACACCTTTGAAGAACAGAAGAAAAGGTTCAGCAATTTGCAGATGACCTATAAACTGGTTAAAAATGCCCAGATGAACGCTTCCATGGGTGGGGGTGAAATTGGATTGAAGTGGTGCAGGAAACTGGATGAGGTTCCCAGCAAAGAAGGAAAAATTTCCCTTTATACCGTGGCAATAAGGGAAGCCGGTTATAAGCTATCGGAAGGGGATGAAATCATCGGTTTTGAAACGGATGAAGCTTTTAAAAGGACTTTACGCATTAGGAAATTTCAAAGGTTTGTTCCCGAATTGTCAGTTGGAACAGCCTATACAACTTTTAAATACTATTCTTACGGAACAACATCTGATTCAACAGGTCAACAGCTTGTTGCTGCTCCAACTGAGAATCTGGTTCACAATCTGAACATTACAACCATGATCAACTGGAACTACTACCTGTCAAATTCAAGTATTCATCCTTTTTATCAATTAGGCATTGGGATTAACGCTGGAATTCCGACTTTATTAACAGGCCTTGGGATCAGAAGTAATGTGAATGGTCTTAAAAGGTTTGCCATTTCAGGAGGCTTGGCGATGACCTGGATAAAAGAGTTGGATAAGCTTAAAGAAGGCGATACAATTACCGGAACAGATGATATTGACAAAGACTTGAAATATCAGTTTTCATGGCCGCCAAAACCTTACATTGGATTGCAGTATAACTTTTAATTCTCTTTTTTTTCTTGAACATGGTAAATTGGTCAGAATTCAATTATAAACCCATATAAAAACCATTATCATGAAAAACAGAAACATTATTACAAAAAGGGATACTGAGAGGCTGAAAGTCCTTAAAGAGAAAGGCGATTTAGCTGCAAGTAAAGAGATCCCTAAAAATCCTGATGATTATCTGGACCGGCTTATGAAGTATGTTCCCGTAGAAATTTTGGGAGCTTATCTGATCTGTGAAGGAGTATTAAGATCGACTGTACAAAATGAAATAAAAATCGCTTTGTTGTGTTTGTTATTGCTCGGATTAGTTGGAACCTTTTTTTATGTGAAAATCTACCTTAAAGTAGAAAGGTTCATCCAGGTATTTATGTCAATTCTTGCATTTATAGTCTGGGTTTTCAGTATCGGAGGATGGTTTGGAGAATTGGGATTCTGGAAAGCCGGTTATGGAACAATTGCAGTCATTATTTACGCGGTAGCAGTTAAGATTATAAAGCTGCCTCCTCTGCCAGATCCCGGTATAGAATAATCGTTATATTTTTTGAGGGTCACTTGACTTAAGCGCTGATATTTGGTAACTTTAGGTTAAGGTGATTTATCATCTGATAAGGTCCGTCAGATATTAATCATTATGTAGAAGGAAGTTTTTGAAATGGATTAATCCACCACGCTGTGAGTGCATTTTCTCAAACAGATTCTCAGGATTGGCAATTATGGTAATCCTGTTCCTGATTTTAATCATGGGTTCTGTTACAGTGATGCACAGGCATGAAAATGAAATCCGCTTGATACAAAGAGGCTTTGTTGAACTTCAAAAGAATGGCAGGCAATTAATCTCAAGAATTGATGTTTGGTATAAGATAAAAAGCTTAAAGCAAAATTCAACAAATGATACTCTCGAAACGGAATTATTAGAGTATGATACAATTCTTAGTGATTCAATCTTTGACAAGAATTCCTTTCCGGTATTCTTAGACAGGTCTTTTTTCAATGAATATATTGTATGGGGAGAATTGTATGATACTGCAAATGATATGCTTAAGGATATTCCTGATTTTCTTTATAGATCTTTTAGCACTGACATCCTGAATGAAAGTAATTATTTGAAGTACCTGCAAGATAATCTTTATTTGCCCCCAAGGTACAATATATTCAAGAACAAGGAAGACAGTGCTTTAAAGCAAAGTTACCTGAACACTGGTTTTATTTCAAAGACAACCATCAATTATAGCAAATACTACCAGTTTGTATACCCTCTGAAGATTGGCCATTCAAAAATCTATATAAGTGGCTTAATATCAAATGAAGATTACCTTGAAAAGAAACGTCACATTGAGGATTGGATTCTGATCTTCATAGGCATTTCGCTGATTTTTACCCTGTTCACCTTCCCTTTTCTAAAGCTATTTCAGCTTTCAAAAACTGAAGGCATCAAAACAAGCGATGCGGTTCTATTGCACCTGACTGTATCGGCTTTTGCCTGCATTATCACCGTGCTTATTCTTAATTCGATAGCAATTTACAATCTGAAAGAAGAAACAAAGGCACAGCTTAAAAGCCTGAATGCTTCTTTGAGATCTTGTTTTATTGACGAACTGAACCTGATGTACGATGTGGTTGAGGCCTATGAAAAAACGAAAAAAACCTCTTCAGCACCAATAAACCATATCCTTACAGATTCCGGCGTGAAAAGCAGCAATGCTGATTTGCTGCATATAATCCGCAATTATCCATATTTTAAATCATTGTTTTATTCAGAAGAAGATACTGTTTTAGAAAAGGTTACTAACTCAAATAACTCAGATTCAATAAGAATTAGAAAAAGAAAAACAATATCCTCATCTCACATTTTTACAACCTGGAATACAGATACAAACTCCATCATCTCCTACCGGGAATATTTTAAAAATAAAGATGAATGGTTGATGCCCGGAGAAGGGGATGAAAAACGATTCAGGCTCGAATCCATCTATTCCAATACCAGCGGTGATGCGCTGGCGGTTTTGGCCAAACCCTCCAACAAACATAAGGACACGGTATATTGCATATCATCTCCCATGCACTCCATCATCAATACTGTTCTTCCGCCCGGGTTTGAATTCAGAATAATTGATAAAAGCGGGAAAGTATGGTTTCACAATGATAAAAGGAACAATACCATTGAAAATTTCCTGGACGAGTGCGATCATAATGATGAAATATTGGGATCCATGAACAACCGGGTAGAAGCCAGCATTCCGCTTAAGATCTCGCTCAGGAACTATCAGGCCCATATTTCACCGGTTTCAAATTTACCGCTATTTTTGGTTGTTTTATCCACTACACAGGAGCAAAATGAATTCATTTCCAGGATCAATTACATTCTAGTTATTTTCATTTTAGTTGGAGTTTTCTTTGGACTGCTGACCATTATGCTCATTCATTTTGAAAAGTATTGTCAGGTTGATAAACATAACCATATCGATAATCGTGAACCAATCTTGGGCAGGTTTTTTCCCGACAGCCGGAAAAACTCAAGATATTGGATTCTGTTATTTCTGAATGCTTTGTTGGGTTTATTTATGGCCGTTCAATTTCTTTTCAAAGCAATCACCATCGTCCATTTTCTACTGATATTAATTTCCTCTTTTTCTGTTTGTTCCATTTATACGCACCTCCTGATTAATACGAATAATAAGAAGACCTATATTAAGCTGATACCAATTGCCTTTTCTATCCTGATCGTCGTCTGTAATATTGTTTATTCTGTTAGTCTGCCAGGATACGGTTGGTTTCTCCTGTTTGAGACCCTGGCAATATTATTTATCGTAATCATTGTGCATGATACATTTAATTTGAACCTACTTGTCGAAAGCTTATCCAAAAAGCTAAAAAACCAAAGGATTCAGGCTGTTATTAATTGGGCAAAAAGAGATCCTTACCTGCCATATGTTTTGTTCCTATATTCCTGGATGGCGATTACCTGTATTTTACCAATCCTTATCCTGTTTAAAATCTCTAAGTTGGAAGAAGTAGAGTTATTGACCAAAAAGAATCAGGTTGAACTGGCTTCACGCCTTGAACGGAAAAATCTTCAAATTGATAGTTTTTACATCGCCAGGATCTATCCAAAAGATAATGCCATTGATAAATCTTTTCTTGATTCAATAAAGATGAATCTGAAGCACAGAGGAAATTATCTGGCAAATTCTTTCAATATGCGCATAATAGAAAATGTTGACAAAAGAGTGACTCCTTATGAAATTCCATACGAAACACCAGGTTCAGGTTTTGTTCAGCTGAACAAATTCCTGCGAAAGAAGCTTAATAGTGAGGATATCAGATGTTTACAAATGTTCTACAACATTGGTCTGGACAGTATGTGGTTCTGGCCGGGAGGATACTCAGCCCATGCCAGATCCGACACGCTTTCATTATATTACACTTCAAAACAAAAAGACGACAAAGCATTTTTTTCAGCTTATCAGCTGGAAATAATATCAAACTTAGAGCTGCAAAAAACAAATCCGAAACACAAGTACTATATTGTTGAAGTTGCCGTTTTTTTGCTTTTCTTAATATTTCTGTTCTTTTTGATCTGGTTCATGCTGAGAAAAGTATTTATCCTGGAAAAAGACGAAATACCCAATAAGCATCAGTTCTGCTGATAAAATTCCCGAAAGCGGAAGGATATTTTTAGTTACGGTTCTTAACCAAAAAGAAATTAGCAGCAAGCTTCAAACAAATAAATTAAGAACCAATACTACCGACATTCCAGGCATTTGGAATCTTTTAGAAGACTCTCTGATCTTTTTCAAATCTATTCCTAATACGAAAGAAAAATGGAATCTGTTAATCAACCAATTGAATCTTACGCTCGAAAGCATGCCTGAAAATATGATCTTTGTTTCCTCCTATACCCCCGTACACCTTGGAAACATGATAGATGAAGAAATTCAAAGTACATCTGATCCCGAAGTAAAAAATACCCTTTTAGAAGCAAAAGAGAAGCTGATCCGGTTTTTTTCTCACTTAACCGTCCTATTCTTAAAAAAGGATCAGAAAAACCACCCTGTATTGATAATGGACAAATATTATTTGGATATTACTAAACACCAATGTTTATGGGAGAAATGTACCCTTAATGAGAAGTTCATACTGATGGACCTGGCAATGGATTCTCTGGCAAATCCCAAAAACAAAATCGATATCGGAAACCTGATCGCAAAGGGTTTACTCGAAGTTGACGGAAGGTTATGCTTTGCCGATAAAGGTTTTGAGCATTATATCCGGACATTGGAAGAATTCAGATGAATTTCGATACCTTGAGAAACATGCAAAAAGATCGGAAGGGTGGAACAAAATAAGAAATCCGCTGTTACCTGATCTTCGGAGCAGTGGTGGTATTCTTTCTTTTCACCCAGCAGGAGGTGATGTCAACAGTGTTTGGTATAATTGTATCACTGGCCGGATTACTAAGTACTTTGTTAAAATTCGGATCTTTCGGAAAATCCTTTAATGAAGGCAAATAGTCTTTTATCTCTTTCAGATAGCAAAACTTAGGCTTTAAACCTGTAATTATAGACTTATAGCGTGCATGACCGGCTTGTGATCTTTCCGGTTAATTCTGTATTTTTACCCCCTAATTTTATCACATGTCCCGGTTCCGACTTCTTATTGAATACGAAGGCTCAAATTACCATGGCTGGCAGCAAAATGCCGGGGTAAAAACCATTCAGGGTGAAATGCTCAAAGCCTGCCAGAAAATTATTCAATACAAAGAACATTGAATTGTACGGAGCCGGCCGCACCGATGCCGGTGTACATGCACTCGGCCAGGTAGCCCACCTCGATGTTCCCACACAAATGAGCGCGGAAACCATGGTAGGGAGGTTAAATGAAATTCTGCCCTACGATATTCATGTTTTAAAACTGCAAAAATGTGATGCAGCGTTCCACGCCAGGCATAATGCTGTGGCCAGAAGTTACGTGTACATTATTTCCCGCCGGCGTTCGGCCTTTGGCAAACGTTATGTCTGGTGGGTAAAAGAAGAACTGTCTGTTAAAAAAATGCAGGAAGCCGCTGCAGTGTTCAGGGGATTTCATGATTTTTCCTCCTTTGGGGCCGTAACGAAAGAGGAAAAATCAACGCTCGTGGAAATCAGTCATCTGAATGTCAGCGAAGCGGGGAACCAGATCCTCATACATATTCTCGGCTCTCATTTCCTCTGGATGATGGTTCGCAGGATCACCGGTGTTTTGGTTCACGCCGGCAAAGGAAAACTAACCGTTAAAGAAATACAGGGTTTTATCGATCAATATTCCGAAAGGCCATCCCAGCTTGCTGCACCGCCATCGGGATTATATCTCCAACGGGTATATTACCCGGGAGAAATTTTTGAATACCATCCAAAGATTCCGGTAGTGATTTAGGTTCAGTTTCCCAGGCAAGAAACTGAAAATTCTAGAAATTGTATTTCAACCTCAGGAAAACCTGATTAATTCTTGTTCGTTTTTCGCTCATTGAAACGTCGAAATGCTGCCATATCAGAGAAAAATCAAGATTTTCCGAAAGCGAGTAATCCATTGATGGTCCTGCAAAGTACCCTTCAAGATCCGGGAATCCACATGGCTGCAAGGGTAAAATTTAATAATGGCGTGGCAGCCCAGGTGAACTGTCCGAAAGCCGTGAACTCCGAAAAAGCAAGATCTTTTGATGAAAAATTCCCGGAATAGATGCTGTTGAAATTACTCAGGTCAAGCGGATCGTTGCAATACATGAACTGAATCTGGGCTATTGAATTATCCTTAAAGATCTTGTCAAAACCGGTGGTAATCAGAACGGTGCTTTTATCTCCGGGAAAATCTTCATAAGGGATCAAACCAGGTACCTTCGCCCCTGAATGAGATACTTCCGATGGCTCCCGACCAGCCCGTGCCAATAACTGCATCCTCGCTGTTCATTACCCCTGCAAGAAACTGGATATCATAATTCCATATGTTAAACCTGTAAAGCCCCGCGGCAGTTATATCATATTCATTGTCGACCTTCAACGCAAACTCGGCGACTGAAGATGAAGGAGGGAAAAAACTGAAACCTGACAGCATCACTCCCCGGCCTTTCTATATAATCAAAATCAAAATAGGAATAAGCATTGAAAATATCATTCGGATTCCATACAAAGGTCTGACCCCAGTTAATTCGCTGCCTGCCCAGTGTCACCTGGAATTTACTATAATGAAGATCAAACCATAACCGGTCAACAGTAGTATTTAACAGGAATGACTGTTCTTCAATGATATTCCAGGACATATCAATCACGCCATCATCATCACCGATTAATCCGGTATAGGGTCGGCCATATCTTACCATGTCTCCGGTAAAGAGCCGGTTCCGGAATTCAGCCGCAAAAGTAATTTTGTCGTTCACATAGGCTTTAAAATTCAACCTGTTATGAATCAGATTCTCGTTAAGGAAAGGTCCGGAAAGGGAATCAAACGTCGAACTTTGCATGGTAGTAACATAGCCGTTCAGGGTAATTGGTCTTTCTATCTCCTGAGAATGCCCCGAAAAACAAAAGGAGAAAACCATTAAGTATATGAAAATTGAATTCTTCAACATGCTGGCCGGAAATTATGACAGGCTATTCCAGTTTGACATCCGTAACCACCTTTCCGTCTTCAAGGGTAATTACCCGATGTGCCATTTTCACTACTCTGGGATCATGCGTTGAAAATATAAAAGTAATCTTCTCTTCATGATTGAGCTTTTCCATTATTTCCAGAAGTGTTGTTGCAGATTTTGAATCAAGGTTGGCGGTGGGTTCATCGGCCAGGACAAATTTTGGTCTTGATGCAAGAGCTCTTGCCACAGCAACGCGTTGCTGCTGTCCGCCCGACAGTTTTGCCGGCCTGCTGTTCATTCTGTCACCCAGACCTACAGCTTTCAACAATTCAAAAGTCCGCTCATCTCTTTCTTTCTCCGGCCATTTCTGAAGCGTCATTATGAACTCAACGTTTTCTTTTGCAGTCAATACAGGGATCAGGTTATAGGACTGGAATACAAATCCTATATTCATTAACCTGAAATCAATAAGTTGTGATGATTTAAGCTTCGACAGGTTGGTCCCGCCAATGATTATCTCCCCTGATGTTGGCATGTCAAGCCCGCCTATCAGGTTCAGCAGGGTAGTTTTACCCGAACCTGACGGTCCGACAATTGCAGCAAATTCAGCCTCTGCAAAGTCCAGGCTTACATCATTTACTGCATGAACCTTTACCTCTGTTGAATTATATATTTTATTCACATTTTTCAATTCAAGTACCTTCATGGCTTGCCTTTTAAATATTATTTTATTCAGTTCTGAGTGCTTCAACCGGAATTAATTTCAGAGCTTTGCGAGCCGGCCAGATCGAAGAAATTATCGCTGTGACGATTACCATTATCGTAATTAACACGAAAAAGGCAGGGGTTATAACCGGGTACACTCTTGCTGCAAATCCGATAGCTTCAAATCCTTCACCCCAACCGGCAAAATGGATCCCTGTCTTTCCAAGGACTTCGGTAATTACCCATCCGAATAGCATTCCAGCCGCTGCTCCTACAATGGTCAGGAAAATAGTTTCGAGCATAATCATTTTAAAGATCTTCCTGCGGTTCATGCCTATCGCCATCAGCATACCCAGTTCTTTGGTCCTTTCAAGAACTGCCATCAGCATGGTATTGATAATACCAAATGCAAGGGCCAGCATGATGATGCCAATGAAGATAAAATAATATATAATCATAAAATCATTCATCATGGCAGCATCCGGAGCAAGTTCTTTCCAGGTGCTGGACTGAATTATCTACCGGAAACAAGGCTCAGTTTTTCTTTGACCATGTCTGCATCATCAATTTTGTTGAGTAAAATCGCAATCTCATGCACGAGAACTTCATCACCTCCGTAAAGATTCGCCAGTTCCCCTGCATTTACAAAAACTGTGCTCTGGTCAAAACCCGTATTGGTTGTTTTATAGATACCACAAACCCTGAATATCCCCTGTATCGGATTTCCTTCCTTATCTGAAAGGGTGATTTGTATTTTGTTTCTGATCCTGTAATCAAGCGCCTTGTCAGTGATCAGCAAACCAAACCTGTCCAATTCCTTCTTGCTGAATTCTTTTCTTAAAGCTTCCTGAAAATCCTTGGGCGATCTGAATCGCATATCCTTAAGCGTCTCAAGTTTAGCTAGAACAGTTTCCGGAACTTTCCCCTCCCCCAGTCTTGCCATTACACTGTCCGTAACTATATATTGTTTCAGTTTCAGTATTTCGGCAGTTTTATCACTGATCAGGATATCGCCGGGGTGTTGATTATCCAGATATTTTCCGCCATCAGGTACAATTTTCTTATAAATCTCAGTAACTCGTTTTTCTTTTTCAGCGTCAACGCCATAGATGATTACACCTGTATTGGCCCATGGAGTATTTGCCATAGCAATGATCTTTGTCCTTTTTACAGAGCCGGAAAGCTCCTTCAGGGAATCGATGCACCGGGCAATTTTATCGGGATTTTGAACTGTAAGATTTATCTCTTCATTTTTGATGTACTCATTATGGTGGATCTGAATATGGGATACTTCATTGTATATGGCGTCATGAAGGCGTTGCCTTGTCCAGCCTTCCATAATACCAACAAGAAGCACCCCGGCAATAATGCCAAGGGTCACGGCCACAATGACCACCAGGCTCCTTTTTTTGTTGCGCCATATATTCTTCCATGCGATTGACCATATCATAGCTTGCAGATATTAACCTTTTAGGGCCTCAATTACTTTCAGCTGACCAATTTTCCGCACCGGATAAAGTGTTGCCAGCACTACCATCCATGCAACAATTAAGGCCTGCCAGTAAAAATAAGGCCCGAACCATGCCGTGGGCATTACAGCATCCCATCCCCAGTCTTCCATTATCCTGGCCAGATCCCCTTTCAGCAGGATCGGATAATAGAAGAAGTATAAAATGAGTGGTATACTGGCCAATAATCCGCATACCAAACCAATAGCACCAAGCATCAGCATTTCAATGGTAACAATCCTTTTCAGTTTCTTTTTCTGCATCCCGATCGCCACAAGAACACCGAATTCCCTTTTTCTCTCGGAGACCATCATCAGGACCGTCCCGAATATGCCAAAGAAAATAATAAAGTAAAGAACTCCGAGCATGGCAACTCCGGTCTGACTATCACCCTTGATTTGCTGATAGAGTATGGGGTTAAGCTCATACCAGGTTTTGACGGTCGTACTTTTATCCGGCAGGAGTGTGTTAATGCTGGCTTTTGCCTTTTTTATGGTCCGGTTTGATTTATCGGTCAGGTTGACAACCAATGAGGTGATTTTGCCTTCCGCATCAAACAATTTCTGCGCTGAAGGTATTGTCATGACAATCAACTTGTTATCAATTTCAGGATTAGGCATTTTCAGGATTCCCCGCACCGGGAATATCCCGGTAGCAGTAACTCCGTGATATCCCTGCCCCATCAGAATTACGGAATCTCCCACAGCAACTTTTAAATAGCCGGCAAGCTTATCGGATACAAGAATCCCTTCGTCATCGTTTGCCAGATAGCCATTGGTTACTTCGGTAAATTGAAGAATCTCCCGCATTAATTCTTTATTGTCCTCTTCACCAAGTTCCAGTTCAAACGCAAGCCTGGCAGAGGACGAATAAGAACGGCCAAGATTCTTTTTAATCTTTTCCATTACCTGATCCGGTAAAGCATTTGCCTTCTTCAGGCGATTGATCGCCTCATCAGTAATTCTGTATTTTACCAGTTTGTTTTCAGGATCCGAAAAATTCTTTTCCTTCACCGGGTCGATCGCGATGACAGCAACTCCTTTTGTCTGTGCGCCACTCGAAGCAAGCGTAAAAGTTTCGAGATGCGGGGTAACGGAAACAACCTGGTCAATCTCCGAAATGGCAGAAGCAATCGAATCATTAAAACTGAATGAGTTATCAATTAATGGATTATCCTGATATTTTATATGTTGCACCTGCAAATGGCCCGTAAAAGATTCGACAAGATTGTTTATCATATGATCATAAGTTCCCAACTGGTATGATCTCATAATAACTGCGAAAAAAACCGCAAAGAAAACAGATGCCGAAGTAATGATGGTGCGGCGCCTGTTCCTCCAAAGATTTCTCCAGGCTATTTTGAATTCTTCTTTCATTCCTTTACTTCATTTTAGCGCACTCTTTTCATGTTCTGCTGAGAAAAGAAACTTTCCTCAATGGGTATATTGAACTTTATTTCCCGGATCTCAACCAGCGTTTTGTTTTCGGGTTCTTCCTCCGGGACCAGTTCAATTTTTGAGGTGATCGTTCTTCCATCCATCATTTTGATATCCGAACCGGTTTCGGTCCTTACCAGATAACCATCTTCGTCGTATAATTCTGCCTTTAATACCAGAAAATCTTTCTTGTCAATCCACCTGATCTGCTTTCCCCAGACAATAGCGGCATCTTCCCTGGCCGTCATCCTTATTTTATAACATAAGCGTCCTCCCATGCTCTCTTCTCCAATAATTTCATGGATATAGTCATTTACCACCGAAGACTCTCTCAGAATATCGTCGTTGGTGTAGTCTGATCCCATCCAGCCTTGTGACATCATGGAGGGCGGCAGTTTAATCAGCCGGCTGATCGAAGGATTCCAGCTCCACATTTCAGAACCTCTCTTCAGAAATGTCTGTCCGGTCTCTTTTGCCGGAGCAGTGATCAATGCCAGCGAATAATCCCGTTCAAGCGACCAACTCTTGAATTCAATTGTCCGCTGCCACCCGGGTCTGATGATTGTCATGGACATTACACTGTAACTGCTTTTCTCTCCGTTAAATTTCTCATCTGCCTTCCTGACGATATCAGTTGCACTGATTGCCTGGGCGAACAGCGTATTTGAACACAATCCAGGCAGCAGCATAAAAATTATTGCAGCATATCCGGTTTTCATAATCAACCTAATTAAATAACTCAATTATCCTGTTCAGGGTCTTTTCATTGTCACCAGTGTCAGTATAAATACGCTGAATTGCAAAACCAGCCATAGTCATAAAAAATATCCTGATCTCGGTCTCCGGATCGAACTGGTTTCCCTTTGTTCCTTCTTTTCTGGTAAAATAATCCCTTATCATTCTAATGATCTGCCGGGGATAATTGGTATCTCCGGGTTCATGTCCGGGGTGTATGAGGGAATCCGTTTCCGGAAATGCATGAAAAAACTGTTCTCTTACATCATTTTGAGCAAGAAGTTGAAACAACAATTGCCAGAAGTACTTTTTCTCCATGAGCATTTTATCAACCATCCTAATGAAGGTTTTAAAATCCTCACGGGAAAGATATCCGTCTCTGTCAATATCCAGATTATGGTAAATTTCATTTACCGATTTATGTATGATTGCCTTCAGAAGCGCTTCTTTGCTCTCAAAATAATTATACATCAATCCCTTGGATATCCCGGCATGCCGGGCAATATGGCTGATGGTTGTTTTATGGTAACCTTCGTTGGCAAAATGCTCAAGCGCAACGTCCATAATGAGGGTCATTTTCTCTTCCCTCATCTCCTTAAACTGTTGAGGTGTTCGAGGTGACATATTTTTTGATTGAACGGTTAGTCAAAGATAAAAAGTGAATTGTTAATAAACAAATTTTTAGCTGTTTTTTTTCCATGGATAAGGCCAATATGCCGGATCGATTAAAACTATTTGACAGTAATGATCTCGAAATCATTCCCGGTTGTCCCAATATTCATGGCTTATGTCATAACATCCGCTGAATTGGTCGATTTTAACAGCTTTTTAATCTCCGGGATTGATTCAAATAGTTACTTTGCACCCGCTTTTATCGTTGAAATATTAAATCAAAATTAACCTATGAAGAAGTATTTATTTGCACTCATGATAATTAGTAAGGGCCTTACATTTTCAAATGCTCAAAATTCCGATCAAAGACCAGCTTCCCCGGTATCTCCGGTCGGGGTTTTTATCAAAGGGATCATTCATGATTCCACCAGCAATTCTGCCATAGAGTATGCAACTGTGGGAGTTTACAAGCTGATAGATTCCGCGCTTGTAACAGGGACCATCACAGATCCTAAAGGTGCTTTTGCAGTAAAAATAGCCTCTCCGGGGGACTATTATCTGGAAGCAGCTTTTCTGGGTTATGAAAAGAAAAGGATTCCTTTCACCCTCAAGGATAACAACGCAGCGGCCGATCTTGGGACAATTGTACTGCATCCGGATATCAAACAGATCGGTGAAGTAACCATTGTGGCGCAAAACAAGCAGGTAGAATACAAGATCGATAAAAAAGTAGTGAACGTTACCCAGGACATTGCTGCATCAGGAGGATCTCTGGTGAATGTGTTGGAGAATACACCATCTGTACAAGTTGATATTGACGGAAATGTCTTATTAAGGGGAAGTGGCAACTTTCAATTGCTCATTGACGGAAAACCCAGTGTTGTTCAGGGAAGTGAAGGTCTTCAGCAAATACCGGCCACTGCAGTGCAAAGCCTGGAAATCATCACCAGTCCTTCAGCAAAGTATGATCCTGATGGAGACGCCGGTATAATCAATGTGATCATGAAAAAGCAGAAAAATACCGGGATTGGCGGTGTGGTCAATGCTTCTGTGGGAAGCCGGAACAAATATTCCAGCGATTTTCTCCTGAATTTCAGGCGGCAGAAATTCAATTTCTATGTTGGCGGTGAATACGCCAATCAAAAGAATTACATGGAGAACGAAAGTGAAAGAAGGACCTTTGGCCCGGATACAACAACATTTATCCTTTCCGAAGGTGACGGAGTTTTTGCCAGGCAGTCGCTTAATGTAAAATCCGGGCTCGATTATGCCATAAATCAGAAATCCACTTTGTCTCTTTCAGGAGCCATCACTGACCGTGAATTCGAGCGAAGTTTTGAAAACAAAAATCATTGGTTTACCGGGCCGTCAACAATTGATTCTTTTTATTTGGAGGAAACCAATAGCAATGACAACAGCAAGTTCTACAACCTGAATTTTGATTTCATTAAAAAATATGATGACAATGGGCACGAGCTTCAGGCATCGGTTTATTATGTATATGGTAAGGAGGATGAATCCGAGTACACCAATGTAAGTGAAACAAACAGCGATTACGAAAAAACCGGATCTGATCCGATGCAAACCAGGGCAAGAACCGTACAACCTGAAACAAACCTTCGCCTGGAACTCGATTATGCCAGACCTCTGGGTGCCGGGTTACTGGAAGTCGGACTTCAATCGAGATGGGATAAAGACAAGGCAGAATACATTTATGAAGATTATCTTCCCCTTGGAGATGAATGGGTACCAAACGATTCTATCAGTAATACACTGGATTATCTGGACGCAATCCAGTCGGCCTATGCATCCTTTTCCGGACCGATCGCCAAGTTTGATTACAAACTGGGATTGCGTGCAGAATATGATAACCGCCATATTGAGCAGTTGACCAGCCAGGAATCCTATACCTACGAAAAGCTGCATTTCTTCCCTTCGTTTTATATCAACCGGAAAATTGGTGAGAAAAACCAGGTTCAGTTAAATTACAGCCGTCGTATAAGGCGTCCTGATGAAAGAGATCTGAATCCTTTCAAGGAATTCAGGGGATCCAACAATGTCTTTTACGGGAATCCGGAATTAGAGCCTGAGTTTACCAATGCATTCGAATTGAATTATCAGTACACTTTTGAAAAAGGTTTTGTTTCATTTGAAACTTATTACAGAACTACAAATAATAAGATCAGCCGGGTAAACGGTGTGGATACCCTGAACGGCAGGCCGGTATATACTTTTACTTCCATCAATGCGAACAATGATAACTCATTGGGTGTAGAGCTTATGGGGAATGTGGAATTAACCAAGTGGTGGCAGTTGAACCTCACTGGTAACCTGTTCCGGTATCAGTTGACCGGGGAAATTGATGGTCGTGATGTCAACTCGGTTTCCACGAGCTGGCGTACCAATCTCAATAGTTTTTTCAAACTGAAATGGGATACGCGTTTTCAGGTTACTGCAGTATATAACGGGCCTACCAGGACACTCCAGGGTGAAGGGAAAGGCTTCTTCGTCACCAACCTTGCATTGCGAAAAGAATTTCTCAAGAAGCAGCTCACTGTATCGCTTAATGCAAGGGATATTTTCTCCACCGCAGCATTTTCCTTTACTTCTGAAGGAAGTTCATTCTATACTTACAACAAAGGTAAACGGGAATCTCCGGTATTTATGCTCAATCTTACCTACAGGATTAACAATTACCGCCAGGGAGCAAGGAGAGGAAACGATGAGCAGGGAGAAGGAAGCGACAGTTTTGACATGGTGATGTAGTTTGTGTTATCCGTTGCCCAGGCGGGTGAAGCCAGTCAAAACAAGACTGCCGGACAGGATTGCTTTTAACTTAGATAAACTTTTATTAAATTAGTGCCAAAGGTGTTTTGTAGCGATCCCTTATTTTCATGCGACCCTGGTCAATTTAAATACCATCTGCTTCATTTTAGAAAATTTAAGCGACATCCTTATGAACAAGTTAAATTTCATGGGAATTGGACCAAAAATTGGTGGAGTAGCTCTCCCCTGGCTGGCTGTTTCGATTTTCCTTTCAGTGAAATTCAAAAGTTCATTCAGTTACTTTGAAAATGGAAACAGGATTCTGTTTTACCTTGGACTTGCTTTCGTAATTGTGGGTACTGTCATGTACCTGTACACGGTACCCTCATTACTGAAGGGACTGAAAGAAACAAAGCTAATCACCACCGGCACTTATTACCTTTGCTGCCATCCGCTGTATGCGGCAATCTTATTATTCATCATTCCGGGAATATCTTTAATGATGAATTCATGGCTTGTTTTAACAACAAGTATCATTGGCTTTACACTTTTTAAGATATTCATCAAAAGTGAATATGCGGAAATGGAAAAATTCTTCGGCGATAATTATAGAAAATACAAAGAGGCGACTCCTGAGTTTTTCCCATTTCCGATAAGGAAATGGTTCAGATCTGCCTGAAACGTTTTGTCCACTTCAAAAAGGGACTGATACATATTTTTATATATATCAGCATATTACCAAAACAGAAATCTTATCTCCCCTCATATTCCTGCGTCCTGCAGGACAGTTTTTATAAAATCTTTATGTCCAGCCAGTAATTATTGATATTGCACTTATTGTTCAGGGCTTACTTTTGACATGATCTTACAGCAATAAGTTATGAAAACAATTTTTAGCTTATGGGCGGTTAATTCCTGGTCACCAGCAGATTCCTTAAGTATTGTCATGGCTGATCAAGGTCTTTTGGGTGTAAAATTTCTATTTGTACTGGAGTTTTTGGGCAAACTGCTTTTACTTTTTGCAGGCAGCGCCGTCATCAGCAGAATACTGAAACTTGACAAAACGTATGACAATCTCGGTGATCATAAGAATGGCTGATATATGGGATCATCAGTAATTCCGACTCAGTATCAATATTTCTATAACCAATTTATATGAAACAATCTTTATAATATCTTAATGAAGCTGCACTATTTCAATATATTTTCTTGATGACCACCGGGTAATTTTACAGCTCAATAAAAGTAGAATGATATGAATCAGAAAATTAACGCATCAGTCATACTCATTGCAGCTATGCCTGAACAGTCAGCAGCAGCGGCCGCAAACAGTCCATCAGGGTACCTGATTGGCGGAATTATCGCCCTACTGATCCTGGGATATTTGGTATACACCTTAATACGGCCTGAAAAATTCTGATGTACCTGCAGTTTTTATGTAGCAGAGATCATACACCATACATATTCATTACAAACATGAATGAAGCGATTCAACTGATTCTTTTCCTGGCAATGCTTGCCTTACTGGCTCCTCTGCTCGGAAGGTTCATGTCAAAGGTTTTCACCAATGAAAATCATATCATGAAACCTGTTTTTGGCTGGCTTGAAAAATTGGTCTACAGGTTATCCGGTGTCCATGTGAATGAGGAGATGAACTGGAAAACATATACATTCAGTGTTCTCTTCTTCAACCTGTTTGGCATGCTGTTCTTATTTTTCTTACAGGTGCTCCAAATGTATTTACCTTTAAATTACCAGAAATTGCCCAATGTTTCATGGCATCTCGCATTTAATACGGCTGTCAGTTTTACCACCAATACCAACTGGCAGTCCTATAGCGGGGAAAATACACTGAGTTTCCTTGTACAGATGCTAGGATTGACCGTACAGAATTTTGTCAGTGCGGCCACCGGAATTGCCGTTATGCTTGGCATTGATACGCGGGTTGACCAGAAAAACAACGAATGATCTGGGCAATTTTTGGGCAGATCTGACACGGAGTGTTGTATACATATTGTTACCAATGTCAATTGTTCCTGACCTTTTTGCTGGTTGGACAGGGAGTCGTGCAGACGTTCTCTCATCCTGTATCAGCAACCACATTGCAGGGGACCGAACAGGTAATTGCACTTGGCCCGGTAGCATCTCAGATTGCCATCAAGCAGCTTGGCACAAACGGAGGTGGTTTCTTTAATGCAAACAGCGCACATCCGTTTGAAAACCCAACTCCTTTGAGCAATTTTTTGGAGTTATTTGCTATCATCATCATTTCAGCAGGCCTGGTATATACCTATGGTCATTATACGAATTCCAAACGGCAGGCAAGAACGATATTTGTTACCATGCTTATTTTGTTTGCCATAGGACTTGGTCTCTCACTCTGGTCTGAATACGGCTATAACCATGTGTTAGATATTTCAGGAAATATGGAAGGGAAAGAAACCCGTTTTGGAGTGATGAACAGCGTTTTATGGGCCGTTACCACCACATCTACATCAAATGGTTCGGTGAATTCCATGCATGATAGTCTCTCTCCGTTGTCTGGTTTGGTTACCATGTTCAATATGATGCTGGGAGAAATCATTTTTGGTGGAGTGGGCTGCGGATTATACGGTATGATTATTTTCATCTTGCTTACTGTATTTATTGCAGGTCTCATGGTCGGCCGAACGCCGGAGTACCTGGGCAAAAAAGTAGAAGCCTTTGAGGTCAAAATGGCCATTATTGCCATATTGGCGCCCAGTATAGTCATAAAACTATTTTCAGCCATAGCCTGCTCAGTTGAACCGGGATTATCGGGTTTAAATAATGCCGGACCTCATGGTCTTTCTGAAATTCTGTATGCCTTTAGTTCTGCCGCGGGGAATAATGGCAGTGCCTTTGCGGGACTCAACGCCAATACTGTTTTTTATAACCTGATGCTGGGATTGGGCATGATCATAGGCCGCTTTGGGATTCTGGTTCCTGTAATGGCTATTGCAGGAAGCATGGCCAGGAAAAAGATCACTCCGGATTCATCCGGTACCTTCAAGACCGACAACTGGCTCTTTGTATTTTTGTTCATCGGTGTGATTCTAATTGTTGGAGGACTCACCTTTTTTCCTCCCTTGGTATTGGGTCCAATTGCTGATTACTTTCTTATGAATCTGGGCGTTACGTTTTAATTATTTCCAAAGACAGAAAGTATGAAACAACGAAACAGAAGTCACCTGTTAACCAGAGAAATAGGGATACAGGCATTAAAAGATTCCTTTATTAAACTAAACCCGGTTACCCTGGCAAAAAATCCGGTAATCTTTATTGTCGGAATTGGTGCAGTGATCACCACGGTGATTGTGTTCGCGGACATTATTAAATGATCAATTTTCAGGTTTTAACTTTCAGATCACACTCTGGCTCTGGTTTACGGTATTGTTTGCCAATTTTGCTGAGGCGGTGGCTGAAGGGCGGGGAAAAGCACAGGCCGATAGTTTGCGGAAAAGCCGTACCCAGACAAAGGCCCGCCGGCTGGTAAACCGGAAAGAGGAAATTGTACCGGCGACTGCCCTCAAAAAGGGAGATACTGTTGTTTGTGAAGCGGGTGATCTTATTCCTGCCGACGGGGATGTGATTGAGGGGATCGCCAGTGTGGATGAATCGGCCATTACAGGGGAATCGGCCCCGGTCATCCGCGAAAGCGGAGGTGATCGAAGTGCCGTGACCGGAGGTACAAAAGTAATCAGTGATCGGATCATCATCAAGGTAACCTCAGAACCTGGACATACGTTTCTGGACAGAATGATTGCCCTGGTTGAAGGGGCAAAACGTCAGAAAACGCCGAATGAAATTGCACTGACCACCTTGCTGTCCGGTCTTACCATTATTTTCCTGCTTGTTGTCGTATCCATGCCGGCTTATTTCGGATACAGCCTGAAAGGTTCGGGTTTACCCGGAGATCAGAATCTGTCATTGCCTGTCCTGATTTCGCTGCTTGTCTGCCTGATTCCCACAACAATCGGAGGTTTGCTCAGTGCGATCGGGATAAGCGGAATGGACAGGTTGTTACGAAAAAATGTTATTGCAACCAGTGGCAAAGCCATTGAAGCAGCAGGCGACACTGATGTTTTACTGCTTGATAAAACAGGCACCATCACACTCGGAAATCGAATGGCCACGGAATTTATAGCCACAGACGGAATTTCAAAGGATCAACTTGCGGATGCTGCACAACTTGCATCCCTTGCAGATGAAACTCCTGAGGGTCGCTCAGTGGTTGTATTGGCCAAAGAGCAGTTTAATATCCGGGGAAGGGAATTGGATCCGTCGGATACGGTCTTTATTCCTTTTTCCGCACAAACCAGGATGAGTGGTATCGATATACGAAAACCGGACGGTCAGTTGCGCAGCATCCGGAAAGGTGCAACGGAGGCAATCAGGAAGTTCATCGAGAACAACAATGGTTTTTTCCCCAAGAAAGTGGAAGAGGTTGTGCAGGAACTATCAAGGCAGGGTGCCACCCCGCTGGTGGTGGCGGAAAATAATCAGGTATTGGGTGTCATTCATCTAAAGGATATTGTGAAAGGAGGCATTAAGCAACGATTTGCCCAGTTGCGGAAAATGGGTATCAAGACAGTAATGATCACCGGGGACAATCCCCAGACTGCCGCTGCCATAGCCGCGGAAGCCGGTGTGGATGATTTCATGGCCGAGGCCAAACCTGAGGACAAATTATTCCGCATCCGTCAGGAACAGGCAAATGGTCACCTGGTGGGAATGATCGGCGACGGCACAAATGATGCTCCGGCACTGGCCCAGGCGGACGTAGGCCTGGCCATGAATACCGGTACCCAGGCTGCCCGTGAAGCCGGGAACATGGTAGATCTGGATAGCAACCCGACAAAGCTCATTGAAGTGGTTGAAACCGGTAAACAGTTGCTGATGACCAGGGGTGCACTGACAACTTTCAGCATTGCCAACGATGTGGCCAAATATTTTGCGATTATTCCTGCTATAGCATCGATGCTGTATGTTACTTCTTCAGGAATATCTCCTTTAAGTGTCCTCAACATAATGAAACTGGATACTCCTGAAAGCGCCATATTGAGTGCCGTGATCTTCAACGCCCTGATAATTGTCGCCCTTATTCCACTTGCCCTGAAAGGGGTGAAATACCACCCTGTTTCGACTGCACGGATACTCGGAAAAAACATTTTGATCTACGGCATTGGGGGAATAATCGTTCCCTTTATAGGAATCAAGCTCATCGATATGCTGCTTGTTTTTGCACACATCATTTAACAATCAGGCTTTTAATGAATATAAACATAACATGAAAACACAGGCACTGGTGGCTATGAAAATATTGGGCGTCATGATCATACTGACAGGTATTTTATATCCACTTTTTATGACAGGACTGGCACAGTTGGCCTTTCCGGCTAAAGCGAATGGAAGTATGATACAGAAGGACGGTAAAATTGCAGGCTCTGCATTAATCGGACAGAAATTCGACAGCAATGTTTATTTCTGGGCAAGACCCTCGGCCATCAATAACAGCCCGGTACCTTCCGGGGGATCCAATTTAGGCCCGGCAAGTAATAAATTAAAGCAACTTGTTGAAGAAAGACGCACTAGTTTTAAGGCAAAGAATTTTGTTCCGGATACCTCCGAAGTACCCGAAGAAATGATATCTGCATCAGCAAGCGGCCTTGATCCGCACATTTCACCTGAAGCCGCCTTGCTCCAGGTGGAAAGAGTTGCCAGGTCAAGGAACTTCACTGAAAATCAAAAGAAACAACTATTAGCAGCTCATCAATACCCTCATTGAAGGGCCTCAATTTTCTTTGTTTGGCGAGCCCAGAATCAATGTATTTGAACTAAATTTAAATCTGGATAATATCAGGTAATGGATTACGAAGAAAACAGGCCGAACCCCGATGAACTATTAGCCTCCCTGATCAATGAGGAAGAAAAAAGCAAAAGAGGGACACTGAAAATATTTTTCGGGATGTGTGCGGGTGTTGGTAAAACATATACTATGCTTCAGGCCGCACATAATGAAAAGCTGAAAGGCAGCGATATCATCATAGGATATGTGGAAACACACAACCGCAAGGAAACATCCGACCTTGCAGAAGGCTTTGAATTGATCCCCCGTAAAACATACGAATATAAGTCCACCGCACTTCAGGAAATGGATCTTGATGCCATTATATCCCGCAGGCCCCAGATTGTTGTGGTTGATGAACTGGCACATACCAATGTCCCTGGAAGCAGGCATTTAAAAAGATATCAGGATGTCCTGGAGATTCTTGAAAATGGAATTCATGTTTACACGACATTGAATGTTCAGCATTTGGAAAGCCGTTCAGATACAGTTGCACAAATTACCGGTATTCTGGTGCGGGAAACGTTGCCGGATGAAATATTTGAGAATGCTGATGAAGTGGAACTGGTTGACCTGACTCCTGATGAATTGCTTCAGCGGTTGTCTGAAGGAAAGGTTTATACGCATGAGCGTTCGAGGGAAGCGGTCATGAATTTCTTCCGTAAAGGAAATATTACCGCCTTGCGTGAAATGGCGCTCCGTATAGTTGCCGATCGTGTTGACAAACAATTGCAGGCATATATGCATCAAAAGCATATTCGCGGTCCATGGAAATCAGGGTTGCATTTATTAGTCGCCATTGATTATAACCAGCAGTCAACAAGGTTATTGCGATGGGCTAAAAACCTTGCCTATTCAATGGGTGCGAATATTCAATCACTTTACGTCGAAACTTCGCACCAACTGACTCCAAAAGAACGTGAACAACTTGATAAGAATATCAATCTCGCCAAACAACTTGGGATTCAATTCCGGATCATTACGAATTACGATATGGTTAAAGCGATTGTGGATTTCGCCCTGAAGGAAAATGTCACCCATATCATTGTTGGCAAACCCCGGGTTCGTAATGTTTTATCCATGTTGAGGCTGGGAAACTTCGTAAACCGATTAATCAGGTACAGCGGAAATATTGATGTATACATTCTTGGTTCTGATCGGCAGGCAAAAGATCATTTCAAAGAAAAAGTAACATTACCTTCTTTTACGGCAAATTTTGCCCAATACCTGATCACATCGGCTGCTGTCCTGCTGGCCTCCCTGGTCTGTTTTCTTCTCAAGGATTTTATCGGTTATCAGGTAGTATCATTTGGATTACTGTTTTTAGTTTCCATACTTGCCCTATTCTTTGGCACAGGTCCTATTTTACTTGCTTCCACATTAAGTGCAACCATTTGGGACTTTTTTTTCATACCCCCTCCGTTTACCATGCATATTGAGAATCCGGTTGACGTGCTGATGCTGATCATGTTCTTTATCATTGCCCTGCTGAATGGAATTCTGACATCAAGGGTACGCCATCAGGAGAAAAAGATCAGGATACGGGAAGAACGTACACATGCACTTTATCAGCTGACAAGAGAGTTGACCATGGCGTCCGGTATTGATGATGTGTTGACCATTGCACTGAAATCCATTCAACGGAATTTTAAACTGGATTGTACTATATTTCTTAAAAACGAATTAAACCAGCTTGAAATTCAATTACCGCAACTCTCTCCCATGAAGTTTTCTGAAAATGACAGGAGTATTGCCCTGTGGGTGTTCAAACACTCCACAAGAGCCGGAAAACACACCGATACCCTGCCATCCACTGATTATACCTTTTATCCACTGGCCGGGAACAGCGGCAACATGGGAGTGATTGCGGTTTTACATGAAACGGTATTTACCCAGGGCGAGGCACAGTTCTGGGAAGCATACATTTCTCAGATTTCAGGCAAGTTCGAACGTGAATTCCTGCGAGAGGCCGCAAAAAATGCCTATATTCTGAATGAATCGGATAAATTGTACAAAACATTGTTTAATACCATTTCTCACGAACTCAGAATACCGGTCGCCACGATCATGGGGGCCTCTGACTCACTTCTAAATACCGGTCATAACGAGGAAGTAAGAACCGAATTAAGCAATGAAATATACAAAGCATCAGAAAGGCTTAATCGTCTTATTGAGAACCTGCTCAGCATGTCCCGTCTGGAAAGTGGACGCATCACCCCGCGTATGGACTGGTGTGACGTACATGATCTGATAAACAGGATCACCGATAATTTAAGAACAGAGTTGGCATCTTTTAATCTGATGGTGGTAATTCCCGATAATATGCCTTTGGTTAAACTGGATTTTGGATTAATGGAACAAGTATTGCACAATCTGGTATATAACGCCTGCCAATACGCTGCCAAAAATACCAATCTGCGCATAAAGATGTATTATGACCATGGTAATTTTGTACTGGAGGTAATGGACAGGGGCCCGGGTTTTCCAAAAGATGCGCTTCCTTTTATTTTTAATAAGTTTTACCGGGTTGAAGGAAGCAAGGCAGGTGGCACCGGACTGGGTTTATCCATTGTAAAAGGCTTTGTGGAGGCGCAAAAAGGGACGGTGGCAGTGGAAAATCGTCAAAACGGAGGAGCACGCTTTACCATTAAAATACCTTCGGAGATCCTTGAAATTGAAAACATACCTTAGAAAATGCCAGAAACCCTGCTGATCATCGATGACGAGGTTCAAATCCGCCGCCTGCTTGAAATAACGCTTTCAGCCAGTGGTTATAGAATTGTTAAGGCAGGTGATGGCAGGGAAGGATTAATTGCTGCTGCAAGCCATCAGCCTTCCTGTATTATTTTAGACCTGGGCCTTCCTGATGTCGACGGGCTGCAAATTCTAAAAGAACTTCGTGTTTGGTATCAAAAGCCGATTATCATATTGTCGGTCAGGAACGCTGAGGAGGATGTCATTAAAGCCTTGGATGCCGGGGCCAATGACTATCTGACAAAGCCCTTCCGCACAGGTGAAATGCTGGCTCGAATCAGATCGGCCCTAAGACAGAACAAAGGTGATGAAAAGGCTACAAACTTTGTGTTCCATGATCTTGATATTGATATTACCAGCCATGTGGTGCGGAAACAAAATAAGGTACTAAAGCTTACTTCCACAGAGTTCAACCTTTTAATCCTGTTGGCAAAAAATGCCGGGAGGGTTCTTACCCATCAATATATTCTGAAGGAAGTCTGGGGATACGCCTATCTTGAACAAACCCAATATCTGAGAGTATTTGTGGCTCAATTAAGGAAAAAAATCGAGGATGATCCATCAAGACCTACCCTGTTAATAACAGAATCAGGGATTGGATACAGGTTTGCTGATTAAAAAAAATCAATCTGATTCTCATTCTGATTACTGCTTTTCTTCTCCTGCAATGGATGTTTGCATTGCCATTCTTTGGCATTTGCAACAGCTGAAAACTCCACCGTTTCTGATATCAATAAATATTTTTAATATCAATTTGTTAATCCTGATATTAGGTGTATTTTTGACCGCCTTTTGCATCGACAACATTTATGTATTCGACCAGGTCCTTTTTTGGCTCCAGAAACCAATCGAAATTTATTAACAACACGATTCGGCCGGTTATTGACTACCTGCTGTTGTTCGTGCTCTTGTTTATGTTATTTAATAGCGTAATTGTTGTTGGTTTTGAGAATCATACAGAAGCTAATGCGCTTAAGCATTACCAATGGTTATTTACATTCATTGCGATAGCTTACCTTTTGCGATCTTTGATTTGTATTGGGTTTAAAAGTTTAAAGTCCGATTTTTTCCTGTTTACAGCGATCGGTCTGTTCTTGTTCTTTTCCTTTACGCTAAATGTCGACAGGAATGTCATGTGGTTGAATAACCGTTATTTTTACTCCATTTTCGTTTTGGGATTGTTTGTTTTCGAACTTTCGAGGTTCGATATCCGAAATATCGCCCTGGTTTTAAATCCGGCTCAGCTTTTTATGTTGAGCTTTGGCGTTTTGATCATCACCGGAACAGCACTTTTAAAGCTGCCAAATGCCACTACTGCCCCATTGTCAATTGTTGATGCGCTTTTTACTTCTACCAGTGCAATTTGTGTTACAGGATTGATAGTCGTGGACACAGCCACGCATTTTACAGCCCTGGGCAAGAGCATAATCCTGATTTTGATACAGGTTGGCGGTATCGGCATTATGACCTTTACCAGTTTTTTCGGTTTCTTTTTTAAGGGAGGCTCCTCATCATTCTCTGAAAGATTCGTTTTGAGCGACTTCCTCAGCCAGGATAATGTTTCGGAAATCGGGAAAACACTTGCCAAGGTAGTCTTCATAACTTTATTATTTGAGGCTATAGGGGCCACATTCTTGTACTTCAACCTTGATACAGTATATTTTACGAGTATAAGCGACAGGATAAAGTTTTCCGTATTTCACTCTGTATCCGCCTTTTGTAATGCAGGGTTTTCGACATTAACCGATGGTATTTACGATTTCAGGATCCGTGGTACCTATCCTATTCTCTATGTCCTGAGTTTCCTCATCATACTTGGCGGAATAGGTTTTCCAATCCTTTTGAATTTATATACCTACCTGAAGTACAAACTTCTTGGTTTGTTGTCATTCATCAGGTCAGGTCGAAGAAAAGATTATATTCCCATGATGATCAGCGTTAATTCGCGACTCGTTATTTTCACTACCCTGTTCTTACTCATTATCGGAACTATTTTCTTCTTCCTTTTCGAATATGACCATACCCTCAAAGGTCTCGATTTACAGGGTAAAATTGCGCATGCTTTTTTTGGTAGTGTCACTCCGCGTACAGCCGGCTACAATTCTGTCAACATGGCACAATTATCAGTGGCTACGGTAGTATTGACCATTTTTTTAATGTGGGTCGGGGCCTCCCCTGTGTCCACCGGCGGCGGTATAAAAACCAGCACATTCGCAATCGCCATATTAAACGCCTTGAGAATTGCCCGAATGAAAAGCCATATTGAATTCCATAAAAGAGAATTACATGAACGTTCCGTGGACAGGGCTTTTGCGATTATCATACTGTCTATTATTATTTTAGGTTGTTCCTCGCTGATCATATATCTCATAGAACCGGATAAAGGTGCCCTTAGCATTCTTTTTGAATGTGTGTCAGCCTTTGGCACAGTTGGATTGACCCTGGGTATTACACCTTTTATGAGTGATATTTCAAAGTTACTCCTGATTCTATTGATGTTTATGGGCCGCATGGGTATATTGACCTTACTTTTTGCCCTGTTTAGAAAAACCGGAACCTCAGTTTACAGGTATCCGAAAGAAAACATTGTAATTAACTAGAAGATTAGTGTTATGAACTTTATTATTATTGGTTTGGGAAACTTTGGCGCCTCATTGGCCAAAAAACTTACCGCTTTGGGACATGATGTGATTGGGGTAGACAAAGACATAGCAAAAGTGGAATTCTTTAAGGATACAGTTAAAAACACTGTAAGTATGGATATTACAGATATTCATGCACTTAAAACACTGCCTTTGAAAGATTGTGATATGGTGATCGTATGCATCGGACACGACTTTGGATCCTCGGTAATGACAACTGCCCTGCTCAAGAAACTTGGCGTTAACAGAATATATGGCCGTGAAAGTGCATTGGTGCACAAGACTGTTTTAAACGCGATTGGGGTTACCAATACCATAAATCCTGAATACGATACCGCTGTACTTTTTGCTGAGAAACTTATCATGACTGGTGTCTGGAGCATTTATAGCATTTCGGATGATATTAAAATTGCCGAGGTGAGTGTTCCCGAAGAATATGTGGGAAAAAACCTTTCGCAGGTAGACCTTGAAGAATTTCCCAATATTAATATAATAGCTTTAAAATACCGTGATAAAAAGCTATCCACCCCTGCACTTGAAAAGTGGTTAGCCATTGAATTAAAAAAACCCGAATCAGATGTGATTCTTGAGAATGATATGCGCTTTGTTATTGAAGGAAGGAAAAGGGATATTGTCGATTTCCTGAAGCTCTAGAATCCCCGGCCTGGCCGCTATGGCAACGTCTACGCCTGAGCATCGCAAAATCCTGTCCATTTCACCATTCTGCGGCTGTAGCAATCCGTTGGGATCTTTCTTTTATAATCCCTGAAATTTTACCTTATACAGCAACCTGTATACCAGGGGATATATTTCACAGGCAACACATACACCAAAGGCAGCTTCAAGAAACGAGAAAAGTCCCAGTATTCCCGCCAATGCCAAAGCAGGCAAATAAGCATGAAAACTATAACTAAGGATGATCAGGCTGCACAATAAAAGGCCTATCCGCGCTGCAAATATTTTTGGCCCTGCATTGATAAGGTTTTCATTCAAGTCGAAATACCTGACAATATTTTTCGATGAAATACCGATCAGACTGTATTTTGAATAAACAGAGGATCTTAAGAAAAAGTCAATGGCCAGAAAAATCACCGGGATTATGCTTTGCGTCAGACCAAAAGCAACCAGCAAAAATACGGTGAAAGCTCCATTGATGCGGGCTACCCGTTCGTTAATTCTTTTATCGGAAACGGGACAAAGGGCATGTGTTTTTATTCTCATGATTTTTGATTTTTCCATATTCCTATAGCACTTTTATAATGGTTTAGTTGAATGATACCGGTCATGCAAAAGTATATGATGAAAAATCAGTTGAAAATAACGCAAACAGGGTATTTTTAATACCCTGTTTATGGTAGATGGTTTAATCATTAAAACAGTAATCCTGGTGAAGCGCTTTTTCATTCCGGTCTATGGTGAACCTTCGGTCAGCGGGTATAATACAATGGGGTAATAAAAGTTATATTTTACTTGCTTTCAATCCTTTATTGATTTACATTTATAAAAAAAGCACTGATGAAAATTAGAAATCTACAATTTTATTGTGGTGTGTTATTCCTCATCACACTCAGTTTGGCCTGTAAACGTGAAACTGAGAAGGTGGCGATTTCCTCCGATGGCGTGCAGATCAGTTTCACCCAGCAGGGTAAGGGCAGGCCGGCCATTGTTTTTGTTCATGGCTGGACAAATCCAAAAGGAATCTGGGAGGATCAGATGATTCATTTTGCGCAGAAATACAGGGTAGCGGCCATTGACCTGCCGGGTTCCGGTGAGTCAGGGAACAACCGTACAGAATGGACGATGCAAGCTTTTGGTGATGATGTCACAAAGGTCATTAACGAGATGAAACTTGATGAAGTGGTGCTGGTAGGCTTTTCGATGGGAGCATCGGTGGTTGTTGAAGCAGCGAACCTGATTCCGGAAAAGGTAATCGGTGTAGTCCTCGTGGATGATCTCAAGGATCCGGAATTAAAATTTCCGCCGGAAATGATTTCCATTATTGACAGCACATTGATGGATCTGGTAAACAACATGACCAATGAGAAACTTCTCGCTGCTGGATTTTATAAAAACAATCCCGACTCTGCTTTTAAACGACTTTCAGCTTTATACCATGGCGTTTCCCATATCGGGTGGCATGAATCATTGCAGGGTTATTTCAGTTGGCTCAATGAGGATATGACCGAATCGCTGAAAAATTTAAGAACTCCGGTTACTTCCATTAACTCGAACATGGATCCCACCAATATGGAGGCACTCAGGAAATATATCCCCGGATTTCAGGCAAAAATAATGACTGGTGTCGGACATATGGTATTCTGGGATAATCCCGAAGAATTTAATCGTTTGCTGGAGGATACCATTCAGGAATTTTTAGCGATCAGAAATTCGGGTGGCACCGGCCGTTCATACTAATTCTCCGCCAGATAACTTACTCGCCCGTAAAAAGGCTTTTACTTGAATATTCAGGATCGCAGGTAAGGTTTACCCTTAATTTTCGCAATCCTGCTTCATCACCCGGGGTAGGAATATGGGTAAGTATGCACTTCGCAATTACGCAACCATTTCAGGTTTTCCAGTGCCATTTTGGCTGCCGGATTAGATAAAGCACTTATCCCAAGCACAATCAATGTCTCATCCACATCCAGACTGACCATTTTGCCATTCAATATATTCTTTTTTCAGATAGGTTACCGAATCAATTATGTTTTCAGGCAAAAGGTACATTTTATCGGGGATTCCTGCCAGGTGTTTGGTAGCATTTAAAATCAGGCTTGATGATGCATGCATCAGCGGTGAGTTTTTACCGGTAATAATTGTCCCATCATGCAATTCAATTGAGGCTCCGCAAAAGATTCCATGCATTGCCTTTTCCGCATTTTTCAGCATTTTTTGCAGCTTCTCTTGCAGGCAGTACCACTTTTCGGTCTTCAACTTTTGCACCTATCTTATTCATGATTTTGACTGATCCGGTCCAGGGTTCTTTATCTACTAATGCCCATAACATATTCCACTGCACATCTGAAGTATCTCCTGATAATCTCCTGATGTGATGCTTCTGTGATCATTCTGTCATTCACAATACCCGAACTTGCACGGTTTACTCCCATATCAGTCGGAGACTGATACATGGATTCACCGCCTGTTATTTTTTCAATGATCCTTTTCAGCAGATGAAAAGCTTCAATATCACGGTTATAATTTACAGTCTTTACATTATAAGCTTTCAGATGATGCTCATCAATCAGCACTTCGTCCTTCAGATCAACAGTGGCAGCTTCATAGGCAATATTTACCTTATGATCGATCAGGCAGGTCCCAGATCGGAAATGTTTCAAATTTTGCATATCCGGCCTTGACTCCGTTTTTATACTCATGGTAAAGATTGCACAGGCAGGTGGCAAGTTTACCGCTGCCCGGACCCGGACCTGTAACGATCACAATAGGATTTGTGGTTTTGATGTATTCGTTTGCCCCATATCCCTGATCGCTTACAATCAGGTCAATATCCGTAGGATATCCTTTTGTGGGATAATGTAAATATACCTTAACTCCCCTTAACTCAAGCTTGTTCTTAAAGGCTCTTGGCAGGCAGATTGATTCTGATAACGGGTAATGACCACTGCTGTGATATCTATTCCCCATTCCCTGAAATCATCAATAGTTTTTAATGCATCCACATCATAAGTAATTCCAAAATCGGCCCTGATTTTTTTTCTTTCAATATCACCGGCATGAATACACAGAATTACATCAATCTTGTCTTTTAACATTTGCAAAAGCCGCATCTTAACATTCGGATCAAATCCGGGCAGCACTCTGGCTGCATGATAATCATATAATATCTTACCTCCGAATTCCAGGTAAAGTTTATGGTTAAACCGGCTCACTCTTTCAAGAATCGCAGATGTCTGCTCCTGTAAGTATTTCTCATTATCAAATCCAATGAGATTTGTGTTTTCCATTTTTACTGTAAAAGTATTTGAGTAGCAGAATTAATATCAGGACTCCAATTTAATGAAAATTCCAAGTTCATAAAATTTCCGGAGATATAAAAAACAATATGTTCAATATTGGCGGTATTCTGCCGCTGTATTTTCAAGCCATGGCAGGTTTTCAATGGCAACCCGGAGCAGTGAACCGGATCATGGCGGGTGTTCTGGCAATCGTTCAATGAATTGTTAAAAAAATCTAATTTTTTAAATTTTTAAAAAAAAATACGCTATCGGCAAATTTCTGTTGTAACTTTATTTTTATTTAATCTAAATTAATATAAACTATGAAAACACTCAGGTTGTTTTTGCTTGCCATGATGTTGGGCATATTTGGCAGTGCGTTCGCACAAAGTGCAAAGCCTGCAGACAAAGCGGAAGTTAAAAAATCGGTGTATTTTGTTCAGGTACCCCATACCAAGGAGCAATGCATGGATGCCCTGGTAGAGATGAAGGACCAGGGGGAAGCAGTCCTTTCCAAATTCGAGTATGGTTGTATGTCGGGAGATCACACTGCTTATGGGTTCCTTGAAGGTCAATCCGAAGAGAGCGTCAGGCAAAAGCTTCCAACAGCTGAGCAAAAAAGCGCCAAAATCGTGAAGGTAAACAAGTTCACTGCTGCGGAAATCGAAAAAATGCACAAAGATCACATGTAAATCTTTGTATCTACGCACCTAATTCCACTCAAATCAGCGGCTGAACCTTATGGTTCGGCCTTTTTTTTGTCACAAGATTGCAGCTTTCAGCTTTTCTGATCCCGGATGGCCAGAATTCTGTAATAAGTGTAATATATGATCAGCGCTCTTGCCAACTGTATGAAATAAATAGCATTTGCCGGACAAATCCAGAAATTTATTATGCTGGCTAATATTGTTCCTGATATTAACAGATTGAGAATAATGATCCCGGAATATTGTGAAATCAACAGACCCCGATATCCGGCAGATGTCTTTCTTATGGCTTCAATAATCAGGGAGAAAGAGCCTCCCAGGTATTGTCCGCCCATAATGGTCACAACTGGCACAGTTACAACATAGATCAAGTCATTGAAACAGGAGGACATAAAAAACAACAGCAATATCAGGATAATGCTCATGAAGTGCTTTAAAAATCTGCCATTGGCGTCCGGATAGATAACGGCCCTGGTATAAAGATATACAAGCGGACAGAGAAGTAAATCATGGCAGATCCCGCGGTGATATTCCACTAAATCAGGAACGGATGATAGAGAGTAGAAATTCTGAAAAAATGAAAGACAGGATACCATCAGGAGCAATAAGCCCATTAGAAAATTTGCATTGAGATGCCTTTTTGAATGGATGAAAAAGAACAGAGACAGGTAAATGCCATGGACTGGAATGACCAGAATAAGCGCCAGCAATATATCCATTGTCCCGGATAACATAACGAAATCAAAAAAAAAGCCGACCTCTCCAATGAGCAGCCGGCTTTGGGTTTTTGTTAGTACAATCCAAATTTAACACCTGCAGAGAAGGTGATTCCGGACAGATCCGTATCCGATACATGAGTGATAGAAATATTCTCATTATCCGGATTTAGTCCGTTGACAAAGCGGTATCCAAGCCCCAGAACAATTCTGGTTTTAATGCCCAGGTTGATCTCACCGTTCAGAACAGGCTCGATAAAATAGAATTTTGCACCGGTAACATTGCCAAGATTATCAAAGGGGTTTGATTTTTCCTCCTGATAATCCTTGGTAGAGCCGCTGCCAAGTGTCAGCTGCCCGCTCATATGGAAAATTCTGTCAGGTTTTAAAGTATACTGAATCATGAAACCCAGATACCCATAGTTGACAGTGGGATGACTGACGTTGAGCGCCCCTGTGGCACCTATTAGAACTGAATGATGGAACAAGGTTCCGGCAAACATACTGTATTGGGTTCCGATCTCTCCCTGGATTGATGATGTTTTCACATCGAAGCCCCAGATGAATCCGGTCTCCGGATCTTCATTGAATATGGCATTGGTCTCCTGTGAAGTAACAGCAAAAATGCCGGTTAACAGAAAAGCAACAGTCAGAATCAGAAAATCTCTGATTGATTTTGATTTTAAATAAATTGAAGTTTTCATGGCGCAAAGTTTTGGTGTTCTTTAAAATTCACCCCAAACATATGCATGGTTCATGGAAATCAGGGAATTCGATCATAGGCAGACCGTGTTTGCCTATAAGTGCGCACCTAACTACTTAAATAAAGCATTGATAATTAATGCAATTCCCGACAACACCGGATCGGTGGCGGGATTATTGTTGACAGTTTAGTTCCTGTATTCAGAAGGCGTTTTGCCTGTAATTTTTTTAAATGTTTTGTTGAAAGCTGACTTTGATAGGTACCCGACTTCTTCAGCTATTTCATCGATGGTCAAATGCTTTTTCTCCGGATTGGATAAGATTTGCTCGGCCTCTTTTATCCGGTATATGGCAATGAATTCATAAAACGACTGGTCCAGTTTCTCATTGATAACCTGTGAGATATGATGAACAGGGATCAGCAGCTTTTTGGAAATCTGCGATTGTGATACAAGGTTGTTTCTGTAGTATTTTTCATTTTCCATACCATTCTTCAGCTTCTTCAGGATCTCAACTTTATCCTCTTCACTTAAAGACGATTTGGCATATTTCTTCCCCGATGTAAAAGCAGGGCTCAGATGCTCAGAGAAGAATCCCGATGAGCGGATAACATTTGCGCTTGTTCCGTAAATAATGACCGCAATAAAAGAAGTGATCAGGTAATCTCCGATATCACTGCCAAATTTGATTTTCACCAGAATGAGGATCAGAAACAAGAAAAGAATAGCAATGGTAAAATTCCTTAACCAGCTCAGGTTCTTATATTTTCTCATTAAAATGGAGACTTTTTCTTTCCTGAAGGCGTTTACTATGGTCAAAACGGATAAAGTAAGATAAACAAACAAATGAAGAATGGTAATTTCATCAAGATATTCCCTTAAGTAAAACGGATCGGTGTTAAATAGTGGATTTACCACCGGGGTATTCATTTCAGGGAAATAGGTGCTGGTATATGCATAATACTTAAATTCAGTTGGTTGCACCATGTATAGCAAATTATAAAAAGTATAGAAAATGAAAGGCAACAAATGTAAAAGTTGCAGGGTTTTTATTCTCCCTTTTCTGCTTGAAACAATGTACAGGAAGAATAACGGCCCAATGGCCAGTGCCATACTCTCGCTGAAATTATCCAGGCAGGCGAAACGCATCATATACCCGGTGTAACACAAGAAGATATCCAATGAGACAACTGAAAACACTAAAATTAACAATCCCAAAAAAATGTTGGGCTGGTATAACCTGTTTTTTGCAGATAAAAAGAAATAAGAAAGGATGAGGCCCTGAATTACGCCAAGTAAAATAAGGAAAGCAAATAAATTAATATTTGGTTCCATTTAGGCTGATATTAAAGTCTTATCACACGATAATCAAAATTATAAATTTTATTTATAGTGAATCCATAACGCTCTGGAAAATAGCGAAAATGTGATCGGACTGCGAATAACCAAAGCTACTCCCTGGTGATATAATTCAGTACTATTTCACCGTTATGCAAGGAGTAAACGCTGAATCCCCTGTCTTTCAACATATCAATGATCGGTGCCGGAACAAACGGGGTCTTTAATTCAAGGATTTCCCCTGGATTTAATTTTTTCGCCAGCGACAATATTTCAGCCATGGGACTTTCACCGGCATTGATCATGGGTATGGCATCCAGCCACTGTATTATCCTTTCTTCACTGAACCATGCCGGAGGAGTGGCTTGAACAGGTTGTCCGCTTTCATCCGTGGCAACAAACTCCCCCTGTCCTGCCTCCAATCGTAAACGGTTCACCAGTTCATCCACTTTCAGACCTCCTACAATGGCTGCCTGTTGCAACGAGGCCACCCGGGCTACTGTTTTTCGCAGTACAGGATTCTTCAGTTTAGCAAATGCCGGAGATAAATCCATCAGGATGTTCTCAAGTTGCGGAAAAGCATCCAGCAAGTCCCCTATCTTTGTTTTAGGTGTGATGATAAGCTTCCCTTCAGCCATAAATTCATTGTTTTGAATACGATAGCAATCTTTGTTCACCCTGAAGACTGCGAAGGTGCGTCAGATCCTGTGTAAATTCAATTGTTCCGAGATATTCGTTTTCTTTACCGCGAAGTGCGAAATATTCAATGTAAATAAAACGTCCCTGCATGTTGATCCAGAAAGCTGCACTGTTCTCTTTCGCGCTCTTAAAATCTGCAAGGATTTGTTCCACTACGTGCACACTCGAAGGTGGATGGCACATCCGCACATCACGGCCAAGAATGGCCCTGTTGCGGGTAAAGATGCGGTCATGACCGAGACTGAAAAACCTGACTTTATCATCCTTATCTACAAAGGTTATATCTACAGGCAACGATTTAAAAAGAGCTTCCAGTTCCTCGATGCTGAAGTGACCGGTTGTTAATGGGATACTGCTCTTGTTCTGATAAGAAATCTCACCAACAATCATGCCTTCGGGTTTCCATTCTGTTTGCGGATCGTAAAGGCAGTATCCGAAATCAGGTGTTTGCTGGTAAATTGCATACCAATCCTCATCGCTCAACTTATCCATGCACATGGGAAAAAGGATTTCTTCCTCCTTCATGATCATATCGGGGATTGCCTGTATGGCCGGCATGATAACCATCTCAGCAACGGTTTGCGCCTCTTCCGGAGTAATATCGGTAACATGGAGGACTTCGATGGCTGCCTTTAGTCTCTCCCGGGTTTCATCGTGTTTACCCCACATCACCTTAGGTGGGCCGGTGATTTCATATTTTTCCAAAAAGGGAAATAAGAGATACTCTTTACGCTTATAATGTTTATCTACATCCATCAGTTCATTAAAACGGGCATGAAGTTTCAGGAAAAGTCCACTAACCTGCTCTGCTTTCAGGTAGGGCACCTGGCCAAGCAATTGTTCAATGGCATAAACCACCTTTTCAAGTTCACGGTTCTCCATCTTTAAAGTATCCACAGGATGACCAGGTGGAACAGGTTTTGCACTACTCTGGTCAATATGTCCATCCAGAACCATGGTGTGTATATCACAGAATTTCAGCACCTCTTCTTCAGGTAAACCCTCAGAAATCAGTTCCTGTTCCACTTCTACCACTTCATCGTAGGGAATGTTCGTGAGCAGTTCCACAAGCCGCTTGCGAACCTGTTCCGGGGCTTCGCCCTGGTGAAGCTGAAGGATCATGTGCTTCAGCAATTCCTTACGCCGCTGGGAGTTATTTATTATCTCACTCATATTAAATAAATTAAATCCAAAATAACAGATGAAAAAGTTTTTAAGCAATCCCCAATAATAAGGATTTTGTAATGCCGGACCATCACCCTGCCAGGAGCAAAGTGCTGCACGAAACGACGAGAAAGCGGTACAAAATCGTGGAGTTCGCTGTTATCAGGCTAAGGTAACAAATCTTAAGGAAATTTTCGCGGTCACATCAAGGCCGTAGCAAATGATTAGCCGGAAAATCGCTAGCTTTAACAACTATTTATAAAACCCTGCATCCCATGAAATCATTTATTACTTTCTTAATAATTATGTTGTTTAGCATTGTTCTCTGCTACCGCCCAGGAAAATGCCCATCCGGCTGATTCAGTGGAAGTCATTCCGGAGTACAGGAACCTGTACCGGTATCAAAATTTTTACCTGAGTGGACAACCCACCTATGAAGCTTTGCAATGGATTAAATCCAAAGGCGCCAGCAGGATCATCAACCTGCGTACCGAGAAGGAAAACAGCGAATTTACAGCCAGTTCCTTTAATGAAGAAATCATAGCCCGTCAATTGGGCTATCAATACTGGCCGGTTCCCGTGGATGGAATGAAGGATTATACACCCGCTAAACTGGAGGAGTTTACGAACCTTATAACCGGAAATGATACAATATTAATTCATTGCGCCAGTGCAGGCAGGGTAACCAATTTCTTTATGGCCTACCTCATCAGAAGCAGAGGATACACAGTTAACCATGCGATTAGCATCGGCAGAAAACTTACCTTCTCCCTACCACTGGAGAAGTTGCTGGATGAGGAAATCGTTATGGAAATAGAATAATAGGCCGTATCCCGGGACCAGGATACCATGCTGCATGGTATCCGCGATAAGAATAACCGGGCAGCATCATGAAATGGATCAGATTATGGATATTTTCACCATATTTGTTCAAAATCATGCATAATATGAAAAAAACCGCAGTTGTTTTTGGTGGTAACGGCCTGGTTGGCCGGGAATTGTTGGGTGAGTTGTTTTTAAATGATGCCTTCGCGACGGTAAAGGTTGTGGTACGACGCCAGCTGACACTGCAAAACCCGAAATTAACACAAATTGTATTAAAGGATTTTGCAAACCTTCAGGAAAAAAAAGATCTGCTCTCTGCGGACGATTACTTCTGTTGTATTGGTACTACGATCAAAACTGCAGGATCAAAAGAGGCTTTCCGGCAGGTCGATTTCGATATTCCCCTGACTATTGGCAAACTGGCGCACGAGCTATCCGTATCCACCCTGGTGGTGATTTCTTCTGTTGGAGCCAATGCCCGCACAGGTAACTTTTACCTGCGAACCAAGGGCGAAATGGAAAATGCGGTAAGACAAGCCTATACCGGCAACCTGAAGTTTGTGCGCCCATCCCTGCTGATGGGAAATCGTATTGAATACCGGTTTGGTGAGCACTTGGCTGTGCTTTTCATGAAAACATTCGGGTGGTTGTTTGTGGGATCCGCGAAAAAGTACCGGGGAATAGTTGCCCGGGATGTCGCCAGGGCCATGATAAAAGCGACCACTTTACCGGTTGAAAAGGTTTTCCTCGAATCGGATGAACTGGCGGCAATGGCCTCAAAATAAACTCAGGGTCCTAAGAGGCCCGGATACAGACCCATTTCAGTTATAGATATAGTAACGGAATACCTGAGTATACCTTAATAGGCAATCCCGGGCTTTCCCAAACTGGGCCAATCTCAAATACATCTGCTATTTTAAAGGTTTCGTCACAACTTATTATCTATTAGTCATATACCATCCGATATTTACAACCTGTGCTGACGATTGTCGTACAACTAAATTGAAGTACAACAACTTAGTGTAGCAACGTAAGCCCTTTCACCATGAAGAATGTTAATGCTCAACAAATGACCCAAAAAAGAATCAATACCTTGGGACTGTATCTGGCAGAATTTGCATTGGAATTCATACCGGCTGATCATCATGTAAATTCGTACAATGCCAATGATTTTCTGATGTTATTCGATGACTGGTATGAGAGTTTCATCCGGTATGCTGAAACCAACAGAATGTTTCTTGGCGGTGAAAAAGAAGCACTGATCGAGAATCCCGATGACCTGATATTTCAGGTCAAAGAAGCAGCTATTGATGCTGCAAGAGAAATTATCATGGCTAAAGTTTAATAAGAGCAACTTTCCGGCTTTTCAACATGTGTAGCTGTTTGGCATTCCTCCGTACCGGAATTTTCCCTATTGAAGAATCCTTTTTAAGAAATTGGTCTTGTTCTGGATATCAAAGGTTATACCTTCAACAGAAATGGTTGCGCCGGATATTGCATCGATGTTTTTCCCGGTCTGCAATTCTTTTTCTCCGTTATATCCTATAAACTGCTTTAACCATCCGTTCGCAGTAATTTCCTGTCCATGGGTAGCCTGGTAGTTAAATACTTTTACACGCAGAACAGTGCAGCGGGCATCAAAGAGAATGTAATAATCAAAGTATTCGCTGGTTTGATCGCTTTCCGTGACAGTATTACCAGAACAGCCTCCTGACCGGCAACTGTTCACCCGCCCGATATACACATATTTAACTGAACCGGTAGCGACAGGTTGATCAATCAGCAAGAATTTGCCATTAACAACGTGAATGTCCGAAGCGCCAGGAATGTCCATTTCTGATAACACAGGTTTACTATTATTATTCAAATTGCCCAATTCACTCAGCAGCATTTTAGGCTGGTAGTTGATATCAGATTGCGCCTTTAGAAAAGCAAGACTACAAAGGAAAATTAGGATGGAACTATAAGTCCTGATCATATTCAGAAGGTTAAAACATTATTCCTACTCCGGCATTGAACACTTTTGAAAACTCCTGGACAGCTTCTGATTTAAGAAACTGAATATCGGCTTTTACCACGGCACCTTTGGCCAGTTTAAGACTAAAACCACCGGTAATAATCTTAATATCATACGCGGCATTCCTGGCCAGTCCATTGGTCGTGGAATGATGTGTATTGCATTTTTCATACCTGACAAATAACACCATTTCCATACTGGTCTTTTCCAGAGATTTCAATACATCGTATCCGGCCTCGAGATAATACCCTGTCATGGCGCTGCCCAGATCATTGCTTACACCGTTCTGCGCGGTAAATTCATTGTACTGACCGGTGTTTGAAATAGACGTGTAATAAAGCTGACCGCGTAATTGAAGACCGCCTGTCCGGTAACGGGCATCCAGTCCCGTCATGGTAATCCCTGTCACTGAAGAATCTGCGCTTGCCAGGGCAGGCTTATCATTTTTATCAATTCCATTATACAATTTACTTTGAGTCGCGCCAAAATAACCCGATAATCCGACATTCAATCCCTTTATGCCGTAATATTCAATTTTGCCTGTAAGATTGGGAGTACTCATATAGGATTCTGCACCTTTTTGCCTTCCGTTACGAAAACCGTTCTTCCCATCAAGTCTGGCTTCACCATCGAAACCATTAAAGCCATTTACAAGATAAAGCTGATATTTCACAGAAACAACAGGAATGTTTCCCGTAATACCGATTCCAATCTCACGCCAGGTTGATGGAGAAATCCTTGTGTCGATCACCGGACGTTCTACCCCATTAAAGGTAGTAGGCTCATGATACTCGTTTATGATGCCCATGGGTATCAGCATCAGTCCAGCCCTGAATATTAAATAATTTTTCAGTTTATACTGCAGAAAACGCCTGTTCAATGAATACTTCACTGACATGTTCGAATTCAATTTCAGTAATAAACTGAGTTTTTTTACTGAAGTTGTATCCCAGCAACAAAACCATTCTGTGTACATCCAAAGCGCCATTATCCTTTATGTCTGAATTTATTGGCTGATTATAATGCACCTCACCATAGCCTCCGAGCGTTAATTTGCTGTCGGATGATAAAAGCTGGTCAGCAATGTTTTGAGAGGCCATTTTTACTGTATCGGCATGCTGCGAATAGAGTTGCCCGGATGTCAGTAAAATCACAGTAAATATTTTAAAATGTCTCATAGGATACCTATTGATAAATACTGTCAGCAAATCTATAGGGTATGGTTATTCTATGCACTACCCATTTATTGGGATTTTAGAGGTATCTCCGACAGACCATGCAAATCTCCTGTTTTCCATGCGACATGACTGATCTTCCGGCTTTTTTCCCTCTACTGATCGTTTTAAGGACTCTTATCGACAAAGCGGATTCCAACACAGCAAAGCCTGCTTCATGATGTTAATTCTTCGTAGCATGAGTAAAAAAGTAGTATTTTTATAGACTAACTTTGAATCGTTGAAAAAACCATGATGATAAAGAAATTAATTGCGGTTTCCGTAGGTATCAATATACTTCTGACAGGAATACTTGCACAGAACGCTTCCGTAAAAAAACTGGTCATACTGCACACCAATGACCTGCACAGCCGGTTGAACGGATTTTCTCCCGAAGTGGAATACACCCCGGAAAGTATACGCGATGACCATACACTTGGAGGTTTTGCCCGTATTGCCACGCTGATTGAAGAGGAAAAGAAGCTAAACGGCAACCATGTTCTTGTTTTGGATGACGGTGACTTTCTGATGGGGACCTTCTTCCATATGTTGGAGGAATCAACCGGCTTTCAATTGTCGCTCATGAAGAAAATGGGATACGATGTGATGACACTGGGCAATCATGAATTTGATTTTGGTCCCGACGTATTGGCCAGAATCCTGGGTAAATCAAATGAGACCGGTTCCGCTCCTTTGTTGGTTGCCTCCAACCTATCGTTTTCAGATAAGGATAATCAGGATGATGCGCTGAAAGCTTTGTCGGATCAAAATGTTCTCCCCCCCTACCGAATTATCGAGAAAGAAGGCCTTAGACTGGGAATCTTTGGAATCTTAGGCTATAGTGCCATTCATGATTCACCCCGTGCACGACCGCTTGAGTTTGATGATCCTGTAAGAACTGCCAGAAAGTATGCCCGTTTTCTGAAAGAAACAGAAAAGGTAGATCTGGTCATTTGTCTTTCTCACAGCGGTGTAAGCCAGGGCATCAACAATACCTGGTCGGGTGAGGATGTCGAACTGGCACAAAAGGTACCCGAGATTGATGTGATCATCAGTGGTCACACCCATACCTTACTGGATAAGCCACTCATTGTAAACGGCATACCTGTTGTTCAGGCGGGATCTTATGGTACAGGACTTGGCCGGCTGGAAATGGAGATCAGCCAGGGTAAAATCGTCCGTACAGATTCCCGTATCTTGCAGGTTACAGATGCCATACCCGGAAATGCTGAAATACAGCGGTTGATTAAAGCCCAGGAACAACTGATAACGGATCATATCCTCCAAACCCGGCATCTTGCCTATAATTCGGTGGTCACTGAGACTTCGTTCCCGCTGATTTGTGATGAAGACACCCTCCTGGAAAAAAGTAATCTGGGACCTCTTATTACCGACGCCATTTTAGACTATGTGAACCGGCAAACACCTCATGGTACTGATATAACCATGTTTCCGGCTGGCATGGTACGTGATAACATCATGCCCGGCACAACAGGAAAACAATCCATTGCCGACCTGTTCAGGGTGGTTTCATTGGGTAACGGAAAGGATGATATTCCGGGGTATCCCCTGGCTCAGATCTTTGTTACCGGAAAAGAATTAAAAGGGATCATGGAGGTTCTTTACCTGGCTCCTAAAAGCAGTCCCGATAACTATATATATTTCGGAGGTTTGAGAGCCACCTATGATCCTGAAAAGGGATTACTTAAAAAAATAACCGGCATAGAAACCGGCAATGTTGAAAAGGGCTTTACTCCGGTAGATTGGTCCAAAGCAAATACTTCGTTGTACAGCATAACAGCCAATACCTATTTGCTCGAATTTGTCGGCCTCATTAAAAAACTCAGCAAAGGACTGGTAAGGGTTACCCTGAAGAATGAAAAGGGAGAAGCAATTGGATCAATCAATGAAGCTGTTATTGATGCAGATGATTCATCTCCGGGAGTTCAGGAAATTAAAGACTGGATGGCCCTGTTGTGGTTTTTGCAGCAGCAGCCCGATACCAACGGCAATGGCATTCCGGATATTCCGGATGATTACCGGACCGGGAGCCCTCGATTAACCAAAAAATGACCTTTGAAGAAATATTATAGTATATGGCTGATCCTGTCTTGTCTGAATCTCTTGAACGGCACCGCGCAATCCCTGCTGATCAACGAATTTCAGAGCAAAAATGCTTTTACTGTTACCGATGATTTCGGTGAATATGATGACTGGATTGAAATTAAAAATCTGACTTCCCAGGAAATCAACCTGAACGGGTATTTTATTTCGGATGATTGGAGCATGAAATCCAAGTTCCAGCTTTCTTCCTCCGGAGATGAACTCATCATTCCCGCGGGCGGATATCTGATCTTATGGGCTGATGATGACGAGAGCCAGGGGGCAGACCATCTTAGCTTCAACATTTCCGGAAATGCAGGGTTGATTGCATTATTCTCTCCATCGTTGCAGATGATCGATTCGATAAATTATGCCGGGCAATATATGGACGTGTCCATGGGTAGAGTTCCTGAATTTCCTTATTCATGGAAATTTTTTCAGCATCCAACGCCCGGGCAGCAAAATACCTCACAATCTTTCAGCGGCGTACTGCAACTACCGGGTTTCAATAAAGTATCCGGATTCTACAATACTGCCATTGATGTAACGATCTATCCTTCCCGCTTGTCCGATTCGATATACTACACCCTCAATAATACTACACCACACAAAAACTCCCCGCTGTTTCAGGGTGCGTTGCCACTGGAAAACACAAAGGTTATAAACGCAATTGAATCAGGTTACGGATTTATCAACAGCCATGTGGCCAGTGAGGTCTATATTTTTCGGCCTGCTTTTACTTTGCCTGTCCTGGCAGTATTGACCGACTCATTGAATTTATTCGGCGATCAGGGTATTTACACCAATTATGATGAACCCTGGGAAAAGTTCTGCCAGATCAGATACCTGTCCAATGGCATCTCCGTTGCAGAATCGAACGCCGGCATAAGAATTCAGGGTGCAAGTTCGACGTACATGCCCAAAAAATCGTTCAGGCTTTTTTTCAGAAGTGACTATGGGGACAGCAAGTTTCAATATCCCGTCTTTGGGACAAAATATACAGGAACCTTTGACAAACTCGTGCTGAAATCGGGATATGATGATGACATCACCACCGAAACCGGCACCCTGCTGCGTGATGCCCTTGCCATTGAATTTTGGAATAAGTTGGGTGGCTTGAAACAATTGAGCTCATGGATTATTTTATACCTGAATAACCGTTACTGGGGAATATACAATCTCAGGGAAAGCATTGATGAGAACTTCATCGCTGAACATACCGGACTGACAGATTTTGACCTCATTCGTTTCAGGAACGAAGGTCCGGAAACTGTTTATGGTTCGATAACCAACTGGAATACCATGTTTGACCAGGTGAAAAACACAGATCTTGCCGTTGCTGATAACTATCAGAACCTGGCTGAAAATCTTGATATGGATGACTTTATCAATTTAATGGCATTCATCCAGTGTACCGAATATTATTCCTGGAGCTGGGGTATTTCCATGTACCATGAAAACAACGCTGCGGGCAGATGGAAGGTGACCATCTGGGATGCCGACAGGGCGTTTAATGATTATGAATGGAATGGTTTTCAGGAAGCTATCGATAAAACCTATGATCTCTATTGGGCCAATATCTTCCCTAAAAACCTGATAGAGAATTCAACTTTCAAACAAAAGTATGCCAATCGACTGCATGAATTGCTGGAAACTGTATTTAAACCTGAAAATGCCGTTGCCGTTTTGGATTCCCTTAACAGTATTATCGCACCTGAAATGGATGAAGAACTGGCCAGGTGGGCACCTCAAAATGATCAATGGGAAAACAATGTAGAAAAGATCCGGGAATTTCTGAGAAGGCGACCCGGTATCGTTACTGAGCAAATGAAAGACTATCTGCCCATGTTTTCCGGATCCGATGAATCCGTGATGCCACCACAATACCTCAGCGTATTTCCAAATCCATCCGATGAGCAAGTGGTTATCCAATATAGTTTGATAACCAAAGGCAGGGTTGATCTTTCGGTCTATGATCAGGAAGGACGACTGGTAAAGAATTTGTATTCAGGAGTTTCAGATTTGGAGGAGAATACCGTAATATGGAGAGGTGATTCCGAAAGCGGGTTGATGGTGCCTTCCGGGCTTTACATTATCCGGATGATCACTGAGGAAGGAATAGTACATACCAAAATTTTACGCAAATGAGGCATGAAGTCAGCTATCAGACCATGAAATTAATCACCCTGCTTTTATGTTTACCAGTGATATCAGTTCCTGCACAGGGACAAACTTTGTTGCCCCCGGAAATCAGCAATAATACCACACTCACCAGTGACCATTCGCCGTATCTTATCCAGAATAATCTTACCGTAAACAGCGGCATTGAATTGCGGGTTGAAGCAGGCGTCGTGATTGAATTTGCCTCATCAGCCACCATGACGGTTTATGGCAGTCTCCTTGCGCAGGGAACTGCGGTAGACAGCATTTATTTTATAGCCCATGAAGAAGGTACACCCTGGCAGCAAATCAACACTTCAGGCGCTGTGATCCTGCTTCAATATTGCAGTGTCAGCGGTGGCAAACGGTTTCTTGCGTCCTCAGGAGGAAACACTATCACAGTGACCCAATGCAGCATTAATAGTGTTGCCACAGGAAGCGGTGATGACTGCATAGAAGTACATGACGTCAAAAAAGTGAATATCGCATACAGCAGGTTCACCGGAATGGGAGGATCTATTGCAGAGGGCAGTAAGAATGATGCCATCGATCTGGACAATGTGGATTCTTGCTTTGTTCAGCATTGCATCATCGCTGACTTCAGCGATGACGGTATTGATATTGGAACAACCAGCAAGTACGCCCTGTTGGCCTATAACAACATCACCCATTGCAATTATGGAATTTCAGTGGGAGAATCTACTGTGGCTTATATCAACAATAATATTATCACCCACTGTGATGCCGGTTTACAGGTTCACAACGATGCCATTATCCACTGCAATTACAACACTTTGTATTTCAACCGATGGGCCATTGAATGTTTTCACAGCGAGGAAGGTAATGTTCAAACCGGAGGTACTGCATGGGTGGAAAACACCATCTTTTCCGGTACTGTCGAAGCTGAGATCATTACCCAGGCCAGTTCAACGGTGACAATCTCCTATTCCATTTCCGATAAAGAGATTCTTCCTGGCAGTAACAATCTTTTTGGGGATCCACAATTTATTGATCCTGAACATTATATTTTCAGCCTGCAGTCCGGTTCACCCTGTATTGATGCAGGGTCACCCGACGGTGAAGGGAACAGAACTACTATGGGGGCCATGAATAACCATGGAACAACAAATATTCCGGATATCCTGAAAACCGTTCCGGATTTCCTTGTTTATCCAAATCCTGCGGTTGACAAGATCCTGATTGAAACAAGGGAAAACGTTTCCTTGAAGAAACTGGAATTGTATAACAGCCAGGGAATACTTCTCCTGTCAAAAATCAATCCAAGGAACCCTGAAATCATCGATTTAAGAGCCTATCCTGCCGGCATTTACTTTTTACGCTTAGCCGCATCACCATCAACCGGGATTGCTGCCTTCATGAAAAGATAGACCTTTCGTGTGAAGATCGGAACAAAAATTCCCGACTATTCCTTGTAACCCTGAAAATCATTTCTGCGTATACATTCTTTTATAATACCTACCCAACTTAAGCGAAAATTTTTATTCAATCAGTGTTTTAATTCAACCGATTAAAACACTGATTAGATTTTCAGTTTTTTAATATTAATGATTAATAAATACTATGCAGCATTTTTGTAAGATTGTGGGTAGGAGATTTCCGGTATTACTGATTTTTCTTTCGTTAATTGCCATTCAAGCCAGAGCGCAGGAGGTGAAGACCGTATCGATGAGCAGGTACATTTCGAATTGCTTATACAGTTTCTCACGATACATCGATTGGCCGGCAGATAAAAAGTCCGGTGATTTTGTGATTACCATTATTGGGAGCAAAGAAATTTACACCGAGATGTCAAAACTGACCCAGAATATGAAGGTCGGACAACAGCCTATCCGGGTAAAATACATGAACAATGTCAATGAACTAAGCGGAGTTCAGCACATTGTCTTTGTCAACGACTGGCAGAGTGACCGAATAAACTCTGTTCTGCAAAAAATATCCGGAACCGGCACACTCATTGTGACTGAGACCGAAGGCATGATCGGAAAAGGTTCCATGATCAATTTCGTCCCGGTAGACGGTCTGATGCAATTTGAGATGAGCAGCGAAACACTCAGAAGAAACAAACTGATGGCCAGTTCAGCGTTGGAAAGAATGGCGGTTTCTGTCAATTGAAAGTATTTTCAGCCCGCCCTGATCAAATACAAATTCAATAAAAAACCTTGCCTGGGCGATGTGTTTTTTTATAGGCGCCGGCAATGAAGGTCCGGATGTTCCTAAAAAACTTGCATGTTAGATCCCAAAATGATCCATGTCAATGAGTATACTCCTGGCTGAAGATTCATAGCAGGCCCATACCAGTTTCACTGTTTCGAAATTATCAGCACCGGTATTTTCAGCTTTCCCCTGTTTGAGCATATCGGCAAGGATGTTACGGCTGAGAGGTATGCCGCTCTCATGGTTCACAATATAGTTGGGATCAGCCCACGGATATTCAGGGAATTTAACTACCTCCGACATTGTTTTTTCCCGGGTGGTGGTTCTGATCTCAAAGCCGGGACCCAGGTAAACGGAACCTTTTTCGCCCTCCGCCAGGATAAACAGTGTGGAGAATGAATCGTGTTCAACAATGGAAGCATAGGACAATTCTGTATAAACCGGCATTCCGTTCTTCATCTCCATCATCACTGCAGCAACATCTTCCCCTTTAATGCCGGGTGTGATTGCCCGTGTCTGGCACCACAGTGTTTTTACCTCACCAAAAAGATAACGGGTAACATCGAATACATGCGATCCCATGTCGGTGAGGATGAATTTATCCAGTTCGGCCAGAAAGGGCTGATTGTCAAATACCGGAAAACCCGAAAGAAAAGATACCCGGGCTTTAAAAGGTTTTCCGATCACCCCTGAATCAATGATTTCACGGAAACGTCTTATAGGCGCCTGCCACCGGTAGTTTTCATGTATGTATAGATTCACGCCGGCCTCCCTGCAAAGAGTCACCATTCTCCGGGCCTCCTCAAAATCCGGGGCCATGGGTTTCTGACAGATGATATTTCTAATCCCATGTTTGACAGCGAGTTCTGTAAATTTTGCGTGAGTATCCACATCGGTAATGATCTCCACAAAATCGAGCTTCTCTTTCCGAAGCAATTCCTCTGCATCGTCATACACACGAGGGACAGAAAACATTTCCGCAAGATTTTCGGCTTTTGACAGGGTACGGTTATAAAGGGCAACAAGCTCTACGCCTTCTATTTCCGACCAGGCACCAATCTGGAATTTGGCCCAGAAACCGCAACCGAATACGGCGAATCGCAATTTTATCATTTGGTATAGGTTGTTAGAAAGTTGTGGTTCAGGTAATATCAATAACCTGCTGCAACACGTTCTCCGGTTCAAATATCTGCTTCCAGTCATCTTTGAACAGTATTTTACGGCCTCTTTGCAGCGCTTTGTTGGCAGCGTCGGAAAATACAGCATTGGGCAATTCCTTAAAGATCACTGCGAGCTGAATGTTGATATGCCCGAGGAGAAACGCCCTGGCTGCATCTGCCGGAACTCCCCTTTTAATGATCTCTTCCATTCCCTCTCTTACCAGATCGAGGCAGGATGAAGACAAGGTTTCCACCAGGGCAGGTTCGAGCAATGCCATTTGTTCCATTGTGACTTTGAAAGCCTCCGATACCGGAGCATACATTTGTTTTGCTACCGACTCTCCCAAAATGTAGTCGCTATCGGTTCCCTGCATGAGGGCACATACAATGGTCTGTTTTGCCAGAGATCCACCAAAAAAATCAGCTTGTGCCTCAGGAGTCGGTTCCCAATTAAAAACCGATGGATGAGAAGGATGCGCAATAAAGTAGGAAATGTCGCGGCGCAGGAATAAGCGGCCGGCTCTGGCCACTGCCGGATCAAGGGTCATCACCAGCGCATTCTTCTTCATCATGGGGATCACCCGGGCTGATACCTTGCTCAGCGTCACATCGGGCACGGCAAGAATTACCACATCGGCGAATGGGATTGTTTCATCTTCCGATGAAACCTGAATACCGAGTTCGGAGAGTTTCAAAATACCGGTTTCACTTACTTCGAGATAAGTCATCTCATAACCGGATGATTTCAGGTTTTTGGTAAGCCGCAGGCCCATTTTGCCACCGGCACCAACCAGGGTTATTTGCTTTTTCATGACTGAATATTCACTTTTTTTATATAGTCAATACTTTCCTTTGCCCATAAATCTTCCCGTTCAATAGTCTCTGCCAAATTTCCCGCAGGAGGTGTCCAGAGTTCAAGAATGGCACTTCTGCAACGCGAATAGGGTTTGAGTTTTTCCAATAATGCAGGCAGGTTCAGTAATCCGCGTCCTGCAGGTGTTCCTTCCACTACAAATCCCATCATGTGGGAAACCCGCTTCACAATAAAATCCTTTACATGCAGATTCACCGTAAAGGGAGCAAGATCTCCGCTTACCGTGTCCAATCCCTCCCCTATCCCCAGGGAATTCGCACAATCGAGACAAATCCCTGCATGCTCACTGTCCACTATCTCCATGATCTTCCTGAAAGTTGATGCAGGCAACCTGTCATGATTTTCGATGGCCAGAATCATATATTTTGAGGCAAGTTTCCCTTGTGCATTTCTGATGATACCGACCACCTCGTCCGGATGGGGTCTGTAATCACCCTGGTCGATGATCATCCTCAAAATGGGCGAGGAAAAAAAAGCTGCCAGGTCAATATATTTGTCCAGGTTTTCTTCAGTAAGCCCTCTTCCGCCGATTTCTACAGACAGGTTTCTTTGCAGGGCATAATCTCTGATCAGTAACCATTCCTTTTTCTGCAAGTCAATCAAGGGACAATTATCAGCAAGCTGCACGCAATGATACACCCAGGGCCACTGCCTTGTCGATCAGCGAATAAACCGACATCGGCTTTTCAGGCATTGAACCGGGCACACCGATTGCCCAGGTATATGTATAGGTCCCGATACCGGTAAGCATATTGCGCATTATTTACCTGAAGTTCCAGGAGGGACAAAATTCTTTCCGGCCTCATCGAGCACCAAAATCCAATCGAATCCCGGTCCACGTGAGGGGGTCAGGAACGACAGCCGGTCCTTCCTGCTCTATTTTACCCAGGCTGATTGCCTTTCCTGATCGTGGATCGAACCACCAGCCTGTATACCATTCTGCGGACAGAAGTTTTCCGTCGAGATCAATACTGTTGCCCATCGCCGTATAAACCATCAGGTATCCCTCGCCCCTGGTGGCAACTATCCGGTCATATTCGTCCCCGGGATTTAGCACTATTTCCTGAAAAGGAATCCTGCTTAACATGGGCCTTGATTCCATTAATCTCCTTACATGCAGCATCTGCCAGGCGCCTGGCAGATCAAGCACATCGTACCAGTAATGACGTGCATAGCCAATGAATTCCCTTCCCGGAGCAGCCATTTGCCAAACCGGGTGACATCCGTAGGTATGGCCATGTGCTCCTGTGAACAGGTTCCAATAAGCTGCCTGCCTGACATGCATTTCATTAAACCATCCCAGTGAATCGGGCCACCAGCTGATGGGATGATCCTCATAACGGGGTTCTCCATCCATACAGGGTTTAATGGGTGTTCGCCCGTAATCCTCACTGATCATCCGGTAAATGGCATAGCTACGCTGGCCATGACCTGTTTGTGCCATGTTAAAGTCAAGCCAGTCGCTGTTGTGGAACCAAGCTGAAGAGCTTTTTTCCCCCCAGGGATGATAGGTCATCAGGTGGTTCGGATCTGCAGATTTTATACTTTTTCCAAGCGCATCCCAAACCGGGAAGTTATTACCCGTCCCGGTGGAATTTTCTCCACCCGACCGGTCACCGCCGTTTATCCAAATGATGTTGGGAAAATCCCTGTACCTGTTTCCCAAAAACTTTCCATAGGCAGCAGCGTTTTCGGGCGTAAAAATCATAGGGCCTTTCCCCCATGAGGCATTGTCAACCTTGTCACCCCAGGTGGGCAAAAGACCGATAAACATCCCTTTGTTGGCTGCAAGCCTAATCAGGCTGTCGACAAATGCAAAATAAGCCTCATTAGGTCTGGTCGGATCATTGTTGATCAATGGCCTGTCGCCATTTCGGTTCGGGGTGTTGAGTCCATCCAGTTCGGCCAGTATTACGGCTTGTATTACTGTAAAACCCTTTTGCCTTCTGTTCTCCAGATACGTTTCAGCTTCCTTGTAAGTAAGCCGGTGAAAGAATTCCCATCCGGTATCACCCAGGTAGAAAAATGGCTGACCGTCCGAAAACTGCAGAAAACGATGATTTTCCGACACCACAAGTCGTCCGTGTGAAAGATCAACAGATTTTCCCTGATGAGGCAATGGTTGTGCCTGTAGTGATCCGGTACCGGAGATAATCAGTACACTGATGAATAAAGATTTGATTTTCATACTTTCACTTTAATTTTCATTTAAATATCCCGACTTTACCCGATCCTGGCATACACAATAAGTCCCAATCCAATCAGGTAGCAAAGGAACATCAATACCAGCAGCCGGTTTGTGCCTTTGGGCGCTTCCCTGAACTCTTTCCATACAAATATCCCCCACAATGCTGCCACCACTGGTGCTGAGTTACTGAGACCATAGGAAATAGCTGGACTGGCTGCTCCCACTGCCATAAAACTTACTGAATTGCCTAAGCACCAGATGGCCCCACCGAGTAATCCCAGGAGGTGAACCCGGCCTTCTCCATGGAAATAATCCTTCATGGTAACAGGATTACCCTGGACCGGTTTTCGCATGAAGAAAGGATTGAAAATCAACGTACTGATGATGGCGCCAATGGAAAATACGACCACTGCCGTATAAGAGGTCAGTCTTCCTGCTGTTGCAGGTACAAAAACTGTATCAAGTGAAGAGGCAACGAACCGGTAAAAAAAGGCGATCAGTAATCCTGCAGCAAAGGACAGTAGGATGCCCTTTCAGGGGTGCTTTTTGCTGTGTCCTGGCCAGTTTTCGATAGGCGATCATACTGAACAGAATGGCCAGCACGATGACCAAAGATCCGCCAAATAGCAAGTAAGGATTGCCTTCGGGATTTCCCAGGTAATTGATCACAATGCCCAGAATCCATCCGATTCCGCCACCGATGGGAAAAGCAACCGACATGCCGGCAATGGATATAGCCGCTACGAGCAACAGGGTTCCCAGATTCCAGATGGCTCCGCCCACTGCTGCACTGACCAGATTTGACCAGGCTGCCTGCTGCACATCAGCCAGAAAGGCCTTCCGGCCTACTTCCCATGGCTTCCGAAAGTAAAGGCCATAACAACGAACAAAAAAATTCCCAGGATGAAATCCCAGTAAAAAAGTTCGAAGCGCCAGGATTTACCGGCCAGGTTCTGTGTATTCTGCCAGGATCCCCAACAGATCATCGCCAGTATGCAAAGCATTACTGCCAGTGTGTAGTTTTCAACGAGGATCATGGGTCTATGTTTAATGTTTAAGTTTTAAGGTTCAAGGTTCAAGGTTCAAGGTTCAGGGTTCAAGGTTTCATTTTTAAAGATGTGCTGTTTAAGGAGAGGGAGAAAATGAAACTTATTCATACCTTTATATACTTATTTATACTTATTCATTACAAATATAATTAGATAATTTTTAATTTTGCAAGAAAAAACTTTGAATTTTATCGAAATCAATACCACATGGATTACGCCTATTTATGAGCAAATCAAAGATAGCGTTACCCGGGCCATCGATCTTGAACAATTGAAGAAAGGTGACAGACTGCCCTCCATTCATAGTATCTGCCGTGAATTCAGTATTTCGCCGGGCACGGTGATAAAAGCATACGACGATCTGTGCGGGGCAGGCATACTCAGCTCAATAAAGGGGAAGGGATATTTTATTAACAGCACCAGGGTATCCAGGCACCTCAATATTTTTGTATTGTTCGACAGGATAAATGCGTACAAGGAAATACTGTATGATTCATTTATTCAACGCATTGGTCCTTCCGCGTCGGTTCAGGTCTTCTTCCATCATTACGATGATGTTCGGTTCAATTGGCTGATCAGGGAGAACCTTGGTAAATACAACTACTATGTGATCATGCCGCATTTCAATCATGACATATCGGAAGTACTGTTCAAAATTCCGGAAAATAAATTGTTGATCATTGATAAGGAGGTTCCCAGGCTGAAAGGAAAATATGCCAGCATTTGCCAGAACTTCAAAGAGGACATATACCAGGCACTGAAAAGCAATCTGGATTTATTCAGGAAATTCAGGAAGATCAATTTCATCAAGTCACCCAGTAAATTTCAGTTCATTCCGGATGGACTAATAAAGGGATTTGGACAGTTCATACAAGAGTACGGTTTGGATGGCGAGATTGTATTGAATATCAGGGATTACCCGGTTCAACCCGGTGAAGTATACATTGTTTTTCCTGAAAGCGATTTGATTTATCTGATCAAGAAGGCCAAGGAAAACAAATGGAAGATTGGCAGGGATATTGGCATTATTGCCTATGATGATTCGCCCATGAAGGAGGTTTTAGAAGGTGGCATAACCGTTTTATCCACCGATTTTGAAGCCATGGGTAAAACAGCAGCGGAACTGATCCTGTCAGGTAAGAAAGATAAACTTTACAATCCTTTTTCATTGATCAGGAGAAAGTCGCTGTAGCTGATAATCGACTTCGATTTCGATCTGTCTGGCCATTTTCATTGGTCACACTGAATGCGGTCGAAGTGTATACATGAAAAAAAATGGAAACAAAGCTGGCCCGGTTGATCAAACTTCATGGTACGCCATCGCCCTTCCCAGGGAATCGTATCCTTAAGGCCGGTAGTCTGACCATGAATTATGAAAAGGGTAATATCCGGCATATTTCGACCGGCGGAACAGAAATAATCAGGATGATCTATGCTGCAGTCAGAGATGAAGAGTGGCATACCGTTCAACCCGTCATCCGTCATGAGAAAATAATCCGAGCCGGAGATGCGGTCCTCCTCCGTTTTGAGGCCCGATATTGTTACAAGGATATCGATTTCAAAGCCAGCTTTGCCTTATCGGTAACATCGGACAATCGGGTTACCTTTGAGATGAATGGCAGAGCGTTATCTACCTTTAAAAAAAACAGGATCGGATTCTGTGTATTGCACCCGATTTTGACCTGTGCCGGAAAGAAATGTATCATCACCCATCCCGACGGAACCAAAAGCATGGGTGAATTTCCGCGTGCCATATCACCGCACCAACCGTTTGCGAACATTTCTGCCATGCAATGGGAAATCAATGATCAGGCGAGTGTCCTGCTCAGGTTTTCAGGAGACCTGTTTGAGACGGAAGATCAGCGGAACTGGACCGATGCCTCCTTCAAAACTTACAGTACCCCGCTTGATATTCCTTATCCGGTTGAAATTAAAGAGGGTACGACTATTGATCAGAAAGTTGAACTGGAAATCGTTGGGACCTTGCCTAAAAGGAACAGATTGCACAGAAAGACTATATTTCAGTGTTTTACTGATCATCCGGAGCCATTGCCTGATATTGGTCTGGGTGTATCATCGCGGCCGCAGCCACTTACTTTTTCAGAGTCAACTCATTTAAAAACCATTGGGTTTTCTCATCTCCGGTCTGAATTGCATTTGTTCGACAGCAATTTTGATTCCCAATATCGCCGGATGTCACACGAATCTTCCCTGCTGAATTTACCTGTAGAACTTTGCCTGATCTTTGGAAAGGATCCGGCTGCTGATATACGTTCTTTTTTGCAGCACTATTCCCGAAATCCCGTGAAACTGAAATCGGTTCTCCTGTATTCACGGAGTGAAAAGGCGACACCGCGGGAAATCGTAGAAATTGTTGCTCCTGAACTCAGGAGGGAATTAAAAGGAATACCAATCGGCTCAGGCACCAATTGTAATTTTGCACAGTTAAACCGGGCGGGTCTTGATCCTGCACTGGTCGATTTTATTGCCTTCGCCATACATCCGCAGGAACATGCCAGCGATGATCAAACACTGTTTGAGAATATGATGGCACAAAAGGACACGGTGGATAGCGCCAGAATATTGGGTGGACAAAAGCCTGTACACGTGTCTCCGGTGACCCTGCAACGCAGATTTAACGCCAACATCAGCAATTATGAAATACCCGCCGTGAACCAGATTTTGCCCCCTCAGCTTGATGTCAGGCAATTTTCGCTCGCCGGAGCAGCATGGACCATAGGAAGCCTGAAATATCTGCTTGAATCAGGCATCAGGGCGGTTACTTATTATGAAACTGTGGGTGAACGGGGATTGATGATGGGTGACCATGATTCGCAATGGCCGGTACATTTTCCGGCCGAAAAAGGAATGTTCTTTCCGGTTTATCATGTTTTCAGATTGCTCCTCCGGCAGCCGGAGTGCCAGGTTTTGCACTCAGTCAGCAGTCATCCGCACCTGGTTGACGGCTTTGCAGTTTCACGGGTCAACCAGGGTTTGATATTTCTTGCCAATATGTCCTGTGATCCTCAAACGCCTGAAATGAAAGGAATCCGGGAATGGAGAACGTTGTTTACCATGAATTCACGAAATTACAACCGGATTACGCAATCGGGAGCATTGCCCTCCGGCCCTAATCATGCAAAGCTGCCGGCAGCCAATGGTCCATTGTATCTGCAACCCTATGAGTGCAGAGTTCTGCAGTTTATTCCGGAACAATAACGGTAATTACTGAATGATGATCTTAGTTATCCGGGATTGTGTATTGCTGTATACCTTTATCACATAAGCCCCGGCGGGCAGCAGGATTTTCTGCGTAAACAGTGATTCCTTTCCGAGCTCCCTTTTATAAACCATTTGACCCGTGTAATGGTAAATCTCCATCCAGGCATTTTCCATATCCGTATTCTGAACTTCAACAGTGATTTCGCCGATGGCGGGATTGGGATATGCCCTGAGCGACAAGGTAAAGGAACCTTCGATTTCACCTGTACCCGTGGCACAGGGTACACCCGGTATATTGTCATCTATCCAGGCTGCCCTGTCCAGAATCCAGTTTTTCATATAATCAACATCCTGCTCATAGGTATTCCCGACATAAGGATTGGGCCATATATATTCGCCATGGATAGGCCATTGGGTGAAGTTCCGTTCAACAGCCGGTCCGATGGCTTCGGCAGTATTGTCGACCAGTGCAAGAAGTGACTCATCGGACAATACGCCCTGTCGAAGACGATGCCAGTAACAGTTCAAGGTATTTGCGAAAAAAGGATCGCTTAATAATCTTGACCACCAGAAAGGAGTCCCCCACCCGTCAGCGGGTACCGTATAATTCCATCCTGCAGTGTTAAAAGCATCAAGATAATCTGCGTTGCCAAAGGCCAGATCATAATCCCATACAGGTCCCATATGGATCAAACGGTCCTTGCTGTCACGATCCTTATGCAGGAATGTACTCAGCCGGAATCCGTCGGTATTTTTACTGAGCTCAACCAGGATAAAATAGTTGACAAAGGAGGGTACATCAATAATGGATCGATATCCTATGTAGGGATCTTTATAAATGGTACTTTGCAGGGCCCATTCGAAACCGGTTATCTTATTGCGGATATAATCCATTTGCTTTTGAACAATCTCGGTCCTTTTGGGATAATGATAAGCAAAAAAGGGACCTTCCCCGCCGGTACCTGTTCCGGGATAGGGAGAAAACCAGCCGTCGGTATAGTCTGTTGCAGATCTGTCGATTTTCACAATATATCCGCCCGTCAGCTGATCACCTTCCACATCAGTTGGATTAAGTTTGGAAATATCAACGCGGTTTTTATCCCGCTTGATTTTTTCCAACAGCACGTAAACGCCCTGGTATTGTCCGTCGAGGAAAAGTTCACAGAATCGTGTGCGGGGTGCGTAATATCCCATGGCATTAAACAAATAGTAAGCCAGAAAATTGCGCATCAGCGACTTATCGGAATACGGCCCATGCAGCACCCAGTCTGTTTCAGCAGGCATCCCCAGTAAGGAGTAGGCGGTATCCATACCCTCGGGGGTCCAGGTTTCAAATCCGAAGTTTTTCTTGGGAAACATCATGGAGGATGAACCTCTGTATTCGATGCCGGCTTTACCATTATAATTATTATAGGCGTCTGTGGCATAATTTTTCTGACCCGGCCCGTTGTCAATGATTCCCAGGTCCACCATAACTTTAACATCTGCCTGAATGGTCGCTGAATTCGTATGGATCATGATGAGTGGTAAATCAGATCCGTCAAAGCCGGTATATGGCTCGGTAAACCAGGAGGGTACTCTTTTGTATACAATATCGGCCGTATTCAGACCAACAGATAAATAGGCGATACTGCTCATATCGCTCGAAGCATGATGCGTATTATTCACCTGTATCGCCAGCAGGTTATTCCCATTCACCAGGCATTTTTTCAGCTTTTCCTTTGAAATGAGGAACGAGGGTGGCGACTGGCCCTGGAACATCAGTGCTTCATGAGAAATAGCTGGTGTATTATAGGCCGGAAAATCCCCGGGTGTGCCCAGATTTGATCTGGCAACTTCCACCCCATTGATCCAGGCGACAAACCCGTCATCGAAATCCATATGCAGCAAGGCAGATACAATTTGCGCGGTATCAGCGATATAAAAATCCGATCTGGTATAGACAGCCATTGGATTAGGAGATGCCGACAGGATCGTGCGATCGTCATTATCGGCATACCCGAATCCCCCCTGTCCCTGGGACCAGGTTGCATCATTAAATCCGGGATACTGCCATCCGGCAGCCGGACCAGCGGTTATTCCCACAAAATACCTCCAGGTGTCCTCGGCATATACTACCGATTCCCAATGATCAATAATACCGGTATTACAAAATGCACCGGCCAAAGGTCCAGGAACCAGGAAGAACAACAGAAACAATCGCTTAATCATGTTTTAGGAACTAAAAAATGCAAAATAATACAAAAAAAACGACGCAGGGATTACCAGCATACGTTTTTTATGGTGGCAAGTTCGGGGAGTTTTTATTAAAACCTTGATAAAGGTTGCAGGAGTAAGGAATCTTCAAACGTTTTTATTCCTTGAAGTCTTCCACTTTAAAGACCCATGCATACGAACAAGGCATATTGCCCGGATTGACCTGAGGGGACTGAATAACAAGTTTTCCTGCAGCAGTGGCTTTTACAGGGAGGTCGGATCCAAGAAGACTTACTCGCTTGACCGATCTGATACCCGGAATGGTAATGGCATGCTTGAGGCCATTGGGTGCAAATGATGTACAGGTTGTTTCCCTTTGTGGTAAAAAATATATTGGGAATTGGCTCAGCAGGTTGCCTGATCCACACGCGTGTACCATAAATTGCCTCACCGTTTACCCGGAGCCAATCACCTATGTCCTGCAACCGTTGCTGCATAATTACGGGGATCCGTCCATCGGCGGTTGGCCCGATATCCAGCAGGAGGTTGCCCCCACCGGCCACCTTTTCAACCAGCAAATCGATCAGGGCCTTTGAGGTCATGTAATTGTCCAGATCTTCAATCCGGTTGTAGCCAAAAGAGGTCCCTATTCCCCGGCATTCCTCCCAGGGATGCGATGCCGCTTTTCCAATGCCCTTCTGGTCGTGCACCAAATCATATTCCGTTGTATAAATTCCGCCATGGGCAGCACGTGTTTCCTTACCCCATCGATCATTTACAACGATCCGGTCTTTCACAGCCGATTCGTTGTACAACCAGGAAAGGAATTGTGTACTTTTCCAGGTCTCGCTGGGCAGATCCCACTCACCGTCGGTCCAGAGAATGTCGGGTTCATAGCGGCTCACCAGGTCCTTCATCTGGGGGATCATATGGTCATCCACGTATTTCTCTATATTACTCTTATACAGCGGGTTAAACCATTCGTACAAGGAATAATAAAAACCCATATGGAGTCCTTTCTCCTTCACTGCTTTGGACAAATCGCCTGCCAGGTCACGATGCGGTCCGATATCCACGGCATTCCAATTCCAACTCTGGGCGCTTGGCCAAAGGCAAAAACCCTCGTGATGTTTGGAGGTCAGCACTACATATTTGGCACCGGAACTGGCAAAAACCTCTGCCCATTTCCGGGGCTCAAACAATTCAGCCTTAAATTGAGGAGCAAAATCCTGGTATTTGAATTTTTCGCCATATATACTGTCATGAAAAGCCTTAAAATACTTGTGTTCTTCGCCCGTATTGACGGTAAACTTATTCCAGTACCATTCGGCATATTTCGCATAAACCCCGATGGGAGCATCCGCCGGAGCCCAGGCAGGTACGGAATAAACACCCCAGTGAATAAAGATACCGAATTTGGCATCGGTGAACCATGCCGGAACCGGTCTACTATCAATTGATTCCCAGGTAGGCTGGTAAGGCTGTGTTTTCAGGTATACCGAAATCACTAAAAAAATGGTAAACAGGTATGCGCGTTTCATGGGAAAATCGTATTTTAGTTTTATTGATAAAAATAATGAAAAACTTTTTTAAATCTTACTTATAAATATCATACTATGGCAAAAGTAGCAATGCTTGGAGCCGGATTCATCGGCGATTTTTACACCTTTTCGCTTCACGGACAACGCAGCCGTGACCGGGTTCAGGTTATATATTCACGAGATGAAGCGAGGGGAAAGGCCTTTGCACTTAAACATGGTATACCGAAATGGACCACCTCCATGAAGGAAGCGATCAATGATCCTGAAGTCGAGGTGGTGATCATTGGCCTTCCCAATAACCTTCACCTCGAAGCTGTTCTGCTGGCTGCCGAGGCCAGGAAGGCAATTTTCTGCACCAAACCATTGGGCTGCAATGCAGAGGAGGCTAAAAAGATGCTGGAGGCTGTAGAAAAGGCAGGAGTTATGCATGGGTACATGGAAGACCTGGTATATACGCCAAAAACACTAAAGGCCCTTCAATCAGTCAGGTCTGGCGCTATCGGACAGGTCACCTGGGCACGGTCGCGCGAAACACATCCCGGTCCCCACAGCGATTGGTTCTGGACAAAAGAAATTTCCGGCGGAGGCGTGTTACTGGATATGGGATGTCATTGCATCGAGATTGCACGGAACTATATCGGTAAAGATATTCGGCCGGTGGAAGTGATCTGCTGGGCAGATACACTTGTGAAACCTATCGATGCGGAAGATAATGCCCTCGGCTGGGTGAGATATGAAAACGGTGCCATCGGTCAGTTTGAGGTGAGCTGGTCATTCAGGGGCGGCATGGATTTGCGTGATGAGGTGATGGGTACGGAAGGCACGATATGGGTGAATAATTTCCTGCGTACAGGGTTTGAGATGTTTACTGCAGGCGGCAAGAGCGGCTATGTGGCAGAAAAGGCTGAAACCGCAACAGGCTGGCTTTTCCCCGTAGGTGATGAGGTGGTTGAACTGGGATACACCGATATGTTCACTGATATGTTCCGGGCTTATGAAAACAAGACCGAATGCAGGGAGACCTTTTATGATGGCTATATTGTGAATGAGATCATGGATGCCTGTTACCGGTCAGCCAAATCGAAAAAATGGGAAGCTGTGAGACTGGATATCTGGCGGGGAAAAGAAAAGACCGACCCTATCAATGCCATTCGTGATTACGATACCGATCATTTCCTGGTAAAAGAGGAAACGATGCCCGACGGAACCGTAAAGCTTATTCTTAAAAATAAGAAGACAGGAAAGATCAGCCAGAGGGAAATGAGGAGGTAAGAGGTATTCCTTGATAAATTCAATAAGTCTCGTACTTGTAAATCTTTTTGGATAGGATCCGGTCATTGGCATCATAAACAATTTTTTCCGTACGAAGATTATTGCTGTTATACTTGTAACCTGTTTCTTTTATTTTTTTACCGGAAGGATCCATTTCGGTCTCCTGGATCTTATTATGGGAATTATCATACCGGTAAGTAAAGTGCTTTACTACCTTTCCGTCTTTGTATTCAATTTCTTCGATAATATTGCCGGCCTGATCGTATTCAATAACGGATTCGATGAGAACCTTCCCTGGTCCCTTTTCAAATTTCTGTTCATACACCGTGATGCTTTTCAATTTATTGGCAGTGGCTTTCTTCTCCTGGGCAAGTAGCATCATGGGCAAGCACAATATCAGCACGATAATAACGAAATTTTTCATGGATCAGTTTTTATTAAATACATACGATGGAATAATACAGAAATAATTAAAAAATTGGTTGGTTCTGAAGTTAATAATTGGTTATGGTTGGACTTTAAGCATTCATTATTAATACAATGCCCTATTTATTAGGATTTTAAATTTTTACAAAGATTGCAAAGATTGCAAAGATTTTAAAGATTTCAAAATACCCTACCATAATGCCGTCCCGATGGGGCTTGATCGTGCCTCCTGGGATTTCTCTTCCACCATAATGCCGCCCTGATGGGGACGGTATAATTCTTACGGTTCGAAAGCCCCATTGGGGCGACATTATGGTAGAATCCGGTAAGTAATAACCTCTCCCCAAGCCCTGTAGGGGCGACATTATGGTAGAAATGCCTGTATACTAACATTTCTACCTACATAACCCCGGGACCAACAAAAAATTCCAAAAAATGTTGGATTTATTCCAGAATTTAATTTACTTTGTATCTCAAAGTACTTTTATATGGAACAAAATACGGAACCCATCCAACAACTTAACGAAATACGCAGCCTGATGGAGCGTTCATCAAGGTTTATATCGCTCAGCGGGTTGTCCGGTATTTCAGCAGGAATTGTCGCGCTCATCGGAGCAGGAATTGCTTTCTTCTATCTTGATTTTAATCAAGGGGGCTTCGACATTGACCGGTATTTCATGGAGATGTCCTACCGCAGGTTCAGCAATTCATGGTTGTTCATCACACTGGATGCATTGATCGTGCTGGCACTTGCCCTTTTCTCAGGCATCTACTTTACTACCCGCAGGGCCAGAAAACAAGGGCTGAAAGCCTGGGACCTCAGTGCACGGAGAGTGCTCATCAACCTGTTTATACCACTATCTGCGGGCGGAATATTCTGCCTCATTCTGCTATACCATCACCTGATTTTTTTAATGGCCCCCGCGACTTTAATTTTTTACGGACTTGCCCTGCTCAATGCCGGCAAATATACCTATCATGAAATCAGGGTACTGGGAATCTCGGAAATTATCCTGGGTCTTATGGCCTCCTGGCTGGTAGGATACGGCTTGCTTTTCTGGGCAATCGGATTCGGTGTGATGCATATTTTTTATGGCTCGATGATGTATTTCAGGTATGAGTCATCGAAAACGAAAAGTGAAACATTGACAAGGTGAAAGAAATTATCAGCAGATTAAATAAACAATTTGAAAGCCGGATCCGGTTAGGGATCATGTCGGTTCTGATGGTAAATGAAAGTGTGGATTTCAATTCACTGAAAGAACTGCTCGATGCGACAGACGGCAATTTGGCGAGTCATCTGACCGCGCTTGAAAAAAATAATCTCCTGGTGGTCCAAAAGAAATTCATCGGCCGAAAACCCAATACCCGTTACCAGATCACTGACATTGGGAGATTGGCGTTCAGGGAACACCTTGAATATCTGGAAAAACTGATGAGAAATCAGAAAGTGATTCTGCAGGAACCGGTGAAAAAGATCCGGGATCAGGGCGATTAACTGACAGAACTTAGCATCAATCGTTTTTTTTAACCAATAACTTTGTACTACAAAGTACTTTTAAAATAATAAACATATGGAAACTTTTGAAAAAATGAGTAACGGACTGCTTAATTCCGTGGGATTTAAACTGGCCTTAATTGCCTTTCTTACACTGCTTTTATTGATCCCTGCGCAAATGATCATGGAACTGATCAGGGAGCGGGAACAAAGACGCGATGAAACCATTCAGGAAGTCACCTCTGTTTGGGGAAATGAACAGACCTTGTGCGGACCCGTTTTGACCATTCCTTTCGTGTCAATCGAAGCCACCGGACAGAATGAGTACGTCACTGTGAAAAAATTTGCCCATTTCTTACCGGAACGTTTGAAGATTGAAGGCACTGTGGAACCTGAAGTTCGTTATCGCGGAATTTACAGGGTGGTAACCTACAGGACCAGGCTTCATTTTTCGGGGAGTTTTCCGGAAATTGATCTAAATGGTCTCAATATTAAACCGGAACAAATTGATGGAAGTACTGCCTGGATAGAAATTGGTATTCCTGACATGCGTGGTATAAACCAGGATATTCTTTTACATTTCGGCGGTTCGGAATATCCGGTAACACCTGGAATTCCCAGCAAGGAATTATCCTTGTCCGGTATTCACTGTGAAGTACCTGTTTCCCTTGCCTCTTCGGATAGTTTTGCCTTTGATCTTGATTTGAACGGAAGCCATTCACTGAACTTCATACCCATTGGAAAAGAAACCAATGTCACCGTTACTTCGTCATGGAATTCTCCGAGTTTTAAAGGGGCATTCCTGCCTGACGACAGAAAGATTACAAAAGACGGTTTTATGGCCGACTGGAATATTCTGCAGCTTAACAGAAATTATCCCCAGCAGTGGATAAGTGATCAATACTCCCTGACGGAATCTACTTTTGGGGTTGATTTAATCACACCGGTCGATACGTATCAGAAATCCATGCGTTCGGTAAAGTATGCTGTGCTGTTCATTGGTCTGACCTTCCTGGTATTCTTTTTCTCCGAAGTGCTTACCCGCATCCGAATTCATCCGGTCAATTACCTGTTAACCGGTATTGCCCTGTGTACATTTTACTCATTGCTTACAGCGCTTGCAGAACATATATCCTTTACCATGGCCTATATTGCCGGAAGTGCAACAATAGTTACACTGATTGCCCTATTCGCCCAATCGCTGTACAAAAATTACAGGGTAACTTTAACCATTGTGGCCGCCTTACTGTCGCTGTACATTTTCCTGTTTATCATCCTGCAACTCTTGGATTATTCACTTCTTTTCGGCAATATCGGATTGGTTCTCATTCTTGCCCTGGTCATGTATTTTTCGCGCAAAATCGACTGGTATTCCCCTTTAAAAAGCAGTGAAAACAACAAGGAATAGGAATTTCCTGAAAACTGTTTATCTTTGATTGGCAGGTGGATGCGCATGAAAAACAGGAATGAAAAATTCAATATAAAGAACAGGCTGTTAAGCTTCAAATACGCTTTTCAGGGGCTCCGGCATGTTCTTAAATCTGAACATAATTTCCGGATCCACCTGATGGCAGCCTTTGTGGCTATTGCCCTCGGAGTCTTCTTCAGGATCAACAGGAATGAGTGGCTGGTGATCACCCTTTGCATCGGCATGGTACTTTCTCTGGAATTGATCAATTCGGCTGTGGAAAGTCTTGTGGATCTGATATCCCCGCAGAAGAGCGAAAAAGCCGGGATCATAAAGGATACTCTGGCAGCAGGAGTGCTGATTGCGGCCGTTTGCTCCCTGATCGCAGGAGTGATTATCATGTTACCTTATTTGTTGAATCTTTTTAAACAATAGTTGACCATTCTTATTGGATTTTTAACCAAAGAAAGAATTGTCCCGCGTCGCCACCTGCCTGTCAAACAACCGGAGACAATTGATCACAAAGGCTGGAAAATCCTTTGACACATTCTACATTTTTGAAGACCCCAAAGTGTTATGGAACCTTTGGGGTCTTGCCATGTATTTCCGAAAAAAACAGTATCTTTCCTGTTAGAGGAATTAGGATGCCTGAAAATGTTAAAGGACTTTGAGAAATACCTGATTGAAACCTGCCGTTGTTCTGCCGAAAAGAATTACCTGCTTGCTGTAAGCGGTGGAATTGATTCCGTAGTAATGGCTCATCTTTTTCATTTATCAGGCATGAACTTTGCCATTGCCCACTGCAATTTTCATCTCCGGGGAAAAGAATCAGATGATGATCAGCACTTTGTTGAGGAGTTAGCTGCCGGTTTTAAGCAACCGTGTTACGTTAAAAGTTTTGATACCCTGTCCTATTCCGAAAGCAGGGGAATATCCATTCAAATGGCTGCCCGTGATCTGAGGTACAGTTGGTTCGAAGAACTGTCGGACAATTACGGGTATGATTTTATTGTTGCAGGTCATAATCAGAACGATGTGGTGGAAACCGTGCTGCTCAATTTTTCGCGGGGCTGTGGCATCAGAGGTTTAACCGGAATAAGTCCCCGCCATGGAAAGATCATCAGACCACTGCTTTTTGCAGCGCGTGGAGCTATTTTACAGTTTGCGGTTGACAACCACCTGCATTGGCGGGAGGATTCCTCCAATGCAGAAACAAAATACCACAGGAACAAGATCAGGCATACAATAATCCCCGCTTTCGAAACAATCAATCCGGCATTTATGCAGAATGCACTGGATACGGTCCAGCGTCTTGAACAGACGGAAAGACTTCTTGATCATGCACTTGAACAGGTAAAACAGGCAATCTGTACCGTTTTGCCTGACAGATACCTTATTGATATTGAAAAACTGAAGGAATATCCGGCAATCGATCTTCTTCTTTTTGAACTCCTGAGGGACTTCGGTGTAAACCAAATCAGCATGCCTGCGCTGTTAAAATCATTTGGATCCATTCCCGGAAAACAATTCCACACACGTACGCATTGTATCACAAGGGACAGGTCACATCTGATCATCACCAGCAAGGTGATCCTGGTGGAAACCGAAACATTTATTGAACCGGAAATTGCACTTATCGATTATCCTGTTCATTTGTCTTTCAGTACTTTCGACATGAATGACACCTATAAAATTCCTGCTGAAAGTCAGATTGCAGCCGTGGATGCAGACAGCATTCGCTTTCCGCTGAAACTTCGTGCCTGGAAGCAAGGGGACAGATTTCAACCCCTGGGATTAACAGGAACTCAAAAGATCAGTGATTTTCTGATCAACAATAAAATTCCCATGCCCGACAAAAAGCAGATCTGGATTATTGAAAGCGAAGGTAAAATTGTCTGGGTTGTGAATCACAGGATCGACAATCGTTTCAAAATCACGGCAAGTACCCGGAAAATCTTTCTGATGGAGTATAAAGGATAACGAAATTTCTATAAATTTAAATATGGAAAATTACAGTCGTATTGAAAAGGAATGGATATCCGCTCTGGAAGGTACAGATCCGGCCGTTATTCTCCCGATCCTGCATGAAATCAGGAATGCAGGATCGGTGAAAATTCTGCCGGTCCTATTTAGACTGATCCATAAAAATACTGATCCCCAGATCAGGAATGAAATAATTAACCTATTAAGTGAATTAAAATCTCCGGAGGCTGCGCCAATCATTGCCACGTCGCTGGAAAAGAATGATTTCGGTGATTACCTTCCGGCCTTTGTAGCAGCCTGCTGGCAATCGGGACTTGATTTCAGCAAGCATCTGCTTGTTTTCACAGGGCTCTTTATTCAGGCAGATTACATGACCGCCCTGGAAGCCTTTACCGTTATTGAGGAGTCGATTCCCAATGCTTCTGATATTGAAATAACAGAATGCATCCGTTTTTTGAAAGATGCTGAATGCATGGTGACGGATGAAAAAATGCCATTATACAGGGAACTCAAAAAAGTAGTTGAGATAGGCTAGCGCATGATGAATGGCTGATCCATCCAGGATCAGTCATAACTTGAAAAATATTTCATGAATTGGGACCGCTCGTAAACCGAAGGATCGGGAATTTTTCGATAATTCAGCAATCCACGGAATTCTTCAAGGGTATGATAGCCCTTCTTTGCCATCCAGTTTTCCAGTTCGAGGGTCATAACCTTTAAATGCCCGTCACCTTTTTTATACAACACAGAACAGACTTGTACCGCCTTTGCGCCGGCGAGAATTTGCTTAATAACTGCCTTTCCGTCATGGATCCCTGTAGAAGCCGCTATATCTATGTTTTCCACCTTATCGGAGATAATTCCGACCCAGCGCAATGAATGCCGAATATCGCCCGGGGAACTGAACACGCCCGAAGTAGTTAGTTTCATGTTCTCAATGTCAATATCGGGCTCGTAAAACCTGTTAAACAACACCACGCCTTTGGCTCCCCTGATATAAAGGTTATTTACCATACCGGCCAGATTGGTAAAATGATGTCCGATCTTCACAGACAAAGGAATATGGGTAACCTGCTTAACTTTAACGATCAGGTCATTGTAAAGATTCTCGTATTGATCTGATGAGCGTTCTTTGTTTGATGCAACAAAAAATATGTTTAATTCAAGCGCATCAGCGCCTGATTTTTCTATATCCCTGGCAAAGGAAACCCACTCATTGGAGGACATGCAATTAATACTGGCTATTACCGGAATCCGGACAGCTTTCTTGGTCTCCTCGATCAGTTTGAGATATTCTTCCAGTGAATTGGTTTTGGAATAACCGGTAATGTAATCATGTGCTTCGGGATAAAGGCCATTCTCCACCAGCATTCCCGCTTCATAATTGATTTGTTCCTCAAATAATGACTTCAGCACGACTGCTCCGGCGCCCAGTTCTTCAAATCTTTTGATTTTTTCCACAGAATTTGTCAATCCGGAACTGCTGACGATGATGGGACTTTTTAGGTTCAGGCCAAGATAATTTGTTGTTAAGGCTACCATGTGGCTTCTATTTTATCTGTTAAAATTTCTTTCTCCGAAAATCAAACTCCCGATACGCACCATGGTTGATCCTGCTTCAATTGCCAGTTTATAATCACCTGACATTCCCATGGACAATTCCCTGAATGAGTCAACATGCAAAAACCACCTGTTCTGAAATTCCTTAAAAAAACGGCCAAGTTGGAGAAACTCATCCCTGATCTGACTGTTATTGCCTGTAAATGTAGCCATTCCCATTAATCCGGTTAGCCTGACGTGCTGAAAATCTTTAAATTCCTCTGAGTTCAGTAACTGTACCGCCTCAGTGTATTGCAATCCAAACTTTGTCTCCTCGCGGGCTATGCGCATTTGCAGAAGACAGTCAATCTTCCGGCCCACCCTGGCGGCTTCACGATTAATCTCGGCCAGTAATTTCAGGCTATCCACCGAATGAATGAGATGCACAAAGGGTACAATATACTTGACTTTATTGGTTTGGAGATGTCCGATCAAATGCCATTCCACATCCGATGGCAACAACTGCTGTTTATCGGTCATTTCCTGAACCCTGTTCTCTCCAAAAGCGCGATGACCCGCGTCATATGCTTCTTTCACGGCGCTGGCCTGCATGGTTTTGGAAACAGCCACAATTTTAACATGCTGTGGGATCTCCTTGCGTAAAAGGGCTATGTTATCAGCGATACCCATTAATTAAGGCTTGTAAAGCGTATGTTGCATGATCAAAAATAGTAAAAAAAGAACAGCTGCAATATGATTTAACCGTTGCTGAAAAGGGGATAATCATTACATTAGAAAGCGGTATATTCAATGGAGCAGAAAGAATGGTCAAGAACAGCTATTTACATGAAAATTTTATATTATTGTAATATGATTTCTATTCCGGTTAAATCATTTGCTCACCCTGGATTACCTGAAATATTTTAAACCTGATCTAAAAGGGAGGAAGACTATGGATAAAACTGAAATCAGATTAAGAATCAAGCAAGTTATTGGACAGATACTGGAGAAGGACGTATCGGAAATTACTGATGACGCCAATTTTGTATTCGACTTAGGTGCTTCATCCATGCAGAGCCTGCAACTCATTGCTGCCTTTGAAGAGGAATTTGGCATTGAAATGGATCAGGAAAAGGCGATGGAGGTACAGACTGTATCAGGTGCAGTTGATTTTATAAGCACGCTTCTTATCTGAGCTTTAAGATCTATAGCCCGGGAAAACCGGTTTTTATGTCTTTGGTAAAATTCAACGCCAATGGACCCTGATAATCATCCAATGACCTCAAGATTCCTGATGCACAGGAACAACCTTGAAAAGATCTTCTATCCGCGGTCAGTTGCAGTAGTGGGTACCAATAATATCAAAGGTACTGTTCCCTATGATATTCTCTTTAATATTCTGAAGGCTGAGTTTAAAGGTGTTTTATTCCCGGTAAGTCCGGGAGAAAAATCCATTTGTTCAGTAAAGGCCTTTAAATACGTTATTGATATTGAGGACGAGGTTGATCTGGCAATTCTTGTGTTTCCCGCGCAGGTATGTCACCTGGCCATGGAACAATGCGGACAAAAGGGAATCAAGGCTGCGGTTATCATTTCCGCCGGATTTAAAGAAACCGGCGAAAAAGGTCGTGAAAGGGAAATGCTGTTGAAGCAGATCGCTGAAAGATATGACATGTCATTTATTGGTCCGAATTGTCTGGGCATCATCAATACTGATCCTGCTGTAAATCTCAATGCCTCCTTTGCAAGGAAAATGCCTGAAGAAGGTACCATAGGCTTTTTATCCCAAAGTGGTGCCTTATGCACAGCTGTTCTTGATTATGCCCGTGCCAAGCACATCGGATTTTCAAAATTCATCAGCTTCGGGAATAAGGCTGATATCAGTGAAATTGACCTGCTGTATTATTTAAAGGATGATGAGAAAACAAAGGTCATTCTCCTTTACCTTGAAGAGGTTTCTGACGGACAGGCGCTGATGAAGGCGGCACAGGATATCATTATCGAATCGGGCAAGCCGGTATTGATACTAAAATCGGGCAGGACTGTTGCCGGGGCATCGGCTGCCGCTTCCCATACCGGTTCCCTGGCCGGCAGCGATGAAATTTGTAACGCGGCATTCATTCAGGCTGGCATTATCCGTTGTTCCAACATTGAGGAAATGTTCAACATCGCCATAGCTTTTGCCTATCAGCCGCTTCCAAAAACGAACAAAATTGCCATCATCACCAATGCAGGAGGGCCGGGAGTTCTTACTACAGACGCTGCAATTCATGAAGGATTGGAGTTGGCATCTCTCCAATCAGAAACAACCCGCATTTTAAAGAAATATCTACCCTCCACAGCGAACACAAACAATCCGGTGGATGTGATCGGAGATGCCCGGGCCGACCGTTACAACCTGGCAATTACAGCAGCAATGAATGATCCCGGTGTAGATGGGATCTTTGTAATTCTCACGCCCCAATCGATGACCGACATTGATACCATCGCACATGAAATTGTTAAGGTAACCAGCGGCTATACCAAACCCATTTATGCCTCTTTTATGGGTGAGGCAGATGTGAGAACCGGGGTGGACATCCTTCAGCGCAACAAAATACCTCACTATATTCTTCCGGAATCGATGTGCCGCAGTTTTGCCAGGGTATGCCGGTTTGCTGCTGACCGGCACGAGCGGAATTCAAGCGCAAAAGTCTTTTCTGACGTCAACAAGGAAGCAGCAAAGGCTATAATTCAGGAAGCACTCCACCAGCATATGGCTTTTCTCACCGAGGAAAAGGCAACAAAAATATTGGAGGCCTACCGGTTCCCTGTTCTGCAGGGATCTATTGCCGATACTCCTGCTAAAGCAGCCAGATTGGCGGCCAAAATCGGTTTTCCGGTGGTCATGAAAATACTGTCGCACGAAATAATCCATAAGAGCGATGTTCAAGGTGTGATTTTGGGTATTGCCAATGAATCCGAAGCGGAAAAAGCTTTCCGGTCGATTATGGACAGTGCATCGGCCACAAGGCCGGGAGCCCGAATTGAGGGGGTTTACATTGCCAGAATGATCGAAACTGGCCTGGAGGTTATCCTGGGTATCAAAAGAGATCCTTCTTTCGGACCGGTAATTATGTTCGGGCTTGGTGGAATATTTGTCGAATTATACAAGGACGTCAGTCTCAATATAGCGCCGGTAAGTGAAACCGCAGCTGAAAAAATGGTCCATGACATTAAAGCCTATGGTCTGCTTGATGGCATGAGGGGTACCGGAAAATATGACAAAGCCAGCATAATTTCCTGTATTCTTCGCCTGAGTCAGCTTTCCATTGATTTTCCCCAGATAGAGGAATTGGATATTAATCCGCTGATAGTGCTCCGGGAAGGCCATGGTGCTTATGTGGCAGATGCCAAAATTGTTTTGCAACACACCAGTAACTATTAACTAACAACCAATCCTATGCGAATAATCATTAAATCCGATGCTGCCGAAGCAGGTAAATGGGTGGCCAATTATGTCATTGAGCGGATCCGAAATGCAAATCCAACTGCGGACAAACCGTTTGTTTTGGGTTTGCCTACCGGTTCTTCACCAATTCCAACCTATAAAGAGCTTATCCGAAGGCATCAAAATGGTGAAATTTCCTTCAAAAATGTGATTACTTTCAACATGGATGAATATGTAGGCATTCCCGAAGATCACAAAGAAAGCTATCATTCCTTTATGTATGATAATCTGTTCAACCATATTGACATCCCCAGGAAGAACATCAACATTTTAAACGGTAACGCCGTGAATCTCGAGAAAGAATGCGAGGAATATGAAAGGCGAATATCAGACTGCGGGGGTATTGACCTGTTTCTGGGAGGAATCGGACCCGATGGCCATATTGCATTCAATGAACCGGGATCATCGCTTGCTTCAAGAACCAGAGTCAAAACTTTAAGATATGATACCATTGTTGCCAATTCCAGGTTCTTTGCGGGCGACCTGTCGAAGGTACCCACAAAGGCATTGACAGTGGGCGTTGGCACTGTTATGGATGCAAGGGAGGTATTGATCATCATCACAGGGTTCAACAAGGCACGTGCCTTGCGCGAAGTGGTTGAAGGCGGTATCAGTCATATGTGGACTGTTTCAATACTGCAGATGCATCAAAAGGGAATCATAGTGTGTGACGAGAACTCCACGCTGGAATTGCGCGTTGAAACCGTGAAGTATTTTAGGGATATTGAAACTGAAGGCAGATTCTAGATCGGGATCCAAGACTAAAGTTATGCATTACAGGAAATTGACGGAGCATGAAATCACCACGCTCAAACTACAGGGATGCAGTGCAGATAATTGGGCGGATGTGGCTGTTAAAGAAGGCTTTAAAACCGATCCCATACAGAATGTAGCTTTTGAAGGCAAGATCAGACTTGGTCTGTGCGGAGGAGACATTGATGTGGAGAGGGGCTTGAAACGTCCTTCAGGGTTATTCAATTGCCGTATCCGGCAGTGTGAAATTGATGACCATGTATTGATCATGAATGTCGGCCAGGTTTCCAATTATATAATCGAAAGCCATGTAACGATTGAAAATTCAGGATCGATTGCCGTTCATCCGGAGACTGCATTTGGCAATGGGATCGAAATTGAGGTATTGAACGAAACCGGGGGCCGGGAACTGGTAATTTTTGACCGTCTTTCAGCACAGCTGGCCTACTTGCAAATATTCTACCGTCATATTCCGGAATTCACCGACCGGTTGAAACTCCTCATTCAGGAAGAAGTATCTTCAAAACATTTCGAAAAAGGAAGGATAGGCTCCTGCACCAGTATTCAGCATACCGGCGTGATACACAATGTTATGATCGGCAGTCATGCGGTCATCACAGGAGCCCGGCTTTTAGAAGAAGGCACGGTGATCAGTAACAAACACGCCCCAGTAAAAATTGGTGAAAGTGTTATCGCAAAAAAGTTCATCATTCTTTCAGGCTCTTCTGTTACCGGGGGGGCCAATATTGAAAAATGCTTCATTGGCCAGGGTGTGACCATTGGAAAGCAATACTCGGCTGAGAATTCTGCTTTTTTTGCCAATACAGATGTGGCGCTTGGAGAAGCATGCAGCATATTTGCAGGTCCTTATACCGTTACTCACCATAAATCGACCTTGCTGGTAGCAGGCCTTTTCTCATTCTATAATGGAGGCAGTGGTACCAACATCAGCAACCACATGTATAAACTGGGACCTGTACATCAGGGAATTGTTGAACGAGGATCCAAAACCGGTTCCTCCAGCTATCTGCTTTGGCCCAGTCGGATAGGAGCCTATAACGTGGTTGTTGGAAAGCATTATACAAATTTTGACACTACTGATTTTCCCTTTTCCTATCTGGTAGAAGAAAAAGGCAAAAGTGTTCTTTATCCTGCCATGAATCTTTTTACAGTCGGAACCCGCAGGGACAGTGAAAAGTGGCCTGCCCGGGATAAACGAAATGATCCGGAAAAGTTTGATCTCATAAGCTTTGATCTTTTTAATCCTTATTTGGGTAATAGAATGGCAAATGCGGTGAGGTGGCTGGATGAGTTTGCCGAAAAAGCACAGAAATCACAGGAATTTGTTGGTTTTAAAGGAGTTCATATTCCCAGGCTATTGCTTAAGACCACCAGGAAATTCTATGAAATGGCATTGAAAATCTACATCGGTGACGAAGTTGTGGATAAGCTTGAAGCATGCGGGGAGGAACTCACCCGCAGCAAGGTAAAAGAAATTCTGGCAACAAAGGGAGAACAGGGACGGAATGATTGGCGCGATATTGCAGGAATGCTGGCGCCTGCAGAGGAAATTGAAGATTTAATTAAAGCCATTATCACCGGTACTTTGAATTCTGTGGAGTTGATTCAAGGAAAATTCAGGGAGATCCATGACCGGTATAAGCAGTATGCTTGGAACTGGTGCTGTGCTAAAATGTTGTCCGATAACGGTGAAGAAATGGAGGGTATCAGCCGGGAAAGGCTGATTCAACTCATTGAGGAATGGCGAATAAATGCCATAAAGCTGAATAACATGATCCTGCAGGATGCAACCAAGGAATTTGATCTGACCAGCCGATACGGGTACGGTATTGACGGAGACGAAAAAATCATGAATCTCGACTTTGAAGCTGTCAGGGGAGCTTATCCGGAAAACAAATTTGTTAAATCTTTAAAAGCTGAAAACGAGACTATTGAGAAAAGGGCTGCAGGCTTGATTAAGGCGATCCGGGCCTGGACCGACTGATCATAATTTTCAACCGGTTATAGGGAACTTGCCGATAAAACGGTCATAAATTAGTCATCCCTATCCATTGATTATACTATAACTACCCATGAAAAAAATAGCTGTAATTTCAGGAGTATTTATTCTGACTGTACTTTCCTTTAATTTACCCTATAAGGATGGGAATTACCATGGTTCATCCAGGGCCTCCTATAACAATGAGCCATATTATGGTTTTGCCCGGATCAGGGTTGAAAACGGACAAATAGTAAAAGTGGTTTTTTTTGTTCGCGATTCGGCAAAGCAGGAAATCTTCGATGGAAAATATGAAAGACACTTCGCGGGAAATGACCTGTATGTGCAGCAATGCCGGAACGATTGGAAAGGAATACAGTCATACCCCGACAGCCTGTTGAAATATCAGGACATTGATCAAATAGATGCCATCAGTGGCGCTACCTGGTCTTATAATTTATTCAAGGCTTCGGTAAAAGAGGCCTTTGTTACTTCACCTGGCGATTGACAGGTAGACTTACTTTCTATTTCGTCTTATTACCCTGCTTCAGCATTTCCATGGCCTTTTCGATCCGTGATGCCCTAGTTTCTTCTTTTTTGGCTGATTCGATCCACCGGACATATTCCTTTCTGTGGGTATAGGAAAGCTTTTCAAAAAAGGAAAGGGATTCCGGATACTGCCCGAGAAGGCGAAGGAAGTCTTCCGGAACTGCAACTACACGCTCTTCGAGATCCTGTTCCAGGACAATATGCACCGTATCTCCCGGATTTTTGGCGATTTGCTTTCTGATTTCCCGGGTGATACCCAAACAATGGCACCAATGGCCCATCCTGGCAAGTGAACCCCGGTAAGGGATTCCGTCAAACCAGGCTTTTACTTTGACCTGTCCTTTTACCCCGAATTCTTTTTCCACATCATAGGGAAACTCAATGAAGGTGGCATCCATGTTATCGCGTTTGCATACCATCGCATCAAACTCGTATTTTTTCATCGGAAACAAATTTCAGTTATGGGAAAAACAAATCAGGAACCCTTCAAATATCAAATGATCACCTGAAAGGTTCCACCTTCTTCCTTCTTCCTTCTTCCTAGTCCCTCGTCCCTTGTCCCTTCTTCCTTCTTCCTCGTCCTCGTCCCTCGTCCCTTCTCCCTTCTTCCTCGTCCTTCTTCCTCTTCCCTCGTCCCTTCTTCCTTCTTCCTCGTCCCTCGTCCCTTGTCCCTTGTCCCTTCTTCCTTCCTACTTCTTCCAAAGTTTCTCCATCTCCTCCAATGTCTTCCCCTTGGTTTCAGGAACCATTTTCCACATGAACAAGGCAGCCAGTATACCCATGACGCCGTATATCCAATAGGAAAATCCATGATTAAACTGTTGTGTCAGCCACTGATTATCATTCATCATGGGAAAAGTCAATGAAATTATCCAGTTGGCAATCCATTGTGCAGCTACTGCAATGGACATGGCGCCACGGATACTGTTCGGGAAAATTTCCGACAGCAATACCCAGGTAACAGGTCCCCAACTCATGGCAAAGGCTGCCGTATAGGTCAACATAAAAATGAGGGCTAGTAAGGCCAAGATTGCCGGTATAAAAAGCAAATCCCAGTGCAATCATGCTTACTGCCATTCCCAATGCACCAATGATCATCAGTGGCTTTCTGCCAAATTTATCCACTGTTAGAATGGCCACTACAGTAAAAGTAAGGTTTACAATGCCAACAATGATGGTTTGCAGCAGGGATGAATCGGTGGAAGCACCCATATTCCGGAAAATATTTCCCGCATAATAGAGCACTACGTTTATCCCGACAAACTGCTGAAATACGGATAACATTATGCCAATGAAGATGACGAAGAAACCGAAAGAAAGCCATGGAGCGCTTTTCTCATGAATGGTTTCCTTGATCTCCTTTAATATACCCGGTGCATCCTCCTTTCCGGCAATCTTATTGAGCACTGCGATGGCCTTGTTATCCCTGCCTTTCATAACCAGGTAACGCGGTGTTTCCGGTACAAAAAACAAAAGAATCAGAAACAATCCCGCCGGAATTGCCCCTGAAAAGAACATCCATCGCCAGCCCTCTTCAATGAGCCATTGTTCGTTCCCCTGTTTGGCTATGAAATAATTCACAAAATAAATGACCAGCATACCGAAAATTATGGCAAACTGGTTCCAGGATACTAGCTTGCCACGTACTCGTGCCGGAGCAATTTCAGCAATATACATGGGTGAAATCATGGATGCAATGCCCACACCGATACCACCGATGATGCGATATACTACAAAAGAATATACGGGCAGAGTTCCGAAGACATTGAAGGCTTCGGGTTTCCAGGCACCGATCGCGGACAGAAAGAAAGCAACAGCTGCTATGATCAATCCGTTTTTTCTACCCAATGATTTTGAAACAAATCCTGCCGATGCCCCTCCGATGACACAACCTATCAGGGCGCTGGCAATAACAAAACCCTTAATGGCATCAGCGGTATCCTGAAGATCGGGGCCCTCCACAGGAATGGCCTTGCGAAGAAAACCTGCTGCCCAAAAGGTTACCAGGGCAATCATTATCACACTGATGGCAATTCCCTTCCTGGCGCCGATCAATCTGACAATCTGGGCTGAAATAATGATAAAGACCAGGTAAATCACAAAGGTCATCATTAATTTATATTGACCGATCAGAGAGAGCGTATAATCATGATTGGCAGGATCAAAGATTTTCGTAATATAGAATTCAACCAATGATTTCTCCGCGCCGTTGACCACAGCAGTGTCATATCCGAAAAGCAGACCGCCCAGTGTAGCCACCAGGGTAAGTGCCATGATGTAGGCAGGATTTCCCCTGGTAAAGGCCGTCCCTGACTTTTTTGCAGATGAGTCGATAAATACCATGGCCATTAAATATACATGTTGAGAATTGCCTCGTACAATTCCTGCTTACCGCTGATCAATTTCGGTTCCCCATTCTTCAGTGCCAGATTGCGCAAGTCCTCGAGTGTGAGTTTTCCCTGTTCAAAGGCTTTCCCATCTCCGCTGTCAAACGAAGCATACCTGTCTTTGCGCAATTTCAGATAAGGTGATTTTTCCATGATGTTATGAGCAATGGTTAATGCCCTGGCAAAAGCATCCATGGCTGCTATGTGTGCAATGAAAATATCTTCCTGGTCAGTTGAATTCCTGCGAATTTTTGCATCAAAATTGATACCTCCTCCCTGTAAACCTCCGGCTTCAAGAATTACCAGCATGGCTTCAGTAAGTTCATAAAGATCAATAGGAAACTGGTCGGTATCCCAGCCATTGAAAGGATCGCCCCGGTTAGCATCAATGCTCCCCAGCATTCCGGCATCGGCAGCTACCTGGAGGTCATGCTGGAAACTATGACCGGCCAATGTGGCATGGTTTACCTCAACATTCAGTTTAAAATCCTTGTCGAGTCCGTAATGCCGAAAAAACCTACCACAGTTGCGGCATCGAAATCATACTGGTGTTTGGTAGGTTCCATGGGTTTGGGTTCGATAAAGAACCAGCCTTTAAAGCCGTTTTTCCGGGCATAGTCCCTGGCGGCATGCAGGAATTTGGCAAGATGTTCCTGTTCCCGTTTCATGTTGGTATTCAGCAGGCTCATATAACCTTCGCGGCCTCCCCAGAATACGTAATTCTCTCCGCCAAGGGCAATGGTAGCATCCAGTGCATTTTTTACCTGCAAAGCTGCACAGGTGAGCACGTTAAAATCGGGATTGGTAGAGGCACCGTTCATATAACGGGGATTTGAGAAAACATTGGCCGTTCCCCACAACAGTTTGGCGCCCGATGCTTTCTGCTTACCGGCAGCATAATCCACCATGATCTTCAATCGCTTTTCATAATCGGTAAAAAGATTGCCTTCATCTACCAGATCGATGTCATGGAAGCAATAATAAGGAATTCCCATTTTGGTGATAAATTCAAATGCGGCATCCATTTTATCTTTCCCCTGTTGAACAGGATCGGAACTATCGTTCCAGGGCATAATCCGGGTACCGGGACCAAAAGGATCACCCCCTGTTCCGCAGAATGAGTGCCAGTATGCCACAGCAAACCTCAAATGGTCCTTCATGGTCTTATTGCCCAACATTCTGTTTTCATCATAGCAGCGAAATGCCAGAGGATTTTTTGATCCCTGACCTTCAAACTGGATTTTCCCGATTCCCGGGAAGAACTCTTTTTTTCCAATGGTTATGTTCATGATATTTAAGTGTTTGATGATATTTGTTTGTATGTTGTATGCTGTAGGCTATAGGTGCAGGTTCTTTCAGAGATTACCGGTTACCTTCTTCAGGACCTCCAGCCACTTTTCGTAAGCTTCCCTGTATTCCCCGGCTTTGGAAAGATCCGGTTCCACGGTTTCCATTTTCTTCAAGCCTGCAAAGGCCTCCTTAAAGGATTTGTAATACCCGGCACCAATTCCTGCACCTTTGGCCGCACCTTGCGATCCATCGGTGTTGTATAATTCAATGGTGGCTCCCGTAATGCCGGCCAGGGTATCACGAAAGACGTGACTCAGGAACATATTCGCATTTCCCGGCGCGAATCACGGAGGGTTGGATCCCGGTTTGATTCATTATTTCCATGCCATAATGAAAAGCAAATACGATACCTTCCTGCGCAGCGCGGGCAAGATGACTGTTGCTGTGACGGTTAAAATCAATATGAGCGAAAAAGCTTCCCGGATCCACATTCCCCAGCATCCTCTCCGCCCCGTTCCCAAAGGGGAGGATCACCAGTCCACCGGAACCCACGGAAACGCCCGAGGCGGCCTCGTTCATCGCCACATAACCGGAGTCGGCAAAACCTGCATTGCGTTTAAGCCAGGAATTCAATATTCCAGTACCATTAATACATAATAAGACCCCCAGCCTGATCTTTTCCGGGGTATAATTAACATGGGCAAAAGTATTCACACGCGACTGCGGATCATAGCGAACCACATCCGAAACCCCGTAAACCACACCGGATGTACCTGCAGTTGCCGCAATTTCGCCGGGTTCAAGCACATTCAGTGAAAAGGCATTGTTTGGCTGATCGCCGGCCCTGTATGCAACCGGTGTTCCCGCTTTCAGACCCAGTTCCAGTGCGGCAGCGCGATTCACACGGCCCTGTTCAGAAAAAGTAGGCTTAAGTTCCGGAAGCAGTTCAGGTGAAAAACCATAATAGTCCATCAGAAATGATGCGGGTGTGCGGCTTTGAAAATCCCACAAAATACCTTCGGATAATCCCGAGATGGTGGAGCAGGCTTCTCCTGTGAGCCGGAGGGCAATATAATCACCCGGCAGCATGATCTTATGAATTTTCTCAAAGATTTCAGGCTCGTTTTCCTTTACCCACTTTAGTTTTGAGGCCGTAAAATTTCCGGGGGAGTTCAGCAGGTGACTGAGACATTTACTTTCTCCGTTCTCCCGAAAGCTTTTGAGCCAATTTCAACCGCACGACTGTCACACCATATTATTGAAGGGCGCAATACCTGTGATCCCTGTCAATACAAACCAATCCATGCATCTGGTAGGAAATGCCAATGGCTTTAATTCCCTCACCGTTATTCCGGCTGATTTCATGACTTCACGGGTGGCCAGCTTAAGATTTTCCCACCACATATCGGGATCCTGTTCTGCCCACCCCTGATTTAGCCGCCCTGATAGGCATTTCCTGTTTCGGATAAAAGGCTGCCGCCACGCGAGGTACCCGTTTCAATATCGATCAGGCTGGCTTTTACTGATGAGCTTCCAATGTCGTATCCGAGTAAAACATAGTTTTTGGTTATTAGTTGATGGTTATTTGTTAAAGATCAAAGCCACTCACGACTTTCCGGTGCTTTTCATATAGCTTTCTGTCAAACCTGAAAAGCTGGGCCGGTTTATGATTTACCTCCTTTTCTTTTTCAGGAAGCGGAATCAGAAATTCCATGGGTTTGATCTTTTTTCTGAAATTACGGTTATCCATCGTTTCCCCCAGATATAGCCTCATAGAGATCCTGCATCTGACGGATGGTAAATTTCTTGGGCAAGTAACTCAAAACAAAGCGGTTCGGTGCGTATTTCCCTTCGGAGTGCATTCCAGGGCCTTATTAATGATCTGATTATGATCGAAAATCAGTTCCGGCAATTCGTCAACAGGGTACCAGATGGTTTTTTCCGTGATGTCGCTTTCAGAATATTTTAATCAGCGAGTAATAGGCAATGGTCACCACCCTGTCCACCATGCAGACCGCTGGTTTTTCGCAGCCAGGCAGGTCTTCAGGAGGAGAAAGCCTGACCGGGGGACCTGAACACACCAAACTGTTTCAGGAAAATATTATCGAGGCCTGTAAGTCTTTTAAGGTCCTGTTGGCTGAAATATCCAGATCCTCTGTTTCAGAAATCAGGTTGCCCGGCAATTTCAGTTTATGACCCTTTCAAATGACTTTTAGGAACTTTTTCCCGTTCAATCAGTAAGAACTTTCAGGCTTCCTGTCATGGAAGCCAAAAACCACACAGTCAACGGAGACATGAGGATTTAAATTCGTCATGCAGGGAATTTTTATCCGACCAAATTAAGGATAAAGAATTTCATTTCCAAACTTAGCGTACATTTTACGCTAAGTTTTTTAAAAATTGTGGCAATAAAATGATTATGTTTGTATACAGAAACAATTCAAACCATATGAAGATTCAAATATTAGGAGCTGCCCGTGAAGTTACCGGAAGTAAACACCTGATTACCCTTGACAATGGCAAAAAGATATTACTTGATTGCGGCATGTACCAGGGAAAAGGAATGGATACCGATGCCATGAACCGCAATCTTGGTTTCAATCCTAGGGATATTGATTACCTGATTCTCAGTCATGCGCATATTGATCATTCCGGTCTGATCCCTTATATTGCCAAGCTTGGGTTCGAAGGCAGTATAATAACCACACATGCCACACGCGATTTATGTGCGATTATGCTGGCCGATTGTGGTAAGATTCAGGAACATGATACCGAAATGAACAATAAAAAAAGGGCAAGAAAAAATCTGCCTCCGTTGGAACCCATATATAACAAGGCTGATGCTGAACAAGCCATGCAGTATTTTATAGGGGTGCCTTATGACAAACCGTACCGGGTAACCAAGGGAGTTAAAGTTACCTTCACCAATACCGGACATTTGCTGGGGAGCAGTGTTGTCAATCTCAGGATCAAGGAAGGGGACAGGAACATCAGGATTGCCTTCACAGGAGATATAGGACGGCCAGTGAACCGTATTCTGCGGTCACCGCAGCCCTTTCCCCAGGCTGATATCATAATTTGCGAATCCACCTATGGAAACCGGTTACATGATAGTACTGTGGTGGCGGAGGAAAAGCTTCTCAATGTGATAAAAAGAACCTGTGTGGAGAAGAAAGGTAAACTGATTATTCCTTCTTTCAGTGTGGGTCGTACCCAGGAAGTAATTTACTCGCTCAACAATTTCTATAACAGCGGGAAACTGCCCAGAATTAAAGTATTTGTTGACAGCCCTTTATCGGTGAATGCCACCAACATTTTCCGTTTGCACCGGGAATGTTTCAACGACCGGATGCTCGAACTGATGGAAACTGATCCGGATCCCTTTGGGTTCAATGACCTGTATTTTGTGCAGCAGGTGGAGGATTCAAAAAAGCTGAATGATACTCCAGGAACCCTGTGTGATCATTTCGGCATCGGGGATGATGGAAGCCGGCAGGGTCAAACATCACCTGGCCAACAACATTTCCAATGCGAAAAACACGATACTGGCAGTTGGATACTGCTCCCCCACTACACTGGGCGCCAGAATTCTCAGAGGAGACAAGGAAGTATCCATCTTTGGCAATGTTTATAAGGTGAATGCTGATGTTGAACGCCTGGATTCATACAGTGGCCATGCCGATTATAACGAAATGATTCAGTTTCTGGCTGCCAGGATACCGGAAAAGTCAGACAGGTGCTCCTGGTTCATGGTGAAATTGATTCGCAGGATTTCTTCAGGGACAAGCTTAAAGAAAAAGGGTTTAACCAGGTATTAATACCTGAGTTGGGGGAGGAAATAGAAGTATAAGGGATAGTTGTTAAAAAACACGGGCAATATTTTTCTTTATTAAAAATGTTCCTACCTTTGCGTCCTGATTTTTAATAACTAAAATTTATATTTTACTATGTTGAACCAATATGAAACCGTTTTCATTATAACTCCCGTTTTGTCTGAGGCCCAGATGAAGGAAGCGGTTGAAAAATTCCATGGTGTGATTGTCGCCAAGGGCGGTGAGATCATCAATGAGGAGAACTGGGGATTGCGTAAGCTGGCCTATCCCATTCAAAAAAAATCCACCGGCTTTTTTAACCTGATTGAGTTCAAAGCTCCGGGTGAACTGGTAAAAACCCTGGAAATAGAGTATAAACGCGACGAAAGAGTCATCCGTTTTCTCACCACCAGGCTGGACAAATACTCCATCGAGTATGCCGAAAAGAGAAGAAACAAGAAAGAATCAGCAGCAAAAGTAACGGAGGAATAAGCTATGGCAATTATAACACAAACGAGTCAATCGGAAATACGGTACCTGACCCCTCCGGCTGTAGAGGTTAAGAAGAAAAAATACTGCCGGTTCAAAAAGAACAAGATCAAATATGTGGATTATAAAGATCCCGAGTTCCTGAAGAAGTTCCTGAATGAACAGGGCAAAATTTTACCACGCCGGGTTACCGGTACTTCGTTGAAGTACCAGCGTAAAGTGGCCACAGCTGTGAAAAGAGCCCGTCATCTGGCTCTGTTGCCCTATGTAACAGATTTGTTGAAATAGTAAAACCGATTGATCATGGAAATTATTTTGAAGCATGATGTTCCGAACCTCGGATACAAAGACGACATTGTAAGTGTCAAAAACGGATACGCGCTTAATTATCTGATTCCGCAAGGACTTGCAGTTACCGCTACCGGATCCACTCTAAAAGCCCACAACGAAATTTTGAAACAAAGGGCTCACAAGGAAGAAAAGATCAAACAGGAAGCCCAGCTTATTGCTGATCAGCTTAAAGGTGTCACCTTGTCGGTTGGTGCCAAAACCAGCACCAAGGGTAAAATTTTCGGTTCAGTAAATGCTATTCAGATTGCCGAAGCGTTGCAGGAGAAAGGATTTAACATCGACCGTAAGAATATTACCTTCAAGGAAGATCTCATTAAGGAAGTTGGTACTTTCCACGCCCGTATAAGGCTGCATAAGGAAGTGCATGTGGAGATTCCTTTTGAAATCGTTGGAGAATAGTAGTAGGGACGAACCTGTCCCGATGCAACTGTGAGGAACAAATAAAAAACCTGACATGAAAATGTCAGGTTTTTTATTTTGATTTGACTCGACTTGTCCCTTGTCCCTTGTCCCTCGTCCCTTGTCCCTGTTATACTCCTTTAAACATCCGTTCCCACCTGATCTGGTTAATGAACTTTTTGTTTTTATCGAGCGACAGCCAGATGAATTTTGGTTCCCCGACGACGTGGTCTTCCGGAACAAATCCCCAAAAGCGCGAATCGAGACTGCTGTGACGGTTGTCTCCCATCATCCAGTAGTAGTTCATTTTGAAGGTATACTCATTGGCAGGTTTTCCATTAATGAAAATCTGCCCATCCTTCACCTGCAGATCGTTGTGTTCGTAATAGGCGATCACTCGCTCATAGAGGCATAGGTTCCGGGTATCGATCCTGATGGTTGCTCCTTTTTTAGGAATGTACAAGGGGCCAAAATTGTTAATGGTCCAACGGTAGCTGGTATCGTTGGGAAAGTAATCCTTGGTATAATTATCAAAATAGTCGTTCCCCACAATTTGCTGAACGCTCTTAAACTCCCTTATTTTTTCCACTTCCTCCTGGGTCAGGAAAGCATGAATGACATTTGCCGACCTTTGAAAATCATATATTTCCATTCGTTCGAATACTCTGTCGGAAATGCTTTGGCCATCCTTCAGGTAAATATAGTAGCTGTGCTGAATGCCGGGATATTCCTTCTGAGGATTTCCATTGGTAAAAACCCTTTTGTTGATGATCTGGAGGGTATCACCGGGAATAGCGACACAGCGTTTGATATAATTGTCACGTTTATCCACCGGCCTTTCAACGATATCAAAGTTTTTCCAAACCGAATTGCGGGCCTGGCTGTAATAATCCTTTTCTTCCCTGACCGTGCGTCCGAGGTACAGGTCTTTCATCCTGTTCATTTCTGCAGAATCGCGTATAATCGAATAATAGCTTACATTCTGATGTGCCAGTACAACTGTATCTCCGGCCGGGAAATTGAAGACGACCGCATCATCTCTTTTGATTTGGCCAAATCCGGCCAGGCGTTTGTACGGCAGTTTGATCCATTCTACATATGATTTTATTCCGCTGGTAAGAGGCATCGTATGCTGTGTAAACGGAAAAGCAATGGGAGTATTGGGAATACGCGGACCATAGGCAACCTTACTTACATAGAGATGATCCCCGATCAGCAAGGTTTTTTCCATGGAACCCGTGGGTATCTTGTAATTCTGAAAAAGGAAAATATTGATGAGCGTTACCGCGATTACAGCAAATATCAATGCATCCAGCCATTCGATGAACTTGCTGTTTTCACCGTTACGTTTTTTCCAGAATGTCCAGTTAACCTTTCTCGTGATATACATGTCAAAGATCACGCCAAGACCCAAAAGGAACCAGTAATTGCGTAACCAGATTACCCAAAGGAGGTAAATAACCGATACTGTAATAAACCATATCCAATCCTTGCGATCTGCTTTCATTGTAATGTTGTTTTGCTGATAAAAGTAATATTTTTTTGTTTGATGATGACAGGTGGCCGGGAGGTGCAGATGAAATTGTCGAATATTTATGACTTTTTAACTATTACAGCCTTGATCATGTCGCCCATAGTAAAAACGCCCTTTTTATCCCTGATATATTCCGCCGCCAGCACTGCACCGAGTGCAAGGCCCTTTCTGCTCTTGGCCTCATGAGAAATTTTGATCTGATCCACAGCCGAATCCCAGGTAATAATATGCGTCCCGGGTACCTCGTCCAGTCTGACAGCATGGATAGGAACAACGGAGTCATCCGAAGCCTGATTCAGCTCCCATTTGTTCTTCCGGGAACAGCGGAAATAACATCATTGGCAAGACTAATGGCTGTGCCGCTGGGAGCATCGAGTTTATGAATGTGGTGAATTTCCTGAATACCCACCTCATAGCCGGTAACAGAGCCCATCATGCGGGCCAGGTACTTGTTCAATGCAAAAAGAATATTGGCGCCAAGACTGAAATTGGAGGCATAAAAGAACGTCTGATCCTGTTGTTCACAGCGTTCCTTTACTTCAGTGAATTTATCGAGCCATCCTGTTGTACCGCATACCACAGGAATGCCGGCGTCAAAACACCGGAGAATGTTCTCAAAAGCGGATCCGGGTGTTGAGAAATCAATGGCCACCTCTGCTTTCCTGAGATTTTCGGATGTAAAATCCTGCAGATTAATAGCATCAATGACCAGGGTAATCTGGTGATCTCTTTCAAGGGCGGTTTTTTCAATTTCCTTGCCCATCTTACCATATCCAAGGAGCGCTATTTTCATCGATATTGATTTTATAAATTTATCACAAAGCCTACAATGAATTCATGAAGATCTCAAAGAAAACAAAAATAAAATTACCAATTATTTATTCCTGATTCCCTTTTTGAAATGTCCCATTACCCCAGGCGGTAAAAAAAAGAGACGCACGGTTATGCGTCTCTGATCTGGATTATTTGTGTTATCCGGATTTATTTTACTGAATTCACCACTGCTTCAAAAGCTTCGGGATTATTCATGGCCAAATCGGCCAGTGCCTTCCGGTTAAGAGCAATACCCTTTTCATTAAGCTTACCTATGAATTCGGAATACGACATTCCATGTTGTCTTACGCCTGCATTAATACGGGCGATCCATAACGATCTGAAGTTCCTTTTCTTTGCGCGGCGGTCGGCGTATGCATACCCCAACCCTTTTTCCCATGTATTTTTGGCTACTGTCCAGACATTAGATCTGGAAAGGAAATTTCCTTTGGTCTGTTTGAGGATCTTCTTTCTCCTCTGTCTTGATGCAACTGCATTTACTGATCTTGGCATAATTCTCTGAATTTTGAATGGTTAGCGTTCCAATGTTGATGGAATCTTTTTGGCTAATTCACTCGGTTAATAACTAAATTTAAAATCGTAAACTCATGGTTTAATTTCCTGCGAGCAGGAGCTTTGCATTCTTCTCATCGGTAGAGGCAACAAGGGCAGAATACCCAAGGTTCCTTTTCCTTTTGGTCGACTTTTTGGTCAGAATGTGACTTTTATAAGCATGTTTACGTTTTATTTTCCCTGTTCCGGTAAGATCGTATCTTTTTTTAGCACCGGAATTAGTTTTCATTTTTGGCATTATTCGACGATATTATAATTGATTACTACTTGATTTTCTTTGGAAGCGGGTTGATCAGCATGATCATTCTTTTGCCTTCGAGTTTGGGTGTTTGTTCTACCTTACCAAGCTCGGAGAGATCACTGGCAAATCGTTGCAACAAAGCCTCACCATCCTCATTATACACGATCGATCTTCCTTTGAAAAATACATAAGCTTTAACTTTTGCACCGTCCTGAAGAAACTTCTGGGCGTGTTTCAGTTTAAAGTTATAATCATGATCGTCGGTATAGGGTCCGAAACGGATTTCCTTGACTACAATCTTTGCAGTTTTGGCTTTAAGCTCCTTTTGTTTCGCTTTTGCTGATAAAGAAATTTCTGATAATCAATGATCTTACAAACCGGCGGACTCGCGTTGGGAGAAATTTCAACCAGATCGAGTTCCAACTCTTCAGCCATTCGGATGGCTTCTTTTATCGGAAAGATACCGGGATTTTCAAGGTTTTCACCTACAACCCTTACAACAGGTGCCTTAATCTCATAGTTAACAGCAAACTGGGTATTTCTTCCCGTCTGATCTCCCTTCTGAAAATTGGTGTTGCTATACTTCGGCCCTCCTTTTTATTTAATTGATATTAGCTGGTTGACAGTTGATGGTTTTTGGTTTCAATATTTTATCCACACTCAACTAATCCATATAATCCAACTGTTTCTTCACTTCATTTGTTATAAAATCCCTGAATTCTTCCATTTTCATGGTTCCCTTGTCGCCTTCTCCCTGCCGTCTTACCGCAACAGTACCCTCCGCTTCTTCTTTTTCACCAACGACAAGCAGGTAAGGTATCCTCTTTAACTCATTGTCCCTTATCTTCTTACCTATCTTTTCGTTCCGGGAATCAATCAGGGTGCGAATATCGTAATTATTTAGGAATTTTAAAACTTTTTCGGCATAATCATGGTATTTTTCACTGATGGGCAATATTATGACCTGGTCGGGAGTGAGCCACAACGGGAATTTTCCGGCTGTGTGCTCGATCAAAACCGCTACAAATCTCTCCATTGAACCAAAAGGCGCCCGGTGAATCATCACCGGACGATGCTTTTGATCGTCGCTGCCTGTATATTCCAGCTCAAATCGTTCCGGAAGGTTATAATCGACCTGTATGGTTCCTAACTGCCATTTGCGACCCAGGGCATCTTTCACCATAAAATCGAGCTTGGGACCGTAAAATGCAGCCTCTCCCTTTACAATGGTGGTTTGCATTGCTTTTTCCTGTGTAGCTTCAATAATGGCCTTTTCAGCTTTTTCCCAGTTTTCATCTGATCCAATATATTTTTCGCGGTTTTCGGGATCACGAAGTGAAACCTGGGCAACAAAATCTTGAAAATCAAAAGCCTTAAAAACGGTATAAATAATATCAATTACTTTTATAAACTCTTCTTTGATCTGATCAGGCCGACAGAACAGATGTGCATCATCCTGTGTAAAGCCCCTTACCCGTGTTAATCCGTGTAATTCCCCGCTTTGTTCATAACGATATACGGTACCGAACTCTGCATATCTGACGGGGAGATCTTTGTATGATCTGGGTTTGCTTTTATAAATTTCGCAATGGTGAGGACAATTCATTGGTTTCAGAAGAAATTCCTCACCTTCTTCAGGTGTATGGATGGGTTGGAAAGAATCTTTCCCGTATTTCTCATAATGGCCCGAAGTAACATAAAGTTCTTTTTGACCGATATGGGGAGTGATCACAGGCAAATACCCATACTTCGCCTGAATCTTTTTCAGGAAATTCTCCAGTCGCTCCCTCAATTGCGCTCCTTTTGGCAACCAAAGGGGTAAGCCCTGACCAACTTTCTGGGAAAAAACGAACAACTCCAAGTTCCTTTCCAAGTTTACGATGATCCCTGGCTTTGGCCTGTTCAAGCATCACCAGGTAATCATCGAGCATCTGTTTTTTCGGAAAGGTATATCCCATAAATACGGGTGAGCTGTTTTCGCTTTTCATCACCCCTCCAATATGCTCCAGCCACGCTCAACAGTTTAATGGCCTTAATGTGGCTTGTATCGGGCAAATGCGGACCACGGCATAAATCGGTGAAATTGCCATGTCTGTAAAGGGTGATGGTCCCATCCTGAAGTTCCTGGATTAATTCAAGTTTGTATTCGTCCCCTTTTCTGGAGAAAAATTTGAGAACTTCCTTCTTGCCGATTTCTTCTCTTTTGTATTCACTGTTTTTACGGCTCAGTTCATACATTTTTTCTTCAATCTTCGGCAGGTCGGCCTCTGAAATCACCACCCCCTCACCAGGATCAACATCGTAATAAAAACCGTTCTCAATGGCCGGACCTATGCCAAATTTAATTCCCGGATAAAGCGCTTCCAATGCTTCGGCCATAAGGTGGGCCGACGAATGCCAGAATGCATGTTTACCTTCGGGGGTTTCAAATTTATGCAACACCAGGGAGGCATCAGACAGAATCGGACGAGTAGCATCCCATATTTCATTATTCACACTAACGGCAACGACTTCACGGGCCAGACTGTTGCTGATATTTTTGGCAATTTCAATGCCGGTAACTCCCGGATTAAACTCACGGATCGAATTATCGGGAAATGTAATCTTTATCATCACTGATTTTTTGTAATTGAGGTGCAAAGATAAAAAAAAACGGCTATTTTTCTGCCGTAATAGCATAATGCACATAAATAACCGCCATGATACATCCTAAGATTTTAAAACTGTTCGTGACCGTTTCAATTCTTTGTAACGCTGTCCCAACTGTTCCCCAGGAGACCAATCCGCTGACAGTCGGTAAAATATTCCAGGAACGTTATTTCTACCCCAGCCAGATGGAGGTTATCCGGTCCATGGCCGACGGAGAGCATTACACTGTACTTGTTGCCGGCAACAGCATTATCCGGTTCGATTACCTCACCGGCCTTGACAAAACCGTTCTGTTTGATACGGGTCTTTTACCGGACAGGCCACTCCTGACGATCGACAATTATGAATTCAGCCGCGATGAGAAGAAGATACTGATAGCTACAAACAAAACTTCCCTATACCGTTATTCCTTTGAAGCGAGATACTGGATTTACGACAGGGGATCAAAAACCATCAGATCGCTGGCCGATACCGGAAAACAGCAGTTGGCAACATTATCGCCGGATGGTAGCAAGGTAGCCTTTGTGATGGGCAATAATCTTTATTATAAAGACCTGATGACCAATTCCTTAGTACAGGTTACCACGGACGGGAAGGTAAACAGCATCATCAATGGGGCCCCGGATTGGGTGTATGAGGAGGAATTTGGTTTTTCAAAAGCTTTCTGCTGGTCGGCTGACAGCCGAAAAATTGCTTTTTACAGGTTTGACGAGTCACAGGTGAAGGAATTTGACATGACAGTTTTCAACGGTTTATACCCCGTGACGGAGCGTTTCAAGTACCCGAAGGCCGGGGAAGCAAATTCCACGGTGACCATACATGTATATAATATTGCATCAAAAAGAACTTTAACGATGGATACCGGAGATGAGACCGATCAGTATATCCCAAGGATCAAATGGTCAGCCACCCCCGATAAGCTTTGCATCATCCATCTGAACAGGTTACAGAACAAGGTTGATGTAACCCTGGCTGATGCCGGTACCGGGACTGCTGAAACTATTTTCAGTGAAGAGAACTCCTGTTACATCTCAGAAATCGATGATGATTACATCCATTTTACCTCCGACCAGCAGCATTTTATCATTATGAGTGAGCGGTCCGGCTTTTTTCATTACTATCTGTATGCACTGAATGGCAGGATGATCAATCGGGTTACGCAGGGGAACTGGGAAGTACAGGGTTTTCTAGGTTTGGATGAACGTCACCATGTTTTATATTACTCATCCAACCAATCCTCCGTCCTACAGCAGGATGTTTATTCCGTGAATCTCGACGGAACACAGCAGTGCAGGCTGTCACTGGTACCGGGTACAAATACTGCGAAATTCAGCAGCAATTTTCAGTATTATATCAATACCTGGTCAGACGCCAATACTCCTCCCCGCTATACCCTGCACAGGAATGACGGTTCACTAGTCAGGGTAATCGAAGACAATAGCCTGTTGGTAAACAAAACAAAGAGCTTTGGCTTTTCCAGAAAAGAGTTTATTAAGATTCCCCTGTCTGGTGGTCCCGAACTTTTTGCCTATCTGATCAAACCGGCGGATTTTGATTCCACTAAAAAATACCCGCTGTTCATCAGTGTTTATGGCGGACCTGAATCACAGGACGTAAGAGATTCCTGGGATAACGGACTGGCCTGGCAGCAACTGCTTGCCCAGCAAGGCATTATTGTTGCGTGCATTGATAACCGTGGCACCAATGGCAGAGGGGAAGCTTTCAGAAAGATAACCTACAAACAGCTTGGAAAATTTGAAACCGAAGATCAGGTGAATGCAGCCAGATACCTGGGCGGGAAATCCTGGATCGATGAAACCCGGATCGGTATATGGGGATGGAGTTATGGCGGTTATATGACCTTATTGTGTCTCACAAAGGGAGCCGGGATTTTCAGCATGGGTATTGCCGTGGCGCCGGTGACCAACTGGCGGTTCTATGATACCATTTATACTGAACGTTTTATGCAGAAGCCCCAGGACAATCCGCAGGGTTATGATGACAACTCACCCATTAATCATGCCGGTAAACTGCGTGGGAAGCTCCTTCTTGTACATGGTACTGCCGATGACAATGTGCACCTGCAAAATTCCGTGGAAATGGCCGAAAAACTGGTCCAGGAAAACATACAGTTTCAGATGTTCCTGTATCCCGATAAAAACCACAGTATTTATGGCGGGAATACAAGGAACCACCTGTATGAAATGATGACGGAGTTTATTAGGGAGAATTTATAAGATTCAAGATTCAAGATTCAAGATTCAAGATTCAAGATCCAAGATTCAAGATTCAAGACTGGTCAGCTGGTTCGGCTCAGGCTCCGGCCTGAGCCGTCATATCTTTGCAGGCTCCAGCCTGCTTGTCCCATCTGATTGTTCGGCTCAGGCTCCGGCCTGAGCCGTTATATCTTTGCAGGCTCCAGCCTGCTTATCCCTTCTGATCGTTCGGCTCAGGCTCCGGCCTGAGCCGTCATATCTTCGCAGGCTCCAGCCTGCTTGTCCCATCTGATCGTTCGGCTCAGGCTCCGGCCTGAGCCGTTATATCTTTGCAGGCTCCAGCCTGCTTATCCCTTCTGCTCCTTCTGCCAGGGTCACACCGTTTATTGTTTCTTTTTAATCGGTCTATTCTGTTCCGCAATTTTGATCAACCTGTTTAGTCTCAGTTTATTCAACCTGTTCAGCCGGAGCGTCTCCAGGTAGGTCAGACCCTTCCGGATCACGTCATAATACAACAAAGCCAGGAGCATGCCACTAAAGATCCAGATCAGTACCAGGTTAAACCAGAAAGTATCCACCTGCTGTCCGAGAAAATTCTTTACCGGGGCATAAAAATGCGCTCTCCAGCTGTCGGCCCTTGGATTTCTGAATATGGCATCCTTAATGGGGACCATCTCTCCATCGTGCACCGAATATTGCATTAATTCCTTTTCATTGGTGACCACGCTGGCCAGTTGCTTGTTATAATACTTCTGTTTAAAATTCAAAAAACTCTCCCTTCCGCCAAGACTGGCAACCAGATCTTCATAAATCCTGTCGCGGTCACTTACGGCTTTGTTGTAACGTTCACGGTAGATGAGCAGCGCCTTATTCAAACTGTTCTCAATGGATGCATTCATTCCCGGATGGTATAAATCAGGATGAAGGCTGTCAATAAAAGCTGGCACGGTTTGTCCGATATCGCGGTAAATCATACCGAGTTCAGATCGTAAAACCATCAGGTTGTTGGCATACCGGAAAGTGTCGGTTCTGTATGCATGCAGTCCTTTGGTATCCTTTGCAATTTCAGTCAGTCCCGGTATGGCATAGGATCTGTAATAACTGGCATTTTTTGCCCTGCTTTCGGCTTCGAAAAACAGTGTTTCATATTCATTGTCCTTGAACTGACTTACTGCCAATGCCTCGTAAGCCCATCGCGAAGTCATTGCATCTCCGATAAGAGGAACTGCTTTGTCGTTGGAAATTCTGTTGTGCATTTTGCTGAAATCAACCACTACGCCACTGAAAAGGAGCTGCGGTACAAGGATCAGCGGGACCAATATATAGATGGTAACCACCGAATTAAAGCCGGAGGAAATATTCAATCCTACCATATTGGCCCAGCAGGATGCGGTAAAAAGAATCACCCAGTACCGGAACAACATCCCGTTGATGCCCAGTATGGAATTGCCAATCAAAACGAAAATCAGGGTCTGGATGGCTGAAATGGCGAATAAAATGCTGATCTTGGAGAACAGATAACTGGATCGGCTCAGATTCAAAAATTTCTCCCTCTTCAGTATTTTACGGTCCTTGAATATTTCCTCCGCACTGATCACCAGTCCAAGAAACAAGGCGACAATCACGGCCATGAACAAAAACGCAGGAAGCACTTCATTTTCCTCAAAAATATACCTGGGTATACCATTGATGAAAGTGAAGTTTTTTGAGAAAAAAGCCAGCGTAAATGCCAGTATGGGTGCTTCAAGCGCCAGAAGGATCAGGTATTGCTTATTATAGTATTTGGCCAGCAAATCCCGTTTTAAAAAGATAATGAACTGGTTGAAGTGATCTGGTATTTTGAAATTATTCCGGGGTACTGATGAATCATGTTCCCGGATTATGAGCCTGGTATTGGAATCGATCTTCTCAAGGAACTTCTGGTACCATTCTTCAGGAGAGGTCTTGCGTTTGCGGGTAAGCCGTCCGTTCGCATCCACCTCGCGTGATTCGATGATCCGCAAAATTTCATCGGAATTGATATTGCCGCAGCTCAGACATTCTGTTTCTTCAGCGTCGGCATAGTGAACTTCCTGCTTGAAATAAGTGATGGCGCTGATGGGATGTCCGTAATACACCACCCTGCCTCCCTGGTCCATTACCAATAACTTGTCAATCATTCTGAAAACATCTGAAGAAGGCTGGTGAATATTGGCAATGATCAGCTTGCCCTTCAGCGTTTGCCGTTTTAACAGCGTAATAACCTTTTCCGAGTCGGCAGAAGAAAGCCCCGAAGTGGGCTCATCCACGAAAAGTATGGAAGGTTCCCTGATCAGTTCAAGGGCAATATTCAACCGCTTGCGCTGGCCGCCGCTCAGGAAAGTGGTAAAGGCATCTCCCACATTGAGGTCACGGGCTTCCACCAGGTCAAAATCAATGAGTGCATCTTCTACCACTTCGGCAATCTGGTCGCTGCTGTAACCATCGAAGCATAACCTGGCATTGTAATAGAGGTTCTCATAAACGGTTAATTCCTTGATCAGCAGGTCATCCTGAGGAACGAACCCGATGATACCCTTTACCATTTCTTTGTGTTTATGGATATCCCAGCCATTGATTTTGATAGAGCCTTTGCGGGGTTTCAGGTTTCCGTTGAGCACATTCAGCAGGGTTGATTTTCCCGATCCGCTTCCGCCGATTATTCCCACCAGTCGTCCCGATTCTTCGGTAAGGTTAAACCGTTTGACACCATTTTTGCTGTTAAAATAATTAAACTGAATGTCCTCAGCGGTGAAGACAAATTTCACTTCAGCGGTTGCCTGAATAAATCTTCCCCGAATCCAACTGAAGTAAACAGAACCTATTTTCTGATTCCGGATAACAGAGCCTACCGACCAGATATAGGATCGTCCGGGATTGATCCGGTGCCCATTCATGAGCAGCATCATGTTACCGTAATACCTGAAAACATAGGTTTCAGCACTTGGAATATGCAAAACGATGATCTGACCTTCCAGCTTATCAACGGTAAGCTGTTTCACATCGGGTGCAACAGTAGCATCCCTGGGTCTGATAAACAGCAGCCAGTCCTGATGAACAATATTATTAATCTCTTCGAAAGTAAAGGATTTGGCGTCCCGGAATTCGTCTTCGCTGATTTTCAGATACGCGGCAGCTGTTCTGACCAGACTTAATTCGGTCCGGGTATGTCTGTCCCCGCTTTGAATAAAATCGAGCAGGTAGATCAGAACGATGATTTTTTGTTCATGTTCGAGTTCTTCGTTGATCTGACTGCACAATTCAATGATCTTTTTTTCGGCATTGATTTTTCTTATGGCCGGATCGGAAATCACCGGATCGTTACTGATCTGGTGAAAATACCTGACCTGCTGGTCGAAAAATTCAATGTATTTATGAACAATTTCGTGGCTGTATTGCCTGTCGAGATAATCCATAACAATGCTGCGCTTGCTTTCCGATTGTCCCTCCTTGTTGATATCGGAAACAATCGCAAAGAGCCGCATCAATGCCCTTAAAATCGATTCATTCATGATGAGAGGACTATACAAAAACAGCCCTTGCAAACGGCAAAGGGCTGTATATGAAAATAATCACTATTTTTTTTAAACCAGGGAATTCCTTACCGCTTTGATGGTCTTCAGTATCAGGTTATAATCCGCCTCGGACAAACCGGTATCAACCTTGTCATATACAGGTTTCAGTGCCTGCAGTTTTGTTTCGAGGGCCATGATATCGGCATTTGCGTTTCTTGCAGCTAAAAGGCTCATTACCTTTTCATAAGAGGCCTTCTGCTGGCTGATGATATCAACCATCCCGGTGAAATTGTATGAATTTTCAGAAATGTTGGTGGCGATATACATCAGTTCCACCCACATGCCGGTAACCATGTTTACCGCAAGATCGGGATTGCTTTTCTGATCGAGATACTGGTAGGTATCATAAATGGTATTGGTAACGATGGCAGTAAGCGAATCTTTGTTTTCGAATTTTGCCTTATATTCCTCTGACAGGAGTTTGCTAAAATCGTAAGTAACTCCAAGCTGGTCAGCAAGTGTTTTTATTGCATTCAGATAAGTCTGAATATCCTGCTGTTGTTGATAAGTGGAGGCATATGCCAGATCAGCGCCATAAATGCCCAGGTTTACCGCCTTGCTTTGTTCAGTAATATAATTTTCAGCTTTAGCGGCTGCATTGAGATTTTTTGATGAATAAGTTGCTCCGATATCATTGAGCATTTTTGTCAACTCGAACGGGGCCGGAAGCGGGTACAATACCTCCTTGATATCAGAGGCAAGCAATGCTTTGCTCAGACTATCAGCTGCAAGTTGATCCTGTTCGGATGTTTTACTTCCACTTTTGCAGGAAGACAGAAAAAATAATGCCAGAACAACTATTGCCAAAGAACTGATCGAGCTTAGAATTTTTTTGGTACACATATTATTATGATTTAATGATTTAATGATTTAATGATTTGTCGATTTAATGATTTATAAATCTTGTGTTTTAACCCTCGGTGCAAATATAAGGATTGTTATTTATTTTAAAGAATGTCTGTGGGTAATTTTATTTTACTTGAGCAAATGCTACAATGTAATTATGTCCGTATTTTTGGGCACATTTCGGGCAAGTCGTAAAATAGAAATAATATTTTTCAGCCATTTTGCCCATTTTAGACAAATAGATATCCATCAGCCTGATGAATTGTGGAATCCTGTAAAAAGGACCGTCAAATACCTTGCTGTAAAAATTACCTGAAAACTTAACGTTTTCCGCTCCTGCAATTTCATGCTTTACCCGCATATAGAGATCTGATCTCCAGGGTGAAGGGTCAGTGGACAAAAGCAGAAAGTCATTTAATTCCACAGCAGCCCTTGCGTCCTGTGCTATTTTCCACATCCGGTTGATGGTTTTACGCACAGTGTTTGGCCAGGGCATATGCAGGAACTGGGGCAGACTGTCCCTGATAAAAGGCCTATCTTTCCATTCATGGACCTTTTCATTCCAGAGTTCCGGATCGAATGGCGGGCAACAGTGTGCTGGCTGATCATTTTGGCTCATGACGGCAACGGTTGAGGTTATTTCAGTAAATATAGATAAAAGTAATGATAGTTGTAAAGGGTAAGGTTGTTCTCCCACAACCTGCCTGCCGGCAGGCAGACAATCACAACCTGCCTGCCGGCAGGCAGGCCACCACAACCACCACAACAAAAAAACAACCTTTTTCTTTGCTAAATCGAACTTATTGCTACACATTTGCATGCTTTTTACTTCTCAACATGTTCATGGCATTAAGCTAAAATGAAAGGCACAGGTAAAAGCCACGGAGTTAAATTCAGCGTGGCAGGCGTACTGGTTACGCTCGGCATAGTTTTTGGCGATATTGGCACCTCCCCGTTATATGTCATTAAAGCTGTCATCAGAGAAGGTTTTCCCATTGAAACCGATTTTGTACTGGGTGTCCTTTCCTGTGTGATCTGGACCCTGACCATTCAGACCACGATAAAATATGTTATTATAACGCTCAGGGCAGACAACAAGGGTGAAGGAGGCATTTTCTCGCTGTTTGCCCTTTTGCGGAAAAGCAAGCGGTGGGTTTACATTCTGGCCATTATCGGGGGCAGTACCCTGCTGGCCGATGGTATTATCACCCCATCGATCACGGTGGTATCCTCCATCGAAGGATTGCGTATGATCAATCCTACAATACAGGTTGTACCCATTGTGATCGTTATTATAACCCTTCTTTTTGCTGTCCAGCAGTTTGGTACGGAATATATCGGCAAATTCTTTGGTCCCATCATGTTCTTCTGGTTTCTGATGCTGGGAACACTGGGCATCCTTGAGATACATGAACAAGCGGAAGTGCTCAAAGCTTTTAACCCTTATTATGCCATTCATCTGTTATGGAAATATCCCGGGAGCATTCTTATCCTTGGAGCGGTATTCCTATGCACCACCGGGGCTGAGGCACTGTATACCGACCTGGGGCATTGCGGAATTAAAAATATCCGGATTTCATGGTCCTTTGTGAAAGTATCGCTGATCCTGAATTATCTTGGCCAGGGAGCCTGGTTGCTCAGCCACAGCGGCGATATAACCCCGCTTACTAATCCATTCTATGCGATTATGCCATTGTGGTTCCTGCCATTTGGAATTACACTGGCCACAGCAGCGGCCATTATCGCAAGCCAGGCTTTGATCAGCGGATCCTATACCCTGATCAGTGAGGCCATATCCCTGAATTTCTGGCCCAAAATAAAAATCAAGTACCCCACCTTGCAGAAAGGTCAGATGTACATCGCCAGCATCAACTGGTTTCTATGGTTTTCCTGCATGCTTGTAGTTATTATATTCAAGGAATCCGACAATATGGAAGCCGCTTACGGACTTTCCATCACCATAACCATGCTGATCACGACCCTGCTCATGGTGTCCTATCTCTCACTCAAAAGGATTCCTCTGCCGGTTATCGCTTTGTTTTTAAGCTTGTATTTAGTGATCGAAGGCGCTTTTTTATATGCCAACCTGTTCAAATTCTCCCATGGTGGCTGGTTTACCATTCTGGTGGCAGGAATTCTTGTCATAATCATGCTATCCTGGTACCATGGCCGCAAAATTACCAATCGTTTTCTTCGTTTTCTTCCCCTTGAACAATATGTAGATACCATAAAAGACTTGCGCAATGATACCAGTGTTCCGAAAACTGCCTCAAATCTGGTATACCTGACAAAAGCCAACCGGGTGTCCGATGTGGAATCGAAAATTATCCTGTCCATTCTCAACAAACAACCCAAACGGGCTGACCACTATTGGCTTATCCATGTGGATATTCTCGATGATCCCCGATCGATGGAATATAAGGTCACGCACATCATTCCCGGAATACTTACAAGAATCGACTTTTTCCTGGGATTTAAGGTGGAGCGAAGGATTCACAGTATGTTTAAATACATTACCAATGAAATGGCCAAGAAGGGAGATATTGATCTCTTCAGCGGATATCCTTCGCTACGAAAACATAATGTTATAACTGATTTCCGCTTCATTATCATCGACAGGCTCAACATATCCGATCTGGAGTTTAAATTCCTGGAACGTTTGATTATCAACATATACCTGTTTTTTATCCGGCACAGCCTTTCCGATGTCAAAGCGCTTGGATTTGATGCCAGTTCGGTTTATATTGAGCAGATGGCGCTTGGTTTTGAAGGCGGTACCAATTTTAAACTGGTAGAAAGAAATTAACCGCCGGTCATGCATATTTTTTTCACCTCCAATATAACAGGCAATGAAGCGCTGTTGTCGCCCGAGGAATCTGCGCATTGTATCCGTGTATTAAGACTGGTGAAGGGAGATCAAGTAAGGCTTATTGACGGCAAAGGCGGTATCTACGATGCGGTCATTGTTCTGCCCGATGTGAGGCAATGTACACTTGAAGTATTGGGTTTTGTGAATCCACATAAAAACAGAAGGTTTCCGCTGCATATCGCCATTGCTCCTACCAAAAACCTGGATCGGTTTGAATGGTTCATCGAGAAATCCGTCGAGATCGGTATTGATGTTATTACTCCCCTGCTCTGCCAGCGGTCGGAACGGAGAATTCTAAAAACCGACCGGCTGCACAAACTGATCATTGCTACCATGAAACAGGCCATGGTGCCTTACCTGCCCGTACTGAACGATTTAACGGATTACGGCAATTTTATCAACAGTAACGACGATATCGCCCCGTAACCGCTTTATTGCACATTGCGATGAATCTGAACGGAAAAGACTCCGGGATGTTCTGGCACCCCAATCCAATGTCACCATGCTTATCGGACCCGAAGGCGATTTTACTCCCGGTGAAATTGAACTTGCCATAGCCAACGGTTATATTCCTGTATCGCTGGGTGTTAACCGGTTGCGTACGGAAACAGCCGGGATAGTGGCCTGTAATATTGTCAATCTGATAAATGAAGAAGTATAACGGTATAGGTAAGCATACTTCTGAAAACTTTTCGCCAATGACTCTCCGGGTTTAATCCCCACATTTGATATCCTGGTAAAAAACCGGTCACAAATCCTTTAAAAATATATAACCTTTGACTTCATCCTGAGTATAATCATGCTGATATTTGTCGTTTTTGCAACCGCATCAACTGAAAAGTGTTCTGTGAAACTAAAATGAAAAGAATACCAGATGAAATTTGACATTGTCATTATCGGTGGAGGTATTGTAGGACTGTCCACCGCGATGAATATAAAAAAACAATCGCCCGGGCTCACCGTGGCACTCCTCGAGAAAGAACCGGTTCTGGCAGCGCATCAGACCGGAAATAACAGCGGTGTGATTCATGCCGGTGTTTATTACAAGCCCGGAAGTCTGAAGGCCACAAACTGCCGGACAGGCTATAACCGGCTTCTGGAATTTTGCAACCACGAAGGGGTAAAATATGATCTGTGCGGCAAACTCATTGTTGCCACCCATAAAGAAGAGTTGCCGCGTTTGGAAAACCTCTACGAAAGGGCGGTTCAGAACGGACTCGACCGGGTAAAGAAATTGCCACAGGAAGCTATTCAGGAATACGAACCCTATGCCACAGGATTGGCAGCGCTCTGGGTACCCTATACAGGTATCATTGATTACCCAGAAGTATCACGGAAATACGCGGATATTTTCAAAGACCGCCAAGGTGGCGAAATATTCACCAATACCCGGGTAACCGATATCAGGATAAATGCGGATGGCACGGAGATGATTACCGGAAAGGGCAGTTTCTCTGCCAGGCTCATCATCAATACTGCCGGGCTTTTTTCCGATAAAATAGCTGCGCTTACACACCCTGACCTCAATGTCAGGATCATTCCCTTCAGAGGTGAATATGTGATGCTGAAAAAGGAAAAATCCTACCTGGTGAGAAACCTGATCTATCCGGTACCCGATCCCAATTTTCCATTCCTGGGAGTTCATTTTACGCGTCGGATACAGGGAGGGATTGAGGCTGGTCCAAATGCCGTTTGGGCATTCAAACGTGAGGGCTATAAAAAAACTGATTTTGAGTTTGGTGAGTTTTTCGGAGCGCTAGGCTGGAAAGGATTCAGAAAAGTCATGCGGCAGTACTGGCAAATGGGACTTGGAGAATATTACCGGTCCTTTAACAAATTTGCACTTACCAGGGCCTTGCAGAGACTGGTTCCGGAAGTCACTACCGATGATCTTACTGCCGGAGGAGCCGGGGTAAGAGCACAGGCGTGTGACAGGGATGGCGGTCTGGTAGATGATTTTTTGTTTGTGGAGGATGATTTTATCATCCATGTGCTGAATGCACCTTCTCCTGCCGCTACTGCGTCTCTGTCCATCGGACAAACCATTGCTGAAAAAGCAATTGCAAGATTTGATAAATAACGATGATTATTTCAAAAAACCGCGCACTAATCATCTTGTGGATAACGTTTATCAAAATGAATACCGTCAATTCAGTTGTTAATGGATAAATCTTTATTTTTGTTTGATTTTTTTTATGGCAAATATCTTATTTGAAACTTTTGTGAACATGTGTCGTACCATTTAAAATAACTAATTTAAATCTTATGAGAATTAAAACTTTACTCTTTAAAATTTACTTTACTGGCAATAACTGGCTTATTGGTCAGTAACGGGTATTCACAGACCTGCCCCTCCGGCATGATTTCCTACTGGAAACTGCAGGAAGCCAGCGGTTATGTTTATGCTGACGAAAAAGGGAATCATGATGCCATGGGGGCAACCTCATCGCCTTCACAAACCTCTGGGTATTAGTGGTAAGGCACAGTCTTTTTCCCGAATTCCTATCTATCGGTGGCCAGTCATTCCGATTTTAACTGGTCAAGTGGCGCCAGTTTTTCCATTGAATTTTGGGTAAAGTTTTCCAGCATTGGCAGTACCGAAGTCATTATCGGACGTGACGATGCTGTCACACAAACTCATTGGTGGATGGGCAAAGCCGATGAGGAAGAATACAATGGTTTACCCGACCAGTGACGGCTCCAATGGTGACCTCATTGAGCAATACTGCCATTAATAACGGACAGTGGCACTATGTGGTGGCTGTAAGAGACGGATCACAGGGCAAAAACTACCTTTATGTCGATGGCGTGTTTCAGAATGCAGGCGGTACCGTAGTCACTTTAAGCCGGTAACCTGTCTTCATCCGCCGATATGAGTATCGGAGGCCTGATTGAAAATGGCGTTCCCAGCTATTTTTACGATGGCGCCATTGATGAAGTTGCCATTTATAATCGTGTACTTACCTCCACTGAAATTACTACCCATTCCAAATATCAGACTTTACCAGATTGGATATTGTGACGGCAATGCGGTGAAATTGCTTTCCACTCCCAATATTTATGCCGCAGTTGGTGCAACAGTACAGTATGATGTTGATGCTTCCGGTAATCCACTGCCGACCTATTCGCTTATTGAAAAGCCTACCAGCATGGTCATTGATGCGTCCACCGGGTCTTATCACCTGGACTCCTACTTCGGTTTCCCAAAATGGACATGTAATTGTAAGGGTTCCAATACAGGAGGCAGTGTTGATCAGACCTTTAATATCTTTCATTGCCGACGTGCCCGTCATGCCGTTCAAACCTGCTGGCTTACTGGGATTTCAATGAAACCGGTTCAGCTCCTTACTATTGACAGGATCGCCAATTATAAACTTACCGGAGCTAATCCTAGTCATGCAACCGGACGGGTAGGAACAGGACTTTCCTTTAACGGCTCATCAGACAGTATGAATATGGCAGGATCATGTAGAACCTTCAAAGATATTCTTTGACTGGGACAATGTACCTTCTTTCTCGATTGAACTCTGGATGAAGTCCAAGCACGTCCCTTCAAACACCATGGTTTTGGTTGGAAGGGATGAAGATGCCAACAATACCCAGTATTGGCTTGGAGTTAATACCGATGGATCCGTTGATTTCTATCTGAGGATTATCGCTACTCCGAGATACTAGCCTATCTGATGGCGGAAGTGTGCTGGATGGTGCATGGCACCATATTGTTGCAACATACAATGCTTCTTCAGATGATATTCAGCTATTACGTGGACAAAATAGTGGTGGATGAAGTTCAATGCCTTTCTGGAAATTTCGGCGGCAATAATGATCTGAATATTGGCTATCTGGATACTGATCGATTTTTTCTGGTATGAAGGACAGATGGATGAATTAGCATTTTATAACACCCCTTTAACTGAAGCAACTATCATCAGCAATTACAATTATGCTGTTGCGGGAAAAGGAGCCTGCATTTATAATTTTGCACCGGTTATTGTCTCAACACCTGTGACCAAGGTTGACCAGGATTCGCTTTATAGCTATAAGCTCGTTGCCACCGATGCATTGGAAAACGACATCACTTCCATTACGGCAGTAAACAAACCCGCATGGCTTACCTGGCATATTTGCCAACGATACTTTTGCCATTTTGAGCGGTACTCCGGTGAATGCAACGTAGGCGTTCACAATGTTACACTGAGGGTATCCGACGGATCAATATCAATGTTGATCAGACGTTCCAGATCACAGTGGCCGATATGAATGATGCACCCACGATTACTTCCACTCCGGTAGCCACAACCAATGAAGATGCGGTTTATAGCTATACTGTAGTTGCCACGGATCCTGATGACGGAGCAGTCTGACCTATTCGGCACCGGTAAAACCCGCCTGGTTGGCATTTGATGCAGCAACCCATATTTTAAGCGGCACACCTACCAACGATAATGTTGGCGTGTTTGACATCACCGTAAGGGTAAATGACGGAACAGTGGATATCGATCAGTCCTATCAGCTGACTGTAAACAATGTCAATGATCTGCCTGTGATTACCACCACACCGCCGCTGACCATTAATGCCAATTTGCCGTATATTTATGAAATCATTGCCACCGATGTTGATGAAGGTGACGTACTTACCTATACCGTTGAAAGCAAACCCAGCTGGCTGACATTCACAGCTGCCACCACCAGTGGTATTCTCATGGGAACTCCTGCACAGGCCAATATGGGCACGCATGCGATCATCCTGAAAGTGAGCGACGGGCACGGTGAGGTCATGCAGGGATATACCCTTACGGTTACCGCACCTTCGGCAATGGAAAACATTGATAACAGCATTATTAACAGTGTTTATCCGATACCTGCAAGTGATGTAATCTACCTCAGATTTGCCAAAACCGGTCAAACCAGGGTGGAGATCCTTGACATCACCGGCAGCCTTCACAAACAGTTGGAAGCCAATGATACTGAAATGCTCGAGATCAATATTTCCGATTTGTCCAATGGAATATACATCTATAAAGTATACCAGGAAGGCAAAGTCGGACTGGGCAAGTTCACCAAGAAATAAGCATCTGCAGTAAAAAGCTGCATTGAACATTTAATTAGACCCAACATTCAGCATTTTCCTGAATGTTGGGTTTTTTAAACGTTCAGGAATAAAAGGTAATCCATAACGGTTTGAATCCTTGAATCAAAAGTCATCAAAAACCGTATAATAAAAATATAAACAAATGACCCGAATCAAAGGAATTGTTCTGTGTCTGACTGCCTTTACATGGATGGGTTTCATGCCAGTTTGGGCACAAACCGTCAGAATATTGCCCCTGGGCAATTCCATAACCTTTGATTACAACCAGGCCGACCAGACCAATCCACGTCCCGACGGTCAAAGAATATCTTACCGTTTCAGGCTCTATGAGTTGCTGAATGCCGCAGGCTATGTATTTGATTACACAGGGAGTGAAAATTCGGGAAACGATTATTTTCAGAATACCGAAATGGACGACAATGGAGGCTTCCCGGGAATAACCGATGCCGAAATGAACTATTTGCTGAATACCGGTTATAACCTGAGAAAGGGTGTCCAGGAGTCCACCGGACCATACCTGAACTCCTATCCTGCTGATATTATTTTATTGCACATCGGAACAAACGATCTGGATGAAAGTCCCGATGATGTGGAAGACATTTTGAACACCATCCGAAGTTACGACAGTGATGTCATCATTCTGGTGGCCAGGATTATCAACCGGGGAATCCCCTCCCCACTCACGACAACTTTTAATGACAATGTGCAGGCTATGGTTGCGGCACGTAATGATGACCGGATCATTTCGGTGGATATTGAAAATGGCGCCGGAATTAATTATGAGTGCGAAATGGATGATGAAATCCATCCCAATCCTGCAGCATACAATAAAATGGCCGCCAAATGGTTCGAGGCCATTGACAATTTAAATATAGCCCCGGTTATTGCCGCTGTTCCACAACAATCCACCGCTGAGGGCACTGCTTTTGCTAATCTGTCGCTTGATCCCTATGTTACGGATGACCAGGACCCGGATAACCTGATCACCTGGACCTTCAGGCAGCAGACGGGTTCACACCTTTCCGTTACCATTGACGCCAACCGGGTTTTGCATGCTGCCCCAACCAACAATGACTGGAATGGATCAGAAACCATTCGGTTGATCGCTGAAGATTCCGGTAATGGCGCTTTTAAGAAAAAGGATTCCGTGGAGGTGGTCTTCCGTGTTCTGGCAGCCAATGATCCGCCGGTAATAACCTCTTCACCGTTAACCGTAACCGATGAGGATGCTCTGTACAGTTATACCCTAACAGCGAGTGACGTGGATGCCGGAGACATGCTCACTTATTCGGCCCCTCAAAAGCCGGCCTGGCTCTCCTTTAATCCTGCCACACGGGTTCTGTCCGGAACACCCGCCAACGATAACGTGGGAGCAAATAATATTACCCTGCGGGTATCTGATGCGGCAACATCTGTGGATCAGCCATTCATTCTGAATGTCACCAATGTAAATGATCCTCCGGTGATTACCTCGCAACCTATCCTCACCGTGAGGGCCAATGAGGCATTTTTCTATGAAATTACAGCCAGTGATTTGGACAATGGTGATGAGCTCACTTTTACGGCTGAATCAAAGCCTTCCTGGCTTTCATTTTCCGGTGGTACACTTAGCGGTATGCTGGTAGGAACGCCCTTACAGGCCAATATGGGTGATCATCCCATTGTACTGCGGGTAAGTGACGGAGATGAAGGCGTATTGCAGGGATTTACACTTACTGTTTCGGCTCCCTCCGGAACGCCGGATCTTGATAATTCCATCATTCATAATGTTTATCCGAATCCGGCCAGGGACAAAATTTACTTTCAGTTAATCCGTCGTGAAAACACCAGGGTGGAGATCCTGGACATGACCGGCAGGTTGCAGAAAGCAGTTGAAGCAAAGGATGCAGAACTGCTGGAGATCAATATTGCCGACCTGGCACCTGGCACCTATGTATACAAAGTATTCCAGCGAAACATAACAAGTCTTGGCAAAATGATCAAGTATTAATTTTCGCCGTTTTGATGATAAATAAATGAAATTCCAATAACCACCGGTCATGCATATTCATAAAACCACAGTGTTTAAGTTATTCCTCCTCCAATTGCTCATGACAGGGCCTTTGACGGCACAAACCGTGCGGATCTTGCCCATGGGCAATTCCATTACCTTTGATGACAGGACCGGGGATACACGGCCGGATGGCGATAAGATATCTTACCGTTACAGGTTGTACCAGTTGATCACTGCAGCAGGTTATACCTTCGATTTTACAGGCAGTGAGAATGCGGGCAATAATTATTTTCAAAGTGACGACCTGGATGATAATGCCGGGTTCCCGGGAATTACCGATGCCCAGCTGGCTTATCTGATCAGTACCGGGTACAATCTGAAGGCAGGGAAGTATGAAGCCCCCGGGCCCTATTTAAATTATTATCCTGCCGACATTATTCTTCTGCATATCGGGACCAATGAGCTGGATGAAAATCCCGATGATGTGGAAGATATCCTGAACAACATCCGGCATTGGGACAGTGATGTTATTGTGCTGGTGGCCAGGATCATTAACCGGGCCACCTACTCTTCGGTAACCACTACTTTCAACAACAATGTGGCTGCCATGGTAGCCGCTCGTGGTGACAACCGCATCATCATGGTGAATATGGAAACGGGCGCAGGCATCAACTATTCCACCGATATGTACGATAACCTCCATCCCAACCAGAATGGTTATAATAAAATGGCCGCCAAATGGTTCGAGGCCATTGATGCGTTGAATACCCCACCGGTGATTTCCACAGTGCCTGCACAGTCCACCATACAGGGAACGCCCTTCGGCAATGTCATTCTTGATGATTATGTGACGGATACCGAAGATGCCGATAATAAAATACACTGGACCTACCGGTTGCAGGCGAACTCAAAGTTTTCTGCCACTATCGATGCCAACAGGATCCTCAAAGTTACCGCTATCCGACAACAACTGGTTTGGCAGTGAAACCGTTTTTCTGAAGGCCACTGATTCAGGCAACGGAGCGTTTCCAAAATCAGATTCCGTGCAGGTGGTGTTTACCGTGTTAAAGAAAAATTCTGCGCCGGTGATCACTTCCGCCCCTGTTCTAAGTGTAAACGAGGACAATAACTACTCTTATACCATTGTGGCCACCGATGTTGATGGTGATGTACTTACTTATTCTGCTCCGGTAAAGCCGGCATGGCTTTCTTTCAGTCCTGCCACCCGCATTTTAAGCGGAAGACCCACCAACAGTGAAGTAGGTATTCACAATGTGACCCTCCGGGTAACTGACGGAGATGAAACGGTGCAGCAGGTTTTTCAAATCACGGTAGCGAATGTAAATGATGTGCCGGTAATAACCTCCACTCCTTCCACCACTGTAAAGGTTGGGGATTCCTACGTATACGAAATAACTGCTACTGATATCGATGCGGGAGATGTATTGACCTATTCAGCATCGATTATACCCGCCTGGTTGAGTTTCACATCCGGCACCAATAAAGGTACCCTGTTTGGCATACCCGCACAGTCCAATCTGGGTGCCAACGGCATCATCCTGAAGGTGAGCGATGGACATTCCGATGTGATCCAGGGATTTACTTTGATGGTTTCCCTGCAAACAGGGCTGGGTGATCTGCAAACGGGTGAAAAAATCATCGTTTATCCAAATCCGGCACGTGATCAGGTTTTTCTGAAAACTGAAAAATCTGCGCAGATAAAATTCTGGCTTTTTGATGCTGCCGGCACTTTGGTAGCCGAAATGCACAGGGAGAACGCCAATGAAATTGAAATTGATTTAGCAGGGATCTCAAAGGGGATTTACCCCTACAAAATTATGATCAATAACGATCTGGTGACTGGAAAACTTACAATCATTAACTAATTTCAGAAGTGAAGGTATGCTGTTTAATTCTTTAGAATTTCTTGTCTTTTTCCCCATGGTGGTGGCATTGTATTTTTTGCTGCCCAACCGGTTCAGATGGATTCTGCTGCTGATTGCCAGCTATTACTTTTACATGTGCTGGAATTATAAATATGTGGTATTGCTGCTGTTTACAACCATTGTTTGCTATGCCTGCGCCATCTGGATCTACAAAACACGACACCGTTACCTGAAGGTATCCCTGCTGGTTTTTACCCTGTTTATTTACCTGGGAACATTGTTCTTTTTTAAATATTTTAATTTTTTCGGCGACGTAATAAACACAGCTTTTCAAAAATTCAATATTTTTTACAAGATACCGGCTTACAACTATTTACTTCCGGTAGGTATTTCATTTTATACCTTTCAGGCCTTAAGTTATACCATTGATGTGTACAGGGGGGATATTAAACCCGAATACCATTTCGGTAAGTTTGCCCTGTTTAAGTCGTTTTTCCCGCAGCTGGTGGCCGGTCCTATTGAAAGGGCAACTCACCTTTTGCCACAATTCTCAAAGGAGTATACTTTTGATTATGCCCGAATTCGTGATGGTATTGCCCTCACCATATGGGGTTTCTTTAAAAAGGTGGTTATTGCCGACAGGGTTTCCGAATACGTGAACATCGTATATAATGATCCTGCCAATTATGAGGGTTTGCATTTCCTGATAGCCACTTTGTTTTTCACCATTCAGATTTACTGTGATTTTTCAGGTTATTCCGATATCGCCAGAGGAACGGCAAAAATCATGGGTTATGATCTGATGGTCAATTTCCGGATGCCCTATCTTTCAAAATCCATCCGGGAGTTCTGGCAAAGGTGGCACATTTCACTTTCCACCTGGTTCAGGGATTATTTCTACATCTCACTGGGCGGAAACAGGGTTAGCAAATGGAGGTATTACCTCAACCTTTTCCTGACATTTCTGATCAGTGGACTATGGCATGGGGCAAACTGGACGTTTATTATCTGGGGTGCCCTGCATGGATTTTACCTTGTTTTTGCCATCTGGACGAAATCTATCCGGGAGAAAATCAATGATTTCCTGGGTATCTCCCGGGTTCCATACCTGCAGAATTTATTGCAGCAGTTGGTAACCTGCGCACTGGCCATTTTTGCCTGGATCTTCTTTCGTGCCAAAAGTCTGGGTGATGCGTGGTACATCATTAAAAGCATGCTGCATCTGCATCCGGTGGAGAAAATCAACCTTTTTAATTTTCAGGCAGACATGGTATTAAGTATCATTTTAATAATCATCTTATTTGTGGTGGATATTCTTGAGGACAAGCACTCCCTTTCCTTCAAAATGAAACAGTTACCGGTATACGTGAAATGGTCCCTGCTGGTGGGAACAGTACTGGCGATTTTTATTCTTGGAAAATGGGAACAAATTGATTTTCTCTATTTTCAATTTTAATGAATGTAAACCAAAACATGTCATTTTACCCCATTCACCATGTAAAATGAGACGTCTGTAAAATTCATCGTGAATCCGGGAATTTATAAGGTTAACTTAGCAACATATCCATTTGAACCATCGTACTATATTTTTATTAACAACCATTATATGAACCCAAGTCTTGATATCGTTGTCCCCTGCTATAATGAATCCAGGAATGTTATTCCGTTAATCGAAGAAACACAAAAAAGTCTTGGTCATTATTTCAGCAAGCTTACCCTGATATTCGTGGATGATGGCAGCAAGGATGATACCAGTGAGATAGTTGACAAGGCTATCGGGACCTATAAGAGTATTGGCATCAAGTACATAAAATTCACCAGAAACTATGGCAAGGAGAAAGCCGTAAAATGTGGTCTCGATCATTCCGAATCGGAATTGTGTGCGATTATGGACGGGGACCTTCAGCATCCTCCAGTGAAGATTACTGATGCCTGGCAGAAGATGACCGAAGAGAAATCGAGTATCGTTTATATATCCCCTCTGAAAAGAATCAAGTACCTGTACCAGAAATTCGGCACTTATGGTTATAGAAAACTGCTCAATACCTTCAGTAAAGAAAAAGTATATCTCACCGATTTTACTTTACTGAATAAAAAAGCCGTGGATATCATTAAGCTTTACAATGAGGCTGATTTTTATACGCGCGGCATTTTAAGCATTTTAGGACTCAAAGCTTCTGAGATTTTCTATACACCCCAGGAAAGGATGTACGGAAAAACCAATTTTTCCTTTAAAAAGCTTATCGGACTCGCCATTTATGGTGTAATGTCTGTGTCGGTCAAGCCGCTCCGCATGGCCATCTATTTCGGATTGTTTATTTCTTTCATCAGCATGTTGTTTGGCGTGTACATCGTCATTGAAAAGATTGTCAGCGGACAACCCATACCGGGTTTTGCCACGCTGGGCTTTGGGATGTTCTTTTTTGCAGGTATTCAGCTTTTATTTCTGGGACTTATCGGGGAGTACATCGGAAAAACATTTATCCAGACCAAGAACAGGCCCATTTATACCATTGATACCTATTTGAGTAATACGGATGTCGACCATCATGAATAGACTGATCGTTAATGCAGATGATTACGGAATCTGCGAATCGGTGAATGCGGGAATAATCGATTGCTTTGTGCAGGGATTGGTAAGCGATCTGTCGTTTATCATTAATCCTGCCTGTTTTACTGCATCAGTTGCTGCGCTGAAAGGCGCCGGTATCAATGAAGCAGGCATTCATTTCAATCTGACCATGGGAAAGCCCAACCGGAATGGCTCAAATTCACTTACCGATCAGCAGGGAAGGTTTTCTGATGCAAAAGCCCTGTTTAAACATTATCTTATCGGGAAATTAAAAGATGATGAGATTTACCTTGAATTGAAGTGTCAGCTCGATAAAATCCTTGCAGAAGGATTGACCGTATCCCATTTCGATTCCCACCAGAATGTTCATTTGATTCCGCAGATATTCAGGCAATTAATCCGATTAGGCAAAGAATACAACTTAAACGTACCCATCCGGGTGCCGTTTGAAAAAGTTATCCGACCATCGAAAGTCAGGTTTTCCAACCTTAAAAGGATACTGGCGCTGAATTTTCTGTCCATGCTGACCCGTCACGATCAGCAGGAAACCAGGACGGTAAGGACCATCGGTGGTGATTTTTTCAACAATCCCCAACCGGCGGAAGTATTTGAACAGGATTATCCGGGGGATGGATGGTCCCGGCAACCCGATCTATGAACTGGCGGTTCATCCGGGCTATTATTCCGATGAAATTCTTCAATTTGATCAATATGCCCGGGAACGGGAAACTGAATTGCAGTTCCTTAAAAGTATCCATAAAAAAGATCTGGCTGAAAGGGTCCAGATTACCAGTTTCAGTAAACTGAATTAACTGTTGTTCACGATGAGAGAAAGACTTTTGAAAATAGCCATTTATGCAGCCGGGGCTGTTTGTATGTATGTTTTTATTGCCGTCCGGATACTCCCGATGTTCAATCTGGCACTGGTGGAAAAAATGATACCCAATTACGGCTATAAAACCAGGTATGGTGAATTGTATTATTTCAGCCAAATCCGCCATTTCAGGGAAAAAGGCCTGCCACCTGCCAGGGATAGGTATGACCTTTCCGACAGGCATCCTTCACCGGAAAAAAGTAAAATGCTGACTTTCGGAGATAGTTTTTTTGAGTACTCCCGTCATAAGCAATTCCCCGAAGTACTGAGCGACACCTACAACATTCCGGTACATATGGCGCTGAATGACAAACCGCTGGAATATCTGCTGAAAAGCGGCTATCAGAAGGGGGAACCAAAAATTGTCATCATGGAAAGGGTGGAAAGATACATCCCCATTCAGTTCGGAAAAAAGCATGAGAGCAGCTATAACCCGGAACCAGTTCTTTCCCCGGGGCACAGTTTATTTAAAAAAATCAAGGACCTGATCTTTTATGAAAGAAGCGAGGAGTTGTATGATGTCATGCTGAAAAGAAGCTATTTGTCCTCCTTCCTCTATTCGGTGGTAGCTACCATAAAGTTTGATTTGTTTGGCTATATCTCTACCTTCACTCCCAAATACAGCCTCAATGAAGACATCCCCTGGATGTTTTACTATGATGAGTGCAACGATAAGAAAACAAGCTTTTATTATCCGTTTACCGATGAGGATATTGACAGCATATGTGATAACATGTCCGATCTTGCCAGACAAATGCAGGAAAAATACAATCTCTACGTCGTATACATGCCCCTTCCGGCCAAATATACGCTCTATCACACCATCATCAATCAGGACCGGTACAACAATTTTCTCCCCCGGTTATACCAGGGGCTGGATAAGAAGGGGGTAAGATATATCAATGTTTATGATAGTTTTGTGAATTGCGACACTTTGCTGTATTACGGAACGGATACCCACTGGAACCAGAAAGGAATTGACATAGCCCTTGATAAAACCAGGGAATACCTGAAGAACGATTCAACCTTAAACAAAATATTGAACCAACATGAAAGCAGTTATATTAGCGGGCGGATATGGCACCAGAATTAGCGAGGAAAGCGGTATAAGGCCAAAACCGATGGTGGAGATCGGTGGAAAGCCTATTCTGTGGCATATAATGAAGATCTATTCCCATTATGGAATTCATGATTTTATCATCTGCTGTGGTTATAAAGGACACATCATCAAGGAGTATTTTGCCAATTACTTCCTGCATATGGCAGATGTGACGATTAATCTGGAAGACAATTCCCTGTCGGTTCTCAGGAAAAATGCCGAACCCTGGAGAATCACCCTGGCCGATACCGGCGAAGGCACCATGACCGGCGGAAGAATCAAGCGGGTAAAGGAATATATCGGCAACGAAACCTTTTGCCTGACATACGGCGACGGCGTTAGTGATCTGAACATTGCCAAAGCCATTGATTTCCATAAAAACCAGAAGGTATTGGTAACGCTCACGGCCGTTCAGCAACCCGGCAGATTCGGCGCTTTTACCCTGGCAGAATCGGAATCTAAAATTTCGAGCTTCCGGGAAAAACCCAAGGGAGATGGCCATGAAAATGCATGGATCAATGGAGGCTTTTTCGTGGTGGAACCCAAAGCGCTGGACTATATCACCGAGGACAGTACGGTATGGGAAAGAGAACCCCTGGAGATCATGGCCAAAACAGGAATGCTGGCAGCATACAAACATGTGGGTTTCTGGCATCCCGTGGACACGCTTCGTGACAAAAATTACCTCGACGAATTATATATGAAGGGAAATGCACCCTGGAAAATCTGGTAACTTAACCAATGACAAATATACTTGTAAAATGAAAATACTTATAACAGGAAATATGGGCTATGTGGGGCCCGGTGTTGTTTCACAACTCAGAAAAACTTATCCCCAGGCAGAATTGATAGGATATGATACCGGCTATTTTGCCAACTGTTTGTCAAATCCTGCCTACCTGCCGGAATCAAAACTGAATATGCAGATCTTTGGCGATGTCAGAAAGGTGGATCCTGAAATCCTGAACGGAGTAACCTCAGTCATTTATCTGGCGGCCATTTCCAATGATCCCATGGGCAATAAGTTTGAAAGCGTCACCATGGATGTGAATTACAAATCCGCTGTAGAGATGGCAAAAATGGCCAGGCAAAAAGGAGTGAGATCATTTGTTTTTGCGTCGAGTTGCAGTATGTACGGAGAAGCCTCCGAAGGGGCAAAGGTGGAAACCGATACCCTCAATCCTTTAACTGCTTATGCTCGATCGAAGGTATTTGCAGAAAAGGATCTCCAGCCCCTCGCCGGTGAAAATTTCACCATTACCTGTCTGAGGTTTGCCACAGCCTGCGGATATAGTAACCGGCTCAGGCTCGATCTGGTGTTGAATGATTTTGTGGCAGGTGCCGTTACCTCAGGCGAAATTACGATCTTGAGTGATGGCACCCCCTGGAGACCGCTGATCAATGTGCTTGATATGGCCATTGCCATCGAATGGGCCATTACCAGAACACCTGATGCAGGAGGTAATTTTTTGGCTGTAAATACAGGTTCCAATGCCTGGAACTACCAGGTTAAGGATTTGGCCAATGAGGTGGCAAGGATTGTTCCGGGTGTAAAAGTATCTCTCAATCCGGACGCACCCCCTGATAAAAGATCCTATAAAGTCAATTTTGATCTGTATAAAAAGCTTGCTCCCCGGCATCAACCCATTCATGACCTCGAAAACACCATCCGTGATCTCAAAAGCAATCTTGAGGCCATGCATTTTAATGATACGAATTACAGGAATTCCTATATGATCAGACTTAAAATCCTCAATCAGCTTCAGGAAAATAATCACTTAAACAGTTTATTAAGCTGGAACTGGTAATTAAAAAAACACGATTATGATATTTACAGAAACCGCACTAAAAGGAGCATTCGTAGTTGAAATCAAAAAGCTGGAAGATGACAGGGGCTTTTTTGGCAGAAGCTGGTGTGCCAATGAGATGAAGGATCATGGTTTAAGCGCCAATGTATGTCAGGCCAATACCTCATTTAGCGTTAAAAAGGGCACATTAAGAGGCATGCATTATCAAATCAATCCTTACCAGGAAAGCAAGCTTGTAAGGTGTACCAGAGGATCCATTCTGGATGTTATCATTGATCTCAGGACCGACTCACCCACATTTAAACAATGGATTGGTGTAGAACTCACACAGGACAATTATAAAATGCTCTATGTTCCCGAAGATTTTGCACACGGATTTATTACCCTGGAAGACAATTGTGAAGTTACTTACCTGGTGACCCAGTTTTATACTCCCGGAGCTGAAAGAGGAATCCGGTGGAATGATCCCTTTTTTAATATTCTATGGCCCTTTCACCCTGCCGTTATTTCAGAAAAAGACAAGAACCATCCCGATTATTCACTTTGAAAACAAACCACCATGATCATTATTGATACAGCCCTGAGAAAAAGACAGGAGGAAAACAAACCCGTAAGAGTGGGTATGATTGGCGCCGGATTTATGGGCAGAGGCATCGCCCTACAAATTGCCAATTATGTTCCCGGTATGGAATTGGTAGCCATAGCCAACAGAAACATCCAGAATGCCAGAAGAGCTTTTACGGAAGCCGGTATAGCTGATTCATCGGAAGTATCAGCAAAAGGCGCCCTGGAAGACAACATTAGAAAAGGAAAGTATTCCATTACCGACGATGCGGCTTTAATCTGCACGGCAGATGGAATAGACGCCATCATTGAAGTTACCGGCAGTATTGAATATTCCTGCAACCTGGTACTCATGGCCATCAGGCATAAAAAGCATATCATCCTGATGAACGCAGAACTGGACGGCACCGTAGGTGCTATTCTGAAAGTTTATGCCGACAAGGAAGGTGTCGTCATTACAAGCGCCGACGGTGATCAGCCCGGCGTAGAAATGAACCTGTACAGATTTGTAAGATCCATTGGTGTAAAACCGGTGTTGTGCGGAAATATCAAGGGATTGCATGATCCTTACCGCAATCCCACCACACAGGAGGGTTTTGCTAAAAAGTGGGGACAAAATCCTTACATGGTAACCTCCTTTGCCGATGGAACAAAGATATCTTTCGAGCAGGCCATCGTGGCAAATGGAACGGGTATGCAGGTCGCCAGGAGGGGTATGTTTGGTCCCTCGGTGGAACCCGGAACTTCTTTGAAAAGCGTCGCCAACAGCCTTTACCCGCTGGAGGCCCTGATAAATGGCCCCGGAGTAGTTGATTACGTGGTGGGTGCAGAACCCGGACCCGGGGTTTATGTCCTTGGCACCCACGATCATCCAATTCAGAAGCATTACCTTAACCTGTACAAACTGGGTGAAGGTCCGCTTTATCTGTTTTACACACCCTATCATCTGTGTCATTTTGAAGTTCCCCATACCGTGGCAAGAGCCGTGCTGTTTCATGATGCCACGCTGACACCGATTGGTGCTCCGAGGGTTGAGGTTGTGGCCACCGCAAAGACCAACCTCAGCAAAGGAAGCGTTATTGATGGTCTGGGCGGATATATGACCTATGGTTTATGTGAAAATGCCGACATCACTGCTAAAGAGAATTTATTGCCCATTGGAATTGCCGAAGGATGTAAACTAAGACACGATGTGGCAAAAGATGCCGTCTTAACCTATCATGATATTGAACTACCTGAGGGGAGACTGATTGACAGACTGAGAACAGAACAAAAGAACCATTTTAAAACCCTGTAAAGCCTATTATTGCGCATGAGCCTGTCGGATCAACCTTTGGTGACCATCTGTGTTCCTGTTTACAATGGTGAGAAGTATCTCGATGAATGCTTGAAAAGCATTCACCAGCAAACCTACACGAACTGGGAATGTATCGTGAATAATAACTGCAGCAAGGACAGGTCCCTGGAAATTGCCTTGCAGTATCAGCAAAAAGACAAACGGTTCAAGGTATTCACGAATGATTCATTTATCAGTCTTGTTCAAAACTGGAACAAAGCTTTTTCCTATTCCGACAAAGAGGCGAAGTATTTTAAAATGGTACAGGCGGATGACTGGATCTTCCCCAATTGCATAGAAAGAATGGTGGAAGTGTTTGCAACGGATTCCTCCGTCGGTTTGTGTTCATCTTACAGGATCGATAGCACCAGGGTATTGCCCGACAATTACAACATTTATGAAGGCGAGGTTTTCAACGGGAAAGCTATGCTCATCAAGCATTTATTGCACCAGTTTGATCTGGTCGGATCCATTACGACTGTGATGTTTTCGATGCCTTTTCTGAAACAGATCGAAAGGTTTCCTGCCATCTTCAATGAAAAAAGCTACCACATCGATTCCGAACTGGATTACGAAATCATGCACAGGAGCAATGTTGGCTTTGTGCCGCAGATATTGACCTACACCCGCCGGCACAACGAATCGGGCACCAGCACTGTGGTTTTTAAGAATGGTACCCTGTATCAGCATTACGAAAAGATATTGTTTGAATACAGACATCTGTCTCCTGCATTGCAGAAACGGTACAATCATCTGAGAAGGGAATATGCCTATTTTTACGGTTTGAAAAAGGTCCTGAAGCAGAAAAAAGTCATTGACTGGCATAATCAGTATATCGTCCGTCCGTTCACACCGGCTGAATACCTGATCAGTGCCGTTTTTCTGAATCCCCTGGTAATATACACCAGGAAATTGGTCAATGTGGTGATGCGCCATCTCCCCGGGAAAAAGAAAAATTAGCATCAGGATATATGGCAAAATCAAAAGTTATTCTAAAACCTGTATAAATTTTACCGGTATGAAAGAATTTACGAAAAAACAATCAGGCATACTCATCGCTATTTCGATCATAATTTTAATCATTCCGTTATTCTACAAAATAAATGAGGAGCCCCTGAAACGATGGGATGAATCGCTTTACGCGCTTGTAGCCTATGATTTGGCTTATCATGGAAAAGCACTGCAGGCCTGGAGCGATTTTCAGGGTCAAAATTACAACGAGCCCGTAACCAAACCAAAGACACTCTTCTGGATGCAGGCGGGTTTTATGAAAATATTCGGATACGACAGCAAGCTCGCGATCAGGCTCCCTTCGATTCTGGCCACAATTTTACTGATTGCATTCCTTATTTCTTATTGCTACCGGAGATATGACAATCTCCTGTTGGGTATCTTCACCAGCATGGTGCTGATCACCATCCGGGCGTATATGTTTCATCATGTGGCCCGTTCGGGAGACTTCGATGCATTTCTTTTGCTGTTTTCCACCATGGGGATTTTGTTTTATTTTGATTTTATCAAAAATTCCGATAATCCCCAATCCTATAAATATCTATTGCTGACCGGTGCCTGTTTTGCCGGGGCAGTGCTTTTCAAGAACATAGCCGGTTTGTTTATGCTTCCCGGTTTATTGCTGTATACCCTGTACAAGAAAAAACTGTTAATTATCCTGAAAAGCAAATACCTGTATTACACCATTGCCTTGTTTTTTATCATTATCATCCCGTATTACCTGTTTGAAGCCTTTACTTTTCCAAATTTTTTCAGGGAATTGTGGAATCATGAAATTGGCGGGAGGTATGGTGGCGTGATCGACAGAAACCAGCACCCGTTCTACTACTATTTTCAATACCTCTTTACCACCGGTAATCATGCTCCCTGGGTGTTGTTTATTCCTTTAACCATTGGTCTTGTCTTTGCAGATAAAGATTCACCTTTTAAGGACCTCGTCATTTTTGCCCTGATCATGACTTTTACTTTTTTGGCCCTGATATCCTTTGCGGAAACCAAGATCAGATGGTACGTCGCCCCCACCTACCCGCTCCTTGCGCTTTTGACCGGCATAAGTTTATACTATCTGTTCCGATATGTGACTTCAAAAGTACAGGGTGCGTTGTCCCGTTTTGCCTTAATGGCCTGCTTCGGCCTTGCCCTGGTATTTCCATCTTACCTCGACATATTACAGGGCATTACTGCATATAAGGAAGAGGAAAATGATTGCGGCTTTCACTATGACGTGTATGAGGAATGCTTTAAGAAAATCAATACGGAGGATCTGAATTATAAAGAACTGGTTGTATACCGCGATTCAACCGACTGGTGGATTCCCCAGCTTTTGTTTTACCGGAATGTTTATAATGATCTCTACAATTTTAACATCCAGATTTCTGAAGATCCCATGGAATTAAGAAACCACGAGAATGTGGTGGTGTGTTACAGCCATATGCCGGATATTCAGGAATTATACCAATATAAAGTGCTGCTGAAATTCAAAGAAATTCAGCTGATTAAACTGGAAGGAGTCATTGATTGATGAATTTGTTTGTAAATTCAATAGATAACCGATAATGGGATTTAAAAAGACATTTTTTAAAAATGTTGCTGTTTTTGGAGGGTTTAGTTATTTATCCTGGGTATTTGACACACTCATATCTACAATAATACTGTCGCGCTTTCTTGGACCGAAAGAATACGGATTTGTTGCCTTAATCAACATTTTTAGCGGTTTTATTCTTCTTTTTTCCAATACCGGATTGTCTTATGGGGTAATCAGAAGCGACTATGGCCTAAAATACCAGAAAATTGTATTCAGTCTTTCTATTTGGATAGGTCTGGTTCTGACATTGCTCATGTGCCTGCTGGCCTATCCCATAACACTGATCTATGATAAACCGGCATTGTTCTGGCCGACCATTGTCATTTCCCTGCAGTTTTTCAGCAATTCGTTTAATATAGTACCCCTGGCCATCCTGGAGAAGAAACTGGAATTCAAATACATAGGATTCATAAATTTTATTGTGGTCATTTTCACCATTGCCTGCATGATCATCATGGCCGCCATGGGATTTTCCTACTGGTCATTGATTGTGCCCTCGGTTATTCAACCGTTATTCAGGCATATTCTGCTGGAGCGGAAAGTAAGATTCGGGTTCCATCTTTACGGATGGAAACTGACCAAACTGGGCTACAGCAAAGTAAGAAGCCTGCTGGAAAGTATATCCCTGTTTAATTTCGTGAATTATTTTGCCCGGAATGCGGATAACTTTGCCGTGGGTAAGGTTTATGGAGATTTCAGTCTGGGTTTATATGACAGGGCGTACAAATTCATATTTATGGCCAGAAGGCTTGTCAACACAGTTGTAGGACCGGTATTGTTCCCAAGTTTAAACGATGCCCGCATCAAAGGTGAGGATTACCGGTCGCATTTTCTGGACATATTGGGCATGATCAACCTCATTAATATTTCCATTTCATTACCGCTGGTCCTGTTTGCCAAACCCTTGACCCTGGTCCTCTGGGGTAAGGACTGGCTGGGAGTTGCCGATTTTCTGCCCTATGTGGGAGCCATCATACCCATGCAAACCATGCAAATAGCCTCCAATGATCTGTACATGATCGAAAAGAAAGAAAGAGCCTATCTGACATTAGGAATACCCCTGTCATTGATACTGGTAGCAGGAATCGTCATCGGCGCCTTCTTTTCCGCGCTGGATATCCTGCGATTTTATTCCCTGGCCTTTATTCTTGTTCAGGTTCCGGTGAGTTTGTATTTTGGTCACTACCGGGTATTGAAATTCTCAGCATCCCAGATTATGAAATTCTGGGGACCTAAAATAATACTTACCATTTTGTTAGTGTTTTCAATTTGGTTTGGTAACTTGGTAATTACTTCTATCATCATTATTTTGTATGTGCTTGACACACTCGTATTCAGGTTTAAAGACCTGCGAGAAATATTCATTATGGTAAAGGACAAGTTGCTAAAACCAAAAAAGAATTCAAAATAACCCATTCTATGAATAAAACGCTGGACCGGTTCATCGGTAATTTTGTTGTTTTAATGGCAGTGGTCACTTACTTTGACCTTTTTAAATTTGTTTTTATACCCTATACCATTCAGGTATTTTCTCAGCTGGTGGTGCTGGGGCTCATGGTTGTTTTAATTATTCTCCGGATCATTTATTTACCCCCAAACAGGGTTAAAATGAATTTCAGCCTTCCTGTTTTGTTATTGTTGTTGGGTGCGATCCCGAGTCTGTTTGTAGCCAAGGTCATACCATAAACAGGACTTCATCATTTCAATCTTTGCCAACCGGTTTCTGTTGTTTTATTTGCTTTATTTTTTTGTTCACCTGTACAGAATTGATGTAAAGTACCTGCTACGTATTATTATCTTCACAGGTTTGCTGGCAGTTGGGCTCTATTATCTGCAGCTGACTGTATATCCCAGGCTCATTATGGATATTAACATCATTGAAGGAAGAGGGACCATTCGTTTGTTTGTAGCGGGAATGATTTGCACCCAGGCTGCCTACTTCTATTTCCTGAACCATTTTTTTACCAAAAACAGACCCATCTATCTAATCCTGAGCCTGCTGACCTTGAGCATCTTCATTCTGCAGGGTACACGACAGCTTATATTTGCACTGATTTTTCTGACTCTGGTAAATCTGCTTTTTGCCAGGAAGATCAAGTCGAGGTTTGCCATTACGCTGGTATTATCCCTGGCTATATTTGCCATTTTCCTGACTTTCCGGGAAATATTCCTGGAACTCGTACAGGTATCCACTTCCCAGGCACATTACCTTGGTGAGGGCATACGTCTGAAGGCTGCAAGATTCTTTCTGACGGCATTTCCGCCCAATGCCTGGGCTTATATTTTTGGAAACGGCGATTCATCCATTGGCAGCGCTTATGGTATGCAAATGATGATTTATGCCGCCAATTATGGTTACTATCTTGCGGATCTGGGAATACTCGGAGACTATATCAAGTACGGCTTAGTGTTTACTTTGGCAGGACTGGTCATGGTGATCAGAGCCATTCGCATGAAGGTCAGCCCGGAACACCAATATCTTAAGTTCTATATATTTACGCAGTGTTTTACCATGATTGCCGGACTGGGAATTTTCGGGGGCGTGGATATAATTTTGCTGTTAATTTTGTATGTATTTGATGTGGACAGGGCAGAAACCTTATTTAATCCGATTACGTTAGAATCAGAAGAAGCTGCATCCATAGCCGGAAACAATTAATAAAATTATGAATATCAATACACCCACAGAACCACTCGTCACGGTAATTATCCCAACCTATAACAGGGCAAAATTAATTGTCAGCGCGCTGAACAGTATTTTTGCACAGACTTATCAGAATTATGAGATCCTGGTAATGGATGATGCGTCCACCGACAATACCGAAGAGGTTATCAGGGAACTTCATTCTGAGAAGATCCGGTATTATAAGCTGGAGAAAAACGGAGGACAGTGTATCGCCAGAAATGCAGGAATTAAAGCTGGCACAGGGAGATTTTATTGCCTTTCTTGACTCCGACGATGAATGGCTGCCTGAAAAGCTCGAAAAACAGGTAGATTGTTTTAGAAGAGGCTCCGATAAACTCGGATGCTGTTTATGGTTATGCCTATCAAAAAGATGTCATAAAAAATGAAACAACCCTCGTTACCACTGATTTTTACCGGGGTAATATATACCATGACAAATTTTTAGAAGGTTTTTGCCCTGCCAACGCCTTCGCTTTTTATGGTGAAAAAAGAAGCCTTGATTAAGGTCAGACGGATTTGATGAAGACCTGATCACGTTTGTGGATCTGGTCCTTGTGGTTAAAAATATCAAAAGATTACCATTTTGATTTTGTGGAAGAACCGCTGATCATTAAATACGAACAAATCGGTGACCAATATGTCAACAATTTTGAAAAAAGATACAACGGTTTCAGGTTGTTTATGAATAAATGGCAGGAGGAGATCATAAAAAACATAGGAGCAGAAGGCCTTTCAAAAATCAAAAAGCGTCTGACCTATGCCATTGTGGTCCCTATATTGGATCATCCTCCCAAAAACCTCCGGAAAAACATATTTAAATTGATTGGACTATTATTGGATATAAAATCAACAAACTTCCGGTTTTATACCAAGGCACTCCTGATTTATATATTTGGCCCGAATATTATTTATTTTATCAGGAGAAAAATAAAATGAGTGTACTGCCTTTATTGACCTTTTGATGCTGTTATGGAAAGCGCAATCATTTTACCCGTTTATAATCATTTGGATTATACCAGGATCACCTTATCGGAATTATCCGGGTTGATCCATGATATCAGCGATCATAAATTTCACATTGTATTGGTTGATGATGGATCTGTGGATGGCACTGACGAATGGGTCAGGGTCAATTATCCCGAGGTTATTGTATTGAAAGGCAGTGGAAACCTGTGGTGGAGCGGCGCCGTGAATTTGGGCGTACGATATGCCCTTGAAAACACAAAAACAGAATATATCATACTCTGGAATAATGATATACATACCGACAGGCTTTACTTTCAGCATTTACTAAAGATCCTGCCGGAAGTCCCTCCTGGTACCATCGTGGGATCAAAAATCTTTGTGGCAGAACAACCTGATGTGATCTGGTCCATGGGCGGTTTTTTTAATCCAAAGAACGGTCAATATGGCATGTACGGTTACTTTGAAAAAGATGCTCCGGAATATGACAGCATCAGGACAGTGGACTGGTTAACCGGCATGGGTACGGTCATTCCCAGAAAAGCAATTGAAGAAATCGGATACTGGGACAATAACAATTATCCTCAATATCATGGTGACAGCGATTTTACCTACCGGGCTAAATTAAAAGGCTATCACCTGATGGTATATCCGGCACTGAAGATGTACAATTCCATAAAAAATTCCGGAATAGAACATGAAGGAAAATTTAAAAATCTATTCAGGCTCCTTACAGATATCCGTTCAAAAAGCAATCTGGAAAAAAACTTCCGTTTTTACAGATCCTATGCCACTTCCATTCGGGCCTATATGCCATTGTTATGGCATTATTTTCAGATCATTGGGGGATTCTTCAAATGGAAATTGCTGAATGTTTTTGGCCTTAGGAAGAAAAAAATCAATTCATGAAGAAGAAGGTCTATATATATCCTGTTACGGCATTCGCACATAAGACCATTCCAAATCCCTACCTGGAAAGTTTAATGAATTGCCTCGAAAACAACTTTGTTTTTGTCAACAAAGACAACCCTTCCAACAAAGGGATTTTTGATATCTGGGGCTACAGGAAAAAAATTGACTTTCTGTTTTTAAACTGGATCGAAGACCTTCCGGACAAAAAAGGAGGGTTGTTGCAGACTTTGTTCTTTGTAATCATGGTTCATTTGCTCAAATTTCGTGGTATTAAAATAGTGTGGACGATGCACAACAAATTATCGCACTATCATACTCATGATCAGTATAAAAGAATGCTCTTCAGGTTTCTGTTGGTGAAAAGCGATTTTATTATTACCCATTCAAATGAAGGAATCCATTATGCTTCAGAGTACAAACTAAGAAATTATGAGAAGATAAGATATTTTCCTCATCCCCTGGAAAAAAAATTCATCCGGTTCAAAGAAGCGCCCGCTTTCGATATTCTTATTTGGGGATCCATCATAGCCTATAAAGGTATTGATCAGTTTTTGCAGTATCTGCATGATCATCAATTGCAAAATCGTTATAAAATCAGAATTGTAGGTAAGGTAAAACCCGAAAGTTACCTGCAAGTTATAGCCGGTTTCCTGAACGATTCAATCCAACTCGAAAACAGGTACATTCCTGAAGAGGAGTTAAAGGACTTCGTGGCAGATGCAAGGACTGTAGTTTTTACCTACATCGGCAGCAGTGTCCTTAGTTCGGGAGTGCTTATGGATACTTTATCCTACGGCGGTAATATTCTGGCCCCTGACGTTGGCGCTTTCAAAGACGCAAGGCAAGCCGGTCTGATCAGTACTTTCCGTGATTATGACGAACTTTTTTCGCTGCTGGACGATCAATTGGCTTTGAAAGGCAACAATTTAAACGCAATATCCGAATTTATTGATGACAATACCTGGACTAAATTTTCACAAAGGATAGCTGATTGGATCATCTAATAAAAGGTAAATATGAGGTTTCTGATCAATACACTTACTCATTTTGAAGAACCGCCGCGAGCCAGGCATCAGGTTGCTTATGCATTGTCGCGAAAATTCAAGGTGGTATTTATTGCCGCAAATAAACCCGGTTTGCCCGGTCTGAAAAATTTGTCTGTCCATGAAAACCTCACGGTTGTTGTCCCCTATTTTCCGATAGATAACCGGATCAGGTATCGTCTTCCCTTGGTGAATGAATTCTATCAGCATTGGTTATTCAGGCAGCTGGCCAGGCAGTATAAGGACTACGAGGTCATTAATTTTGATTTTACTGCCACCAAAATCTATCAGTATTTTTCCAGGGTGATCTACTATTGTAATGACAGTTTTTCAGCGATCAGCAAGCATATTAATCCTGCATTTATTGCCGGTTATCATCAGCGCTGTGAATCTGAAGTTGCCTCCAAAGCGATGTTTTGTGTAGCTGTTTCGGAAAAACTTAAAGAGAATCTCATCCCCCATAATCCGGACTCTTTTGAGATACCTCTCGGGAGTCCTGATATTGATGAATATAATCTTCCCATAAACTTTGCTCCGTCAAGGAAGCTGCCTATTGAAGTCGGATTTGTAGGTTTTATCAAATCACTCAACCTTTCACACAAGATCCTAAACCTTCTTCTGGCGGATGATCGTCTGAGGATAACCCTGATAGGTCCGGTGGAGGATAATTTTCTGGAATACATTGATCAGAAAGATAAATTGATTTTAAAAGGATCATTGACCGGAAGGAGGCTGTATGAAGAAATTAACAAATTTGATGTAACCATTGCACCCTATTCAGCCAGGTTGATAAACGATGTCAATTCCGGTGTAGGTACCGGCAGCAAGATCTATCATTATTTTTCTCTGGGAAAGCCCGTGGTGATATCCTACATGGAAGGTCTGCGCAAGCTCGATCTGCCCGAAGGAGTAATTTATATCGCACGGAAAGAAGAAGACTTTCCATCGTTGATTTTCAGAGCAGTTGAAGAAGATTCGGAAGAATTGATACGGCAGAGGATCCGGTTTGCCAGGAACAATACCTGGGAAAAAAGGATGGAAGCCTTAACAGATCTTTACCAACGTTTCTCCTGACCAGAGGAATTATCCGATAACATTATATTAATATAAAAACCATTCCCATACTATATGAAACAGCTCATTCAAAACTTCAAGACCGGCGAATTGTACGTAGATGAATTACCTGTACCCTCCATCCAGGAAGGATTCGTTCTTGTTGCAAACAGGTTTTCACTGATCAGTGCAGGCACTGAAAAAACTACCGTAAGTACCGGACAGGCCAGTCTTATTGGAAAGGCCAAAATGAGGCCCGATCTGGTGAAGCAGGTGATTCAGAATTATAAGAAAGAAGGTTTCAAAGCCACACTGGAAAAGGTAAAAACCAAGCTTGATTCACTGAAGGCTCTTGGATACAGCAGTGCGGGAGTCGTTCTGGCATCGATGGACAGTGCGGGAAAATTTCAACCCGGTGATTATGTCGCCTGTGCCGGCCTGGGCTATGCTTCACATGCCGAGGTAGTTTGTGTTCCTCAGAACCTGGTGGTAAAAATTCCAAACGGAGTTGACCTTGAAGATGCCAGCTATGCTACTCTTGGTGCTATTGCTTTGCAGGGATTGCGACAGGCTGATCCCAAACTGGGTGATCTGGTTTGTGTTATCGGACTGGGATTATTGGGACAAATCACAAGCCAGTTATTGCGTGCAAACGGATGCCAGGTGTTTGGCATTGATGTTTCACAAAAAATGGTAAACCTGGCCAATGAAACAGGTGCTGCCAAAGGTATGTTAAGAAATGATCCCAATCTGATCGCTGCAGTGGAACAGTTTACTTCCGGAAACGGATTTGACAAGGTGATTATCACGGCCGCCGGTCAGACCAATGATCCGGTGGAATTGTCGGGACAAATTCTCAGAAAGAAAGGTGCTGTAATCGTAGTGGGAGCAGTGAAGATGGATATTCCCCGCGATCCTGATTTTTACAGGAAGGAACTGGAATTGAAACTATCCTGTTCTTATGGCCCCGGAAGGTACGATGTATCCTATGAGGAAAACGGAATTGATTACCCTTATGCCTATGTACGCTGGACTGAACAAAGGAATATGGAAGCGTTCCTCCAGCTCATTGCCTCGAAATCAATTGATATCAAGCCGCTTACCACTCATGTCTTTGACATCGGTAAAGCAGTAGACGCCTATGATCTGATCCTGGGTAAAGTGGTTGAACCATTTGTGGGAATACTGATCAAATACCAGGACAACGTTTCCAAAGATCTTACCAGGGTAATCGCGAATTCCCATCCGGTGCAGCATGTCAATGTGGGTTTTATCGGTGCCGGAAGTTTCGCCCAGTCCTATTTGATCCCGAATGTGAAATTACACGGGTCATTGGACACTGTAGTTACCCGAAACGGTTTAAACTCGAAAAATGTTGCGCAAAAATTCGGGTTTAACCATGCATCATCTGACAGTGATTCCATTCTAAATAATCCTGCTATCCAGGTAGTTTTTATCGCGACCCAGCATGATACTCATGCTCACTATGTCCTGCAATGTTTAAACAAGGGTAAGGCGGTATTCGTCGAAAAGCCCCTTGCGATGAATCCTGATGAATTATCGGATGTAATCTCAACCTATAATAAGCTGACCTCCCCTGCCCTGCTGGTCGGATTTAACCGCCGCTTTGCCGATATCAGCATCCTGGCAAAAGAAGAATTCAGGGGACTGGATGAACCCTTGGTCATGAATTTCAGGGTAAATGCCGGTTTTATACCCAAAGACCACTGGACCCAGACAAGTGCCGGCGGGGGCAGGATCATCGGCGAAATTTGTCATTTTATTGACCTCATGCAGTTTTTTACAGGATCAGAGCCGGTGAAGGTTTACGCCGAATGCATTGATTCGAAAAACAGCAAACAAAAGAATGATGATAATATTTCCATTACATTGAAGTTTTCAGACGGATCGGTAGGAAATCTCGTGTATACTGCCAACGGTGATAAAGCATTGCCCAAAGAACGTTTTGAGATCTATGGTGGCAATACCGTGTTTGTGATAGATGATTTCCGAAAAGGATTCCTTTACCGGAATAATAAGGAAAAACAGATCAAAACCTCAGGCAAGGGGCATAAACAGGAAGTGGAAAAATTCATCAAAGCTGTGGAAGCCGGGCATGCAATGCCCATTACATTCAGATCGATGTGTCTTACCACTTTAACTACTTTTAAAATAGCAGATGCTCTTGCCACAGGATTTCCGCAAGACATTGTTTTATAGTCACCGGAAAAGCAACAAACATGTTCTCCTCAGCCAAAGAAAGTCTGGATAAATTAAAAGCCTATTGTGAAGCCGAAGAATTTAAAGGATGGGATCCTTTTGATGGGTTAAACAGTGAGGTATTCAGAAATATCCCGATTGTCAGGAAAAATGCATTGTGCAGGTTGATCTGGATTCAGACTTTCAAGAAAAATCCCATCAATCTGCGGAAGTTATTATTCATAAAAAAGGACTTCAATCCGAAAGGACTCGGACTCTTTTTGAATGGCTACTGTAATCTTTACCAGACTGATCCGAAGGAGGAATATCTCGACACCATTCGGCTGCTGGCGGACAGAATAATTGCGTTGCAAACACCGGGATATTCAGGTACGTGCTGGGGTTACAATTTCGACTGGCAGTCCCGGGCTTTCTTTCAACCCAGGTATACCCCTACCATTGTGGCCTCTGCTTTTATCGGATATGCCTTGCTGGATGCTTTTGATTTGACCGCAAACGAAGACTATAGGAAGCAGCGCTTTGAGCGTTTGTGATTTCATCCTGAAGGATCTGAACCGAACCACAGACGAGGATGGTGACTTTGCATTTTCCTATTCCCCGCTTGATAATACCCAGGTATTCAATGCTTCCCTGCTGGGTTCAAGGATGCTGGCACGGGCCTTTTCCTATACCCAAAATGAAAAGCTGCTTGAACCTGCCAAGAAATCAGTAGCCTTCTGTGTTAAAAACCAGCGGTCCGATGGATCCTGGACATACAGTAAACTGCCTTTCCACCAGTGGATCGATAATTTTCATACCGGTTATAATCTTGAATGCATCAGTGAATATCAAAAGTTCAGCGGCGACAGGTCCTATAACGAGAATATTGTTTCAGGTCTGGATTACTACCTGAAAACATTCTTCACTTCCGAAGGAATCCCAAAGTATTATAACAATGCTGTATACCCGATTGACATACATGCTCCCGCTCAATTGATCATCACTTTATTCAGACTGGGAAAGGGAGTTGAGCAGGCTGATCTTATCAAACGGGTGCTGACCTGGACCATTGAAAACATGCAAAGCAGGCAGGGCTATTTTTATTTTCAGAAAAACAAATTTTACACAACGAAAATTCCCTATATGCGCTGGTCACAGGCATGGATGTTCTATGCTTTGTGTACAAGTTTGCTCCTTTTCACTAAAGATAGCCGGTACTGAAGATACCATTAAACAACTTATTTTGTCAATACATACTCATATTTTTGGTATTGATCAAATAAGACTTCTATTGATAAATGAATGTGCCTTAACATAATTACTTTAGCATCGTATATAAAGCTATATGAAAATCTGGTTTGATCTGTCCAACTCGCCCCACATTAATCTGTTTTCTGCATTGATAAAAGAATTGATGCAGGAACATGAGGTGATTATTACCTGCCGGCCTTTGGCCAACACGATTGACCTGTTGGACCTGCATGGGTTCAGGTATACCATTGTTGGAAAACATTATGGTAAGAAACTTTCCGGGAAACTATACGGATATCCGGTAAGGGTATGGCAGTTATACCAATTTCTCCGGAAAAAGAAACCGGACATCGCCATCTCACAAAGTTCATTTCACAGTCCTGTGACGGCCAGACTTCTTGGCATCCCCTCCATTTATATGAATGACAATGAGCATGCCATGGGAAATATCCCTGCATTTATTTGCGCCTCCACAATTCTGATCCCCGAATTTCTCAGCCGCAAAAAAGTCCACAGGCAGTTTGCACGTGATTCCAAAATAATACAGTATCCCGGCGTCAAAGAAGGGATCTATCTGTGGAATGCCACCATCAGTCAGGTGCAGACCGATGAGAAGATCATTTATGTCAGGCCCGAACCCTGGATTGCACAATACTACAAGGGCGCATTGAATTTTATGGATGAAATGCTCCTTTTCCTCAAAGATAAGGCCAGGGTAGTGCTATTACCTCGTGGCAGAGAACAGGCCATACACTACGAACAGGAAAAATTCAAAGGCATTGAAGTTTTGAACAAACCTTTGGGACTTGAAGATATTGCCGGAAAATGCAGGCTGTTTATCGGTGCCGGTGGTACAATGACCCGTGAAATGGCTGTACTGGGAATACCTACCATTTCTGTATACCAGGATCAGCTGCTTGACGTGGATGAATACCTGATCAGTGAGGGAATGATGATTCACAAGCCTGATCTTACAGGTGAATTCGCATTAAGTTACCTGAAGAGTTGCGAACAGAAAGCGCCGAATGTTTCCTTGTTGAATAAAGGCAAAGAATCCTACATGCTGATTAAGAATTTACTCATTCATAAACAACTCACGCAATAATCATGATTAAGACCGGAATAATTGGGTTAGGAAAAATGGGGCTTTCCCACGCGTCGATTATCAATGCTCATCCCGACCTGGATCTTGTTGCCGTATGTGATTCATCAACGCTGATTCTGGAAGCACTGAAGAAATATGGCTCCTTTCAGACCTATACGGATTACAGGAAGATGCTGACCGAAAATGATCTTCAGGCGCTATTCGTTGCCACACCCACCAAGTTCCACGCCGACATGGTATTGGATGCTCTTGAACGCAATATCCATGTGTTTTGTGAAAAACCTTTGAGTCTTACAGTTGAGCAGGGCAAAAGAATGGTTGAGCAGGCCGCGCAAAAACATCTGGTAAACCAGGTGGGTTATCACAACCGGTTTATTGGCACTTTTAACTTTCTTAAGAAAATAGTTGCCGCAGGCATACTTGGGAATATTTATCATTTCACAGGAGAAGCTTACGGACCGGTGGTTGTAAAACGAAAGGAAAGTACATGGCGGAGTGACAGCACCGAAGGTGGTGGCTGCCTCTTCGATTATGCGTCTCATGTCATTAACCTGATCGAATACATACTCGGTGACATCCGGGATGTTGACGGAGTGATGCTCAAGAAAGTATTTTCAGGGGGGGTTGAGGATGCCGTATATACCGGAGTTTATCTTGAAAACGGTCTGAGCGGCATGCTACAGGTAAACTGGAGCGATGAGACCTACAGAAAAATGTCGACTCAGATAACCCTGCTGGGTACCGGAGGCAAAATTATAACCGATGCGCAGGAAATGAAAATTTACGTGAAGGAGGAACACCCCGGCCTTGGTTTGGAAAAAGGCTGGAATATGCGCTATATTACTGATCTGACTGAACAGGTGGATTTTTATCTGCGCGGGGAAGAATATTCTGCACAGGTAGACTACTTTGCCAAAAGCATCAAGGATGGGAACTCAGAAGGTATAAGTTCCTTTTCTGCAGCATTGAAGACCGACACGATCATTGACCTGATAAAAAGTAAAGCACGATAATCTGTAAACCATGGATAGAATATTGTTTGGTGATAATCAATTCTTTGCAGTCAATCATCTCTCCGATGAAAAGGCCAGAGCGCAATCTATTCAGTTTCGTAAAAATGAAGCCATTATCAAAGTGCTGGACACTACGATTGATTTAGGATTAAAAACTTTCATGTGTACTACGCATGACCGGATAGCTGGCATTTGCGATCATATCAGGGCCAATCCCGAAAAGTACAAGGGTTTCAGGATATATCCCTGTATGCCCTATGCCCATAAATATGCAAACGCCGTTACAGAACTTGGAATCGTTGGTGCTTTGAAGGAGTATCTGCCCGGTAATATTTTCAGCACTATTGCCAAAGGAGGTCTGGCTTTCGCCAGGAAGGATTTTATAGCCATGATGGAATTGCTGATCGATGCTGAGATGAAAATGTTCAAAGGAATTGATACCCCTGTGATCTTCATTCAGAATGTTCTGACCGATCTGATCCTTGGATTGGGGATGAAAGACATATTTGTGGCCTATCATCAATATATCATCAGAAAATACAATGCCGAACCCGGCTACATCACCATGAATCTTCCCTTGTTATTGAACGTTTTGGAATCCTCAGGAATTAAAAATCCGATTATTTGCAGTTCTGTCAATAAAATCGGTTTCAGAATGTCGGGAGGTATTGCATTGTATGAGAAAACAATAGCCGAAAGGCAGTTCAGACCAATAGCCATGCAGGTTCTGGCCGCAGGCGCCCTCCGACCCGAAGAAGCATTTGAATATGTTTGCAGACAACCCCGGATCGAATCCATTTTATTTGGTTCCTCTTCGCGGGAACATATTCAACATTCCATTGAAATCATTCAGAAATACAGTTAATAAAATACCTATCAGATAAAAACAGAAAATATGAAAGAAAAGATATGTGTCATGGGCCTGGGCTATATAGGTTTGCCCACCGCAGCGTTACTGGCTACCAAAGGTTATCAGGTGCATGGAGTGGATGTGAAACCCGAAGTTGTGGAAACGATCAACAAAGGTAAAATCCATATTGTGGAACCTGAACTGGATGCCTTTGTAAAATCAGCCGTTCAGTCGGGCAATTTAAAAGCTTCGCTGAAACCGGACCTGTCCGACATATTTATAATTACTGTGCCCACACCGGTTGACAAGGATAACAATCCCGATATAACTTATGTGATCGACGCTGCCATTGCCATTGCTCCTTATGTGCGGGAAGGGAATTTCGTTATTCTGGAATCCACGTCCCCCATCGGAACAACCGAAAAAGTAGTTGCACTGCTCAAAGACAAAGGGGTTAATACAGATAAGATTCACGTGGCGTATTCGCCTGAACGGGTATTGCCCGGACAGACCATGCGGGAATTAGTTGAAAATGATCGTATTGTAGGAGGTATTACCCGTGAGGCAGGAATACATGTGACCTTGTTTTACGAATCGTTTGTCCAGGGTGATGTGATCATCACCAACTCCCGTACTGCCGAGATGTCAAAACTGACTGAAAATGCATGTCGTGATGTTAATATCGCCTTTGCCAATGAACTGTCGATTCTGTGCGATAAATTCGGTATCAACGTGTGGGAATTGATCAGCCTGGCCAACCGGCATCCCCGGATAAATATACTGAAGCCGGGCAGCGGAGTTGGCGGACACTGCATTGCCATCGATCCCTGGTTTATTGTGGCCGAGGGAAAGGAAGATGCCAAGATTATCCGTACTGCCAGAGAGATCAATAACCGCAAACCTTTATGGGTGGTTGAAAAGGTTATCAGGGCCATTGAGGATTTTAAGAACCGGAACAATCGCGTACCCATTGTGGCAGCTATGGGAATAGCCTTCAAACCGGATATTGATGATCTGAGAGAATCACCTTCGTTATTCATTGTCAAAACATTACGGGCAAAAGGTATTGAACTGATGGTGGTTGAACCCAACGTAAAAAATCACAAAGATCTTCAGCTTACCGAATACCGGGAAGCTGTCAAACAGGCCGATATTATTGTATTTTTGGTAGCACACAAAGAATTCAGATCGATGAAGATCAATGAAGGTAAACTGGTCATTGATATTTGCGGGGTGACCAGTTCCTTCAAATAATCCATGTATGAAGAAAGTCTTACTTGTTTTTGGCACCAGGCCCGAGGCGATCAAAATGGCTCCTCTCGTGAAGGAATTCGAACATCACAGGGATCATTTTGAAACCAGAGTTTGTATTACAGCCCAGCATCGCGAAATGCTGGACCAGGTGCTTACCATTTTTGATATTCAGCCTGATTATGATCTCAATATCATGAAAGCCGGGCAGGACCTGTATGATATAACCAGCCGCGTTTTAACCGGGATGCGGGACGTGTTGAAGGAATTTCAACCAGATCTGGTACTGGTCCACGGCGATACCACCACATCAGCCTCCGCCGCACTGGCTGCTTTTTATCAGCAGATCCCTGTTGGGCATATTGAAGCAGGACTCAGAACAGGAAACATACTGGCTCCCTGGCCCGAGGAAATGAACAGGATGATCACCCGCTGTCTGACCACTTATCATTTTTCCCCTACCCGGACTTCCAGGGAGAATTTGCTGAAAGAAAATGTCAGGGAGGAACAGATCATAGTTACCGGCAATACGGTAATTGATGCCTTGCATATTGTACTGGAGAAGATCAGGCTTAATCCTTCCCTGCAGGAACAGGTAAGCCGGATGCTGATTGAAAAAGGTTACCGCATTGACAAGGATAAAAAGCTTATTCTAATTACCGGACATCGCCGGGAGAATTTTGGTGATGGTTTCATCAACATCTGCAGAGCCATCAAGGAAATAGCTGCCCGGTACCCGGAAATTGACCTGGTGTATCCGGTGCATTTGAATCCCAATGTGCAAAAGCCAGTTTTTGAGATCCTCGAAGGACTTCATAATGTTCATCTGATCGATCCCCTGGAGTATCTGCCCTTTATTTACCTGATGGATCAATCACACATCGTTCTCACCGACAGCGGCGGTATTCAGGAAGAAGCGCCAAGCCTGGGGAAACCGGTACTGGTCATGCGGGAGACAACAGAACGTCCTGAGGCGGTTGAGGCCGGTACCGTTAAGCTTGTGGGCACCAACACGCAGATCATCGTTCAGGAATTGGTGCGACTGATCGAGGATAAGGATTATTATGATTCCATGGCAAAAGCGCATAATCCTTACGGGGATGGCAAGGCGGTAAAAAGAATCGTTGAATTTCTTAGATTTTCTAAATAAGGATAATATTAATAACAAAATAAATTTATGCAAAAGAATATTAATTCCGGTCATCGATGACGGTAAAATACACCAGGTACTATCTTTAATCAAGTGTTTGGGATGGATACCATGATGTATTGGCATTTACTTCCAGATGATCAAATTGCTTTTTTTAATATGTATTTTAAAACCATTATCACTTGATATCATCCTTAAAGAGTCTGAACTTCGGTATAATTTATTTAATACAGTACATTTTATTTACAGTCATTGGTTTTAATAGTCGTTCTTTTAATATGTGTATCAAAATATTTATATACCATAAATTGAAATCATTATGAAAACGATAATTCGAAATCCCAACATAATCTTTCTGGGATTGATTTTACTTTATTTTGTATTCCAGTTGTATTTGCTAGATCAGGCGCCCGACATCATGGAAGATGAGCCCTGGTATGCCAATACCGCATACAACTTTTCACAAGCTAATTGGTTCACCAACACAAACACCGGACATCAGGGTGGTGATTTATTCATCCTCTATACCTTTATTCTTGGCATTAGTATCAAGTTGTTCGGATGCACATTGTTTGTCACCCGAATGGTTTCGGTTGTTGCCGGAATCATAGCTTTATGGGGACTTTACTCCATTCTTCAAAAAATAAAAGTCTCAAGACAAGTACTAGTCATCACCCTATTAATGTTTGTCTTTTCAAATGTCACTTATGTAGTTTTTAGGACGGCGAGGCCGGAAAGCTGGATATTGGCTTTGGGGATATGGTCAATATACTTCCTTTTGGAATTTCATCGTTCACAGCAGACAAAATCAATAATATGGGCATCAGTTTTTGCATCACTTGCCTTTCTTACCCATCCTAATGGAATTTTCTTTTTAATCACTTCAGGTATTTATTTGTTGTTTTACTCTTTTAAGGAAAGGAATATATCCAACATGTTATACTTCAGCCTGATCGCTTTAGCTATTATTGTTATTCATTTCACAGTTGTTTTTTTAAATCCGAACATTTCCTTGGAAAATCTTATAAGCGACCTGAGAGACAGAAATTCCTTCACTGATAAAAAATATACAATTCTTGAGAATGTTTTCAGTTTCTTTTTGATTTATACTTTAGGTATCAAAAGGATCTACATATTGATCTTTGAAATCGGTATACTTATAATTGGATTGCTATACTGTAAAAAGGAGGATCGATTAAAATATATACCATTATTTGGGCTAATCATTCTAATTCTATCCTTCACATTGCTTAGTCCTTATAGTGCAAGGCATTTTGGTGAGATCATTTTGTTTTCCATTTTGTCTTTTGCAATGTTAACCATTACCATAAGGAATAGTAAAGTACGTTTGCTGACAATTGCTTTTGGAATTATATCTTATAAACAATTTTGCAGGGGACATTTATCTACTATATAAAAAATTCAACAATACACCTTATTCACAAATAGAAAAAAGATTATCCCAGACAATACCAGACTCTTCAGTTGTAATTTCCTCAATCCATTTTTGGTATCCACTAAAGAATACGGAGTTTTATAGTGAATATACTGCCTGGCCACTTATTAAGACTTATCCAAGTCTTGATAGTTTAATTCATAGTAATATGGTTGACTACGTTGTTGTCACACAATCAATTGTTGAGGGAAAGACGGGTACAAGTGGAAGACCTGAGGATGTTCAAGACGAGACTCTTGAATTTCAGGAAAAATCATTGAACTATGTTTCTGAACATGGCCGGCTTTTAGAAAATATAACAACGGAAGGATTTGGAACAATTTCAGTATACCAAATGAAATGAAATATATTTTATCTCAAATAATAAATAACATAATTAATAAATATCCATTACCATTAAGCTGATTCATAATGTGATCATTACTATTGCTATGATTTAAACACTTTTGGCCATTTATTTTGTCAATAAAAATTTATGATAAGGAAGAATAAAGACAGCAAGAGATAATTTAACCGGATTACTGGTATGGCAAAAGCCTCCTAAAATCATGATTTTATTGGAGTCCAAAAGAAAATTAAGACTACAAATTAAGGTAGGTCAGAATGCTCTGGTGATTGTAATATGAAGGGTAAAACTATTTAACCAAAGTGGCGTTAAAGATAAGCTTTGATCCAGCTGTTAAACAACAATAATTATACAAGCAATTAAATTTGATGATAGCTCTGGGTAATAGTTGCAAAACCATGTGAATTAAAAAGATGCCTTTAGGTTAACCTACAAGACCCTTATTGTCCAATTAGTATTCCTCACTATAAAGTATGAAAAATGCGAATTACTTTTGATCAATAGCATTAAAATATCCATACGTATTTAAACAAATAATTAAATAATTATGATTTTAGTGAGAAAAAATCTGATTGGGCATTTGCTATTCGCAGTATATCGTAAAATTTATGTCAAGGTTTTCTGGATTTTACCAACCTTACTCCCAAAAATTAAAGTCCCTTATACCATTGAACTTGAACTTACAAATCACTGTAACATGGTATGTATTCATTGCCACCGAAAAAAAATGAGTCGGCAGTTGGGATTTATGGATTTTAGCTTGTTTAAAAAAATTATAGATGAAATATCAGACTATCCAATAGGTTTTATACGTATTGTTGGCCAGGGAGAATCCTCATTACATCCGGACTTGAAAATAATGATGGAATACATGCGTTCAAAAAGAATCAAAGTTGAATTTACCACCAACGGTTCCATATTTGAAAAATACTCCTTTGATGAAATTCTAAGCTGGAATATCGATATATTAGGAATATCCATTGATGGTGTTGATGAAGATTCCTATAATAAAATTAGGATTAATGGTAATTATTATAAGTTAAAGCAATATTTGACGGATTTTTATAATTATAGAAATAGTCTAACCATAAAGTACCCAGTTATTAAAGTTAGGAATGTAATATTTCCACACTTTCACTTTCATCAAATTGAAGATTTTAAAAAGGAGTGGTTACAAATATCAGATTATGTTAATTTTAATACGTTTTGTCCAATCGATGGTAGTGATAACTTTACAGACCAATTACGATGTAAGGCGATTTTCTTTGATGCTCATGTTCGTTGGGATGGATCGGTGCCGTTATGCGACAATCTATTTTTATACAGTAAGGATATTTGGCTTGGAAATTTAAAACAAAACTCCCTAAGGGAACTTTGGAAGCACAGTCTACTTTCAGAGGCTAGAGAATTTCATTTAAAAAGAAATCTGGATACATTGCATGGCTGCAAGTTTTGTTTCAAAGCACATAAAAATAAATTGATAATAAATAATTTCAAACAACTAAATGCCTCTAAAAATACTGTTACTAACATAATTAACCGGTTCATTAATATTACGTAAGACACTTATTCTTTTAATCTTGGTTGATTACTCACTTAATCTCTCACTATTTTGAGAAAATAGAAACAAAATGTTACAGTTTAATTATAATGACTTTGAAGGTAAAAACATGAATTGGATTTGAGTTCATATTAGACCTTCATAATAATTTATGTTCTTATAGTTTATTCATTAGATTAATAATATTATAAAACCATGATCAATTTTGTTCGATTTAAAGATTTGAGAAATATAGAATTAATTGAAATCAAACAATTTGAAAGCAGAGAACGTGACCGACCAGATTTCGATAACAAATACCTAAAAATTTTATACTTCTTTCAATCTGAGGGAATCTTCAGTACAATGCGGAAATATTTTGCACATAAATACCCTCAAGCTCGATACTTAACTTTTATTTTTATAAAAGACGAGGATAAAAAATATGTAAATATTTCAACCCAATCTCAACGAAATGCAGATGAATTTGTAATTGAGAATATTTTCTTTGAATCTGTAGAAATTGATTTTGACAAGGTAATCAGTCAAACAGATTATTACTTAAGTCAGTTTAGTCAATTTGAGGGAAGTGTGAACTATCAGTTATTTAATATTGATTTAGCACACTCTATCTCATTTGAGGTAGATCAGCATTTTCTGAATGTAGATGAATCAAAAGGTTTGTTCGTTTTTGGTCTTGGAGGTTATGTTAAAATGTTCATAATGCAACATTTTAAACACTTTAACAAAATTGCTTGCATTGACTATAAGGCTAATGTTACTGGTTATTTTCAAAAAAAGTACGGTTTCAAGTATAGTTTTCTTTTACCAGCAAACTCATATTCACTAATAAAGTCAGTTCATCATCCAGTTACTATTATAGCAACTTATCATGCAGATCATGCTTCCTTAGCCTATGACATATTTAAACTAAATCCAAATTCGAATATCTTCATTGAAAAACCTCCAACAGTGACATTGGAAGATCTTGATAAACTTATTGATCTTTATAACAATGGGGCTAAAATTGAAATTGGTTTTAACCGACGGTTTATACCATTTAATAAATATGTACATGATTTGGTTAAAAATAAAACATTGGTTATAACCTGTTCCATAAAAGAAGTAAAAATAAATCCTAATCATTGGTATCTGTGGAAAAACCAAGGAACGAGAATTACTGGAAATTTAGTTCATTGGTTTGATCTTGCAAACTATTGGATACCAGGAGTCCCTTTGGAGATTACTTTATTGTCGAATCCTGACTAATCCGGAAAGTATTGTTGTTTCTGTCCTTTATGACAATGGTTCCCTTTTAAAACATAACCGCATTGATGAGGGAAATTCTTTACGTGGGGTTCAAGAAAGAATTGAAATACGCTATGATAATGAAACAATCTTTATTGATGATTATGTAACCTTGACACATGTAAAAAGCAATGGCGTGAAAATTATAAAAAGAAAATTCCATAGAAAAAGGGGCACGACGCTATGTATAACAACTTCTTAAAAATCATTAGTGGCGAAAAAGTATCCAGCTATTCGGTATTTGATTTAATTAATACTTCTGTCATTACATATAGTGCTTCAAGAATGTTAATAAATAATATAAAGCATCTAAACATTCAGGATGAGGTCAAAAAGCATTATGGAAAGGTAACAGCAAAGCTAATCCCTATTTCCAGTTGAGTAGATAAAGTAATATTAATCACTTGTAAAACCATCTGCATTGTAAAAGGAGAAATAATACTCAAATTTTTGCTCGCTCTATTTTATTAATATTATATTGATTTACTAATTCTTAAGCGTTACAAAATCACTGATTATTTCAGATTTTAAAATCAAAAGACCAAAATACTGAACAACCTGTAAATGAAATTATTGTTAACGTACATTTGGAAATGATTTAAGACTTTGTTGCTTGTTTCATTCCTTTTGATTAATCAACTGTCTTTAACATTAGAAATAGCCGGTTCTACATAATTGCTGATTTTTGGAGACACATTGGAAATCCTTCTTTTCTCCTGTAAACAACCTTAATATAAATGTTCAGTGAAGAAGTATCCATATAATAGATTTGAGCTTATATAATTGTAAAAATCCTTCCATTGCTTTATAAGTAAATATATTTCTGCTAGTTAAAAATACTTTTCAAGCTTTTTTTACATTCAATTTTTTTGATAAGGGTAGTAATTTATTGGTTTATTTTAATTTTTGCTTTACCTTAGCCAACAAACTAAATAACATACTGTTTATTGGGGTGAAAATTGGATACTTTTTTAGAAGAGTTTGTTAATTGTAGTGCATCAATTTAGCTATTATTATTGATTTTATTTATGAAAATGAGAAGATTTGTTTTATGTGTGGTTGTTTTTATGGGTGTGGAAGCATTTTTATTTGGTAATGAAAAGACAATTAAAAACCTAGATAAGAATATTTTTGCCAATAATACTTCAATCCTGAAGGAGGATTCGCTAGCACCTGTTTTAAAATCCACTAAAAACTTAAATGAAGAATTCAATATTTTTAAATATTGGGGTTTTGAAAATGAACAGCTGGGAAATTACTCAAAAGAAGAAATAATAGAAGACTTTAATCCTGTTCAGATTATTTATGTAGCTCCAATTGATATTGTGGAGGATAAAATTAACGGCACTCCAACCAAGGTTATGCGAATAACCAATTGGGCTAATGATCTTTGGCATGGATTTACCATGACAGCTCCTACTGGGGACAACTTTAATGAGGTATACATTAGCTATAACTGGAAATTCAGTAATGAATTTAATTCAACTCATGGTGGAAAATTATCAGGATTCGAGGCATATCCTATTGATCAGGAAATGGGACCGAATCCACCTGGGGATGGTTTTGGTTTTGTTTGTAAAGTTAATTTTTCTGAGGCCAATAAAATTTATACCTATCATTACGATCGAACTCCTACAAATGGAGACCAATACCCCTGGGGAACAACAGCCTATAATTATGATACAATTTACTTTAACAATGGGACCTGGTATAATATTACCGAAAGAATTGTATTGAACACTTTTACAGATCATATCGCAAATCCAGATGGAATTTTCGAGGTATGGGTTGATGGCAGAATGATTTTCAAAGAAACAAACCTAATTCAGGTTAGTAAAGAATCAGATAATATAAAAGCCAACGGATTTGAGATTTCTAATTATTTCGGCGGTAGTGGATTTGAATACATCCCTCAAACTGAATGTTATGGTTATATCGACAATATAAACATATATATTCCTACCAATGATCCAACTCTTGGAACTTACAATACCCATGAGCCAGAAATACACCTGATAACTCCCTCCGAAATTACTGATAGGTCTGTATTTTACGATAAACTAATAAACACTCCAGGAACACTTAGCAATTCAGAGTATGGATCAACATACTCATCATGTAGGGATGAAGCTTATCTTATTGATGCAGGTAGCGGAAATACAGTGGATTTTACGCTAACTAATTATGTAATTGGAAACCATGATTATCTTTTCTTTTATGATGGGAATACCTCTGACGCCAAGTTAATTTATATGATTCAAGGTGATAAGTCAGGATTCTTTGAGAAAATTAGCAGTTCCGGAAGATTTTTATTTGTAAGGTTTTCATCTAATACAGATGAAGGGAATAATGGTTGGATTGGATCAGTAAAGTTTTCAAATGATAATGGAACAACAGAGCCACAATTACCTTTATCTCCTTCAAAACTCAATTCAACATTTATTAGTTATACCAATGCCGTTATAAACTGGATCGATCTTTCTGGTAACGAAATCGGTTTTCAAATCGAGCGCAGCGGTCCTGACGATTTTAGCAAAAAGGATTTTTTTGCGGTAAGTTCAAATATAACCTCATTCACAGATGCGAGCTTACGCATGAATTCAAGATACCAATACCGGGTCAGGGCTTATAATAATGACGGCTTTTCTGCTTATTCCAATCTTATTGAAATAAAGACACTTTTTGCAAATCCACCAACTGCACCCTCACATCTACAGAGTACCGATTTTACTGACAAAAGCATAACAGTAAAATGGAATGACAATTCGACCAATGAGAATGGTTTTGTGATCACACGCTCTCTGGCAATTGATCCTGAGACAATGGTTACAATTAATGTTGAAGCAAATGACACCTCGTTTACTGATAATAATCTCTCTCCCAGCACAACTTATGTTTATACCGTGAAAGCAGTAAATACTGCAGGCGTTTCATCCTTAAGCAACAAAGATGTGGCCTCAACACTTTCCTTTGCGGAGACACAAAGAATTCAAGATGGGTTGGTAGCCTATTACAATTTCAGATACGATCCTGATTTCATTATCCGTGATCTTTCACGATTTGGTGATCCGGTTAACCTGCGTATACAAAACCCTTCTGCAGTATCATGGAGTAGTAACAATAACCTTGAACTTCTATCGAATAATGTTTTAGTATCAGTAATTCCTGCAAAAAAAATTATAACTGCGCTTAAAAGCACAGGTGAAATTACTGCGGAATGTTGGATTAAACCTGAGGAACCCGATATGTCTTTTGATTCAAGGATAATCTCTTTAGGCAATAATGATTCTGAAGTAGGTTTTATATTAGATCAGAATTATAATTATTCTGAGTATCATAAAACTCTTCATTACGGAGTACGGTTACAAACTGAATCAACAATTGAATCAGGTTACCCGGAAATGGCTCCTGACAAAAGTATTTCCTATATTAATATGCAGCATATAGCTTACGTGCGTGATAATATGGGTAAGGAATCACTTTATATGAACGGAGAGAAGGTAACTGAGGGATTCCGTCCAAGTGGCTTTGAAAGTTGGAAGGATAATTTCTATTTAAGAATCGGGAATGAAAATGACATGAATCATCCCTGGCGCGGTACATTGTACTCTGTTGCTATATATAACCGGGCACTAGATTTAAATGAAATCACCAGGAATTTTTCTGTTGGCCCTTGTGACAGTCTTGTCCATGATGGCATTGATTTTAAGATAGATGTATATCCTAATCCGCTTGTAGATTATGTGACGATTTCAATAAATCCTACTGAATACCAAGACTTCGTCCCTCAAACCATGATCAGAGTGCTTGATTTGCATGGTATAGTCTATCATGAAGAGATTCTTTTTAATCCAAATAATCAATATTTGAAAACGCTAGACTTTAGAGGATTTTCGAGTGGTATATATTTTCTGCAAGTTATCTCCGGAAAAAATCAAAAAACCACGAAGCTGATCATTCAGTAATTCCTTTTGACTATTTCTTATTCTTCACAAATCGTTTTCGAACAGTATATTGTGGTTGCTTATTTTGTGATAAAAAGACTCTCCCTAAGTACTCGCCCACCATACCAATTGAAATGAGTTGTATGCCTGCAAAAATAGAGACCACTACAATCAAAGACGGATAACCTTGAGGAATATCCGGATTTAAAATTTTTTCAATAATTGTTTTGATACCAAAAATAAAACCAATTACCGCAAAAATAAATCCCAAAAAAACGGAAACCCTTAGTGGAAGAATTGAAAAATTAACAAACATATTAAGCCAAAGCCGAATCAGCTTTTTTAATGTGTACCCTGACTGCCCAACTGATCGTTCATGATGGTCTACTTTAATCTTGCCAATTTTACTTGTTACACGCAAGATTAATCCATCAATGTAAGGAAATGGATCGGTATATTTTATTATCTCGCTTACAGTGAACTTATTGAGTACCTTAAAACTTGAGAGATACAGGTCTTTTGGCTTTTTAAGCATAATGTTGGCAACACTGTTGTTGAAATTGCTCCCCCAATTCCGGTAAAGAATGCTTCTTTTTCTCATAATAGGAGTATACAACGTCATAGTTACTCTGCTTGATGAAATCAACCATTTTAATAACCTCACTTATTGGATTTTGAAAGTCATCATCCATTATAACAACAAAATCTCCAGTTGTATGATTTAAGCCGGCCATTACAGCATTATGCTCACCTACATTTCGCGAAAGAGAAATAAATGAAACTATATCCTTAAACTTTTTATGTAATTCAATACAAATTTCTTCAGAATTATCTTTGGAATCATCATTCACGAGTACAATTTCGAGTGAATTACTGCCAGGTATTCTGCTGACAAGTTCATTTACCAATTCCTCGATCGTGTCTTTGCTATTGTAAACAGGTATTACGATAGAAAGAGTGCTAGTTTCATTATTTGAATCCATTTATAACTTTTACTATTTTATTTAAAGATGCGATGTCTATATCAGGGTATAATGGGAGACTCAATATTTCATTTGTGAAGGATTGGGATACCTCAAAACTTTCACTTTTTTGGTCCGGAAATGCATTCTGAAGATTAATAGGGATTGGATAATGAATGAGTGTTTGTATCTGGTTAGCTTTTAAGTGTTCCATCAATTTATCTCTTCTATTTGATTTCACCACAAATAAATGAAAATTTGGTTTTCCATAGGAATGTCTTATCAAACATTCAACAGCATTAAGATTTTCCTGATAAAACCTGGCTGCAGAATTTCGCTTTTCATTCCAATCATCGAGATACTTTAGCTTAATCCGTAAAACTGCAGCCTGTATCTCATCCAATCTGCTATTGATACCGGTTTCTTCATGTCTGTATCTTACAGTCTGACCATAGTTCCTAAGCATTAACAACTTTCTATAGATTCCTTCTTCATTGGTTACAATTGCGCCAGCATCACCAAAAGCACCCAGATTCTTGGTTGGGTAGAAAGAAAAGGCACTACACCTTCCAAATACCCCTGTTTTTTTACCTTCGTATAATGTGCCAACCGATTGAGCACAGTCTTCAACAATTTCTATTTTAAACTTGTTCGCAATTTCAATAATCCGATTCATATCACAACTTTGTCCATATAAATGCACAGGCAGTATAGCTTTTGTTTTGGATGTGATTTTTTTCTCTATTCTGGTGTAATCAATTAAACCGCTTTCAGAAAAAATATCGACAACAACAGGTCTTGCACCAGTTTGAACTATACCAACAATGGTCGGATAAGCAGTAACATTTGTTGTTATCACTTCGTCTCCTTCAGAAATCCCAAGTGACATCAATGATAAGGCAATAGCCTCAGTACCCGAAGCTACTCCAACACAATAATGAGTACCTATATATCCGGCAAATTCATTTTCAAAATCCTCTAATTTTGGGCCTAAAATGTACCAACCACTATCCAGAACCTCTTGAATTGCAGTATTAATCTCTTCTTTTAAATTAAGATATTGCCTATTGATATCATTAAAATATATCATGATTTCTTATTGGTTACATATTGAATGAATTCATCATAATTACGTATGTAATCTGATTCGGCATAGAAATCAGATGCTAATACTATGAAAATACAATTTGAGGAAAAATTTGTCATAGTATGCCATAAGTCTACACCCAGGTAAACTCCAACATTTGGTTTATAAACTAGAAAATCTTCCGAATTTTCCCCATCATCAATATGGAGCATAAAGCTCCCTGAAATACAAAAAAGAACTTGTTCCAATTGCTTGTGTGCATGCTTTCCTCTTATAGCAATTTGATTAGCTAAATTATATACATAATATACACGCTTGACATCAAATGGTATTTGTTTTGAGTTTTCGGCGATTGAAATAGTCCCATCAATGCCATCTTGTATAGTTGGCACTTCAATTAATCTAAAATTCTTCATAGAATCTACTTTTAATTTAAATATTAATTCAGATTCAATTTATTAACTTTTTATAATTATAAAACTAACTATTCCCTGATTTATAAATGATTATATAATCTAATATCGCAAAAAACCCTCATAATAATATCAGCATATATAGTCTTAATTAACCAATACAATCTAATTACGCAATGCCAACCTGATTGTTTCAACTTCAATTAGTAAAAATTAATTACGAACTAAGGTAGGACAATCCATTTATCAAATATATCAGGAACTATGTCTCATATTTTCACGAAAAATAATACATTACCACATTAAATGCTTGTTATTTTGATGAGTCTTATTAAAATCTTGACAGACTACACTATTGGTAAAACATATGTATTCATCATAATTGCCATCCATACTGGTTTCACCGAATGCTGATATCATATTCTTATTATCTGAATGGCTATAATTCTTGTAACTTAACGATATTCTAAAATATTCTATTCCGTCTGATAGCCTCAGTGTGAATTCCAATCAATTTGCTTAAATGGCTATGTCAATAAACAGGGTACTTCAGCTTATTGATCCAATGTTAATTCAAAGGATTATTGTTAAAGGTAAAGTCCAGTTTATAAACTCTTTCAATTTGAGATGAAGCATAAGTTGAACCAATAAACTTCTCTTGGTAAAATTCACATTCTTATCTATTTTACTCATTTCTAATACAATAGAAAGCAAAATAAATCCATTTCTCTTTTTACCAGCTAATCAGGCACATACTTGATCCCTGGTTCACTTTTGTGAAAATTTAACTTTATCTTTTCATGTTTTTAGAACTTTCGTCACTTAAATACGTATATTCGTCAAATATTTATTGCTATTGATCAACATATTTTAACTGTTAGTCAAATTTTATAATTTCTTACTATGAGACAGAATGATGTTATTGGGAGATTCTTTATGATTGCATTTTTTGCACTATTTGTTCAGAATGTTTCCTGCCAGAATGACTTTACTATTTATAAATCATGGAATTTTGAGAATGAATTGTTAGATGAATACACGGATGAAGAAATACGAGCTGATTTTGACGTAAATTCTCTTTATTCTCATAATACTGCAGCAATTAAATCTGATAAAATTAATGGAATAACAACTAAAGTCTTAAGGGTTTCCCATCAGGCTAATTCAACTTCTGTAGGTTTCGATCTTAATGCAAATTTTGAGCCACAAAAAGAAGTATATCTTTCCTATAACGTTAAGTTCTCAGAGGAGTTTAATTCAACTGCCGGGGGCAAAATGCCAGGTCTTCAGGGAAGTCCCAATATTGCCATAACTGATGGTACTACATGCATTGCCGATGAAGAGGGATTCATTGGCGTATATTTATTCAAAAGAGCAAATTTTATATGTGGTTATAATTATAATAGGACCTATTTACCTGATTGCACCTGGTCTTCAGATGAACATGGAAATTTATTAACAGAACATTTTTTTAAGAACGGTACCTGGTATAATGTAACACAGCGAATTGTAATGAACTCATTTACTGGAGGTATACCCAATGCCGATGGTATTAACGAAACCTGGATTGACGGACGTATGGTTATTCAGGAAAAAGAACAGATATTTAATGTTACAGAAGGATATGCAATTGATATTCTGGCACTAATTAGCTTTTATGGCGGTACTGGTTTCAACTATCAGCCTCAAAATGAATGTTATACATATTTTGATAATTTTGTTATTTTTAACCCCAAGAATGATGTAACTCTAAATACTCATAATCTTCATCATCCCAGCATAATCTTAAAAACACCTAATGAAATAACAAACAGAGATGTTTATTATGATCGGATTATTACCTCACCTGGTATACTAAAAAATGCCCAATATGAGGGTATTTATTCCCCTTGTATTGATGAAGCTTATCTTATCGACGCAGGTGAAGGAAATACTGTAAGTCTAAATCTGGAGTGGACCATTGGGGGCGGTGATCTTTTATTTTTCTACGATGGAAACAAAAGCGATTCCAAATTAATCAGAATTGTTGCAGGTTATGACAATGCAGCAAATCAAATCATAACAAGCAGTACAAGATACTTATTCATAAGATTCTCATCGGACACTGATATTGGTTCTAAAGGTTTTTATGGAACAGTGAGCTTTAAAAATGAAAACAATCCTACAGAAATTAACAATACTCCAAATATATATAACCAGGAATTCCTCATTAAACAAGCTGAATTCAATAACAATTACATTGGTAAGATTATCGCCTATGATGTTGATGTCGACCAGGAAATAAGGTATTCTATTGAAGCCGGGAATGAAACCGGACTTTTTTTAGTGAATCCACAAAGCGGCCACCTTTCCACTACGACACCAAATGTTTTCGGAGACAGCAAAAATACCTATGAACTGACCGTCAGGGTTACTGATAATGGCCAGGTTGAAATGAATAATACTGCCACCATGAAGATTAACTTTTTGGCCGAATCTTCAACCATTTATGTCAATCCCGAAAACATTTCAGATCCCCAGGAAGACGGATCGGAATCCCATCCGTTTGATTCCTGGCAGGATGTTGTCTGGCAGGATGGTCATACTTACCTCCAGAAGAAGGGAACCGAAGCAACAGTGGAAAAAATTCTGATTACGGCTGATAATGTTACACTTGGCGCATATGGTGAAGGTGACCTCCCTGTAATACAGAGTAAAACCAATACATACCTTATCAGTGCCTACGACAGGAGAAGGCATTAACGTGAACAATCTGGATCTGAGATGCGATGACGCAGTGAGTTGTATTTATTTCCTTGGCAGCAACAGTGACAACATCACGATTGAGCGATGTGTTCTCCAAAATTCAGCCGGTGCCATTCACATTACCGACGGTAAAAAATTCATCATCCGGTACAATACCATCAGCAGTGAAAGAGAAGGGATCTCCTCTACTGCTTCAATCACTGAGATCTATTACAACATCTTCAAAGACAATGCCACAGCAGTGAATGTGATGAGCAATCTGTCCTCTGCCTATATATACAACAATGTTTTCTACAACAATCATGAGTCGGTATCTATTTCCTATGCAGAACTTACCCTGTACAACAACATCTTCTACATGACCACTGCCGGTCAGAAAGCCATCAGGCAGGATTCAAAACTGATTGCATCCGATCACAACATCTTTTTTCCTGAACAGGATGGTTTCGCAGAAATCTCTAAAGTGGTCTACAATAAACTCGAAGAACTTCAGCAGGAACTCAGGATTGATCTGAATTCCTTCACATCCGATCCTAAATTTGTGGACATCTATACAGATAATTTCGCGGTGGAGTTTAAGTCTCCCGCCATCGATGCCGGGATTGACCTCAACCTTGGACAGGACTATTTTGGAAAAAGTGTTCCCGGAGCGAAATTACCGGATATTGGTATAGCCGAGATTATTGGCAACCCCGTCCTGCAGATGGATGCAACTCCTTTACCGGTTTTAAATGTGTATCCCAATCCTTCCACGGGTCAATTCAACCTGACGGTAGAGACTACCCCGGAGACGATGTCAGAGGCTTTCAGTGATGTTACGGAGGAAGAAACCAGGCAATCGGTGATTCACATTGTGGATATGGCCGGGAAAACCATATTTACCAGATTTTTAGAGCACAGTGAATTGTTTATAGAGGAAAGTATTGATATAACAGGTGTTGCCAATGGACTTTACTTTGTAGTGCTGCGAATGGCGGACAAAATTGTCACGGAAAAGCTGATTCTCAATCGTTAAGCGCTTTTAACAAAGTCTCCTCAGGTATAATAAGCAGATCACCATCAGGGAATTCCTTCTGGTTCAAACAGGAAATGGCCAATGAAGGACTTCCCTGATTTCTTTGGAACCGCAATTGGGCAAACTTAAATTTAAATCCCGGTTTGTTGTGTTTCCAGGTACCTCCAACAATTGATTTCACAAATTTATCATCCATCGTGATCCATAAACGGGTGTGGGTATCCTTTTCAATATCCCAGCCTTCCCTGTCAGTGCTCATTACGATGGTACCTTGTGCCAGCCTGCGTTCCAAAGAAAACAGCACCATCAACCTCAGTAAGTTTGGACAGCTCCTGTGTATCTTTATCCAGACGATAAATCCCCGCCATTTCCGCCGAACTGTTATCGCTTCCCCAGAAGATAGCATCTTCGGTAAAAACGAGCTGACATGCACGCCACAACTGACTGCCTTTACCAGCTGGCACTATTGTTTTGAAATTATCCTCGGACCAGGCGATCATTGACTCTTCATTTTTATCACCCGTGCATATCCAGAGTTTACCGGTATAAGGATCTTTTTGCAGTGCATGGATATGCCGGATCTCACCCGGTTGAAAGGTATAGGCTGTTCTCCAGGATCTGCCCAGATTGTGGCTCTCAAAAATTCTGACCCTTGTTCTTTCCTCATTCTGAAAATACTCCCCAATAAATAAAGTACTGTCATCTGTCCTGATGATTCCATCATTGCGGATGCCCTGATCACCAAAACCATAGTGTGCCAGTTCCATGGCCATTTCAAACTTCTTCTCCCCACCCGGGCAAAACCAGATCTTCCCGGCTGATAAAGCACAGATCTCGCCGTCGGGTCCCGTCACCATTTCAATGCACTCGGGCCTTACCGTAAATCTTCTCAGCAGGGTAAAATTCCGAAGCCAAAACAACGAAAAACCGGTGGGAACATGGGCTATCCGTGTAAATTTATCTTCCCCCCTCACCTGCTTGTAAACAATCATTCCCCGGCGAAGCCCACAAATTGCCTTCGCCATCGTATTCCTGTACGATTAAATCCCTGGCCCTCATGCATTCCATTCCAAAAGCCCTGTCCGGTCTCAGGGATATCTCCCGGGGGCCGCGATAATCAATGACCAGGTAAACGGTTATAACTATGGTAACCAGGATAACACCTGTTACTATCTGTTTTCCATGTCTGCGGCAAAAATTAATGATGCTTTTCATAGGATAAGGAAGTAATAAGAATATCAGGTAAAATAACGTGAAAAATACATCAATGGTTTAGATTCTACTGATCAATTTGATCAACTGCAATATACCCCTGACAAATGTAGGTTTATACAAAACAATTAGCTGTTTGCTTCTGTATTTTTTTTTTGGAGGTTGTTCCGAAACAAAATTCAACCGTTTTTTCCTCCGCTTAAGACTTTCTGACTTACGTCCCTGAAAACCGGAACTTGGTCAAATATTCCGAAAATAGTGGCCTAAAAAGTGTTTCAAGAGCTTTTTGCGTATTATTTTTGATCAAGATTTTTACACCTAGCACATCAGTATGACAAAAGTTATCCGACATAAAAAAGATTTTAATTCCATATTTATCATATTGGATTTATTGATTACCATTTTTTCCTATTTTCTTGCCTATTTTCTGGTCAATATAATGAATACGGATTACTTTGAATTTTCGCGGGAATACATCATCATGCTTGTACTGATCATCCCCACCTGGGCCATCCTGATGTACCTATCCAGCCTGACGCAGATCCCCAGAACCCGTTCCGAGGTTTCTGTATTCTTTAATTTCCTGAATTTCAGCTTTGTTGGATTTGCCCTGATGTTTTTTTACAAACACCTTTTCGGGCTGATCAATTTCAGTCACTATGTGATCATCTCCTTTGCCGTGGTAAATCTTGTTTCGCTGTATGTTTTCCGGATGATCACCTACAGGGTTTTTAAATACTTTAGAGCCAACGGCCATAATGTCAGCAATGTGATCATTTACGCCGATGACACTTCGGAGAAATTTATCGAAAACCTTTCTGAACACAAGGAATGGGGTTTCCGGATACTGATGATCATTACTGATTCCGTACGAATCAGAAAGAGGTTTGGTGACCGTATCCGTATTTATCCCGACAAAATCAGCATCAGGAATATTATCGATGTCGATATTATTGATGAGGTGATCTATTGCAGCAGTGATATCAGCGATGATAAATTAAGAAGTCTGATGGAAACCTGCGAAGAAATTGGCGTTACTTTCAGGCTCCAGTCTGATCTTACCCCCACATCGGTTTCCAACGCACATCTGACCCATTTTCAAAATATTCCTTTTATTACTTTTAAAAACACCCCAAGCAACTCTTTTGGCTTGGTGTGGAAATCATTCAGCGAGTTCTGGATCTCTTTCGGAATCATTTTTGTTTTATCACCGGTCATGTTGTTCATTGCCATTCTGATAAAACTGACTTCCAAAGGTCCGGTTGTTTTTAAACAGGAACGCGTGGGCTTAAGGGGCAGAAAATTCTATATTTATAAATTCAGGACCATGGTGCAGGATGCCGAGGTCTTAAAGAACAGCTTGAATGCAATAAACGAAAGCGATGGTCCGGCCTTTAAAATTAAGAATGATCCAAGGATCACCTTTATCGGCCGTATTTTAAGAAAAACCGGCCTGGATGAACTGCCGCAGCTTTTTAATGTATTAAGAGGTGAAATGTCCCTGATCGGACCGCGCCCTCCGCTGCCCTCCGAAGTGGAAAAATATGAACGCTGGCATCTCAGGAGTTTATCTGTAAAACCGGGCATTACCTGTACCTGGCAGATCATTCCCAACCGCAATGAAGTTGTATTTGACAAATGGATGAAACTAGATATTCAATATATTGATAACTGGTCCGCCAAAAAGGATTTGCAGTTGTTTGTGAGGACCATCAAGACGGTTCTATATGGAACCGGATATTAAATCAATGTCCTCTATATCTCTCCATTGTTCATTCTAAAAAGCCATTTTTTATTTTATCTTAGCATTAAGTTTCCCTAAATAGTATCCATATGAAAAATATTTATGCAACAATGCCCGGTTGATCTTAATCGCCTTAGTTGACTTCAGTTTATGTTACTGTCATCCTGTGCACCGGTCCATAAGCTTAAATTTGTGGGTGATGTCGGTCCCGGTTCGGTAAAGAATGACTTTTATAATGACCGGTACCGAAAAAACTATACAACCTTATGATTATCTTATATATTAAAATTTTCAGTCTTGATGAAAAAACAAATAATGTTTTTAATGAAAGAAGTTACAGTGTGGAAAATGAACTTTTAAGTTATGCAGTGGATAATAAAGGCAACATTACCATGCCTTTCATCGGTGAAATTATGTGTGAAGGATCTTACCATCAATCAGGCCAGAGAAAAAATTGAAAAATCACTGGGTCGTTTATCTGAACAATGTTTCCATCATTGTTCGTTTTGTCAGCAATAAAGTTACTGTTCTGGGTGAAGTGAGGAATCCCGGTCAACATGATTTTACGATGAGAAAGTAAGTGTTTTTCAGGCGCTTGGTTTTGCCGGAGGGACTTCGGATTATGGTGACCTTTCTAATGTTACACTCGTTAGAGAAAAAGATAATGTCATCAAGTATTATTCCCTCGATCTGACCCAGAAGAATATTGCTTCCTCAGAGTATTATTATTTACTGCCCAATGACATCATTATCATTAATCCCATTAAGGCCAAATATCGTGAGTTAAGGGATTATGCCCTTGCACTTACCGCCACCGTGCTCACTTCGATCTCTGCTGCGCTGTCCATTATTTTAATTGTCCAGACATTATAGAACCAACTAAATACAATAGTTATGAGAGAGAACCAGGAACTTTTCAGCGCACATCTGGATTATAAAAAAGTTTTAAACAGATTATTGTTTTAAGGAATTACTATTTTGCCATAATATTTGTGTTATTGATTCTGGCATTATATTTACAACCGGTATTCTGAAGTGAGATATGAAAATCAGACCACCATTTATCTGCCCAATCAGGATAATCAAAACCTGTTTAATTCCCCGAATGATCTGATCCAGAGTTTTGGGCTGTTTGATAAACAAAAATTGTGGAAAACGAATTGGAAATTCTGCAAATCCTTTACCCTCGTTAAAAAAGTGGTGAATGAAATGGATCTCAAAGTCACCTATTTCTCCACCAGAAATTCCAGTTTTCTCGGACATGCTTTTTAATACACCCTTTGCTCAGCAAAACGCGAACACTATAATGACTCACCCATTAAAGTTATTCTGGATCCGTCGGTACCTCAAACCACCGGGCTGAATTTCCAGATTACCTTTGTTAACGAGAATGAATTTATTCTGGAAGCATCGGGGAGAGGAAATCACTTTGTACAATTATATCGATGATCAGGTGGTGAATGTCGTACCGGAAATATATTTCAAGCAACGATTCAAATTTGATGATGAAATAAAAACGATGTACTTCAATTTCAGGGTACAAAAAGACAAAAATTTTAACAAAGATTTTACAAAGAATTCAATGCTGTATTTTACTTTTAACAATATAACAATCTGACGCTGAGTATGTCAGGATCCTTGAAAACTGAACCGGTATCTCAGCTGGCCACGCTGATCAAAGTTACCTTTAAAGGAAATAACCGGGCCAAAGTAACTGATTTTCTGAACAATCTCTCCTCTGCCTACCTGGAAAGAAATCTGGAAAAAAAGAATAAAATGGCATTGAGCACGGTTAATTTTATTGATTCCCAGATCTCGAATGTTGCCGACTCATTAATTTTGTGGAATCGGCACTAAAAATTTCCGCACTTCGGAAGGGGTGATGGATTTAAGTTTCCAGGGTCAGCAAATATTTGAACAGCTGAATAAGCTGGAAAATGAAAAAGCGGCAATGGATGTACAAAAGAAATATTATGAATATCTGAATAACTATCTGGCGACCAATAATGAATTGTCTGATGTCATGGCACCTTCCTCCATGAACGTGGTGGATCCCATCATGACCAATCTTGGTAACCCAGCTAATCACCCTGAATTCCGAAAGGGCCAGTCTGCTCAAAATTCAACCAATCAGCAAAATCTTTATCTGACGGATATCAATGTACGGATTGAGAATATCAAAAAGACGATTAAGGAAACAGTAAAAAATACGCTCAATGCCTTGAATATTTCCCTGAATGAGATCAATTACAGGATGTACAAGGCTTCGGGACAGATCTCTCAAATGCCCAAGACCGAGCTTCAATTAAGAGGGATTGAAAGAAAATTTCAGCTCAATGATGCCATTTACACCTTTCTCCTGCAAAAAAGGTCGGAAGCACAAATTTCACGGGCATCCAGTATGCCTGATTATGAGATTATTGATCCGGCCATCCTGGCCATTTCGAAACGGGTTGCTCCCAAATCAAAACTAAATTATATCATCGCCCTGTTTCATGGGCAGTTTTGATACCTACTTCGCTTGTATTACTCAAAGACTTTCTGAATAATAACATTACCGACAGCGATGAAGCAGAGCAATTTACCCGTTTGCCTATTCTGGGTCGAATATTTCATAACTTCCATAAAACCAAGATGATTGTAAAGGACCGTCCCAATTCCTCAGTAACCGAATCTTTCAGAGCCATCCGGACCAATTTCCAGTTCTTTTCAGAAGGCGGAAAAAATCAGGTTATTCTGATAACCTCTTCCACAAGTGGTGAAGGCAAAACATTTTGTTCCATGAATCTTGCCACGGTATTTGCATTGAATGGACATAGGACGGTTTTGCTTGAATTTGATTTGAGAAGGCCAAAAATTCATCAGGAATTTACTTCGAGCAATCTGATCGGTATCAGTTCCTATCTGATCGATAAGGCCACCATGGATGATATTATTGTTCCCACTTCGGATTGAGAATCTTGATTTCATTCCTGCAGGACCGGCCGCACCAAATCCGGCTGAATTGATCAATACGGAACGCACCTCTGAATTCCTTGATAAACTAAAGGAAATGTATGATTATATAATTATTGACTCAGCTCCTGCAGGGATACTGACGGAATCGCTGATACTGATGAAATATGCCGATCTGAACGTGTTTATCATTCGGTTGAACCGAACCATTAAGGAAATGGTGAAGCAAACCCTAAAAAACCTTGAAACCAACAAATTCCAGAATATTTCATTGATAATCAATGACATTTATACCAGCCGGGAATCACACAAATATGGCTATGACAATCGATATTACAACGATGACCGGCAGTTAGGATTTTTTAACAAGTTATTCCGGAAAAGCAGAAAAACAGCTTAGCAATTAAAAAGTCCCGTAACTTATAACACAGACCGGATTCCGTCACCAGTTGTGATTGTACAATTGATGAAGAGATTAAATGTATACATAAGTCTTTATGCCGAGGTACGTACCTGGGAAGGTGAAAATCTGTCACATAGCCGTGTTCTTTGCAGACTTGTCCATTATTTGCTGAAGTATAACTTTTCTATTGTGGACTTCTTTATGATGCGTCTGCACAAAAAAGGTACTGATTTCGGCAATATACTGACCATTAAAGAATTTAACAGGACCAACAACAGGCTAAATCCGGTTTACTACCGGACATTGCTGGAGGATAAGTATATTTTTGACAGGTTCCTGAAAAGCAGTGATTTCCCGTTGGCCAAAATGACCGGGATTATCCAGAACGGATTGATTTACTGGTTTCAGGATCAGAAAACCGAGCCTCTGGAGCGTATTATTCACTATGACCTGGATTGTTTTGTAAAAATGCATACCAAATGGGGAGGCCAGGCTGTCCATAAACTTGTGATCCATAACGGGCACATTGTCATTGATAATCTTCCGGGCAGTATAATCAGCCTGAAACAACTTGTCTCCAACGCCATATATGTCATACAGGAAACCGTTGTGCAGCATCCTGTGCTTGGACAGCTAAATGAAAGCTCCGTGAACACCATCAGGATGATCACTATCCACGATGGAGCAAGTTCACATAATCTTGTCAGTTTTGTCAGAATGGGTAAAGGTTCTTCCTTCGTGGATAACATAAGCCAGGGTGGTTTGGCTTGTGGCATTAATGAAGATAGCAGTTTGCGTGAATATGCTCTGGATATAAGGAATAATCTCAAATGGATACGGAATCATCCTACTTCGGATACCTCCTTCAGCAGCATAACCATTCCATATTATCAGGAATCCCTTGCCCTGGTTAAACGAATGCACAATACCTTTCATTGTTTTTTTACAGTGTCCTGGGATGTGGCCATAACCGTCAACGGGCCTCTTATTATTGAAGGAAATCCCCTGAGTGACCTTGTATTCGAACAATGGATGTTTGGAGGATTACGGGACAAGTATCTTCAATATGCAAGGTCTTATGCGCAGGCGCGTCCCTATCTTTTATAACCGTCCTGCATAATCTTCGTACAACATACTTACCACATCACTTCCAAAGTATTCTCCTGTATCTATATCCATCATGGTCAATACGCCTCCGGGCCATCCGGCACCGGTATCCATTAAACAAACGCCACAGGATCTGATCGGTATCTTTTCACCAAAATTGAGGGTAGGAGTATGGCCGACATAAACCGTTTTGTAAGGGGTCAGCTGGCATTCTTCAGCACCCAGCCGGCAGAGCAGAGCGGCTTTCACCAGGGAACGGTCCCAAAGTAAAACCTCTTCCGCCTGTTTTTCAATCGGTAGTTCAGGCAGAATACCCCCATGCACGAAAAGGTAATTGTCCAGGATATGAAATAATCCTGCTCCCTTTAAAAGTTCAATATGCCCGGCAGGCACTCCGCTTTTATAGGCACCAACTGTAACGTCGCCACCCTGCATAAGCCATATGTCCGGTGCTGTTCCGCCGGTGAGCCAGTTCAGAAACCATACATCATGGTTACCACGAAGAAGGACCAGGTGTTTGATTCCCTGCAGTTCATCAAGTACCTGAACAACATCCGGCCAGCCATCACAAAGATCGCCCAGGCAAATCAGCAAGTCAGTACGGCGGTTGAATCCCGACCGTTCAAAACATTGCAGCAATGCGCGATAGGCGCCATGAATATCGCCAATAACAAACCTTTTCATTTCATGGAATTCGGATTGCCGGGAATAAAATGCTAAGATAATCTGTTCTTGTGAGGCAAAAGAGGTTTTACCTGTTGTAAATAACTTTCCGGAGTATTTCTGCCAGCTCTTTCACATGAGGCTCCTTAATAATGCTATCGTGATCAGCATCAATTTCATAGATCTCCAGTTTTTCCTTCATATACCGGTTCCAACCCAAATCCTGATCCTTAAAATTGTCCATGGCTGACCGGATTAAAACTGTTCTGATGTCAGTAATTTCAGGATAATAAGATAACCGGGCCCGTCTGTATACGCCCATAATGTAACTGTTTCTGAAAACAAGCGGAACCTTGGATTCAAACATAAGCCATAATTTACTGAGATAGAATCCGTATTTGATAATTAGATTTTTGTATTTAGATTTCAGTTTATTGAAAAGGGATGATACAACTGGATTAGGGTTAATCAGCGCAGCATCAACTATTATTGTCGGGTTCAAAAAAATACTTTCCGGCAATGCGTTCACCAATATATTGCGGACTTTCAGAGTCAATCAGTACCAAAAGTCTGACCTCCCCGCCTTTCTCCCTGATCCGCTTTGCCATGGCAAAAGCAATAATACCACCGATGGAATATCCTCCAAGGATATAGGGCCCTTTGGGTCTAAGATTCATTAGTTCTTCCACATACTCCTCAGCTATAGACCGGAGTGTCGTATATTCAATTCTTTCTCCGTTTCTTCCCTGATGAAAATATCCGTAAAAAGGAATTTCCTCCCCGAAATATTTAGGCAAATAAAAGTTTGCATCGTCCCCATGAACGCAAATAAAGGGTTCCTCTTTCCCAAATGGTTGAATGGCAATGAGATTTGACCTGAATGATTCCTGATGAATATGTTCAACGGCTGAAGCAAGTTTCTCGACACTCGGGTATCTGTAAACCAGTTCCACAGGTATACTTTTGTTGAATACCCTTTCCATAATTTCAACAAGTTCAACAGCTTTCAGGGATTGCCCACCGATATCGAAAAAGCTATCTGTAAGCGTAAAATTATCGATCATGAGTACTTTAACAAATAAATTATACAGGGTTTTTTGTACCTCATTCCTGAACCTGACAACACCCTGTGGTTTTCTGTTGAAATATTCATTCTCTGCAATTTCAACAATAGCCTTCCGGTTAATTTTGCCATTGGGAGTGGCCGGAATTCTGTCAATTTTAATGATCATTTCAGGAATATAAGCCTCCGGCAGAAAGTCCCTGAGATAAGTTTTCAATTCATCCGTATGACCATTATACTGGTTTTTGGTCACGATAATTCCAACAAGTGATAATTCATTGTCCTGTGCTGATATACCAGTAACCACACAATCCTCCACATGAGGGTGTTTAATCAGCACGCTCTCAATTTCGCTTAGATTGATCCTGATTCCTCTGATTTTAACCTGAAAATCTTGCCTGCCGATAATCTCAAGGGGCTTATTCTTCCAGAATCTGACAATATCACCTGTTTTAAGTACCCGATAGGGCGCATCGTCTATAAAGTGATTCTCCAGAAATACAGCATTGGATAATTCCGAATTCTTATAATATCCTGGTCCAACGCTCGGACTGCATACATATAATTCACCTGTCCCGCCATCTTCTACAGGTGTCAGATCCTCCTGCATCACGATCAGTCTGGTATTATCAAGTGGATATCCAATGGGGACTACTCCTGATTCCGGGGAGAAATCCTCCGGGACCGGGTAAACCGTAGCACCCAGCGCCTCGGTCTGACCATAAACATTAAATATCTTAATCTTGTTTGTCAGCGTTTTTCTGATCTGCTGCACCAGCCAGGCCGGTAAAATATCACCCGAGAAAATCATCCGTCTGAGATCGGAATCAATTAATGATTCTTTTTCAGTCTGAACCAGCCGTTCAATCTGCATCAGACCATAGCGCCATACCAGCTGCGTGGTATCAATAATAGTAATATGATTGTTTTTAACGACTTCCAGGATCTTTTTCAGTGATGCCAAATCTTCTTCAGATGCAATGCACAAAGGAATACCACTACTTAGCGGAACAAGCCATTGTCTTACCGAGGAAGAAAAAGAAAAAGAAGCCGAATGCAGGTAAATGTCATCGGGATCGATCATCAATACAGCCTTTATGGCATTTATATAACTGAGCACATTGCCATGTGTCAGTATAACTCCTTTGGGTTGACCTGTTGTACCTGAAGTATACATCATGTAAGCAGGACTGTCAGACAATATTTCCAGGCCGGGATTACCCTCACGTTTATAGGTGTGGATTAATTCTTTTACATAAACGGCAGTTACTCCTGAATACCTGCCTGAAACTGGTAATGACTCAGCAGTAAACAGAAGCTTCAGATCTGAATGCTCAATAATGTATTTTGCCCTTTCGGCAGGATAGGCAGGATCGATGAAAACATAGGAGCAGCCTGCTTTGAGAATACCAAGAATTGAAATTACTATATCGGGGGAGCGGTGTAAGGATATTCCAATAAACTGTCCATATAAATGGTTATCAATAAGATAGTTTGCAACGCTATTGGAGGCTGTATTTAATTCCTCATAGGACATGTACCTGCCCCGGTAAATTATTGCAGCCTTCTCCGGATTCAAAAAAGCCTGTTCTTCAAATACCTTTGTAATATTAGGGAGTGTAGTCATCTTACCTGATCAGTGTATCCATTTTTCTCCACTTTACCGGTCATGTTGGTAAGGCATACCGAGAAGATTTACTAGGATTTATTCAGGTTTAAAAGTAACTTAATTAAACCGATCCAGGAAGCAGTTATTTATGATCCGACTGTTACAGGTGATAGATCATCAAATAAGAATGACTATTCAACAATTTCAGTACACAATTAATCTCAGAAAGGCACAAAAAGGATGAAGCCAGCATTAGCTGGCTCCATTCAATTGATATGGCAAAAACGAATACCCCACAAATCCCATTCCACTGGGCACCTGTTACTCGTTACCTGTTGCTGATTTAAACCACTCCCTGTGCCAGCATGGCGTTGGCCACCTTGATAAATCCGCCAATATTGGCACCTTTTACATAGTTGATATAACCATCCGGTTCCCTGCCATATTTCACGCAGGTAGCATGAATGTTGATCATGATCTGGTGCAGTCTTTGATCCACCTCTTCTCGTGACCAGGGCAAGCGCATGGAATTCTGGGTCATTTCGAGTCCGGAGGTTGCAACACCACCGGCATTGGCGGCTTTGCCAGGACCATAGAGGATTTTTTCCCTCAGGAACATTTCAACTGCCTCAGGGGTAGAGGGCATATTGGCACCTTCGGAAACTACCAGGCATCCGGTTTTGCATAAGCAATTCGGCATCTTCCTCATTAATTTCATTTTGTGTGGCACTCGGGAAAGCCATATCACATTTTACCGCCCAGGGACGTTTGCCTTCAAAGTACCTGGCACCGAATTTATCAGCATATTCCTGAATTCTTCCACGGCGATTGTTTTTTAACTCCATTACCCAGGCCAGTTTTTCGGAGCTAATACCATTGGGATCATAAATATACCCTGATGAATCGGAAAAGTAAGCACTTGTGCGCCCAAGTGCAAGCAGCTTTTCAACCGTATACTGGGCCACGTTGCCTGAACCTGAAACAACGGCTGTTTTTCCCTTAATACTTTCGTTCCTGGTTTTCAGCATTTCTTCTGCAAAATAAACGGCACCATAACCTGTAGCTTCGGGACGGATAAGGCTTCCGCCCCACTCGATTCCTTTTCCGGTAAGAACACCTGTAAATTCATTGCGGATCCGTTTGTACTGGCCGAACATATAGCCAATTTCCCGGCCGCCTACGCCGATATCCCCGGCCGGAACATCGGTGTCCTGACCGATATGCCGTGACAATTCGGTCATGAAGCTCTGGCAGAAACGCATTACTTCATTGTCCGATTTGCCTTTGGGATCGAAATCGGATCCGCCTTTTCCACCACCCATGGGCAAGGTGGTAAGGCTGTTCTTGAATACCTGCTCAAAAGCAAGAAATTTCAGAATACCCAGGTTTACGGTAGGGTGAAAACGAAGGCCTCCTTTGTAAGGACCTATCGCGCTGTTCATTTCAATTCGGTAACCCTTGTTGATCTGAATTTCCCCGTTGTCATCGATCCAGGGAACCCTGAACAGAATTACTCGTTCGGGTTCCGTGATTCTTTCGAGAATTTTGCCGTGTCTGAATTTCGGATTCTCTTCAATAAAAGGCATAAGGGATTCCACCACTTCTTTTACTGCCTGATGAAATTCGGTTTCACCCGGATTTTTGGCAATTACTTTTGCCATGAAATCATTGACTTTTACATTGAGTATGTCGGCCATTTATAGTATATGTTAAATGAGGTTAAATATTATGGGTTATAAGTATGATACGCGATGCGTGATCAGTGACAGGTGTAAAAATATAAACAATTGGATGCAATTGATGTTACAGGGACATGTGAATTCAGTAATACACGTATGTGATTACGTGATTCTCGTATCGGACAAGGAGAACGTTATAATTCAATGATGTTATTCCGGATGGCAAATTTAACCATATCCACGGAAGTTTTCAGGTTCAGCTTCTGCATGATATGGTTCTTATGGGTTTCCACTGTTCGCACACTTAAAAACAGCTTGTCGGCAATCTCCTTGTTGGTCAGCTGTTTCCCCACATTTTCATGATCTCGATCTCACGTGAACTCAGGCTCCTTGATATCCGACCTTCATCATCTGTTTTCAGCCTGGTAATGTATTTATTCAGGAGTAACAGGGTGATGGAATTGCTGAAATAGTCGTGTCCGTTTCGAAAGTGTATAGATTGCCTCGATCAGCTCGTTCCGTGTCGTATCTTTGGCCAGAAATCCCTTTGCCCCGGCCTTGATTGTCTTTAAAACAACGTCTTCATCATTTTCGACTGAAATGATCAGCACTTTGATCTTTGGATACTGAAGTTGAGATTTGCGTAATCAGGTTGACATACATGGAGTGTTAAATGATGCAGGTTGAATGATCAATACATGAACCAGGGTGTGCCTTGAGGATCTGCCAATACTGATCCCGCTGATCTGCCTTCAGCACAATTTCAATATCTTCAACCGTTTGCAGCAGCGCGCATATCCCTTCCTGCACGATTTTATGTTCATCATAAATACCCAATCGTATTGTATCAGCCATAGCTTAGGAATTTGTAAGGATTACGGCCGTCTTTTGTTTGCCATTCATCAGTACCTGCAACGGGATCTTTGAATCGTACATGTTTCAGGTACTTGGTATTCATGATCAATTCACTTTTATGCAGCATATTCCCATCGGATATAATCGGTCTGTGAGGTATCATGTACCGAAAAATATCCAATGTTCATGGAAGTTACATTGTGAAAAAAATGTGAACCCAGGGAAGAATCCAGCGGATAATTGGCCAGGCTCACTTCCACAATTACACGGCATTTGAGATCTGCGACCAGTTCACCGGTATGCCCAGGAAAGGATCACGTGTGCCCCAACGGCCAGGTCCGATAAGGATATATTCCTTGCTCTGCCGATCATCCTGGCATTCAACTTGTTCAATTTCCGCTGCAATATCATGGGTTTTCAGTTTATCAAAGCTTTGAATGATCGACAAAAATAACATCGTGGATATGTTTGATTTCACCATTTCCCAGGCTCGACTTGTGTATACAGAACGATATTGGATTTGTCAATCTTGTCAAAATCAATATTGATAACTGAGCTGGCTGCCAATCAGGGGTTTTATCTGAAGCAGGTAAAATGAAGGCAGGCCATTCATCGTTCTGTTCAGGTCAACTGCATATTCAATTTCAACCGGCGATCCGAGCGCATCTTCAATGGTGCCCAAGCATCATATCAATTGTTTCGGCCAGAGGAATATATTGGAATTTTAAAATATCGGCAAAATTGATGACACGGGGGCCGGCTGACTGAAATCCCGGCTCAATGCGGTCATTGTCGGCCATGATATACCGAAGCACAATGCTTCAATGTGCCGTGTTTTTCTGCCTCACTGATGTCGAGCAGTTCAAGAGATGCCAGTTCACCATCGGTTACATAATCCACTCGTTTTTGGCCGTGTTCAGGGCATAGAACTTCAGCTGGGAACTATTTAGCAGATCCTTGGTGGTGATACATTTCAATTTTGGGATACCTGGGAGAAAACCGGTATGATTTCCAGCCTTCCACCACATAGGAACCCAGTCCCACTGCAGCTACCGCAAAACCTTCTTCAGGCTTCATATGGGCCACCGGATAATAATTATACGACTGGGCAATTCCGCTGATGTGCGGATAATAATAATCCCCATATTGGTTACCCACCAGTTCCTGCAGAATAACCGCCATTTTTTCCTCTTCAACTTTATGATGAATAGCCTGAAAATAGGTTTTGGAATTGTCGGAATACACCGAGGCAAAAACCAGTTTGATGGCCTTGCATCAGATTTTCCAGGACATTCTTTTTGTTTTCGCGGTTGTTGGGAATGATATAGGTATCAAATACACCTGCAAAAGGCTGGGTAAGTGAATCTTCCGACAAGGCTCGATGATCTTACGGCAATGGGCTTTTCAATCTGTTCCACGAAAAACTCAAGCTTTTTGACACAGCGCGGAGATATCCGTGCATGAACAAATTCCTGCCGGATTTCCTGATAAGTGATTCCCGGTTTGATAATGATATCAAACAAGTCCGTTCATTTCGATGAAATATTCAAACTCATCCGTGCCTATTATGGCTGTTATGGGCGTACGGATGTTGATTTCCTTGCTGATATCGCCAAAATCAATATTGTAAACCAGTGCATTGATAAAGGCCAGACCTCTTCCCTTTCCTCCAAATGAACCGCCGGCAAAGGCCACAATATTCTTTTCATCCATGATGGCCGTTTCATCAAAGCTCAGCACCTTACCCCTTTTCTTTTCTTCACGGTACTTTCTGAAGGTTTCAATGAAATACCGCCTGCGATTCCTTTACATCCTTATAATCGCCTATTCTCATCGGATTTAGCGTACGGGCCAGTTCAATTTCACCCCTGGCCATCAGCCATAGCGAAAACTGATTTTCCTGGGCATGCAGGTAAAATGTTTCGTCGGGAATTTCCTGCAGCAAGGCTTCAAATTCCCGCAGTGATTTTGGCTACGGCTATGGGTTTCCCTTCACGGTTCCGGAAAACAAAATCACCAAATCCCAGGTAATAAGTAAGAAAGTTCTTCAGATCGTTCAACAGGGTTTCTGAGTTTTTGTTAATAAATCCCACATTCAGGCTTCTGGCCAATTGCTCATTGCTTTTTTCCGATGACTGCAGGATGATGGGCAGGTTTAAAATATGCGACTTGATATAATTGATGAACTTTATCCCGGCTGTCTTATCAATCTTTGCCATCGCGTTCAAATTCCACATCCGAGATCACACAAAGCATGAAATCCTTGTATTTGTTAAAGATAAACATGGCATCCTCGTAATTCCTGGCCAGCAGGATTTTGGGCCTTGAACGCATTTTGCAGATCTTGTCGAGTTCATTTTTTTCCACTTCGGGCAAAACCTGCTGTACCTGTCCGAATACAATGGAATACAGCATCTGGAGATATTTGGAATAATACTGGGCAGAATCCTCCACCAACAAGATGATCCTGACCAGTCCGATCCGGGTATCATTTTCCACATTGGCCGCATCTTCGATGGATTTCACAATGGCAAAGAAGATCTGTGAATTACCGCTCCAGACAAAGAGTTTGTTCACCGCATTCAGGGTGGGAACAAGATCCTCAAAATACCTGATGTTGCTTTTCTGATTCAGCAGTAAATATACCGGCAGGGAGGGCCTTTTCTGCTTGATCTGCTCACTCAGCACCACCGGAGTTTCCTTGTCCATTCCTACCATGAGAATGACAATGTCGAAATTGGCCGTATCGAGCAGTTCCAATGCCTCCTCGGGCGCAGTAACACCGGTTATCCGGGGCAGTGAGAACAGGCTGTACTGGTAAATGATGCCCATAAACTGTTCGAAAAAACTATCCTCATTTTCAAGAATAAAGGCATCATAAAGAGTAGCCACGAACAATATTTCCTTGACCTTGTACTTCATCATGTCAAGGTAAATGTACTTATCGAGCGACTGCTGGTTAAAAAAAAGCTGAAGCGGCCGTTTGTTTTTTACCAGGATTTGCCGGTAATCTCCGGCGTTGAAAGGCTCGAGTTTTTCAAGATTTGTTTTACTGTATATTTCCCTGCCTTTGTAGCTGTTCAGGTAACCGCTGATCAGCTTTCCGAGGTTGATGATCAATTGTCTTTCTTCCTTCAGAAAAGGACCTTCGTATGACCGTGGAAATTCCTTCAGGTAAAATACATCAATAGTCCGCGTTTGTTATCAAAGGTAACGAATGTTTCATGCATCACCCAGGGTGTATCCTTGAATTCACGGCTTACCTATGTTCTGCCTTCATAGCTGATTCTTACCGCAGTATAACGAGGAAACTGCCATGAACGGGGTATAATGTAGCATATTTTTTGCAATGTTTCATCAATGGGCTTTCCCTGGGAAATGATATGTGAGGTATGGTTGATCACATGCAGTTCCTTCAAGCGTTCCCTGTTTTCATACAACAGGTTGTTCAGGATATCCTTGGTGCAGAACCCGCAATCAGATTGGCCAGGTTGATCAGCATGTTTCGTTCTTCCTTCAGAAAAGGTCCCTCATCTGCTTTCGGAAAATCCTTCAGGTAATACACTTCAATTAAACCGCCTGTTCCGTTGGGTGTGTCAAATCCCTGTTGCTGCACCCATGGTGTTTCCCTGAAATTTTTGCTGGTAAACACCATGGATTCATAACGAAATGCGTGCCACAGCGTACTCAGGATACTGATAAGCATCAGGGAGGATGGAAGCGATCACCTGCAAAGCCTCAGTGATGGATTTGCTTTCCTTGAGGATCATGGAAGTCTGGTTGATACCCCGAAGTTCCTTAAGTCGTTCGGTATTTTTTGACAGCAATTCACGGAGTGCCTGTTGCGAAACTGTACCGGAAATCAGTGCTGCCAGATTATCGATCAGATCACGTTCCTCTTTTAAAAAAGGACCCTCATGCGCTTTTGGGAACTCCTTCAAATAATAAATTTCGATACCCCCTTTCTGGTTATCCGGTGTTTCAAAAACCTGCTTTTGCACCCAGGGGGTTTCGGTGAAATTCATGCTGGTGAACACCTTGTCCCCATAGATTATGCGGGCAGCACATTCCTGAGGATATTGCCATGCTTCAGGAAAAATGAACATATTTCCTGTAAGGATTCTTCGATGGAATTGCCTCTGCTCAGTATCTCAGTTGTCCGCCGGATGCCTTTTAATTCCTTCAGCCGTTCAGTATTGTCATACAGCAATTTGGTGAGTTTATCGGTAGCAATGACCCCTGTAATTAAACCGGCAATGTTCTTCAGGTAATGATCATCCTTTGCCAGGTATTCGGCTGGGGCCTTTTCCATAAAAGCGGCTGAAAAGTGCAGTTCAATGACGCCTTTCACTGAATCGGGAGTGATAAAATTGAAGCGTTCCAGCCATTGTGATTCGGTAAAATCTGGACTGCTGTATAGCAATCCGTCATAGGCAATGCTGGCGGATACTTCTTCAGGAATGGAAAAACCTTCGGGAATGAAGGCACAAACCTGCCTGAGCCTTTCTTCAATGGGCTTCTGATCCTGCAGAATCGTAACAATCCTGTTTATTACAGTAGCTTTCCTGAAGCCGGCAGTATCGGGAAGGACAGGTTTCATAAAAATGATTGGTTCATATCCCTGTCAATCGCAATGTTAACAAGGATATTACGAAATTAGAATAATTATTTCAATAACGGATAAAATTGATCGGATTATCGGAAGACTTCCAGTGAGGTCATAACTATTCCTGCCATCCCCGCTACGGTCACTGTTAATGCTAGCTATCCCTGATTACGTCTCTTATGGTTCCGGCTGTTCCTCTCCGGGTTGATCCTCCTGTTGTTGATCCGGAATGGTTACGGAACCATTCGATAAAAACTTGTGAATTCCCAGGGCGGCCTTTCGGCCATCGCCCATGGCAAGGATCACAGTTGCCCCTCCCCTGACAATATCGCCTCCGGCAAACAAGCCGGTGATATTGGATTGCATCTTTTCTTCATCAACCTGTATGGTGCCCCATTTGCTTACATGCAATCCCGGCAGGCTTTGCGGTATAAGCGGATTGGGAGAAACGCCGACACTGACGATCACCAGATCAGCATCGATGTGATACTCCGAACCTGCAATAGGCACTGGTTTTCTTCTTCCTGAGGCATCCGGCTCAGAAAGTTCCATGCTTTTGGAGCCTGATCTGGTTTACATGACCCTTCTCATCGGCAAAATATTCAACCGGTGCATGCAGGTTGAGAAATTCAATGCCCTCTTCCTGGGCATGTCTGATTTCTTCTTTACGGGCAGGCATTTCATCAAAAGACCTGCGGTAAATGATCATTGCCCTTTCAGCACCCAGTCGTTTTGCTGTTCTGACCGAATCCATGGCCGTATTCCCACCGCCTATTACAGCCACATGTTTGCCAAAAAATACCGGTGTATCATACTCCTTTTTGGCAGCACCCATCAGATTCACCCGGGTAAGGTATTCGTTGGACGACAAGAATGCCGTTGTAATTTTCGCCAGGAATATTCATGAAATTCGGTAATCCCTGCACCGCTTCCGACAAAAAATGCACGGAACCCTTCCTGCTTCAAGATCATCAAAGTGAAACCGTTTTTCCTGACAATGATGTTTTTCATAAACCTCACACCCATTTTTCTCAGATTATCGATTTCCAGATCGATGATACCGATTGGGTAACCTGAATTCAGGGATACCATATTTCAATACGCCGCCAAACTCATGCAATGCCTCAAAAATGGTAACATCATAGCCCTTCTTCACCAGGTCGCCTGCTGCAGCCAATCCGGCCGGACCTGATCCGATAACCGCCACCTTGATATGATTGCTTTCCGGTATTTCCGGCGTAAATACATGACCCGACTGCGTTTCGTAATCAGCTGCAAATCGTTCGAGATATCCTATCGCCACCGGTTCCTTATTAAGTTTTAGGCATACAGGCACTGTGCTTCACACTGAACCTCCTGCGGACAAACCCTGCCGCATATCGAGGGAAATACATTGTTTTTCTTAATGGATGCAGCGGCTTTGAAAAATTCACCTGCTTCAATCATATTTGATAAAGGTAGGTATATCCACTCCAACCGGGCATCCCTTGATACATTGCGGATCAACACAATCGAGGCAACGTTTTGCCTCCTTTATGGCCATTTCAGCATGATACCGCTATTTACCTCAACATTGCTTTTAACACGCTCTGAAGGTTCCACTTCCGGCATCCGCATCCTTTGAATGGCAGTACGTTCTTTTGCAGGAATTCTTTTTTTAAGTTCCTTACGCCATTCCTGATCACGTAGGTCCTTTGTGATTATTATCTGGATTTCACTCATATTGTTACCGGCCTTTAGATTCTCCACTTCATTTTTATAACGCTTTTCTTCCTCATTTTTATATCCTCCGAGACGCATCAGCAGTTCATCAAAATCCACATCATAAGCATTGAATTCAGGTCCCTCAACACACACAAACTTGATTTTTCCTCCTACACTAACCCTGCAGGCGCCACACATGCCGGTACCGTCCACCATAATGGCATTCAAACTTGCCATGGCAGGAATGTCATATTTTTTAGCCACCAGGCTGGTGATACTTCATCATAATGGCCGGTCCGATGGTAACACATAAATCCATTTTTGGGTCTTGAATATTTCTTCCATGCCCAGGGTGATAAGTCCTTTCTGACCATAACTTCCATCATCGGTCATGATGATGACCTCATCCGAGTGACTCCGGATTTCTTTTTCAAGGATAAGCAGTTCTTTTGTTTTAGCTGCAAGAAGGCTGATCACCTTGTTTCCTGCGTTGTGAATGCTTCCACAATGGGCAACAGAGGGGCAATACCAACGCCTCCTCCGGCACAAAGCACGGTACCAACCTTTTCAATATGGGTGGGATTGCCCAGGGGACCCACAACATCAGTAACATCGTCCCCTACGTTCAGGGCAGCCACTTTGTGACTGGTAACTCCGACTGTCTGAACAATAAGTGTGATAGTGCCTTTATCCACATCGGCCTTTGCTATGGTAAGCGGAATGCGTTCTCCTTCCGTACCGATTTTGATGATCACGAAATGGCCGGCTTTCCTTTTGCGGGCAATGAGCGGGGCATATATTTCGAGTTGAACTACATTCGGTGAGAGATACTCCTTTGAAAGAATTTTACTCATGAACTGTTGAATTTGGCGATGAAAATATGTTTTTTAAAGCCACAAAATCCTGTTTATACAAAAATAAGTTTATCATCTGCGCAAAAAACGCAGTTCATAAATCACCGGCAAATGTATGATTTTATTGAAAAATATGGAACGCTATTCACAAATAAGCAAAAAACGAGTGTCAGTATCCCCATATTCCTCTCAGAGTAATTCACCTTCTTCAAGATATGAATTTTAACTTATCAAATAAAGCATTTCAATCCAATAAGGGTGAATAAGCCTGGCCATACTGCAATTTTTGAGAACCTGCAGAAACCAAATCCGGTCCAATACCTTAGGGTTTCTTTCTCTGTTGCTTTCACTTTTAGTATCTATTAAAAAAGCCCCATCAGGGGCGGCATAATGATTGTATTATACATTGCTGATAGTCATTTAAAATTAATAGATAGACTGCTCAGAACTCACTATTTATTCAGACAGCGATTTCTTAATTGGTCCGAAAACACCACCGAGTCTTTTACCAGGAAAAACAAAATTTCCCGGAAGTGATCAGCTTGCAACGGCTATCTTCTTAAAACTTGTCAGTTGTCTTGCCGCCTCGTCCCATAAGCTAAGGTTTAAGGCTTTAAAAGTCGAAAGCAATACGATCGGGGTGACCTCTTTGAACATGTCATTTTCGTAATGACACCGGGACAAATTGTAATTAGGTATTTTCGAACTCAGGTGATGAACATGATGAAAACCGATATTTCCCGTGAACCATTGCAGAACTACCGGTAATTTAAGGAATGAACTGCCCCTGATGGCCGCAGTCTTATAATCCCATTGATCCTCCCTCTCCCAGGATACTTCTTCAAACTGATGTTGGATGTAAAACAGCCAGAGTCCAAAGATGTGTGCAAAGATGATAACAGGCAACTGGATCATCAGATAAGCTTTTACGCCGATCAGCATACTGATTGCAGCCGCCATAAGCAGCACCATCAGGTTGGTGAAATAGACATTCCCTTTTTCCTTTTTTGTCATCTGCTTTTTTGTCAGCCTGTTTTGCACAAAGATCATAAAAAGCGGACCAATGGTAAACATCACAAACGGGTTACGGAACGCCCGGTAAATAAATCGCTTTCTCTTTGAGGAATTCCGGTATTCTTCTACAGTAAGGGTCCAGACGTCACCCACACCGCGTTTATCCAGATTTCCTGACGTGGCATGATGCACCCGATGATGATAGTGCCATTTGTTATAAGGGGTAAAGGTCAGGATGCCCATGATCTTGCCAACAATATCGTTTGCCTTCCTGGATCTGAAAAAAGATCCGTGACCACAATCGTGGAAAATGATGAATAGCCGGATTAAGAATCCGGAAGAGAGCACGGCCAACAAAAGGGTGATCCAGTAAGAGATCTGTAAACTTTCCACCATCAGGAACCAAAGTATTATTAGAGGAATGAGTGAATTTAAGATCTGTCCTATGCTTTTACGCAAAACGGGACGGTTGTATTTCATAACAACCTTTTCCCACGACCGGTCAGAAACTGGCCGATTCTCCACAACTGTATTCATATTTTTAAATTTTATTTTTATTATTCTCAGAAGGCCGGATTGTGCCTGCCTTGAGCTTTTATTACCGTTTATAAAAGACTATGCAACAGCCTGCACGTATTGTATCTGTGTAGAAAGATCATTTTTTTCAGAGCTTTGTTTTCTGAAAACCTCCATATTGTATTCCCTGATCAGATCGTTTACCACCTCCGATACAGACTGTATCTTGGTGGATTTGTAGGCATTTGCTCCTGCAAAGGCAAATCCTTCAGCCATGTTGCCCCGGGCGGCGTTAAATAAAACCTGAGCGATACAATAGGGCGCCTCTCTGAAATTACAGGGGAGCAGACAATTCCATGCACATTTAAATGGTTTGGTATTACCGTTTTGTATTTCACCTACGAAATCATTTTTAATGACCCGGCCAGGGAGTCCCACAGGACTTTTAATAATGGTAATGTCTCCCTCAACGCATGCCAGGTAGCTCTCCTTAAAAGCAAGCGAGGCATCACATTCATGTGTGGTAACGAACCGGGTACCCAGTTTAACCGCTTTTGCCCCAGCCTGCATGATGTCGTACATATCTTTACCGGTATAAATGCCTCCGGCAGCAATCACAGGTATTTCCCTTTCAAATTGTCTTTCAAACAATTGCACTTCGTGAACGGTTTCCGCGATTAACTGATGCAGGGGAACAACATTCCCTGTCAGTTCTTCTTTTTTAAATCCCAGGTGTCCGCCTGCAAGCGGTCCCTCAACCACTACAGCGTCGGGTATACGGTTGTATTTATTGGCCCAGTATTGAAAAATGAGTTTTGCCGCCTTCGCAGAGGATACTTTAACTGCAAGCCTGGTATGATAATTTTCATAACCTGCTTCTGCAATCACGGCCGGTATTTTCAATGGTAATCCGGCTCCCATGATGATGAGATCAACTTTCTCGTCTATTGCGGTTATGATAAGATTCTTCATGATCCGTCAATGCCATCATAATATTGACACCTATGATCCCATTGGTAAGGCTTCTGGCCTTCCTGATCTCTTTGCGCAAGGCTCTTTTATTGGCTTCACGGAAATTCTTCATATAATCCGGCTCAGTCATTCCTATTGCAGCAGCCGATATTACACCTATGCCACCTTCGTTGGCCACTGCTGCGGCCAAACCTGATAAAGAAATTGCCACTCCCATTCCTCCCTGTACGATCGGAAGTCTCACCTGAATATCCCCAATCTGAAATGCATTCATCATTTTATGTTAACTTAATTTCGGACAAAACTATCCCTTTTGCTTGCCGCGAAAAAAAAATAGGGTCAAACAGGAATAAATAGGTGTCAATACTTTTTTTAGGGACGAATGGTATTGTTTTAGGTGCCAAAAGACAGCAGAAAAACACCCGAAAATTTTCTTCAGATGAGTTCTTTCAGTTTACTGACAGAATTCTTTGATACAGGTATGGGGAAACTGATATTTTCAAAAAACAGTTTGTATTCCTGGGAATTCCCTTCAATACGGTCAATATGAGTTATATTAACCATATACGACCGGTGGCATTTAAAAATAAACTTATGCTCCTTTAAAACTTCTTCAGCATTCACCATGCTGCACCTGACCATTTGGTTTTTAGTATTCTCTCCATCCTTCCAGAATACCTCGATATAGTTGTTGGCAGATCGGATGAACAGCAGAGAATTTACTTTTATGGCCAGGCTGTCTTTCTGATAATCAGAATCAAAATAAACGATCTTCTCCAGGTGGGACTTACTCTCTTTCAGTTTCCTGTTTAATTCATCGGCTGTTTTTAAATGCGCACGCAACATTTTGTTATGGTTGACAATGATCAGGATGGAAAGAGGTATTACAGCTGTCAATACCAGCTTAATGACCATACTGAAACCGAATTTCATTGCTCCCAAAAAATTCGTCAGAAAAAAGTATCCTACCAGTATGCTAAACAATATCCATAAATTCCAGAAAATCTCCTTTTTTATGGACCACTCGGTGGAGGAAAATTTTTTCGGGAAAAGACTGGGAATAAGCATTAAATGAAGGCTGAGTGCCAGAAATGTGATCACCGAAAAACCGATTAACAGGTAATATTTATCCCTTGTTGGCAAAGCGCTGATATCAAAAGGCTGAAAAAGAAGCAAAAAAACAAATACACCCAGGCTGGTAAAGAATATAATTTTGCTATTGTGCTTTAAATCATCATTAAAAGGATATGGTTTATTGAAAATATTCAACATGGTCGGGGATTAATGATTCATGAAAACAGTGCAAAATTACGAAAAACAAGGACCATTTGCCATGTTAAAGTGATAATAGGAAATGCCCAACCGGTATTTTCCCTTCAATGGTTGGCAAATGCCCTATTATTTGCCTTTAAAAAATCCGGATCATTCTCCGTAAAAATTCTGTAAGGTTTGATGATTTATTTGTAACTTTAAGCTGGTCAATATTCTCACTCTCAGGTTATCGCAATATTCAGTAATAGTTATCGCTGATGAGATAGTACTGCTTCATTAATATACTCCCAAGTACCAACCTAATAACTGACGAAAATGGCGAATGAAGATCCCAAAATCGAAAAAGTTCGTGAGCAGTTGACAAAGGTTCGACTGGAGCTCATGCAAAAACAAAATGTGGTGGCTACCGGTATCGGTTACAAAACCGTGGCCGGTCGCACAACGCCGGAGCTGGCAATTATCTGTTCGGTGGACATCAAAAAACCAAAGGCAAAACTCAGCAGTCACGAAGTGGTCCCTGCCTTCATTCAGGCCGTGCCCACTGATGTAAGACCTGTGGGAATTTTAAGGGCATTGCAGCCTCCCACTCAGCGTTTCAGACCGGCGCCGGGTGGTTGCAGTATCGGGCATTTTCTGATCACAGCAGGCACCCTGGGATGCCTCGTAAAAAAGAATAACGAGATTTACATTCTCTCCAACAACCATGTACTGGCCAACAGTAATGAGGCCAGCATTGGCGATGCAATTTTGCAACCCGGTCCTTATGATGGCGGACAAAATCCGGCGGATCAGATTGCTGTTTTGAGTGATTTTGTGCCGATTAGTTTCAAAGAGGAATCTTCCTGCGGATTGGCCCGATCGGTGGCTGCCTTCTTAAACGGGATCAGCGCCATGACAGGTAGCAATACAAGACTACTTCCTTACCGGATACAACAAGCGGAGAATCTGGTAGATTGTGCCATAGCCAAACCACTGGTCCCCGGAGATGTTGTCAATAATATTCTGCAGATTGGAACCATTGCCGGCCTTCAGGACGGAATGTTAGGCATGAACATTAAGAAAAGCGGAAGAACTACAGGACTGACTACCGGCACCATTGAGCAGATCAATGTGACTGCACAGGTGAGTTACGGTACAAACAAAGTCGGAATTTTTGTCGACCAGATACTGGCCGGGGCAATGAGCCAGGGAGGTGACAGTGGATCTGCAGTACTTGATCAGAACAATAACCTGGTGGGACTGCTGTTTGCCGGAAGTGAAACCACTACCATCATTAATCGCATCAGCAATGTATTTGATGCTCTAGGAATTACCTTACCCTAGAATATTGTAAAAAGTTGTACATTTATAGCAACAGACCAACCCTTAACAAATTATGGCTGGAAACGACCTGATGAAGAAGGCAGTTGAAGTCAAGCAGCGTTTCGAGAATAAATGGCTCAGCATTCAGGGGGTAAACGCTATTGGGATTGGCATGATTGGTGATCAAATCGCGATCATAATTTCCGTGGATTCCCCTGCGGAAAACATTCAGGCGGAAATCCCGGCACAGGTTGAAGGCGTTCCCATAAGAATAAAGATTACAGGAAAGCTGAAAGCTTTTTAGATGAATTGTTCATTGCTCCCGATATATCGTTGACTCTCGGGTAAAATAAAGAAATCTGTCTTAATCCGGACCGATAGCTAAACTTAAGGAGAAAGTCAATGTGCGGTATCCTTAATCAGCCCGGATATTGATCTTAGGCACAATCAACACCCGATGATGATATTTTTGAGCAAGTGCTTATTTCACAGACATACAATAATTTAATAACAATATTTCCGATTAGGAATCCACTGTCCGCCAAAATATGTACTTTTACCCATGGATACTTCATTTAAGAAGGGATCCCGAAAAGGCTGATCTTCGATGTCTTTTTTTACCGACTTAAGTGATTGAAAATTTTAAGACCATGGAAATTACTGTACTGGGTGAACCTAGATTCACATCGCCTGTCAGGCACACCGTCAGCGACAGCATTCGTATACCTGAGCATATTTTACAGGAGGAACATGCACCAGCATCTGCAGGATTGTTCTTTGAAATGGCCGGCCCCCGGGCGAAACTCTTTTTCGATCCCGAACATACAAGGGTCGGTATTGTCACCTGTGGCGGTTTGTGCCCCGGCTTGAACAATGTGATCCGTTCGCTATATCTTGAATTGCATTATGCTTATGGTGTGAAGGATGTCGTCGGATTTCGCGGAGGTTACCAGGGACTGGATCCGAAGAAAGGGAAAACTCCTTTAACACTTACCCCCGAAATTGTGGATAGCATTCACAAGGAAGGTGGCACACTGCTTGGCACTTCGCGGGGTCCGGTAGATGTTTCCCTGGCTGTTGACAACCTTATCAGCCTCAGGATCAATATTCTCTTTACTGTTGGAGGTGATGGTACCCAAAGAGGAGGGAACGAACTGTTCCAGGAGGCCGGAAAAAGAGGTTATCCCCTTGCGGTAGTGGGCATTCCCAAAACAATTGACAACGATGTAGCCTTTGTATCACGTACTTTTGGTTACCTGACCGCCGTGGAGGAAGCTGCAAAAGTGCTCACCCGCGCCCACACTGAAGCGCGCAGCGTGGAGAACGGAATCTCCCTGGTAAAGCTTATGGGCCGGCACGCCGGATTTATTGCCGCAGGGGCAACGGTTGCCTGCCAGGATGTGAACTTCACGCTTGTTCCGGAGGTTCCTTTCAAGCTGAATGGTCCACGAGGTTTCCTTTCTGTATTGAAGGAACGTATCCTCCAACGGTCACATGCATTGGTGGTGGTGGCCGAGGGTGCCGGACAGGATCTGATTGAAAATCATACCATCGAGCGGGATGCGTCCGGAAACATCAAGTCTAAAGATATCGGATTGTTTATGAAGGAAAGTATAGAATCTTATTTCAAAAGCGAAAAAATCCCTGTTATCATGCGCTATATCGATCCAAGTTATCTTGTGCGCAGCAGCCCGGCTAATGCAGAGGATGCGGTTCTTTGTGATCTCTTTGCCCGTAACGCCGTTCATGCGGCCATGGCCGGTAAAACCGGACTGGTGATAGGTTATATGCACAATATGTTTATTCATGTACCCATAGAACTGCTGACCAGCCGGACGAAAGTAATGCAGCCCGACAGTTTAGCCTGGAGGGCAGCCCTTTCAGCCACCGGTCAACCGGAGCGGTTCGAATAACCATAGGTAAAATAGGTACAGGGTATTGAATCAAAAAACGGAACCAACATGAGTAAAAGGTCTTTGCCAAATCATAAAACCAAAATTGTTGCCACCATCGGTCCGGCCTCTGAATCGCAGGAGATGCTGGAACGCCTGATCAGGGCGGGATTGAACATCGCACGACTTAACTTTTCACATGGCGACTTTACCGTTCATGCCGGGATAATTGCCCGCATCCGTGCTGCAGAAAAGGCCACGGGTCATCGTGTAGCGATCATGGCTGATTTACCCGGCCCTAAAATGCGGTTGGGAAAGATCGATCCTGAACCCATCCATTTGCATGCCGGTGACAGCTTTACGCTGACCAGCACGGAGATCGTCGGAGACGCAAAGCGTGTCAGTATGAGCTTCGAAAATTTACCTCATGTAGTAAAACCTGGCAACCAGCTTTACCTCAACGATGGGATGGTTCAACTTTTGGTTGAACGGGTTGAGGACCATGATGTCCATTGCAAAGTCACTGTAGGTGGGGAGCTGCGTTCTAAAAAGGGACTTAATCTCCCCGGCATTGACCTGGGCATAAGCGCTTTTACTGAGCATGACCGCGCATGCCTGGAATTCGCACTCAGCCATGGAGTGGACGCAATAAGCCAGTCTTTTGTGGAAACGGCTGCTGATATCGAAGCAGTGCGCACTGCCGCCAACGCCCTTGGTAAACACCCCTTTATAATCGCCAAAATCGAACGTTCTGACGCTCTTGAACACTTTGAAGAAATCCTGAAGGTATCCGACGGCATCATGATCGCACGTGGTGACCTCGGCGTTGAAGTGCCCATTGAGGAAATGGCCATCATACAGAAGCAATTGATCACAAAAGCCAGCCATGCCGGCAAACCGGTTATCACCGCCACACAGATGCTGGAATCCATGATTAGCAGCCGTCTGCCTACCCGGGCCGAATCAACGGATGTGGCAAATGCCATCCTGGACGGAACCGATTGTATCATGTTGTCCGGAGAGTCTGCCATGGGCCGTTATCCCGAAGAAGCAGTGAAGATGCTGGCAAAGATCGCTGCCTTTACGGAATTGCACAGGCCATCTGCCCGAGGCGGTTACCCTATGGAATTATCCAGCCTGAATGCACCCTCCAGTGCCGCTGAAGCCACCGGACTAATGGTGGACCATGCATTGCACACCGTACCCTGTTCCAGCATATTCGTGCCAACCATGACCGGAAATACTGCCCGGATGATATCAAGATCCAAACCGTCCGTAGGAATTGTTGCCATAAGTAAGGATGCAACGGTATGTCAGGGACTCATGTTTTCTTATGGTGTGCATCCGGTACTGCTGGAGGATGAACCTCAAAACTGGTCGGACTTTGCCCGCAAGTGGCTTAGCGAACATCAGGTGCCTGGTGCCATTGCCATGCTGGTTGCCGGTCCTACCCTGCAACATCCTGATTCCAACCACCGTCTTGAATTTCTGCGTGTTTGATTTAATCCGGAAGTGCTTCAGTTGCCTATAAACTTTATATTATTTAACGATCCGGCGTAAAATTATTTGTCTCAGGATGCTCATGATACCTGAATTCGGCCTTTTTCATTAATTCCTGTAAAATCTGGCCATCCAGCAAGGCATCATCATCAACTTCTTCATAATGCCAGTTCACCACAAGCTTTTTAATGCTATTGTTGTTATCCAGTGTTCTCATAAGATTAAGCAGCATCATCGAGCAACCGGTATCCACATACTCTAAATAGATATCGAATGTTACCTCTTCAACCTGCAATTCACCGGCCCAGTCAACCAGGGTTTGATAAAACTCCAGCACATCCAGGCGTAATGCACGACCTACAATGGAAAGCCTTCCATCTGTTCCAAACTTTATGGCCGGGGTAGAATCTGTAGCTTCAATGTTGATAGAATTCATGTCATTCTAGTATTAAGCTTCACTTCACTATACGAAGATTTACACAAAACGACTTATTTTTTTGATGGGTATTTTACATCGATACATGAACCCCGCTATTCCTGTTATTAGAATACCATAATGCGCTTTCCGGATAGTTGGCATAAAACCATTTATTCGCTCTTTCCTTCGGCATCCGTGTTCCCTTTGCAGTCTCCGGAAACAGTTACAAACAGTGACATTTTTCTCAACTACCCGGAGGTACTGAATTCAAACCAAATCAAGGCTGATTTTGCAGAATATCTTTGAATTGCATGAAATCATTTGCTTTGAGGCAATTCCTCATACAATTTCTTGATCATTTCTTTGCCATAGGCTCTTTCCAATTTTCTGACTATAAAATGTCCCTTGGCCATATTCTGAAAATGATCAATAAAAATGGTGTTAATGATAGCTCCTCCGGCTGCACCTATTGCCGGTACGGCCTGCGCTGCAAATTTTTCAGTGATCTGTATTCCGAATCTCTGTGAAATTTTTGTGATCAACCTGACCAAAACCGGTGCGCCCTCCTCGACAAATCCCTTTTCGGCAATAAACTCTGCCGCTTCTGAAATCGATCTTGCCAGGAGAGCACGAACGGCATAGTATCCGCTTTCCGCTCCGTCATCAGATTTACGCTTGCCACCTAAAGCGAAAACTTCAAGGCAGGCCAGCTTTGTTTCGGCATTTGCCATGGATTCGCCATGTGATCGGGCTATCTCTGCTACAGAACGCAGCATTATGGTAGTTGAAACGGGAAGTTCAATGGCCAATGCAGCTAAACCGAAAAATCCACCCACACTGCCGCTTGCGGCAACGGCCAGTTTATGCCATTTGTTTGAAGATCCCTCACCCGGAATGTCCTTAACCGTAAATATTGCCGCTTCGGATGCCTTGAGCAGCGCGGTCCTGGTAATTTCCCCAATTTTTTCACTCCATTTTTTCGGTAGTTTTTTAATCCCTTCTTCAATGGGCAATCCGAGGATGTTCGTAATCTTAATGGCAAGCCCCGGGTTTTCCAACAGAAATTTAGCTTGTTGAAGTTCTTTTCTGTCTGATTCAGATACAGATGCATGCATGTTTAGGGCAATGTTTTTCGGATGTGGTAAAAATGAAAGTTAGTGGATTTACCGATGATTTGCATAAAACAAAATCGTTCACCACCGGGGATGCTGCCCAAAATTTTCAAAAAAAATCATTGGGTATTTGGAATTTTGAAAATATTGCATTACTATTGTAGTGTATTAGTGAAGTAATACACTAATTAACTGATCCGATATGATAAAGATTGAAAACCTTTCATTCAGTTATAGCCAGAAACAATCGCTCTTTGAAGGGCTCAGCCTGACTTTGCCATCCGGGAACATCTACGGTCTGCTTGGCAAAAACGGGGCAGGTAAAACCACCTTGCTGAAAATCATCTGTGGGTTGTTATTTCCAAAAAAAGGGAGAATCAATGTATTGGGATTGCAGCCAAGAGATCGGTATCCGCAATTTCTGAGTGAAGTATTCCTTATACCCGAAGAATTTGATCTTCCATCCCTGAACATGGAATGCTTTGTTCGCTTGTACAGCCCTTTCTATCCACGTTTCAGCAATGACTTGTTCAAGGACTGTATACATGAATTCGGGCTTCCGGGAGGGCAAATGCTTTCAACAATGTCATACGGACAAAAGAAGAATTTTCTTTTATCATTCGGACTGGCCACTCATTGCAGGTTATTGTTAATGGACGAGCCTTCCAACGGCCTGGATATCCCCTCAAAAAGTCAGTTCAGAAAGATTGTGGCGAGTACTATCAATGAGGAACGTAGTTTCATCATTTCCACTCATCAGGTAAGGGATATGGAAAATCTGATTGATCCGATCATCATATTGGATGAAGGAAAAATTATTTTTTGTCAGGATTTTGAGCGGATTTCCGGAAAACTGTGTATTTCCAAACAAACTGAGCCTCCTGATGAACGAAATGTATTGTATTATGAATCTTCCCTGGGCGGATATACGGTGGTGAAAGAAAACACTGATCACAAGGAATCCAGGATGAATCTGGAAATTCTATTTAATGCCGTGATCAGCAACAGACAAAAAATAAACGAAATATTCAAAAGCTGATATAATGAACCTGCTGAACTATTTTGAACCATCGCGCTTCTGGTTTTTGTTAAAAATGGAATTATTCAGAAGCAGAAAAGCCTTCCTGATCACTTTTGTGGTGACCTTCGGATTGCTTTTCACCGGATTTATCCTTGAAAACATATTCAGCTCCAGCAAAGTATTTGATGCCCATTCGAGTAGCTTTGGTTTCTTTCTCCTGACAGGCGGATTTATCCTGAGCAGTCTTGCCTTCAGTGATCTGGGCGATCCTCTGAAAAGATACAGCTACCTTACTTTGCCTGCATCGACTTTCGAAAAATTCATGAGCATGTGGCTGCTGACCTGTATCTGCTGGATTCTCATGTTCACGATCACTTTTATCATCTATACTCTTCTGGCTAACTCAGCGGGTCATTTCCTTTTCAGGAATGTGACTTTTCGGGCCTTCGATCCGCTGGATAAGACAACCTTGATAACTATGGGGTATTATATCATCTTCCAGGCAATATTTCTGGTTGGCGCCGTGCATTTCAGGGGTTTTGTATTTCCTAAAACAATTTTCGTCTTGATGATATTGGGCATGATCTGCGGACTCATTTTTTATCTCCTCATGGCCGACATCATCCACACAGCCGATCAGTGTCCGCCGGGATATAACCCTTTCGAAGAAAAATCGCTTAAACAATTCCTGCAGATCGTCAGCAGGTTCGGAATGTGGATATTGGCTCCGCTCTGCTGGGTGATCACCTGCATTGGATTAAAAGAACAGGAGGTTTGATATGGAGTTTGGCGACAGCAATGCCATATATCTTCAGATTGCCGATCAGGTTTCGGAGAATATTCTGCGGAGGAGATGGAATCCGGGTGACCGCATTCCTTCGGTAAGGGAACTTGCGGTTAGCATTGAGGTCAATCCGAATACCGTCATGCGCACATTCAATTATCTTCAGGAAAAAGGCATTATTTATAACAAAAGAGGCATCGGATATTTTGTGTCTGACGATGGATTTGAAAAAACTACGGCACTTAGAAAGGAAAACTTCATAAACCAGGAGTTGCCAAGGTTATTCAGGGAATTACAGTTGCTCAACCTTAGCATGGAGGATCTGAGTATTTTTTATAGCCAGTACCAGGAAAGTACTACCAGGAATGCATAATACCTAAATGATTATGAAAATAAATAAAGTCATACTCTTGATTACAGCTGTTGTTTTCATTGTTGTATTTGTGATCTTTTCCATGATTTTGCGAAATACCATTTATATAAGACGTTCTCTCGCTGAGAAGGAGACTGCTTACCGAACGATCCCTTCAGGCGATTTTAACAGGCTTGTATTATCGGACCATGTGAATGTCAGGATACGCCAGGGGAAAGTGTGCCTGGTCGAATATGCGGCTTCAGCGGATTCTGTGAAAACATTTGTCAGGAACCTTAACGGAACACTGCATATTCAGTCGGATTCCACATTCCATGCAGCAAATACCGATCTGCCTTTGGTGAAGATCACGATGCCCCTATTACTCGAAATTACCGCAGATCAGAATGCAGCGATTCAGCTGGATTCCTTCCAGTCAGATTCCATCTATGTCTCCCTGGGGCCAGGCTGTATTTTCACCGGAAGTAACAGCACCACGAAACAATTAACCTTCAAAACCTCCGGTGATGCGCTGATCAATATTACCGATAAATATTCAACACCATGACAACCAGAACATCGATCACCCGGCGGAAGTTTGTTAAAATGTCGGCCACCGTTGCCGCAGTCACAGGCTCAGCAGCGCTATTGACAGGTGCAGGCATACCACCTTTTGAGATTGAAGCGGCCGGACAATCCAAGAAGGGTGAACCTGGTGAAGATACCAGGGACATATTCAAAAAATGCGGTGCATGTTCACATACCTTCTTTTACATTCTGAACCGGGAGTTCGGTCATCCCAGGCCGACGGAGGAATATGCTTCTGATCCCCTGGCAGGCGGACTGATGCTCGGGCATCAATGCGGCATGCTCTGGGGTTCTGCGCTGGCAATCGGTGCGGAATCATTTCGGAGGAACAGCGACAGGAACCTGGCGATTGCCTCATCGGTTCTCGCCACACGGCACATGATGAAATCGTTCAATGAAAGGGCAGGGAGTGTTAACTGCCGTGATATCACCGGTATTAACCTGAAAAATAAACTTAGCATTCCTGTGATGATGGTAAAGATCCTGTTTCAGGGAGGATTAAGAAACAGTACGTGTTTCAGGCTGGCCGACAAATGGGCTCCGGAAGCCATTCAATCGGCCAATGATGGTTTATCTGCAAGGCTCCTGGACGTACCGCTGCCTTGTTTGAATTGTGCTTCTGAAGTGGTGTCCAGAAAGGGAGGATCGCACGAGGAAATGGTGATGGTATCCGGATTTGCCGGTGGCATGGGCCTTGCCGGATATGCCTGCGGGGCACTGAGTGCCACCATATGGATGGATGCACTTGCCTGGTGCAGGGAAAATCCCGGTAAATCCGCATATGAATATGGCAGTAAAAGCGCCTCAAAGATTATGGAGGTATTCAACAACACTACCGGCAAGGAGATCCTTTGTGAAAGAATAACCGGAAAAACATTTACTTCCATCAGGGACCACTCCGATTTCATACGAGAAGGTGGTTGCGAGAAGGTTATCCATGCCCTTTCCGGACAACCCGATTCAAATTCTTAAACTATAAAACCATTTGCCATGAACAAAATTATCAGATTCGGTGAGACCTTTGAGGGCTACAACATCCCTGTTTTAAATGAGCGAGAGATAAGGGCATCGGCAGGCATACTTTTTCTGGTCATGTTTATTTCCCTGATGATGATCCTCTTCAAGGGCAATTTTCTGATGATCAAATATGTTATTGTTCTTTTCCTCACAGATTTTCTTATCCGGGTCTTCATAAATCCGAAGTATTCCCCGACACTGATTGTAGGCCGTCTGATCGTTTCAAGGCAAAATCCGGAATACGTGGGGGCCGCGCAGAAGAAGTTTGCGTGGATAATCGGAATTGCCCTGGCTGCTATTATGTTTACCTTTATGGTAGTTGTCAATGCCTATAGTCCAATTACAGGTATCATCTGTCTGATATGCCTGGTGTTCTTATTTTTTGAATCCGCCTTCGGAATTTGCCTGGGATGTCTTTTCTACGGTTGTTCTATATAGAAAAAGCGCAATACTGCCCGGGTGAAGTTTGTGATGTGAAGGCAGGAAATTCAAAAAACATCGTGGACACAATTGCTGATTGTTGCAGCGTTCATCGGATACACTTTGCTTGCCGTGTACCTTTTCAATGACCTGTTCAGCGAGGCTCCCTACGATCTGTTCGGGATCAGTAGTACCTCCGCACCAAAATAGAGACAATCCATGGGAAGTCCCCGTGGGAGAAAAATCGTTCAGGGTCCTCAGGAACGTTTCCGATATCCGATCTTTCATCATAGTTTTTCGTATACAGGATGTACCAGTTTTTTTTATATTGGCACCTTCTTTTATGTATATGCGTCTTTTTACCCTTTTCCTTTTCTTTGCCCTTCTATCCGTTCCGGGCAGGGCACAGTTATTCCTCAATGAATTTCTTTCGTCGAATGCCAACGGTCTTGCTGATGAGGACCGGGATTATTCCGACTGGGTAGAGATCTATAATGCCGGAAGCACAAACATAGACCTGTCGGGGTACAGTCTCTCGGATGATCCGGATTTTCCCCGCAAATGGGTATTCCCTCAAATATACATCCAGCCCATGGGTCATGTACTGGTCTTTGCCTCAGGTAAAAACCGGAGGAATCCCCCGATTTCCTGGCAAACGATCATTGACCGGGGAGACGAATGGAGATACCTTGTGCCGGCTTCGGATTTGGGACCGGCCTGGTTTGGGACCGGTTATGATGATTCATCCTGGGGCAACGACCCCTCCGGATTCGGATACGGAGATGGCGACGATTCCACGGAATTGGGGCCGGTTATAAGTGTATTCATCAGAAAGACCTTTGCGCTTGCTGATCCGGGCAGCTTAGACAGCCTGGTACTGAGTGTGGATTATGATGATGCCTTTGTCGCCTACCTGAACGGCCATGAGGTGGCGCGTTCCAACATCGGCTCTCCCGGGGAAGTCACGCCTTTCCATCAGCCTGCTGCTGCAAACCATGAGGCTGCATTGTTTCAGGGCGGTGTACCGGAATACTTCCCCATTGCATCCCCGGAGGATCAACTCCTGGAAGGTCAAAACCTCCTGGCCATCCAGGTCCACAACCTGAATGCCGGATCCACGGATCTTTCACTGATCCCTTTCCTGAGTATCGGAAGGATCAACGGTGGTGAGTCTGGGATTTCACCCTGGCTCGACTTTTCAACTTCCGGCAGCTTGCATGCTTCTTTCAAGCTCGACAGCGACGGGGAAACCCTTTGTCTCTTTGATCCATCGGGCGAGCTGATCGACTCCGTGCGGGCAATATCCCTTCCCGCAGATGTAGCATACGGCAGGGGACCCGAAGGTTCATCGACCTGGTATTACTACGATCATCCCACGCCGGGTACTCCGAACACCAGCCAGGGCAAGGCCCATCTGCTTGCTGTCCCGGTATCCATGTCACCTCCCGGCGGTATTCATCCCGGAGGGATTACTGTCACCCTGGCCGGTGCCGGGGAAAATGATTCGATTTATTACACGACCGACGGTTCTGTGCCCGACGGATCAGATGCCCTGTATACGGCCCCGATTTATATTGCCGGCAGCCAGGTGATCCGGGCAAGAGTAATGGCCGATAGTGCCCTGCCCGGTCCGGTTGCCTCACACACCTATATTACCGGAATTGACCACGATGTGCCGATAGTTTCCCTGTCCACCGATCCGGACAACCTGTGGGATTTTGAGACCGGAATTTTCGCCTATGGTCCGCACGCCCAACCCGATTACCCCTATTTCAATGCCAATTTCTGGATGGATTGGGAGCGACCCGTGCATGTTGAATACTTCGATCATGAGGGCGTAAGGCAAATCGACCAGGATGCGGGCATGAAGGTATTCGGAGCCTGGTCACGTGCCGTTGAGCAGAAATCCCTGGCCCTGTTCGCCAGAAAGGGTTACGGAAGGGGATCATTCAGTTATCCGTTCTTTGCGGATAAGCCCATTGATAGTTTCGAATCGGTTGTCCTGCGAAATTCCGGAAACGACAACCTGGGACTGCAATTCCAGGATTGTTTCATGACCGGGCTCACCCGTGATATGGAGGTGGATCGTCAGTCGTTTCAGCCGGCAGCGGTATACATCAATGGTGGTTACTGGGGTTTGCTCAACATAAGGGAAAAGATCAGCGAACATTTTATCGCGTCAAACCATCATATCCCGGCAGATTCCGTGAACCTCCTGGAGACGTCCGGATATCCTGTTCATGGCAGCAATGCCCGGTATATGGAGCTGACATCCTATCTGAATGAAACGCCCACATTGCAGCAGGAAAGCGACTTTGCCCTGGTAGCCGCGGAAGTTGACCTTGATAATTTCATTCAATACCAGCTTACCCAGATCTACCTGAATAACCGCGACTGGCCTGCAAACAACATTAAATTCTGGAATTCCCGGCTGGCCGCGAGTAAATGGCGATGGATCATTTACGATACCGATTTTGGTTTTGGGTTGTGGAATACCGAAGATTACAAGCTGAATACCCTGGAGTTTGCCCTGGCAACCGACGGTCCCCCCTGGCCCAATCCTCCATGGTCAACCCTTTTCCTGCGCAGGATGGTCACCAACCCGGCTTTCCGGAACAATTTCATTATCCAGTATTGTGACCGGCTCAACCTCGATTTCCATCCTTCACGGATTGCATCAGATCTGGATTCTTTAAAACAATTGTACCGGAACGAAATGGTCCATACCTTCAACCGCTGGTGGGGGAACATAGACACATGGCAGTGGCAGATCGATAACCGCAAGGTTTTCGGGAATTATCGTCCTTCGTATTGCCGGCAGCACATGCAGGATATCTTCAACCTGGGAGACCAGCTCACGGTTCAAATTACGGTACCCGACCAGGGAGGCTATGTGGAGCTGAACACCATCCGTCCGAAAGCCTATCCGTTCACAGGGATCTATTTCCGTAATATCCCCATACGCCTGAAGGCCATTCCGAAGCCGGGGTATAAGTTCGTGCAGTGGACCGGCAGTGTTTACGGCAATCGCCCCGACATCACCTACAACATGTCGGCCGCCGGAGAATTCCGGGCGGTTTTTACCAGGGCCGCTCCTGAAGAGCAGTCGGTGGTCATCAATGAGATCAATTATCAATCGTCACCGGAGCGGGACACAAAGGACTGGATCGAACTGGTGAACAGCGGGGTTGCCACTGTGGACCTGGGCGGCTGGCTGCTTACCGACGGGGATATGGATTCAGGATATGTGTTTCCGTCGAACACCTGGCTGGCACCGGGGGATTTCATCGTGATCTGCCGTAACAAGGAAAGGTTCCGTTACTTTAATCCGGAGACCGAAAATCTTACGGGGGAATTGCCCTTCGGTCTCAGCAGCTCAGGTGAGTCACTCCTGCTCTACAACGTGAATCGGCAACTCATGGATGTGGTGAACTACCAGGTTCAGACCCCATGGCCGACGCAGGCTCTTGGCACCGGGGCCACCATCGAGCTGATCCACCCCGATGCCGATAATGGCAAGGGGGAGAACTGGAAGGCTAATCTCATCGGGGGTACTCCCGGCAGTGTTAATTCCATGACGGAGGACACCGGGGAAGTACCCTTGCCGGAAGGCCTCAATCCGGTGCTCGACTGCTTCCCCAATCCCTTCAGCGATTATAGCACCATCCGCTTCGAAGTTCCGGCCAATGGTCATTACCGGCTGGAGGTGGTGGATATGCATGGCAGGCTGGTCGCCCTGCTCGCCGATCATTACCTTGAGGCCGGAGCTTATTGGATCGATTGGTCAGGTAACGAAGAAAGCGGTGCCTCTTCCGGTGCCGGCATCTATCTTGTGCGGCTCACGGGCAACAAGAACCTGGCCTCCCGAAAAATCGTCAAATTACCCTGAAATGCCTAAAAACATTCGTTTCGAGGCGACACCCATGCTCCGTATGATTTGTCATTTAAAACAGCTATTTTTAAATAGTATAATTGAATGGTGATCATCGGTCATGAAGCTTATTCATTTCCTGTTACCTCTTTTGCTTTTAACAGGCTAGGAAACCGGCATCGTGATGACTGATACGGTATTCTGTACACATCAGGTGGTCCTTGACAGGCAGGGATCTGGAATGGACCGTGTAATCGAAGTAGAAGATGAGTATGATGCAGGGGCTTGCAAAAAAACTGGTTAACCAATCAGGTCGCCTGAATCATTGAATTTTAACAACAAGTATCTGTCCATGAAGAAATACCCGGAATCCGGAAGTGCCATGATGCGCACTTCCAGGCTGATATGAAGTTCCAATGGGTGTTCCCTGGTCCACATGATTTCACCCGAGTTGCTGATCTTAAACAGGCACAGAGACAGTTCATCCGTTTCAGATCGAATATACGGAATGGCAAGGATGTATCCATCATCACGTGCTTTGATCATATCATTGATATACTGAGTCCCGGACGGCAAGTCAGTACAACTTAATAAATGCCCGGATTGATCAAGTTTGTACAAATGGTTTAGTTGTTCTGCTTCATCATAACTATTGTCAGCAAGAACAGTAATTAAATAGCCATTATCGCCGGTTTGAATGATGCATTGGGGGGTCTCATTAACAGATTGCTCTCCAAAATTCCTGCTCCATGCAAGGTTTCCTTCCCCATCGGTTTTTATAAGAATCCAATCAAATTCTCCCAGGGTATGGGTTATTCCAACAAGGATAAAACCTTCATCAGAAGTCTGATAAACAGAACCCAGTTGTTCAATGTCAAGCCCTTCAAAAGTTTTCTCCCAAAGAAATTCACCATTTCTATTGAGTTTTATCAGGGCATGGACATAATTTGATAAATCCGGTTTACATCTGCTGGCTGTGCATAGTATTGAACCGTCGGCCAATTGGATGACCTTATTAAAATCATTACATTCCGATTTATTGCCATAGGTATACTCCCAGGCCAGTTTACCTGACAAATCATATTTGCACAGGGAATAATAATACAAGTCGTATTCCAGATTATTAACTATTGTTGATCCGGAGTAGTAACGGTAATAAAGAGATCCGCCATCCTGTGTAATGATAAAGGCACTGCTATCGAGTTTTCCTGAATTAAAATCTTCAAGATATCTTTCATAGGTATTTATCTCAACAATAGTATTTTCAGGGTCATTTTCCTGGTGACAGGCAAGGATTGCTAATACAAAACATCCTAAGGATAATAGCCGCATGAAGCGACCCATTCTTTTCATATTATTGAAACCAAGAATTACCTGTGAAGTGTAAAACTTAAAAGATATCTTGTATATATTTGATTTTAAATATATTATCACTGTTGTCCCGCTATTTTTAAAATTCAACCTCTACGAGTTTGATGCCTTTCTGTATAACATTGTAGAAAATGGGAAATCGACCTCTCCTTAATATCAGCCTCGTAGAGATTGAATTGAGTCACGTGTGTGAGTTTTTGTCATGTTGATAGTCGGACACCTGTAATATATTTTAACTACCTGAAAAATACTTAACAGTCAGATCATAAACAACTGGAACTTTCCCGATGGTATGGTTCGAATTGCAGTTGACGCTGCCTGCGCCATGATTAACGTTACCTGCGCCAAAAAAAAGCCGTCAGAATGGCGGCAAATAGTATGTGTCACCCAAAGGGAATTAAATTCAAACCAAATTATGATTGATTTGCAGAAAATCAAGCAATTAAGTGATATTGTTTGATGGAGGATTCAAATATTTATTATCTTGCATTTATGCTCTTAACAAAACTACATATCCCTGCTGCAGGAGACAATATAGTTCATCGACCAGAACTTCATGAGAAATTGAACCTAGGGCTTAGTCGAAAACTAATTGTCATCTCTGCTCCTGCCGGATTTGGAAAAACTACCCTGTTAAGTGACTGGATCCATCAGCACAAGATTCCAACAGCGTGGTTTTCACTCGATAAAGGAGATAATGATCCGGTAGAATTCTTAAGTTACATCATTTCAGGAATACAAGGTATTCATGCTGAGTTTGGACAAAATGCGCTACAGCTGTTAAGATCACCAAATGAACCTGGTCCGGAATCAATAACCGGTCTTTTAATCAACGACATACTAGGAATTAATCATGATTTTATTTTAGTACTTGACGATTTCCATTTGATCAGCAACAATGAAATCATGAGAATAGTTGCTTTTCTATTGGAACGAATACCTGAAAATATACACCTGGCCATTCTAACCCGTTCGGACCCGACACTACCCATTGCAAAGCTTAGAAGTCAGAATCAACTCGTTGAATTACGTTCATCAGATCTTAGTTTTTCTGCAAATGAAATTTCTGATCTCTTTAATAGAAAACTGAAACTTAGGCTTTCAGCTGATGATGCTTATTCGCTTGAAACCATTACCGAAGGCTGGATCGCAGGCTTGCAGCTAACCGCCTTGTCAATAAAAGGTCGTGAAGATATTTCAGGGTTTATTCATGATTTAAAGGGAGCTAACCGATACATCCTGGATTATTTGATGGAGGAGGTACTAAAGATTCAAACGGATGATATCAGGGAATTTTTAATACAGACTTCGGTTTTAGAACAAATGTCGGCACCGTTATGCAATAGAGTTTTAAACAGGAACGATAGCCAGTTGATTCTTGAAACCCTTGACAAAAACAATATGTTTATCGTTCCTCTTGATGAGGAAAGACATTGGTACAGGTATCACCATCTTTTTGCCGATTTGTTAAAACAAAGGCTGCATCAAAAAGATCAAAAGCTGATTATTGATATTCACAACAAAGCGTGTGATTGGTTTGAACATAACAACATGGTTGAATTAGCCATAGAACATGCTTTGGAAATTAAAAACTATGAAAAAAGCATTCATTTGATTGGCGATGCTGTTGAAGAAATGTGGGAAAATGGGCAGCATGCTGCAATACTCAAGTACGGTGAATTAATGCCGGATGAACTGATTAAAACCAATCCCGAATTTTGTCTCTATTATGCCTGGATCTTAATATCAGCGGGCAAACTGGAACAAGCGAAACCTTATTTAACAAGTGCAGAAAATGTAACAGCAAACAGACTTAAGGACAAACATATACCTGGCGAAAATATCGATTACAATAAGAATCTATTGGGAAAAATTTTCGTTGCATTAGCCTATTTGCATTCAAACGAAGAACATCCGGAAAAAATTTTTGAAAATTGCGAAAAAGCATTGGAAAACCTGAAAGAGGATAATCCATTGTGGTTTAGCTGGATTTGGTTCTCTTACGGTATTGCTTATTCTTTCAGCGGGGATATAAAAGAAAGCAACAAGGCTTTCAAAAAAGCCTGGGAGTATGGTGAGAAATCCGGCAATCTCTACCTGATCTCTGCTATCGCTTTCCGAGTGGCAGATAGCGAACAACAGCTGGGGCATTACAAGTCTGCTTATAAGAAATGTTCCGATCTTTTAAATTTCATGAAGAAAAGAGGATATTCACAAATAGCAAAAACAGAATGGACTTATGCCGGATTGTTTACTGTGATGGCAAGTTCACAAGCTGTTTGGGCTAACATGGAAAAGGCACGTGAATACATTAAAATTGCCTATGATTTAAGCACAACCACCAGGGACATTTCTATAAAACTGCCCATTTTAGTGCTTTACGCAATCGTACTATGGAAGCGGGGATGCAACCGGGGCAGAAAATAAAATGAATGAAGCGGAAGCTATTCTGAAAGAAAACAATGTCGCTCCATTTTTAACCTATTTATATTTAAGTGGAAAATATATTTGTTGGTTGAAATGGGACAAATTGATCAGAGTCAAGAATACTTATTGCGAAATATGGGTTAGGACTTGATAAAAAGAAATCTCATTGGATGATATGGTTTATTTCTCCTATGCCCGTTTATTGATTGCCCAATATAAAGTGGACGAGGCGGAATTGCTGCTTTCGGAATTATATGCTTTTGCACACGAAAGCAAAAGAATTGAAAGACTGATTGGGATTAAAATGTATGATGCCATTATCAATAAGATCAGAGGAAATCATGAAAAAGCCATTAAAATCGTGATCGAGGCCATGGAGATGGCTGCAGATGAAAATTTATTCTCTTACTTTCTTTATGACCTGCATCACACGAAAGATTTATTGAACGAGGCATTTAAAAAACAAGCTGCTTCAAGGACCAATATCCCAGATAAATTTGCTGAAAACCTTAAAACCCTTATTGAAAGAAAAGAAAAGAGTAAGAAAATTCATGTTGGAATCGATTTAAGTGCCCGCGAACTGGATACCCTTAAACTTATTGCCCAAGATTTATCCAACCAGGAAATTGCCGATAAATTATTTATTTCTTTGAATACAGTTAAAACTCATGTAAAGAATATATACCTCAAACTTGAAGTAGACAATCGGACTAAAGGCATTGCGAAAGCCAAGGAACTTGGAATTGATTTAATTGAATAGTAAATGATGCCTGCTGTCACGGGCTGTACTAAATAACGCATATTACTGATTCATATTCATCATTAAAATCACCCTTCGAATCACCCTCAGGGGTGATTTTTTTTTGATGTGTGAACCTGACCTTTGATGAGAATTAATCAATGACACATGAAAGGCAAAATACCGAAATTATAGTGGAGGGGCATCTTGATAAAAAATGGAAGGATTGGTTTGAAGGTATGGAAATTAGTTATGATGGGAGACAACACCAGGCTTTCCGGTAACATTAAGGATGAATCTCATTTACACGGGGTTTTAAATCAAATCAGGGATTTGAACCTGAAACTCATTTCAGTTAATCCTGACGGAAAAGAAGAATGATAAACAGCAACTTAATTCATAATTCACATTAATACATACAAAAATGAAAAAGCTTTTTTTTAACAACCTTGGTCATTGCACTTATTGCCATACAGGCATTTGGTCAGGATTACACACCAACCGATTCTTTATCAGTACATATAGCGAAGCAAGATATCAATCGGCGACACGCAGTAGGAAGCTCACTTTTCCTTCTGGGTAATTTCGTACCTGGAGATCCCGTCTGGTTTTTTCAATTGAACTATGGATACCAGCTCACCCAAAAAGATTTCATTAATAGTCGAAGCTATCACATGGACCTATTATGAACCCCTGGGTACATATGGATCTTCAGAGGAATTGTACCCGGGTAAGGTCAGGGCCTAGGGTGTTGGATTGGGTTACCAGCGATTCCTGTGGAAGAACTTATATACGACTGTCGAACCAACCTTTTTTCTTCAGCAATTCTATGATACAGATAACAAAAAACTTCAAAAGGGTTTTCAGTTATATCTTCAATTTATCGTGGGCTACCGCTTTGAATTCTTTAAGAAACGCATTTTCATAGAACCTGCTTATGCTCTTAAATACTGGCCTGTTAATACCAATTTTCCAACATCATTTGCAGCCATTGAAAAAGGAGCACCTAAATACAAATTTGAGCCTAGTCTGAATTTTGGTTTTAGGTTCTGACAAACAAATCTGATAAACTGCAAACTGCTGATTTTCATTATGAAAAATATTTTAGGATCAAAATGTAATTAATAATTAAAAACAGATAGCAATGAAAAAGTTAATTTCCACAACACTGATGATTGCCGTGTTCACAACACTGGTATTCAGTCAAAACCACCCAAGAACAGCAGGGGACACTATCAAGGCCGCAGTGCCTGACCACAAATTCTCAGTAAGCACTACCTGGCTGACATTTGGCAATTTTGGACCCGAAGAAACAAATGTACACATGTACGAATTTCATTTTGGATATAAAATTACTCCTAAAGATAAAATTGGAATGAAGGTAGCCACCTGGAGTCTTTTTGAACCTATGGCCATTCCCTGGGGTCCTGATAAAATGAAGGAAAGCGAATCATATCCAGGCAGACTCAGAGAAAGTGGCATAGGTATTACTTATCAGCGCATTCTATGGAAAGGATTATTCACTTCAGTAGAAATTTTGCCATTAAAGAAGACTTATTTGAACGAAAATAAGAATAAGATAGGTGATGGTTTTAAGTTATATACTTCATTTCACTTGGGGTACCACCTACCCCTGTTTAGAAATAGATTATTCCTTGAACCTCAGATTCATTGCAATTTTTGGCCAATTGATACCAAAGGACCGCAAGGTTTTGAAGAAAACGAGCATAAATGGAATAATAATTATTTCCTCTTTGAACCCAATATTTTTATCGGGATCAATTTTTAAAAGTCAGTCTCTTAGCAATATAAATAACGATTAGTATATTTACCATATTAGCAAGCTTACTAGTTGTGTTTCATATAATAGATTTTATTACAGCAATCTACATAGGTTTAAATTTCCCACTTGTTTTACTTGAAATGGTTTTAGCCATATATTTAATAATTAAGGGATTTGATTCGAAAATAATGAGTTCCATTACTGTAAAAGAATGAATATAAGTAACGATACCACAAGCAATTTACCTTAAAACAAAACAGGAAAATGAAAGCAATTGTATACACACAATATGGTCCTCCGGAAGTTCTCCGGCTCCAGGAGGTGCCAAAACCCGCACCCAAAGACAACGAAGTACTGATTAAAATACATGCAACAACCGTAAATCGGACCGACTGCGGATTCCGAAAACCTGAATATCCTATCATTATCAGAATGGTCAATGGCCTCTTTACCCCTAAAAAAAAGATATTGGGGAGTGAGCTGGCCGGAGAGATTGAAGCGATTGGCAAAGATGTAAAAACATTTAAACCAGGTGATCAGGTTTTTGGATTAAGCACTTCGAATTTTGGGGCACATGCAGAATACATTTGTGTGCCCGAAACAGGCTCAATCACCACAAAGCCGGCCAATATGTCATACAATGAGGCTGCAGCAGTATGCGACGGACTAATGCTTGCCATTACCTACATCAGGAAAATAGATTTTGCACATGAAAGAAAAATTCTTATCAATGGAGCCTCCGGATCTATAGGTTCCGCATGCGTGCAACTTGCCAGATATTATGGTGCAGAAATCACAGCCGTTTGCGATACCAGGAATTTGGAAATGGTGAAATCGCTGGGCGCAGATGTAGTAATTGATTATACAAAAGAGGATTTTACGAAAAATGGTGAATTGTATGATGTTGTTATGGATGCCGTTGGCAAAAGTTCTTTTTTTCGTTGTAAAAGAATACTGAAACCAGGAGGTGTATATTTTTCAACTGAACTTGGCTATTTATCGCAGAATATCTTTCTGGCACTCCTGACTCCAATCTTCAGCATCCTGCCTGGTCGGCGTTCAGGTAAAAAGGTAAAGTTACCGATACCAAGTGACAGTAAAGACGATATAGTTTTTTTTAAAGAGCTGATTGAAGCAGGGAAGTATAAAGCGGTTATAGATAGGAGCTACCCCCTTGAAGAAATTGTAGAGGCCACTAAATATGTTGAAACCGGGCAGAAAGCCGGAAATGTGATAATAACCGTAGGCTAATATCTTTTTCAAAAACTCCCTTTTTCGGGCTTCCGCCATGGACAGAAACTCCTCGAAGTATACCAATTTTAATAAAATTCATCGCCTTTCCATTTGATCGGATTATTGACAATATAATCTGATATCCTTATATACTCGTCCTCAGAGCGAATGATGTGATCGAAGAACCTTGATTGCCAATGAAAATTTCTGATAATTGTTTTTGTTACACCACCGTTTTACCGATGATTTGTATTGATTTATTATTGTGGAAACGGAACCAGGGATTGGTTTACCATATTGGGACAGGCCCTGTTGGGACATCCCATGGGATGTCCCAACAGGCCGCATTTCAATATTTGATTGTGACAATTCAATAATCCCATGAACATGGTTCGGCATAATAATATGATTATGTATTACCACATGTGAAAAATGTTTCGGTATATCCAACCAATATTGATTTGCGGTTCCTCCAATGGCACTCAGGATCATTTCACCATTTTCGATTTTTCCCAATGAACATTCTCTGTCCTTCACACAAATGGTGATGAAATACAATCCAACCTTTGAATAATCATAGCCTTGTAATCGCAAAGATTTGCGGTTGTGTGTCTCTGAATGATGTTTCATTGCACTTAACGAATTGGACGCTTCAACAAATATACAAAATAATGATTATCAAATATATTGCTGTAACTAATTACGGGTAATATGGCTTTTCAATGACCTGCACCAAAAAAAAAGCCGCCATAATGGCGGCAAGTAGCATTTGTGACCCCCACTGGGATTTTTAATGTGAAAGGGCTGCCAATTGGCAGCCCATTATCATTTGTGACCCCGACAGGATAGTGTAAGAGCCGGGGTTCTTTATATGTCTAATCCTTCAATTAAATAGTCTATTGATCCTTCATGCAGCGAACAGAATTCCCCGCAATCTCATCTTTGGAGTACCTGTAAACAGCGCCGCTATCCCAAGTCAAAACCCGATACCATATATCACCTATACTGTTCTCCGTGGAAGACCATAAATGCGCCCAATATCCAATAGACCAGTAATCGGTACCTGCTCGAATGCCACCTGCAAGGGCCGTAAAACCGCTTTCATTGGTTGCGACGGCGTTGGGGGGACTCCAGTGTGATGTGCCGGTCTCTTTAAGTTTGCCGCCTGCGACACTTTCGCCCCCGAGATAGGTTGTTAGTATTGTCCATTCGCGATCTGTAGGTACATGCCAAGCTGTAGGGCATAATTTGTCAGTGTTCACCGCATACCAATTATACAAAAAGCCATATGTTACCGACTGGTACGATTGTAGTTTTTCATTCCCATACAAGCAGAATGCGGGAGTTGTTAATGCTCCCCATTGAGTTTCGTTAATGACTAAAGGAATAAGTGTGTTATCGTTAAATTTAGATGTTCTTAAGTTTTCTGCCATCCAGATCTGTGTGCCAATTTTTACAGTTTTGTAGACGTTACCTTCAATATCTGTTACAGTACCAGCATAATTGTTTGGTAAAATGCCCGAAACTATCAATATACTGTCAATATAAGCTTTAGTCGTTGCATTTGTACTGTCTAAAGTTCCTTTACATCTTTTGCATTTATAACAAGAAACTGGTTCAATAATAGTTGCATTAGAAAAACATGAGCTTAGTATTAAGCTTACTATAAACAAAAAAATAATGCTTCTCATAATATTTGAATGTTAGTATATAATTTAAAGGAATAGCAACCTAAAGTTAAGAAAATCAGGTCTTTTTTTATAAATGACTTGAAATTATAAGACAGGAGATGAACCGACTATTTAAAAATTTAACCTATCAAAGGGTTACTTTTCTGATCCTGGAAGTATTAACCATATGTAACTTGGGTAACAATATTCTGCCAAAATAAGAGCGGATTAGGCTGAACCTTAGGCAGGGTGAATAACGGCACCCTGCTTTTTCTTTTTATAACTCTTTTAATTCACCAAATTATATAGAATCACTTTTTTAAAGTTCTGTATAGAATTTGTGTGGCATATAAAAGCTATATGTTTCGTAAATAAACTTGGAGCAACCATCCAGAATTAAAAAGCCCCCGAAACTGATTTCCGGAGGCTTCGCTGCATCTTTGTAAGGCAAAGAGAATGAAGTCAGTCGTGAAGTAAAAAAGAACAAATAACTAATAGGTAATAGTACCGTCGATTGTCCACCTTGCCCAATCCTCATCCATATTAAAAGTACCTGTCATCTCAGCCTCTCCGCAGCAACCTGTAAATCTTCCGGTACCCCCAGCGATATAAACTGTCCCGGACATTGTACCAGAACGGCCCGGACCAGTCATTATCAAGATTGGAACGCAAGAAAAATTGAAATAATCACCATTAGCGGCTCTAATAAATCCACTCATTGCGAACTGATTACTTTTATCGAGTGTCAACATGCAATTCCCAACTATGCCAAGATGGCTGGCAATCCCGTTTATTGAAAGAGTTTCTATAGGACCTACAGAACCAGTAACTATGGAATAAAAAGCACCTTTTAGTGGCTTTTCGACCTGATTGTCTGGAGATTTTGCAGATACATTAATTCCAAGCATAATGCACAGCATAGCAAGAATTCTTAATGTTTTCATATGCTTTGAGTTTAGTTAATAATTTGGAACATAATGATCATAAGTCATTTAGAGAACACATAAGTTACGACAATCTAAAGCTGAAGTCAAGTATTTTTGACCAATTTGGAGTGAATAGAAAATCCGGCTAAGAACCTGGATTTTTGTTAATAGAATTCTATTGTTAAAATTTTCACCTATCAGAGGGTTACAAAACTACAGTTCACAGTATTAAGTATTAAGATCAACTAACTAAATCATTTGTTATGCTGAAAACTGGCGAAGTTTGTATGGTAGGCGGTTTTATAGGTGTAACGTACATATAGAGAATATAATACATATTGCGAAAGGCAATAAATGTCCGGAATGTCCTCTTGGCCCATATTGAAATCATGCAACATTATGGGGTATAGCGAGAAAAGCTTCTTATATCGTATCCGAACTAAAATGGAGCCATATGAGTCCTGCATAATAGCAGTATTAAGAATAATAACTACCTAACGGGATTGCAGATGAAAACCAGGCAGGGTGTATAAGGGCATCCTGCCTTGATGCCTGAGATCCGGTTATATGCCAGATTTATTATTTAGTTATCCTTTATACATCGGACAGAATTAGCCTGACTCTTTAAGCCAGCTGATTTAGTAAATTCCTCACTATTGTTTAACAGAAGATAAGTCATGACATCTTTACTTTCAATCATATATCCATTTTCATCAGCACTAAAAAAGCTCACTTCGGTAGGAGTCCACCACCAACCTACGTAGCCAATTAATGAAAATGTCTCATCGGGGTCTCGCACGCCACCCGGAAGGGCTGTAAAACCGGTTTCATTGTTTGCACCAGTATTAGGGCTTCGCCAATGGATTGTGTCTGTTTCTTTCAATTTACCACCAGAAACGTCTTCAGTACCAGGTATACCACCTATGTAGCTTTTTAAAGTGTTCCATTCGACATTATTTGGTAGATGCCAACCTGTGGGGCATACATTTTTCGCCATTTCCCAACTATATAGATATCCGAAGGTTGTTATATTTCTTTGATCGTTGTCGTATGCCCAACAGCCGCTTCCGGTTTTGTAAGCAAGGTTTTCTGCCATCCATGTTTGTGTTCCTATTACTACCGTTTTGTAAGTTTTACCATCTCTTGAATCGGTAAAAGTACCAGTTACTTGGGCTAAAGAACTTATTGCAGTTATTAAAACCACAATTGTCATTAATATAGATTTATTATTCATATGATTGAGATTTTGTGAATGATTGGAAATGACATAACCGAAAGTCAATTATTTGTATTAAGTTAAGATGATTTAGTTCTAAAGTCAATTAAATCAGCCACTTTTTGACAAGCGATTATCGAACCTAAAGGTCGTTGCTAAATCGTTTTTCAGTAATGAGTTAAGAGCATATTTTCATTGTCTTTCGATATGGTTAAGATTCCATTTATATGTATCGCTTTTAGCTTTTTGCCTCCGAAAAATTTATTGCAAAGGTCATTGGTATTACTGATGGCGATAGTATAACGGTTTTGACTGAGGATAAACAACAGATCAAAATAAGGTTGGAAGGTATTGACTGCCCAGAAATGAAACAAGAATTTGGCACTAAAGCAAAACAGGCTACCTCTGATTTATGCTTCGGGAAGGAAGTTACCATTCAAAAGATCGGGGTAGATCGTTATGGAAGAACTTTGGCCTATGTTTATTTAAGGGATCTTTGTGTGAATAAAAGACTCATTGAGCTTGGTATGGCCTGGCGCTTTAAGAAGTATAACAGTGATCAGGAGCTTGCAAAATTGGAACTTGTGGCAGTGGAAAAGAAAGTAGGATTATGGTCTCAACCTAATCCTGTTCCACCTTGTGAGTGGAGCAAAATAAATTAGAACATTTGAGGGTTACTTTTCCCCTATTCCAGGTATTAAACAAAGTAAATATGGGTAGTGTAAATAATTTTGTGCAAACGTAAAGTAGCTGCGTAAGGACAAAACAGACTGGAGTCCATAAAAACTCAAAGGCTGTATTCCGTAACTGTGTGACCCCGACAGGACTCAAACCTGTAACCTTCTGATCCGTAGTCAGATGCTCTATTCAATTAAGCTACGGGGCCGATTAAAGCGTGTGTGGGTGTGCGTGCAACCGACCGTGTGAAATATCGGGATGCAAATATAGGAAATTTGTTATAAAAAGTGCAGAATGATTGGAAAAGTTCAATCACCAATTACCAATAACCACCTGTTTCCGGTCTTACCCGACCTTTACCTCCAGTTCCCTGATCTGCCGCCGGTAGTTCTCCTCTATCTCAATCCTTTCAAATTCGGCACCACACCTCGATGCAAATAAGGAGAGTATATATCTTGAATTGGGAATTTCTTCCATGGCTTTTTCATCCATGAGGATCAATAATCCGCATACTTCACCCGATGCATTAAATACCGGTGCACCCATATAGCTTTCCATTTCCATTTTTTGGAGAAGCAGGTCACCTGAAAACATTTCCCTTAGATTACTGGGATAGAATGTGGTATATCCTTTCAGAACATTCAGGGAAGGACTCGTTTCCAGATCAAAAGACACGTTGTCCATAGGATGTGTCTTATGCCAGCCGCGAATGCTGACCGCCCGTTGATTTTGCGGATCGATCCTGGCCACCATGGACGTACTTACCCCAAAACTCTTTGAAAGCAATTCGGTCAGGACGCTGAAGAATTCCAGTCCGGTTGCCTTGGCTGTATGTTTGACCATGGACGACAGCATTTCGGCTGTTTTCATATAATCAACCACTCTTCTTACGCGGAAAATGATCAGCGATCCGCTCGCAGTATCAACCTTTCGTATGGTCGTCCTGCCCCAGAAAATATTACCCTTAAGTGATTTGAATGCCAATTCCTGGCTATGCTCCATTCCCTTGTTGATGGTCTCGATAAAGGTGCTTTTGCTGAATTCCACAGGCTCAGAATCATACAGGGAGAAAGACTCCTTTCCGGAAAGGTCAGCTTTTTCCTGTGCCTGAAATAACTGCATTGCTTTGACATTGCAATCGATTATATTAAAATTTCCCGGATGCAACAGGAAGATGGCGTCGGGTGAATCATCGAACAGCGCTCTGAACAAAGCATCTTGCGAATTAATGGTTCCCGGATGCGTCGGCCTGGCATATAATTTATAATTGCGCATGGATTGATTGGGTTGAATGAAGTGTTTCACCTGTTAACAGTTAACATTACGGTAAATGGACGGAAATGTTGTGTATAAATTGACGAATGGCCTTAAAATGTGACGAATAATTGGCACCAGGAATCATGGTTCAGCAACCGGGAATCAGGGTCAAGAATTAAGCGCTGATCGCTGAAGTCAGATCGCGGATCGCTTAAAATAAACGGCCCTTTTAAAGCTTTAGTACAAAGGTTTCTTATTATCTTTGGGCGAAAAACCGGGGTAAAATGTCACTTGAAATTGGGGAACAGAATCTTAGCAAGTTTATTGTCGTGGGAGACCGGGTATTGATCAAACCAAAAACCCCACACGACAAAACAAAAACCGGATTGTACCTGCCACCCGGCATACAGGAAAAGGAGACCATACAAACCGGCTATGTGGTTAAAGTGGGCCCGGGCTACCCGATACCGGCCATCAATGAGGTGGATGAACCCTGGAAGGACAAAAGCGATGAAGTCAAATACGTTCCCCTCCAACCGAAAGCCGGAGATGAAGCTATTTATTTACAGAAGAGCGGCTGGGAAATTGAATTCAACAATGAAAAGTATGTGATCGTGCCTCACAATGCCATCCTGATGCTGATCAGGGATGAAAGTCTGTTTACGTGACAGGTGTTACTAAAATTTTATAATTACTATTCAGGAAATCTGCTGTTCTTTCCAGGTCTTTCGTAAAGCCAAGGATCATCCCGCCTCCTCCTGATCCGCAGAGTTTGCATGCGTATAATCCTTTCTCGATTCCCCTGCGCCATATTTCATGGCAGGATGCCGGCACCATCCCTTTAAAAAACAACAACTGGTCGGCTGACAGGGCCATTACCGTATCCATTTGCAGCTGACCCGCAAGCCACTGTTCTACTGCTTCATTCACCAGAGGAACATACCTTTGGGTGAAATCATTTCGGTAGGCAGCGTGTTTCATCTGGTCACGGAAATGACGAACATAAGGCCCTGTATGACTTTTATGGCCCGTATCTATTAAAAACATTTTCAGGTTGTCCCGGCCATCCTTCCCCGCCACTTCAGGTTTCTGGCATTGGTGGTTCCGGCTGACCAGGGGTTCATCCAGGTATATGCAGAGCGGATCAACACCTGAACTGGATCCGTGAAAATAAGATTCCATGTCGGCAAATAATTTTCGCAGTTCCTGCATGGATAGTTGCGATTCCCGCAGGGGATCAGTCCGGTAAGCCTCAAAGACAGCTGCACACAAAGCACCTGAGCTGCCCAGACCATAGTTTTGCGGAATGGTTGATTCCAGGTACAGTCCCTGCTGCAAATCATGGTCAAGGACCAGGTGATCAATATATTCCGGTCCCTTTTGGTTTCGCTCCCCAAGATAGGTGGCAAAAGCCCTCAATAAACGGTTTGACGAAACTTCTTCCTGCTTTATGTTTTCTCCGGGGAAAGACAACTTTGCCTGCAGCTTCCTGTAGGGTATCAATGCTGCCCATGAACCTTCCATGACGGAATATTCCCCAAAAAGCATTATTTTACCATGATATATTTTAGCATGATCCCGGCTGTCCATGGTCACGAAATTTTTACCGGTCCGTTTCCAACCTGGTCATGGATAACCAAACCGTTTTCACAATGCCTCTTCAGATTTTCCTCGATAAATCCGTGAATATCTTTTTCATTGGTAGCGGGATACAGCAAATGAACATTGGCTCCGGCATCGAGGGTAAACCCAACCGGTGTGCCGGTTTCTTTCCTGTAATGCCTGACTTTCCGTATGATTTCAAGGGTTTCCGGCTGCATCAGAATAAAGCCCGGATCTGAGCTCA
>CAWDBX010000013.1:0-129133 GCA_963800645.1 uncultured Bacteroidales bacterium | reverse complement strand
GACGTTTGATCATGGTTATCGCACTCCGGATTCGTTTTCAAAAATTCCAAAGCACGATACCAGGTCGCTTAATCCGGCATACCTCGATAACTGACAGGCCTCTTCAGCCATCAGGCCGTTTGGCGATGGGAATCGCGTTCCGGGAGCATCGGCTTGCTTCACGGCAGCAATATCAAAACTAACCAGGTGTGCATCACGCAAAAATGGCTCTGCCATCATCAGATTCGACCGTAAACGCCCAAGCCTTATCACGTCAAAACCTTTTTCTTCAAGGCTCTCAACATGTCCGGCATTTACCAGGTATTGCTGATGCCCCAGGGTAGTATATCTGAAAAGCCGGGAACTGCGATCACCGGTAGATTCCATGAAAGAGGAATGCAGGGGACCATCTCCATATCGATCCGGGAATCAATGGTTACCATGTTGGTCAGGGATGTCCTGTTGCTCATAGGCCATGAATATGCCCCTGGTAATATCCTGCGTACCCCCCAGCACAATGGCGGTCACCTGGTTGTTCAGCAGATCAGTCATCACATCGCCTGATGCCGAAATAGGTATCTTCGGTTGCTGCAGTGGCCTTAATATTTCCCAGATCAATGATCCGGAGCTTTTCATTGACCCGGAAAAGTTCATAAAGTTTCATCCTGATCCGGTCGGGTGCATATGACGAGCCTGTGTTCGCATGAATTGCGGTCCTCGGTCACCCCCATGATGGCCAGTTGATAATTGCTGATCTCATCAATGGGCGTACTGGCGGTGTTGATCCTGATGTTGCGGCCAAACATGGCGTCGCTGAACCTGAAGGATTCATCAGGTTTTTCCAGTGCTACAGGTTCAAAATAGTAATTCAGATCCATTGATCGGGAATGGATTATTTCTTTTTCTTTTTTCTGACCGGTGTGTCGGCAATAATTTTCATGCAATCGGCATAGGTCAGCGATTTGGGATCAGATCCCCTGGGGATCTTATAATTCTCCTTTTTATAACTGATATAAGGGCCCCATCGACCATTTAGAACAGATAAGTTCCTTGTCTTCCTCAAATAAAGATATGACCTTGTTCTTATCCTTTTCCCGCTTTTCCTGTATCATTTCAATTGCCCTGTCGAGTTCAACGGTATAGGGATCATCAATACCTTTCTGCAAAGAATAGAATTTGGATTTATGCAGTATATAAGGCCCAAAACGTCCGGTGGATACAGTAACCTCGCTGTCTTCAAACATTCCCAGGCTACGGGGAAGCTTAAAAAGATCCAGGGCTTCCTCCAGGGTAATCGATTCAATATTCTGTCCTTTTCGCAGCTGGGCATACCTGGGCTTTTCCTCACCGTTGGTTTCACCAATCTGCGCCACGGCACCAAATCGGGCCATACGGGCATATACCGGTTTCCCGCGTTCAGGATCGTTGCCCAGCAACCGTTCCGCTTTGGTAATCTCCTTTTCTGGCAAGCGTATCCTCCACCTTTTTGTGAAATGATCTGTAAAACCTCTCGATCATATCGGTCCAGTTGACCTTGCCGTCGGCAATCTCATCAAATTCCTTTTCAACCGAGGCGGTGAAATTGAAATCCAGGATTTCTGCGAAATGCTCTACCAGAAAATCATTCACCACCATGCCGATATTATCGGGAAAAAGCTTTCCCTTTTCAGCCCCGGTAATTTCGGTATTGACCAGTTCCTTTATTACTCCCTTTTCCAGTGAAATAACCCCGTAACGGCGTTCTTTCCCGGGTCGTTCCTCCTTCATGACATATCCCCTTTGCTGAATGGTGGATATGGTAGGTGCATAGGTGGAGGGTCTGCCGATGCCCAGTTCTTCGAGCTTTTTTACGAGGCTGGCCTCCGTATATCGCGGGGGATAGTGGGTGAACCTTTCCGTGGCGTTTACTGATAGAATAGGGAAATTTCTGCCGGCTTCAAGAGGGGGCAACAGTACTTCTCCTTTTTCTTCGGCTTCATCATCCGAGGATTCGAGGTAAACCTTTAGAAAATCCATCGAATTTCATCACTTCTCCTTCGGCGATGAACTTTTCCTTACGGCCGGAAACTGCAATGGTCACGGTGGTTTTTTCAAGCCGTGCATCACTCATCTGTGAAGCAACCGTGCGCTTCCAGATCAGATCATACAACCTTTTCTCGGTGGCATTCCCCTCAACTACTGCTTATTAAGATACACCGGCCGGATGGCTTCATGTGCTTCCTGGGCGCCCTTGCTTTTTGTTTTAAAGTTCTTGATATTCACATAATCCTTGCCAAATTCCCTGCTGATGATTTCCTCAGCGGCACTCAAAGCAGTATTGGACAGATTCACCGAATCGGTTCTCATATAAGTGATCAAGCCTGCCTCGTATAAGACGCTGGGCAATGGTCATGGTCTGCGAAACCGAAAATCCCAGTTTCCGGCTGGCCTCCTGCTGGAGGGTGGAGGTTGTAAAGGGTGGTGAAGGCGACTTTTTGGCGGGCTTTTTAACCACATCCGCAATGGTAAAGAGGGCAGTCTTGCAGGCCTCCACAAATTCCACTGGCCTTGCCGCTATCAGGAAATCGCTCATCGAGCTCGGCTTTCAGTTGATGAACTTTTTTATTTTTATCATGTACCTCGAAAACAGCCGTTACCCGGTAGGCTGAAGTACTTTTAAAATTGATGATCTCCCTTTCACGGTCCACGATCAATCTTACGGCCACCGACTGAACGCGCCCGGCAGAAAGCGAAGGTTTTACCTTTCTCCAGAGTATGGGAGAGATCTCAAATCCTACCAGACGGTCAAGGATCCGCCTGGCCTGCTGGGCATTCACCAGGTTCTGGTCGATTCCCCGGTAATGCTCAATGGCATGCATGATGGCCTCTTGGGTGATCTCATGAAAAACAATGCGCCGGGTATTGTTTTTGTCGAGTTTGAGTTCCTCACTCAGATGCCAGGCAATGGCCTCTCCTTCCCGGTCCTCATCAGATGCCAGCCATACCGTCTTTGCCTGTTTGACAGACTCCTTCAGATCGGCTACGGTCTTTTTCTTGTCAGCCGGAACAATATAGTTGGGTTTGAATTTGTTTTTAATATCAATGCCAAGGTCTTCCTTGGCCAAATCGCGGATATGACCCATGCTCGACTTAACTTTAAAATCCTTTCCCAGGAATTTTTCGATGGTTTTTGCCTTGGCCGGCGATTCAACTATTACCAAATTGTTAATCATCCAATAAACGTTTAATGACGGTGCAAATAAATCAATTATGCCACTAAGTTCAAAATTTTAATTCAAATAATTATTACTTTTACCCGCTTCACTGCTATTTTGTATGATTAAAACCAACATCGACCGGAAAAAGTTTAATAAGTATTTCTGGATTATTTTTGCATCACCCTTTGCCATTGCTTACCCTCCTGCTATTGCTGGCTGCAGTTGGTGGTCTCGGGTACATGCCGGATATCGAATACACTCGAAAATCCGAAGATCAACCTGGCATCGCAGGTGATTTCAGAAGACGGCAAGGTGCTGGGTTCTTTTTATTACAGAAACCAGAACCGGACCTTTGTGGATTATGATGAACTGCCCGATCATCTGATCAGAGCGCTGATAGCCACGGAGGACAAAAGATTTTACCGGCATTCCGGGATCGATGCCAAGGGAATTGCACGCATGGTAGTAAAAACCGGCCTGCTCATGCAGAGAAGTTCAGGCGGAGGCAGTACCATCACACAGCAGCTGGCCAAGCTGCTGTTTCATGAACCTCCACGAACCACTTATTGGCAGAGGCGGGCAGAAAATCAAAGAATGGATCATCGCCGTCCGGCTTGAAAAAGCCTATACCAAAGAAGAAATCATTACCATGTATTTCAACCAGTGTGATTTTCTCAATCAGGCAGTAGGTATCAAATCCGCTGCCCAGGTTTATTTCAGCACCCTGCCCGATTCCCTGAATCTTGAACAGAGTGCCATGCTTGTTGGCATGGCCAAAAATCCTTCGTATTATAATCCTGCCGATTCAAATAAACGCGAACGGGTGCAACGCCGGCGAAATGTGGTGCTCAACCAGATGGTCAAATATGATTTTATCGATCACTGACCTGGCCGATTCGCTGAAAGGCCTGCCCACTTACATTAAAATTTCAGCGTATTTCACATGATCAGGGACTGGCAACCTACTTCCGGGAGCATTTGCGCCGTATTTTCATGAGCACTGAACCCAGACGGAAAAATTATTTTGATTATAGCCTCTATCGTGAAGATTCCATGAGGTGGATCAATGATCCGCTATATGGATGGTGCAATAAAAACAAGAAACCCGACGGAATCCTTACAACCTGTATACCGATGGATTGAGAATCTATACCACGATAAACTCGAAAATGCAGCAATATGCCGAGGAAGCCGTAAAAGAGCATCTGGGAACTTATCCTTCAGCCTGCTTTTTTCAAGGAAAAGAAAGGCAGCAAACGGGCTCCGTTTTCAAGAGATCTGACGCGATGAGGACATTGAAAGGATCATGATCAGGGCCATGCTGAATTCCGACCGGGGCAAGATCCTGAAGAATCAGGGCTTGTCAACCAAGCAGATCTTGCAAGGAGTTCAAAAAACCGGTTCACATGAAAGTATTCAGCTGGAGGGGAGAAATCGACACCGTCATGTCACCCCTCGATTCCATCAGGTATTACAAGCATTTTCTGCGTACAGGTTTTATGGCCATGGATCCCATTACCGGGAATGTGAAAGCCTATGTGGGGGGGATCGACTTTACCAGTTTCAAATATGACCATGTTACCCAGAGCAAAAGGCAGGCAGGATCAACTTTTAAGCCTTTTCTTTACATTCTGGCCATGCAGGAAGGATACAGCCCCTGCGACGAAGTGCCCAATATTTCACAGACTTTTATGTTGAACGATACCATTTATATCCCGAAAAGCAGCAGCCGCAAAGAAGACCTGGGCCAGATGAAAACACTGAAATGGGGACTGGCCACTTCGGAAAACAACATTTCGGCCTGGCTGATCAAACAGTTCAAGCCAAAGCCTATTGCCGATATTGCCCATAAAATGGGCATCACCAGTTATATTGATCCGGTACCTTCGATGATTTATGGCACCTCTGATATGACTGTTGCTGAAATGGTCTCTTCCTATGCCACCTTTGCCAACAAGGGAGTGCATACCAAACCGGTTTACATCACACGGATTGAGGATAAAAACGGCAATGTACTGGCCGAATTCATGCCCGAACGAATTGAATCGATCAATGAACAAACTGCTTACCTGATGCTGAACCTGATGGAAGGTGTTACCGATTTTGGCACCGCGGTTGCGTTTGCGCGTATAAATACAACTTTACTGCACAGATTGCGGCAAAAACAGGTACCACCCAGAACCATTCCGATGGCTGGTTTATCGGGATTAGCACCGAAACTGGTGGCCGGCGGATGGGTTGGTGCTGAAGACCGTTCCGTGCATTTTGACCGGATGGATCATGGGACAGGGTGCCACCATGGCTTTACCCATTTATGCACTGTTCATGCAAAAAGTATATGCCGACAATTCCCTGGGAATTACCCAGAACGATGTTTTTGAAGCACCCCCTGGTATGGCGCCTATTCCGAATTGCAGCGACGTATGCCGAACCCGACGCAGGAGAATGATTACTATTGGGAAAATGAATGGTAATGAATAAATTGCCAATTTGTCAATCTTCTAATTTGCCAATGTGGCAAGTTTCAATTGTAAAAATTTTTCACACTATTTGCTAATTCTCCATTGGCTACGATCATTGGCACATTACGTACTTTAGTCCCTCTTCCCTAAACAACTTCTTCACCGCTTCCTCCACCCGGTTTACCTTTATCACCTTGATATCGGCTCCTTTCCCGGCATATTGATTTTTTCATAGGCGCCGGAGATCATGATGCTGGTGAAGCCCAGCCTTCCGGCCTCACGAATCCGGTTTTCAATGCGGCTTACCGGCCGTATCTCACCGGAAAGACCAACCTCCGCGCTGAAGCACATTTTTTTTGTAATGGGTTTGTCCACACGCCGAAGACAGTATGGCCCCTATCACGGCCAGATCGAGCGCGGGATCAGTAACCCTTAAGCCGCCTGCCAGGTTGAGGAAAACATCGCGGGTGGCCAGCTTAAAACCGGCTCTTGCGTTCAAGTACAGCCAGCAACATATTCAACCTCCTCACATCATATCCCGTGGATACCCGCTGGGGTGTACCATAAGCAGCCGTGCTCACCAAGGCCTGCACCTCGATCAGGAATGGCCGTATCCCATCGATGGTGGCGGCCGTGGTTATACCGCTCAGTCCCTCATTGTTTTTGTTGATGAGCACTTCCGACGGATTGTCCACTTCTCTTAATCCGTTCTGCAGCATTTCGAAAGATACCCAGTTCGGCAGTGGCGCCAAATCGGTTTTTGGATGCCCGGAGAATACGGTAGAGATAATGCTGGTCGCCTTCAAACAACAACACCGTGTCCACAATATGCTCCAGTATCTTTGGCCCTGCCAGTGTACCATCCTTGGTGATATGCCCGATGAGAAAAACAGGTGTGGAGGTTTCCTTGGCAAATTTCATGAGTTTTCCGGCACATTCCCTGATCTGTGATATGCTGCCGGGAGATGATTCCAGTGTTTCATCCTGCAGGGTCTGCACCGAATCAATGATCAGGATATCGGGTTGCAGCTGCTGAAGATGGGTGAAAATGCTTTGAAGGGATATTTCACTCAGCACATAGCAATTTTCATTGGAACTGTCCGATCCGGTCGGCACGCATGCTGATCTGCTGCACGCTTTCCTCTCCCGAAATATACAATACCTTGTAATTAGCTCATCGCCAGGGCAACCTGCAAGGCCAGCGTCGATTTCCCGATACCGGGCTCACCCGCCGATCAACACCACCGATCCCCTCACCAGTCCTCCTCCCAGAACCCTGTTCAAGTTCACCGGTTTGGGTATCCAAACGGGGCTGGCTTTTCGGATCAACTTCGTGAAGCCTCACCGGTGAAGTTCCTGGCGAAATGGGCTGTTCAGCAACGGCGCTGGTCTTCACAACAACTTCCTCAATGAAGGTGTTCCATTCACCGCACGAAGGACATTTGCCTATCCATTTGGGAGCTTCGGTACCGCAATTGCGGCATACAAAAACTGTTTTGGCTTTTGCCATCAGGAATTTCCTGTTATTTTATCAATGATTCCCGTACTCGAGTACCCTTCGAGGAGTGCAGGGTGAACACCTCCCCTCCGCAGGCCTTCACAATATCGTAACCCACAATCTCCTCAACCTTTGTAATCACCCCCTTTCACAAGGATATCGGGTTGTATCTTTTTGATTAGCTTATAGGGTGTTTCTTCATTGAAAAGAACCACAGCCGACACAAAACCCAGGAGGCCAGAATCAGTGCCACGGGTATTTTCATCGAGATAAGGCCTGGAGGGCCTTTAAGCTTTCTTACCGATTCATCGGTATTCAGTCCGATGATCAGCAGATCCCCCAGTTCAGCTGCCTTTGCCAGATATTCGAATATGTCCCCGGTGCAAGACGTCAAAACAGCCATTGGTAAAAACAATTGTTCTGTTTCTTAAATCTGCAATGCCGCAAGCCAACTGTCGAGCTCATGGACTGTCAAGAATTTTCGCTCTGAATGACGTCGAATGCTTGTGCATGATAAAGCTAATTTGATCAGTTTGTTGGTGGCAGTATCGGGGAGAACATAACCGGCTTGAAATGTCGGCTTCTTCAAAATCCATCATGGCATACGACATAATGATCACCATGTCGCCTACCGACGCTTTGCGGGCAGCAGGACCGTTGAGACAAATGATTCCCGTTCCGCGTTCCCCTCTGATCACATAGGTTTCAAGCCGCTCGCCATTGTTGATGTTCACCACCTGAACCTTTTCGTTCTCAATCAGATTGGCAGCATCCATCAGATCTTCATCAATGGTGATGCTGCCCATATAATTAAGGTTGGCTTCTGTAACGGTAACCCGGTGTATTTTCGATTTGAGAATTTCTATATACATACTCAGCATAAAATTACGAAGAAAAATTAATATTATCAATGAGCCTTATTTTTCCCACCCGTGCCGCCACACACCCGATTATTTCATCTCCGTGCACTCCCAGTGTCGACCGGCGCAGATCCTGTTCCTTGATAATCTCAAAATATTCCAGTTCGACGCCAGGTGTGGTATTGATGCGCATCAATGACAAACTTTTTGACTTCAGCAGGAGTTTGCTGATCCTTCATTTCTTTGGCCATGAAACAGCGATTGTGAAAGTATCAGGGCCCTGCTTGCGTTCCTTCGCAGCTCAGTAACATGTTTCTTGAACTCATGGCCAGCCCGTCGGACTCCCTGATGATGGGACAGGGAACAATTTCAACCGGATAATGCAGATCGCCGGCCACTTTCTTGATGATGGCCAGTTGCTGAAAATCCTTCAGTCCGAAATAAGCCCGGTGTGGTTTGACCATATCAAACAAACGGGTCACTACCTGCGCAACACCGTTAAAATGTCCCGGACGGTGTTCCCCTTCCATGATCCGGTCAAGTCCGCCAAAATCAAATTGCCGGGTATCCGGTTCGGGGTAAATTTCCGTTTCCTCGGGCATAAAAACCATATCACAACCTGCAGATCCGACATCTCCATATCCTTTTCCGGCATGCGTGGATACCTTTTCGAGATCATTCTTGTCGTTAAACTGGGTGGGATTCACAAATATGCTGACCACTATGATATCATTCTGCAGTTCCGGCAATTGCGTACCAGCGACAGGTGTCCTTCGTGGAGGGCGCCCATAGTGGGAACAAATCCGATGCTTTTTCCCGATTCCTTTAATCCAGAATCCTTGCGGTCACCTGGGCAGCTTTGTGAAATACTTCCATAAATGTCTTGCTGTGCAAATATAGAAGAAAAATAGTAACGAGTGATGAGTGGCGAGCGACAAGGGTTAGGTCGGAGAATTGTGCCTGATATTTATGGCGGGAAACTCCGTCCACTTTACAGGTATGGATTATGCAGATACTGGTGCACGGGCAATCGCCTGCGTGAAACACAAGGCAAATTTTTAAAACTTAATAATTAGCCAGTAGAAGAAGGCAGAAATTATAGCTGCTGCCGGTATGGTAAGTATCCAGGCAATTATTATGTTATTGGCAATTTTCCATTTTACAGAGGAAGCTCTTTTAATGGTCCCTATTCCCAGGATGGACCCGGTTATGGTATGAGTTGTGCTTACCGGAACACCCAGCGCAGAAGAAACATATAAGGTAATGGCCGCTCCTGTCTCAGCACAAAATCCATCAACTGGCCTAAGTTTGGAGAGCTTCTGCCCCATGGTTTTTACAATCCTCCAACCTCCAAACATGGTGCCAAGTGCAATGGCTGCATGACATGAAAGCACAATCCAGAGGGGAATATGAAATACAGGTCCCAGATAACCTGCACTGAATAGTAAACTGGCAATGATTCCCATGGTTTTTTGCGCATCGTTACCACCATGGCCCAAACTATACATGGCAGCAGAAACAAGTTGCCCTATCCGAAAGACCTTGTCTACCTTAAAAGGGGAAACCTTATATAAGATTCGGAACACAATCCAGGCCAATAACATACCAAGGATAAAACCAGTGACAGGCGCAACAACAATAAAAATGAGGGTCTTTTGAATTCCGGCCCAGACCAGGTGACTGGTTCCGGCTTTTGCTATGGCTGAACCGATCAGTCCCCCGATCAGGGCATGGGATGAACTTGACGGGAGTCCCAGCCACCAGGTAATAACGTCCCAGATAATGGCGCCCATGAGTGTGCCGAAAATGACCTGCTTATCAATGATGGAAACATCAACAATACCCTTACCAATTGTTCCGGCAACATGGAGACCGAAAAACAGGAATGCGATAAAATTAAAAAACGCTGCCCACAAAACAGCATATTTTGGGGAAAGAATACGTGTCGAAACAATGGTGGCAACAGAATTCGCTGAATCATGAAAACCATTGATGAAATCGAATATCAGTGCCAGTGCTATCAGGAAAAAAATAAACCAATCCATGGCTAAACCATTTTTATTAACATGGTCTCGATGGTCAGGACATATTTCTCACAATTGCGCAATAACTCCCTTGATTTATCCATAATTTCCTTCCACCTGAAAATGTCACCGATATCGTTATCATTCAAAAGTTCCGGCATGATCTCATCCAAAATAAGCTCGCCTTCATTTTTAAACCTTTTCACCTTATGGCAGCTTTTTAAAATCGAAGTCGTCTGCTTTTTATTCTTTAATAGCTTAACAATTTCAGCAATTCTTGTAACTGATTTTTCAATGGTATCTCCAAGGCGACTGAGTTCATTTCGTTTCTTCTTGACTTTTAAGAGCCTCGCACTACGAGCCAGATTAAGAATGGAATCCACAATGTCATCCGCAGCATTGGCAAATTGCTGGATATCTTCACGGTCGAATGGGGTGATGAAAGTATCCTGATTTTTCTGAATGATGGAAAGGGTGAGGTCATCGCATTCTTTTGACAAAGCAAAAAGTTTGTTGACCAGGGATTCATCGTACTGGCTGTCTTGCATTGCCTTATTCAGCATAATACCTCCCCTTTGTATCAGATCAGCCTGTTTTTCAAACAACAGGAAAAACTTCTCTTCTTTTGGAAATAATGTAAAGGCCATTGGGTTATAATTAATTATACTTTTGAATGAAACAGGGATGCATTTGTGTACAACAAACCCTGCTTCATAAACATTGATTATAAGCCACAAGGTATTGACCTAATATGAAGAAGATGTTACAAAAAGGTTAAACTAATGTTAAGCTCTCCCTGATCGGGGAAAAACAGGAAGTAAAATTAAGATCGGGATGATCCTGCAACCAAACGCTTCCAACAGCTGTCAATATCAGCGGTCATTAAAACAAGTTGGTAAAGTCCAGGTGGTCATAGAACAGGATCATGAGTATACCCCCTGGCACACCCACAAACAGCAAGTATTCCAGATCGTCTTCGTATTGCTGAAGAACCCTCCTGATATCGTTGTACCACCGTAGCATCAGCTTAATCTTTCAGTCAAAAGTTATGAAATGATTGTTACAGATAGGCTACAATAATGTTATATTAAGGTTAAGTCTTTCTATAGCTTTACCGATCACCTGGGGGTCAACTTGAATTTATCGCGCCATTTGCCTCTTGGAAATTCACCTGCCACATACATCTCAAAAATACGGCTGATGATCCGGTCAGTTACGTCAGGGTAGGTAATTTCAATCCTGTAATCTGAGTTGATCCAATCCCTGATTTCTTCGATCTTTGATGCCTTCAGTTTCCGAATAACAGGTACACCAAGTCCTTTAAGTGCTAAAGCGTTGTGTTGCTGCTCAAACTGATTTTGCATGGGTACGACCATCAATTTTTTACCCAGGAACAAAGCTTCTGCGGGAGTTTCAAATCCTGCTCCGCATAATACACCACTGGACGTTATCAGGCTTTGAAGAAATGCTTGATTGTCCACTGGTTTAATTTCAAGGTTATTAATGGTTAAGGGCAATTTAATGTGCCTGGAAAAAACCTGCCAGTCGGCTTCAGGAATTTTCCCCAATACTTTCACCAGTGTTTTGGTATCATAGGCCGGAAGATATACGGTATAATGTCCGTTGTCTTCTTTTTGAGCTTCCCTGATTTCTTTCCTGACCACAGGGGTAAAAATATTATTGGAATATCTGCTGAAGTGCAACCCGATATGGAATGATGCCGGTGCATAATTCTTCAGGATGAAGCTACCCAGAGCATCCTTAAACTTAGGTTTTGGTGTGTTTTTATCCAATAAGGAGGACTGATGGCTCAGGGCGATACAGGGTACTTTGTTCTGGTAACATGCCCATGCGGATACCGGCTCAAAGTCATTCAATACAAAATCATACTCTCTTACAGGTAATTCCCTGATCTCGTTTAAAAGATTCTGGGTATTCGCTTTTTTGTAGGTTTTTCGGAAATCTATACCGCCATTTTTTCCAAAAATAAAGCTTAGTCCCTGCAAACGGTATTTTACTTCAAAAGGCAGATCAAGATCTGCCTGATAACCACTTATCAGAATATCCGTTTCACATCTTTTCTGCAGTAAGGGTATAATTTCCCTTGCCCTGCTGACATGTCCGTTACCAGTACCCTGAATGGCATACAATACTTTCATCTAAAGCTGGAATTCTTTCATTACCATTTTAAAAATATCCTTACTTTCAAGGTCTATTATTTTACCATTCAGGTCTTCCTCCTCTGAAAAATCCGGATGATGCTGCCGGTGTTCATGATGCCTGTAAATGCTCCATTCACCATTGTGAAATTCAAGTGCGCTAAGGTTCTCGACCCAGTCGCCTGAATTCAGGTAAGCTATGTGACCGGTCTTTGCCAGAACAATTTCTTTAATTTCAGGCTGGTGGATATGACCGCAAACAATAGCATCAAAACCTTTGTGGATGGCCAGCACTGCAGCAGTCTGCTCAAACTGGCTGATGAATTTCACGGCCGATTTGACATTCTCCTTTATCCTTTTTGAAAGGGATACCTTGCCCCTCCCCAGCATTCGGCTCATGTAATTGATGAATACATTCAGGATGATCAGGGAATCATATCCTAATGCCCCCAGTTTTTCAAGCCATCGGGAATGTTGCATGATGACATCGAATACATCTCCGTGGAAAAACCATGTCCTTTTCCCATTCAATTCTAGTTCAAGCTTATTGACGATCTCGATACTGCCGATGCGCAAACCGGCGAATTTTCGCATTGTTTCGTCATGATTCCCGGTGATATAGTAAACCTGTGTCCCCTTCGCAGCCATGTTAATGATATCTTTCACCACTTTCATATGCAGTTTCGGCCAGTAGCGTTTGGAAAACTGCCAGAAATCAATAATATCGCCATTTAATATCAGGATTCCCGGCTGTATCCACTGGAGGTACTGATGCAATTCCTTTGCCTGGGAACCAAATGTACCCAGATGAACATCAGAAATAACCACCAGATCTAGTTCTCGCTTTTTATCCTTCATACACTTTTGTCAGTGTACAAAGAAACGCGGTACATATTACAAAACCATTGCGTGAAGATGAAAGAATTGTGAAGTTGCTTCTTAATACTAGCGTAATCTTCTTTTCATACAAACATATCATTGCTGTAACGGTAAGGTAAGATGGCACCTATAATTTCGCCCCTGATTGCTAAACTGATTCTTATGATTATGATTAAACATCTACAAAACAAAACAAGTATTGTCCTGAAATTCTTTCTGCTGCTTATTGATTGACTTCCCTGTACTCTATTGATGGAATTGCCCAGACCGGTTCGGTGAAGGGCAGGATCGAAGATGCCCATACAGGTGAAGGACTTATCGGGGCCAGTATCCTCATTCAGGGAACGACCAAAGGTGCGGTTACAGACCTGGATGGAAATTTTATCCTGCGCGACCTGCAAAATGGCACCTACAATCTGGTCATCAGTTATGTATCCTATGAACAACAGATCCAGCGTACCGAGATTAAAAAAGGGGAAACCCGGGAACTCGCTTTTAAACTAAAGCCCGTGTCGGTTGAGCTGGGTGAAGTCAAGGTAGTGGCCAATAAACGCACAGATACCGAGATGTCCATGATATCGTCCATCAGGAACGGAAGTCTTGTAGCCAATGGTATATCAAAGCAACAAATATCCCGCTCCCAGGACAAGGATGCGTCTGAAGTTATTTCCCGTGTTCCGGGTGTTACTGTGCGGGACGGAAAATTCATCAATGTACGCGGACTGGATGAAAGGTACAATACGGTTTGGCTTAACGGAATAGGCGCCCCCAGTTCCGAAGCCGACCGAAGGGCATTTTCATTTGATATGCTACCCAGTTCCCTGATCGATAACCTGGTTTTGTATAAGACACCTGCCCCGGAACTTCCGGCTGATTTTGCAGGAGCTGTGGTGCAAATACAGACAAAAAGCACAGTGGATGACAACAGCGTGGACTTTTCCTATGCCACCGGGTACAGGCAATATACCAGCTTTCAGGATTTTTACACCTACCAGGGAGGGAAAACCGACTGGCTGGGATATGATGACGGAACACGTGCTTTACCGGCTGATTTCCCTACTACCTCAGAATTCAGGGCCATTGGCAGATAATCCTACTGAAGCGGAAAAACAAAAGATTACAGAACTGGGCAGATCATTCGATAAGACCTGGACACCTGAACCCACACACGGCCATTCCTGATCAGTCCTTTTTGGCTACCGTAAACAGAAAATTTCTGGCAGGTAAAGTCTCCATCGGTAATGTTACTTCACTGGGATACAGTGTAGCCAACCAGTACCGTCGAAATATTCCGCGCCGGATACCAGGCGTATGATAAAGTTAACGACCATCCCGATACGTCCTATTATTTCAACGATGACAATTATTCCACCAAAACAAAACTGAACGGTTTGTTTAACTGGCTTTTTGTATTTGGCAACAACCAGAGGATCGAATTCCGCAATTTCTTTAATCAGATCAGTGATAAAACTACCGTATTGCGTGAGGGAAGGGATTTTTACGGAGGAAGTTACAAAATTGCCAGTGAACTGGGATTTCAATCCCGAAGCATTTATTCCGGTCAGATCAATGGACGTTTTCAATTTCAACAATGCGACTGATCAATCTGAACTGGACCCTGGGCTATGGATACACCAACAAACTGCAGCCCGATACCCGGCAGGATTGAAAAGAGCCGCAACGAAGATGCAGGACCTGACGCACCCTATACCACTTCCTTGAATTTCAATGCCGATCCCAAATTACTGGGCCGGCTTACTCTTGAACAATTATGAACATTTATGGGTGGGTGGATTCAATTATTCCCACAAGATTCCGATCAATGGCTTCGCCCCCGAATTCAAAACGGGATCTTTCTGGAGTTCAAAGACCGCAACTTCACTGCCAGAAATATTGGATATGCGATCAGCAATGTGATGGACTTCAACTGGGATCTTACCTATCAGCCTGTCGACAGTCTGTTTCAGGATAAAAATATCAATTATACCGATGGCATCAAAGTGGATGAATCCACGAACCTTTCGGATTCCTACGATGCAGCTAACCGGCTTTATGCGGCCTATGCAGGGATTAACCTGCCTTCCGGAAATTAAAGATTTATACAGGTTTGCGGATTGGAAAAAAACAGGCAGTCACTCGATGGATTTGATGAAAACGGAGCACCCTGTGAGGGTTAACAATGATTTTGTCGATCTCTTCCCTTCGTTGAATATGACCTTACAATTTCACGGAAAAATCCCTGTTAAGGTTTGCCTATGGCCGAACGATCAACCGGCCTGAATTCCGGGAAATTGCGCCTTATACCTATTACAATTTCGAGGAGAAAGCCACTTATTATGGTAATCCTGATCTGACAAACAGTTATATACAAAACCTTGAACTCAGATTCGAGCTTTTTCCGGCAAATGGTGACATGATCTCCCTGGGAGGATTTTTTAAACATTTCGATAACCCTATTGAGGCCCACCTGATTGAAAGCGGAACCGGCCTGAATTACTATTTCAGCAACGCAGTCACAGCCCAGAGCTACGGCCTGGAAATTGACATGCGGAAATCATTCAGGGGATTGGAGAACAGCAACGGTTTTCCAAGAATACTCAAAGACTTTGTGGTCGTCTTTAACGCCGCAATTATCAGGAGCGAACTTACCACGGATGATGTGAACGCCAGGGAAAAAACAAGGTCCATGCAGGGACAATCGCCTTACATTGTCAATACCGGCCTGTTCTATGATAATCCCAATATAGGACTGATGATCAGTGCTCTATACAATGTGATCGGTGAACGTATCGCTTTTGTGGGTAACAATTACAATCCGCATATTTATCAAATGCCCCGCAATCTGATTGATATCACGATCAACAAAAGGGTAGGGAAACACCTGACGCTGAAGGCCGGCATCAAAGATCTGTTCAATCAACCGATTGAACTTAAGTCAGAATGAATATGTTCAGCTTGTGCCCACCGATCCCGAACAGCGAAGTAAAAAGGAAACAAAAGACACAAGAGTTCAAACCCAACAGTTCATTTACCCTGGGTTTTTCGCTGAATTTTTAATGCCAGATACAATTCCACGATATTTTCAATTTGTAATTATTAACTAATTTATATTGCTATGAATAAGAAAATTCTACACGATTTTATCAGGAATGAGTACTGATTCTGTTTGCCGGTGGCGGGATGGCTGCAAGCCCAGACGACCATCGAATGATCCATTTTTTAACGAGGTCGATTATGTTGGTGCATTTGGCACATGACGACTGGACGGAAGGATGGGCCAACTGGACCCCGCAAAATACAGTGTATCCGGCCACATCAATTACCATTCCGGCAGGTGATATCACCACCAATACCACCTGGTCATCCTCTTCGGTGCTGATGGGATCTGCGGATTTTTCGCACAGCAAGCTCAACAATGCATTTCTTCCAGCAGGTTGATTATGTCGGGGCTTTCGGATCGCGTCGACTGGACTGCAGGATGGGCCAACTGGACCCCGCAGAATACCGCTTACCCTGCAACTACCGATGTGATTGCCGCCGGTGATATCACAACCAATACTACCCTCGTTTCCAGCAAAGTATACCTGCTCGATGGTTGGGTCTATGTGAAATCGGGAGCCACACTTACCATTGAACCGGGTACCGTTATCCGGGGCAGCAAAGCCAACAAAGGTGCCCTCATCATTGAAAAGGGCGCTAAGATCATGGCCGAAGGTACCTCTGCAAAATCCGATCGTTTTCACCTCCAACCAGGATGCCGGTTCACAGGTCATACGGCGACTGGGGTGGTGTCATCGTTCTGGGCAATGCCACCGTGAACAAAGTAGATCCGATCATCGAAGGAGGTCCCACCTCAACTTATGGCGGTTCTGATGATGCGGATAATTCCGGTGTACTGAAATATGTTCGTATAGAATTTCCCGGTATTGCCTTTCAGCCTGATAAGGAAATCAATGGTCTGACTTTTGGCGGTGTCGGCAGCGGAACCACCGTCGATTATGTACAGGTTTCATTCTGTGGTGATGATTCATATGAATGGTTCGGCGGTACGGTCAATGCCCGACACCTGATCGCTTTCCGCGGTTGGGACGATGATTTTGACACCGATTACGGATACCGCGGCATGGTGCAGTTTGCCGTTTCACTCAGGGATCCTGCTGTGGCTGATGCAGGATCTGGCTCAAACAGCTTTGAATCCGACAACGATGGTACCGGTACTGAAGCTACTCCTTTTACCGAAGCTGTTTTCAGTAATGTCAGCTCATTCGGTCCGCTGGCTACCCCTGCAACAACAGTAAATACAAATTTTAAAAGGGCCATGCACCTTCGCAGAAATACCAGGCTCAGCATCTTCAATTCGGTATTTGCAGGCTATGTAACCGGCCTTTTCATTGACGGTACTGCTTCGCAAGCCAATGCAACAGCTGGCTCGCTGAACATCAGGAATTCTGTTCTGGCTGGCTGCAAAGACTTTTTTGCTGCTGATTTTGACAGCCTCTACTTCAGTGATGCTGCCAGGAACAACAGGAAGCTGACCTCCAACAGTGACCTTGGACTGATGACCCGTTTAATCTTAATGCACCGAATTTCCTGCCCACACAGGTTGCTTACCTGCTGGATGGTTGGGTTTATGTGAAATCAGGAGCCACGCTTACCATCGAACCCGGTACGGTCATTCGTGGCAGCAAGGCCAACAAAGGTGCCCTGATCATTGAGAAAGGCGCCAAATTATGGCAGAAGGGACCGCTTCCAATCCGATCGTTTTCACCTCCAACCAGGATGCCGGCTCACGGTCATACGGCGACTGGGGTGGTGTCATCGTTCTGGGCAATGCCACCGTGAACAAAGTGGATCCGATCATCGAAGGAGGTCCTACCTCAACCTATGGTGGTTCAGATGATGCAGACAATTCCGGTATAATGAAATATGTCCGTATTGAGTTCCCCGGTATAGCCTTTCAGCCTGATAAGGAAATCAACGGTCTGACATTTGGCGGTGTAGGAAGCGCAACTGCAATTGACCATGTACAGGTTTCTTTCTCCGGTGATGATTCCTATGAATGGTTCGGCGGTACGGTTAATGCCCGCCACCTGATTGCTTTCCGCGGTTGGGATGATGATTTTGACACCGATTTCGGATACCGCGGTATGGTGCAGTTCGCCGTTTCACTCAGGGATCCTGCAGTGGCCGACGCAGGATCAGGTTCAAACAGCTTTGAATCAGATAATGATGGCAACGGTTCGGAAGCAACACCCTTTACCCAGGCACTCTTCAGCAATATCAGCTCTTTTGGTCCGCTGGTTACCCCTTCCACTTCCATAAACGCCAATTACAAAAGGGCCATGCACCTCAGACGAAACACCAAACTGAACATTTATAATGCAATTTTTGCTGGTTATTCAACCGGACTATTTATAGATGGAACAGCATCCCAGGCCAATGCCACAGCCAATGACCTGAAACTGCGAAATACTTACCTGGCAGGTTGCAAGGATTTCTTTGCCGCTGATTTTGACAGCACATTCTTTGTAAATGCAGCATTTGAGAATGTAAAAATGGCAGAAAACAGTGGTCTGGAAATCAGCGATCCCTTTAATCTGGATTCACCTGATTTTCTTCCCCTGAATGGTTCACCGGTCCTGACTGCCTCCAGCTGGTACGAAGGTGTTCCAAATGCTGTGGATGAAATTGCAGAAACCACCATGTCCGTTGCAGTTTACCCCAATCCCTTCTATGAGTTGACGAAAATAAGCATTGACCTGGATTCGGAATCATCTGTTTCAATAAAAATATATGATGTGACTGGCGCTCTGGTCTTATCACCCGTAAATGAACGACGCAATAGCGGCAGACATGACTTTGCCGTGAGCCTTGCCCGTGATGGTATATATTTCGCTGAGATCCTGGTAAATGAAACCCGACAAGTATTGAAACTTGTGGCACGTTAACTGAAAGAAGGCAGCAAATAGTCCGAAAGCATGAAAATGTAAACGGCGGAGTTTAAAAGCTCCGCCGTTTTATTTATTCCTTATCCGTTTGACAATTATTCCTGACTTGTGACAATTAGTGCAGTTTCTAAATTATATCGTTGCGCTATATGCCCTGAAGGGGCGCAAGCAACAGGATAGGGCAACGCCCTATTTATAAACCACTCATCACACAAAGCCCTGAAAGGGCGAAAGCCAGTAATTAGTCCCAAACGTATCTCTCATCATAATCAACCTTATACTTTTTAAGAAATGCCCGGAATTCATCCTTAAAAGTTACTTTCTTATGATGTTCCTGTTGGTTATCTATATAGGCTATAACAACATCTATTTCCGAAGGGTTTACAGAAAAAATACCATATCCATCCTGCCAATAAAAGTTTGAATATGTTTTTCCTTTTGTCTTGATCCATTTTGAAGATTGTTTCTTGATTTCTTCTAATAGTTTCATTTGTGCTATTTTTCGTGATAGCAAGCATAATATATGAACATGATCATAATGTCCGCCAATTTTGACAGGATTACAGTCTAACCCTTTACATATTCCTCCTATGTATTCAAAGAGAGAAATTTCTATTGCATCGTCAATGAACGGTTGATGGTTTTTTGTGCTAAAAGTTATATGCACATATACTTTGGATAATGATTGTGACATAGTAATTTATGCTTTTGCCCTTACAGGGCGATATGTTTCGCGTATAACACCAATAGGGCGTTGCCCTATCCTAATGCTTACGCCCTTTACCTTCGGTGAGCTCCTTACGTCGGTTCAGGGCATATAAATACCAGGGAAAAACGAAAGTCATTGATCCCCAACCTTACCATTACGTTTATTATACAAACTTTGTATTAACCTTTCTGATCCTGAGCATGGCACAAAAATAGACGTTAGTGCGCTAAAAATCAACTTTTTGATTTTTTTTATTATTCATATTCAGAATTTTAGAAAATGACACCGCACTAATTGTGTAAGACGTCACAAGTCAGGAAAGAAGACAGATAGTCCGAAAGCATGAAAATGTAAACGGCGGAGTTTAAAAGCTCCGCCGTTTTATTTATTCCTTATCCGTTTGACAATTATTCATGGCTGCTCCTGGCATCCTTTGCCAGGGTGAATAAAAACTCAAGTCCTCCTCCGGCAAGGTTTTTCACGGAAATATCCCCCTTGTGGAACTGAATGGCATTTTTAACAATGGCCAGGCCAAGACCGGTGCCACCCTTCTTGCGGTCACGGCCTTTGTCAACCCTGTAAAACCGTTCGAATAGCCTTGGAAGATCGTTATCAGGAACTCCGGTTCCACTGTCGGAAAATGAGAAATAACAGAAGTCATCATCTTTCATGTAGTTTTCGAGCCGGATGGTAATTTCCTTACCGGCATGATCGATGGAATTATCGAAAAGATTCCGGAATATGGAATAAAGAAGTCCTGAATTTCCATAAATCAAAAGGCTTTCCGGAATTTTCAGATCGAGTTTAATTCCGTTCTCTTTGAGCAATGGCTCTATCTCACCTGCAATATCCAGGATCAGTTCCTCCAGGTCAACCTTTTCAACCTTGTACAGGCTTCCTGCCTCCTCCATCTTGGTAAGTAACGAAATGTCATGGATCAGGTCAGCCAGCCTGCACGACTGTGAATAGGCCCGCCGAAGGTAATCCATGGTCCTTGCTTTGTCGGTGTTCCCGTTCAGAATAGTTTCAAGGAATCCCTTGATTGAACTCACCGGGGTTTTCAGTTCATGGGCAATATTTTCCGTGATCTGTTGCTTCAGTATCTTTCTTTTTGTAGGTCTTGTAATATCATTAATGGACACCTCAAAACTCTGATCGGGAAATACGATACACTTTACAGAAAAATATTTACCTGCCTTGCTCAGGTTTATTTCATATGTTGGTTGAATATCGGCCAGGTTGGTCCGGCCTTCCTCGCTGAGATATTTGTGGATAAAATTGAACAACGGGTCAAAATCATGTATCCTGAAAAACTCGTCCCCGGTAAAAACCCGGGAATCACTGATGTGATTTGTATAGCGAATAAAATGGTTGTTGCTCGTGATTAAACGCATGTCTTTTGAGAAAATGGCTATTCCCTCATCGAGCATGTTCAGGTGCCTGATCAGTTTGGCCTTTTCTGACAAAAGTTCCTCCTTGGTCCGGTTCAGGTTCTGATAAATATCAATGATATCCTGCCCGATGATCCCCAACTCGTTTTCAGGAAAGGCGATTTTCTCGTCGATCGGCTTGTTGGCAAGGGCCTGCAAGGTAAATTCACGCAAAGTGTTGATCGATTTTCCGAATTTGTCGGTGATCACGATGATGGTCAACGATGCCGCGAGAAAAAACAGTACAATGAAAAGCAGGAATATCCTGTCGGGCTGAATGAATTTTTTTGCATTGATATCATAACGGGCAGAAACACGCACGAAGTACTGTCCAAATTTCTTTGCGTAATAATAATACTTGATATTGGTAGTTCCCGACAACCTTATATTGGTTCCAAATTCATTTGAAAGGGCTTGCTGAATCTCAGGCCGCAGGAGATGGTTTTCCATGGTAGCGGTGTTGCTCACTTCCGAATCGTAAAGCACGTCGCCCTGAAAATCAATTACGGTAATCCTTATGGATTGATCCGGGAACATATCTACCAGACTGTCCAGCCCTGTAAAATCTTTTCTGTCTGAGATATTGAATTTCGTAATGTATCGATCGGTCAAACCGGCAAAATTGTCAAGTTTTTCATTGAGGGCTTCCAACCGGAACTTTCTCTCGTGGTAATATTCCGAGATCAGCAATACTGCGGTAAAAAACAAAAAAAATGAAAGGATATAGACCAGCCACTTTTTCGTATAGGTAGCGATAATTCTCATTCGGTTAAGTTATTCTATTTCAAAACAATATCCATATCCCTTGCGGGTAATGAGGTATTTCCCATAAGGTCCCAGCTTTTTCCGTAACCGGGTGATGTGCACGTCAACGGTTCTGTCGGTCACATTTACATCGCGCCAGATGTTATTCAGGAACTGGTCGCGTCCGAATATTCTGCCGGGATATTTAAGCAGAAGTTGCAAAATCTGAAATTCAATAGGGGTAAGGTCGGCTTTTGTACCGTCAACAGTCAATCGTTTCTTTTCAATATCGAGTTCAATTCCTGCAATGCTGATTGTTTTCTCTTCAGGTATTTCGCCGTGCAGCGGATCCGCTCTTCTTAAAGCTGCTTTGACACGTGCAACAACCTCCTTAATCGAAAATGGTTTCGTAATGTAATCGTCAGCACCTACTGAAAATCCCGTAAGCTTATCATTTTCCGTATTTTTTGCCGTGATGAAAAAGATCGGGGCCTCCAGCTTCCGCTGCTTTCTGATCTCATCCGCCAGCCGGTAACCCGACATACCTTTCATCATGATGTCCAGCAGAAAAAGGTTATACTTTTCAAGTTTTTTATGCCTGGCCTCCTCGGCTGAAGTCACAGTATCCACCCTATAGCCTTCCGATTCCAGGTTAAACCTGAGTATCTCGCAAATATCCTCTTCATCGTCAACAACCAGTATGTGCATGACATTAAGTGTGTTCATACATTTCACCTATTTTAGTAAGCAGCTAAATTAGGTGGCTACAATTACAGTAATGTTACAAAATTACGACAATATTATTACAACGATTTATCCGCGGTTGTAACCTTTTTGTAACCTTTCTGTAACTTTTATTTATTATTAAAGAAACATCCCTGTAACAGCATATGCGGAATTTTGCAGCAGTTAATTGAGGCAAACTATATTATTATCAAATGAAGAAACTATTGTTCGGTTTGTTGATGGTTGCTGCGACCAACTTGATGCATGCACAGGAACCCGCCGATTCGCTGCAGGAAGAAATCATTTCGCTTGACGGGAGACTCAATGCCCTCGATGAGCGTGTCGCCCTGAATGAAAGTGACCTGGGCAAACTTACAAAAATAAAGGTATCCGGTTATATCCAGGCCCAGTATGAGTATTACCAGGGCGGCCTGGTGAAACCGAATGATCCGGTCAGTACGTTTTTTGTCCGCCGGGCCAGGATCAAGGTCACCTATGAAGCAACCGACGGCATACGGTTCGTACTTCAACCTGACTTTGCCACTGGTAATCTTTCCCTTAAAGATGCCTATGCCGTGGCTTATCTGCCGAAGCTGAGAACCCTTACCCTGTGGGTGGGCCAGTTCAACCGGCCGAACTACGAGGTGGAGTACTCCTCCAGCCAGCGCGAAGTGTTTGAACGGTCCAGACTGATCCGTACCATTTACCCCGGTGAACGCGAAGTAGGGGCCAAACTTGAATTCAAACCTCTGGCGGTTCCGCTCAAACTCCAGCTCGCTATGCTGAACGGGAACTTTAAAGGCCTGGAACAGCTGGATGTCGATTCCAGAAAAGACGTGATGGCCCGTGCGGTTTATTCCTTCAAATTTCCCGCCCAGAACATTGGAATTGATGTGGGTGCCCACGGCTATTTTGGTGGCCTGATGGCGAAAACCAAGTATGTGTCGGATTACGAGAATAAAATGGACAGCGTTGACGCCAACGTAGGTACTTATCTTGATAAAAAATGGGGTGGCGTGGAGGTACAGGCTTTCTTTGACCTGTGGGGCGGCCTTGCGCTGAAGGGTGAATACATTGCCGGCCGTAATGCCTACCCGGGCGATTCAAAGTCCAATCCTTACAAAACCAGGGAATTCTCAGGGTACTATGCTTACCTGATCAAGAACATAGGTAAAAAGAACCAGTTCGTTACCCGGCTCGATTATTTTGATCCCAATACCAAATTATCAGGTGATGATGCCGGAAAGGATGTGTCTTACACCACCCTGACTTTTGCATGGCAATTTTACCTGAATGAAAATATCCGGCTGTCATTGAACTATGGTATCCCGAAGAACGAAACAAATGCCACCTATCCCGACGATATTAAGGACAATGTGTTTGGGATCAGGATGCAGGCGAAATTCTAGATTGAAAATTAAAGTCTAAAGATTAATACATACAAATATGAAAAAGAACAGAATCTCCTTAGCCATACTATTGATCACAGTACTATTAACCGGTGCTGCCTTCATGCAGCAAACCAGGATCACGGTAAAAGGCTCTGACACTTTGGTAATTCTTGCCCAGCGCTGGGCAGAAATATATATGAAAAAGAATCCTGCGGTTTCCATACAGGTAACCGGCGGAGGATCGGGTGTAGGAATTGCCGCGCTGATTAACGGCACCACCGACATTGCCACCTCAAGCCGACCCATCAAATCCACCGAAGTTGAAAAACTGAAAGAACGTTATAATACCCTGGGTGTACAGATCCCCTGTGCCAAAGACGGTATTACGATATTTCTCAACGAATCCAACAAGGTGAAGGAACTTACCCTGAAACAGCTGAGCGATATTTATCAGGCCAAAATAACCAACTGGAAACAGGTAGGCGGGGAGGATGCTCCCATCAAGCTTTATGGTCGTGAAAACAGTTCAGGAACCTATTCCTTTTTCAAGGATGAGGTCATAAAAGGAGATTATGCTGCCAGCTGCCAGACCCTTCCGGGAACAGCTGCCGTAGTGAATGCAGTGAAAAAAGACAAATACGGGATTGGATATGGAGGTGCTGCCTATGCTGCCGGTGTGAAACATAGCCTGGTCAAAAAGGATGATAAAACTCCCGGTAGTTTGCCCACAGCGGAAAATATTGCCAAAAACGTCTACCCGATCACACGTTACCTGTATTTATATATGCGCAACAAACCAACCGGTGAGACAAAGAAGTATGTTGACTGGATCCTGGGTCCCGAAGGACAGAAGATCATTACAGAGGTCGGCTATTTCCCGGTGAAGTAATGATTTCTCTGATAAGGGCCATTTGTGAAAAAAAACAAGAAAATAAAAGACAAAGCGGTATCGCCGCAAACCACTGGATTTGCTTCTTCTATCCTGAAGAAGCAATTTCGGTTTGACGACTGGCTGGCAGAAAAAGTGATCAAAACAGTAGCTTTTATGTCCATCACGTTTGTGATACTGATCTTTGTATTTGTATTCAGGGAAACGCTCCCTTTGTTTAAGAACATTTCGCCCGCCAAAGCCAGCACGGAATCACCATCGGCTCTGCCGTCCGAAACACTGGAGCCTGAAGTGTATGATCCGGGTAGTTCTGAGGCGGATGACTTGCTCCAGCCCGAAACCTATGGCGATGTCGTGGAGGAGTTGCCATCAACTGCTGAAATTCCCGGCAATCCACCTTCAGAGCAGGTTACTTCCGGTTCAGAAAATAGCAATGCGCTGGCCACCCTGGCGTCAAAGGATTGGTTGCCTGTATCTGATCGACCCAGGTATGGTTTGCTGCCACTGTTCCTGGGAACCCTGAAGGTTACGCTTATCGCGATATTATTTGCCGGGCCGGTGGCCATCCTGGCTGCTATTTATACCGCCATGTTTGCGCCGCGCAGGATCAGGGAGTTCATTAAACCGGCCATTGAACTGCTTGCAGGATTTCCATCGGTGGTGATCGGATTTTTCGCTCTGATGGTATTGGCCTCCTTCTTTCAGGATCTTTTGGGGTATTCAGGTCGGTTAAATGCTTTTGTTGGGGGGATAGCCATGGCACTGGCTGCCATACCGGTGATCTATACGCTCACCGAAGACGCGCTCACAGCAGTTCCCGGCACTTATATCGAAGCCAGTCTGGGTCTTGGTGCCAGTCTTCGCCAGACAGCCTTTCAGGTTGTTCTGCCTACGGCTACACCGGGGATCTTTGCAGCCTTATTACTGGGTATCGGCAGGGTTTTCGGCGAGACCATGATTGCGCTTATGGCCACGGGCAATGCCGCATTGATGACAGTCAATCCGTTTGATTCGGTAAGGACGCTTTCGGCCACCATTGGCGCCGAAATGGCCGAAGTGGTATTCGGGGATACGCATTACAGTGTACTGTTCCTGATCGGTTCGCTGCTTTTTATATTCACCTTCGGTCTGAATGCCCTGGCGGAGTTTTACTTCCGTAATCGCATCATCAGACGTTTCCAGGGAAAATGATCAACCAGCAGCTATGAAAAGGACTACCAAGGATATCCTCTTAACAAGTCTCACTGCCGTGAGTGTACTGCTCATCCTCTTTGTTATCGTGGCCATGTTGACGGTCATATTCATCGGAGGATGGAAGAACCTGACCTGGGAATTTATTTCTGAATTCCCCCGCGAAGGAATGACCAAAGGCGGAATTTTCCCGGCTATTGTCGGTACTGCAGTCATGACCCTGATCATGACCGTTGCCGCCGTACCTTTTGGAGCCATTACCGCTATTTACCTCGCAGAATATGCTTCAGAGAAATCCGTGATTGCAAAGACCATCCGGTTTGCCGTCAAAACACTGGCGGTTGTACCATCCATCATTTTCGGGCTGTTCGGCCTTGGTTTCTTTATCAAGTTTATCGGCTTTCATGTCGACAACCTGTTCAACAACGGTGAACTTTACTGGGGCCAGCCCAACATATTGTGGGCCAGTCTCACCATGGCCCTCCTCACCCTGCCCATTGTGATCGTATCCGTGGAGGAATCCATCCGCACTGTTCCCAAAGAAGTCAGGGAAGCCAGTCTGGCCCTGGGAGCCACCAAATGGCAAACCATCCGCCAGGTGGTAATTCCCGGTTCGATAACCGGAATTCTCACAGGAACAATCCTGGCCATAAGCCGGGGGGCCGGTGAGGTGGCCCCCATTCTCTTTACCGGGGCGGCCTACTACCTGGCCGATCTGCCCAAACACATGAACGACCAGTTCATGTCGCTCGGTTATCATATTTATATCATGGCCACCCAGTCGACCAACGTGGATGATACCCTGCCCATCCAGTTTACCACTACCCTGGTGTTGCTGTTATTAACCTTCTCCCTGAGTATGGTGGCCGTAATACTCAGGTACCGGATCAGAAAAAAAGCAAGATAATTTATGACAGATTCAAAAGATAGCAAAGTCAGTGTCAGGGATCTCTCGGTCTTTTATGGTGCAAACAAGGCACTGAATAAGATCAGCATGGAAATACCCGAAAAAAAGGTCACCGCATTTATAGGGCCCTCGGGTTGCGGGAAATCCACTTTCCTGAGAACCCTGAACAGGATGAATGACCTCATTGGCAATGTCCGTATCGAGGGAGAGGTCAATATCGATGGGATCAACATTTACCAGAAGAACATCGATGTCGTCAATCTTCGCAAAAAAGTAGGGATGATCTTTCAGAAATCAAATCCCTTTGCCAAATCTATTTATGACAATATCACCTACGGCCCGAAAATAAACGGGATCTCACAAAAAAAGAAGCTTGATGAAATCGTGGAAACCTCTTTGAAACAAGCTGCCATCTGGGACGAAGTAAAGGACCGTCTGAATACATCGGCCCTGAGCCTTTCAGGCGGACAGCAACAGCGGATCTGCATTGCCCGGACCCTGGCAGTGAATCCCGATATCATTCTGATGGACGAACCGGCCAGTGCATTGGATCCGATTTCTACCGCCAAAATTGAAGAACTGATCCATGAGCTGAAGAAATATTATACCATTATTATTGTCACCCATAATATGCAGCAGGCTGCGCGTACCAGTGACACAACTGCCTTTTTTTATCTCGGCGAACTTATTGAGATGGATAAAACCAGAACTATATTTACCAATCCGGCAAAAAAACAAACCGAAGATTATATATCCGGAAGGTTTGGATAATGTTGATCATCCTTAGATAATAAAAATACAACTAAAGAATATACACGATGCAGTCATTTTTTCAGGAAGAATTAGGAAAACTCCGGAAACGGATCATCAAGATGTTCATGCTGGTGAACACGCAGCTTGAAAAATCATCGCAATCCATCCTGAGTCAGGATTTTGAAGACACGGATGCGGTCATGCAGAATGAAAACCGCATTGACAAACTCGATATTAAGATCGACAAGCTCTGTCAGCGTATTTTTGCCCTGGCCCAACCAGTGGCTACCGATTTGCGCTTTATCATGTCCTCGCTCCGGATCGGCAATGAGATCGAGCGGATCGGAGACATTGCCCTCGATATACTGGCCCGTGCGGAATTCGTGCGCCCTTATCAGGAGATCCTTAACCGGTACAGGGTTCCTGAACTGCTGGGTGAGGTGATCCGGCATAACCAGCGCGCCCTTGAAGCCTACACCAACAACAACAATGAACTGGCCAACGAGGTCGTGTGTTCCTGCAAAAGCACGGCGGAGATCTGCAAAAGTGTTTTTAACGAGATCATTGCTGAAATGACCCAAAAATCACAGGTCATTGTTATTGCCACGGATCTGATTCTGATCATCCGTGATCTTGAAAGAATTTCCAATCACCTCGAGAATGTTGCCGAATCGGTAGTTTTTATCGTGGAAGGCAAGAGGATCAGGCATATGGGGAATTGAGCGGAACCAAAGGGCGGAAGTTATTCCATAAACAGCAGATTCCTTCTTATCCCTTCAAACCCGGCCCGTTTAACGGCAGATTTTACAAATATTTCCGTAAATTTATTTTCGTCCATGGCGTACCAATCCGGGCGGGTCATTTCGAGTAAACCGGGGAGGGGTTCAAATTCCTTTACCTGATGGGGAACAGCCTTCCTGTTCCAGGGACAAACATCCTGGCAGATGTCGCATCCGAAAACACGGTTCCTGAACTTTTCCCTGTATTGCTCCTCAATGGCTCCCTTATGCTCAATAGTCAGATAGGACAGGCACCGTCTTGCATCGATCACTCGCGGAGCAACAATGGCAGCGGTAGGGCATGCCCTGATGCAGCGGTTGCAATCGCCGCAAAAGTCCTGTATCGGCCGGTCATACTGAAGCGGAATATCAACGATCAGGGAGCCGATAAAGAAAAAGGAACCTGATTCCGGAGAGATGAGATTGGTGTTCTTGCCGATCCAGCCAAGTCCTGCCCTGGCCGCCCAGGCCCTGTCGAGCACCGGCGCCGAATCAACGAACGCCCTGCCACCGGCGGGAACAATGTGCTCATTGATAAAAAGCAACAACTGTTTCAGTTTTTTCCGGATAACCTCATGGTAATCTTCGCCGTAAGCATATTTTGAGAGGACCGGAGCTTCCGGTTCCTGTGTTCTGGCCGGATAGTAGTTCAGAATAACCGAAATAACCGATTGAGCATTCTCCACCAGTTTCCTGGGGTCAGTCCTTTTTTCGGCATGGTTTTCCATATAGGACATGCCGCCATGATAGTTCTTGCTGAGCCAGCTTTCCAGGCGCCCTGCCTCTTCGGCCAGGTATTCTGCACGTGAAATGCCGCATCCGTTAAATCCGAGCCTGCGGGCCTCGGCCCTGATCATGGAGGAGTGGTGGAGGAGTGTATCCATAGGGTGAATGGATAATATGAATGCTTCCGCTCCGCGTGCCGGCAGGCAAGCGGAGCGGAAGGTTCTGGTTTACATCCTGCTGCTAAAGCTTTTTCTTGATCTCGGTGGTTTCGTATCCCTCAATGATATCTCCAACCCGGATATCGTTGTAATTGTCGATATTGAGACCGCACTCCTGGCCACTGACGGCTTCTTTCACATCATCCTTGAAACGTTTCAGCGAAGCCAGGTTACCGCTGTAAATGACAATGCCGTCGCGAATAATTCTGACTTTCGTGTCGCGTCTGATCTTGCCTTCTTTTACCATACAACCTGCAATGGTTCCCACCTTGGTAATTTTGAAGGCCTCAAGGATCTCGAGCGTGGCAACAATATCTTCCTTGATCTCAGGGGAGAGCATGCCTTCCATGGCCGACTTGATCTCGTTGATGGCATTGTATATGATGGAATACAACCTGATATCAATCTCTTCCTTTTCTGCCAGCTTACGGGCCTGCAAAGAAGGACGAACCTGGAAACCTACAACAATGGCATTGGATGCCGCGGCCAGCAGGATATCGCTTTCTGATATCGCTCCCACCGCTTTATGAATCACATTCACCTGAATTTCCTCGTTGGAAAGCTTGATCAGGGAATCCGACAATGCTTCAATAGATCCGTCCACGTCACCCTTTACAATGATATTCAGCTCCTTGAAATTGCCAATGGCAATACGGCGGCCGATTTCATCGAGGGTAATGTGTTTCTGGGTGCGCAGACCCTGTTCGCGGAGCAACTGTTCACGTTTGGTGGCAATTTCTTTGGCCTCTTTCTCGTTCTCATACCCGTTGAACTTGTCACCTGCCTGGGGAGCACCATTCAAACCCAGCACCAGCACCGGATCAGATGGCCCGGCAGCATTGATTTTTTTCCCGCGCTCGTCGTGCATGGCTTTAACCCTGCCGTAATTGTGACCGGCCAGCATAATATCACCAACGCGCAGTGTACCTGACTGTACCAGTACAGTGGAAATATAGCCCCTTCCCTTGTCGAGCGAGGATTCAATAACCGTACCTACGGCAGGTTTATTGGGATTGGCCCTCAGGTTCAGCAATTCTGCCTCCAGCAGTACTTTTTCCAACAGGTCATCCACGTTTAATCCGGTCTTGGCCGAAATTTCCTGCGACTGGTATTTACCGCCCCAGTCCTCCACCAGAATATTCATTTTGGCCAGGGATTCCTTTATTTTTTCAGGATTGGCCGTAGGTTTGTCAATTTTATTAATGGCAAATACCATGGGTACCCCCGCTGCCTGTGCATGGTTAATGGCTTCAACCGTTTGGGGCATGATACCGTCATCGGCCGCTACCACAATGATGGCCACGTCGGTTATCTGGGCTCCGCGGGCACGCATTGCCGTAAAGGCTTCATGACCGGGTGTATCCAGAAAGGTGATTTGCCTTCCGTCTTTCAGCTCAACACCGTAGGCTCCGATGTGCTGGGTGATTCCCCCGGCCTCACCGGCGATAACATTGGCATGCCGGATATGATCGAGAAGTTTGGTTTTTCCGTGGTCCACATGTCCCATGACGGTGACAATCGGAGGTCTGGGAATCAGGCTCTCGGGGTCTTCTTCTTCATCTTCATCGGTTTCCTGCAGATCAGCGGTTACGAATTCCACTTTAAAGCTGAACTCTTCCGCAACAAGCACAAGTGCCTCCGCATCGAGGCGCTGATTAATGGAAACAAAAAGGCCCAGACTCATGCAGGCGGCAATAACCTCGTTCACCGGCACACCCATCAGGGTGGCAAGTTCATTCACCGTGACAAACTCGGTCACCTTCAGAATATTCTTTTCCTGTTCCCTTTTTTCTTCTTCCAGCAGATTACGCTGACTCATGATGTCGCGTTTCTCCTTGCGGTATTTTGCGCCTTTTGATTTGCCCTTCAGGGTAAGCTTGGCAAACGTGTCCTTGATCTGCTTGTCAACATCTTCCTCGCTGATCTCAAAACGGTAGCCTTTTCTTTTCTTCTTCTTTTTCTTGTCTTTGTCGAGTTCCAAAACTCCCTGGCGGGGTTGCTTTTCAACACTCACCCGCTGGGTATCTGTTTTAATGCGTTTTCTTTTCTTCTTCTGCCCGTGTTCATCCAGTTCGGTGTCGGAGCCGGGAAGGTCCATTTTTCCAACAACCTTGGGTCCATTCAGCTTTTCTGCCCTGGCCTTAATGACCTCGGGCGCCCGGCGGACAATCCTGGGCTTATCATCCGTTTCGGCCTCCTTGGCGGAAACGGTTTCCGCTTGGTCCCTGGGCTGGACAACTATGCGACTCTTTCTTTCTTTCTCAAGCTGCTCCCGTGTTTTTTTCGGTGGCCTGGTACGCTGGTTCATCGATTCGAGATCGATCTTACCAACAACTTTGACCTCAACATCCTTGATCTCCGGTCGGTGGAAGATCTCCACTTCTTCGGGGATAACCGGCTCTTCAATCCTGACTTCCTCCACAGGAGGAACCACAACTTCCGGCTCAGGAGGCGTCACAACAGCTGCGGGCGGGGGAACGGTTTCTTTCACTTCGGGAACAACCGGTGCCGGTTTTTCTTCCTTCTGCACCGGCGCCTTTTTGGCAGGGCTCAGTTTCTCAATGTCAATCTTTCCCAAAACATTGAGCCTGATAGGTTCCCGCTCAACAGGATGTTCAACTTCAGGCTCATGATGAATGCCGCTGGCACGCAAATCCTTGATCAATACTTCGTCGTCATAATCCTGTATTTCAGTCTCTGTTTCATGATGCACATCATTTATGGAAACCGTTTCCAGCTTATCACGTTTGTTTCGCAGGTTTAGCTTTTCTGATTCCTTTTTTACATTCAGGTCAGTACTAAATTCTTTTAAAAGCAACTCATGCTGCTCGGATGTGATCTTCTCATTCGGGTTCGAATCGATCTTCACACCCTTTTTATGCAGGAATTCCACGATTGTGGAGATGCCCACATTGAGTTCCCTGGCAATCTTACTTAATCTTATCGTATTAGTATCTGACATTCTTGGATTAAGGTTGTTTTACACCGTCAAAATTAGTAAATCCGTTAATATATTATTGTCCCGATGAATTATTCGAATTCAGCTTTCAGAATTTTTAATACCTCACGTATGGTTTCTTCTTCTAAATCAGTACGTTTCACCAGATCTTCCATGTTCAGGTTGAGCACACTGCGGGCAGTGTCACACCCTATGGCCTTCAGTTCGTCAATGATCCAGCCGTCAATTTCATCGGCAAATTCTTCGAGGTTTACATCTTCCTCATCTGCATAATCCGTTTCACGGTATACATCTATTTCATAACCGGTAAGCTGACTGGCCAGTTTGATATTCAGCCCACCCTTGCCAATCGCCAGCGAAACTTCATTGGGCTTCAGATAAACATCTGCCTTCTTATTCTTTTCATCAATCTTGATGGAGGAGATCTTGGCGGGACTCAGGGCGCGGGTAATAAAAAGCTGCAGATTATTGGTGTAATTGATCACATCGATATTCTCATTTTTTAATTCCCTTACAATGCCATGGATACGCGAACCTTTCATCCCCACACAGGCACCAACAGGATCGATGCGCTCATCATAGGATTCAACGGCAACTTTGGCCCTTTCTCCGGGGATGCGTACAATTTTTTTAATGGTAATGAGTCCGTCAAAAATTTCCGGCACTTCAAGTTCAAACAAACGCTCCAGGAATACCGGTGAGGTCCTCGATAAAATGATCAGCGGGGTATTGTTCCGCATTTCCACTTTGATCACCACAGCCCTGATGCTGTCACCCTTGCGGAAATAATCGGTCGGTATCTGTTCCGATTTTGGCAGGATCAGCTCATTTCCCTCTTCGTCAAGAACCAGCATTTCCCGTTTCCAAACCTGATAAACCTCCCCGGTGATGATATCACCGATGCGATCACGGTATTTCTGGAATATATTGTTCTTTTCAAGATCAAGAATCCTGGCGGTCAGGTTCTGGCGAAGCGCTAAAATAGCCCGCCTTCCAAAATCCAGCAGCTTCACTTCATCGGTAACCTCTTCCCCTACTTCATAATCTTCATCAATGAGCTTCGCCTCTGAAAGTGACATCTGTATATTGGGATCTGTAACTGCGCCATCTTCAACAACTTCACGGTTTCTCCAAATCTCAAAATCTCCCTTGTCTATGTTGATGATGATGTCGAAATTATCAGCTGAACCGAACATTTTCACAAGCATACCGCGGAAAACATCTTCAAGGACACTCATCATGGTGGCCCGGTCAATGCTTTTTAATTCCTTAAATTCCGAAAAGGTCTCGATCAAATTAAGGTTTTCCATATTATTTAATTACTTTTTTAAACTTATTACAACTTTTGCTGATTTGATCTCTTCCAGTTTTACTTCCTGTATTGGATACTCTTTTTTCTTCTTGCCGGTTTTGCTGTCTTTGACAATCACTTCTGCTTCAAGCTGAATGAACTCCCCGGTAATGTTCAACAATTTTCCTGTTATTTTCATGCCGTCTGTTTTAAGGACATCCAGCATTCTTCCCGTATTCTTTTCATACTGAATGGGCAATTTCAGTGGTCTGTCAAGTCCGGGCGAGGATACTTCCAGTTCGTAATCCTCCACATCACGATCGAACTTGCTTTCCAGAAACCTGCTGACAGTCCTGCATTCATCCAGTGTTATCCCTTTCATGCTGTCCACAAGCACCAGGATCCTGTTTCCCGGTCTGACCACGACTTCTACCAGGAACAGCCCCCTGAGGGTCAGTTCCTCCTGCAGATAGTCCCTGATTAATTCGGCATTGATCATCACTGGGTAAATGCAACAAAATAGGGGACTAAAGCGTCCCCTATCCTGGTGAAATTCTGTGCAAAGATAGAAATAATAATTAAATAAGCAAGAATCATTTGTGGTATATTTATAAGGTCTGCTGATTTTTTGGCAGATTAACAGAATATTCAGTAATTTGCAGGGAATATAGGATTCACCCCGTGTCAAACATCCCCAATAAACGCAAGATCATCAACGACCCGGTTCATGGGTTTATCATCATCCCTACGGAGTTTATCTTTGATTTGCTGGAACATCCCTATATCCAAAGATTACGCAGGATCAAACAACTGGGACTAACCAGCTTTGTATATCCCGGCGCCACACACACCCGGTTTCAGCATGCCCTGGGAGCCGTTTATCTGATGGGACTGGCTGTGGATGGTATCCGTCAGAAAGGCACCTCCATTACCGATGAAGAAGCGGAAGCAGTCACTGCGGCCATCCTGCTGCACGATATCGGGCATGGGCCCTTTTCACATGCGCTCGAAGAAAGCCTTATTGCCGACCTTACCCATGAGGATCTTTCACTTATGCTGATGAACAACCTGAATGAAGAATTCAGCGGAAAACTGAACATGGCGCTCGACATATTCAACAACAAACACCCGAAAAAATTCCTGCATCAGCTGGTTTCGGGACAACTTGACATGGACAGGATGGATTACCTGATGCGCGACAGTTTTTACGCCGGAGTAGCAGAGGGTACCATTGGCACTGAAAGGATCATTAAAATGCTGAATGTGGTGGACGATCAGCTGGTGGTTGAAGCCAAAGGCATCTATTCCATCGAAAAATTTCTGATAGCCCGACGCCTGATGTACTGGCAGGTGTACTTTCATAAAACCGTCATCGCCGCTGAAAACCTGCTGGTTCAGCTGCTCCGGCGGGCCAAGGAAGTTGCAGCGTCCGACCCGTCGCTGTACGCCACAACCTCCCTGGGTTATTTCCTGAAAAACAACATTCGCCGTGAAAACCTGGAATCCTCCCAGTCCGAAATTCTGAATTTCTTCACCAATCTCGACGACGATGATATAATGGTCTCTGCCAAATCATGGGCCGTTCATTCCGATGCGCTGCTGTCCCACATGGCCCGGAATCTGATCCGGAGAAAACTTCCCCGGGTGAAAATAAGCGACATTCCTTTTGATGAATCACGAATGGCCCTGTTAAAGAATACTGCCCGCCAACAATACAGCTTGCAGGAAGATGAGACCAACTACCTCGTGTTTACAGGTCTTATTGCCAACAAGGCCTACAGTGCAAGTAAGGATACCATCAAAGTTATTGATAACACCGGCGAAATGAAGGACCTTTCAGAAGCTTCTGACATTTTTCATCTTCAGAATCTCATGGAAACGAAAAAAAAATATTTTCTTTGCTACCCGAAAGATCTTGGGTTAAATTACTAATTTTGTGCCCGGCGAAAAAGATGTATACATGAAGTTTACCGCTAAAATTGTTGCTGATTTTACCAAAGGTGAAATAATCGGAAATCCGGAAGAAGTTGTAACGGATATTTCCCGAATTGAAGAGGGAAAAAAAGGTACGCTTGCTTTTTTGGCCAATCCCAAGTACGAAAAATATCTTTATACCACGGAGGCTTCTGTCGTCTTAATCAACAAGGACTTTCAGATTAACGGCAATCTCAATTGCACGGTCATCAGGGTAGAAAATGCCTATGATGCCTTCACCTCCCTCCTGGAACTTTATACCAAATCTCTTCCGGCCAAAACAGGTATTGAGCAACCCAGTTTTGTGGATCCTACCGCCAAAATGGGACAAGATGTTTATGTGGGTGCGTTTTCCTATATCGGAGCCGGAGTCGTCATCGGTAAAAATGTAAAAATTTATCCGCAGTCCTATGTGGGTGATTTTACGCAGATCAAGGACAATACCATTATATATGCCGGTGTAAAAATATACCATGGCTGTTATATCGGACACGATTGCATCATACACTCCGGTGTGGTGATCGGCGGGGACGGATTTGGATTTGTGCAGCAGCCCGATCAGCAATACAGGAAAATTCCGCAGGTAGGCAATGTGATCATTGAAGACCAGGTGGAGATCGGCTCAAATGTTACTATCGACCGGGCTACCATGGGTTCTACCATCATCCGCAAGGGGGTGAAATTTGATAACCTGATCCAGATCGGACACAATGTAGAAATAGGAGAACATACCGTGATCGTTTCCCAGGCTGGCATCGCCGGTTCCACCAAGGTCGGCCGCAATTGCATGATTGGCGGTCAGGTAGGACTTGCAGGGCACCTGAAAATTGGCGATAATGTCAAGATCGGCGCACAATCCGGTGTCAGCAACAGCCTGAAAGACAATGAAACCGTCCTGGGATCCCCTGCCCTGGCTGTTTCAAAACAGATCAAAGCCATGATCGTGTATAAATCCCTTCCCGAAATGAGCAAGAGAATTGCGGAACTGGAGAAGGAATTGAAAGTTGAAGGATGACGATCTTTACCGCCTAAAAAACAGTTGACATTCTTGCGTTTAAATTATTTTTTATAATTTCGCCCAGTTTTTGTTGGTGAAATTTATAGTAAAAATATAATGGCTGAAAAGCAAAGGACGGTTGCTAAACCGGTTAGTCTCACAGGGAGAGGGCTGCATTCAGGGATTGAAGTTGAAGTTACCATACATCCCGCCCCTGAAAATCACGGATATCAGTTTAAACGCACAGATATTGATGGGGCCCCGGTGATCAGGGCTCTTGCCGAATATGTCAAAATTACCGAAAGGAGCACCACCATTGTGGACAAGGGTGCCTCCATTACCACGGTGGAACACCTGCTCGCTGCCTTGTATGGCCTGGGGGTCGATAATGCGCTGATGGAAATCAACGGCCCGGAAGTTCCCATTATGGACGGCAGTTCAAAACCCTTTGTTACAGCCATCCTTTCAGCAGGTATTGTTGAACAGGAAGCCGAAAGGATCTATTTTCAAATCCGCGAAAAAATAGAATACAGGGATCCTGCCAAAGGCATTGAAATTTTGGCCTACCCCGATAATGACTTGGTCATCGATGTGCATATCGATTACAATTCGAAGGTGCTGGGACACCAATATGCCACCATGAAAAACATCAGTGAATTCGAAGCCGGCTATTCCTCCTGCCGTACCTTTGTATTCCTGCATGAGCTCGAATATCTGCAGAAAAATAACCTCATCAAAGGAGGCGACCTGGATAATGCCATCGTGATCATCGATCGTGCCGTTTCCCAGGAGGAACTCGACAGACTGGCCGAAACGCTGAACAGGCCCAGGATTAAGGTCAAACCCGAAGGCATATTGAACAATGTCGACCTGGCGTTTGCCAATGAACCTGCCCGTCACAAACTGCTCGATGTTATCGGCGACCTGGCCTTGTGCGGGGTAAGGCTGAAAGGGCGAATTATTGCCAATAAACCGGGGCACAATGCCAACGTTGAATTTGCCAAAATACTCCGGAAGAATATCAAAGCCAGTCACTTCAAACCACTTCCGCCGGAATACAGTCCCGACAGGGAACCCTTGTTTGACATCAATCAGATCCAGAAAATATTGCCCCACCGCAATCCGTTCCTTTTGGTTGATAAAATTACCTACATGGATGAATGGATCGTAACCGGCATAAAAAATGTGACCATGAACGAATCCTTCTTTGCGGGGCATTTTCCTGAAGAACCCATCATGCCCGGCGTGCTGCAGATTGAAGCACTGGCCCAGGTAGGAGGCGTACTGCTGCTCAGTTCGGTTCCCGATCCGGAAAATTACCTGTTATACTTTATGCGTATTGATTCTGTCCGATTCAAGCGCAAAGTTGTTCCGGGTGACACGCTCAATATCCGGATGGAACTCACTGAACCCATAAAACGCGGTATTGCACTCTGCAAAGGTGAAGGCTTTGTGGGGGACCAGATGGTGATCGAAGCTGCTTTTATGGCCCAGCTGGCCAGGAAACCAGGAAATTAATTCTTACATTTATTCATTGACAATTATTATTTAATGACGAATCAACCATTATATTCTCTGCATCCGGATGCCAAAATTGGCAAACAGGTTGAAATAGGACCGTTTACCACCATCTATGGCGACGTTGAAATAGGCGACAATACCTGGATTGCCAACAATGTAACCATCATGGACGGCGCCCGTATCGGCAAAAATTGCAAGATATTCCCCGGAGCCGTTATTTCAGGCGTGCCGCAGGACCTGAAATTCCAGGGAGAGATCACTACCGCGGAGATTGGTGACAATACCACGATCCGTGAATATGTCACTGTAAACCGTGGTACAAAATCAAAGGGTAAAACGGTCATTGGCAGTGACTGCCTTTTGCAGTCGTATGTCCATATTGCGCACGATTGCAAAGTGGGGAACCACTGTATTCTTTCGGGTTATGTCGGACTCGGCGGCGAGGTTGTCATTGAGGACTTTGCCATACTGGGTGGCGGCAGCCTGGTTCATCAGTTCGTTCGTATCGGCAGCCATGTGATGATCCAGGGCGGATGCAAGGTGGTGAAAGACGTGCCTCCCTATGTGATGGCCGGCAGGGACCCCGTTGTTTACGCAGGTCTTAATCTGGTTGGCCTCAGACGCACGCAATTTTGCCTCTGAAAAAATTCAGGAATTACAGGATATCTACCGTACGCTGTACCAGAAAGGTCTCAACAATTCAGATGCCCTGCGGGCCATTGAAGCTGCCATTCCTTCAGGCGAAGAACGGGATCATGTTATTGCCTTTGTACGTGGTTCTGAAAGAGGAATCATCAAGGGAATGCTTGATGAACCTGATTGAGCTTACCGGAGTGAATTCCAGCCCTGAGCTTTCAGGGCTATCGCCTGTCCCTGAGGACCAATCATATTCATCCCCTCGGTGACATCCGTCATGTGCCCGATGATACTGATTTCACTGCGGTTGCCAATTTTGTCAAACAGGTTCACCGGCAGGGTAAAAAGCAGCTCATAATCCTCACCCCCATTCAGGGCCGCAATGAGCGGATCCATGGCAAATTCTCCGGCTACTCTTTGTGTCTCCGCATGAACAGGGATTTTATCGGAAAAGATCTTGCAGCCCAGATTGGAATTCTTACAGAGGTGCATCAACTCCGACGAAAGCCCATCGGAAATATCGATCATGGAGGAAGGCTGAATGTCCAGTTCCCTGAATAAACCTAAAATATCCCTCCGCGCTTCGGGTTTGAGCTGTCTTTCCAGAACGTAGTCATATCCGTCAAGAACCGGCTGAATATCCCGGCTTTTTTCATATAACGACCGCTCCCGCTCCAGCAGCTGCAATCCCATGTAAGCTCCTCCCAGGTCCCCCGATACGCAGATCAGGTCGTGCCGGCCGGCCCCGCTGCGGTAAACGATTTCTTCCTCTTTCGCCTCCCCGATGGCGGTGCAGCTGATGGTGAGCCCGGTGAAAGAGGAGGTGGTATCTCCACCAACCAGGTCTACCCCATATTGGTCACAGGCCAGCCTGATACCCGAATAAAGACTGTCAATCATGCTGATCGTAAATTTCCGCGAAATGGCCACAGAAACCAACAGCTGCCTGGGCTGGGCATTCATGGCATAAATATCGGAGAAATTTACCACCGCAGCTTTATAACCAAGATGTTTCAAAGGGGTGTATATCAGATTGAAATGAACCCCTTCGGCCAGCAGATCCGACGATACCACTACTTTCTTTCCGGTGTAGTCCAGCACCGCTGCATCATCACCGACACCCCTGAGGGTGCTGCTGTTTTTAATGACTATATCCCCTGTCAAATGGCTGATCAGCCCAAATTCACCCAGACTGGAAATCTCATCGCTGATATCGTTGTGTTCATTCATGTTCATGGAAACCGGTAAGTTCAGGGTTCATACAGTCAATTGAATACATTAACCGCAGCAAATATCAGGATAAATTGATACAGATTTATTATATTTGCCATTATTTAGAATTAGTCTAAATACATTGTACTGCACAGGCAGTTAATTTAATACTTATTTCAATGGAGGATTCACAGGATCATATATTGCACGAGGTGACGGGAGGTGAATATAAGTATGGTTTTGTTACCGATATAGAGACCGAGACAATAGCCAAAGGCCTCAGCGAGGACGTTGTCCGACTCATTTCTGCCAAGAAAAGAGAGCCTGAATTCATGCTCGAATTTCGCTTAAAGGCATACCGGCACTGGCTTACGATGAAAATGCCCCAATGGGCCCACCTGACCATACCGGAGATCTCCTATCAGGATATTATTTATTATGCTGCACCGAAACAGGTTGTGGGTCCCAAAAGCCTGGAAGAAGTTGATCCGGAGCTGTTGAGGACATTCGACAGGCTGGGTATTCCGCTCGAAGAGCAGAAAATGCTCTCAGGGGTTGCTGTTGATGCGGTAATGGACAGCATATCGGTGAAGACCACCTTCAGGGAAACCCTGGCGGACCTGGGTATTGTTTTTTGTTCCATGAGCGAGGCCATCCGGGAATATCCCGACCTGGTCAGAAAATACCTGGGATCGGTGGTCCCCTATACCGATAATTACTTTGCGACACTGAATTCGGCTGTTTTCAGCGATGGTTCATTTTGCTATATTCCCAAAGGAGTCAGATGCCCGATGGAACTATCCACCTATTTCAGGATCAACGCAGCCAATACCGGTCAGTTTGAACGTACCCTGCTGGTGGCTGATGACGATAGTTATGTCAGCTATCTCGAAGGCTGCACGGCTCCCATGCGCGATGAAAACCAGCTTCATGCTGCGGTCGTTGAAATCGTTGCCCTTGAAAATGCCGAGGTGAAATATTCCACCGTTCAGAACTGGTACCCGGGAGATAAGAAGGGCAAAGGAGGAATTTATAATTTTGTCACCAAGCGTGGAATTTGCAAGGGAGATCATTCTAAAATTTCGTGGACACAGGTTGAAACCGGATCTGCCATCACCTGGAAATATCCCAGTTGCATATTGCGGGGCAATAATACCACCGGGGAGTTCTATTCAGTTGCGGTTACCAACCATTACCAGCAGGCCGATACGGGTACCAAAATGATCCATATCGGAAAGAACAGTCGCAGTACCATTATTTCCAAGGGTATTTCGGCGGGACACGGGCAAAACAGCTTCCGAAGCCTGGTAAAGGTCATAAAAACCGCCGACAATGTCCGCAATTTCACCCAGTGCGATTCCATGCTGATGGGCGATAAATGCGGTGCCCATACCTTTCCCTACATCGAAGTGGAGAACGAATCTGCCATTGTTGAACATGAAGCTACTACCTCCAAAATCGGGGAAGATCAGATTTTCTACTGCAACCAGCGTGGTATCGATACAGAAAATGCGGTGGGATTGATTATTAACGGTTATGCCCGCGAAGTACTGAACAAGCTGCCCATGGAATTTGCCGTGGAAGCACAAAAACTGCTCCAGATCAGTCTGGAGGGAAGCGTTGGATAAATCAGGATGAACAATTATAAGCGCAAAATTATTACACTATCATGTTAAATATACAAGATCTGCATGTCAGCATCGACGGAAAAGAAATCCTGAAAGGCATCGACCTCGGGTGAATGCCGGCGAAGTACATGCCATTATGGGACCCAACGGATCGGGGAAAAGCACCCTGGCAGCAGCACTGGCCGGAAGGGAAATGTTTGAAGTGACCAGGGGTTCCGTCTCCTTTCTCGGAGAGAACCTTCTCGAACTGAGTCCCGAGGATCGTGCCCGCAAGGGACTGTTTCTGGGCTTCCAGTATCCCGTGGAAATACCCGGCGTTTCCATGGTGAACTTTATGAAAACAGCCATTAATGAGCACCGCAAATTCAAAGGACTCGAACCCATATCAGCATCGGATTTTCTGAAGCTCATGCGTGAAAAGAAAGAACTGGTAGGACTGACCACAAACCTTGCCAACCGGTCGGTGAATGAAGGATTTTCCGGCGGAGAGAAAAAAAGGAATGAAATTTTCCAGATGGCCATGCTCGAACCTGCCCTGGCCATTCTCGATGAAACCGATTCGGGTCTGGATATCGACGCCCTGAAAATCGTTGCCCATGGGGTGAACCAAATGCGCCGGACCGACAACGCCACGATTGTGATTACCCATTACCAGCGTTTGCTCGAGTATATCGTTCCCGATTTTGTGCACGTGCTTTATAAGGGCAGGATTGTGAAATCGAGTGGCAAAGAACTGGCGCTGGAACTGGAGGAAAAAGGCTATGACTGGATCAAGGTGGAGAATGATTAATTGCGGTATCTATGAATGAATCAACCTTGTCAACAGAACTAAAACAGGACCTGATCAGTTTATTCAGGCAGAACACCGGAATGCTTGAAACCGGCTCGGGCCGGATACTCAATCTTTACCGGGAACAGGCCTTTCATGATTTTGACCGGCTTGGGATCCCCTCCACAAAAAATGAGGCCTACCGCTATACCCCGCTCGAAAAATATTTTCAGGGGAATTATGATGTGGAGTTGAATGCCAATCCTTTCAAAATTGACGTCGGAAGTATATTCAAGTGCGATGTGCCCGAATTGGACACCCATGTGGTACTGGTATTGAACGGCTTTTATTCTTCGGAAAATAACTCGGGTTCATTACCCGGGGGTGTCGTGGTATGCAGTCTGAACGAAGCCTCTGTCAGGTTTCCCGATATCTTTCACGCACACTATTCGCATTATGCCGACACGTCAGCCGACGGCCTTGTGGCACTGAACACCCTTTTTGCCCAGGATGGCGTCTTTATCTATATACCGCGCAATTTGGTCCTGGAAAAGCCGCTGCAGATCATTAACCTGAGCCATTCATTTAAAAATCTCCGGATTACACGCCGTAATCTGATTGTTGTGGAAGAAAACTCGTCCGCCAATGTCGTGGTTTGCGATCATACCCTTTGCAATCAGAGTTATCTGGCAAACTCACTCACGGAAGTTTACGTGGGGAGGAATGCCAGCCTTTCATTCGACCGGTTACAAAACGAGAACAGCCTTTCCACCCATATTACCAACCTGTTTATCCATCAGCTTGAAAACAGCCGTTTCAACGGGAACACCGTATCGCTGCATGGCGGACTGATCAGAAATAACTTTTATGCCTGCCAGGCCGGACAGGGTTGTGAAACCAATCTCAATGGCCTGTTTCTGTGCGACGACAAGCAACATGTCGCCAATTTCGTACTCATGGACCATGCCAGTCCCCATGGCATTTCCAATCAGCTGTTTAAAGGCATACTGGACAATGATGCCACCGGGGCTTTTAATGGTAAAATCCTGGTCCGCAAAGACGCCCAGAAAATACAGGCCTACCAGAAGAACAACAATCTGCTCCTGTCATCCGCCGCCCGGATGAATACAAAACCCCATCTCGAGATCTATGCCGATGATGTAAAATGCAGTCACGGCGCCACAGTGGGGCAGCTCGACCTCGAAGCCATGTTCTACCTGCGTTCCCGCGGTATTGGTGAAAAAGAAGCGCGGCACCTGCTGATGTATGCTTTCGCCAATGAAATCGTCAGCAGGATATCCGTACCCATTCTGAAGGAAAGGATCATTGAGCTGGTGGACAAAAGACTCAGGGGAGAGCTTTCAAAATGCAACAACTGCGATATCCACTGCGGATAGATAAATCCTGTATCATGAATTTTGATGTGCATTCCATCCGAAAGGATTTTCCGGTTCTTCAGCGCAAGGTGTACAATAAGCCGCTGATCTACCTCGACAACGGGGCCACTACCCAGAAGCCCCTGCCGGTGATTACCTGCATCAACGATTTCCATAGTTACCGGAACAGCAGTATTCACCGCGGGGTGCATTATCTCAGCGAACAGGCCACCGAAGAATATGAGAATGCCCGAAATACGGTCCGGCACTTTATAAACGCCGCCCAATCGCATGAAATCATTTTTACCTCCGGCACCACCTCCGCCATCAATGGCATTGCCTTTTCCTTCGGCGAACGGTTTGTGCAGGCCGGCGATGAGATCCTGGTCACCGAAATGGAACACCATGCCAACATTGTACCCTGGCAGATGCTGTGTGAACGCAAAAAAGCCGTGCTGAAGGTTATTCCCTTTTCGGATGACGGATTGCTGAAACTCGGGGAACTTGACCGGCTGATCACCAAAAATACAAAGCTGGTGGCCGTGATTCATGTTTCCAATACACTGGGAACGGTGAATCCTGTGCAGGAAATCATCAGAAGGGCCCATGCCTCAGGCGTACCGGTTCTTGTGGACGGAGCCCAGTCCATTCAACACGCTCCTGTTGATGTGCAGAAAATGGATTCCGATTTCTTCGTTTTCTCAGGACATAAAATTTATGGTCCTACAGGCATCGGCATTTTATACGGAAAAGAAAAATGGCTCAATGAAATGCCCCCCTTCCAGGGCGGAGGGGACATGGTAGATATCGTCACCTTTGAAAAAACCACTTACAACATCCTGCCATTCAAATTTGAGGCCGGAACACCGAATTTTATCGGGGCCATTGCCTTGGCTGAAGCCTTGAAATATGTTACAGACATAGGGATAGATAACATTGCCGCCTACGAACATCAACTGCTGGAATACGGTATGAGCCGGCTGCAGGCCCTGGGATATGTAAAAATCTATGGCACGGCTTTGCCAAAAAGCTCCATTCTGTCGTTTAACCTCGAAGGGGTGCATCCCTATGATGCCGGAATGGTGATGGATAAAATGGGCATTGCCGTTCGCACCGGCACACACTGTGCCCAGCCGGTGATGCAGCATTACGGGATCGAAGGCACCATCAGGGCATCGCTGGCATTTTACAACACCACGGAAGAGCTGGATATCCTGATTGATGCGGTCGAAAAAGTAAAAACCATGTTTGGGTAAATTTCGTATATTTAGAACCATCTTCAATGTCAATTGTTAATAGTCTATATGTGAAAAGTATCCGGGACATCCAGGAAGAAATTGTAGCTGAATTTGCCATCTACGATGACTGGATGGACAAATACAATTACCTGATCGAGCTCAGCAAAGATCTGCCGATGATCGATCCGGGGCTGAAGATCAGTGAAAATCTGATCAGCGGCTGTCAATCCAGGGTTTGGCTCAACGCCGAATACAAAGATGGATTGATCCGGTTCACAGCCGACAGTGACGCCGTCATCACCAAGGGAATTGTTTCCCTGCTGATCCGTGTGCTGTCGGATCGGACACCCGAAGAGATCCTTCAGACAGAACTCTTTTTTATCGATCAGATCGGATTGCGGCAAAACCTGTCACCTACCCGGTCAAACGGATTACTTTCCATGATCAAGCAAATGAAGCTGTATGCGCTGGCCTACCAGACCAAATTTGGCGGATCGTGATAATTGAATAGAGAGAAATGAATAAGGAACAAGAAATATTATCCCTGGAAATCGAGATCGTAAACACCCTGAAAAATGTTTATGATCCGGAAATTCCGGTCAATATATATGACCTCGGCCTGATTTACGATATTGAAACCGATGACCAGAATAAGGTGAAGATCACCATGACCCTTACAGCTCCCAACTGTCCGGTAGCCGACAGCCTTCCCATCGAGATCAGGGATAAGGTATCTGCCATTCCGGGGGTGACTGCAGTGGACATAAACCTGGTGTTTGATCCTCCCTGGAACCAGTCGATGATGTCGGAAGAGGCGCTGCTGGAACTCGGGATGCTGTAAATAAACGGCTTCGGCTCTGCCTGCCGGCACAGCCGAAGTGCAAAAAACTTTTTCGAAAACACAGCATTCAACGTACTTATGGAATGATTTTTGTGCTAAATTTGCTGCAAGTGTATAGCCTATGAAGAAATTTCTACCCTTTACCGCCCTTCTCTTTTTGTATTTTGCCTCAGTAACCGGCGCTGATCTGCCTCCCTTCTCGGAGTCGCATCTGTCTGTTCCGTTTTACGTCACCACCATTACTGACGAGCCCGAAAGAGAAATTGAGATCTATCCCAATCCTGTTACCGAAGGCCGGTTAACCATCACTTCATCGGAATACATACTCTCGGTACAGATCCTCAACATCACCGGGAAAATAGTCTTTAATCAGGACTATGAACCCAATACCAGTACGGTGGTGATTGAACTCGACAAACCGGAAAAGGGAATTTATCTGGTAAGAATCGGATTCGCCGGAAAAGTCACCCACACCGAGAAGATCATGGTCAAGTGATCCTGAAGTTTTTTATTGAACCTCCCTTTCTAAAAAGTATACGTCAACCCGAAGGTAAAACTGCTCGGTGAGATGTCGATTCCCCCTCCGGTGCGGATGTCCTTACTGTCATCCTCGTATTTGGTAGACTGGTAAATGAACCCGAAAAAGCCAAAAGTAGCTTCCAGGCCCAGTTGGGGGGTAATATAATAATATACTCCCGGAGCGATCCCTGCTGTGAATCCCATCAGGTTGCTTTCCTCGGTGGTGGTTTCATAATAGGTCTTTTCTTTTCCTATCTGCATTCCCATTGTGGCTTCGGCGAATATTCCTCCTGTGCCGGAAATCAGATAGTACCGGCCGAATGGCCTGAATAAGAATGAATTACTGACTTGCTTATCCGGGTTGCTATCAGGTGCCTTGTCAATGGTGGTGACAACGCCAATACCGGCCCCGACAGCAATTTTATCGGACAGAAAATACCCGGCCTTGGGTAAAACGGATATTTCTGTACTCACGTTGTCCGTATTGGTTGTACCATCGAATTTTGATTTTTCCGAGGAGGAGGATATGGAAAAGCTACCCCCCACGAAAAAATTTCCTGCAGCCGGCTGGGCCTGAGCATATACTGCAACTCCCAGAAAGATGAATGAAAATAAGATGCGTTTCATAATGATTTCAGATTAAAGTTAATGGGCAAAATTAATGAACCCGGTAAAAAGATAACAACAAAATACCATGATAATTATAAGAATGATTATATTTGCCCCCCTGAGTTCATTGCTTTATTGCTTATCCAGAAAGGTGGAGGGTATGGCCCTGTGAAACCTTAGCAACCCTTTCGGTTAAAGAAAGAAGGTGCTAACTCCTGCTCCGTGAATCCGGAGAAAGATAAGTCGGGAATTCATTGTAATCTCTTTTGACTTATCAGAAGGGATTTTTTTTGTTTTACGGAAGCCTGTTAACCGGTATTCCATCTGGATTTACCTAATTTACAACCGTATGAAAAAGAAAATTAAACTTGGTGTATTCGGATTTGGATGTGTCGGACAGGGTTTGTACAGTGTCTTGCACCAAACCAAAGGTATCAATGCGGAAATTAAGAAGATCTGCATCAAGCATCCCGACAAGCAGCGCCCGATAGACGCCGCTTTCTTTACCACCAGCCGCGATGAAATACTCAATGATCCGGAGATTGACGTAGTGGTGGAACTTATTGATGAAGTGGAGGCTGCTTTTGAAATCGTTTCTTCGGCATTAAAGAAAAAGAAAGCCGTAGTTTCGGCCAACAAGAAAATGATCGCTGAGAACTTTCCTGCCTTGCTGCAGCTTCAGCAACAATATCAGACGCCTTTTCTTTACGAAGCCTCATGTTGTGCCAGTATTCCGGTAATACGCAATCTGGAGGAATATTACGATAATGATTTGCTCACCAGTGTTGAAGGCATCCTGAACGGATCCACCAACTATATCCTGACACATATTTTTGAGAACAACAAAGCCTTTGATGTCGCCCTGAAAGATGCACAAAACCTTGGATATGCCGAGAGTGATCCCAGCCTGGATGTCAGGGCCCTTGATCCGAAATACAAGCTGCTGATCATTCTGGTACATGCTTTTGGCATTATCCTTAAGCCCGGGGACATTTTTAATTACGGCATACAGCATCTCAAAGATGCGGATATAAGGTATGCCCGCGAAAAGAATTCGCGCATCAAACTGATTGCCAAATGCAGCAAAGTCGATAACAAAGTCTATGCCTATTGCATGCCACGTTTCGTACCTTTATCGGATACCCTGAATAAGGTGGCCTATGAATACAACGGACTCCTGCTGGAAGGTGCATTTTCGGAGCACCAGTTCTTCATGGGCAAAGGAGCTGGCGGAAGTGCCACGGGCTCTGCCGTACTGTCTGACATTTCTGCCCTCACCTACGATTACCGGTATGAATACAAAAAGCTGAACCAGCAGTTGAATCACACCTACACCCGTGATATAGAACTTGAAGTATATGTAAGCTACAACAGCACAGTAAGACCCGGTCAGGAAGATTTCGAGAGTATTTCGGTGAAACATGAATCCCCGGGATTCAATTATCTGGTTGGAAAGATCAGGTTGTTGAAACTTATAGAAACAGCCTGGCTCGACGATCCCTCCGTGAGTATCGTGCTTACTGAAAACAACAGTTGAAGTGGGGGGCAGAAACTAAATCCTATTTTATTCTCCTGCAAAGAAAAATATCATAAATTGCTTTTGCAATTAAGAATAAAATTTATATAAATTTACCCCCATTGAAAAGACAATCTAAATCACTTGCAAAACCGTGGGAAAGAAAAGAATAATCAAGTCATATGAGCAGCTGTCGGAGGAACTGGTGGAGAGATTAAAAGAGAAGTATCCCGATGGTTACGAGGACCGCACCATTACTTTCACGAACCCCAGAGGTGAAATTGAAGTTGCCATTCCCTTCGAAACAGAAGACATATACTATCTGATCAAGTTACCCCGGGTAAATCCCTCAGAAGAAGAGGAAGAGACCGAATCCTCCTCCTTTGATGAATTTGACAATTTCGAAAGCCTGGAAATAGGCGATGACGTTACGGAAGACGAAGAGTAGTCAAGGCAATCACAACCTCCAATCCACCTCCTCCAATCCGTGCTTCTTTAAGATCTCATTCGTTTTTGAGAAATGCCGGCATCCGAAGAATCCGTTATACGCGGAATAGGGTGAAGGGTGCGCGGCTTTGAGGATATAATGCCGGTTGGTATCGATGAGGGCCTCCTTTTCCTGGGCAAATTTTCCCCACAGCAAAAAAATCAATCCGACCCGCTTTTCCGAAAGTTTACTGATCACGGCATTGGTAAAGCTTTCCCATCCCTTTCGCTGGTGCGATCCCGGCTGATTTGCCCTGACGGTGAGGGTGGCATTTAACAGCAGAACCCCCTGCCTTGCCCATTTCTCCAGGTTCCCGTGCAACGGGACAGGAATGCCCAGATCGCGCTCGATTTCCTTGAAAATATTTCCCAGCGAAGGAGGAGAGGGTATCCCCGATGGCACGGAAAAACATAATCCGTGCGCCTGACCCTGGCCATGATAAGGATCCTGCCCCAGGAGGACCACCCTGACCCGATCGAAGGGAGTGAGCCTGAAAGCATTAAATATCAATCCCCCCGGCGGGTAAACCGTATGATTCGCTTTTTCCGCGACGAGGAATTCCTTCAGCTCCTTGAAATACTGTTTGTCAAACTCCTCCTTCAGAATGGCCTTCCAGCTTTCTTCTATTTGTGGATTCACCTCCATTTTTTTCTTCTTTAAGCATGATTCTTGCTAAATTGGTAGCATGGCTGCCGATAACCTTCAGCGATGCAATGATTTCCATGTGTGTTCGGCTGCTTTCAACCGATTCTTCAATTTCCATCCTGAGCCGTTCATAATGTTTCCGTTCCAGTTCAAAGAACATTTTCCGGAAATGGCTGTATTTTTCCTTTGATTTTCTGGCGCTCTTCAGGTCGGCCTCCTGGAATGTACGGTAGGTATGATATAAAATTTTCAGGGTCATCAGGTGAAAATCGAGTATTTCCTCCCTGCCCTGCGCCGAAAAATGGTAAGGACTCCTGCACCAGCGCTCTGCTTTGTCCCACATCGTTACAGCAAGAACGTCGCCGATCTGTTCAAACTCATCCACGGCATACATCATCTGATAGGCTTCCTGAACCTGCTTGGCGGTAAGATCCTGCCTGACAATTTTCACCAGATACCGGTTGATGGCATCCCTTAAATAATTCAGCTCTTCTTCACGGTCTTTGATCTTTGACAGGACTTCCGTGTTACGTTCCATAAACGGGATGAGGATATCCTCTGTCATCCTCTGTGCGGTTTCCATCATACGCAGCACTTCCCGGCGCGCAACTCCCAGGGCCAGGGCCGGCGCAGGCAAAAGCCCTTCATCAATATACCAGGTGGACAGTTTGACGGGCACCTCGTTGCGCAAGGGTAATAAGGCGGGTAACCAGACGGGCAAAGAGATTCGTGAAAGGGAGAAAAACAAGTGCGACAACAGTGTTGAAAACCGTATGCGCATTGGCAATCTGCCTGGGCAGGTCCGTGTAAGATCCGCCTCCGGCAACCTGATCCGCTGAAGGCGAAATCAGGATGACCAGTTGGCTAAACAGCGGAATGAACCATACGATCATCAGGGCGCCTGTCACTTTGAAAAGCGTATGCGCCAGGGCAACCTGCTTCGATTCCCTTGATCCTCCCGCAGCGGCAATTACTGCCGTTACGGCTGTCCCTATATTGGCGCCAATCAGCAACGGCACAGCTGCAGCCAGAGAGATCAGTCCCTGTCCCGACAGCATGATCAGGATGCCGATAAAAGCGCTGGTGCTTTGTATGAGGGCTGTCAGCAGGGCCCCCACCAGAATTCCGGCCAGCGGATGCTCAAGGCCCGATAAGATCCAGGCAAATTCATCGGTAGACCTGAAAGGTTCAATGCTTTGCGACATCAGGTTCATCCCCAGGAATAAGATGCCAAAACCGATAACAGACAGACTGATGCTTCTGATTTTCTGCTGTTTAGACAGGATATACAGAAGAAATCCGACGGCAATAATACTCAGTGCGTAATCCGAAATTCTGAAGGCGATCAGCTGGATGGTAACCGTGGCGCCAATGGCGGCGCCGAAAATAACGCCCACCGTACTCACAAATCTGATCAGCCTGGAATTTACCAGACTGATCAGCATCACGGTGGTGGCAGTGCTGCTTTGAAAAACCATGGTGACAAAAATGCCCGCCAGAAAGGCAGCATACTTGTTCCGGGTGAGCCTGGCCAGTAAATCCCGGATCTGGTTTCCGGTGGAATGTGTCAGGCTGTCACTCATCATCCTGATGCCCATCAGGAACAAACCCAGACCTCCTACCAGACTTGAAAAGATAAGGATCCACCTGCCCGTGGTATGGTCGGGGGCTAAGGGACCGGCGGCATAAACACCCAGGGCCGATCCGAACAAAAGAATACCTGTTGATAAATTCCGGTAATGGTGAAACATGCAGGCGTTTTTACTCCTTAAAAATAATAAAGATTTCCTACTTTTGGAAAATCATCTAAACACCCTGCCCATGTCAAAGAAGAATAAATGGACAATCGTACCATTTATAGTTGTGGCCGCACTGATCCTGTTTGTCCTTTATTTTCTCACCCTTCGCAAATCCTCCCCTCCTGCCGAGCCTCTGAAAGCTATCCCCGTGAATGCCTCTTTGATTATCAAAATCAATGACTTCAAGGCTTTGTTTGAAAAGATAACCGTCAACAATGCTGTCTGGAATGAGCTCCGGACCATCCCCGAATTTGAACGGATAAACACGCAGCTGCAATTTCTTGATTCCCTTTTCAAACATGTACCCGATGCGGAACAGATCATGCAGAATCCTCCGTCCTTTATTTCGGCGCATGCCGGCGGAAAAGACAGGGTAAGTCTTATGCATGTCATTCAGTTGCCGCCCCGTTACCACGAAAAGAAAATCCTGGACCTCATCTCCGGTCTTGTGGTAAACGCCGGAACGATGAACGAACGGAAATACGAAGGAGTTACCATTCATGAGGTGGCCCTGCTGAATGAAACCACCGTGAAGAATTTTTCCTTTGCCGTATACAAAGATATTCTGATGGTCAGCTTTTCCACCATCCTGTTGGAGGATGCCATCAGACAGCTCACTTCAAACGAATCGGTCATAACTTTAAGCGGGTTTCAGGAGGCTTATTCCCTGGCAGGCAAGAATGTGATTGCCAATATTTTTATCAATTTTCAGCACTTTCCTAAAAGCCTGTCTGCCATGGCCACTCCGGAGTTCAAAGCTGAAGTGCGTTCCATGAAACGTTTCGCAGGCTGGGCCGAAATGGATGTCAACCTGCTGTCGGACATGCTGCTGATGAACGGATTTGTGACTGCTCCCGACTCCGTGTCCTCTGTTGCCGCACTTTTCCTCAACCAGTCGCCGCAACGCCTCACGGCCGATAAGATCCTTCCCGGATCCGTGGCCTCATTTTTCACCATCGGTTTGTCCGATCTGGAACGGTATTTCTCCGATTACCAGATTTTTCTGCAGGATCAGGGTTTGTTTGCCGGGTACCACAACACCCTGGCATCGCTCAACAATGCCTATGGAACCGACCTGCCCCGCGACTTCATGGAAATCATGGACAACGAGATCAGCCTGGCTTTTGATCCGGGCAGCCGGGACAGTTCCGCAGAACGGGTATACGTTCTGATGCGGATCAAAAGCACCACCCAGGCAGAGGAAAAACTCAATTCCCTCATCAAAAGGATTGCGGCGGCCGAATCCAAACCTCTGGCCTTTTATACCACGCGCTACAAACTCGACAATGAACTGAGCTATACCATACATTACCTGCCTGTGCGCAAATTCACCTCCAAGATCTTTGGCAGTATGTTTTCTGCGCTCGATGCACACTACTTTACCATCATCGACAACTACCTGGTGTTTTCCTCCGGCATTGAATCACTCAAATATTTGATCCATACCTTCGTGCTCAATAAAACCCTCCAGAATGACCTGGCCTTTCAGGAGTTTAAAAACAGTCTTTCTCCCCGCTCCAATTTGTATTTCTATTGCAACCTCAGCAAGGCGCAGAGTGTTTATGCCCCTTACCTGATGAATAGTATTAATCAGCCCTGGAACAGGTTCCAGCCGGTTTTCCAGAAAGTACAGGTCATGGGCTTTCAGTTGTATGCCAACAACAAAATGCTGTATAACAACTTTATTGCTTAAATTCCTTTCGGCGTATAATACCACCACGCAAACCGTATGGGAAAGCAAGCTCGATACCCTGGCAGATTTCAAACCTGTTTTTGTCGTGAATCACCAGACCAAACAAAATGAAGTATTTGTGCAGGATCTGAGGAACAACATTTACCTGATCAACCAGGTGGGCCGCATATTGTGGAAAGTTCAGCTGCCCGAAGCCATCACCAGTGAGGTTTTTCAGGTAGATTACTTCCGCAACGGCAAGCTTCAGCTGTTGTTCAGCACACGCAATGCACTTTACCTGATCGACCGTAACGGCAACTTCGTGGAGAAATACCCGGTGAAGCTCAGGTCACCTGCAACCTGCGGAGTATCGGTATTTGATTATGACAGCAACCGGGATTACCGTCTTTTTATAGCCTGTGAGGACAAACATGTATATGCTTATACCAAAGAAGGTAACCTTTTGCCGGGATGGGAGTTTGATCAGATCGGAAAGCGAAGTGACCCAACCGGTGAACATTTCAGGATAGGGACAAAGATTTCATTGTATTCGGCGACCGGTACAAGACTTATATACTCGACAGGAAAGGCAATACCCGCGTGAGTGTGGAAACTTATTTTCCCAGTTCTTCCCGTAACAACTACCAGCTCCACCTTCCCCGTGACGGTTCCGGACCCGGCGTAGTCACTACCGATACCACCGGGAGAATTTATTTTATTGGTTTCAACGGAGAAGTCAGAACACTGGAACCTCCGGGCAATTTTCACCGATCAGCATTTTTTTGATTATAAAGATCTCAATGGCGACGGCAAATCGCTGAATTTATCTATCTCGAAGGCAATACGCTTAACGTATTACAACAGCAACCTGTCCCGGCTCTTTTCCTATGATTTCAATGTCTCCTTTGCCTCACGGCCGCAATTCTATCAGTTCTCTGCCACCGACCGCAAACTCGGCGTGGTAGCCGTAATGAAAACCGTATTTATCTGTTCAATAATTCCGGCGACCTTATGCAGGATTTCCGCTGCAGGGGAATACTCCTTTCAGCATCGGGAATTTCGGGGACTCTCTGGCCCGGTTTAACCTGGTGGTTGGAAGCAGGATAATTTCCTGTATAATTACAGGGTAAAATAGTACTTGTCTGATTCTCATGCGGATACACACCTCATACTCCTCGATCGCGGATTTTAACTGTCCCTGGAAAAAATTTCTGTAAAAAAATACAGGCAGAGGTAACATTCTAAGACCATTTAAGTATAATATGAGAAAATTGTGAAAAAGTTTATTAACAGGTCCGTGTTAATTTTGATTTGTTGTTATACAATATTTTTGCTTATTTTACCTTTTATATAGGCTTAATTGGTGCCGTCTGTAGGAACAATTATAAAAGTAGGATAGTAGGAATATGAAAAAATTATACTGATCTTTTGTGCTTTTGTCCTTTGGACAGGCACTTTTTCGCAGCAAGAACGACAGGTAAGCCATTATATGTACGACCATATTTCAGTAAATCCCGGTTCAGCCGGCAGCAGCGAATGATCTCCACACACGCCATCATGCGGCAGCAGTGGGTAGGAATTGAAGGAGCCCCTGTCAGATTGTGATTGTGAATCTGACGCTCCGTTTAAGCTGTTCAAGGCCAATCATGGGGTGGGCCTTTCCATCTGGCAAGACGAATTGGGATTCAATAAAGATATTGATCTGTCGTTATCCTATGCTTATCAGTTTCATGTTGGGAATGGCAAGCTCGGACTTGGGTTGAGCGGAAGCTTTATCAACCGTAAACTGGATAACCCGGAATGGATCATCCCTGACTTCACCCCTGCATGATCCCAGCAATGATGATGCTATTCCCAAGGGAAATCAAAATGAATTCACCTTTGATCTGGGTGCCGGCTTGTTTTACCGTACCGATGAACTGTATGTGGGTCTTTCTCACCCATCTGATGGAGGATGAGTTTGTTTATCAGACCGAGAGACTTCGCCAACAGTCAAAGCTCGATGAAAAGATGATCCGGCATTATTACCTCACCGCAGGTTATAACATTCAATTGTCAAATCCTGCTTTCGAATTTTTACCCTCTGTTTTTATTCAGTCGGATGCACAGGATAACAAAAATTGATCTAAATACCACCTTGATGTACAATAAAAAGTTTTGGGCCGGCGTTACCTATAGGGTAGGTTCCGCTGTTGTGGGTATGATTGGACTGGATATCTTGAACGGTGTTAAAGTGGGCTATTCCTATGATTTCGATACCTCGGCACTGTCAAGTTCTTCAAATGGCTCACATGAAATTATGGTAGGATACAGTTTTAAAGTGGGCATTGAAAAAATACCACAAAAATATAAGAGTATTAGATTTCTGTAAAAATAGTTCGAATTATAAGTATAAACTGCTTGTTATTTCGGATAAACATCATTGATTATGAAAAAGTTATTTTCTTTAGGATTTGTGTTGGCACTGTTTGTTATCAGTAGTTGCTCCGAAGGCGGCTCAGAGAGCGGTGAACTGACAGGAGTGGAAGGAAGGCCAAAAGCCTATGCTGAATCCGATCCCTTTGGTATGGTTTTTATACCCCAGGGAAGTTTCAACATGGGAGCCAATGATCAGGATGTTGCCTGGGCGCAGTCATCACAGTACAAAAACAGTTACTGTTGATCCTTTCTGGATGGATGAAACTGAAATTACAAACAACGAATACCGTCAGTTTGTATTCTGGGTACGTGATTCCATCATGCGCAGGATGCTGGGTGAACAGCTCGATGATTTTGTTATTACCGAAGATGAATTCGGCAATCCGATCGAACCCCCGGCCATCAACTGGGAAACCAAAATTGATACCCGCGATGAGGAAGTCAATGAGATCCTGAGTGAAATGTATCTGAATCAGCAGGAACGATTTTATAACAAAAAGGAAATTGATACCCGGAAACTGATGTATGAATATTTCTGGATCGATCTGAAACAGGCTGCCAAGAAATCAAACCGCTACAATTTCGATACCAAGAAATACGAAGGCTTCATTATTGACAACCAGGGCGAAAAAGTTGAGATCAAAGACCGTTCCTCCTTTGTGATCCGTGATGTGGTCAATGTTTATCCCGATACCCTGGTTTGGATCGCCGACTTCACCTATTCATTCAATGAGCCTTATACCACCATGTATTTCTGGCATCCTTCCTATGATAATTATCCGGTTGTTGGTGTTTCCTGGAAACAGGCTACTGCATTCTGCATCTGGAGATCCATGTTCCTGAATGCTGCCTTGCGTGCCGGCGGAAGTCCCGGTGTACATGATTACCGTTTACCGCTTGAATCGGAATGGGAATATGCTGCCCGTGGTGGTCTCGAAAATTCAATGTATCCCTGGGGTGGTTACTATACCCGTAACAAGGATGGTTGTTTCCTGGCCAACTTTAAACCTCTCCGTGGTAATTATGCCGATGATGGCGGTGTTACTACGGTCAGGTCGGCACCTATCAACCCAATGAATATGGACTGTATGATATGGCCGGTAATGTGGCCGAATGGACTTCAAGTGCATTTGATGAATCAGCTTATCATTTCACCCATGACCTGAATCCCGATTACCGGTACAATGCCACGTCCCGACGATCCTCCGGTATGAAAAGAAAAGTGATCAGGGGCGGATCATGGAAAGATATTGGCTATTACCTGCAAAACGGAACCCGTGCCTATGAATACCAGGATACTTCCAAATCATACATTGGATTCCGTTGTGTTAGGCCAATTATGGGGGTGTATAACTTAACGAACGAATAACTAATCCAATTTAACGATCATAATATTATGGCAAGCTTAACAGATATTGTTGAAAGTTCAGGCTGGAAAAAATTCATGGCCAAACTTTATGGCTGGGGAGCCTCAGTTGTTATTATCGGTGCCCTGTTCAAAATTCAGCACTGGAAATTCGCAGGACTCTTCCTGACCATTGGTCTCTGACGGAAGCCATCATCTTCTTCTTCTCCGCGTTTGAACCCTTCATGAAGAACTCGACTGGACATTGGTTTATCCTGAACTGGCAGGTATGTCAGAACAGGATGAAATGGAAGAAATGAAGGAACTGGGTACAGGTTTTGGCGGACGACCGGTTGAACGGATCGAAAATCTCCTTGGCGAAGCCAGTATCAATGAAGACACGCTGAAGAATATCGGGGTCAGGCTTGCAGAAACTCAACACTGGCGCCTCCGGCATTGCCGAAATTTCAGGCGCCACTGCCGCCACCCAGGAATTCCTTACCAACATCAAAGCAGCCGCCGGATCGGTTGGCAGTATGAATGAAACTTACAATACAACGGTCCAGATCCATTAAGGAATCTGCCGGAACCCTGGCCAGTGCCTACCTGCATCGGCCGAACAGGTCGCCAAATCGGGTACCGAAGTAGCCGGATCTTACCAGAAAATCGCTGAAACCCTGAAAGGGTGAACACGATATCATCTCGCAAAGCGGACGGGTGCACGAACAACATCTGGAAGCCCTCAACAAAAATCTGTCTGCCCTGAATGCCGTGTATGAACTTCAGGTCAAAGAAGGCAGTGACCACCTGAAAGGCACACAGAAAGTGTATTCGGGAATCGAGGACATGATCGTCAAACTGAAAGATTCCATTGATGAAACAGGCAGGTATAAGGAAGAAATGGTGAAACTGCGCGACAATCTTTCCTCCCTGAACAACATTTACGGCAATATGTTGTCGGCCATGAATGTGATTATTAATAAATAATTATTTAGCGATTCACAATTATGGCACACGGCAAAGAGACTCCAAGACAAAAGATGATCGGCATGATGTATTTGGTGCTGACAGCATTGCTGGCACTGAATGTATCCACCAGTGTGCTTGATGCATTTAAGATCATCGATGAGGGACTGGAGAAGACCGGGAATACCATGGACAATAAAAACAAAGAAATCTATACCGAATTTGACCAGGCCTACCAGCTGAATCAGAGTAAAACGGCCTTGTGGCGCGACAGGGCCATGAGGTTCAGGAAAAAACCCAAAAATTGTATAATTACATTCAGGATCTTAAACTAAGGATCCTCAATGAAGCTGAACGGGGAAAATCGGAAGCCATTGAAGGAAAATCCATTGACCGCGATAAGATAGAAGCCACCACCGATTATGATACCCCGCACCGTATCATGATCGGAAATGAACTGAACGATAAAAGCGAAGCCCGCAAGCTGAAAAATGAAATTGCCCAGTTAAGGGAATTTATGCTCACCGTAGTCACGGAAAAACCCCTTCCCGACCAGCTGAAGGAATCCATATCCAAGAGTCTTGATACCGATCCTCCCCTGCCGGTAAAAGGTAAAAAGAACGATCCGGAAACTCAGACCTGGGAATATCACAAATTCGGTCATTCCCCGCTGATGGGATTCCTGGCCATCATGTCATCCCTGCAGATCGATCTGCGGAATGCCGAATCGGAAATGATCAATTACCTGTATGCCCAGATCAGTGCCGGCGAAGTGAAATTCAACGAACTTGAGGCGGTGGTGATGCCCAATTCAAATTATATTATCAAAGGTAATCCTTACAAGGCCACCATTTTCCTTGCTGCCCGCGATACTACGCAGGCTCCCGATATCTATATCGTGGAAGGCGTAAGCCAGCCCTGGGTCGAAAGCACCGATCCTGTTACGGGACAAAAGAAATATGAACGAAAAGAAGGCTTGAACTATACCAAACTGCCCGTTGAAAAAGGAACCGGAAAAGGATTGTTTGAACGCTCCGGAAGTTCCGTCGGAACCAGGACCTGGGGTGGTATCATCGAAATCAAGGGCCCGGGCGGCGAACCCATTATCCGGCCGTTCTCGGCGGAATATATGGTGGCCGAAGGCGGCGCTGTGGTTTCTCCTACAAAAATGAATGTTTTTTACCTGGCCGTGGATAATCCGGTGGAAATTTCGGTATCCGGCGTTGCCGGCAACAAGATAAGGGCCACTGCCTCCAACGGTACACTCGAACAGCGCGGCAGCTTCATGGATCATGCGGCCGAAAAGAATCGGAAACTGTATGGTTACTGTTTCCGCCGAACTCGATGGCAAATGGACCACCGTCGGAACCAAGGAATTTCGGGTGAAAACCGTTCCCGACCCGATTGCCACGGTGAACAACCAAAAAGGCGGTGGAATTGCCAAGAATGTACTGATGGCACAAAGCGGTGTGGTAGCTACCATGCCTCCCGATTTCGATTTCGACCTGAAATTTACGGTGACCGAATATACCGTGATGGCTGTTGTTCAGGGATTTGTGCAGGAAAGGAAAGTAAAAGGCAACCTCTTTAACCAGGATGTCAGAAATCTGATCAATAGCCTCAACAAAGGAAATCCCGTCTATATCCAGGATATTAAGGCCGTTGGACCGGATGGCTCCGTAAGGACCTTGTCCACCATTAATTTTAAATTGAATTAATTTATTAATACATAGTCGAATGAAACGAGTTGCTTTATTACTGATGGGTTTGGCGATGGTCGCAGTTGCACCGCAAAAATTGAAAGCCCAGGATATCCTTACTGAGGTCTATACCCGCGAGCATATCCCCAACAAGGCCCCTGTACCTTATGCTTACGTGCGGGAAGCCGATGTGATGTGGGCCAAGGATATCTACAGGATCGTTGACCTGAAGCAGAAACAAAATCTGCCGCTTTTTTACCCCACAAAACCGATTAATGATCGCTACAATCTGGTACAGCTGATCCTCTGGGGAATCGACAATGAAGGCATCCGTGCTTTTTCCACCGACGATCCCAAGAATGAGTTTACCATTCCGCTCGACCGGACCAAGATTGATGAAGTCTTTGGCGCAGGAACGGAAACCATTAAAAAGACTGATCTGAATACCGGAATGATCACCGACACAGTGATCCAGAACGACAGGAAAACTGATGAAGTGAAACAGATCATGGTGAAAGAGAAATGGTTCTTCGATAAAAACCATTCGGTCATGAATGTACGTATCGTTGGTTTCTGTCCGATCAGGGTTTACAACAAACTCGATGACCAGGGTATGCCCACCGATCTGATTCTGAAACAGAAAACCTTCTGGGTATATTTCCCCGAAATCAGACCTTTGCTTGCACGACATGAAATATTCAACAACAACAACGATGCCCAGCGGATATCCTTTGATGACTACTTTATGCAACGCCGGTTTAACAGCTATATCTTTGCGGAATCAAATGTGTATGAGAACCGGGCGATCAATTCATACGCCCTGGGCATGGATGCCATGCTCGAATCTGAAAAGGTGAAAAACTGGCTGTTCGAAATGGAACATGATCTTTGGGAATACTAAAAAATACTGATCACCTTGCTGAGCGTAATCCCTTGCTGAGCGTAGTTTCTAACTACGCTCTTTTTTTTCCCTGCAGGTCAGGCAAAATCCTCTCCCTTTTCGATCTTCACATCATTCACGTAGTTCTTGATCTTTTGTTCATCCTGTTTCCTGCAAATGAGCAAAATATTGTCCGATTCCACCACCATATAATCATCAAGACCCTGAATAATCGCCAGCTTGTTTTCCGGCAGGTTGATCAGGCAATTGTGCGAATTGTATACAAAAACATTGGATCCGGTAATGGAATTGTTTTCCTCATCTTTCTGGAGCATATCATATAAAGATCCCCACGTCCCCAGGTCCGACCAGCCGAAATCCGAACAAAGCATGAATACGTTTTCCGCCTTTTCCATGATGCCATAGTCAATGGAAATGCTCTTGCAGTTGGGATAAACTTTGCTGATAAATTCCGGTTCCTTATCGGTATTGTAATATTTGGCTCCCTCGCTGAAAAGCTGGTCAATGTCGGGAAGATAACTGTTGAATGCCTTCATGATCGTGCGAAGCGACCAGAAAAACATACCTGAATTCCAGAAGAAATCACCGCTCTGAATAAACACATTCGCCATCTCCAGGTCGGGTTTCTCCGTGAAGGTCTTTACCCGCCGGATGCTCTGGTTCAGCTCGATCCTCGTTTTGTCGCCGTTGATTTGTATATAGCCGTAACCGGTTTCCGGCCTGTTGGGCTGAATGCCAAGCGTCAGCATGCAATCATCGGTGGATACAAAATCAAGGCCTTTCCGGACCACCCCGAGGAAATCCTCTTCTTTCAGAATAACATGATCGGAAGGGGCAACCAGAATTTTTGCCTCCGGATTGATCAGATTGATCTTGTGATTGGCAAAGGCTATGCAAGGGGCTGTATTGCGCCGAAGGGGTTCCAGGAGGATCTGGTTTGGCTTGATCTCGGGCAGTTGTTTCCTTACGAGATCCTCGTAATCCTCATTGGTGACGATCAGTATATTCTCAATGGGAAACACGTTCCGCAGACGGTCAAATGTTTGCTGCAGAAGTGTACGTCCTGTGCCCAGAATATCCAGAAACTGCTTGGGTTTCCTGGTCCTGCTTAACGGCCAGAAGCGACTGCCTATCCCACCGGCCATAATAATACAAAAATGATCTTTATTCATGCAGTATTACCAATTATAGTGACGAATTTAACAAATTAACTCATTATAAATCATTTTATTTTGATGGAGTAACGCAAACAAGCGATCAATGAGAGCTAAAGTTTGATTTTATATCATTATTTTTGTCGTCATGAACTTTTTTATCATTTTCGGACGGTATATCAGCCTGATGGGGCGCGTTTTTTCCCGGCCCGAGAAATCAAAGATATACATTCAGCAAACCATCCGGGAGATTGAGATTCTGGGGCTCAACTCCGTGGGTATTGTCATCATTATCTCGGTTTTCATCGGCGCGGTTATCACCCTGCAAACCCGCTACAATCTCGAAAGCTCCTGGATACCTCTTTACCTGATCGGACTCACCGCCCGCGATACCTTATTGCTCGAATTTTCATCCACCATGGTGGGCTTGATCCTGGCCGGTAAGGTAGGCTCCAATATTGCCTCTGAAATAGGGACCATGAGGATCACGGAACAGATCGATGCGCTGGAAATGATGGGGATCAATTCCGCCAGTTACCTGATCCTTCCGAAGATCATCGCCTCCATGCTGTTTAATCCCTTCCTTACGCTCATCAGCATGTTTGTGGGACTTATCGGAGGATACCTGGCGGTTATCCTTACCGGTGCCCTGCCTTCAGCTGACTATATTTATGGCATCCAGTACCTTTTTGTTCCTTTCTACATCACCTATGCCCTGGTGAAGACTGTGGTGTATGCCTTTATCATTACATCGGTGTCCGCATTTTACGGTTACTATGTACAGGGAGGGGCCCTTGAAGTGGGTCGTTCCAGTACACGCGGAGTCGTATACAGCAGCATTCTGATTTTGCTTGCTGACCTGGTATTAACCCAAATGATGCTTGCCTGATGATCAAAGTAGAGAACCTGGTGAAGATCTTTAACGGCATAAAAGTGCTGGAGGACATTTCCGTTACTTTTGAAAAGGGAAAGACCAATCTGATCATCGGCAGGAGCGGTTCCGGAAAAACAGTGCTCATGAAGTGCATCGTGGGCCTCCATGAAGTTGATGAAGGCGCTGTTTATTTCAATGAACGTAATTTTGTGAAAATGAACTTCAGCGAGCGGAAGGAAATTCGCCGCGAAATCGGCATGCTGTTCCAGGGAAGCGCGCTTTTCGATTCCCTCAATGTGGAGGAAAATGTCATGTTTCCCCTCAACATGTTTACACGGATGACGTTAGAGGAAAAGCTCGAACGCACCAATACCTGCCTTCGGCGTGTGAATCTGGCCGATGTCAATAAACTTTATCCGGGTGAACTCAGCGGCGGTATGAAAAAGCGTGTTGCCATCGCCCGTGCCATTGTTGAAAATCCCAAATACCTGTTCTGCGACGAACCGAATTCAGGCCTCGATCCGAAAACCGCCCTGATCATTGATGACCTGATCAGCGAAATCACCCATGAATACAATATCACCACGGTGATCAACACGCACGACATGAATTCGGTGATGGAGATCGGTGAAAAAGTGGTGTTCATTCACGAAGGCCGCAAGGGATGGGAGGGAACAAGAGAAGAAATTCTTGATGCCGAGGATGAGAACCTGAATGACTTTGTCTTCGCCTCCAACCTGGCGAAAAAAATTAAATCGCTTACCTCCGGAAATTCCTGATGGAAAAGGGCCGTTCCCCTTCTGCTCCGCCTTACAATTACTCCTTCACCTCAACGTAATCGGTATAATCTCCTTTGTCGGATTTGTTTTTTGAGTGAACCCCTTTGGTGTAGTCAATGGTAACCTCTCCTTCACGCTTCCTGGCCTGCTGCTGCTCCCGTTGCCGATGTTTTTGCTGCTGTTTCGAAAACTCCTTCATTTTGTCATCCATATAATTGTAGAACAACGCCGGTAAAATATACCGGGTGAACAGCCTGATCACATAAAAAATAATAAAAAGGATCAATAAGGTCCGGAGCAGTCCCATTTCAATAATTTTTTGGCAAAGTTAATATTTTTATAGAAATGGTTCATGGGTGTGTGATTCTCATCATGGATCACCCGTTACTCATTATGGTATTTTTGTTACCTTTATCCCGGTATTATTAATCAAATCACATCCATTGCAATGAAAGGCGACAAGATCATACTCGGCATATCCCAGGGCGATATCAACAGCATCAGCTATGAGGTCATTATGAAGTCACTGGTAGACAACCGGATTTTGGATTTGTGTACGCCCGTGGTATATGGTTCACCCAAAGTGGCAGCCTACCATCGCAAGGCCCTCGATCTCGAAAATTTCACATTCAATACGATCCGGATCGTGGAGGAAGCCCTGATGAAACGCGCCAACATCATCAACTGCATCGACGATGCGGCCAGGGTAGAACTCGGCAAATCCACTCCTTATGCCGGCGAAGCCTCCCTGAAAGCACTCGAGGTAGCAGTGAAGGATCTGGCCGATGGCAAACTCGACGCCCTGGTCACCGGTCCCGTCAACAAAGCCAATATCAAATCTGACCTCTTTAATTTTAACGGTCATACCGAGTTCTTTGAAGCCCGGTTTAAAACAAACGGAGTACTTATGCTGATGATCAATGAACTGTTGCGCATTGGTGTAGTCACTTCCCATGTTCCGCTTTCCAAGGTCAATGAATACATCATGCAGGATACCATCCTCAGTAAACTGCGTATTTTGAACCACTCGCTCCTGGTCGATTTTACCGTTCGCCAGCCCAGGATCGCCGTCCTTGGTCTTAATCCTCATGCCGGAGACCAGGGCCTGATGGGCGACGAGGAACAGAAGGAGATCATTCCCGCGATTGACAGAGCCCGGGAGGAAGGAATTCTCGCCTTTGGTCCTTTCCCTGCCGATGGATTTTTTGGCGCCGGCAGCTTTACGAAATTTGATGCCGTTTTGGCCATGTATCACGATCAGGGACTGATTCCCTTTAAAGCACTGAGTGCCGAAGGCGGGGTGAATTTCACTGCAGGCCTTCCGGTGGTACGAACCTCCCCTGCACACGGTACAGCTTATGAGATCGCCGGGAAGAATGAAGCATCCCCCGACTCTTTCAGGAAGGCAATCTATCTGGCCTGCGATATAGTCCGGAACCGGAAACAATACAGGGAGGTATCGGCCAACCCGCTTAAACCTGCTGATATCTCCGAATCGTGATGCCTAAACTCCACACCCATGTACGAATATATCGAAGGTTCGCTGATTGAAAAAAATCCGGCCTACTGCATTGTTGAAACCGGCGGCATTGGCTATTTTGTCCAGATCTCGCTTTCCACCTACAGTCAGTTGGGGGCACAAACCCGCGTCAAACTTTATCTTCACCAGGTGGTGCGTGAGGATGCCCACCTCCTGTTCGGTTTTCACAGCAGACAGGAACGTGAAATGTTCCGGTTGCTGATTTCAGTATCCGGCATTGGGGCCAATATTGCCCGTATGATGCTTTCCTCCCTTACCGCCGGGGATATTCAACAAGCCATCCTGGGAGGTAATGCCTCTCTTTTGCAGAGTATTAAGGGAATTGGCACCAAAACGGCCCAACGTATAATTCTTGATCTGCGTGACAAAGTCAGCAAAGAAAAGGTTACCGGTGAATTATTTCCGGTTGTGGACAATAGATTGAAAGATGAAGCGTTATCTGCTTTGGTAATCCTGGGTTTTAACAAGGGAGAGGCCGACAAGGTAATTGGAAAAATTCTCCTTGCAGAAAAAAGCCTGTCTTTGGAAGAATTGATTAAAAAAGCCCTGAAACAGTTGTAATTGCTTAAAAACATCCTGATTTTGATCCATCAGCAGGCAAAACATATCATTGCATTTAACCCGATAAATCGCCCGCTTGTAAACTTTTTCCTGGTAATTTGCCTGTCAGGTTTTTCCGTATCCCCTTTGTTTTCGCAGACCGGTAATAATCCGGCACAGCCTGATTCTGTCAAACTCCAGTATCCGTTTAAAGATGAGATCCGTTATCCTTTCTCCAATTCCGGAGTAACTTCACCCCTCTACCTCCGGAACCCTTCAAACGTTGTTCAAACCGTAGAATTTGATCCGGTTACCGGACAGTATGTATTCTCGGAAAAGATCGGTCGCCTCAATTTCAGACCCGCTTCCTCCATGACGGTGAAGGAGTTTATTGATTATGACCGGAAATCTTCCGTGACCAACTACTGGCATCAGAAATCGCGCGAAAACCTGGTCCCCCAGCAATCACCCCTGCTGGCCAACCTGAAAATGGGACAGACTTTCGACAAGGTATTCGGCACCGATGCGATCAGCATTGTCCCGCAAGGATCCGCAGAGCTCATTTTCGGCTATAACATGGCACGGATCGACAATCCCGCCCTTTCGGAAGAGAACCGGAAGAACGGATCCTTTATTTTCAAGGAAAAGATACAAATGAATGTTACCGGGAGTATCGGGGATAAAATGCAGCTCGGCATTAATTACAATACCGAGGCCTCCTTTGATTTTGAGAACAAAACCAAATTGGAATATACCGGCAAGGAGGATGAGATCATCAAAAAGATCGAGGCGGGAAACGTCACTTTCAGCCTGCCCGGAACCCTGATCACCGGAAGCCAGAGTCTTTTCGGCCTGAAAACCGACCTGCAGTTCGGTAAACTCTTTGTAAGTTCGGTATTCAGCCATCAGCGCGGTCAGTCCCAGGTTATCGAAGTAAAGGGAGGCGCCCAGGTGAGCGAATTTGAAATCGACGCTTCCGATTACGATGCCAACCGTCACTTTTTCCTGTCGCAATATTTCAGGGACAATTACAATACCTGGCTCTCCTCGCTTCCCTACGTGAATTCCGGGATCAGGATCGAGCAGATCGAAGTCTGGATCACCAATAAATCAAGCTCCACCACCGATACACGAAATATTCTGGCCCTGCTCGACCTCAGTGAGGGTTACGGTCCCAACGGGGAACCCAACTATTTCGGGGAACAGGACTTTATTCAGCCCAGCCCTGTCAACAATGCGCCTGTATTCAACGATCTGAATATTTTGTACAATACGATCACCAACCAGTATTCCGATATCAGGACATTCAGCCAGATCGCCGGTACGCTTGCCCCGCTGGAAACGTCCAATAACTTTTACGGCGGACGCGACTTTGAAAAAATTGAAAATGCCAGGAAGCTTTCCGAAAGCGAGTATAAACTCAATGCCGAGTTGGGATATATTTCCCTGAATTCTTCACTCCGATCCGACGAAGTGCTGGCAGTAGCATTTGTGTACACCTGGCAGGGTAAAACCTTCAGGGTAGGTGAATTGTCCACCGATGGCATCAGTGCTCCCAAGACCCTGGTGGTCAAACTGCTGAAAGGAACCAGTCTTACCCCCAAGTCAGGAACCTGGGACCTGATGATGAAAAACGTGTATGCCATTGGGGCTTACCAGGTTGCCCGCACCGACTTTATCCTCGATGTGCTTTACCGGAAAGATGATACCGGTGTTCCCGTGAATTATATTGCCGATAACCAGGCCGACAGCAGCTTTAACCGGAAGATCCTGCTTCGCGTAATGAAAATGGACAACCTCGACTCGCGAAATGAACCCTACCCCGATGGCAGATTTGATTTTATTGAGGGAACCACCATCACGCCGCGCGACGGGAGGATATTTTTTACCCAGACAGAGCCCTTCGGCGTGGATATGCGAAAGACCATTACCGGGGGAGATCCCTCCAAGGATCCTGTGGCAGACAAATATGTATTTGAAGAGCTGTACGATTCAACCCAAACCGTTGCCAGGCAGATTTCCAGAAAAAACAAGTTCTTCCTCTCCGGTACCTACCAGTCTTCGTCGGGATCGGAAATTCAGCTCAATGCCATGAATATTCCGCAGGGCTCGGTGAAGGTTTCTTCGGGGGGCATAGCGCTTGTGGAGGGCCAGGACTATACGGTGGATTATACGCTGGGCAGGGTGAAAATCCTGAACCAGGGACTTATCCAATCGGGATCGCCGCTTTCCGTCTCCCTGGAAAACAATGCCCTGTTCAATCTGCAAACAAAAACTTTGCTGGGAACACACCTGGATTACAAATTCTCCGACAATTTCAATGTTGGCGCCACCCTGATGAACCTGACGGAAAGACCCCTCACCCAAAAAGTAAATATGGGCGATGAACCCATTTCCAATACCATCTGGGGACTTAATACCAGTTACCGCACCGAAACTCCCCTGCTGACCAAGCTTATTGATAAGCTTCCCCTGATTGAAACCAAGGAAACCTCCTCCATATCCGTGGATGCCGAATTTGCTCACCTCATACCCGGACAGGCCAAGGTGATCGGTGAAGGCGGCGTGGCCTATATTGATGATTTTGAAGGAACCGAAACAACGGTCGAACTGAAAACGGTGCAATCCTGGTTCCTGTCAAGCACCCCCCGCAGATTCAATTACTCCGGCAGCCTGAATGATCTGAAATACGGATACAACAGGTCCAAACTGGCATGGTATCACATCGATCCCCTGTTCACCCGCAACGAAAGCCGCACGCCGGATAATATTACCGAGGAGGAACAGAACGATCCCTTCGTCAGGGAGGTCCTGGAAACCGAAATATACAAAAACCGCGAAAGCGGCACCGGTTTTGAGAATACCTTGCTGGTGATGAACCTGGCGTATTATCCCGAAGAAAGAGGCCCGTATAATTTTGATCCCGGACTTACTCCCCAGGGTTTGCTTCCGAATCCCCAAAACCGCTGGGGCGGTATTATGCGTGAACTACAAACCAGCGACTTTGAAACCTCCAACATCGAATACATCGAATTCTGGCTCATGGATCCCTTTGTCAAAGATTCCGCGCATCCCGGCGGGGATCTGTATTTTAACCTGGGAGAGATCTCTGAGGACGTGCTGAAAGATTCGAGGAAATTCTTTGAAAACGGTCTGCCCACAACCGATTCACTGACCAGGGTGGATACGAATACCGTTTGGGGTCTGGTGCCCACCATACAAAGTATTGTGAATTCCTTTGATTCCGATCCCCAGAACCGCGAAAGCCAGGACGTCGGACTGGATGGTCTGGACGATGAGAAAGAACGCATAAAATTCGACACCTGGCTGAATACCCTGACTCCCGGCTCCTCTTTTTATGAACAGGCGTACAACGATCCGGCCAGTGATAACTTCCGCTACTTCCTCGATCCCGGTGTATGATGATACCTCCGGTGTGATCACACGTTACAAAGATTACAACAACACGCAGGGCAACTCACCAACCACCGATCAAAGCGGCGGTGATTTTGCTGCCGCCACCACACTGCCGAATACCGAGGATATCAACCGCGACAACACCCTGAACGAAACAGATGCCTATTATGAGTATCACGTACCCCTCAAACCAGACGAGATGAATTCCGACAATCCTTACATCACCGAGGTTGTTATGGGGGAAGGCGTTAACTGGTTCCAGTTCCGGATTCCCATTGATGATTTTGAACGCAAATATGGCAATATCGAGGATTTCAAATCGATCCGCTTCATGCGCATGTACCTTACCGGCTTTACAGAACCCGTTATCCTGCGTTTTGCCGAACTGCACCTGGTACGGTCGGAATGGCGGAAATTCGAAGGTAACGTGTCCGAGGGCGGACCGTCGGTGACGGATCAGTACGAAAGCGGGAGCTTTGAAATAACCTCGGTCAATATTGAGGAGAACTCAGGCAAATCACCGGTCAATTACATCCTTCCTCCGGGGATCGATCGCGTGGTTGACCCCAGCCAGCCCCAGGTGGCCCAGCTCAACGAACAATCCATTGTTTTTAAAGTACGTGACCTGCCCGACGGAGATGCCCGGGTAGCCTATAAAAACATGAACATCGACCTCCGCCAGTATAAAACGCTGAAAATGTTTGTTCATGCCGAAGCCATGGTTGATGAACCGCTGAATGATCACGACATGACTGCGTTTATCCGCCTCGGCTCCGATCAGACCGACAATTACTACGAATACGAAGTACCCCTGGAACTTACTCCCCACAATTCCAACTATACCGACTCGGATCGCGAGATCGTCTGGCCCGACAGCAACCTGTTCGAAATAATACTCGAAGACTTCGTTGATCTGAAAGTCGAACGGGATAACGTCATGGACGAACGGCCTGATCTGTATGATAACATGAAAGTTTACCGGAAAAGAAAGGGGAAGAATACCCTGAAGCTGAAAGGGACCCCGAACCTGAGCAATGTCAGAACCATCCTCATCGGCGTAAGGAATGCCGGAGATGCCAACAATCAGTACGGCAATGACGGACTGTCAAAATCAGCGGAAATATGGTTCAATGAACTGCGGTTGACGGATTTCAACAACAAAGGCGGCTGGGCGGCAAATGCACGGACCCAGATTCGCCTGGCGGACCTGGGCATAGTATCGGTGGCCGGAAGCACCTCAAAACCCGGATTTGGCAGCATAGAACAAAAAGTGGATGACCGGAACAAGGAAGAAACCAACCAGGTGGATGTCTCCACCAACCTCGAACTGGGCAAGTTGCTGCCGGAAAAAGCAAAGGTTTCGGTCCCCCTTTATGTAGGCGTTTCAAAAATTACGGTCACGCCCGAATATTCTCCCAAGGAACCCGACAGGTTGCTGAAGGATGTCATCAATGAGGCTTCCTCGGCCGAGGAGCGCCGTGACATCAAAGAACTCTCCCAGGATGTCATTAAACGGAACAGCATCAACCTCACCAATGTGAAAGTAAACCAGGAATTCGAAAAATTCAGGCTGCTCTCCCCTTCCAATTTTTCGCTTTCGGCAGGTTACAGCGAAACCCAGGCGCACAGTTATGAGGTGGAGCGAAACAACACCATCCGGTACGGACTCGCCTTCAATTATGTCTACAGCACCCGTCCAAAAATCCTGACACCCTTCAAAAGCAGCAAAGGGTTGAAATCACCCTACCTGCGGTTTATCAAGGACTTCAATATTTCCCCGCTCCCCAGCCGGTTGGCCTTCAGAACCGCTTTTGACCGAAACTACAATGAGCTCAAAATGCGGAATGTATATGAGGACCGTGACGTCCTCATTGATTCCACCGTGAGCAAGGATTTCGTATGGAACAGGGGATACGAGCTTAACTGGGACCTCACACGCTCGCTGAAGTTTGATCTCACGATCAACAACCTGTCACGCATCGATGAAATGCAGGGCGCGTATGATTATTTTCGCAAAGGCGACAACAGTGAATGGTCCAAGTCTGTTTGGAACAGCATCATGAACGGCGGGCGTACCATTCACTACGACCATAGTTTCAATACCACCTACAATCTCCCGCTGAGCAAATTCCCCATCATCAACTGGACCTCCATGTCACTTCGGTACAACTCCACCTACATGTGGAACGAGGGTCCGGTTTTCGAAGGTTCGCGCTCGCTTGGCAATACCATCAACAATTCCAATACCATTCAGGCAAGCACTACCTTCAACCTGACGGGATTGTACAACAAGTCGAAATACCTGAAACGCATCGATACCAAGTACTCCGGAACAAAGCAGCCGCAGGCCGAAAAACGCATGAAAACCGTTTCCTACAGCCGGGAGAACTTCTTCCTTCGACCCGGCACACCCAGGAACATTACCCATAAATTAAAAACCGATAACATTACCGTCAGGGTAACGGATAAAGACGGTCAGGAAATAGCCACGGAATATACCATTATTGATGAAAACCGCATCAGTATTTCATCCGATTCGAGTTATACAGGACTGCTGGTGGAGGTTGAAGGACAGGTGGAGGCCGGTGAAAATCCCCTGGTCTTCATCGGTGAAAACACCCTCCGGTTCCTTACCGGATTGAAGAATATCTCCGTGTCCTATTCCCTGTCAGGAGCCACCACGGTCATGGGATTCCTGCCCACTCCGAATGTGGCCGGTTTCAATACCGGCGATACCTACCATGGAGCACCCGGATTACCTTTTCTGCTGGGGGCGCAGGATGAAGATTTTGTGAGGCATGCCGCCTCGGAAGGCTGGTTGACCACAAATCCGGCGTTTACGAACCCCTACACCATGTCGAATACCGAGAACCTCAATATCAAAGGCACGTTTGAGCCTTTCAGCGGATTCCGGATCGAACTGACCAGCCTGAGGACCTACACCGAATTTAACAGTGAGTATTTCTCCTATAATGATACCGTAACCACCCAGGGAGGATTTGAATTTAACAACCGCATGGTCAATGGCGGATTTTCCATTTCTGTCATCAGCATCGGTACGGCCTTTGAGAAGCTTAAAAGCAGCAATGGCTTTAAATCGGCATCATTCGAAAAGTTCAAGACCAACCGGCAGACCATTTCACACCGGCTTTACAACAACAGGGTCGAAAACAGCGGTTACAATTACCAGGGATCCATCACGCATTCCGTTGAACCGGGATATTCCGACGGTTACGGCTCCACCTCTCCCGAGGTGATCATTCCCGCCTTCCTGGCAGCCTATACCAACAAAGATCCTAACCAGGTAACCCTCGACAATTTCCCGGGATACTTCAGCATGCTTCCCAACTGGCGTTTAACCTTCGACGGTCTTTCAAAAATCGAATGGGTCAGCCGTTATCTCAAAACACTCAACATCATTCATTCCTACCGGTCGATATACAGCATCAATGCCTTCACCACCAACTTCCTGTATGTCCCGGATGAAACCGACGGACTGGGCTATGTGAGGGACTACCAGGACAATTTTATTCCCGAGCTTCAAATGAATACCGTTTCCATCCGGGAGGATATGAATCCGCTGATCGGGATCGACGGAACATGGGTGAACAACCTCATCACCCGTGTGGAATACCGTAAATCACGTATCCTGGCGCTGAGCCTCGCCAACAACCAGCTCACGGAAAGTCTTAACAACGAATTTATCATTGGCGCCGGATACCGTTTCAAGGAAGTGGCCATCAAAATCGGAGAAAAGGCCTATAACAGCGATCTGAACCTGAAATTTGACCTCTCCGTCCGGGATAACAAAACCATCATCCGCTACCTGGCACAGACCGAAAATGATGAAGTCGACCAGATTACTTCCGGCGACAGGATATTTAAAGTTGTATTTACTGCCGATTACCTGCTGTCTCCAAGGTTCAACCTGCAGTTTTTCTTTGACCGCACCATGAACAAACCGCATACCTCCCGCTCATTCCTCCGGGTTGATTCAAACATAGGATTCAGCCTGCGTTTCACCCTTTCACAGTAATTTTACCCCAAAAAGAAATATTGCCTGTCAGGAATATTGCTTACTTTTATCCTGCTTTTTACCCGTTACTCCTAACCCTTTACCCTATACCCATCACTTGACACATTTTAACCATTAACCATAAAAAAATGAACATTCCCGCCGATTTACGCTACACCACCGACCATGAATGGATCAAAGTCACAGGTAAAACTGCCCTGGTCGGCATTACCGATTTTGCCCAGGGTGAACTGGGCGATATTGTATTTGTGGAAATTGAAACTGTAGGCAGTCACCTTGAAAAAGGCAGTACCTTTGGTACGATCGAAGCAGTAAAAACAGTATCGGATCTGTTTATACCCGTGTCCGGAAAGGTTCTTGAAATGAACCAGAAGATCAATGAATCTCCCGAGGTGATCAACAAGGATCCTTTTGGCGACGGCTGGCTTGTAAAAATAGAAATCGATGATCCTGCCCAGGTCAATGAATTGATGGATGCCGCTGCCTATGCAGCCATGATCAGTGCCTGAACCTTTTTGTTAATTTAAACTTTACGGATGAAACCAATTATACCACCGGTCGACAGGGAGTTGATTGAAATGGAACTGACCGAGAACAAGTTGTTGCGGCAGACCAACAATGGGAATAACCTGCTTTATGTGATCACCCATCAGGATTCTCCGTATATCATGACCGAGATCGGCAGGCTCAGGGAAATATCCTTCAGGGTGGCCGGCGGAGGCACGGGCAAGGAATTGGACATCGATGCCTACGATACCATGCCCGTTCCTTATAAACAATTGATTGTTTGGGATCCTGTTGAAAAGGAAATTCTGGGGGGATACCGGTATTTTATCTGTTCTGAGGCGATCACTGACGAGGACGGCAATTGTAATCTGGCCACCGCCCGTTTGTTCAGGTTTTCAAAACATTTCCGCCAGGAATACATGCCCCACATGATCGAACTGGGGCGCTCCTTCGTACAGCCTGCCTACCAGTCGACCAACAGGAAAGGCAAGGGCATCTATGCCATGGATAACCTTTGGGATGGCCTGGGTGCCATATGGATGAAAAATCCCCACATCAAATACTTCTTCGGGAAAGTAACCATGTATACCACGTTCAACCGTGAGGCCCGTGACCTGATCCTGCACTTCCTGAACAAATATTTCGGCGATAAGGACAACCTGATGAGTCCCTTTGAACCACTGGAAATGACCACCGACCGGAAAATTATCGATGCCGTTCTCTGTGGCAGCAATTACCAGGAAGATTACAAGCTGCTTTCACAAAATGTTCGGGCCAGGGGCGAAAACATACCGCCGCTGATCAACGCCTATATGAACCTTTCCCCTACCATGAAGGTTTTCGGTACAGCCATGAATGCCACTTTTGGCGATGTGGAGGAAACCGCCCTGATGATCACGCTGAATGATATGTATGACGAAAAGATTGAAAGGCACCTCAAGACCTATATCCGCAAGACTTAAAACTCTCAGGCCGATCATTCATGGTGCATAAAGAATATAGCTGGAAAACAGAGGATAGGATCACATTGTATGGACAGAGCTGGCTGCCCGATGGCAAGCCGCGCGCACTGATCAACTATGTGCATGGTTTCAAGGATCATAGCGGAAGGTTCGAAAAATGGGCCGTACGTCTCACCGAAAATGGCTATGGGGTGATGGCCATTGATCTGCGTGGTCATGGGCGCTCCGAGGGCCGCAGAGGTTATGCGGCCGGTTTTAAAAGTTATCTCAGGGATGTTCGCCTGTTGCGTCAGAAAGCCCTGGAACACTTTGGAGACATACCGCACGTACTTTACGGTCACAGCCTTGGCGGCAATATTGTGGTCAATTACCTGATCTCTCAAAATTACCGGCCCCATGCAGCTGTGATTACTTCACCCTGGTTTACCCTGGCCTCTAAACCTGCTTTGTTTAAACTTGCATTTGCCTATATGGTCAGATTCCTGCTGCCGGGTCTGCTGGTGAAATCCGACCTCGCGGCCGATGATTTATCACATGATAAAAAAGTCGTACAGGATTACCTCAACGATCCTCTGGTGCACAATTCCATTCTGCCCCGGTTGTTCTTTGAGATCGAAGAAAACGGGATGAAAGCCTCCATGAGCATCTATAAGATCAATATCCCCTTGCTGGTCATGCAGGGAACTGCCGATCGGATCACTTCCTACCGGCAAACCCGCAGTTTTGTGATGAATGCCGGTTGCCTTACCACCTTTAAGGACTGGCCGGATCAATACCACGAATTGCATAACGAAACGAACGAAAACGAGGTTTTCGATTATTTGCTGCAATGGCTATCCCTCCGGATATAAAATAAATGCTGATGATGGACAGATTCCGCACACGGATTGGCATTCCCGCATCGGCGGTTAAGATAGGGTATCAAACCAAAAGCCTGTTTCTGGGCTCCTGTTTTGCCGACAGCATCGGTAAAATTATGGCCCGATACAAGTTCTCCGTCCTTTTAAATCCCTTTGGGACACTTTTTAATCCCGTTTCCATCGGTGACAATATCGGTCATCTGATCTCGGGCAAACCCTTCACCGGGGCCGACCTCCGTTTCCACAACGACCTGTGGTTAAGCTTCAGTCATTATACCGGTTTCACGCATCCCGACCGCGACACCTGTCTTTCTTCCATCAATCAAGAATTATTACCTGCTTCCCGGTGGTTGAAAACCTGCGACTTTCTGATGCTCACCTTTGGAACGGCATGGACCTACCGGCTCAATGAAACAGGCCAAATAGTGGCCAACTGCCACAAATTGCCGTCATCTGATTTTACACGCGAGCTTGCTGATCCCGTGAAGATCATCAGCCATTATGATGCCGTACTGCTTGCCCTGCGGCAATACAATCCTGCAATCCGCGTGATCTTTACCCTGAGTCCGGTAAGGCACTGGTCCGACGGCGCAGAGAACAATCAGCTCAGCAAATCAATACTCCATTTCAGCATCCATGAGATCATGAAAAGACATGCCGAAACCTACTATTTTCCGGCATATGAAATATTTATGGATGAATTGCGTGATTACAGGTTTTATGCCGCCGATATGCTACATCCCTCGGAACAGGGCATTGAATATACCTGGGAGCGGTTTTCCGAAACCTGGCTTGACGAACCTTCTAAAAAAATCATGGCCGGAGTGGCAGCCATTCTGAAGGCTGTCGGTCACCGGCCATTACACACTGAATCAACTAACCATAAAAAGTTCGAACAAAACACGCTGAAACAAATTGAACACCTCACCGGGTTGTACCCTTTTCTGGATTTCAGCAACGAGATTGCCTTGCTGCGGCTGCATAAAGACTGACAGCTTTTTACCCTTCCTAAAACTCATGCTGCAGACGCTGAATCGGAATTACACTCAGCTCCCTGATGTTCTCCGGATCAGTATAATCGTACTGGTATAAACCGTCGGTACCGATCATGATCAGTACGTTCCCCAGCGGTATTACATCCCAGGCATTGATGTCCCTGTATTGTTTGATCTTGTTCTGATCAATCGCCATCGGATCACTGGCATCGTAAACCTTGAGCCCGGCATCCCCGTCGCAAATGAACAGTATGCCCTCATCGATGCCCAGACCGTAAGGTTCTTCCATCGGATATTCCTTCACCAGCACGGGGGCATAAATGTCGGAGATATCAATCACATCCAGCTGGCTGGTATTGTCGCCGCACAGGTTTCCTGCCCGAAGTGTCACATAGGCATACTGCCCTTCAACCACTACGGGATCGCAGCTGCTGGCATGCCAGAAATTGGAAATAAACTCGGGATTCGAGGGATCGGAAAGACTGTAGATATACATGCCGTTGGTACTTCCCAGGAAGAGTTTCTGCTCATAGGGGAACAGGGTCTCGATGTTCCAGCCTACATACATTTCCTTTTCAGGTGTGGGATCTGCAGATTGTGAAATGTTGAAAAGCCGGAGCATATAATTGTCCACGGCATACAGGTAGTTGTCATACACCGTAAACCGGGCCAGGGAACCACCGGTACCCGAATTGGTCTTGCCCGTGCTCCCGGCAGCCGAGTTATATTCGGCCAGAAAGGATATGCCATCGCGCCATACCGGGTATATCCGGTAATGGTTGTTGATTTCCTCGGGACTTGCCTTGCGCTCGGTGGCTTTCCATCCGGTCACCACCCCGATCGACATGTCGACATATTCCACCACACCATCTTCACATACAGGGATCATATAGGGAAAGGCATCGGTGATGCGCTTTACTTCCCGGATATCGTTCATGTTGCTGATATCAATGGCCACCAGGTCCACGTAACTGTCGGCATACAGGATGTCATCCTTGACCGCCAGGTCAACATTCCCCGGAATTTCAATGAAGTTGATGATTTCGGGAGAGGATGGATCACTGTTGTCAACGATATGTATCCCCTTCTGATACTCATTCACGAAAATGTAATTATCTTTAAAATATATCTTGCCCGGATGGACGATTTCCTGGCCTTCAGCCACCTTAAATGAATTGCGAAGCTCAGTATAGGGTAAGTACACCGGTTCATTCACCGTGAAGGTCTCTTCGATTTTATCCTTGCACGACAGCATGGTGACAGGCAGGATCAGCAATGCGACTACTCGGAGATATGTTTTCATTTTTGGGTAAGTTTTTGGTTTATTACAGGACGTATCGTTAAGCCGAAAGGTTGCGTCAAAAAAAATAATTATCACGCAACGCTCCGCCCTGAATTTTCATCCGGCTATTACACCATGAACAATTAACATAACCATGAAAAGAACCTTTTTATTGCTTTCCGTCCTTTTGATCGTAACAGGATCCGCCGCTCAAAAGGCCGGATACCTCAACCTTACCACCTTTGGCATTCTGGCAGGGACATCGTCTGATGACAAACCTGCCCCCTTTAGCGCCATCATGGAAAACCATTACCGCTTCAACTTCGGTCTGGCCCCCGGGCTCCTCGTGGGAATCGAACAGCTGAACGAAAACGTCATGCCTGTCGCACTGAACCTGAAGTACTTCCTTCCCGCCGGTAAATGCGAGTTTTTTACTGCCTGCCTGGGGGGCTACTCCGTGTCCCTCCACAAACCCAATATGGAGGGCATCAAAAAAGCCACCGGGGGAGTCATGGCCGGTGCGGAAATAGGATTGCTCATACCTGTGAACAGCGGTTCTTCTGTAGTTCTTGCCCTGGGTTACCGCTATAACGAGTTGAATTACCAGTTGGAGGACTGGTGGATCGGCAATTATGAAAGAAAGGTCACCTACAACCGGTTTTCCGTGCGCATCGGAATCGCGCTCTATTAAGGACCTATTGTGTTTAATCTTTTTAGTTTTTCGTTAAACATTGCTCCGGTTTTGCTGTTAATCTGATAATACTTACTATAATTGTACATGAAAACGAACAGATTAACAGTCCTGGCAGCTTTGCTATTGTTTTTTTCCATGGCAGGGGCGCAGACTGCAAACATGGGGATCATTGAGGGCCGGGTTTTTAATGCCGATAATAATGAATCTGTCGAATTTGCCAGCGTGGTCATTTTAGGTAGCAATACTGCCACCTTGACCGATGAGGAGGGTAAATTCACCTTCACGGGACTGGAGCCGGGCTTTTTCAAGCTGGCCGTTGTCTCCATCGGTTTCGAGAACACCGTCACCGATGAGGTATATGTCACCAACGCCAAAAAGGCCACGATTGACATTCCCATGCAGGTAAGGCAGATTCAGCTGGAAGAAGTTACGATAAAGGCATCCGCCTTCAGGCGACAGGAGGAGAGCCCGGTCTCCCTTCGCCGGATCGAAATTTCAGAGATTGAGAAGAATCCTGGCGGAAACCGTGACATCTCCAAGGTTATTGCTTCCTTCCCTGGGGTGGGTTCCAATGTATCTTTCCGCAACGATTTGATCGTAAGGGGAGGCGGCCCCAGTGAAAACCGCTTTTTCCTCGACGGGGTCGAAATACCAAACCTCAATCATTTTGCGACGCAGGGAGCGTCAGGCGGAGCAGCAGGCATTATCAACGTGGATTTCGTGCGGGGTGTTGATTTTTACTCGGGAGCATTCCCTGCAAGTCGCGGAAACGCACTCAGCTCTGTGATGGAATTCCGTCAGATCGATGGCAATCCCGATAAAACAAGATTCAAAGGGTCGCTTGGCGCCTCCGAGCTTTCTCTCACCCTCGATGGCCCGCTGGGAAAGAATACCACCTACATGGTTTCGGCCCGGCGATCCTACCTCAAACTGCTGTTCACGGCGTTGGAACTCCCTTTTCTTCCCACCTTCAGTGATTTTCAGTTCAAGGTCAAGTCCAAAATCGGTGACAGAAAAGAATTATCGGTGATCGGTATTGGCGCTTATGACCAGTCGGAACTCAATTTAACTGCCGATGATACGCCCGCTCAGCGGTACATACTCGGCTTTCTGCCGGTTAACGTGCAATGGAACTACACGTTCGGACTGGTCTATAAAAACTTTCACGATCATGGCAATTCCACCTGGGTCCTCAGTCGGAACTACCTCAACAATGCCGCATATAAATACCTCGAGAACGATCCGGAACTGGATAAGACCTATGATTATTCTTCTTCGGAAGCGGATAACAGGATCCGGTTTGAGCACCTGACCCGGCTGAATAGCGGCATAAAACTGTCGTATGGCGCGGGCCTCGACTATGCCACCTATGAGAACAGTACCAGCAACACGATCTTTGTGAATGATTCCCTGCAGGACTACACGTACACTTCCAGCATCAACATGCTGAATTACGGGGCATTTTCACAGGTAAGCCGTTTGTTTTATGACGAAAGGCTGAGCCTCTCACTGGGTGTCCGGATCGACGGAAGCAGTTATGCGCCGTCCATGAGCAATCCTTTGAAGCAGTTTTCACCGCGTTTTTCCCTCTCCTACCGGCTCATCGAAAATTGGTATTTGAATCTCAACGCCGGAAGGTACTACCAGCGGCCACCCTATACCATGCTGGGCTACCGGAATAATGAAGGGGATCTGATCAACAGGCAGAACGGGATAAAGTATATTGCCTCAAACCAGTTCGTGGCCGGAATTGAATACCGTTCGGAGGACAAATACCAGTTCTCGGTGGAAGGCTTTTACAAGAATTACAGCGACTATCCCTTTTCACTGGAGGATTCCGTATCGCTTGCCAGTAAAGGGGCCGGCTTCGGCATTTACGGCGCCGAACCGGTTTACAGTATCGGAAAGGGACAGTCCTACGGATTCGAAGTGCTTGCCAGGGCAAGAGATCTCTGGCGTTTCAACCTGGTCTTGTCCTATACCTATGTGATCAGTGAATCACTGAACACCGATGCGAGCCTCTCTTCTTTGTCTGCCGCGGTGCCCACTTCCTGGGACAACCGTCACATCATCAACCTTACGGCAACCCGCAAGTTTAAGCACAACTGGTCAGCAGGTGCGAAATTCAGACTGGTAGGCGGAGCGCCCTATACCCCTTACGATGTGGATAAATCGAGCATCAAGGAATACTGGGATGCAACGGGAATGGGTTATCCCGATTATTCAAAGTTCAACAGCCTGAGAATGGGTGTATTTCATCAGCTGGATGTGCGTGTGGACAAGCAGTACTTTTTCAACAAATGGTCCCTCAGCTTCTACCTCGATATTCAGAATGTATACAATTTCAAGTCGATGGAACCCGATTACCTGGTGCGCACGGCGACCTATCTGGGACAACCTGTTGCCAATGACCCCTATACCGATGTGAATGGCGTGGAAAGGTACCAGCTTTCCTTTATTCCTTCAGACGGATCGGGTACGATACTGCCTACCGTGGGAATTATTGTGGAGTTCTGATTTTTGTAACAAAGGATTTTTCATACCCCAGTTCCCTGATGTTTTTCAGGTTGGCCAGGGCCTCCTCTTTGGTTTCATATTCTCCGGTGGTATACCGGCAAAAACTGTCTTCTCCCTTGCTCACGGTAATTTCAGTGAGATTGCTGAATACCGACAGATCCACCACGGGTCCCGGAACAGCCATGAACTGAATGGTATACTGCGGGAAAATATCCTTCCGGCGTATGAAAGCATCACGATATCCGCGTTTGATAAGCCCTTCCAATATTCTTGCGGCTTCCTGTTCTTCCGTGGTGGTTCCCAGGGTATACCGGTACCACGCATCACGGCCATAGGCCACGGCAATGCCCGGTAATCCGGCGAAACGGCTCAGGTCAACTGGCTTTCTCAGCGCCATGATCTGCACGGTATAGCAGGGTGAGGAATAAGCGGCAGGAGGCGTTTCCGCGGGAACCTTTGCTGTTTCTGCTTCAGCCGGTGCTTCTTCAACGAGTGGTGCTTCTTCAACGGGTGGTGCATCTTCAATCACCGGTGCTTCTTCAATTACCGGTGTTTCTTCAATTACCGGCGCTTCTTCCATAACAGATGCTTCTTCTGCTACCAGTGCCTCTTCTAATACCGGTGTTTCTTCTAATACCGGTGTTTCTTCAGCTGCAGCTGTTTCCTCCGCTGGTGCTGATTCTTCTTCTATTGCTGCTTCTTCCTCGACGGCTACTTCCTCTACGGCCTCTTCCACCACCTTCACCTTGTAAATATCCCTTCCTCCGTAAGATCCGGGACCGGCCAGGGCATAATAGGCCGAAACCCCGTCACCCTCCGGGAAATAAAACAGGTTGTTGTCGGTAGTATTCGCCGGATAACCCAGATTTACGGCACCAATACCCGGATTGTCAAAATCGTACCGGAAGATGTCATATCCGCCGATACCATTGTGTCCCTCTGAGCTGAAAAACAGCCACCGGCCGTCATCGGTCACAAAGGGAGTTTCCTCGTTAAAGGGCGTATTCACGGCCGGACCCAGATTCAACGCCTTGCCCCATTCCCCCTTGGAATCGGCCTCCGCTTTGTAGATATCCAGGTCGCCTTCCCCGCCTTTCCTGTCGCTCGTGAAATAAAGTGTTTTACCGTCAGCGGAGAGACTTGCATGGGTTTCCTGGGTTTTGCCGTTGATGTTCTTTCCCAGTGGGACTACTTTCGACCACCGTCCCTTGCTGTAACGGCTCACAAAGATATCTGAGTTTTCAGGATCCTCCAGGGCAAGCAACAGGGTAAGTCCGTCACCCGACAGGTCACAGGTCTTCATATATTTGCCCGTCCCCAGCAGGGAGGTAATATTCTTGGGAGTCGTCCACCCGGTATCGGCATAAGTCGACAGGAAGATCTCGTATCCCTGCCTGCCGGGTGAAGTATACAACAGCATTTTGCCATCACCCGATACCACCGCATTGAAGTTGGGCCGCTCATTGTTGATCACGCCCCCCAGATTAACGGTTTCGAAGGAAACGGGACGTTGCTGCATGTCACGGGCCAGTCTGCAATTGCTGATATACTGATCCGCCACCCGGATATTGTAATCATCATTCGGATCAATGTATTCCTTAAATTTGGTATAAGCCTCAATGGCCTTTTCAAGCTCATTATTCACCCTGTAGGCGCTGCCCAGGGTAAAGTAAGCCTCAAAAGAGGCATTTTCCTCCTTCAGGGAGTTCGGATTGTATTTGGCCGAAACTTTCTGAACGGCTTCCTCCAGGTAAGGTATGGCCTTCGCCTTATCACTTTCCGAATTCAGATAGCAAATCCCGATTCGGTGCTTGATATCCGCATTTTCTGGCTCCGTCCTGCCAATTTTCAAATACATGTCCAGGGCCTTCCCGTAATCCTTGAGCATTAAATAGTAATCCGCCTCAAGCTTCAGCTCATCATTCCTCGACGAGGTCTGTGCCGTAAGGCCCATACCGGTCAGCCACATCACCAGAAATACAACTGCTTTCTTCATATAGATCCTGTTTGATACCGATCTTCCTGTACTACAAATTGCTGTAAAAACCAAAATACGCTTATTGTATACATTACTTGCAATCAATTTGTTACTAATTATTTAAATATAAATCATTTTTTAGCGCCTTTCATTGAAAATAACGGGTTAATATTAACATTCATCAAGCGGTTGAAACGTTTATTGGTAAGAATTTACTTGACTTTGGGGCTTGAATGTAGTATCTTTAGATGGCGGGGCATTGCGTGATACCTCACCCCTGCCCCTCTCCTCTAGGAGAGGGGAAAACAGTAAATGGAATCGGATTTACTTAAACGCTATCTAATGAGCAATGTGAATGAAAATAAAATACATTTTTCGGTGGTAACTGACGGGATAAGCAGGCTGGAGCCTGCAAAGATATGGCGGCTCAGGCCGGAGCCTGAGCCGAACCAGATAATTTTACACACAGGTCAACTCCCTGCTTCTTCCCCTCTCCTTGAGGAGAGGGGCAGGGGTGAGGTATTCAAGTATTTACCATAATTCATAATTCCTAATTCATAATTCATAATTCATTACCAACTCTACATAGCCGTCTGCCTGCTCCTCACCTGCTGCCACGGTCGGTCCCAGACAGGTTCCGATTATAAAACCAAAAGGGAACTGATGGTCAGTCAGCAGATCGAATCGAGGGGAGTTCGTGATCCGCGGGTGCTGAATGCCATGCGCAAGGTCGAAAGGCATCTTTTTGTCCCGCCCGCTCAGGCTTCACAGGCTTATGGCGATTACCCGCTTCCCATTGGCTGGGGCCAGACCATATCACAGCCGTATATTGTGGCCTTCATGACCGAGGCGCTGGGTATCAAACAACATTCGAAAGTTCTTGAGATCGGGACCGGTTCGGGGTATCAGGCTGCCATCCTGGCGGAATTGTGCGATTCGGTATTTACCATCGAGATCGTGGAGGAGCTGGCAGAAAATGCCGCAAACTTACTGAAAATCATGGGGTATAAAAATATCCGGGTCAAAGCCGGTGACGGTTACCAGGGCTGGCCCGAACATGCACCCTATCACGCGATCATTGTCACCTGTTCCCCCACCCACGTGCCCGTTCCGCTGGTAGAACAGCTCAGCGAAGGCGGTAAAATGATCATCCCGGTCGGGGTAAGGAACAATCAGGAACTGGTTGTTCTGGTCAAAAAAGGCGGCAAGCTGATCCGGAGGGAGGTCCTCCCGGTGCGATTTGTTCCCATGGTGAATTCCAAACAGCAGGAGTATTGACTCATTGATTGTTGATGACCGCTTCCGCAAATCCTGCACTACCCCCGTAAGAGATTCCCTGCAGGACGAACCGGTAGTCCCCCTTCACCAATGGTTTGTCGAATATCACCCTGGCTTTCCCGCTTTGATCCGTAAGGATGACAGGTTTCCACAACAGGGTGTAGTTGGTCTGCGGCTCGTTGTCAGGCTGGTACCTGGGTTGATAAAACTGGCGCGGTCTGTTGTATCCCAGCATGTCAAACTCCACTACCCCCCTGATCACAAAGTGCCCGCGTTTGGTATATACCGCCACCACCCCGTTGCCACCCCTTACCCCATAGATGGCGGCACTGGGTCCCTTCAGGAATTCCACGCGTTCGATATCTTCTACAGGGATCGCCCGGATGGCTTCCACATCGTGCGTAGGAACCCCGTCGATGAGAAACAGGGGCTGCGTACTTCCCATGATGCTGCTCGGACCCCTGATCATGACCTGGTTGCCATTGACACTCACCCCGGGAACCCTGCCCTTGATCACATCCAGAATATCCCTGCTGCCTTTGGGGAAATCTTCCGATCGCAGCACAAAATCAGGTTCACTGTAAATTCCGGTAAGCTCATTTTTCCGCTCTTCCTTCAACCGTTCCTGTTCTTCTCTGTATGCTTCGCCCACCTCATGCGCCCTTTCAATCCTGTAGGCTTTATTGTCCCTTTCCGACAGGGTGGTCAACTGATAATCCCCCTGCTGATCAAGCACTTCCCTGGGCTCATCCTCCGGCAAGACAATCAACAGGTTTCTCCGTCCCGTAGGACGCCAGGCCTCAATTTTTACGCTGACCGTATCATAATACACCAGGTTCTCAAAAAGGAACATGCCTTTTTCCGAAGTTACCTGGGTAAAAACATCGTTGTAAGCATCCATGATGGAAAGCTGCACCCTGCAATTCTTCAGCGGAATGTCAAAAAAATTACGCGTGATCTGGCCAAAAACCGTCAGGCCCTTCTCTTCATGATACCTGATCTTCGGGTATTCCTCTGCCAGGATCTTGTTCCAGTCAAACCTCCGCCAGCCCTGTGTCAGCATAAGATTATCAAGCGCCTTCAGGGTGGTGGGCGACTGGTCCTTGAAATATTCGAGGGGATCCTCTACATACCCCTTCAGATCTGAAGAGATAAGCAGGTTGCTGACAATATTGTCGAGGTTACTCGGATCCTGCTGTACGAATTCACGGGTCACGGAAAGGGAGAGATTGGCCCGGAGGGGCTTTTTCCTGGAATCAGTGGTGGTAATGTCGAGGTAAACTTTTGTGCCATCCTCCGTCAGGGTATCCGATGCATTAAACTCAACACGCATGAAATCTACAGGATTGACAAAGACCAGCCGTTCCGTCAGGGGGTCACCCCTCCCCGAAAAAACAGTGATCTGCATGATGCCCGCAGGGGCGACTGACTTTGGTATTTCCGTCCTGACCGTTCCATCGGTAAGGCGAAGAATATCGTGATAATAGATCCTGCCCCCCACCTGTCCGGTAATGATCAATTCATTGGCTGTGGGATCATCCGTAGGAGGCCGGTTGGAACGCAGGTTCAGCGAAATCCTGGTGGGATGGTCCGTCACATGCATGACCAGACCTGTCTCCAGGGGCTGGGGCAGTGGGATCCTTATCTCCCCGCCCGGAAGCAAAGCCACTGCAAAATATTTCTTTTCAGCTTCCGGTTGCAGGATAAACGTGCCAATACCCTTGTGAAAACTCCTGAACGTGGTGACGATATTGCCTTTGTCATCCACGATGTTGCCTTCCACATCCACTCCTTTGCCAAGTTTGTTGACTGCCTTAAAACCTACAACGCTTTCGAGCCCCGTCACCAGGTCCCCTCCTTCAGGCATAAACTGCAGATCAAACTCCTCAGCCAGTTTTTCATTGTTGTCCAGTTCTCTCCTGTTGACACGTGCCTGCTTGGGCGAAATCAGCTTGCGGTATCCGGGATTGATCAGCTGGAAGTTTTGCTCAAAGTAATAGGCAGCATCAAAATTCTGCATCCAGTTGGTGTAGGCCCTGATCTGATAAAGTCCCTCCGGCAGGGTATCCGACAGCACAAAATCACCGGTGCCGAAACCGGTGGCCATTTGAAACCGCTTGATCTCAACTCTTTTCTGCGATGGACCGATCAGTTCCACATACAGGTTGGTGCTCAGGGTGTCAGGACGATGATTGATCCCGTCTACCAGATAAGCCTTGATCCACATGCTTTCTCCCCCGCGGTACATAGGTTTGTCCAGATGCAGGAAGATCTTTTGCTGCATATACACATAGGTGAATTTCTGAAGCGCGCTCCTGATCTTCCGGTAACGGGCATCTTCATCAGCGAATCCGGCCAATATCAGAAAAATCACGGTCAGAATCAGAGAAAACCACGCAGGAACAGGTCTTTTTGGATCCATGGTGCACTGTATTGACAGTAACTATTAAACACTTATGAAACCTAAAAGTTAATGAATTTCTGGCAAAAATGCTCCTGAAATGAACAAGGTCATGCTTTGACCAGGAAGACCAGCGCCGACTCCCATGACCTCATTTTCGATGCAGGTCATCCCTTAATAAGACAGTTCAGCATCATTTTACCCTGTAGTAATTTCAGGAGTTCCTGCAATTTATTATTTTTGCATCCATCAACAGGAAATAACCAAACACAAAACTATGTCAGGTCATAGCAAATGGTCTACCATCAAACGCAAGAAAGGCGCCCTCGATGCCAAAAGAGGCAAGATTTTTTCACGCATCGTAAAGGAAATACAAATGGCCGTCAAGGAGGGTGGACCTTCGCCCGAACATAACCCCCGGCTGCGGTTGGCCATGCAGAATGCAAAAGGGGCCAACATGCCCAAGGATAATGTGGATCGCGCCATCAACAAAGCCAGTAACGAAAACGCAAATCTGCATGAAGTTACCTTTGAAGGATATGGTCCCGGCGGAATAGCCATTTTTATCGAATGCCTTACCGATAATAACACCCGTACCGTGTCGAACATCCGGGCGATCTTCAACAAACGGGGCGGAACCCTCGGGACCAATGGCTCACTGGCCTTTATTTTCGACCGCAAAGGCGTCTTCACCGTACCCAGGGGCAACCTGGATCCCGAAGCGTTTGAACTCGAGATCATCGATGCCGGCGTTGAAGATATTGAACTCACCGAGGATGTTTTTATGATCACCTGTGCCGTGGAAGATTTCGGAAAGGTGCAGAAAAAACTCGACGAGATGGGGACTAAAATTGAAAATGCGCAGTTACAGCGTATCCCGAACGATACCAAGAAACTTGACCTGGATTCGGCACAGAAAGTGCTGCGGATCATCGAAGAATTTGAAGATGTGGATGATGTGCAGTATGTTTACCACAACCTCGAGATGACGGATGAACTGATGCATGCCATGGAATAAGGCGTCATGCAGCGCGGCGCCGAAGCATGCTGCTGCATAATAATTCACGATAATTTTATCCTGATCCTTTGAAATATGATTTTTATCATTACATTTGCCTTCTGAAAATTTGACTATGGGAAAACTGGTTATCATTCTCGGTATTATTTTGCTCGGTCTCCTTCAGACACCGGCGTGAGAATGGTATATCTGCACAATAACAATATAAAGAGCCATTCTCACACAGGGAATGGCTCTTTTGATTAACCAATAAATATCTAATATCATGAGTAACAGGTTATACATTTTCGACACGACGCTCAGGGACGGAGAACAGGTCCCGGGCTGCCAGCTGAATACAGTGGAAAAAATCGAAGTGGCCAGGGCCCTTGAAGCACTCGGTGTCGATATCATCGAAGCCGGTTTCCCCATTTCCAGTCCCGGGGATTTTCACTCGGTCGAAGAGATCTCCAAGGTGGTCAAGGAACCCGTCATTTGCGCCCTTACGCGTGCAGTTGAAAAAGATATAGATGTTGCCGCAGATGCCCTGAAATATGCCAAACGCAAACGTATCCATACCGGTATCGGCACCTCGCCCTACCACATCAAATACAAATTCAACGCCACTCCCGAAGAGATCATCGAAAGGGCTGTGGCTGCGGTTAAATATGCCAAGAAATATGTGGAGGATGTTGAATTCTATGCCGAAGATGCCGGCCGCAGCGATAACGAATACCTGGCCAGGGTGATCGAAGCGGTGATCAAAGCCGGCGCCACGGTGGTGAATATTCCCGATACCACGGGCTATTGCCTTCCCGAAGAATACGGACAGAAGATCAAGTACCTGGCCGAAAATGTGAAGGGCATTCACAAAGCCATTCTTTCAACCCATTGCCACAACGACCTGGGCATGGCCACGGCCAACTCCGTATCCGGAGTGATCAACGGGGCCAGGCAGGTGGAAGTCACCATCAATGGCATCGGCGAAAGGGCCGGTAATACTTCGCTCGAAGAAGTGGTGATGATCATGAAAAGCCGCAAACACCTGGGTATCGAAACCGGGATCGTCACTGAAAATATTTATAAGACAAGCCGCATGGTCTCCTCCCTGATGAATATGCCGGTACAGCCCAACAAGGCCATCGTCGGGCGCAATGCCTTTGCACATTCCTCGGGCATCCACCAGGATGGCGTGCTGAAAAACCGTGAGAACTATGAGATCATCGATCCGGTTGAAGTGGGCATCAGCGAATCGATCATTGCCCTCACCGCCCGCAGCGGCAGGGCTGCACTCAAGCACCGCCTCCAGAATCTCGGTTATAAAATCGAGGGAGAAGCCCTGGAAGCTATTTATGAAAAGTTTCTCGAAGTAGCCGACCGGAAAAAAGAAGTGAAGGATGATGACCTGGAATTGCTGGTGGGCAACGAAGAAGCTTTTGGCGGAAAAGGGATCAGGCTCGAACATTTGCAGATCATTTCCGGAAAATCCACCATCCCCATGGCTGCCGTCACCCTGAACATCGGCGGGGAAAAGTTCACCGCCACCGAAGCAGGGAACGGACCGGTTGACGCTTCTTTTAAAGCCGTCCGTTCACTCGTCCGGCACAACATCAGGCTCGAAGAATTCCTTGTTCAGGCGATTACGCGTGGAAGCGATGATCTGGGCAAGGTACACATCCAGATTGAGAACCGCGGCAATTTTTATTACGGATTTGCCGGAAATACGGATATCCTGACTGCTTCGGTGGAAGCTTTTATCAATGCCATCAACAAAATTGTATAGTGGCCTGTTTACTATAGTAACCTCATTAAAATTTTTGCAAAATTGGGAAAGACATTATTCGACAAAGTTTGGGATGCACACGTGGTCACAGAGATCAAAGACGGTCCCAGTGTATTGTATATCGACAGACACCTGATCCACGAGGTAACCAGTCCTCAGGCCTTTGCAGGTCTCGATAAGCGCGGACTTAACGTATTAAGGCCGGAAAAGACCATTGCCACTCCCGACCACAATGTGCCGACCATCAACCAGCATATGACCATACACGACATCCTGTCGCGTACCCAGGTCGACAAACTTACAGAGAATACCCGCAAATATGGAATTCAGCTCTACGGGCTCAACACACCCTACCAGGGCATTGTGCATGTCATCGGTCCCGAGCTCGGTTTTACGCAACCCGGAATGACCATTGTATGCGGTGACAGTCATACCTCCACGCATGGCGCTTTCGGATGCGTTGCCTTTGGGATCGGCACCAGTGAAGTCGAAATGGTACTGGCCACCCAATGTATCCTGCAACCCAAGCCGAAAAAAATGCGCATCACCATCGATGGTCAACCTTGGAAAAGGGGTTACCGCCAAGGACATCATCCTGTATATCATTTCGAAGATCTCTGCCAGCGGCGGCACAGGCTATTTCATCGAATATGCCGGTTCCGCCATTCGCAGCCTGAGCATGGAAGGACGGATGACCATCTGCAACATGAGCATCGAAATGGGTGCCCGCGGAGGCCTTATTGCTCCCGACGAGACTACTTTCAGCTATGTGAAGGGCAGAGAATTCGCGCCAAAGGGGGCTGACTGGGATAATAAAATGGCCGAGTGGAGCAAGCTGTTTTCCGATCCCGATGCGGTTTTTGATCTCGAATTGCATTACCATGCCAGCGATATTGAGCCCATGATCACCTATGGCACCAATCCCGGAATGGGAATCGGCATTACCGGCAGCATCCCTTCCCTGAAGGACATCCCCGAGAACAACCGGCTCACCTTCGAGAAATCCCTGCAGTACATGGGATACGAAAACGGATCGCCCATGCTCGGCAAACCGGTGGATTATGTGTTTGTGGGCAGTTGCACCAACGGCCGCATCGAAGACCTCAGGGAATTCGCCGCCTTTGTCAAAGGGAAAAAGAAAGCATCCCGGGTGACCGCATGGATCGTGCCGGGCTCCAAACAAGTGGAAAAACAGGCCAAAAACGAAGGCATCGATAAAATGCTTGCCGAATCAGGATTTGAACTCAGGCAACCCGGTTGTTCCGCCTGCCTGGCCATGAACGAGGATAAGATCCCCGAAGGCAAGTACGCGGTGTCCACTTCCAACCGGAACTTTGAAGGCCGGCAGGGACCCGGTGCCCGTACCCTCCTGGCCAGTCCGCTCACGGCAGCCGCAGCAGCCATAACCGGGAAAATCACCGACCCGAGAGACTTTTTATAGTGAATAACGAAAAGTGAAAAGTGAAAAATGAAAAATGTCAAGTTTTTCATTCCTGGCTGCCGGCAGACAGGTTTCACTTTTGGTTTTTCGTCTTGAATTTAATTTTTAGTTTTTAGTTTTTCACTTTTAGTTGATTAAACCATGTCTATCGAAAAATTCACCACCTTGACCTCCACCTGCGTTCCCCTGCCTATCGAAAATGTGGATACCGATCAGATCATTCCGGCGCGTTTTCTGAAAGCCACCACCCGCGATGGCTTTGGGGAGAACCTGTTCCGCGACTGGCGTTACGGGAAATCAAATGAGCCCAAAAGTGATTTCGTACTCAACAATCCTTTGTGGTCGGGAAAGATCCTCGTTGCCGGAAGGAACTTCGGCAGCGGCTCGAGTCGCGAACATGCCGCCTGGGCAATTTTCGACTATGGATTCCGTGCGGTGATCTCCAGTTTTTTTGCCGATATATTCAAGAACAATGCCCTGAACAACGGCCTCTTGCCGGTTCAGGTTTCCGATGCGTTCCTGGCCGATATCTTCAGGGCCGTGGAGCAAAATCCCAAAACCGTGGTGGAGATCAACCTCGAAAAACAGGAAGTGACCCTGTTGTCCACCGGGCAGAAAGAAAGCTTCGAGATCAATACCTACAAGAAAACCTGCCTGCTGAACGGGTATGATGATATTGACTATTTATTGAGCATCAAGGATAAGATTGTGGAGTTTGAAGGAAAGAAATAGAACCAAGAATCAAGAACCAAGAACCAAGAACCAGAACCAGAACCAAGAGCCAAGACCAAGAACCAAGACATAAGAAAAGTAGGAATAGAACAGATGCACAACTATAAAGAGTTGAAAATATGGCAAAAAGCCCGATTACTGGTAAAGGACTGTTATACGCTTGCGCTTGTTTTTCCTAAAGAAGAAAAATTCGGGTTAGTATCACAAATTCAGAGAGCAGCTGTTTCTATTCCTGCAAATATTGCAGAGGGTTCCGGAAAATCTTCTGCAAAGGATTTTTACCGGTACCTGGAAATAGCCATTTCATCGGCTTTTGAACTTGAAACACTATTTTTGCTGGCTTCTGATCTCAATTATATTGACAACGAAAAAAGTGATCCGATCCTAGCCAAAATTCAGGAGATACAGAAAATGATTTATTCTTTTAAAAATACACTCAATGCTTCACCCCATTAAACCAATCTTGGTTCTTGGTTCTTGGTTCTTGACTCTATAATCTTATACATTATGAAAATAACCATCATGGACACCACCCTCCGCGACGGGGAACAAACCTCAGGGGTTTCTTTCACCGACGAGGAAAAACTTAGCGTAGCCAAATTGCTGCTCGACGATCTCAAGGTCGACCGCATCGAAGTGGCTTCTGCCAGGGTTTCGGAAGGAGAGTTTGCTGCCGTAAAGAAAATATCGGCATGGGCAAACCGCCACAACCACCTCGAAAAAATTGAGGTGCTGGGATTTGTGGATGGTGATGTTTCCATTGACTGGATCAGGGATGCCGGCTGCAAAGTGCTGAACCTGCTGACCAAGGGATCACTGAAACATGTCACCGACCAGCTGAAAAAAACACCCGAACAACATGCCGAAGACATCCGCCAGGTGGTTAACCGGGCCGTTGACCAGGGCCTGCGGGTGAATGTGTATCTCGAGGACTGGTCCAATGGCATGCGTCATTCCAAAGACTATGTGCTGTTCATGATCGATGCCATGCAGGACCTCCCGATCGACCGCATCATGTTACCCGACACCCTGGGAATATTGAATCCCGTGGAAACCTATGATTTCTGCAAAGCCATCATCGACCGGTATCCGAAGCTGTCCTTCGATTTTCATGCCCACAACGATTATGACCTGGCTGCCGCCAATGTGTATTCCGCCATCAGGGCCGGCATTACCTGTATCCATACCACGGTGAACGGACTGGGCGAAAGAGCGGGAAACGTTCCGATCTCCAGCGTCATTGCCATTGTCAAGGATCATTTTCACTACAACATGTCGCTCAGGGAGTCCAAATTGACACTGGTCAGCAAACTGGTGGAATCCTATTCCGGTATCCGCATACCCCCCAACAAACCTGTCGTCGGCGACAGCGTGTTCACGCAAACCAGCGGCATCCATGCCGACGGTGATCAGAAAAACAAGCTTTACTTCAATGACCTGCTGCCCGAACGTTTCGGCCGCAAAAGACTTTACGCCCTGGGCAAAACATCGGGCAAGGCCAACATCCGGAAAAACCTGGAAGAAATGGGCATTGAGCTCGATTATGCCTCCATGCGCAAGGTAACGGAACGGATCATTGAACTGGGCGACAAAAAAGAATCGGTGACCCAGGAGGACCTGCCGTATATTATTTCCGACGTACTGCGCAGCAAATCCATCGACGAACATATCAGGATCCTGAATTTCTCACTTTCCACGGCCAACGAACTGAAACCTGTGGCCAGCCTGAAAATCCAGATCGGTGACGAGATCTTCGAAGAAACCTCGAACGGTGACGGACAATATGACGCCTTTATGAAAGCCCTGCGAAAAATATATGGCCGCCTCGAAAAATCCCTGCCCGCCCTGCTCGATTATTCCGTTTCCATTCCTCCGGGAGGTAAGACCGATGCCCTGGTGCAAACGGTGATCACCTGGCGCATGGGAAGGGAATTCAAGACCCGCGGGCTCGATTCTGACCAGACGGTGGCCGCCATCAAGGCCACGGTGAAAATGTTGAACATTATTGAGAATAACGCCAACCTGTGAAAAAGTAAATGAACAACCAGTATAAAAACTAATCAGAAAAGCACATGAGATCCTACAACATCGCAGTAATTCCGGGAGACGGCACCGGTCCCGAAGTAGTTCAGGAAGGTATTAAAGTAATGGATACGGCCGCTGCAAAATTCGGCTTTACCCTCAACTACCAGTATTTCGATTTCGGCGGAGACAGATATCTCCGTACCGGTGAAACACTGCCCGATTCCGCCATCGAGGAACTGAAAAAATTCGACTCGATCTTTCTTGGTGCGATCGGCCATCCCGATGTGAAACCCGGTATCCTCGAGGTAGGTATCCTGCTCAAAAGCCGGTTTGCCCTTGATCAGTACATCAACCTTCGTCCCGTGAAGCTCTATCCCGGCGTGGAAACACCCCTGAAAGACAAGGGCCCCGCGGACATCGACTTCGTGGTGATCCGCGAAAACACCGGCGGTATCTATACCGGCGTAGGCGGCGCTGTCCAGGTGGGAACGCCTTACGAAGTTGCCACCCAGGTCATGGTTTACTCCCGCCCGATCGTGGACCGTTGCATACGGTATGCCTATGAATACACGCGGAAAAGAAACCGCAGAAAACTGCTTACCCTGGTGCACAAATGCAATGTGCTTACCCATGCCGGTGATCTTTGGGTACGGGCACACAAGGAAATGGGCGATGCCGAATTTCCCGATGTGAAGCAGGATTATAACCACGTAGATGCCTGCAACATGTGGATGGTGAAATCCCCCGAATTCTACGATGTGATCGTGACGGAAAACCTGTTCGGCGATATTATCACCGACCTGGGCGCCATGATCCAGGGAGGACTGGGAATCGCCGCCGGCGGAAACATCAATCCCCAGGGAGTTTCCATGTTTGAACCCATGGGCGGATCAGCTCCCAAATACAAGGGCATGAATATCATCAATCCCCTGGCCGCCATCTGTGCCGGAGGTATGATGCTCGAAACCCTGGGTGAAAACGAAGCCGCCAGGTCCATCGACCAGTCGGTCAGCAATGCCCTGGCTTCCGGCAGAATTACCAGCCTGGCTGCAGGGAAAATGGGGATGGGAACAACGGAGATCGGTGATTTTATCGCCAAAGGAATTTAGCAAGTCCGTCATTGCGAGTCCCCTTCAAGGGACGAAGCAATCTGTCTCAGTGAAACGGGGTCCCGTCATTGCGAGTCCGTCATTGCGAGTCCGTCATTGCGAGTCCCGTTTTTACGGGACGAAGCAATCTGTTTTAGTGAAACGGGGTCCGTCATTGCGAGTCCCGTCATTGCGAGTCCCGTCTTTACGGGACGAAGCAATCTGTCCCCGTGAAACGGAGTGCCTTTCCGCAGCAGTCCTTGGTCATTTGAATTTTTTACTTTATCTTAACCTTCTATGTCATACAAATCCCTTCTCCCAACAGCCCTCCTCCTCCTGCTCCTGGCAGCATCCGCCTGCAAAGGCCTGAACGACATTCAGATCACCGGCGCTGATGATTTTAAGCTGAAGGGCATAGATAACAATGCCGTTACCTTTTCGGTCAGCATCGGGGTCATCAATCCCGCTTCCGTTGGTTTTAAAGTCAGCGAAGTAAACCTGAAGGCGGTCGTCGATGATAATTTCATCGGCACCCTCACCAGTCCCGACAAAATAAAAATACCCGCGCGTTCCGATTCCTCGTACCACATGAATTTCTCGCTGGAACTGGCCAACCTCATCACCGGTGCTTCCACACTGTACGGCATTTCCCGAAAAAAACAGGTGACCGTCGGATTGCAGGGCTATGTGAAGGCCCGTTCCTGGTTAACGACAAAAAAAGTGGAGGTCCGCGAGACCCAGATCATCGACGTCCCGGCGAATTTTCGGTGATATTCATCCCGTAAGGTCTTCTTTGTATTTTTTTCTTAACTTTGCAGCCTCATCATATTCCTTATGTTGCGAAAAGCTGCTGTTACCTTTCTTTTGCTGATTGCTGCGGCATCGGCCGGAAATTTACAGGCCCAAACCCCTTCTGATATTTTTGCCAGGCTCGAAGCCGTTAAACCCGATCAGGGTGTGGTTCGCATTACCCAGGATGTCAATATCCGGAACATGGTGAACCTGCACATCGCCCATCAACAGAAAACCAATGGCATAAAAGGCTTCAGGATCTGTATTTACCTCAATTCCGGACAGGAAGCCAATAAAAAAGCCGACCAGGAACGGTCGAGGTTCATCAGCCTGCATGAGGACGTAAAGAGTTACAAGAAGTTTGAATATCCCTATTTTAAAGTTTATGTGGGTGATTTCCGAACAAAAAGTGAAGCCTGGAGGTTTATAAAGAAGATCGAATACGAATATCCCGATGCCTTTATCCGTGAAGATATTATCGCCTTTCCCGATTAATCCGTTTTTTAGCTATTGATATGACTGATGCCATTAACCACGAATGCGGGATTGCGCTGGTAAGACTGTTGAAGCCGCTGGAATATTACCAGTTGAAATACGGAACCTGGAAGTACGGCATCAACAAGCTGTATCTCCTGATGGAAAAACAGCATAACCGGGGACAGGATGGGGCAGGCATTGCTTCTGTAAAATTCGGGCTCAAACCGGGCAGGCAATATATCCACCGCGAACGCTCGGTCAAGCAGGCCGCCATTAATGATGTCTTCAAAGCCCTCCGCAAGGAATACGATAAATTTGATCCCGAACTGGTGAATGATCCCATCTGGGCCAAGGAACACCTTCCCTTTGCCTCGGAATTGCTGCTCGGGCATCTGCGTTACGGCACCTATGGCAACAACGACATCGAAAGGGTGCACCCCGTCATGCGCGTGAACAACTGGAAAACACGCAATCTCCTTTTGGCCGGAAATTTCAATCTTACCAATGTGGATGAGCTTTTCCAGATCCTGGTTGACCTGGGTCAGCATCCGCGTGATTTCTCCGACACCGTCACCATGCTGGAGAATATCGGACACTTCCTTGACCGTGAAATTCAGCGCGATTTTGACAATTTCAAAAAGCTGGGGCATGAAAATGTGGAAATATCCGATCTGATCGCCGATAACCTCAACGTGGGCAATATGCTGCGGGAAAGCAGCAAAAGATGGGACGGGGGATATGTGATCGCCGGACTGCTGGGACATGGCGATTCTTTTGTCATCAGGGATCCCTGGGGCATACGGCCGGCTTTTTATTACATGAACGACGAAATTGTGGTGGTCACTTCCGAAAGACCGGCCATTCAAACCGTAATGAATGTAGATACCGACGAAGTAAAGGAGCTCGATCCGGGTGCAGCCCTGATCATCAAGAAGAACGGCAGCATCCTTCTCGAAAACATCCGCGGACCCTATGAGAAACGCAGTTGCTCCTTCGAACGCATTTACTTCTCCCGCGGAAGCGATTATGACATTTATGCCGAACGAAAGAAACTGGGGGAATTACTGACACCCCAGATTGTTGACGCGGTAGACAACGAGCTCGAAAATACGGTTTTCTCCTTTATCCCCAATACGGCCGAATCTGCTTTCTATGGCATGGTGAGCGGGATAGAAAGGGTCATGAAAGAGGAAAAATTAAGGAAGATCATCCGCCTCGGCAGCAGCATTACGGAAGAAGAACTCAACAGCATCATTTATGTCAAGCCACGGGTGGAAAAAGTGGCCCTGAAAGACATCAAACTGCGGACCTTCATCTCACAGGATGCCGGCAGGGACGACCTGGTCGGACACGTATACGACATCACCTACGGCACCATCCGGCAGAACGCGGACCACCTCGTGGTCATCGACGATTCCATCGTTCGCGGTACCACGCTGAAATACAGCATCATCAAAATTCTCGACCGGCTGAAGCCCAAACGCATTGTGATCGTATCCTCCTCACCGCAGATCCGGTATCCCGATTGCTATGGCATCGATATGGCCAAACTGGGTGATTTTATCGCCTTTAAGGCCGCCATTGCCCTGCTGAAAGAAACCGGAAAGGAAAGCATCATCAATGAGGTTTACCGCAAGGCCAAAGCCAGCGAAGAGCTTCCCAAGGAAGAGATCATCAATCACGTGAAGGAAATCTACCGGCCCTTTACCCCCGAACGCATCTCCGAAAAGATCGCCCAGATGCTGAAAACACCTGATATCCGGGCCGAGATCAGGATCGTATACCAGACCATCGACAATCTTCATGTAGCCTGTCCCAATCATTTGGGCGACTGGTACTTCACCGGCAACTACCCCACACCGGGCGGTAACCGCGTGGTCAACCGGTCATTCATTAACTTCATTGAGGGAAGAAACGTCAGGGCTTACTAGTACACGTCATTGCGAGTTCCGTTTTTACGGAACGAAGCAATCTGTCTCCGTGAAACGGGGTGATCGTCATTGCGAGTCCCGTCATTGCGAGTCCCCTTCAAGGGACGAAGCAATCTGTTTCAGTGAAACGGAGTGATCGTCATTGCGAGTCCCGTTTTTACGGGACGAAGCAATCTGTCTCAGTGAAACGGAATGATTTGGGTTTGCGGGGCTTTTGAACCTCCTGCCTGTGCGAGCAGATTGCTTCGGTCACAAAACCATTCTTAATCATCATTGGCATTTATCCCGTGACCTCGCAATGACGCCTGCTACGTCCCCGTCATTGCGTCTCAGGTCATTGCGAGTCTCGTCATTGCGAGTTCCCTTTTTACGGAACGAAGCAATCTGTTTCAGTGAAACGGAGTGATTTGGGTTTGTAAGGCCTGCCAGCCAACAGCCGACTCTTCACTTATTCACTATTCACTATTCCTTCTTCCTTCTTCAATCTTTAGTCTTGATTCTTGATTCTTGAATCTTAAACCTTGAATCTTGAATCTTAAATCTTGAATCTTCATCTTCACTTTTCACTTTTCATTATTCCATCTTCAATCTTCCATCCTCCTCCGCTAAAGCTCCGGCGGACAAGTCTTCAATCTTGAATCTTGATTCTTGATTCTTGATTCTTCACTCTTCATTGTTCTTCACCCAAATCACAATCCTTTGCCCCGCCTTCACCTCAAATCCATCCAGGCCATTCCATGCCCTGATATTCTCCAGCGTGCAATTGTACTGCAGGGCAATTTTGTGGGTGAACTCGCCCGGCTGCACCACGTGGATGATCTTTGTCTTTCCCTTGGTGTCGGCGGACTGTTGTACCATCAGGTTATAATCAAGCGGCAGGGTACTGTAGCCCAGGATGCTGATCTCATGCTGCAGATACGGTGCAATCTTGTCGGCCGGAAGCACCAGCACCGACCAGGGCTGTCTTTCGGGAATAATGTCACGCCGGTACACCGGATTCAGCAGCCGGATGTGCTCCAACGGCAGGCCGATGACCGAGGCTATCTGCTCAAAGGTTACCGAATAACGGATATGCAGGGTATCGAGCGACCGGTAATCATACAGGGGAGGCACCGGAACGATGTCATGCTCGCGGTAGAAGTTCATCAGGTACAATGCCGCCGTATAGGCAGGCACGTAGTTTCTGGCCTGCTCCGACAGGTAGGGCCGCAATTTCCAGTAACCGGTTTCTCCCTGGCATCTCTCGATGGCCTTTCTGACCTCTCCCGGCCCGCCGTTGTACGATGAAAGCACCAGCTGCCAGTCGTGAAAGGTATTGTTCAGGTATTGCAGGTACCTGCAGGCCGCTTCGGTGGATTTATAGGGATCGCGGCGCTCATCCACATAAGAGGTGACCTCGAGGTCGAACAACCGGCTGGTATTCAGCAGAAACTGCCATAAACCCACGGCGCCCGATTTGGAAACCGCCAGCGGATTTAATCCCGACTCGATGATCGTCAGGTATTTCAGTTCATGGGGAAGCGCATAACGGTCCAGCATTTCATCGAAGATCGGGAAATAGAGTTCCGAGAGCCCGATGATCCTGGCCATATCGGCCTTCCGGGGACCGGTGAACAAATCGATATACCGCCTTACTTCTGCATTGTAATCCAGCGCAACCGGTGATAACTTGTTGAGCTGGGCGATCCGGTACTCATACAGCATGTCCCTGTCATCCGGCAGTCCGGATGTCCCGATGCCCGTGGCGGGGATCAGCAGGAGGACGATGAGCAGGATGTTTTTGATCATTCTTTCAAATATAGTGAGTTTTCTTTCATCCTTCGACTCCAAAAAAAAACCTGTCATGATCATCAATGACAGGTTCTACGCAGTTTCTATAAAAATGTTATTCCTGCTGTCTGGATTCTATGGGAGTTTTTTCACACTTCATCATCCAAACGCGAGGCCTTTTTAAATTCCCGCATACCCTGGCCCAATCCCTTCATCAGTTCGGGGATCTTGCGGCCGCCGAATAATAACAATACCACCACAAGGATGAGTATTATTTCTGTAGGTCCTAATGACATAATATTTGAATTTACAGGTTCGTAATGATTATTTTTCCTTCTCGCTATCCTTTGACGTGTCCTCTTCCTCTGCCGCCCGCGATGCTTTCTTGAACTCTTTCATCCCCTGTCCGATCCCTTTCATGAGCTCGGGGATCTTCCGTCCGCCAAACAGTAACAACACCACCACCAAAATCAGTATAATCTCGGTAGGTCCTAAAGCAAACAACAACATATTCGCATTCATATCGGTTGTATTAAATTGAACGGGTAAAATTAGAACATTTTTTCAATTCCCGTTGGATAATTTACGTTTTCAGATGCTTTCGCACATTTTTCCTTCTTCAATCTTAATCTTCTTCTTCCTTCTTCAATCTTTCACTCTTGATCTTTCTTGATTCTTGATCCTCTTGATCTTCCTCTTCATTCTTGATCTTGACTCTTGATCCCTTGATCTCATCTTGATCCCTTGATCCCTTGATTCCTGATCTTCACTACTTCCCCAACAACCTCTCCACCCACCTCAATATATCATTCGTATTCGCATATATCAGCAATCCCAGGATTATGACCATTCCCACGATCTGTGCATATTCCATGAATTTCTCACTGGGCTTTCGCCGGGTGACCATTTCATACAGCAGGAACATGACATGCCCGCCGTCGAGTGCCGGAATAGGCAGTACATTCATGAAGGCCAGAATGAGGGAAAGAAAGGCGGTTATTTCCCAGAACGCTTGCCATTCCCATACTTTCGGGAAAAGGCCGCCGATGGTCCCGAATCCTCCAAGTCCCTTATAGGCGCCGGTCTTAAAATCAAATATCAGTTTGAACTGCCTTATATAGAAAGCAAGCCTGTCACCGGCCAGTTTAAAACCGGCAGGAATGGCCTGAAAAATATTGAATGTGTTGGTCTCCAGCTTGTATACGCCCAGCTTTTCCAGCTCCTCAAAATCAGGAATAAACGACAGGATCTCCAGTTTCTTATTCTCGCTGAGGGTCAGTGCCAGGGGGATCCGTTGCCCGTCGCGGAGTACTTCCACGTTCACGGCACCGGGTTGCAGGGTATCCACAATGCTCAGATATTCATCGTAATACCTCACCGGTACCTGATTGATGCTGACCACCTGGTCCTTTGGCTGCAGACCCGATCCTTTGTTCAGGGAGGTATCGGGGATTTCGCGCATGATAAAGGGAACCCTTGGATAAAACAGGGTTACATTGCGTTCCTTGATGAGATTTCCGATGAAGTCCGAAGGAACCACAAACGAATCGATCTGGTTGTTCCGCATCACCTTCACCGTACCGCCGAAAATGATCTCGCGGTAGATGTCCTCAAAACGCTCCGGTTCAACATTGCCGATGGAAAGGATCTTGTCACCGTTCCTGAATCCGATATCCGTGGCGATGGAATCCACGCACCAGATGCCATCGGTAAGGTTTTTGGCGGGAAGGAATTTCTCTCCCCAGGTGAACAATACGGCCGAATAAATAATAAATCCCAGGATCAGGTTCACCACCACACCGCCCAGCATGATGAGCAGGCGCTGTCCGGTTGATTTCGACCTGAATTCCCAGGGCTGTGCGGGCTGTTTGAGCTGCTCCTGGTCCATCGATTCATCGATCATCCCCGATATCTTCACATATCCGCCGAGCGGCAGCCAGCCGATACCGTATTCGGTGTCACCCCGCTTGAGCTTAAACAAGAAAACCACGGATCAAAAAACAGGTAGAATTTCTCCACCCGGGTATTGAACAAACGTGCAAACATAAAATGTCCCAGTTCGTGCAGGATGATCAGAATGGATAGGCTCAGCAATAGTTGGCCGATCTGAATAACAACGCCCATGAGTTAAATAATTTTTAATGCAGATGCAAATATAGGGATATTTAGTGGACTACCATCATGTCGGCCTGGCAAGGCCCGGGATCTTCTTTGTAACTATAATTCTACCATAATGCCGCCCCTACTGGGGCTTTAGAAGGTTTATCCTTCCTAGGGCTGATAATTTGTATTCTACCACAATGCCGCCCCTACGGGGCTTTGAAAACGATTTTAGCGACAACCCTTTAGCCCCGTAGGGGCGGCATTGTGGTAGAAATGCCTTCAACAACACAATTGAAAGCCCCATAGGGGCGACATTATGGTAGAAATGTTTTTAGCGACAAAACCACCATAATGTCACCCCTACGGGGCTTGGGATCTTCTATATAATTTGTATTCTACCACAATGCCGCCCCTACGGGGCTTTGAAAATGATTTTAGCGACAACCCTTTAGCCCCATGGGGGCGATATTGTGGTAGAAATGCCTTCAACAACACAATTGAAAGCCCCATAGGGGCGATATTATGGTAGAAATGTTTTCAACGACACAATTGAAAGCCCCATAGGGGCGACATTATGGTAGAATATTTCGCCGAACAACTATTTTGACAACCTCTTTCTCACAAAATCCCTCGCCTCCCTGTCCGTCAATTCAAGATCCTCGATCGCCGGCTCCCCGATAAACGCCACCCTCCCCATCGTCTCCTCAATGACCTCCGGCATTTCCATAAATCCTATCCGGTCCTTCAAAAATTCCTCCACCACCATTTCATTGGCCGCATTCATGATGCAGGGCATATTACCCCCGGCATGCAGGGCTTTGTAGGCCAGCTGCAAGGTTGCGGAACAATCCCGTGTCGGGCTTTTCAAAAGTAAGTTCCCTGCAATCCGCAAAGCTGAAACGCGGGAATTCCGACGTCAGCCGTTGCGGATAGCCCAGGGCATACTGGATGGGGAGCCGCATATCCGGCAGGCCCAGCTGCGCCTTTATCGATCCGTCGGTGAACTGCACCATGGAATGTATCACGCTCTGCGGGTGGATGACGACCTCGATCCTTTCCGGTCCGATGCCAAACAGCCAGCTTGCCTCGATCACCTCGAGGCCTTTGTTCATCAGCGAGGCGGAATCGATGGTGATCTTATTGCCCATGCACCAGTTGGGGTGCCTGAGGGCTTCGGCACTGGTCACTTTGTGCAGACTATCGCGGCTCATCCCCCTGAAAGGTCCCCCCGACGCCGTAAGGATCAATTTCTCCACCGTTGTCGGGATCTTCCCCGGCCAGGCATTGGAATATGGCCGAATGCTCCGAATCCACCGGGTAGATGCCCGAACCGCTCTTCCGGGCCAGGGAGGTGATCAGCGCTCCGGCCACCACCAGGGTTTCCTTATTGGCCAGCGCAATATTTTTCCCGCTGCGGACCGCAGCCAGTGTAGGGAGCAATCCCGAAAAACCCACCATGGCTGTCAGCACCATATCCACGTTGGCAAGGCTAACCACTTCCGATAAGGCCCCGTTACCGGCAAGCACGGTGATCGGCAACCTCGACAGGGCTTCCCGGACCTCATGATACTGCGTTTCATCGGCAATCACCACACAGGAAGGGACGAAGCGCAGGGCCTGCTCGATCAGCAGGTCGGCATTGCGGCCCGCCGTAAGCACTACAGGCTCAAAAAGATCAGGATGCTGCTGAATGACCTCCAGCGCTTGTGTGCCGATGGATCCGGTGGATCCGAGGATCGCAATTTGTCTTTTCATGATGAGTGGCTTGAGAATGCTCTCAGAAAGAGATGTAGTCCTGCGGGATTTACAGGTGCGCCGTTGTACCAGAGTTCAAAATGCAGGTGAGGCCCGGTGGTAAGCTCTCCCGAATTCCCGATGATGGCAATGGGATCTCCGGCCTTTACGCGGTCACCGATATGCTTCAGCAATTCTGCATTGTGCTTGTATACGGAAATGATGTTATCGGCATGCTGCACCTGGATCACATATCCTGTTTCCAGGGTCCAGCCGGCCATGGTGACCGTACCCGGAAGGGTGGCCTTCACTGCTTCATTGGTACCCGCCACGATATCGGTTCCGTAATGGTCAATGCCGCTGTTGAACGAATTGGTCACCATTCCCTTCACGGGAGGGAAAAAAAGTACGTTGAAAAAAGCCGGTTTGGCCTTGCGGCTTTCGATGGTGGACAATCCAAACCGGTCCCTGGGTTCCACCATGGCCCTGAGCACCGAATCTTCCTTTGATTTCTGGTAGGTAGGCCTTACGGCAGCAACGGGTGCATCTTCCTTCAGGCGGGCATCCTCCGGCCGGTCCCCGGCAATGATCCGCCGCAGATTTTCAAAATAGGCATCCCGCTTGGCAATTTCCATCTCCAGCGAGTCAAGCCTGAAGTTGTTCAGGTATATGTTGCGCACGGTCTGCTGGTCGGGATATCCCGGTATCAGTTCCCGCACCGGGGTATAGGCAATGACCGATATCACCATGCCAGAAAAACGAAAATACCGAGACCCACGATGGCCATGACATTCAGCCGGGTAAGCCTGAGGTTCAGTACTTCCTCGTATGTTTCATCACGGTAAATCGATAACCGGTACTTGTGCCTGAACTTTTCCAGGAAGGACTTCTTTTCAGTCTTTTCAGCCATTATGGATGATTAATTTGGAACAAATATAGAAAGAAAAGGGCAAAAGCACTCCGTTTCATTGTAAGCAGATTGCTTCGTCCCGTAAAAACGGGACCCGCAGCAGCCGTCATTGCGAGGTCACGTAAAAAATGATAATAATTGTATAGCATTATTTTGTGACGAAGCAATCTGCCCGCATATGAATACCTACCCAAGCCCCGCAAACATAAATCACTCCGTTTCACTGAAACAGATTGCTTCGTCCCGTAAAACGGGCCTCGCAATGACGAAACGAAGCAATCTGCCCGCACAGGAGTACGTACCAAGCCCCACAAACATTAATCACTTCACCTCCGCCCCATTCCCCGTCTTCTCTTCCGGCGTAACGAAAATCAGCTTTCCGCCGGCATCCTCTGCGAGCAATATCATACCCTGCGATTGATACCCTTTATCTCCGGGGTTCCAGGTTGGCCAGGAGGCATACCTGTTTGCCGATGATGGCCTTCGGGTTTAAAATATTCGGCAATGCCCGAAACCACGGTACGTACATCCATGCCGGTATCGATCTTCAGCTGCATCAGTTTCTTGGTCTTCGGCACCTTCACGGCTTCCAGGATGGTCCCGATCCGGATATCCATGCGGGTGAAATCATCGTAGCTGATATTGTCCTTCTGCGGTTTGGCAGCTCGTTTTGCTCTGGTTGGTTTCCTTTGTCTGCTGCAGCTTCTGCAGCTGTTTTTCCACGCTGTCATCCTCGATCTTTTCGAACAGCAGGCTGGGCTCATCCAGCAGTGACCGGCTTTCAGCAGATCGCGCCCTGCCGGCATCGTTCCAGGCGATATCGCCCATGTTGATGAATCCTGCGATCTTCTTGGCCGAGAAGGGCAGGAAGGTTCCGTGATGATGGCCAGGTTGGCCGTGATCTGCAGGGCAATGTTCAGAATGGTACCGTTGCCGCACCCGATCGGTCTTGATCAGTTTCCAGGGTTCATTGTCGGCCAGGTATTTGTTTCCCAGCCTGGCCAGGTCCATGGCGGCCTTCAGCGCCTCGCGGAAGCGGAAATTTTCGAGATTGTATTCCACGGCCTCCTTCAGCTTCGGGATTTCAGCCAGGGTTTCCCTGTCGCAGTCAGTTAGCCGTCAGCCAGCCGGCACCTTGCCGTCGAAATACTTGTGGGTAAGCACCAGTGCCCGGTTTACAAAATTGCCGAAGATAGCCACCAGCTCATTGTTGTTGCGGGCCTGGAAATCCTTCCAGGTAAAATCGTTGTCCTTGGTTTCGGGCATGGTGGCACAAAGCACATATCGCAGCACATCCTGTTTGCCCGGGAAATCCTGCAGGTATTCATGCAGCCATACGGCCCAGTTGCGGGAGGTGGAGATTTTGTCGCCTTCCAGGTTCAGGAATTCATTGGCCGGAACATTGTCGGGCAGGATATAGGTGCCTTCAGCCTTCAGCATGGCCGGGAAAATGATGCAATGGAAAACGATGTTGTCCTTCCCGATGAAATGGACCATGCTTGGTTTCCTTGTCCTTCCAGTACTTTTCCCAGTCGGGGGTCAGTTCGCGGGTGGCCGAGATATAACCGATGGGCGCATCGAACCATACATACAGCACTTTCCCTTCGGCTCCGTCCACCGGCACCGGACGCCCCAGTCGAGGTCGCGGGTAACGGCGCGGGGCTGCAAGCCCGCATCGAGCCATGATTTGCACTGCCCGTAAACATTCGGTTTCCAGTCTTTGTGTTCCTCCAGGATCCATTTCCGCAGCCACGGTTCATATTTGTCGAGCGGCAGAAACCAGTGCTTCGTCTCTTTCATCACCGGCTGGCTTCCGCTGAGGGTCGATCTCGGATTGATCAGGTCGGTGGCATTCAGCGATGTGCCGCAGTTTTCGCACTGGTCGCCGTAGGCTCTGTCATTGCCGCAATGGGGACAGGTGCCGGTGATATAACGGTCGGCCAGGAATTGCTTCACCTCCTTCATCATAATACTGCTGGGTGGTCTTTTCGATGAACTCTCCCTGGTCATACAGCTTGCGGAAAAATTCCGAGGCGGTCTGGTGATGGATTTTGAGGTGGTGCGGGAATATATGCTGAAAGAAATGCCAAATTCCTGCAAAGGAATTTTTAATGATGCCGTGGTACTTGTCCACGATGTCCTGGGGACACCTTCTCTGGCGTGCCTTGATGGTGATGGGCACACCGTGCTCATCGGAACCGCAGATGAACAGCACTTCCTCTCCCCTTAGCCGGAGGTAACGGACATAAATATCGGCCGGGACATACACCCCTGCCAGGTGGCCGATATGAACCGGCCGTTGGCATAGGGAAGGGCGGCGGTGATGAGATGACGTTTTGATATTTTCACAGGCATATGACTATAGCGATGACATTTTGTATTAAACCATCTATTTTTCTAAATCACTATATTTATTCCTTGCAAATATATTCAAATCCCCGTGTAATTCAAACCATAACCTTCACCATGATCGCTCCGCCCTTCCTTCGCCCCGGTGATACCGTCGGCATAACGGCCCCTGCCGGCTGTCTGACCGAACAGGAAATCATGCCGGCCGTTGATATCGTCCGGTCGTGGGGACTGAATGTGGTATTCGGCGAACACCTGTTCAGGCGGCGCAATTCGTTTGCAGGGACCGATCACCAGCGCGCGGCAGATTTTCAGAAGATGCTCGACGACCCCGCCATCCGTGCCATTCTTTGTGCAAGGGGCGGTTATGGCAGCATCCGGATCATGGACAGGCTCAAGTTCGGCAGGTTCCTGAAACACCCCAAATGGATCGTCGGCTACAGTGATATCACCGTGATCCATGCCTTCCTGCAACAATGCCTGGGAACCGAAAGCCTTCACGGGGCAATGCCCAGGGTAATACCCCCCGGGGTGCCCGATGCGGTCTCGCTCGATTCGGTGCGGAACGCTCTCTTCGGCGAACCTGACGGAGTATTCCCTTCAGCCCCACAGGCTGAACCTTACGGGAGAGGCCACCGGCATCCTCACCGGGGGAAACCTGTCGGTGCTGTACAGCTTATCCGGGACCTGTTACGATCCCGATACCGGAGACAAGATCCTTTTTCTCGAGGACCTGAGTGAATACCTGTACCACATCGACCGGATGATCATGAACCTGAAGGTCAGGGGTAAACTCAGGCGGTTGAAGGCACTGATCATCGGGGGCATGCACGATATGAAAAGTTCTCCCTCCGGATTCCGCAAACCGGCTTATGAGATTATCCGTGAAGCGGTTTCGCGACTATGGCTACCCGGTGATGTTCGGCTTTCCGGCCGGACATGGCAAACCGAATGTAAGCCTGATCTGGGCAGGGAGGTGAAATTAACGGTTACGGCAAACGGCTGCAGATTATTCTTTTAAGTGATGGATAAAATAAGTTTTGGCCAGCAGGGCGAAGACCTTGCTGTCGAATTTTTCCTGGAGGAAGGTTATGAGATACTGGAACGCAACTGGCGGTTCAAACACATTGAAGTCGATATCATCGCAAGGGACAGGGACCAGCTCGTGATCGCCGAGGTAAAGACCCGCTCGGGCAACTCTTATGGTGAACCCTCCACCGCCGTGGATTTCCGCAAGCAGCGCTACCTGATCTTCGCGGCTGAACGGTACCTCTTCAGCCACAACCTCGACCTCGACGTACGTTTCGACATCATCTCCATCATCATCGACCATAGCCGCACCGCCCTGGAACACATCAAAGAGGCTTTTCATCCGGTGGCGAGGTGATGACGATTCCCGTCATTGCGAGTCCCGACATTGCGAGTCCGTCCTTACGGGACGAAGCAATCTGTTTCAGTGAAACGGAGTGACTTTCGGTTTGTGAGACTTGGGTACCTCCTGCCTGTGCAGGCAGTATTGCTTCGGTCACAAATAATCGCTATTAATGATTTTAATTTTTCCCCGCGCCCTCGCAATGACGTGCTGGTTGCCTCATTGCAGTCCGTCATTGCGAGTCCCCGTCATTGCGAGTCCCGTTCCTTTACGGGACGAAGCAATCTGTTTCAGTGAAACGGAGTGATTTGGGTTTGTGAGACTTGGGTACCTCCTTCCTGTGCAGGCAGTTTGCTTCGGTCACAAATAATCGCTATTAATGATTTTAATTTTTTCCCTGTGCCCTCGCAATGACGTGCTGGTTGCCTCTCCGTCATTGCGAGTCCCGTCCTTACGGGACGAAGCAATCTGTTTCCAGTGAAACGGAGTGATTTGGGTTTGTGAGACTTGAGTACCTCCTGCCCGTGCAGGCAGTTTGCTTCGGTCACAAATAATGTCTATAAATGATTTTATTTTGCCCCTGTGCCCTCGCAATGACGTGCTGGTTGCCTCCCCGTCATTGCGAGTCCCGTCCTTACGGGACGAAGCAATCTGTATCAGTGAAACGGTTTGCCTCCTACTCTTCTACCCTCTCCCTCTCCCACTCTCCCACTCTCCACTCTCCTCTTCCTTCTCCTCTCCCTCTCTCCCTCTCCCTCTCCCTCTCCCTCTCCCTTCTCCACTCTCCTCTTCCCCTTCCGCCAAAATCGGCGCATGCCCCGCAAAAAACCTCCTCTGGAACACCAGGATCGTGAGAATACCTACCGATATGGAAGTGTCTGCCAGGTTAAAGATCGGCCTGAAAAAGATGAATTCCTCCCCGGCCCGGAAGGGAACCATGCCGGGAAGTGTCCCCTGATCACGGGGAAATAGAGCATGTCCACCACCTTGCCGTACAGCAGGGGCGCATAGCCTCCCTCTTCGGGGAACAGGGTGGCCACTGTAAAATAAGTGCTTTCGTTGAAGATCAGTCCGTAAAAAACGCTGTCGATGATATTGCCGCTGGCGCCGGCCAGGATCAGGGCCACGCAGAGGATCAGTCCCGTTTTCACTTTTTGCTGACCAGCTCGTGCAGATACCAGCCAATGGCAATCACGGCAATGATCCTGAAGATCGTCAGCACGGGTTTCCCCAGTTTGCCCGGAATATCGAGCCCGAAGGCCATGCCGGGATTTTCAATAAAACGGATCTGAAACCAGTTGCCAAACACATAGTGACTTTGCCCGATGGTCATGGTAGTTTTGATCTGGAACTTGATGATCTGATCAACAAGCAGCACCAGGACGATGAGGATAATGGCCTTAACGCCGTTGGAAATCTTCATACGCCTCAGGTCAACGCTGTTTTTGCTTGGCATCGATCGAAAGCGTGGCATGGGGAACGGCCCTGAGCCTTTCCTTGGAAATCAACTTCCCGGTTTCACGGCAAATGCCATAGGTTTTGTTTTCAATCCTGATCAGGGCAGCCTGCAGATGCTGAATGAATTTCTGCTGCCGCTGGGCCAGCCTGCCCGCTTCCTCCTTCGAAAGGGTGGCAGCTCCTTCTTCCAAAACCTTGAATGTAGGGGATGTATCTTGCGTGTCATTGCTTTCACTTTGCGTAATGGCACTTTTCAGGAGATCAAAATCCTTTTTGGCCTGATCCAGCTTATCCAAGATGATCTTCTTGAACTCCTCGAGTTCTTCATCGGAATACCTTGTCTTTTCTGACATAACTCTGGATTTTTAGTTGATTAAATGTAATAAAAAAAATCATATGAAGTTGCTCAAAACCCTAAATCTTACTAATCCGCAGATGGGTCAGAACGTTCTCCTCTATTTCCACTGCCTGTGCTTCGGACACGTCGGCCATGTCCACCAGTTTAACCGATCTGGCCAGTGTTTGCGTGGCAATATATTCGCTGAAATTCTCTACCGATGCATTGATCAGATCATGCCGCTGAATTTCCACGGCAATCTTATCGGTTACCTCAAAGCCGCTGTCCTTCCGAGATTCTGGATGCGGTTGACAAATTCCCGGGCAATCCCTCGTCCTTCAGTTCCTGGGTAATGTTCACGTCGAGGGCTACTGTCAGCTTGCCTTCGTGGCCACCAGCCATCCGGGAATATCCTCCGAGGTGATCTCCACATCATCGGGCTGAAAACAATGGTTTCCCCGTCCACGGTAATGTCAAAGCTGCCGTTGGCCTCAAAACAGGCAATATCTTCCTGCCTCAGGCCATTCACCGCCTGCGCGATCTCTTTCATCAGCTTGCCGTAACGCGGACCCAGGAGCTTGAAATTCGGTTTGATCTTCTTCACCAGTATCCCGGAGGTGTCTTTGAGAAATTCCAGTTCCTTTACATTCACCTCGTTCAGGATCAGCGCTTCACCGCTTCCAGCTGCGCTGGAAATCCCTTGTCGGGCACGGGGACCATGATCTTCTGCAGGGGCTGCGCTTACTTTGATGTTCACCTTCCTGCGCAGGCCCAGGATCATCGACGACATTTTCTGGGCAAGTTCCATTCTTTCCTCCAGCGTCCTTGTCGATCAAACCGGGATTTGCCACCGGAAAATCCACCAGGTGCACCGAGGGCTGGCTGCATCTTTTTGCGTGACGCGGTTCAGATCGCGGTATATCTTGTCCATGTAAAACGGGGCCAGCGGAGCCGCCAGTTTCACTACGGTGATGAGGCAGGTGTAAAGGGTCTGGTAAGCCGCCAGCTTATCCTCGGAATACTCTCCGCCCCAGTAACGTTTGCGGTTCAGCCGCACATACCAGTTGCTCAGGTTTTCCATCACGAAATCCTGAATGGCCCTGCCGGCCTTGGTGGGCTCATATTCCTCGTAATACGATTCCACTTCTTTCACCAGGGTGTTGAGCAGCGATATGATCCAGCGGTCGATCTCCGGCCTTTTCTGTACCGGGATCTCCGGCTTCGCGGAAGGTGAACCCGTCGACATTGGCATACAGGGCAAAGAACGAATAGGTATTGTACAGGGTGCCGAAAAACTTTCGCTTCACCTCATCCACGCCCTCGATATCGAACTTGAGGTTGTCCCAGGGCTGGGCATTGGTGATCATGTACCAGCGCAGCGGATCCGATCCGTGCTGGGCGATCACTTCAAAGGGATCCACCGCATTGCCCAGGCGTTTCGACATTTTATTTCCGTTCTTGTCGAGGCACAGGCCGTTGCTGATAATATTCTTGTAAGCCACCGAATCAAACAGCATCACGGCAATGGCATGCAGGGTGAAAAACCATCCGCGGGTCTGGTCCACCCCTTCGGCAATGAAATCGGCCGGGTAATACTTGTCTAAATTCCTTCTCCTTCATGGCAAACGGATAATGCATCTGTGCATAGGGCATGGCGCCTGAGTCGAACCACACATCGATCAGGTCGGGTTCCCGCGACCATCTTCTCTCCCGGTGTCGGACACCAGGAAAATATCATCCACAAAGGGACGGTGAAGGTCAAATTTCTCATAGTTTTCCTTGCCGAAATCCCCTTCGGTATAATCCTTCAGCGGGTTATGCTTGCATAAATCCTGCTTTCACGGCTTTCTCAATCTCCTGCTTCAGCTCCGCACCGAGCCGATGCATCTGTATTCCTGCTGGTCTTCGGTCACCCATATCGGCAGGGGGGTGCCCCAGTAACGCGAACGCGACAGGTTCCAGTCCACCAGGTTCTCGAGCCATTTGCCGAACCGGCCCGTGCCGGTGGATTCCGGCTTCCAGTTGATGGTATTGTTCAGCTCGATCAGCCGGTCTTTCAGCGCTGTGGTCCTGATGAACCAGGCATCGAGCGGATAATACAGCACCGGTTTGTCGGTTCGCCAGCAGTGCGGATAATTGTGCACATGCTTTTCAATTCTGAAGACCTTGTTGCTCTTCTTCAGGTACACGGCAATGTCCACATCCACCGTGGTATCGTCACCGGCAAGTTCCGGATCGTATTCATTCTTCACAAAGCGGCCGGCAAAGGGCCTGTATTCCTCCACATTCACCCGGTCTTCCGATAAACGCGGTGTCCAGGTCTTCCAGCCTGATAAACCGGCCCTTTCTTATCCACCAGCGGGACCCTGGTGCTTGTTTTTGTCGGTGACCATGAGCGGAGGAACACCGTTCTTCCCGGCCACCCTGAAGTCATCGGCGCCAAAGGTGGGGGCGATATGCACAATGCCGGTGCCGTCCTCGGTGGTGACAAAATCGCCGGTGAGCACCCTGAATGCGCCTGCACCCGGATCCACCCAGTTGATCAGCTGGTGATAGGAAATGCCTTCCAGCGCCGAGCCTTTGTACTCACCCAGTATCTTATAGGGAATCCGCTTGTCGCCCGGCTGAAAGCCTTCGATGGCGATCGTCTGGTTGTTCTCGGGAAAGAAATTGTGCAACAGGTCCTTCGCCAGGATCAAGGTCACCGGCTCAAAGGTATAGGGATTGAAGGTTCGCACCCGCACATAGGTGATGTCGGCACCCACGGCCAGGGCGGTGTTGGAGGGCAGGGTCCACGGCGTGGTCGTCCAGGCCAGGAAATAGACCGGGGTGTCGGTATCCCGGTAAAGGAATTCGGATTTGTCATCGCGGATGACCTTAAACTGGGCCACGCAGGTGGTGTCTTTCACATCGCGGTAACAACCGGGCTGGTTCAGCTCGTGGGTGCTGAGCCCGGTGCCGGCAGCAGGTGAATAAGGCTGAATGGAATATCCCTTGTACAGCAATCCTTTGTTGAACAGTTCCTTCAGCAGCCACCACAGTGTTTCGATATAGCGGTTGTCGTAGGTGATGTAGGGATTTTCCATATCCACCCAGTACCCCATTTTCATCGTGAGGTCCTCCCATTCGCGGGTATATGTCATCACATCTCTTTTGCATTTGTTGTTGAAATCGGCGATGCTGATCTTTTGTGCCGATGTCTTCCTTGGTGATGCCCAGCGAGGTTTCCACCTTCAGCTCCACGGGAAGGCCGTGGGTATCCCAGCCGGCTTTGCGTTCCACCAGGTATCCCTTCATGGTTTTGTAGCGGCAGAAAATATCCTTGATGGCACGGGCAATCACATGGTGAATGCCGGGCATGCCGTTGGCCGAGGGGGGCCCTTCATAGAACACGTAGAGTGGTTTGCCCTGGCGGACCTCCAGACTCTTTTCAAAGGTTTTCTCTTTGTTCCATACACCGAGTATCTCCCTGTTGATGGCAGATAGGCTGAAACTCTTATATTCAGGATACTTGTTACTCATTATATATCAAACTGTTACAATATGAAAAGTGATTTGCAAAATGTGTACAAAGATATAAGAAATATGAAGAATTATGAATTATGAATTATGAATTATGAATGGATGAATTATGAACCTGCCTGCCGCAGCAGGTTATGAAGGTCAGACATTATGGGAACACGGTCTTAGCATTTAGTCATAGTCTCTTGCGCCTTTGCGTCTCTCGTAGATAAATCACACGTCCAAACTCAAATCTCACACTCCCTCGTCCCTTCTCTCGTCCCTTCTTCCATCTTGAATCTTCCTTCTTGAATCTTGAATCTTGAATCTTCCTTCTTGAATCTTCGAATCTTCCATCTTGAATCTTCCTTCTTAAATCTTCCTTCTTGAATCTTCCTTCTTGAATCTTCCTTCTCGAATCTTCCTTCTTGAATCTTCCTGTCTTGACTCTTCCTTCTTGCAATCTTCCTTCTTGAATCTTCCTTCTCGAATCTCTCTCTTCCTCGTCCCTCGTCCCTCGTCCCTTGTCCCTTTTCTCGTCCCTCGTCCCTACCCCCTCTGCTGCCTCACAATCTTCGCAATATACTTCCCAATAATATCAAACTCCAGATTCACCGTCGTTCCCACCTGAAATTCATGAAAGTTCGTATGCTCGTAGGTGTAGGGAATGATGGCCACCTGGAACGATCTGTCCTTTGAATTCACCACGGTAAGGCTCACGCCGTTCACGCATACCGAGCCCTTTTCCACGGTCATGTAATCGTCGCGGGCAGGTTCGTATGCGAAGGTGTAATACCAGCTTCCCGCGGCTTCGGTCACGGCAGTGCAGACGGCGGTCTGGTCCACGTGCCCCTGCACGATATGGCCGTCGAGCCGGCCGTCCATCTTCATGCTGCGCTCGAGGTTCACGCCGGAGCCTACCTTCAGCAATCCCAGGTTGCTCTTCAGCAGCGTCTCCTGAATGGCAGTCACCGTATAGGTGTCCGCTGTTTTTTTCACCACGGTGAGGCATACGCCGTTGTGCGACACGCTCTGGTCAATTTTCAACTCGTTCACAAAGGAACAGGTCAGGGTAATGTGCAGGTTTTCCTGCTCTTTTTCCAGCGCTACCACTCTCGCTGCTTCTTCTACAATACCGCTAAACATAAGAGAATTATGAATTATGAACCTGCCTGCCGGCAGGCAGGTTATGAATTATGAATGATGAACCTGTCTACCGGCAGGCAGGTTATGAATTATAATTCTTGACTCTTGACTCTTGACTCTTGAATTTTGAATCTTACTTGAATCTTGAATTACTTGAATTCCCTATCTCGAAACCCCATCAAATACAAAATCGCATCCAGCCCTATCGTCGATATCGCCTGCCTGGCATTCTCCTTCACCTTGGGCTTGGCGTGGAAGGCGATACCCAGTCCCGCCAGGTTCAGCATGGGCAGGTCGTTGGCCCCGTCGCCCACGGCGATCACCTGTTCCAGGTGTATGCCCTCCTTGAAGGCCAGGTTCTTGAGCAGTTCGGCCTTCCGGGGTCCGTCCACGATATCGCCCACATAATTCCCGGTGAGCTTGCCGTTGACAATTTCGAGCTCGTTGGCGAATACATAGTCGATGTCCAGCTCATGCTGCAGGAAACGGCCGAAGTAGGTAAATCCGCCCGACAGGATGGCGGTCTTGAAGCCGTATTTCTTCAGGGTGCCGGTGAGTTTCGCCGCGCCCTCGGTGATGGGCATGTGGTAAGCGATCTGCTTCAGCACGCTTTCATCCAGTCCCTTTAACAGCGACACCCGTTGCCGGAAGCTTTCCTTAAAATCGATCTCCCCGCGCATGGCCGATTCGGTGATCTCATGCACCTTGTCGCCCACCCCGGCCACCTTGGCCAGCTCCACGATCATCTCGGCCTGGATGAGGGTGGAGTCCATGTCGAAACACACCAGGCGGCGGTTCCGCCGGTAGATGTTGTCTTCCTGGAAGGCAATGTCGATGCCGGTCTCGTGCGAGGCTTCCAGGAATTCGCGGCGCATCATATCCTTGTCGCGCGGTGTTCCGCGCACCGAGAACTCCACGCAGGCGATGGCCGGTGGTTCCTTTTCCTGCAGCGACGGCCTGCCGCTGAGCCGGTTGATGATGTCGATGTTCAGGTTCTGCTTGTGGATGATATCGGTGACCCCGGCAATGTGGTGCGAGTTGATCACGCGGGCAATGAGGGTGACGATATACCGTTCCTTGCCCTGGAGCTTCACCCATTGCTCGTAATCATTGAGCGACATGGGGGTGAACTTGGCATTCACGCCCAGCTCGTAAGCGCGGAACAGCAGGTCCTTGAGAACGGGGGAGGACTCCGAGGTCTCCGGGCACTTCAAACAGGATCCCCAGGGCCAGCTCATCGTGAATAACAGCCTGTCCGATATCGAGGATCGACACATCGTACTGCGCCAGGATGTGCGTCAGCGTGGTGGTGATCCCCGGCCGGTCGGGACCGGAGATGTTGAGGAGAATGACTTCTTTGGTGGATGGCATTTTTTTTATTATTCCACAAATTTATGGATTTATCGATTAATCGTTTAATCGTTTATTCGTTTATTCGTTTAATCGATTAAAAGGAGAAATGTTTAATCGTTTATTCGTTTAAGTCGTTTAATTCGAGAGGAAGTGTTTAATCGTTTTTCTCGTTATCTTGTATTAAGTCAAAAACAGGTTTATTTATTCAATTAAATATTTCATGGTGTATTCTTTTGAAAAATTGGAGGTCTGGCAGGAGGCCAGGAAATTTTATAAAATTATTCATCAAGTAATCAGCGAATTGCCCCATCACGAGCGTTATGTAATTTGCGCACAACTTCAAAGAGCAGCACTTTCGATCTCCGCGAATATTGCGGAGGGAACCTCAAGAAAAACCGGTAAAGATCAGGCCCATTTTACCAGCATTGCCTTCAGCAGTCTTATGGAATGCTTGAACTATTTAATATTGGCCAGGGATTTGAACTATATATCCCCCGATCGATACAGTGAGCTCCGTCAGCTTGTGGAAAAAATGTCAAATCAATTAAACGGATTGCGTAACTTCCAAATAAATAGATCCTTCTAACCTTACCTCTTCATTAAACGATTAAACGATTAAACGCATAAACAAATAAACGCTTAAACGCCTAAACAAATAAACGCATCAACGATTAAACGATTAAACGATTAAACGATTAAACGCTTAAACGCTTAAACGAATAAACGATTAAACGACTAAACAAATAAACGCATAAACGCATAAACGATTAAACGATTAAACATTCTCCCAACAATTTTCCCTATCTTTACCCCGTTCTTATCATACCCCAACCCAAACTGTTAACGTCAATTTCGCAATGAAAAGAATATTACTGATCCCGCCCAGGATCAACTTGCTGATCAACGGCAACCAGAGCCGTATTTTAAAGATATTCCTGATGGTTTTGGTTTTGATTACCGCCCTGTATACCAAGGAGTATAAGGGCGACCATCAAACCATCATCAACAGCCATATCGGCGGTATCCTCTATGTATTGTTCGGCACCCTGCTCCTTTCCGTCCTTTTCCCGAACATGAAATTCTGGCAGGCCACCCTGCTGGCCCTGAGCCTCACCAGCGTGCTCGAATTCATCCAGTACTTCCGTTTCCCCTTCCTGGTGGAACTCACCAAATCAAAATTCTTTGCCTACCTGCTGGGCAACAGCTTCAACTGGTATGATTTTTTGTATTACGGGTTCGGGGCCGTGATAGGGTTTGCGGTTTTATTTTTGCTGGGGGACAAGGAACCGGCTAAGCACTAGGACGCTTAAGGAATATTCTGATTCCAGAAAAGATTTTTGAATCTTGCCGCATGTGCGTGCAGGAGTTGTCACGAACGAACAAATAGGTCCCCTGCCAGAGGCGGGGACAAGCGGTAACCTGATTTTTTCCTCGTGCACAAGCCGGCAGGCTGGATCCGTGGTGGCTTAATCTGCTACTCTTTTGTGCGGCAGACAAAAGAGTAGAAGATATAAGCAAATTTTTTCCGGTAAAATCCAAATACTTTTCCACCCACTAATCAAAATTCTCCTCCCTTCCGTCAAAACCGGCAAATCTCCTCAAAAATAAATGGTTATCTTTAATCTTCAATCTTGAATCTTGAATCTTGAATCTTGAATCTTGAATCTTGAATCTTTTGTCTTGAATCTTAATCTATCTTGAATCTCTTATCTAAATGAAAATCATCTCCGTCGTCGGCGCCCGTCCCAACTTCATGAAGATCGCCCCCCTGGTGGCCGCCATTCATCAGCACAACGAAATCAATCCCCAGCGGCACATCGAACATATTTTGGTGCACACGGGACAGCATTATGACATCCGGTTGTCAGAGGCATTTTTTAAGGACCTGAACATTCCCATGCCCGATTTTAACCTCGAGGTCGGTTCCGGCACCCATGCCGAGCAGGTGGGCAGGACCATGATGGCCTTTGAAAAAGTACTGCATTACATCAGGCCCGACTGGGTGGTGGTGGTGGGCGATGTAAATGCCACGCTGGCCTGCTCCATTACGGCCAAGAAAGAAAATATCAAATGCTGTCACATTGAGGCGGGATTGCGTTCGGGCGACCTGTCCATTCCCGAGGAGATCAACCGCATGGTAACCGACCACCTGTCGGACCTCCTGCTGACCCCCGACCGGATGTCGGTGGAAAATCTGCAGCACGAAGGTCTGAACGGGGACAAGATCAGGTTTGTGGGCAACATCATGATCGACACGCTGGAAGCCAACCGTCAGAAAGCCTCGGCGATCAACATCCACGACATCGTGCTCAACAACATTATTGCCGCAGGAAAGGACCTCCGATATCCCCGATCTGCAGTCGGGACCCTATGCCGTGGTGACCCTGCACCGGCACAACAATGTCGACACCCGCGAAATTCTGGAGCCCCTGTCGGATTTCATCACCACGGAAGTAGCCGCCAAAATGCCTGTGTTGTGGCCCGTTCATCCCCGCACGGTGAAGCAGCTCAATACCTTTGGCCTGTGGAGAAAGACCGAAAGCGCTGCCAATGTGTGGATGATGCATCCGTTGGGGTATCTCGACATGCTCCGCCTCAACATGAATGCCCGGATCATGCTGACCGACAGCGGTGGTTTGCAGGAAGAATGCTGCATCCTGGGCACGCCCTGCCTCACCCTGCGCCGGAAGACCGAAAGGCCGGTCACCCTGCGCGAACATGGCGGCGCCTCCGTACTCGTCGGCAACGACGTGCAACGCATCCGCACCGAATTCCACAGCACCCTGGCCGGCACCGTTACCTCCTGCCGCCCGGAATTGTGGGACGGACATACCGCGGAGCGGATCGTGCAGCTGTTTGCGGGGGAGTATTATGAGTAGGGGAAGGGTTATGATTGTTGTGGGGGCCTGCCTGCCTTCTCCCATTTTTTCTATCTTTGTTATCGTGTATCTGATTATACTGACTCGTCAGCCGATGTGACTGAGACAGCGAAGCTGTAGGTAGATGGCAACGATGAAACTTGGCAATTGGTGAGGAGTGAAAAGTTATTGATCATAAAGTCGTGCAAGTCATGCAAGTCATGCAATTGGTCATAAGGTCGTGCACAAGTCGTGCGGTCATGCGGTCGTGCAAGTCATGCAAGTCGTGCGGTCGTGCAAGTCGTGCAGTCTGTTATGTCAAGACCAGAAGACTAGCAGACCAGAAGACCAGCAGACCCTATTATAGAATCATTTTTATCCTAAACAATTCGTTAACCGCAATACATAAACATCATGGCAACCATTAAAAACTTCGAAGATCTTGAAATTTGGAGAATGTCACGGGAATTGGTAAATCTGATTTATACAGACCTCCGGCAATGCAGAGACTATGCTTTTAAAGATCAGATAACAAGAGCCGGAATTTCGATAATGAACAATATTTCCGAAGGATTTTGCAGAAGCAGTGATACCGAATTCAGGAATTTTTTGAACTTTTCCAAGGGATCTTCCGGAGAAGTAAAGAGTATGTATTATGTTGCGGAGGATCAAAAATATGTATCCCCTGAATGTTCAATGGACAGAAGAAACAAGGCTCAGAAGCTTATGAATAGCATTGGCAACTTTATGTCCTATTTAAAAAAAAGCAAATAATTCCTTCCCGACCCGCCCGACTTGCACGACCTGCACGACCTGCATGACCTGCATGACCTGCACGACCGCACGACCTGCATGACTTGCCCGACTTGCACGACTTGCATGACCTGCACGACCGCACGACCTACACGACCTGCACGACCCACCCCCCCATTATTAACCCAAAATCACCCTACGCAAAATGGATTTCAAAAACAAAACCCTTCTTATCACCGGCGGCACCGGCTCCTTCGGCAATGCCGTGCTGCGCCGCTTCCTGAACACCGGCATAGCCGAGATCAGGATCTTCAGCCGCGATGAGAAAAAACAGGACGACATGCGGCAGTTCTACAAAAACCCGAAGATCAAATACTACATCGGCGATGTCCGCGACCGGCAAAGCATCGACAATGCCATGCAGGGAGTCGATTATGTCTTCCATGCCGCAGCGCTCAAACAGGTGCCCTCCTGCGAGTTCTTCCCCACCGAAGCGGTTCGCACCAATGTGCTGGGATGCGAGAATGTGCTGGATTCCGCCATGCGGCACAACGTGAAAAAGGTGATCGTGCTGAGCACCGACAAAGCGGTGTATCCCATTAACGCCATGGGCATGTCGAAAGCCCTGAGCGAAAAAGTGATGGTGGCCAAGTCGCGGCAGCTGAACGGCACCGGCATGATCTTCTGCGGCACCCGGTATGGCAATGTGATGGCCTCCCGCGGCTCGGTGATCCCGCTGTTTGTGCAACCAGATCAAGAACCATCAACCCATCACCATCACCGATCCCGATATGACCCGCTTCATGATGACCCTCGATGATGCCGTGGAACTGGTATTGTATGCCTTTCAAGCACGGGTGAACGGTGATATCTTTGTGCAGAAATCCCCTGCCTCCACCATTGCCGACCTGGCACAGGCCCTGAAAGAAATGTATGACAGCCGATATACCCGTCAAGTCATTGGCACCCGCCATGGCGAAAAGCTCTATGAAACCCTGGTGAACCGCGAAGAAATGGCCAAGGCCGTGATGTGGGCAATTATTACCGGATCCCGGCCGACACGCGCGACCTGAATTACAGCAAATTCTTCACCGAAGGAGAATCCAAAGTATCCCTGAGCCGAAGAATATACCTCACACAACACCCACGGTTGAATGTGGAAGAAACCAAAGAGCTTCTGCTGAAGCTTCATTCCATCCGCGAAGATGTGCTGAATGAAAAACCCGAATCGTATTTCGAACCTTGAAAATAGTAATTAGTGATTGAGTGATTAGTGAATAGTGTAGAGTTGAGGTGGCTTGATTTTTGCAACCATAAATCAATTACCAAGTTATAAAACAACATGTTATATGAAAACTCACAAAGACTTGAAAGTATGGCAATATGCAGTTGCCTTTGTAACCAAATTTACAAAACTACTTCCTTTCCGAAGGATGAATTATATGGTTTAACTTCTCAAATTCGAAGAGCTGCAGTTTCAATTCCGTCAAATATTGCAGAAGGTGCTGCGAGACATTCAAAGAAAGAATTCATACAATTTTTGTATATTTCGTTATCCAGTGCTGCTGAAGTGAATACACAACTTATTATATCAAACAATTTTGGATTGTTACATAATTCTGATTCCGAAATACTTAATATTGAACTTGATGTGATTTCAAAAATGATTCAAGGTCTTATCAAATCCCTAAACACTTAACCAATCACCAATCACCAATCACCAATCACCAATCACCAATCACCAATCACCAATCACCAATCACCAATCACCAATCACCAATCACCAATCACCAATCACCAATCACCAATCACCAATCACCAATCACCAATAATGATCTCCATCGGCATCACCGGTCAATCCGGCTTCATCGGCACCCACCTCTTCAACTACTTCGGTTTAAAGAAGAGACCAGTTAACCCGAATTCCCTTTGAGGATGAATTCTTTTCCGATTTCGCCCGGCTGGAAGCCTTCGTCAGGCAATGCGACGTCATCATCCACCTGGCGGCCCTCAACCGCCACAACGATCCGCAGACCATTTACGACACCAACATCCTCCTGGTACATAAGCTCATCATGGCCTGGACAGCACCGGGTCCAGGCCCCACGTGCTGTTTGCCTCCTCCACCCAGGAAGAACGCGACAATGCCTTTGGCAGGTCCAAGCGCGAAGGCCGGGAATTGCTGGCCGCCTGGGCGGAAAAAAACAAAACACCGTTTACGGGACTGGTGATCCCCAATGTCTTTGGTCCCTTCGGCCATCCCTATTACAATTCGGTAGTAGCCACCTTCTGCCACCAGGTCACCCATGGCGAGCAGCCAAAGATTGAGGTGGATGCGGAGTTGAAGCTGATCTATATCGGCGAGCTGGTGCAGATTATTTGGGAACAGATAAATCTTCAGTCTGCGGTCAGCAGTCAGCAGTCAGCAGTCAGCCAATCACCAATCACCCACCAATCACCCATAACTCACCACGTCACAACCATCCAACCATCCCTTGCCCCATAAACCTTCACATTCAACACACCTCCGAAAAAAACGTTTCCGAAATCCTGGCATTATTAACCCGCTTCAAATACGAATACTTCGATCACGGCATTATTTCCTGAACTGCGCGACACATTTGAACGCAACCTGTTTAACACCTTCCGGTGTTACATGGACATCCCCGGGTATTACCCGGTAAAGCTTACCTTGAATACCGATGACCGGGGAACATTTGTGGAAACTATAAAAGCACAGGTGGGGGACAGGTTTCCTTTTCCACCACCAAACCCGGCATCACCCGCGGCAACCATTTCCACACCCGCAAGATCGAGCGGTTTGCGGTGATCAAGGGAAAGGCCCGGATTCAGTTGCGGCGTATCGGAACCAAAGAGTGCTGAATTTTTATCTTGACGGCAATGAACCCTCCTATGTCGACATGCCCGTCTGGTACACGCACAATATCACCAACACCGGCGAAGAAGAGCTTTACACCATTTTCTGGATCAATGAATTTTACAATGCCGACGATCCCGATACCTACTTCGAAAATGTAGAAATATAGCCACAATATTGATTTTAAAATCAAGACACGAATTCACCATAGCCCCGGACGTTATCATTTTACTTTTTTGCTACAGCTCAAAAAAGTAACAAAAAGAGCCGCCGCTGCTGAAAAACAAGCTAAAAATCAATTAATATTCTACTAAAAGAAAAGAACTCGCACCGCAGGAGTCGGTGCTCAAACAGCTTTTCTTTATTGATCTCCTGCAAGCAGTGCCTGCTTTAATTGATTTTCTTAACGCTTTTTTTCAGAGGCGGACTATAAGGGTCAATGGTCGTTTTTCCATGATCCGGCATAGCAAATAAATAAGCAACTTATATCTTTGGCCAAATAGCACCAACATTATTTAAGCACAACATCAGCAATTACACCGTGCGGTGGCCATGACAAAACGCGGAGCCGGTGTGGAAGTGAATGGCGCAAGGCTTGGAATTTCAATAAAGGAGCTTGCGACACTTTATTAGAAATTCCTGCCTTACGACAGAGAGCGTTGGCAGTCGTTTTGTCTTGATTTTTCTTGCTTCGTTCTTTGCATCAAGGCAAAGAATGAAGTGGGGATCGGGGCAAAGCCCCGGACGAATTTTATGTATATGAATTAATTCTTTGCAGCTTCAAATCTATTACCGATTTTTACGGCAAATATTATCAATGTAAATTATAATTAATCCAATGCAATCCACCAAGATTAAGGTAATGACTGTCCTTGGAACGCGACCGGAAATCATCCGCCTCTCCCGCGTAATCCCCCTCCTGGACCAATTCACCAACCACATTCTGGTCCACACCGGCCAAAATTACGACTACGAACTAAACGAAATATTCTTCAAGGACCTCGAGTTACGAAAACCCGATTATTTCCTCAACGTAGACACCACCACCCTGGGTTCCGCCGTAGGCGACATCATCCGCAAATCCGAAGAAGTCCTTAAAAAGGAAAACCCCGATGCCCTGCTGGTCCTCGGCGACACCAACTCCTGCCTTGCCGCCTACATGGCCAAGCGCATGCACATCCCCATCTTCCACATGGAGGCCGGCAACCGCTGCTTCGACGAAACGTCCCCGAAGAGACCAACCGCCGCATCATCGACCATATTGCCGATTTCAACCTGGTGTACACCGACATGCCCGCAGGCACCTGTTATCCGAAGGCCTTCCCCACCGCCGCATCTACCTCACCGGCTCCCCCATGAAAGAAGTGCTGGATCACTAAGGACCAAGATCGAAGCTCAACAATTCTGAAGTGACATTGATAGCTTCGACAAACGCAGTCACAGTCCTATCTTCCTCGTGTCAGTGCACCATCGCGAAGAAAACGTTGACAATCCGGAAACCTCAAACAGATCATTGCCATTCTCAATGCGCTGGCTGAGAAATACCAGTTTCCCATTATCGTCTCCACCCATCCCCGCACCCGCAAACGCATGGAAGAATTCCCACAGCTCCAATCACCGGTCACACAATCACAATCACCAATCACACAATCACAACCTCTTCCAGTCCCTCGTCCCTTGTCCCTCTCACTTGATTCATTTCCTGAAACCCTTCGGCTTCACCGATTACATCCATCTGCAGCATGAACGCCGTATGCACCATCTCCGACAGCGGCACCATCACCGAGGAATCCGCCATCCTGGGCTTCCCCGCCATTTCCCTGCGGAATTCCATGGAGCGTCCCGAGGCCCAGGATGCCGGCACCATCATCCTCACCGGCTTCGACAAACAACAGGGTCCTGAACTGCATCGAAACCACCATCGCCGAGCACAAATCGCGCAAATACCACAACAATGTCGTCGATTATTCCATCACCGACACCTCCTGGCGGGTATTAAAGCTGATCCAGGGACTGGCGGGATTTTCGAAGAAGTGGAGTGGGATTGGGTAGAAGACATCTATGAAAAGGAGAAAGGGTGTAAGAGTGAAAAGTGAAAAACGAAAAACTAAAAGTGAAACATGCCTACCGGTAGGCAGGAGTGAATAGTGAACAGTGTGCAAGGCATCGCTTTGGGAAAAAGTTATTGGTAATAAAATCTTGTTATGAAAACAGAAAGTATTTTGAAACAAAAGAGTTATGCGTTTGCGCTTTAAAAGTTGTTGAAACCTGCAAGTGCATGGTTAATGACAAAAAAGAATTTGTGTTAAGTAAACAATTCATGCGGGCAGGAACGGCTATAGGGCACTGGTAAGGGAAGCTGAATTTGCACAGTCCGGGCAGATTTTATATCGAAACTAAGCATTGCACTGAAAGAATCCAATGAAGCTGATTACTGGATATCCCTGCTAAGATTCGGAAATCCTGGATGTCGAAAAGGCTGTAATGCTTGAAAATACAAATAAAGAACTTATAAGGATTCTTGTCAGCTCAGGTAGTGTAAAGAATTTTGTGTAAACATAAAGTAGCTGCGTAAGGACAAAACAGACTGGAGTCCATAAAAACTCAAAGGCTGTTTTGTCCGATTTGAAAAACTTAATTTTACTCTTAATTACGCAGCATTATGAAGAAAAAAGACAAAGAAAAAGATGACTTTCAGATCCCTCCGGAAGCACTGAAAAAGATCAAATCCAGGCTGAACTGGATGATTTTTTCCACGGGCTTTATAAACAAGCGGTGGAAGGCATGCTTAAAGCTGAGATGGATGAGCATCTTGGCTACCAAAAGCATCAGACCAAAGACAAGACAGGAGATAACAGCCGCAATGGCTTTAGCAATAAAGTGCTGAAAACCAATATTGGTGATATCCCCCTGGATGTGCCCCGTGACCGGGAATCAAGCTTTGATCCGGTCATTGTTCCCAAGCACCAGCGCATGTCCGCACGGATTGAACAGGCCATTATTACGTTGTATTCCAGAGGCATGAGTACCCGTGATATTGAAGCTACAGTCAAGGAAATGTACGGTATAGAATTAAGCGAAGGAACCGTATCCAATATTACCAACACGATCATTGAGAACATTAAACAATGGCAGCAAAGACCCCTGGAAAGCGTCTATTTTGTTGTCTGGATGGACGGTATTGTAATAAAAGTCCGTAATAATGGGAAAGTTCAGGGTAAAACCATTTATCTGATTATCGGACTAAAACAGGACGGATTAAAGGAAGTCCTGGGTATGTGGATATCCGAAACAGAAAGTGCATCATTCTGGATGAATGTATTGACTGATTTAAAAGCACGTGGTGTTGAGGATATCCTGATCTCCTGTACAGATAATCTGGCCGGTATCAGACAAGCCATTAACGCTGTTTATCCAAATACAGTCACCCAACTTTGTGTTGTTCACCAGATCCGTAACAGTGCAAGATATGTTGCCTGGAAAGAACGCAAACAATTTATGGCTGATTTAAGGCTTGTTTACGGAGCCATCAACAAAGAAGCAGCTTACGGTGCTCTGGATGATTTTGCTGCCAAATGGGGCTCAAAATACGGTTATGCAATCAAATCCTGGAAAGATAACTGGGAAGAACTTACTGCATATTTTGAATATCCGATGGAAATCCGGAAAATCATTTACACTACAAATGCCATTGAAAGTCTGAACAGCAGTATCAGAAAATACACTAAAACCAAAACCGTATTCCCGGATGACCAATCTGCCCTAAAAGCTGTTTATCTGGCAATTAGCAATATCCAGCAAAAATGGACAATGTCAATCAGAGATTGGGGAATGATTGTTAATCAGTTTATTATTAAATTTGAAGACAGATGTCGAATCTAAAAAGCATCAGCTACTAGTTTACACAAAAATTTTTACAGGCTCTCAGCTCAATAAAAACAGCAAAATCACATCACAAATAACTTCCCCAATTCTTCATTTTTAGTTTTTCATTTTTAGTTATTTTTTTTTAGTTTTTCATTTTTCATTTTTCATTTTTCACTTTTCCCTTTTCACTTTTCATTTTTCATTTTTCACTTTTCACTTTTTCACTTTTCATTTTTCCCTTTTCACTTTTCGTTTTTCACTCTTCATTCTTCACTTTTCCCTTTTTTTCATTTTTCCCCTTTTCACTTTTCGTTTTTCACTCTTTGATTCTTCACTTTTCCCCTTTCATTTTTCACTTTTCACTCTTCATTTTTCACTTTTCATTTTTCATTTTTCACTTTTCACTTTTCACTTTTCACTATTCATTGTCCCCTAATTCTAAAAATTATGTCTACTACAACCAAAACCTGCCTCGTCACCGGCGCCGACGGCTTTATCGGCTCGCACCTGACAGAATTATTGCTGGAGAAAGGCTATAAGGTCAGGGCCCTGGCCCAGTACAATTCCTTCAACTACTGGGGCTGGCTGGAAGATGTTCCGAAGAACAAAAACCTGGAGATTGTCACCGGGGATATCCGGGATCCGCATTTCTGCAAGAGCTTCCACCCTGGATACCGATATGGTCTTTCATCTGGCGGGACTCATCGCCATCCCGTATTCCTACATTGCACCCGACAGTTATATAGAGACCAATGTCCTGGGTACCCTGAACATGTGCCAGGCGGCCCGTGAAAACGGGGTCGGACGGTTTGTCATACAGGTCTCCACCTCGCAGGTGTACGGCACTGCCCAGTATGTGCCCATCGACGAAAAACATCCGAAGCATCCCCAGTCGCCTTATGCTGCCTCAAAGATTGGCGCCGATGCCATGGCCATGAGCTTTTACCATGCCTTTGATTTTCCGGTCACCATTGCCCGGCCGTTCAATACCTATGGGCCCAGGGAGTCGGCCAGGGATATCATCCCCACGATCATCACGCAGATCGTGGCCGGACAGAAAACCGTAAAATCGGGTGATCTCACGCCTACGCGCGACATGAGCTATGTGAAAGACACCTGCAAGGGAATGGTGTTGATTGCCGAAAATGACAATACCGTGGGCAGGGAGATCAACATTTGTTCCAACAGTGAAATCAGCATGGGGGAGGTGTTGGACAAGATCAAAAAAATACTGAACACCGATGCGGAATACAAATCCGAACCCCGCCGCATGCGCCCTGCCGGATCGGAGGTTTACCGGCTTTTCGGCGACAATTCCCTGATCAGGGAGCTCACCGGCTTCCAACCCGACTACACCATCGACCAGGGACTCCAACTCACCTGCGAATGGTTTCTGAAGAAAGAGAATAGCATGAAGTACAAGGCGGCGGTGTATAATGTTTGAGGGTTGACTGGTGAATAGGACGTCGTGCAAGTCTGCAAGTCGTGCGGTCGGGTGACTGGGGACGTGCGACCCTTTAAGACATGAGTGGGTGAGAGGGAGACAAGGAGAGAGCGGGTGAAAAATCAGTAGTTTCCATTTATCCGGACTACGGATCATGTTCACCAGCATGGCACAGGATGTTCTCATATCTTCCATCCAGTTTTCCTTAAAGCAAGCCTGATATATTCACAGGCCAATGCAGAGATTCAAGCCATACCTGGGTTTCGGCAGCCTCACCTTCCGATAGTTTAAGTTTTGAGATAAAAGCAGCGGGATAACGTGCGCATGCGGAATGCTTCGGCGAAATAGTTAGCATATACAGATCTTGAACTAAATACGTCCTGACCTGTTCAATGTCAGTGAATACTTTTCAATTTGCGGGAATTCTTTTGGACATGCCGGAAGGAAATTTCCTGTGCCGCTTTCAAATGCCAAACGATAAACCCTGAGTTCTCTGTGTGATTTAATGCTTTCCATAAACGATGATTTCTAATGTTTAACTTACAAATAACTCTTAAATCAAAAATACATAAAATTCTCTCCTGCCAATCTCTTCCCCCTCGTCCCAAATCTCCCCTCCATCTCCCCACTCCTCTTCTTCAAAAAAAATTTTCCAAAAATTTTTGTTTATTCTAAATAATGAGTACTTTTATTACTCGTTCCCCGTTATACCCCTATGATCCAAACACTCATCACCTCCCAAACCCGCATCAAGCTGCTGATGAAATTCTTCCTCAACAGCAGGACCAAAGCCCACCTGCGTGGACTGGAATCGGAATTCGGTGAATCGTCCAATTCCATCCGGGTGGAGCTGAACCGTTTTGAGGAAGCGGGGCTGTTGGGTTCCCTCCGCGATGGCAACAAAAAAGTATATCAGGCCAATGTAAAGCACCCGTTGTTCAAGGATATTCACAATCTGATCTTAAAGGAGTCTGGCATCGACCTGGTGATCGAGAAGGTCATCCACCGCATGGGACTGCTGGAAACGATCTACCTCACCGGTGATTTTGCCCGCGGAAAGGACAGTCCGGTGATCGAGCTGATCCTCATCGGCGCCGACATCGACCGGGAATACCTGACCCGGAAGGTGATGCAGGCCGAAGAGCTGACGGGCCGGAAAGTCAGCTATATTGTGCTGGAACCCGGTGAAGCGGAGAAATACCTGCTCAGGATGAAACCGTCTGATCTGCTGCCCTTGTGGAGCAGCGAGGACAGTAAAATATTATCCCATCATCAAGCTACGGCAAAAGAATGATGGGAATCTGCAGCTGGTTTCAGATAACCCTGAAAGGGCTGCAAAAATGATTTCAATCCTGTTCAGGCATTTTGGGAATGTGACTGAGGGGGCGAAGCTTTCCAATGAAGTGAAAAGTTAAAAGCTAAAAACTAAAAGTTAAAAAAAAAAAAAGAAAAATTGAACGTTATAAGTTATTGGTAATTAAACTATAATATTATAGAGCGAAAGTATTTTAAGACAAAGAGTTATGATTTTGCACTGAAAGTTGTAAAGACTTGCAGGACGATCATTTCAGACAAAAAGGAATATATTATCAGTAAGCAGTTTTTGCGTGCAGGAACATCACCTGGAGCATTGATCCGCGAGGCTGAATTTGCAAATCCCGTGCAGATTTTATTTCTAAACTGAACATCGCCCTGAAAGAATCGAACGAAGCAGACTATTGGATCTGCCTTA
>CAWDBX010000012.1:0-15914 GCA_963800645.1 uncultured Bacteroidales bacterium | reverse complement strand
GGTTACTATAAGAAAAAGTACAAAAACTACAATCTTTTGCATAATACTTATGTGTTATTGATTGGTAATGAGAGGTATAAATTCTATGCAATTTAGCGATATTTCTTTTTTCAGATATTAAAACATACAATAATTGCACAGACACTTTTGTGCAAACAAAAACATTCTTTATCTTCGCAATCCCATCCAATGTTCTTTTCAATACATTACCGCATGCAAACCATGTCGCCCGGATGGCGGAATAGGTAGACGCGCTGGTCTCAAAAACCAGTGGGATTTTTCCCTTGCCGGTTCGATTCCGGCTCCGGGTACTTAGATCCCTCTTATTCGACTGAATAAGAGGGATTTTGTTATTTATAGGAATTTACTATACATGTTCGAAGTGAGATCCTGATGTGGCAACAGGTTCTTATTTGTAGTATATTGACAATTCTTGTATACCTTTAGGTTACGGCAGCCAGGGATGGCTGTAAATTAACCCTTAACCAAAATGAAAATTCTTTTAACCGTCATCGGATATCTACTCTTGTTCGCATCTCTCATCGATGCCCAGAACATCATGAACAAGTCCGATTTTAAAACGCCTCCAAATTCGGCAAAAGTAAATATATGGTGGCACTGGGCAGACGGGAATATAACAAAAGAAGGTATTTCGAGGGATCTTGAATCAATGAAAACCAGGGTATCTCCCAGGCAACCATCCTTAATGTCGGAGTTAATTCGCATTTATCAGATATTCCCTCCCGTAACATTCAACTCACCGGAATGGATTGATATGTTTATGTGGGCACTAAAGGAAGCAAACCGTTGCGGAATAACAATTGGATTTCATAATTGCGATGGATGGAGCACCAGCGGCGGACCATGGGTTACGCCTGAAATGTCGATGAAACAATTTGTCTGGAGCAAATCTGTAATTGAAGGCGACAGAACTATAAACCTTAAAGCTTGAACAACCAGAAGGAGTCGAAAATTTCTATCGCGATGTGGCTGTTGTGGCTTATAATGTATCAGTTGAATCTGAACTCTTTTCAGCAAGCTGTTGCCGAGTTAAGGTCAATAATGCTTTTGCCGGATCATCCTTACAGATGGCAATCCCAAAACTGAAATAAAGTTAAAGAAAGGAGATGTAATTGATATTTCGTTTGATTCTGTGTTTACTGCAGATAAAATTGGTTTTGTTTCCGCATTTGCCATTTAGTTGGGACGATATGGCCACAATAAATGCCGAATTCACCATCTCCTCCTCAACAGACGGCAGAAATTTATACAAAATTAGCATCAGGAGTTTACCGGAGTCAATAAATAGATCACTGCCTCATTCCCCATCTACAAGCCAAATTCTTCAGGGTTGAATTTGTAAAATCCAATTGCATTTATATTGATCATTATCCTATTGCTGAACTTGAATTTCTTAAGGATAATGAAAAACCCTCATTTAATCCTGCGATTTCCTCTTTGCTTGAAAAAACTTCATCTGTATTTGATGTCAGTGAAAATGTATTTGATCCGAATGGCCAAAATAAAAAAGAGTATCCCTGAAAATTCAATTATTAACCTTACTGGCAACATGTCTGCCGATGGATTACTTAAATGGAACGCTCCGAAGGAAGATGGCAGATCCTTCGTTTTGGATATACTTCATCAGGGGTTAAAAATGGACCTGCCACTCCTGAAGGAACCGGACTTGAAGTCGATAAAATGGATACTGCCGCCTTAAATGCTCACTTTAACAGCTTTGCAGGGAAACTATCGATAAGGCGGCAGATTACAGGAAATACATTGAAATTTGTGTTAATCGACAGCTGGGAATGCCAGTTTCAGAACTGGACAAAGATTTTCCTTGTGAATTCAAAAGCCGCCGGGGCTATAATATGCTTTCATGGATTCCTGTTTTGTGTGGTGAAGTTGTTGAAAACACGGAGCTCTCTGAAGCTTTTTTGCACGATTTCCGCAAGACTATCTCCGACCTTATCGATCAGAGGTATTATAAACACTTTAGTGAGTTGTGCCACAGGGAATAAATGGAGATGCACGCCGAGATTATTTACAGCAATTATGGTGGCTACCCCCCTATTGATGCATTAAGATCGAATCGCCATGCTGATCTACCGATGACAGAATTCTGGGCAAATCCAGATTCAATCCAGTTTCCGCGGTACAAGCCAAATAAGAGACCGGCTCCCGGATTTCCTGTCTATTCAGCCCTTGCTTCAGACAAACAGCTGATAGGTTCTGAAGCCTATACCGGTTATGCACATTATTCGGAATCCCCGGCAGATCTGAAACCATTTGGCGATGCCGCATATTGTTCGGGAGTTAATAAGCTGATCCTGCATAGCTATGTCCTTCAACCCTCAGATAAAAAACCCGGATCACACTCGGAAAGTTCGGAGGCCATTTCAACAGAAATAATCCATGGTGGGAATATTCACAGGACTGGCTTGCGTATCAGACCCGCATCCAGTATGTCCTTCAAAAAGGAGAACCTGTTGTTGATGTAATATTTTATATCGGCGATCAGCTTCCCGAGAATTTCAGCAAGAGTTTTATCAGTAAGCTGCCTTATGGGTTCACAGCCAATGCATGCAATTTCGATATGCTGAAAAACGAGGCTAAAGTTATTGACGGCAAAATATCTTTTGGCGGCAAACAAGTATTCCCTCTGTTATGCTTCCCGACAGCAAAAAGATGGACTTTGCAACATTGCAGATAGTCGCAAAACTTGTGAATGATGGCGCAGTATTTTATGGTCCGAAGCCAGATGAAATGCTATCAGTTGCCGGATAGAAGAAATGATACTGCTGCTTTTTCTAAACTCGCTGATGCACTATGGGGCAATTCAGGCGAAAACAGCTATGGAAAGGGAAAAATGATTTCCGGCAGCACAATCGGCGAAGTTCTCGGACAGCTAAAGGTTCTTCCTGACCTGACAACCAACATGGATGATCCGGATGAACTCATGTTCATTCATAAGAAAATAGGCGACAAGGATGTTTATTTCGTATTTAACCAGCAAAATAAGAAGTTAAACCGTGAGCTGCTGTTCAGGGTAAGCGGAAAAAGCCCTGAGATATGGGATCCTGAAAATGGGTCAATCATAAAAACCGGCATTTATTCAGTAGAGAATAATCAAACCCGCCTGCCCGTTACTTTCAAACCATATGAGTCCAGGATTTTTGTGTTCAGCAATGAAAAACCTGATCATTTCATTCAGAAGGTTTCAATGGGCGGAAAAGAAATATTTCCACAAATACGGATGATTGATACATTATCTGAAGTTCCCCAGGCGGTTTACGACCAGGGAACATTCAGATTCACAACCTCTTTGGCAGGTGACTATGTTTTCACTACCAACGACAACCAGGTAATGACGAGGAATTTAGAAATTCCCAAAGTCCTTAACATTGAAGATATTAAGGCAAGGATTGAATTTATGCCAATTTCAAATGAATTGATACCACCCGTTGAAATTAGCAGTTTAAAATCTTTCACTACTTTCAATGATCCGGCCATCAAGTACTTTGCAGGAAAAGTCACATACACAATTGCTTTCAATGCGCCGCCATCATTCATCTCGGCCAGTGACTCAATTGTAATGGATCTTGGCAACATGGATGCTACTGCGGAAGTATTTTTAAATGGCAAATTGCTTGCTTATGCCTGGATGCCTCATCAATGCATTGATATAACAGGTATATTAGAAGCCAATAACAAAATGGAAGAACAGTGGCAAATGTCTGCCGCAACCGTCTCATCGGCGATCTCATACAATATGGAAGCGTGACAAGCCTCTGGACAACTTCCCCGGTCGAAACCATCCTCAGCAGGGACATGCCTTTGAAACCTTCCGGACTAATGGGTCCGCTGAAATTAATTGGGTATGCAAAACAATAAATATTTGACATTTAAATAAGTAGCGAATTCAGATTCCTTAACAATCCAAAAGATTTAAAGATAGCCCCTCAACCAGGATCAGATTTCCAATAGAAATGATTTTATTTACCTGATTTATAAATAATTAACAATGTATTTATATAAGGAATGAAATCAATCGATAGGCGTAACTGATCGTCCCATCGGGACGATGACTGGCAGAAAAGATCCAACCATAGAACCCATAAGTGCCATCAGCTACGGTATAAATAATTTTTATCTTATTGAAATTTAAGGTGTTGATTTTATTGCAATCCATGAAAATTACCCTCTTTTTTATGGCAATACCCTCCGTTTCGTCGTATCTTTGCAAAGGTAAAACTGGTGTCAGCAGGCCTGTATTTTCTAAGGTTATTAACAAATGAAAATATTCATTTTTGCAGTATCATTGGTTTCATTAGGCAAGTATGAACAATTGAAAATATTTAATACGTTAATATCTTTTTTAAAACTTTGGTACAAAAATTCCAATAGTTTTTTATACATTTTAAGGGTGATTTAACCTGACGCGAATCAAATAACAGTTGCTCAATCCCTTATCTGGCCGGGTTAATAACTCTCCGGGAATGTTAATAAATACGAGGGAACTGATTTTGTCCGACTGGTTTGTGTTACTAACTTGCAGTACCATCTGAAATATGCCGATATTTTTTGTATCGGGCAAATTTCCAACGATTTAAAACATATCCCATGCAGGCTGAAGACACCAAAATTAAGAACTTGACTTTTAAACCTACCGAAAGTAAAGAAACAGTGAAAAAAGTTGCCATCAAAAAGGACACTACTTATACCTACGAAGAAGCTTACCAGAGCACGCTCGAGTATTTCAAGGGAGATGAACTGGCTGCCACCGTATGGGTCAATAAGTATGCCCTGAAGGATTCGTTCGGTAAGATCTATGAAAAGAATCCCGATCATATGCATTGGAGAATTGCCAGCGAAATTCACCGGATTGAAAAAAAATATCCCAATCCCCTTTCGCTGGATGGAAATTCATGCCCTGCTGAAGGATTTCAGGTATATTGTTCCGCAGGGAAGTCCGATGACCGGCATTGGGAACAATTTCCAGATTGCTTCGCTTTCCAATTGTTTTGTGATTGGTAATCCAGGTGCCGTCGGATTCCTATGGCGGAATCATGAAAATTGACCAGGAACAGGTTCAGCTGATGAAACGCCGCGGCGGTGTAGGTCATGATCTTTCGCATATCCGCCCGAAAGGAAGCCCGGTGCTGAACAGTGCCCTTACTTCAACCGGAGTTGTTCCTTTTATGGAACGGTATTCCAATTCAACCCGTGAAGTTGCTCAGGATGGCCGCCGTGGAGCACTGATGCTGAGTATCTCCATCAAACACCCCGATTCCGAGAAATTTATTGATGCCAAACTGGAACAGGGAAAGGTTACCGGAGCCAATGTTTCGGTTCGGATCGACGATGAATTTATGAAGGCTGTGGTAAACAATGACAACTTATGTACAGCAATACCCGGTTGATTCTGCAGAATCCGGTATTCAAAAGGGAAATCGATGCCCGTAAACTGTGGGAGAAGATCGTTCACAATGCCTGGAAATCAGCAGAACCCGGTATTCTCTTCTGGGATACCATCATCCGCGAATCGGTTCCCGATTGTTATGCCGATCTTGGATACCGCACGGTTTCCACCAATCCTTGCGGTGAAATTCCGCTTTGTCCGTACGACTCTTGCCGGCTGATTGCGATTAACCTTTACAGTTATGTAAATGAACCTTTCACCCACAAGGCCAAATTCAATTTCGATCTGTTTAAAAAACATGTTCATTATGCACAACGCATCATGGATGATATCATCGACCTGGAACTGGAAAAAATCGATGCCATCCTTGATAAAATTAACAAGGATCCTGAAGATCCTGAATTAAAAAGAGTTGAAAAGAAACTTTGGGAAAATATCCGGGTAAAAGCAGAAGAAGGACGCCGACCGGAATCGGAATTACTGCCGAAGGAGATATGCTGGCCGGCCTTGGACTGCGCTATGGCAGCGAGGATGCCATCGATTTTTCAGTGGAAGTGCATAAAACCCTTGCCATTGAAGCCTACCGTCTTCGGTTGAACTGGCCAAAGAACGCGGGCCCTTTGCAATTTATGATGCCCATCTCGAAAAAGACAATCCCTTTATCCTGCGTCTGAAAAACGAAGATGAGCAGATGTACCGCGACATGGTGAAATACGGCCGCCGCAATATTGCCCTGCTTACCATTGCCCCAACCGGCACCACCAGTCTGATGACACAAACCACTTCGGGAATCGAACCTGTTTTCTGCCGGTTTACAAACGCCGCCGGAAAGTGAATCCGAACGATACCAACATCAAGATTGCCTTTATCGATGAAGTGGGCGATAAATGGGAAGAATTCAATGTATTCCATCATAAATTCCTTACCTGGCTCGAAGTCAACGGCTATAATGTGGAAGAAGTCAAGCAGTACAATGATGAAAAACTGCAGGAGCTTGTGGCGAAATCACCCTATTATAAAGCCACTTCCAATGATGTCGACTGGATGAGCAAAGTGCGGATGCAGGGTGAGGTTCAAAAATGGGTCGATCATTCCATCAGTGTTACCATTAACCTGCCTAGATGCTACGGAAGAACTGGTTGGCCAGTTGTATGTTACTGCCTGGAAAAGCGGTTGCAAGGGAGTTACGGTTTATCGCGACGGTTCACGGTCAGGTGTTCTGCTGAACAACAAGGACAAGGAAAGAGAAGATGACGAAAATGAAGCCATCCGGTATAAACGACCCAAGGTACTTGATGCCGATATCATCCGGTTTAACAATAACGAAGAAAAATGGATTGCCTTTGTCGGGCTTAAGGATAACAGGCCTTATGAAATATTTACCGGTATTGTTGACGATGAAATGTTCCCTATCCCAAAATCCATTACAAAGGGTAAGATCATTAAAACCAAGGATGAACACGGAATTCGCGGTACGACTTCCAATATACCGATAAATACGGATATAATAATACGCTGGGCGGACTTTCACACATGTTCAACAAGGAATACTGGAATTATGCCAAGCTTTTCTCCAGTGTACTCCGTCATGGCATGCCCATTGCCGATGTTGTTAACCTGATTGCTTCCCTGCATCTCGACAGTGATACTATTAATACCTGGAAAAACGGTGTTGAACGGGCATTGAAAAAATATATCCCCAACGATACCAAGGCCAAGAAAGGTAAAACCTGCACCGAATGCGGTTCCGAAAACCTGATCTACCAGGAAGGATGCCTGAAATGTACTTCCATGCGGATCATCAAAATGCGGATGATCCTTCATTCTTCCTTTTCCTCAGCCTCGTATGCCTTCAGCAATTCATCCTGGATATTGCCCGGAACCGGCTCATATTCCAGGAATTTCATGGAGTACATAGCACGTCCGCCTGTTAAGGAGCTCAGTGCCGTTGAGTATTTGTTCATTTCAGCCAGGGGCACCTTGGCGATGATCTTCTGAAAACCCATTTCAGATGGACATACCCTGAACAATGGCACGACGTCCCTGCAGGTCACTCATCACATCACCCATGCGGTCGCCCGGAACCAATACTCCACCTGATAAACCGGCTCTAGGATCTTGGGAGATGCCTTTTTGAAAGCCAGGCTGAAAGCATTTCGTCCGGCAAGTTTGAATGAAATTTCGTTTGAATCAACCGGGTGCATTTTTCCATCATATACATAAACCCTGATATCACGGGCATAGGAACCCGTAAGCGGTCCGGTTTCAATCTTTTCCATGAGACCTTTAAGAATAGCAGGCAAAAAACGGGCATCAATGGAACCGCCTACAATGCAATTGTAATAATACCAGTTTACCACCCCAGGGCAGTGCAATCTCTTCCTTATCACGGAGGGACATTTTCTGGTCTTTGCCGTCTATCTGAAACATTGCCGTATCGGGAGTACCTTCTTTATGGGGTTCAATAACCAGATGCACCTCGCCAAACTGTCCTGCACCACCTGATTGTTTTTTATGACGGTAATCGGCATGTGGCAAATTTGGTGATGGTTTCCCGGTAGGGTATTTTGGGAGTAAGAAATTCGGTATCGATTTTAAAGATGTTATCAAGATGCCATTTAAGAATATTCAGGTGATACTCTCCCTGGCCCGATAATATAATCTGTTTAAGTTCTTTGGAATATTCGATCTGAATGGTGGGATCCTCAAAATTCATCCTTTGCAGTGCTTCACCAAGCTTTTCATCATCGCCTTCGCTCAAGTGTTCTGATGGCAGTGCGGATATTTGGGCTCAGGAAATTCAATGGCCGGAAATTTAACACTTGGTATCCACGGACAGGGTTTGATTTGTCTTGGTGGCTTTGAGCTTCACTGTGGCACCCAGATCACCGGCCAGCATGTTGGGAACTTTGGTTCTGTTTTTGCCGGCAACTGCAAATATCTGGGCAATTCTTTCCTTATTTTGCGTGGTGTTGTTGGTAAGGTCCATGCCTTCTTTATTTCACCGGCCATCACCTTGAAATAGTTGATTTCACCAATGTGCGTTTCAACAGCTGATTTATATACAAATAAGGTGGCCTGTCCTGCAGGATCACATTTTACTTCCTTGCCTTCCGGCAACAGGTGCAGGAACATCATTGGGGCTCGGAGCCACCTGGGTATGAATTCCATCAAACGGCTCAACTCCAATATTCCTTTTGGCGGATACACAAAAAACAGGGAATAAACCGCGCTGTAACAATCCGGCTTTAATACCCTTTTGCAACTCTTCCGGCGTTAGGGTATCATTGGCAAAAAACTGCTCCATCAGCGATTCATCGCTTTCAGCAGCTCTTTCAATCAGGGCAGCATGCAATTCATCAGCCTGTCTTTCTGATCAGCAGGAATATCCAGTATCTGTGGTTTACCTCCGTCTTTGGAGAATTTATACATCTTCATGGTGAGCACATCGATGATCGAATCAAAGCCGCTGCCTGTCATTCACCGGATATTGCAGCAAAACTGCATGTGCACCAAATCTTTCCTTGATCGATTCAACTGGTTTTTTCCCAGTTTGCTTTTTCATGATCGAGCTGATTTACTACAAAAATGATCGATTTATTGGCATTGGCCAGGTATCTTCCGTGAATTTCAGCCCCTACTTCAATTCCATTTTGTGCATTCACTACCATCAAAGCAGTATCAGTTACCGTGAGCGCGGATATCACGCCATTCACAAAATCATCAAGACCAGGTGCATCAATAAGGTTTATTTTGTAATCATGTACAACGTGTATCAATAACGATGAAAATACCGAACAGGTGTTGTTCTGCTCGATTTCTTTGAAATCGGATACGGTATTCTTGCTTTCGACATCGCCGCGCCGCTCAATTACGCCACCTTCAAAAAGCATAGCTTCAGCGAGAGTAGTTTTTCCCGATCCGGAATTACCAACAATTACCAGGTTTTTAATCTGACCAGTAGAATATGTCTTCATTTCTTAAATTATTTGCTATTAATACCTTATTGCATGCCCTTGTGGCAAGAGAGTTGCAAAAATAACAAAATTTTGCATAGAAGCAAGAACTATCGGGGATTTCATGCATCCGGACAACCTGCTATTTATCATGTTATTGTAAAAAAAAGAGGGTACCGAAGTACCCTCCCTGCAAACACACTAACCTTATCCCAAACAAACCAATTCTTTACATGCCTTCGTCCATCCGCCGCATTCATTTCCGGTCCCTGACTGTCCCGCCTGCCGGCCGCCTGCCGGTAGTTGTTGATGCGGTAGGTGAGGTTCAGGGTTACTACCGGGGCTTCGCGCTTCATCTTATTGTAGGTATAGAAGTTCGGGCCGTCAGAGGTAAAGGAAAACGAACCGGTTGAAAATACGTCCCGTGCATTGATCGACACGGTCAGCTGTTTTTTCAGAAAATTCTTTCCTTACAGCCACGTTGGTGACAAAAAATCCATCGCGCTTCCCCTGTAAGGTTTTGGATGGTCCGTTATAGGTCCCCATAACCTGAAACCGTGTGTCCCATTTGAGCTTGAAGGTGCTGTTGAAGTTGGTGCGCCAGGTGGTGGAAGCCGAGGTAACACTTTCCCCGTCAATTTCCCCGGTCAACTGGTAGCGGAACAGATTGCCCGTAAGATTCAACTGCCACCATTTTGTAAGATTCAGATTGGTCATTAATTCCATACCCAATGAATGGTCCTTATCTGCATTGGTTACCGTACTGAAGAATACCTGATCTCCGGCGATGGTATCATTGCCGGTTATCCGCGTAATTTTATCACGGGTTTTCCGGTAATAGGTCTCCAGCGAAACAGATCCTATTTTAAATGTATACTGGTAATTCAATTCAAAAGCATTGGAAAACTCAGGTGTCAGTGCGGGATTTCCGTAAAATATCATTATTCGAGCCCCGGTATTCCTTAAAGGGATTCAGATCCCTCATATTCGGACGCTGAATACGGGTGGAAAAAGTAAACTGAAGCTGGTGGGCATCTGAAAGCTTGCGCATGATATAAAACGAAGGAAAGAAGTGCATTTTATTGTAGGTGTATGATTCAGCACTGGTTTTCTGCTCCAGGTTCCGGTTATCATATTCTGCTCTCAGTCCTACCTGGTATTCAAATTTGCCCAGGGGTCCCGAATACATGCCATAAGCTGACTGCAGGGCATCGAGATAATCCAACGTATTGCTGATGGAATCATTGGGGAGCCACTCATTTCCCAATGGCTGGTAATCTTCAAAGATGTAGTCTCCCGTTTGTTTGTCCCATCTGCTTTGTAAACCCATCTCCACTTTCCCTTTACCTACAGGTCGTATATAATCCAGTTCAATCCGGAGGTTCGATGATGTATTTTCCATCCGTGATCGTGTCCGGGCCGGATCGGATCCCACTACTTCAAAATTGCTGTCGGTTTCTCTTACGATCTCTTCCTCTGCCTCATTTTCATCGGAGCCTGCAAAATATACGGAGGTCTGCAGACTATGCCCATCCTCATTAAATTTCTTTAGAAAATCGAGGTTAAGATTATAATACCGGTTACGATCAGAACCATTGCTTTCATCCGTATAAAAAGAATCCTTGCTCGCGGGGGCGGTATACCAGTAGTTCGTGGATATGAATTCACGATTGAAGTCTCTGTTCCCAATGGCTCCCGATAAGGATAATGTGGAATTCTGGCTCAGGCTGTAATCAAAACCTGATTTCAGATTCAGTCCGGCTCTGGAAAACTTTCCATTCACGTCCGAAAGGGTATACGTGGTGGTGTCGCCATAATAGGTTCTTCTGTCGGCCTCTCCTTTCATGTAGTTGTTCTGGTCGGCAAATTCACCTCCAACAAAATAATTCAGTTTGTCTTTCCTGAAATTCAGCAGGAAGTCCGCTGTGTATTTTTGCCGTGTACCTACCGAGGCATTGATAACTCCTCCAATTCCGGTATTCTTTTGCTTTTTCATAATGATATTGATGATCCCGGCTGCACCGTCAGGATCATATTTGGCAGACGGGCTGGTAATGATCTCCAGGCTCTGAACTGCACTGGCAGGTATTTGCTGTAGTCCCTCACTGCCCTGAATAACGCTGGGCTTTCCGTCGATCAGTACCTGGAAGTTCTGGCTGCCCCGCAAACTCACATTCCCTTCCACATCAACCTGGACCGATGGTGTATTTTCAAGCACATGCACCAGGGTCCCGCCTGAGGCAGCAATATCCTGGGATACATTTACCACTTTTTTATCGATCTTGTATTCAACCTGTTGATTTTGCGCCACTACTGTTACCTCGGCGATGTGCGTAATGTCGGGATGAAGCACCACTGACCCCAGATCAGCAGAAGTTTGCTGAGGAGAAAGATCTATGGGGATCCTTTTCTTGGTGTATCCGATAAAACCGGCTTCAAGATAATATTTCCCGAAGGGAACATCCTTCAGGCTAAAAAAGCCCGACTGATCCGTGATGGTTCCGGTAACCAGTGACGAATCCTGACGACGGTATAATCCTACGGTTGCATACTCAATGGCCCCATTGCTCGTGGAATCCTGAATAGTTCCCTGGATTGTCCCGATCTTTAACATCGTTCCTTTTTCTTCAGGCCGATCCGGAGCCTGAGCAAGGTTTTCAGCCAGCACAACAATAGTACATATAAGTAGTATAAGGATTTTTTTCATTTCTGCATGATTTAATTAATTTAATGCCTTCTGTCGATTTGTTACAGGTTAACAATCGAACTGTAAAACTGATCATGACAACAGGGTGAAAATCGACCAACCTGTCAAATTAAAAGACAAATGGGTATTTTTTTATGATTTAATCGGGAAAGGCGCTGGAAAGATTCAAAAGCGTGCGGCAAACTGAAACTTGACTTCACTCCGGGCATGGTTTTCAATGGCATCATACCCTGACCCAATGGTTTCTTCATCGATATAATGGGTATGTGCCAGTCTTATCCAGAAGGATATCTTTGGGGCAATGTCGTACCTCAATAAAACATAAGTACGGTAACCCTTATTGTACAGGGGAGAGAACGAAAATCCGGAAGTCATATCCTGTTCATAGGCATATACCCGGGAACTGTAGTCATCGGTTTGGAACCAGGCAAAACGGAAGTCGAGGTTCACCGGCATATTTGCAAACCTGTATTCCGCATCCTGATACACCAGGAATCCCCATGTTGTTTCTCCTGTTTCCGGATCCACCCTGACCATCTCAAGCCTGTTTTGAAGGGTAAGACTGTTTTTTAGCCTGTAGCTGATATGGTAACGGATGCCGGTATGACGAATATGGGCGACAACAGGCAATATTTGTGAGCCGGAGCGATCATCCTCCGGGTCAAGTTCATGTTTTAGCCTGATGAACATTTCCAGTTGCTTATTCAGCGAGTAATCTGCCTGTAGCAGATAATCACTGCCCGACGCCGGAGAACTCAATCCATATTTCAGCCACGGGAAACGATAGAAATCCGCATAACCGGAAATCTTCAATTTTCGTACCGGATGCACCACCAGACCGGTATATATACCTTCTTCGTTGACATCCGATGAGCCCTCCGAGAAAGCATCCGAATGCAAATTAAAATATCCGCGGCCATAAAAGCGGTATACCATGGAAAAAGAGGCATATTTGCTGACCGACAGAAGCGCACCGTTCAAGGTCGCCCAGGAATGATTGCCATAGGCTGTTTCACCAAAAAACTGGATTTTTTTTAAAGTCATCGAATAATCTGTCCCCCAGTTGAAAAGCCTGTCTCCCTGAAAGTCATGGAGGTCTTTCAAATCATCCCCGGCTTCCAGATACTTATCCAGATGGTATTGCACCAGGGTAGTTCCAACTTTGAAAAAGTTGCCGCGAAATGAAATGTTCCCGCCATAGGCAATCTCTTCCACGGTCTTTTCATCGCTTATCTCGTATCCGCTGCGATGGTAACCGCTTTCCTGAAACGATGAGAAACATATCCTGCCGGATTCGAGGGTATCGGTCACATTGGCATCTCTTTTTTTTGCAGAATAAAAGCCTGTCAGGAGGAACCTTTTCCATCCGGCGGTGGCAGTAATCCCCCGGAAAAAATCATTTTCATCGGTAGAGGTATAAGCTTTTATTTCCTCACGACGTTTAACAACATTCAGCGGCAGGGAGGATTTACCGGGAGCTTTGCCGTTGCTCAGGGTTAATCCCTGTCCGAATCCAAGCCGGAAATCACCCAGAAGGGCTGATTTCAGCGGCCCCGCTTCCTTCACCATCACATACGCTGAATTAAAATCAAACCCTCCCCTGTTGGAATTCCTGAAAATCTCCTCCCCGGGATCTTTTTCCAGGGTTAATCCGGCCTGGAAATGATCCTTGATTTCAAACCCGTAGCGCACATAATACAACCAGGGATTCCCCGGATAACGCTTTACACCGGTTGCAGGATCGTCCGCGCTGTAACCTTTCGATTTTTCCAGAACCCTTTGCGCTCTCAGGATAATTTCGTGCCGGCTTGAACGCATCACCTTGCTGAATCGGATACCAGCCGTGTCACTGGCAGTTGTTAGGCTCACATAAGGCATCATCCATCCGATAACATCATCGGTGAAACCATGAACCAGGGGCAGTTCGTACAGTGACAGGAAATTACCGTTTTCCTTCCTGTAATCCAGCAGGCTGGTGATCTGAAAATCTGTCAGAAAAGGAAGCTTTTGCAGGTCTTCTGCGGTGACCCTGTTGAGGTCAAGCGGTTTCCTCTGCAGCTTGTCGAGTTCATTCAGAATGGCCTCATAATCGGCTGATTCACCATCTTTGGCGGCAATCGACTCGATCAGGGATTCTTTGATCTTGAATTGTCCCGGTATTACGGATTGTGCTGCAGCGGTAAAAACGATAGCGAACCCTGCAGCAGTCAATAGCAGGAAACGAATATTCATGACCTAACGGTTTGCTGGCACAAGATAGTAAAAAACCGGCAGAAATCAAACCAGTACAAAGAATTACCTGCCGGCACGATCAGACACCATGTTCCGATGTCGGAACTTCATCTGCCGGCATCAATTATTGGTGCTCTTTTCCAGCTTTGCAACAAAACCGCCTCCGGCAACAACACTGATACTGATTCCCGAATTTCTGTTTACCTGACTTTCCTTCCTGGTCAGCTTCCTCGGATATTTATCCGAATCAGGCACATCACTCCAGATAATGGCCTGATAACCGGCGTTATCGAGAAAGTCTGTTTTCAGCTTATATTGCCTTGCGTCAAGACTCATACCGCCGATATACCAGGTATCACCCGACTTCCTGGCAATGACTATATTTTCTCCCGGTGTCCCTTCCAGCACCATGGTCTCCTCCCAGGAGGAAGGCATATCTTTTAAAAAATCGCTTCCCGGCTCGTTTCTGACGTTGTAAGGTGATTCACAGAAAACCTGAAAGGCACTTTCATACACCACCATCATGGCCAGCTGAAAACAGCGTGTCCCCATAACATGTGGAGCGGGACTGTCGCCCCCCACGATGATGAACTGGTCAGGTCTGTCATTCAGAAATCCTCCGGGGGTAAAATCCATTTCTCCGGCCAGCATACGGGTAAACGGCAAGGTAAGGCAATGCCGGGGGGTTATCTGGTCGCTCCATTTATTATACTCGTTGCCCAGCACACCTTCGCGGGTTATCAAATTCGGATAGGTACGGCTGAATCCATCGGGGACATAAGCCCCGTGAAAGTCGACCACCAGGTGATGCCTGGCAGCAGTTTTGGCAACACGGTGATAAAAATTCACCATTTCCTGATCATTCCTGTCCATGAAATCGATCTTCACACCGGCCACTCCCCATTTCTCGTAAAGGGCAAAGGCCTCTTCCATCTGCTTGTCGACGTTAGGCCATAGTAACCACAATATGATCTTCACATTCTTTTTGCCTGCATAGGCTACCAATTCGGGAATACTGATCTCCGGGATCATTTTGGTAATATCCGCATCGGTATTGAAAGAGCCATCTTCCTTGAAAGGAGGCCCATACCACTGCCAATCGACCAGCTGATACTGCCATCCCATGTCAGCAGCAAAATCGATAAAATACTTCATGGTTTTGGTATTGGATCCCAGCTTAAATCCGGCATCGGGGGCATATGAACCGCACCACCACCAGTCCCATGCCGATACACCCGGTTGGATCCAGGATACATCTTCCAGCGCACAGGGTTCGTTCAGATTCTGCAAAATATCGGATTCGATAAACCTTGCAGGCTGGTCAGCAATCATCATTACCTTCCACGGTGAAAATCGTTGCGTGGCTGTTCTGACTACCACAGTAGTATCCTCAGGCAACCAGGAGGGACGCGAAACAACTGCGTTGACCTCGCCCGGTATACCGGTAAAACCCGAGCAGGCCCAGTCGGTCACATTGGCCTCAAGCAGCGCTACCCAGGCATCTCCGGCATCTACCAGCAAAGGAGTACCCACAATATTCTCCGGTTTTATGTCGCTCAGTTTTGACTGTTTGAATTCCTTTTCCTGTGAGGTA
>CAWDBX010000011.1:0-263425 GCA_963800645.1 uncultured Bacteroidales bacterium | reverse complement strand
TGCAACCCGCGATGGTCTTAATCGATATGACGGCCGTCAGTTTTATGTTTTCAGGAATGAAAGGGGCAATCCTCAAAGCCTGGCCTCAAATTGGGTAGTTTGCCTTAACGAAGACAAATCGGGGAATATTTGGATAGGATCAGACGGATTGAACAGGTATGATCCTGTTGCAGATAAGATGATCAGGATTCCCGAAGATCCGATGAATCCGAATGCTTTCCAAGGGGGAAGGATTTACAGCATCACCGTGGACCTGGACAGTACAATATGGTTCTCTACGATTAACGGACTGGCACATTACCTCCCCAAAAAGAATATATTCAAGACCTACAAACATGATCCCGGTAATCCCAATTCTCTTGGCAGTACAACTGTTTACAGCACTTACGTGACCCGGGACAAGCGTCTGCTTGTAGGAGCCAGTACCGATCCGATTTATGAATTTGACCGGAAAAAAGAGACCTTCACGGCAATCAACTATAAAACAGTCTACCTGGGCAATAACAACCTTAAATTCATGCAGGAGGACCTGAACGGATTAATCTATATCACCTCAGAGTTCTCCTCCGTTTTTGTTTACGATCCGGTGACCGGGGTATCCAGACTTATTGACAGGGTGGAAGGCGGTCTCAATGCCTCAAGTATAAAAACCAAAGTTTTGCCTGTAGAGACCAACGAGGTATGGATAGGTACTGATGGCGGAGGCATCAATGTGTATAATTCTGCCACAGGTACCATGCAATACTTAATGGTGGACACCCGAAACAATTACTCCCTGAGCGGTAATGCCATATTCAAGATGTATCAGGACAGGGATAAGAATATCTGGGTAGGTCATTTTGGTACCGGAATAAGCGTTTGGAAAAGGCATAAAGAGATATTCACTTCTTTTGCACATAGTCCCTTCAATCCTGCCTCGATTAACAAAGAAGTAGTCACCGCAATTTATGAGGACACCAAGGGCAGGATCTGGATCGGCCAGGATGGCGGAGGATTAAGCTTGTTTAATGAAAAAGAACGGATATTTGATCATATCAGGCACAAACCAGGGGATCCGGGATCGCTTACCTCGGATGTTATTTTAACCATTAATGAGGACCCGGATGGGAACCTTTTGCTGGGCACGTACTCCGGAGGATTTATGGTATTCGATCCCGAAACGAAACGGGTGATTGAGGCCTTTTATGGAGATGATGGTTTGGGCTCCAATCATGTATGGTATATTTATAAGGACAGTAAAGGGAGGTACTGGCTTGCCGCACTTACTGCGAGCTTCGCCCTTTATGACCCGCTTGAAAGAACCCTCAGGAGCTTTTCACAAAGCACTGAGGAAATTGCACCCTGTTCAAATTCAATAATGCATATTACGGAAGATGACAAGGGAAGAATCTGGTTTGGGACAGAAGATGCAGGCATCTGTGTTTTGGATTATGACAGGAAAGAAATGAAGAATTACCGGCATGATGAACATAACAAGAACTCACTTTCCTATAATGATGTTAAATCCATCATCTTCCTTGGCGACTACGCCTGGATCGCCACCAACGGAGGAGGCCTGAATCGTCTTGACCTCAGAACCGATTCCATTAAAGTGTTTACCATGGCGGAGGGATTGACCTCCAACGCCCTTATGGGTATGCTCCTGGATAAAAACAATAACCTCTGGATCAGTTCAACCAGGGGTCTGATGAAATTCAATCCTTTTACTGAAACCATTGAGGCTTATGATAAATCACAGGGAATTCAGGGTAGTGAATTCAAATACAATGCACAATACCAGTTAAGCGATGGCAGGATGATGTTCGGTGGTGTAAACGGTCTTACTTTTTTTCATCCTGACAGCATCCGTTACAGTAAAATTATACCCAATGTGGTTTTTACCGATTTCAAAATTTATGACAAATCGGCCATTCCCGGAGCAAAACATTCTCCGATCAGGCAACATATTAACTTCACCAGGTTTGTTAAACTAAATCCCAGACAATCAGCATTTACGATTGAGTTTGCTTCGCTGGATTACAATACACCGTCCAAAAACAGGTTCATGTATAAGTTGGAAGGTTTTGATGAAGACTGGGTGGATGCAGGAAACAGATCCTTTGTGACCTACACCAATCTGGATGCCGGGAGATACACCTTCCTGTTAAAAGGATCGAACAGTGACGGATTGTTCATTGAGAATCCCCGCAGGCTTGAGATCCGGATCCGGCCGCCCTGGTATGCGACCAAACTCGCCATTGTTCTCTATGTGTTGGCGACCGCGATGCTGATCGTCATGTATATCAAACAAAGAGAAAAACAATCCATTCGTGATAAACTGATCCTGGAGCAGAAAATTCAGGAAGCAGAAGCTGAAATTAAGGGCAAAGCAAAGGAACTGGAGCACCAGCAGGAAGAATTGAGAAGACGTGACGAAGAAGAAAAGGATATCAGGTTCTTCACGGAAGGAATTGCCCGGTTTAGTGACATCATCGCCAAGAAGAGACGCAACCTGGAAGACCTTGCCACCGGGGTCATTTCAGAACTGGTTCGGTATATCAATGCTTCAGCCGGCGGAATCTTTATTATGGATGATTCTGATCCCCAACATATTGTACTTCGGGCTACCGGAGAGTTTTGTCTAAGCAGTGACAAAGGAAGAAACTTCTTTTTCGAAGCCGGTGAAGGCAATATCGGTACCTGTTTTGTAGAAAAGGAAACCCTGAAAGTGGATAATTTACCCGAGGGTTTTATTGTGCTGCATTCCGGATTAGGCAGCGTATCTTTGAAACATGCCCTCTATATTCCTATCATGCAGGATAATATTTGTGTCGGTGTTATTGAAATTGCCTCCATTCACAAATTGCCCGATAACCAGGTAATCTTTGTAGAAAAAATAGCTGAATCCCTGGCCTCCATTGTCACCATCATCAAGGCGAACGAGAAGACAAATGAAATGCTTGAACAAAACAATACACAAGCAGAAGAACTTAGGGCGCAGGAGGAGGAAATGAGGCAGAATATGGAAGAAATGATGGCCACACAGGAAGAGGCAGTGCGTAAAGAAAAAGAATTGACTGCTGAACTTGCCCGAAGAACAGAGCAACTAAAACAACTGGAGGCTGAAAACCAAAAGCTGAGAAGCCAATAAGCACGTTCACCTTATCTTTTCATTAAGCGTCTTATGAAGTATAATAAAACCATCAGCAAAGAGAAGTAACTGGCTGTCCTGCCAATATAATCCCCGTTTTTCACATAGTAAGTCATGGTATCGTTTGCATTGATGGTACCTTTAACCGTTCCCCTCTTCCACCATCCGAGCTTGTCCATTATTTCTCCGCGCTGATTGATGAGGCTGGAAATACCGGTGTTGGCTGAACGTGCAATACTCCGGCGGGTTTCAATGGCCCTTAAACTGGAAAAAGCATTATGCTGATGATAACCCGGTGTGTCTCCCCACCAGCCATCGTTGGTGATGACAAACAACAGGTTGGCCCCATTCTTAACATATCCTGTAACAAATTCACCATAAACCGATTCATAGCAAATGATTGGACTTACCCCTGTTGAATCGGTGGCAGAATAAAACACCCCCCGGTAATCCTGGGTTCCCCAGCCACGAAAAGTTCCGCCCAGTCTGACAGTAAATTTTTCCAGAAATTTGAGATATCTGGCATAGGGCATTTTTTCAACACCCACTACCAGTTTTGATTTGAAATAGAAAGGTACACGATCGGAAGAATCCAGCTGTATGGCAGCATTGAAGCTTTCAAACTTCATGCTGGTGCCTGGGATGTCCCGCACATTATCAGACAATGTGTCTCCCGGCATATAACGCTTATAACACTGAATACCCGGAACATAGGCAGCACCCGGGTAGGCTCTGAGAAAACCTCTGATCATCCTTATATCCGGGACCTCCTCAATCTGATCTATCCAAATACTATTGTTAATGGATGTTTCCGGTGCAACAAAGTAATCTACAGTAGAATCTGCTACCTTGGCAGCCTCGGATAGCTGAACATAGGTCTGATCGATGCTCGGAATGGATACAAACTTCTCATAGGGATCAATATTGGGCTGAATCACCACAACCGTTTTGGGATCGGATATTTCCCGGTAAGTATGGAACCTTACCAGTGAAATCACCACCGGACCTGCAATGATCACAAAAATCAGCATGATTTGGGCCAGAAGTCTTCTGCGTGGAATTCCTGTCGTGTAACCCTTGATAAGATTAAAGGTTAGTATATTCAGGATCAAAACCCACAGGGATCCCCCCAGGACTCCGGTATACTCGTACCACTGTATCAGTTTGATATTGAAAGCAAAACCGTTGCCCAAAGTCAACCAGGGCCATGATATCTCGGTGTTGTGATAAAAGAATTCCCAGGTGATCCAGAACAATATCAGGCAGAAATATCCAATCTGCGGACCCATTCTTCGTTTGACAATATGAAAGAACCACATGACCAGCGACCACATGAAAGTGTTGATCAGTATGGCAGCAATCACACCTATGGCCGTTGCATTAAAAATCCACCAGGTAGTAGCGGTATTCCAGACAAAAAAAGTCAGCGCTGCGTATCGAAAGAATGTACCTGAACCATATTCATTTTTATGCTGATCGAGATCATCTTCAACAAACAGGAGTGGAATGAGCGCAAAGATAAGAACCAGACCATGTCCCCATTCATACCATGCAGGGGTAAGCAGCAGACCGCTCAGAATTGAAAGTAAAATACGTCCTTTTGTGTTCATGTGAAAACCATTATTTATATTGAAAATATGCCTGACAGGCTCCTTCACCCGATACCATGCATGCGCCGATGGGATTTGAGGGTGTACAGACCCTGGCAAATAATCCGCATTGATCGGGCCGTTTCAGTCCCCTCAGCACTTCTCCGCAAATACAACCTTTGGGCTCGGGAACCGGATCCACCTCCAAATCAAAATGTACGTTCGCATCAAAAGATCTGAATTCGTCACGGATTTTCATTCCACTGCCGGGGATGGAACCCAGACCACGCCATGAATCGGTTGCCGGTTCAAAAAACCTGGCAACCATCTCCTGTGCTTTTATATTGCCTTGGTGAGTTACGGCTCTTTTATATTGAATTTCGGTACCAAACCTTCCTTCCTCCAGCATTTTTACCAACAGGTATATCGATTGAAGCAGGTCCACCGGTTCAAATCCCGAAACTACCACTGAAATGCGGTATTGATCAACAAGCGATTGGTACATGTCTGCTCCGGCAACTGCAGTCACATGGCCAGGGCCAATATATCCGTTAATCCTTACGCCTTGTTCGATGAGGGCGGCCATGGCAGGCGGCATCACCTTATGCATGCTGAAAAGGTAGAAATTTCTGATGTTCTGGCGTGATGCCTCCCATAAAGCAACTGCACTGGAGGGTGTAGTGGTTTCAAAACCAATACCCAGAAAAACTACCTGCTTTTGAGGATTTTCCTTTGCGATCTGCAGTGCTTCGAGGGTGGAATAAACGATCCTGATATCGGAACCCGAGGCTTTTTCCTGGTTCAGACTTGAGTCTGACCCGGGTACCCTGATGAGGTCGCCATAAGTGGTTATAATGGTTCCGGGAATTCCGGCCAGTTTAACAGCCTTATCAATAGATACCCTGTCGGTAACGCACACCGGACATCCGGGACCCGACAATAATTCAATATTTTCGGGCAGCATATGCTGAATGCCAAATTTACGGATGGCCAGGGTATGTCCACCGCAAACCTCCATGATCCGTAATTTTTGTACGGATTCACGTGTAATAGCTTTGATCAGTCTATTAACCAGGTTCTTATCCCTGTATTCATCGAGGTATTTCATGCACCTGATTCCCCGGTTACCTGATCTAGTTCCTCAATGATCCGGATGGTTTCCAGGGCCTCCTCTTCGCTGATTTTTTGAAGTGCAAATCCTGTGTGTATCAGGATATAATCTCCGGGAGATACATCATCCAGCAAATGCAGGCTGGCATTGACAATTGCTCCGCCCACAGAGGCTTTGGCCATATTGCCTTCCACAGAAAGGACTTTTGCGGGTATACTTAAACACATGTTGACTACCGGTATAAATTTAATCCAATGAATAGCATTACTGTAACCTTCTTTTCGCTGCAATTGCAATTTGCCCCAAAGCTATTCCTCCGTCATTACAGGGAACTCTGAAATGCGTATACACGGCGAAATTATCCTTTAGCAACTTGTTTTCCAAAATTTCAACAAGATATTTATTTTGAAAGGTACCCCCGGATAAAACAATTTTCTGCAATCCGGTTTCGGCCCTGATCTTTTTTACCATCCGGTATGAGGCCTCTGCCACAGTGTTGTGAAATCTGGTGGATATGACAGCCGGTTCCACATGGTCACAGACATCCTTACAGATCTGTCTGATCATTGGGACAAAGGATATGGAATCGGTCATATTGAAATCATAGTATTCCCCAAAATCCTGAAGAACACAAGATTCAAGACGCATAGGAGCCTCCGCATGAAAAAGTGCGTTAACGCAAATGCCGCTGATGGCAGCAACAGCATCAAAAAGCCGACCTGCTCCTGAACCCATGGGGCAGTTAATACCTCTTTCCAAAGCCGTAACAACCATGTTGATTTTTGACTGATCCAACATTTGCAGCAGAGGCAGATCCAGGCTGATCAGATCTTTGCCGAATGCCTGGTAAAGCAATGATAACCCCATTCTCCAGGGTTCTTCAGAAGCCTTATCACCTCCGGGCAAAGCCATATATTCAAAATGCCCCCGGCGGGAAAAATCATGATAATCACCTGTCAAAAATTCACTGCCCCAAATGTTGCCGTCGGTTCCATATCCTGTCCCGTCAAACGCCAGTCCGATTACAGGTTCATCAAGCCCGTTATCCGCCATGCATGAGGCGATATGTGCATGGTGGTGCTGCACTTCAATGGTCTTTAATCCAAGCTTACGGGAGTAGCGTGAGGTCATATAATCAGGATGTAGATCAGTGGCAATCGTATGGGGCTTAATCCTGAACAGTTGCTGAAACCTTTCCAGCGTTTCCTCAAAGAAGGCAAATGTTTCCTGGTTTTTCAGATCGCCGATGTGCTGACTCAGGTAAGCCCTTTCGCCTTTCCCCAGGCAAAAGCAATTTGATAATTCCGCTCCCGTAGCCAGTAATCCATCCACATCAAAACCGAGTTTTACAGGTGCCGGAACAAATCCGCGCGAACGGCGCTGCACCCTTTCCTGCTCCGCAATAATACGAACTACAGAATCATCATTCCGGTTATGGATATCGCGGTTATAGGTGATTACGGCATCTGTCAACGTGGAAAAGGTTGCCAGGGCTTCTACATTTCCAATGAGTACAGGCTCATCCGCAATGTTACCGCTGGTGAGAACAACCGCCGGAATGCCGGTTCTCTCAAAAAACAGGTAATGCAGGGGCATATAGGGAAGAAAGGCCCCCAGTGTGTTCAATCCCAGGGTTATTCCAGGTGCCATGGGTCGAATGGCCCTTAAGATAACGATTGGCCGTTTCCACGATGTCAGCGCCTTTTCTTCCGGTTCGGATACCATGGCATATTGCCTGAGGCTTTCCAGATCTCTGAACATCACTGCAAAAGGCTTACCCTCCCTCTTCTTCAGCTCACGCAACCGGTTGACCGGCTTTTCATGCAGGGCGTCGCACATCAGATGGAAGCCACCGGTGCCTTTTAGGGCTATGACACCTCCGCTATGGACCAGAACACTCATTTGATCCAGTATTTCCGTCATGTTGTTGATCATCCGGCCTCCGATGTGCATGGAATAATTCGGACCACAATGGTTACAGGCCACCGGTTGCGCATGAAACCGCCTGTCGGTAATGTCGGTATACTCCCTGCTGCATTCCGGGCACATGTCAAAAGATGCCATGGTGGTATTCTTCCGGTCGTATGGGAAACTGCAGATAATCGAAAACCGCGGACCACAATTTGTACAATTGATAAAAGGATATCCTGCACGGTGAGGCTGATTCCTGAGATCGTTCAGACAATCAGGGCACACGGCGATATCCGGACTGATCTCCGAGGTTTCATCGTCCATATCCTGACTGGCCAGGATGAAAAAACCCTGTAGCCCCTCAGGAAAATCCTGATCAACAGAGATTTCTTCTATCTGTGACACCACAGGAGCCTTGTATCTCAGATCCTCCAAAAAAGAAGGCATATCCCCGGCAAGACCTTCCACCTTAAGGGTAACTCCATCCGTACGGTTTACCACCCAGCCATGCAAATGGTGTTGCAGTGCCAGCCTGTATACAAATGGTCTGAATCCGACACCCTGCACAAGTCCCTCTACCCTGATGCGCAATGCAATGATATGATCAGTAAATCCGGAAGACAATGTGAAACAATTAACAATTGTTTTTGGTAATTGCCATAAAAGTATGAAAATAATGATTTATTAGATTTAATTTTATCGCATCGTATAGGCCGGGAAATTACCATGAACATGAAACTGCCATCAAGAACGGTTGAAAGACTGAGTAAATACAGGCGCCTGCTTAATAAATACAAAGATCTTGAGGAGGCCCACATCTATTCACACAAACTTGCTGCATTGCTGAACCTCACACCGGAACAGGTAAGGCGTGATCTGATGCTGATCGGCCTCAACGGGAATCATCGCAAGGGTTACAACATTAAAGCACTCATCGGGATGATCGGCAATACGATTGACAGAAAGGAAGGCCATCAGGTTGCGCTTGTTGGTATTGGCAACCTTGGCAGAGCTGTGCTGGGATTCATCAGAAAGGCGGAAACCAAAATGAACATTGTAGCAGCCTTTGATATTGATAAGAATAAAATAAATACTTATCTGTCCAATGTGCCTTGTTTCGATTTGAATGAGGCCGGGAAGGTTATTCAAGATAAGAATATCCGGATTGCCATACTTACTGTCCCTCCGGAGGCCGCCGTTTCAACTGCGGCAATGTTGCTTCAATCGGGGATCAGGGGAATTCTGAATTTTACCTCTGTTCATTTGGATGTTCCACAGGATATTTACCTTAAGGACTATGACATTATTACTTCACTCGAAGAGATCGGCTTTTTTATTAATGAATAGCCTTCTCCTGTTTCTGGTATTCAGCAAACTTGCTGCACAGCAACTTGCTGCCTATCACGATAATCAGCAAAGATTTTATATTTTTGATGATGGCCGGTCCATCCAGGCGGAATACCTTCCCGCCAGGAGTTTTAGTATTGGTGGACAATGCTTGTTGTATACCGATAGCAGGAATCATTTGAAAATGTATTATCGGGGAGAGATCTCCACCCTGGAAGTAAGTTCACCAAACAGGTTTGAAGCCCTTGATTATCTTTCAGTTTACAACATCGGCGGAATCGTCAAAATTATTGAAAACGGCAGGGTAACCACGGTCAGTACCAATGCCATCCAATATCAGCCGCAGGATAGCCTGGTAACCTTTTATGATGCGAACCGCGAATTACTCGCCGTTTTTTATAAAGGAAGTATTCATATTCTCGAGGATGGTTTGGCTGGCAGAACCATCAGTGGCTTCCAGTCGGGTGATAACCTGGTAGCCTATGTTTCTTCACGGACCCGTGATTTCAAGATTTTTTACAGGGGAAGTAACCAGGTCATCGAGCCCTTTTTGTCGGGTGGATTTTTCAAGGCAGGCAGAGACATTGTCGCTTATGTTAACCTGTCCGACTTGAAATTCAGGGTTTTTTACAAAGGTGAAATCTTCCTGGCGGAGGAGTTCAGGCCGGAATCCTGGCAGGTTGGCGATGGTATAGCAGCCTATGTGGACAATACAGGGTCGTTTAAACTGTTCGAGGAAGGGGAAACTGTGACCATCAGTTCCTTTGCTCCCGATTTCTACCAGGTACGCAATCGTTTGGTTATTTACGGTGAACAGGGATATCTGAAGGTATGGTACAACAACAGGTCCTATACACTGGAGACCTATATACCCGATGATTGGAAAGCCGAATGGAACACCATTGTTTACCGCGATCTGAACAGGAATGTCAAGATATTCAGCCGGGGTGAAAGCAAGGTGCTTACCTATGATCTCACTGAGGGTATTGATCTTTACCGTGATGTAGTTGTGGTCAACAAGGGACTAAATAACTACAATGTTTATTACAAAGGAAAGAAGTACTAAAAAAGAACCCCGTCTGACGACGGGGCTGAACACTACTGTGGTAAACTATCTATTAGAATGTAAGGCATGTTGAATGCCTTAGAAATGTTTCATACTCCTGTTTGGGCTGACCAATGATAAATCCCGGCTTCAAGATCCGGCATACCAAACTTTCAATGACAAAATTAAATAATGCACCTGAATACTGCCATGATTTTGGTCATTTAAGGATTTATTTCCGTTGAATCAATGAAGTGAAAAGGCTGTCATTTTTGCAGGTAAAAAACTTGACATTGTTATTCATTTATCATAACTTTAAGATAATATGTGAAAATTAGAACACTAAATTGGAAGATGTCATTCAGATCTCAGTTTCTAACTGGCATTTATTCCTACAGGAAGTTGCACATGAAATGGATGTCTTTGTGCCGGTTGAAAACGGTATTCATATAGAATACTGGAGATTTGAGAATACTGACCGTCCCATACTGTTACAACAAACCTGCCCCTGTTACCCCGCTTAAATTTTTCCTGTTGCCTGTAAAGGAAAATGTGGTTGTTGAAAAATCCCGGCAAAAAAGAAAAATTGTGGTGGGTATTCCCTCCTGCGACCTGAAAGCGCTGGATCTGCTGGATGAGATTTATCTGGATGAGAGGTATCCTGATCCGGTGTATAAATGGCATCGGGAAAATACTATTCTGATCGGTTCGGAATGTTATGAATTTCGTGAAAATTGTCATTGTATCGCCTATGGCATTGAACCCTACCCGGTTACAAATGATGATGCTACTCTGGTATCCCTGGACGGAGAATTGATCCTGACGGTTAAAACGTCCAAAGGGGAGGCATTCATCTCGCGGCTGCGAAAGAAATATCCGGTGAAGGTCCCTGCAAGGGAGCTTCTTGCGGAAGCTGAATCCCGCAGATCCTCAACCCGTGAGCAATTGATGAATAAAAATCAGTATCTGCCGGATTATGCAACCACTGGAAAACTGATTAACCGGTCAGGAGAGGAGATATGGGCAAGGCATTCCCAACCATGCGTTTCATGCGGCGCCTGTGCTACCATCTGTCCAACCTGTACCTGTTTTTTGCTGATTGATCGTCCTGGTTTTGAAAAAGTCAGACAGCTGGATTCCTGTCAGTTTCCCGGATTTGAAAGAATTGCTGCCGGAGAGGATCCGTCTTCACAAGAAACCTGCCAGATTCAGGAACCGGTATCTGTGCAAATATGTATGGAAACACGAGAGGTTCAATGCACAGGCCTGCACAGGTTGCGGCAGATGTATCGAGTGCTGTTTGGGGAACATCAACAAGAACAAGATTTTCACAGAAATGTCGGAATCCTCCTGATCGTATGATGAGGACAGATACCATGAATATATATCAGCCTTTAAAAGCTTCTGTGGAGAAAGTGATCATGAATCTCCGCTGATCAGATCCTTTGTTACTGATCCCGGAACAGGATTTTTCATTTAGAACGGGTGAGTTTATTGAGCTGACTATTAATGGCTTTGGCGAAGCACCCTTTACACCTTCGTCCTCCCCGCTTGATAGAAAGAAGCTTGAAGTTACGGTGATGAAAGCCGGCTATGTAACAGAAAAAATCCATGCCTTAAAAACCGGCGATGTTGTTGGTATCAGGGGACCTTTTGGACGGGGATACCCGGTCGAAAAATTTTATGGCAAAGAGCTGATCATATTGGGAGGGGGATGCGGATTTGCCCCTATCCGCTCTCTATTGTTCAATCTGATTGCCGAAAAAGAAAAACTTCAAAAAGTCATCCTTTGCTATGGCGCCAAAACCCCTGAGGATTGCATTTATAAACCTTTTGTGGATGAACTCAGAAAAGTGGAAGGATTCGAAGTTTATGGAGCTGTGGATAAAGCAGACGGATCCTGGCAGGAAAAGCAAGGCGTGGTCACGGTTCTGCTGGATGATATCCAGGTGAACATCCCAATTCGGTTGCCATTGTTTGCGGGCCTCCGGTCATGATGAAATACGGAACCTCAAACTACTGGAAATGGGATATCCTGAACAGGATATTTACCTTTCCATGGAGAAGAATATGTCATGCGGGCTTGGGAAATGCGGACATTGTATGATGGGCAAATATTATGTATGCAAAGACGGCCCTGTATTTACCTATGATGAGATAAAAATCAACCTGATATCTGGCGTATAAAATCGGAAACATGGGAAAAAAACTGCTCATTGATCTTGAAAAACTGAGGGATTTAAAAAACGTACCTGTTGAAGGTGTTTTGGAAGCGGATGCTTTTGCCTCATCCTTTAAAACCATCCGGGAGCTTGCCACTTTTCAGTTTACCTGCCGTAAATGTGAAAAAGCACCCTGCATAGAGGCTTGTCCGGCCAAAGCACTGGAAAAAGATGGGAACGGCATCGATCAGAAGGTTTTTGTACCGCTGTGTACGATGCAAATCCTGTGTGGTTACAGTTGCCCTTTCGGGACCATGATGGATAATCTCTTTGAGGTAAAAACCTCCGGCCGAGATTCATTGACCTGAACGGTGAAAAGGATTGTTGGAATTTGCGCGATTGTTTCCTGAAAATGTTATCGAGCATCGTTGACCGGGAAGAAAACCCGGCGGAGAATATTTACCAGCCTGATGAGGATATTCTGATCAAAGAAAATACTGGCAATACCAATGGTTAAAGATCTGCTATATTATCTGGTTTTCCCGGGATTTGTTTTTATGGGCGTGGCAGGAGGCCTTTTTAGCTGGACCGACCGGAAGATTACAGCCTGGATACAATTCCGGAAAGGTCCTCCGGTGATACAACCTTTCTATGATTTCTTTAAATTGTTGCTGGTGAAGGAAACCATTTTACCGGCACGGGGATCAAGGCTGATCTTTCTGTTGGCACCGGTTTTGGGCCTTACAGGTGCCGCCTTCAGGTATTTTGATTTTGCTGCCGGCATTTGGTCATTAAGTCAGGGTTCAATGGAGATATAATTGTGATTTTTTATATGCTGACCATTCCTTCCCTGACCTATATCATCGGGGCCCTGGCTGCAGGAAATCCCCTTGCTTCTGTAGGTGCTTCGCGTGAAATGAAGCTGATCATGAGCTATGAGCTGACTTTTCTGCTGGTTATGGCTGCCATAATTTATAAAGCCGGCATGGCCATCCGGCTCCACAATATCATAGCCGAACAGCATGATCAGGGTGCATTTGTCGGGAGTATTTCCGGAGTTTTGTTGTTCGTTGGTTTTACTGTTCTGCATTCAGGCAAAACTGGGTTTTGTCCCTTTTGATATGCCGGAAGCTGAAACAGAAATTACTCACGGATGCTTTATTGAGTATTCAGGCTCAGCCTATTCACTGATCAAACTCACCAAATACATGATGTGTTTGTTTTGCCCGCCTTCCTGTGCACATGCTCCTGGGGGGATTCAGGTTTGATGGAATTCATCTGCTGTGGACCATTTTGAAACTCGGCGGGTGTGTTGCTGCTGATCACCCTTATCAGGAATACAAATCCGCGCATGCGTATTGATCAGGCCATGCGGTTTTTCTTTATTTGGATGAACCTGCTGGTTATCGTTGCTATTATTTTGAGCTATTATCAGGTTATAAAATACTAATACTTTGGGCTTTAAAGAGTATTGTTTTAAAAAATCGCTGTGGGTATTTCACTTTGGCGGAGCATCCTGCAACAACTGCGATATTGAGATACTCGATTGTCTTACACCCCGGTATGATATGGAACGGTTCGGTATGCAGCTTGTTGGCAGTATCCGGCATGCCGATGTGCTGCTGGTGAATGGTTCCATCAACAGAAAGGATAAAACAGATTGCTTGAATTGTACAAACAGGCTCCCAAACCTATGATTGTTGTGGCCATTGGTGCCTGTGGTTGCACGGGAGGAATTTTTGCCGAAGGAAACACTTTTGCAGGACCGGTTGACAGGATCATTCCTGTGGACGCTTATATACCGGGATGTCCCCAAAACCCGAAGCGATCATTGCCGGATTGTCAAATTGCTGAACAAATAATCACTTGAACCTGATGCTGACTGATCATGGAGAACTACTTGAAATAGAAGAACTCAAAAAACACTTTGGATCAAAAGTGCAGGAGGTTGATGTCAGAAGCGCTAAACGGGAACCCTTACCGTTGAACCGGATGCCATTGTCGCGATAAGTGAATTTCTATACAGGGAGCTTAAGTTCAGGTTTATTATTGCCACTGCCATGGAGACCGATTTGGGCATTGAAATCCTGTATCATTTCAGCAAGGACAATACAGGATTGATATTGAATGTGAGGGTAATACTGGATAAACAAAATCCCGACATTGAATCTCTTACAGGACTATTTGAAGGCAGCCAACTGGATTGAAAGAGAGATGCATGAGATCATCGGGATCCGTTTCAGCATCCATCCCAACCTGGAGAAACTGATTTCAGACGGGAATTGGGCGGAGGGGATTTATCCTTATCGGAAAAATCAGCAATGAACTGATCTGCATATGAATAAAATAATTCCCATAGGTCCATACCATCCGCTGCAGGAAGAACCTGAACTTTTCAAACTATACTGCGATGGCGAAATTGTGAAGGATGTTAAATGGGAAACCGGATATAATCATCGTGGCATTGAAAAACTCAGTGAGTCAAAGACTTTCGATCAGGTTTTCTTTCTGGTTGAAAGGATCTGTGGGATCTGCTCCACGTCACATCCTTTTGCCTTTGCCAATTGCCTGGAAGAAATTGCAGGGCTTGAAATTCCCGACAGGGCCAAATACATCCGTATCCATTATCGGGGAACTGGAAAGGATCCACAGTCATTTGTTGTGGGTTGGACTGGCGGGACATTTCCTTGGATACAATACCGTATTTATGTGGGCATGGAAGTACAGGGAACCGGTTCTTGATCTGTTTGAAATGATCACCGGAAACAGGAACAGCTATGCCATGTTTAAAATTGGCGGTGTGCGCCGGGATATCGAAAACAATAAAATATCCAGCATCAGGGAAACCCTTGACGTCATCAGAAAAAAAACCGATCTGCTTGCCGGTGCGATCATGGATGATCCGGTAATCCATGCCCGAACTAAAGGAATAGGAATTCTTACCAGGGAAGATATTATCAGTTATGCCGCTGTTGGCCCTACCGCAAGAGCTTCGGGCGTCGATATCGATATCAGGCGCGATGATCCTTATGCTGCCTATCCTCTGGTCAACTGGAAAGTAATTACCGCGAATGCCGGAGATGTCTTTGCCAAGGCTGAAGTAAGACTGCTGGAAATGTACGAATCCATATCCATTATTAACCAGTGTCTGGAAAGACTAAAGAAAGAAAAGGAGGGTGAGATTGAAACCGAAATCAGGGAAATCCCCGAAGGAATGGGCACTGGTCGCGCCGAGGCCCCCCGCGGGGAAGTATTCCATTTTGTGAAGACCAATGGATCGAATTACCCTGTCAGGCATAAAATAAGGGCCCCTAGTTATATGAACATCGCCACCTTCAGGAAATCCTGCATCGGACAAACGATTTCGGATGCCACGCTCTCGCTTGCGGCAGTAGATCCATGCTATTGTTGTACCGAAAGGCTGGCTGTCGTTTATGATATTTATTCCGGAGAAAAGATCATGAATGGTAAGGAACTGATTGAATACTCGGCAAAAAGAACATCATCCATGAAACAATGAAGCGCGTATGATGAACGAAGTATTATTCACGATTCTCATTCCCATTCTGGCAGGGATACTGCTGTTTATGATCCCGGGCAGGATCAGGTATGTTCAGGAAACCATTTCGCTCCTGGCGGTTCTCCTGGCCGGTTATTCTGCTATAGCAATTTTTGCCGAAGGTGATCAGCTGATAAAACTGGGAGAAGTATACGCGAATAGGATGGTTGGATCAGGCAATAACCTGATACCTGTCACCGGTGAGATTGTTTTGCAGGTTGACGGCCTGAGCAAACTGATCCTGCTTTTCGTTGGTTTGTCGGGATTGCTGGTTCTTTTGTATTCTTTTGTCTATCATAAAGTAAAGATCAAATGCTTTTATTCCTATTACCTTATCACACTTGGAGCTTCCTTTGGTGCTGTATTGGCTGATAACCTGCTTGTTTTCATTACATTTTGGGGGCTGTTGGGCATTACCTTGTACAAGCTGATTCCCGGAATCAACGAGGCGAGCTCATCGGCAGCGAAAAAGGCGCTGATCCTGATAGGGGCTTCCGATGGGATCATGATTCTGGGGATTGTCATTCTCTGGAAGATCACCGGTACCTTAAGCATGTCCCATATATCGCTTCCTACGGAAAACGCCCTGGCTATATTTGCATTTCTCACGCTGACCATCGGGAGTTTCACAAAAGCCGGGGCCTTTCCCTTTCATTCTTGGGTCCCTGATTATACGCAGTGCGCACCCGCAACAACTTCCGCATTCCTTCCTGCCTCACTGGACAAGCTTTTAGGAATCTATTTTCTGGCAAGAATAACGACCGATCTGTTCACTTTGACTGATCCCATAAGGTTTCTGCTGCTGTTACTGGGCGTAATTACCATTATTTCAGCAGTTATGATGGCCCTGTTACAGCATAATTACAAACGGTTGCTGGGATTTCATGCTGTTTCACAGGTTGGATATATGATCCTTGGTTTTGGGCTGGGCTCATCATTGGGAATCGCGGCCGGTCTGTTTCATATGGTAAACAATGTTATTTATAAAACCGGATTGTTTTTAACCGCAGGCAATGTGGAGTACCGAACAGGCAAAGAGGATATTGATGAGCTGGGAGGACTGTCCCGATCCATGCCACTTACATTTTTCGGAGCGCTGATCTTTGCATTCTCCATATCCGGAATTCCACCTTTCAATGGATTTGCCTCAAAGTGGATGATCTATCAGGGGATCATCGATTTTGGTACAGGCGAGGGATTGGCCAGCAAACTATGGGTCGTTTGGCTGGGACTCGCTGTATTTGGCTCTGCACTGACCCTCGCAAGTTTCATCAAATTTGTCGGAGGCCTGTTTTTAAATCAGCAAAAGCCCGAATTTAAGGCAGTAAAGGAGGTTCCCGTCCTGATGTGGGCTCCCGTGATGATACTCGCCATACTTTGCATCGTATTCGGTGTATTTGCAACTACACTCATTGTACCTGAACTTTTTATACCTGCTTCCGGTGCATTTCCCGTGACCGGATTCTGGAACTCATCCCTGGTTTCTTTATTGGTACTGGCTTCCATTCTGTTGGGTATTACTCTTGTACCTGATTTCCGGCATCGGGAAATTCCGAACGGAAAACAGCTTTATCGGAGGGGAAAAAATAATTGAAAACACAGGTTATCCGGTATCGGGATTCTATCAAACACTGCAGGATTTTCCGATGATCTCGTGGTTTTACCGCAAAGCGGAAGAGCGATGGTTCGATGTGTATGACCTCTCAAAACGAGCCACGCTCTGGTTAAGTAGTCGGCTGAGTGAAGCCCACACAGGGATCCTGCCCTTTTATGCGGTATGGATCCTTGCGGGTTTGATATTTATGTTATTCATTATGCTCTAAAATCAAGGACTATGGAACTGGCCATTACCATCATCACCCTATTCATGATCATAGGCGCGATTTATGCCATTCATGCCAGGGATCTCCTTTCTGCCGTCATCGCCTGCGGAATTGTCGGCTATGGACTGGTTGTCTGCTTCCTGCTTCTGAAAGCCCCCGACCTGGCCATTGTCCAGATTGTAGTGGATACGATATCCCTGATCATCATGGTGGCAGTTGTTCTGAACAGCTCAAGGGATGAACCTTATATAAAACCGGATCCCCAGGGAAATGTCCTCGCCGTACTGAGTTGGATCATCATTGTTGTGCTCCTATACTTCTATACCATTTCCATCGACAGCCTTGACAGCCTGGGCAACGGCACACTCCGGATGGCGGAGGCATACATTGATGGTGCAGCGGAAAAAACCGGCAGTGCCAATCTGGTTACAGGGGTGGTCTTCGATTTCAGGGGTTATGACACGCTGGGAGAGGCAACGGTTCTGGTTACTGCAGTACTTGGGGTGATAACCATATTACGACTGAAAGGTAAAAAGTAATGTTATGAAAGGGATGACCTCCATTGTGAAGAAAACCACCCAGATCCTTGCCGGAATCATTTTCCTCTACGGAGCCTATGTGGTTATTCACGGACATCTGACCCCCGGTGGCGGATTTGCCGGGGGAGTCATCATGGCCGGTGCTTTTATCCTGGTTACCCTTGCCTTTGGCAGTGGTTTTTTGAATCTGAAAAAGGAAGAAACTGAATCCACCGCAACAGAAAATATTTCTATTCTGATGGTGATCCTGTTGTCACTGGTTGGTTTATTCTTCGGTGCGAAGGTATTTTTCCTGAATTTCCTTCCCAAAGGAACCGTTGGAGAGCTCATCAGTGCTGGTGTCCTGCCGCTATATAACATTTTTGTGGGCATGGAGGTCGCCAGCTCAATTTTTATCATTTTTCTGGCCCTGGTCATTTTTAAGGAGGAGGAACCCTGATGATACCTTATTGGATGTGTTTCATTTTGTTCCTGACCGGTTTATACGGGGTAATTACCCGGAGAAACCTGATTAAAATAGCGATTTCACTATCCATCATGGAAGTGAGCACCTTTCTTTTCTTTGCTTTAATAGGTTATGTGGCAGGAGGTAAAGCACCCATCATCAATCCGGCAGAATCCGGACAGTTGTATGTTGATCCCCTGCCGCAGGCTTTGGTGCTTACGGCTATCGTCATCGGACTGGCTACCACTTCCATGCTCATGGCAGTCATCATCAGGATCTACCGAAAATACAAGACATTTGACATCAGGGAAATCAGAAATTTAAAAGGATAAAGTATGAATCCGTTGATCCCCTTATTGGTTATTGTTCCTCTGGCAGGCGCTTTCCTGATCATGGTACTGGGAAAAGTGATCAATGATCTGCCCAGATATTTCACGCCCGCAATAATGCTTTTCCTCCTGATCACGGATGTATATGCCCTGATGCACACCGGATCGGGTGTAGATGTATATAAAGTGGGAGGATGGGAACCTGCCGGTATAATTCCCATCGGTATTTACATGATCCTTGATGGTTATTCGGTCATTATGCTTTGTGTCATCGGCGCACTCGCTTTTTTTTCGTCCGTGTATTCCATATCCTATATTCAGCGGTACACCGGAGAGAATACTTCTATGCCTTGTTTTGCCTGATGGTGGCCGGGATGAACGGTGTTGTGATGAGCGGTGACCTTTTCAACATTTTTGTTTTTCTTGAAATATCAGTCATTGCATCCTATGCCCTGGTGGCATTCGGGGTGGAAAAAAATGAGCTGGAAGCATCCTTTAAATACCAGGTGTTGGGCGGTATGGCCTCTATACTGATACTTTTCGGAATCGGGCTTATTTACTGGAAAACCAAAACCCTCAATATAGCAGATATCCGGGAAGTTTTTAAAGCGGGATTCGATAAGACCTATTATATTTTTGTCCAGTTACTGATCTTAAGCGGTTTCGGACTAAAAGCAGCCATAATGCCCTTCCATGCCTGGTTGCCCGATGCCCATTCCTCCGCACCCTCTCCGATCTCGGCCATGCTTTCAGGTGTATTTATCAAAGCAGTAGGAATATATGTGATCATCAGACTCTTCTTTACCATGTTTGTGATCAGTGAACAAATAGCTGTTTTGATTACTGCACTGGGTACCCTGTCCATGGTATTGGGGGTATTTCTGGCCATTGGTCAATGGGATATCAAAAGACTACTGGCTTACCACAGCATCAGCCAGATGGGATATGTGATCCTGTCGGCCGGCCTGGGTATGATTTTAATGTCCCGCCAAGAAAAACCGGATGTTGCGGCTTTGGCAATTACAGGTGGATTGTTCCATCTGATCAACCATGCTGCTTTTAAAGGCTTACTTTTTCTGAATGCAGGGGCGATTGAATACCGGCTGGGTACACGCAATCTGAAGGAAATGGGTGGCCTTTCGGATAGCATGCCCGTAACCTCTGCCACATCTTTTGTCGCGTCCATGTCCATCTCCGGAATACCTCCCTTTAACGGTTTCTTCAGCAAACTGATCATCGTGATAGCCTGTGTTAGGGCCGGTTTTTATGCTACTGGCCATACTGGCCATCCTCGTTAGTATTCTTACCTTGGCGTCCTTCCTGAAATTACAGCGCTATGCCTTTTATAACAAGGTCTCGGAAAATGCGATCCATCGCCGGCATGAAGTTTCGGGGCCGATGGTATTCAGCATGATCACACTGGGGATTTTGTGTTTTCTGATGGGCCTGCTGGCGATCCCGTCGTTAAGGGACTTGCTTTTTAAGCCTGCTGTGGATATGCTGATGGACGCCAGACAGCTATACATCAAAAATTACTTGGATTATAATATGAGATACCTAACCCTGTTCATACTATCCCTGATCCTCTGGTTGCTGTTAACCTTCAAAGCAACTCTCCCCAATCTGGTCACGGGTACTGTTATATCGGTGATAACCACCCTCCTGTTCGGAAGATATTTTATACGCAATGTGTTCAAATTCCTTGAGCCTCAGCGATATTTCTGGCTCTTTGTTTATTTCTTTGTTTTTCTCTGGGCCTGTCTTATCGCCAATATCGATGTCGCATACCGGGTCCTCCATCCTGCCATGCCCATCAGGCCAGGCATTGTGAAAGTCAGGACACAACTGAAATCAGAGTTTGCCAGAACCTTGCTGGCCAATTCCATTACCATGACCCCCGGTACGATTTCCGTGGATATCATTGACGATTACCTTTATATCCATTGGATATTCATTCGTTCGGAAAACCCGGAAGTTTATACTGATTTGATTCTGGGAAAATTTGAAAAGTATATTAAAAGAATTGTAGAATGACCGATTACCTGGACATCTTGCTTTATATGCAAATTGCCTTAAGCGGCGTTTGTATGTACCGGATCATCAGAGGCCCGACGATCCCCGACAGAATGGTCGGGATTGATATTTTCGGGATCCTGGTGGTTGGAATCTGTGCGATCCTCTCCATCCAAACCGAACGATCTTTTATACTGGACATCGGGATTGCCTGGATCATCCTGAGTTTTATCGGTACCATAACCCTGGCAAAATATCTGAGTGGTAAAAAACTAAATGAATAACATGGCAAGTCTTGTTTTATTATCCATCGGGATACTGTTCAACCTGTTCGGATGCATCGGACTTTTGAGACTCCCGGATGTATACAACAGGTTACAGGCAGCCACCAAGTGCGTAACCCTGGGCACTTGCAGCATTCTGGCTGGAGTTCTGCTGCATTTTGGAATAAGTGATGCGGGCATCAAAGCCATCATTGCGATACCGATATTGTTTTTCACCTCTACAGTAGCTGCTCACGCCTTAATCAGGGGTGCCTATCAGTTTGGGATCAAACTGGGTGACAAGAGTATTAAGGATGATTATAAAGATGCTGTAAAATGAGAACTCCCAAGATCAGAGAAATTAAGGAAGCCTTGACTTCCCTGTTTTCTCCCGCGTATACCACCAAGTTTCCAAAGGAGTCCCATATACCTTTTGAAAACTTCAGGGGTAAACCAGTGGTGGATGATCAGCATTGTGTGGGCTGCGAAACCTGTGCCAATGTATGTCCCAGTCATGCCATTACCTTTCACGACGATGCGGACCGACAGGTAAGGATTATCCAGCGCAACTATGGTGCATGCATTTTCTGTGGTCAGTGTGAAGAGCATTGCATCACAAAAAAGGGTGTGAAATTAAGCAACAGGATCTTTGATCTGGCCACATTCGACCGGAAGACCCTTATTGAAACACAGGAAAAAGAGCTGCTCATTTGCAGGAATTGCAGTGCGGTGATCACCACAAAACAGCATTTTCAATACCTACATGATAAACTGGGCCCACTGGCCTATTCCTCCATTCTTAATCTGAACATGTTGAATGAACGACTGAAACTGGAAGAAAGTGATGCTGTGTCAGTTGAAGTGACAGATGAACTGAAACGGAAGGATATGTTCAATGTATTATGCCCTGATTGTTTAAGAAAGACATTGCTTAAATCGCTTTAACAAATGTTCTCGGCTTTTGAAAAACCATCAGGCCTGCCAGATAAACATATATTGTTCGTCGGCCTCGGAAATGTGCTTCGCCGTGATGACGGTGTGGGTGTGTATTTGGCACAGAAGCTGCTTACAAACCAGCACATCAGGGTATTAAATGTGGAAGTCAGTCTGGAGAACTATATTGGAAAAATCAACGCGATACATCCCGAAGTACTCATCCTGATGGACAGTGTTGATTTTAACAGAAAGCCGGGTTATTCTGCGCTCATTCCTGCAGGATGCCTGGCTGATTATACGACCAACACGCACAATGTCTCCCTTGCCAGGATCGGTGAGATTTATTCACGCCCGCACGTATGTCCTGGGTATTCAGCCTGCCCTGGTATCATTTGGGGAAGGACTTTCGGCTCCCGTCAAAAGGAAGGCAGACCAGGTGGCAAAAAAAATCAATACTTTTTTTACTTGCGAATAGCCGGAGATTTTTGTAACTTTTACTGCTATTTGCTATTAGAACGGAGGTATTACTATGACCAAACAACTGGTTTCCCTGAAGGTTAAATGTCCTTTATGCCAGCAGTCCTTAATGGATTACACCCATTTTCTGAATGCCAAGCCCAGTATCAAGCTTACCATTGAATGCGGCGGCAAGCATGGTGTGATCAATCTGTGTTCCTCTTATGGCTGCTATGACAAAACAAGCAACATTGATCTGGTGGAGAATGACATTGCAAAACTGAGTTGCCCTCATTGCAAAAAGGAGCTTCCATCCCCCACCAGCTGTAGTGTTTGTCAGGCGCCCATTGTTAGCTTCGCCATGGAAAAAGGTGGCAAGGTACATGTATGTTCAAGGATCGGCTGCAAAAAGCATTTTGTATCCTTTGAGGATATTTATACCACGCTTACCCAGTTTTATGAAGAAGATCTTTACGGGGCAAGGGATACAGATTTTTAACCAGTACCAGTAAAATTCACCGGTTACTGTTATATGCAAGGTATGATCATAATGTAACACGTTATTTTAATAACAATAATCCAAAAAATAACCACAAAAACTCCGTTTTTCAGGCTCCCCCTCTTCCGCTCCCCACCTGATGGATATGATTTTTCTCAGTTACCCGAAAAATGAACTGGTGTCAATCTGTTGTATATGAGTGTTTTTCCGGTGAAACTTATACTCATTCTAAATTTCTACTTTCATTTGTTAATATGGTTTTTCATTTCTATTTTTAGTTGTGAAATAATTAACAATTATTACAAGCCTTTATTTAAAGCCATTTTCACTGTTACCATTCCCTGACAGGCTCGACTGGCGGGCATTTTAAAAAATTTAATTTTAACACGATGAAAACAGGAGTTCGAAAAATCTTGGACAAATATGCTAAGGATAAAACCAGGCTGATGGATATCCTGATTGATGTTCAGTCGGAGTTTGGTTACATTCCGCGTGAGATTACAGTACAGATCGCAGAGGATCTTGGCATGTCGGAAGTGGATGTTGACCAGACCATTTCATTTTATCATTTCTTTTCCCAAAGACCTACCGGCAAGTATCAGATCTTTCTCAACAACAGTGCTGTAGCCAATATGATGGGCAGAGCGGAGGTGGCTGACACTTTTTGCAGGGAACTGGGCATTAAATTCAATGAAGTCACGTCGGACGGGCTGGTGGGATTGTTTGAAACCTCGTGCATCGGGATGAATGATCAGGAACCGGCAGCCATCATCAACAATCAGATATTCACCAGGCTTACGCCATTCAGGGCAAAGGAGATCGTACGGGATATCAAGGAAGGGAAAAGTGTTGACGACATGTTTGTGGCCGATTACGGTGATGGTGAAAATCGTTCAGACCTCATTAAATCAGTCGTTTCCAATAATATCCGCAAAATAGGCCCTATCCTCGAAAGAAATTACAAATCGGGACAGGCCATTGAAAAGATCACCAAAATGAACCCTGAGCAGGTTATTGAAGAGGTAAAGAAATCGAATATGAGGGGCAGGGGTGGTGCCGGTTTTCCAACCGGATTGAAATGGGAATTTTGCCGCAATGCCGCAGGAGAAAAGAAATATATTTTATGCAATGCCGATGAGGGTGAGCCGGGTACATTCAAAGACAGGGTAATTCTGACCGAACGGCCCCGTTTGCTGTTTGAGGGCATGGTGGTGGCCGGATATGCCGTTGGCGCCACAGAAGGTATTCTGTATATACGGCATGAATACAAATATCTTCAAACCTACCTGGAATCGATACTTGAAAAAGCGAGGGAAACCAATTATCTGGGAAAGAACATCCAGGGCAAAAAAGGATTCAATTTTGATATCCGGATCCAGTTTGGTGCCGGTGCCTATGTATGCGGCGAGGAATCAGCCCTGATCGAATCAGCCGAAGGCAAACGAGGTGAACCACGTGACCGGCCGCCATTCCCGGTGGAAAAAGGCTATCTTGACATGCCTACGGTGGTAAACAATGTAGAAACACTTTGCTCGGTAGTAAAAGTAATACTGAATGGCGGGGAATGGTATAAATCGCTTGGCACCACAGAATCCACAGGCACAAAACTTCTCAGCATATCCGGTGACTGCAAATTCCCTGGCGTTTATGAAGTGGTATGGGGTTTTTCCATCGACGATATCCTGGATATGGTAGGTGCCCGGGCCGAAGACGTTCAGGCTGTTCAGGTTGGAGGGCCTTCGGGAGCCATTATTGCCCCGAACGAGTTTAACCGTATCCTGGGATATGAAGATCTTGCTACCGGCGGATCCTTAATCATTATTGGCAAGGCACCGTGACATTCTTACGGATATTGTGCTGAATTTCACCGAGTTTTTTATTGAAGAATCCTGCGGCAGCTGTTCCACCTGCAGGATCATCCCCACCCTGCTCCGGAACAAACTGGTGAAGATCCTGAATGCCCGTGGTGTCAAACAGGACATTGAGGATATGATCGAATGGGGCAAAATATTGAAAGCCAGCCGTTGTGGACTTGGGCAGACTGCCGCCAATCCCATCCTTTCGAGTATAAAGAATTTCAGGCAATTGTATGAAGAAAAGATCCAGAAAAACAAAGTATTCGACAGCGGATTTGATTTAAGCGCTGCCGTTAAGGAATCATGCAGAGTAACCGGCAGAGTACCTAATATTTAAAACATTATCATCATGAGTCAGTTTGTAAGATTTACCATTGACGGTACCGAGTGTATGAGCTACGAGAGGCCAGTATCTTGTTGATGCAGCCAGAGAAAACGGAGTGTATATCCCTACCCTCTGCAATTATCCGGGCGTTAAACCAAAAGGAGGTTGCCGGATCTGCACGGTTCGTGTGAACGGCAAGCTGATGACTGCCTGCACCACGCCGGTTGCGGAAGGTATGAACATTGAAAACGAAATTAAAGATATCAGTGAATTGAGAAAATCGATCATTGAACTTTTATTCATTGAAGGCAATCATTTTTGTCCGGCTTGTGAAAAAAGCGGAAATTGTGAATTACAGGCTTTGGCCTATCGTTTCAGGATGATGGTGCCCAGATACCCTTACCAGTTCCCCTTGCGAAAGGTTGATGCTTCTCACCCCCGGATCATCAAGGAACAGAATCGCTGTATCCTTTGCAAACGTTGTATCCGTGCCATCACCGATGAAACCGGCAGGAGCATATTTGCATACCGTCGTCGCAGTGCCCGTGTGGAAGTAGTTGTTGACCCCAAACTCGGAAAACAGCTTACCGAAGAACTGGCACAGAAAGCTATGGATGTGTGCCCGGTGGGTTCCATCATTGTGAAGGAAAAGGGATTTCATACTCCCATCGGGGAAAGAAAATACGACGTATCGCCCATAGGAAGTGATATTGAAAACATGCAAATAACAAAAATCTAAAGATATTATTCCATGAGTAAACCAATAGTAGCAACCACATCACTGGCCGGATGTTTCGGATGCCATATGTCAGTGCTGGATATCGACGACAGGATACTGGAACTTATTGAACTGGTTGAGTTTAATAAATCTCCTATTGATGATATCAAAAAATTCACCAAGAAATGTGACATCGGATTAATTGAAGGAGGATGCTGCAACAGTGAAAATGTTCATGTGCTGAAGGAATTCCGGGAACACTGCCGTATCCTTATCTCGGTGGGTGAATGCGCCATCATGGGCGGACTCCCTGCCATGAGAAATGGCATTCCGCATCCAGGAATGTCTCGAAGAAGCTTATCTGAATGGTCCCACAGTAGTTGCCAATGAAGATGGAATCATTCCCAATGATCCGGAATTGCCCATGTTGCTTGACAAAGTATATCCCTGTCATGAAATAGTAAAAATCGATTACTTTCTGCCGGGCTGTCCTCCGCGGGCCGACCTTATTTGGGAAGCACTGGTTGCTCTGGTGACCGGGGATGAATTGAAATTACCTTATGAAGTTGTGAAATTTGATTAAAACAGCATATTATGGGACAAAAGATAACTATTGAACCGGTAACCCGTGTCGAAGGTCATGGTAAAGTTACTATTCACTTAGACAATGAAGGAAAAATAGAACAGACCCGTTTGCATATAGTTGAATTCAGGGGATTTGAAAGGTTTGTACAGGGCCGTCCCTATTGGGAAATGCCGGTACTGGTGCAGCGCCTTTGCGGTATATGCCCGGTCAGCCATCACCTGGCCGCTGCCAAAGCTCTTGATGTGATTGTCGGAGCAGGAACAGGTGAAGGACTTACCCCTACCGGGGAAAAAATGCGTCGTCTGATGCATTACGGACAGATGTTCCAGTCGCATTCCCTGCATTTCTTTCACCTGGCTTCTCCCGATTTGCTTTTCGGCATCGATGCTGATCCGTTGAAGCGCAACATTATACATGTCGCCCTTCAGCATCGCGATCTGGCCGTGCAGGGGGTGATGATGCGGAAATATGGCCAGGAAGTGATCAAAGCCACGGCCGGTAAAAAAATACACGGCACAGGTGCCATACCCGGTGGTATCAACAAACACCTTACGGAAGAGGAACGGGAATACCTCCTGAGCGGTGATGATCTAATGAATATCGATAAGATGATCTCATGGTCACAGGATGCTTTGGAATTCTTTAAGGAATATCATAAAAAGAATAAGGCAATCATTGACGGCTTCGCCGAGTTTCCTTCGAGCTACCTGAGTCTGGTGCGTAAAGACGGAGCACTTGATCTCTATCATGGCGTGTTGCGTGCCGTGGATACCGAAGGCAAGAAAATACTTCATGATGTTGATTACCAGGAATATTACAGATATATTGATGAAGAAGTCAAATCGTGGAGTTATATGAAGTTCCCTTATCTGAAAGAGATCGGGAAAAAAGCAGGCTGGTACTCGGTTGGACCGCTTGCCCGTATGAATACAGCTGAATTCATTGATACTCCGCTCGCACAGAAAGAATTTGAGAACTTCAAGCAGTACAACGGGGGCAAACCCAGCAATAAACCCATGCATGCGCATTGGGCACGCCTGATTGAAATATTGCATTCTGCCGAAAAAATGAAACAATTGCTGAATGATCCTGATCTGATGGAAGGGACATCTGATCACCAGGGGAACAAAACAGTTTGAAGGCGTGGGACTGATTGAAGCGCCCCGGGGTACGCTTTTCCACCATTACAAAATCGATGAGAACGACATGATCACCATGGCCAATCTGATCGTTTCCACCACGAACAATAACCAACCGATGAATGAAGCGGTAAACCAGGTAGCCGTGAGGGTAATGACCGGCCAAAAAGAAATTACCGAAGGAATGATGAATGCGGTTGAAGTGGCGATCAGGGCTTATGATCCCTGCCTGAGTTGTGCCACTCATGCACTGGGTCAGATGCCGCTGGAATTCGAGGTGTATGACAGGGATGAAAATCTGATTGAAAGGAAATTCAGACATTGACCGGTAATCCACCGAAAATACTGGTATACGGATATGGAAATCCCGGCCGTCAGGATGATGGCTTAGGGATTGAGCTGGCTGAGGAAATTGACAGATGGTGCTCCGAAAGCGGGATAACCAATGTGCAGACCGATACAAATTACCAGTTAAACCTTGAGGATGCTGCCGGTATTGCCCAGTATGATGTAGTCATCTTTGCCGATGCCTCGAGAGAGGATATTCCTGCTTCTGTCTCGATCCCCTGATGCCGTCAGATAAAACAGAATTCACCATGCATGCGGTTTCGCCGGCATTTGTTCTGCATTTATGCCAGGAGATATTCCATCATGCACCGGAGGCTTTCCTGGTCCATATCCGGGGGTACGGATGGGAATTTATGGCGGAAATGACGGACAAAGCCCGCAGTAACCTTCATGAAGCCATCGACCATGTGAAAAACTTTGTTGTAGGTTATTCAAGTCCGATTGTATAACTTTGATTTTCGTAACAAATTTTAAATAAACTGCTATGGATCTATCATCAACTTTCATGGGTATTAAAATAGCCAATCCTCTGATTGTGGCCAGTTCCGGTTTGACCAACTCCGCCGACAAGGTAAAGGAATGTGCTGATAACGGTGCAGGAGCTGTTGTATTGAAATCGCTTTTTGAGGAACAGTTGATCACCGGGAAAAGCACCCTGGTAAATCAGGATGAGATGTATTTCTGGTATCCCCAGGCCATGGATTTCGTGAATACCATTTCCAAGGAAGATGGCATTACCGAGTACCTCCGGTTGATCGAGAAAGCCAAAAAGTCAGTTTCAATTCCGGTTATGGCCAGCATCAACTGCATAACTCCCGGCGAATGGCCCAAGTTCGCCGCTGAAATCGAAAAATCGGGTGCTGACGGCATTGAACTGAATATTTTTATCCCACCCACCAACATCAATATCACGGGCTATAAGATCGAAGAAACGTATGTAGATATTATTCATGAGGTCCGGAAAAATGTTACCATACCCATTGCCGTCAAGGTCGGTTTTTATTTTACCAGCCTTTACAGAATGCTTTACAAGATCAGTAACCTCGACATCAACAGCCTGGTTTTGTTTAACCGTTACTATCGGCCCGATATCGACATTGACACTTTGCGGGTAGTTGCACAGAACGTATATAGCTCACCGCACGAAATAACCCTTTCACTGAGATGGATTGCGCTTCTTTATGGCAAGATCAACATGGAACTGGTTGCAGCAACAGGAATTCATGATCATGAGGGCGTAATCAAGCAACTCCTTGCGGGCGCCAATTCGGTTCAGATTTGCTCAACCCTGTATAAGAACGGAACAAACTACCTGGGAACCCTGCTCGAAGGAATTGAAAAATGGATGACACAGAAAGGTTATACAAATCTGGACTCGTTCAGGGGACTTGTTGCCAAGAATGAAGAGAATACGGCAGCTTTTGAACGCCTGCAGTTCATGAAAAAGACTACAGGAAAGCTTTTTTAAAGACCGTTGCAGATGCCGATGCATGGTTTCACCTGTCCGGATAGCAGTCATAGCAATGGCGGCGTGAGTGTGTGGACGGAATGTCGGGCTCTTCTGTAATCCCAAATTGATTAACTGTTAAAAAATTGTGACAAATTTCGGACAGGCAATAAATAAGTAAGTAAAATTATTAATAGCTTTAGTCCGATAAATTATATCCTAGTATCTTCTTAACACAAATACAATGAAAACACGCTGGAGTGGTTTTATTTTAATGTTGGTGCTCCTGACCACCCTTATTTCCTGCAAACAGGGAGGAAAATCGGGAAATGCCGAAGGAATGGACAGTATCAGCCTGAGCGACATAAAACCCCTTGTTCATAATATTGACAGCATGGGTGAAGGTTTACCCATTTTCTACAATATGTATCTGTCTGTTGAGATGACCTCGTTATTTCAATCCTCCGGAGCTGTTTTTAAACAGGAATTGCTCAATTCACCCGATAAAATGTCGAACTATGTTACCAGTTCAAAGAAAGCGCTCAATTTAGGCGTTTATGCCGTTGACCTGAGTTATGCCAAAGTAAGTGAACAGCTTGAAACCGCAGGGAAGTATTTCAATGCCATGCAAAGAATGGCTGAAGAATTGGGTATTCCCTCGGGGTATTTTAAAAATTCGGCAGATCGTTTCGACAGGAACATCGACAACAAAGACTCACTGATCAAAATAGCCAACGAGGTCTATATGGCATCGGATAATTACCTCAGGGAAAACGAACGGTATGCCGCCTCTGCACAGATTATTTTGGGAGGATGGGTTGAGGCCATTCATATTGCTGCCTATATTGCATCTTCCACCAAAGACATTGAAATTATCGAGCGACTTGCGGATCAGCGTACTTCGTTGGCAAATGTTATTTCCATGCTAAACGATTATTCCGATGACATGGATATCAAACAGAACCTCTATAAATTGAAACAGTTGCAACCCCTGTTCGATTCATTTATTGTGGATGTGGATGCTGATTTCGATCCGGCTGCGCCCGAGGGCAAGAAGATCTTACAGGGTTACCTGGTTAAGGTGAATGAAATCATCAAACAAATCAACCAGATCCGATCGGAGATTATTTCATAATACTTCCCGCACAATTTCCATCCCTCTCCTCACGGCATCTTCGTTAACCGCAAGAAGATGATGATGTCGGGCCGGCAGGGAGTCTTTTATGCCATGAATGACGTTTTCGAGACTGATCAGCGGTTTAATTTTTAAAAATGCCCCGAGAACAATCATATTAAAAGTCTTGGTGGTAAGCATCTTCCCGGATTCAGCCGCAGCCTCAACCAGAAAGATTTTGACATCCTTCCGCTGAGGATGCCGGGTAATGCCGTTTGAGTCATAGAGCAGCATGCCGCCCGGTTTTACCGCAGATTCAAATTTATCCATAGATTGCTGATTCAGCAAAATGGCCGTATCAAAATGATTCAGAATAGGGCTACTGATCCTTTCATCGCTGAGGATGACAGTGACATTGGCCGTTCCTCCCCGCATTTCAGGACCGTATGAAGGCATCCAGCTTACCTCCATTTGTTGCATCATGCCTGCATAGGCCATGATCTTACCCATCGATAAGACTCCCTGTCCGCCGAATCCGGCTATAATGATTTCTTCATTCATCTTATACCTGTTTGATATTATTCTGATTTCTCGGACTTTTTGACCATATCCCCGTTTACCTTGATATCACCGGGAGGAAAGAAAGGCAGCATATTTTCTTCCATCCATTGGTTCGATTGCACAGGAGTCATTTTCCAACCCGAGTTGCAGTTTGATACAATTTCGATAAAGGAAAGGCCTTTATTAAGCTTTTGATTCTCAAAAGCCATCCTGGCAGCTTTCTTAAATTTACGAACGGCAAGTGGTGTATGTACCGTGTGTCTTGCAACAAAATAGGTTCCGGGAAGCATGGCAACCAATTCGGTAATTTTAAGCGGATTGCCCATCAGGGCAACATCTCGGCCATAGGGAGTGGTTGATGAACGCATACCCGGAAGGGTTGTCGGGGCCATCTGGCCGCCGGTCATACCATAAATGCCGTTGTTGATGAAAAAGATCGCGAAATTCTCACCGCGGTTACAGGCATGGATGGTTTCTGCCGTGCCAATGGCCGCGAGATCACCATCCCCCTGGTAGGTAAAAACAAATTTTCCGGGCCAGCATCGTTTAACACCGGTGGCCACGGCCGGCGCTCTGCCATGTGAAGCCTGCTGCATATCGATGTTCATAAACTCGTAAGCCAGAACGGAACAACCTACAGGGGCTACTCCGATGGTATCGGCCTGAATGCCCATTTCATCAATCACTTCCATAATAACACGATGAACTACCCCATGTCCGCATCCCGGACAGAAAGAAAGCGGTTTATCGGTCATCAGTGATGTTTTGGTATAAACGAGATTATCTTCGCTGATAATCCCTTCAATATTTTTATTCCTGATTTCCATACTGTATCAGATTGAATAGCTCTTTTTTAATGCATCAAATACTTCTTCGGGTGAAGGAACCATTCCACCCATTCTGCCATGCAGGGCAACATTAACTTTACCGTTTACTGCCAGCCTTACATCTTCGATCATCTGTCCTGAACTCATCTCCACAGTAAGAATTCCTTTGAGTTCAGCGGCTCTCCGGTTTAACTCTTCGGTGGGAAAGGGGAACAGGGTAATGGGCCGGATCAATCCTGCCTTGATACCTTTGGCACGAGCCAGCTTTACCGATTTCTGACAAATCCTGGCACATGATCCATACGCCACAAAAAGGTAATCGGCATCCTCACAATCGATGGCTTCAAAACGTACTTCATTTTCCTTCATCAGGCCGTATTTCTCCTGCAATTTCTGATTATGTCTTTCGTGACGCGCAGGATCAAGGTCGAGTGAGGTGATGACATTTCGCTCGCGATCAGGCGTCTTACCGGTAGTGGCCCAATGCTGATCGAATTCGGTAAACCTTGGGACCTGATCATACAGTTCAACTTTCTCCATCATTTGCCCGATGATACCATCCGACAGCATCATTACCGGATTTCGGTATTTAAAAGCCAGGGTGAAGCCTAATTTTACAAAGTCCGACATTTCCTGTACCGAGGCCGGTGCCAGAACAATCATCCGGTAATCACCATGTCCGCCTCCCTTGGTGGCCTGAAAATAATCGGATTGTGAAGGCTGAATGGTACCGAGTCCCGGTCCGCCACGCATCACATTAAGGATAAGACAGGGAAGCTGACTACCGGCAAGATAGGAGATGCCTTCCTGTTTTAAACTGATTCCCGGGCTTGAAGAGGAGGTCACAACTCTTTTACCGGTACCGGCAGCGCCATAAACCATATTGATGGCCGCTATTTCGCTTTCAGCCTGTAAAAGGACCATACCCGTTCTGAGATGGGGTTGCTGAGCCGCCAGGTATTCCATCACTTCACTCTGCGGTGTGATCGGATAACCGAAATAAGCATCGCAACCGGCCCTGATAACTGCCTCGGCAAATGCTTCATTTCCTTTCATTAATTTCTTATCGCCCATATAGAGGTAGTAATATTATTCTTCCACTTTTTTCCGGTAAACCGTAATGACCCCGTCGGGACACACCACTGCACAATTGGCACATCCTGTACAATGATCAGGATGTTCCATATACGCAAAATGATATCCTTTTCCATTTACCTTTTTTTCCATCCTGATCACATCGGTGGGGCATGCAACGATGCATAATTCGCATCCCTTGCACTTTTCGATATCGATTACAATAGCACCTTTTATTTTTGCCATCTGTTAGCGCATTATTAAAAGAACAAAAATCTGCTAAAAAATTGTAAAACCAAATTTCAGTATCTTAAATCTAAAATTATAGGTTAAAAGTCAGTATTCAACAATAAAAAACCAAATTAGGGAAAAATCATGAATGGTCCCTGAAAAACTGCTGCAATCTCTCTTCCAGTATCGGAAATTGCCCGGGAGCAACCTGTGAAACACAAGCCCGGAGACCTTCGGTTCGTGTGCTTCCGGTAATATCGAGCGTAATGGCACTAATGCCATAGAACAACAATTCCTCCAGCAATTGCGCCCCTGTATAGCCGGGATAGGAAATTGTAAAATAAAAACCATCTGCAATGGGTACATCCATGTCCATGTTGTACACAATGCTAAATCCGTTTTCGGTAAAAAGCTTTTTCATGACCATGGCTCGTTCACCATACTGACGGATCTCTTCAAACGGATTGTAGATTCCGTCATTGGTTGCTTTCAGAACGGCTGCCACACCTATCTGTGCTGAGTGCGCGGCTCCGGCTGATAAGGCGTACAAAGCCCCGTAGATAATCGTATGACCAAGCACATCGGAGTTATAATACCGGAGCAAATCGGGATACTTCTGATGGAAAAGTTTGTCGGATACGGCCATCACGGCAATGCGCTGCCCGGCATAGCTAAATACCTTGGAGGTGGAGATCAGCAGAATATAATTATCCGTGTATTTGGCAATAGTGGGCTGAAACGGAGGAACGCCCGGCTTTGAGATGTCTTTGCGAAAATCCATGCCGAAATAAGCCAGATCTTCAATCACCACAACGTCATACCGGGTTGCCAGTTCACCGATAATGGAAAGCTCCTCCTCGTTGAGGCAAATCCAGGAAGGATTATTGGGATTTGAATAAAGCAGACTGGATATTTTTCCGGTTTTAAGATAGCTTTCAAGCTTGTCTCTCAGCTTCGCGCCCCGGTAATCATAAATATCAAAAGAGAAATAATCATGACCCAGCACCTGGCATTGCTGTTTGTGAACCGGGAAACCGGGATCGATGAACAAAGTCCCTTCTTTATTACGGTCAGTGCGGTTTACCGTAAGAAATGCGGCACAGGAACCCTGCATGGAACCACAGGTGGGTATGCATCCTGCGGGATCAACATGGATATCCAGGAATTGTTTCAGAAATCTGGAGGTTTCCTTTTTCAGCAAAGCTACTCCCTCAATGGGAGGATATATGGAAGCCACCCCTTCCCGGAGCGCTTCGATTTCAGCCTGCGTGGCAATTTCAGGAGGTTTTATGCCAGGAATTCCCATTTCCATGCGAACAAAACGAATGCCGGTTTCCTTTTCAACCCGGTTAACCAGGTTAACAATTTCGCGGATAGAGGCTTTGCCGGGAGCAGGAATACCTGCTTTTTCCGCAACAGCATGAACTACACTGCGGGGAATTGGTAAATTATAACTCATGTCAGAAAATTTACTCAGAACTTGCGTTTATCAATCACACGTTTTGACTTACCCTCACTTCTTTCAAGGGTTTTAGGTTCCACCAGGTTCACTTTGATTCCGAGTCCAAGAGTACTTTCAAGGTTGGACTGGATTTTCTGTCGCAATGTCTGCAACTGACTGATTTTATCCTGAAAGAATTCCTCATCCACCTCAACCTGCAATTCCAGGGTATCGAGATTGTTTACCCGGTCTACAATCAGCAGGTAATGGGGTTTGATTTCACTCATTTCGAGCAGAACGCTTTCCACCTGTGAGGGGAACAGGTTTACGCCCCTGATGATCAGCATATCATCACTGCGACCCAGGCATTTTTCCATGCGCACCATGGTGCGTCCGCAGCGGCACTTCTCATACCTGAGCCTGGTCAGATCGCGTGTCCGGTATCGGATAAGTGGCAGACCTTCCTTGGTGATGGTGGTAAATACCAATTCACCTGTTTTTCCTTCGGGCAAAACCTCCAGGGTGACCGGATCAATTATTTCGGGATAGAAGTGATCTTCACTGATGTGCAGGCCTTCCTGAATGAGGCATTCGCTGGCCACTCCCGGACCGATTACCTCGCTGAGGCCATATATATCAATGGCTTTAATCCTGAGCTTTTCTTCAATTTCTTTTCGCATGTTTTCCGTCCAGGGCTCAGCACCGAAGACACCAACCCTCAGTTTCAGATCATCACGGCTGATCGCAGCTTCCTCAATAGCTTCGGCAATAAACAAGGCATAAGAAGGTGTGCAGGCCAGCACCGTACTCCCAAAATCTATCAGCAGCTGAAGCTGCCGAAGGGTATTGCCACCGGATACCGGAATCACGGAGGCGCCAATTTTTTCACCCCCATAATGCAATCCGAGTCCCCCCGTGAAAAGTCCGTAGCCATATGCAACATGTATGAAATCATGGCGGTCGGCCCCGGCACAGGTAAGGGTTCGTGCCATTACTTCCGACCATGTGGCGATATCCCTGCGGGTATACCCCACGACGGTAGGCTTGCCGGTAGTCCCTGATGAAGCGTGAACGCGCACGATTTCACTCATGGGAACGGCAAACAGGCCGAAAGGATAATTGTCACGGAGATCCTGTTTGGTAGTAAAAGGCAATTTATGCAAATCATCGGTGGATTGAATACTCTCCGGGCCCAGTCCGGATTCCTGCATTTTATTACGGTAGTAGGGTACATTAAAATAGACCCTCTCCACGGTTTCCCTTAGTCTTTCACTTTGAAGCCTTTTAAGCTCATTTCGATCCATGCATTCAATATGCCTGTTCCAAATCTCCATAGTCATTTACAATTTATAGAGGTCACTTGCCCTGACCAGATCCATTTCATGTGCCTTGAGCGCCTTTATCGCCTCTTCGGTATTGCTGCAGCGAAGAATAATCACGGATTTCTCACCCACCGAAAAAGCATAGGTGTATTCAATGCTGATGTCAAGGTCCGATAGGATTTTCAGTACCATGGCATAATATTTGGCCTCACTGGGGGCCATAATGGAGATTACCTCCGTAATGTTGACCGTGAAAGAACGGTTCTTAAGCAATTCCTTGGCCCTGGCAGGATCTGAAACAATCATACGAAGAATGCCGAATTCGGAAGTATCCGCCACACTCAACGCGGTAATTTTAATACTTTCACTCCCCAGGGCTTCCAGCACCTCGGTAAGTCTTCCCGACTTATTTTCGAGGAATACTGACAATTGATGAATAATCATAACCCGTTTTTTTTAACCTTCATTAAAGCTCCTAATATAAATAAAATTGACCTTCTTGCTGTAAAAATATTCAGCGAGGTTTACTTTTCAATCCTGATCCTTGCATCCACCACGGTGATGTCTTCCGGATTACCGATAAGAGGATTCAGGTCCATTTCCTTGATTTCCGTCGCAAACCGAAGTAAACTGGATAGCCTCACAATGATCTCGGTAAACTTTTTTTCATCGATGCCTGGTTTACCGCGACTCCCCTGAATAATCCTGTACACCCTTAGGCTTCTGATCATGGAGCGGGCCTCATCAAAAGTGAGTGGAGCAAGCCCCGATGATATATCACCCAATACCTCTACAAAAATGCCTCCCAGTCCGCAGAGTATAACATGACCGAACCGGGGTTCATAGCTGGCGCCGATAAAAAGCTCCGTACCCGTCAACATCTTTTGCATGATAACAGCCTTCACACCCTTAATTTTCATCATACGTTTAAATTCAGCATGAAGGTGGGCATCCGATTTGATATTCAGCGTTACTCCGCCCACATCCGATTTATGTACCGGGCCCACTACTTTTAGGGCCAGGGGATATCCAATTTCAGCAGCTGCCTTCTTTAATGCTTTGGCTGAGGATACCACCCCTTCTTTGACGATCGGAATACCGGCAGCTGTAAGCAATTGCTGGATCATTTCCGGTTCAAGGTAGCCGTTCGGAGCCTGTTCAATAATGCTTCTGATCAGCGGTACATCCACATTATCCAGGGTTATCTTTTCCTCTGCAGGATATGGCGTGTTGGAAATACGGGCGAGCGCACGACCCAGGACCACTTCATCAGGAAAGTTCACATGTCCGAGTTTCATGAAGTACTCAAGCTCCTCCCTCGAACTGGTAATGGAGGGAAGTATCGGCAACACCGGTTTGTTGCATTCCTTTATCTTTTTATGCAACAATTCATAAATTTCCCGGATATCGATCATGCCATTGCTGCCGAAAATAACGATGATGCTATCGATGAAAGACAATTGCTTGTCGGCGTATTCGATCACGTTGTCCAGTTGTTCGGAAGTAGCTGTTGCAATGAGGTCCACAGGATTATCCGCAGACGCCCCGGGATTCATCATGGCAAGAAGCCTGCTGTGATCATTCCCGGTGATCCTGGGGATATTCAGACCTCCTGCAGCAAGCGCATCCGTAAGCATTACGGCAGGTCCCCCGGCATGCGTGATGATGGCAATGTTCTTGCCTTTAAAGGGCTTATGGGTAAAAACCGATGCTACTGTAGTAAGTTCCTCACGACCAAAGCATCTGACGATACCTGCCTTTCTGAAGAGTGCCTCAACAGCTGAATCCGATGTTGCCATCGCACCGGTATGCGAGGTTGCGGCGCGACTTCCTGCCTCGGTAGTGCCTGCCTTGATGGCCGCTATACGACAACCTTTTCGGATAAGCGAGGAAGCATGATGCAACAGTTTGTCGGGATTTTTGATATTTTCGATATACAAAAGCTTTATGGGAGAACTTATGCCTTCTTCATAAGAAACGTCCCAGTATTCCAGGATTTCTTCAATCCCCGTTTGTGCACTGTTACCGACTGAGAATACACTGGCAAAGGTCAAACCTTTCGGAAGGGCCGATTCAATAATGAAAACGGCAGTGGCTCCCGATCCCGATGCAAAATCACAACCGCTGCTGCTGAGCCTGGGTACCGGTGAGGTAAATACACCGTTATAAGCCTGTGTGACAACCCCTATACAGTTGGGCCCAATCAGACAGGCTCCTGCTTTTTCAACAATCTCAACAATCTCATTTTCAAGAAGACGTCCGTCCTCACTGTCCTCGCTAAAACCGGCCGATAATATAATAAACGCCCGCGTCTTCTTTTGTTCGGCAAGGATGCGGATAGTCGCCGGACATTGTTTGGCTGCAATAGCCAATATGGCAAGATCGGCCTGTGATATGTCATTTACACTGGAATGGGAGGTTATTCCCTGCACCAGCTCATCCTTGGGATTTACAATATACAAGTTGCCCTTATAGTCTCCATTCAGCAGGTTCTGGACAATTCTCCCGCCGGGCTTGAGCAGGTTGTTGGAACCACCTACCACTACAATGCTGGCGGGATTAAGCAACTGTTGGTTAATCATATCCTTGTTCATCAGATGTGATCAAATTTAAAGAATTGCGGGATCACTTTTTAAGACAAATGTCATGGGTTTGCAAAGCTAATCATCCATTGACAATGCTCACGATGACCATCGTCAACCTGAACGCAGTTGATGGGTGAGCAGAAAATTAATTTGTATTTGAACCTACATTTTTTATATTCGTGGTTTCAAATACATCGTTGTTGAAATTGCCAGGTAATGAGATTCAGTATTAACCTTATTTTTTTAATCGTCATCACCACTGTTCTCTCCGCACAGGTGGTGAATGAAAGTATATTCAGGGTCATCGAAATCCGCACCGATACCCTGGTCTTTAACAGCATCAGAAACACCGTGCACTACAACGGTGAAATACACCAGTACTTTTTCTATGATGATGAAAATGAGGTCGCTGAGATTTCCCTGGTTCCGAAAAGAAATGCTGCTTTTCAGCATCTCTCTTTGATCCCATCAGGTGATTATGAGCTGATTGATTCAATAGTATTTTATGATGAAGCCTGGCGCTTCAAGCTTCGGTTCAGAAATCTGACCCGCTCTGAGTTCCTGAAACTTCAGCTTAAGTATACCAGCGGCGGAAGTGACAGGCTCGAGGTCATCAGACTGTTGCCCTGCACCCATACCTCAGTTGATCTGAAACCCACCAGTGATGAATTATATATTGGGGAAGAGAAGATTTTTAACCTGATCACCAATAATGCTGAAAATCTGAGGTTTTCAGGTGAGTGGACCTCCGGTCTGGGAATAGATTATCGTATAGAACGACAAAATGATGAGATAAAACTGCATGTGGTCCCGAATGAATTGGATATGCAGCAGTTAAAACTGATCTTTCAACTGGAAAAACCCGATCTGGACCTGAAGGAAAACAGGGTTATCACGCAGCTTGATCCCTTGCATTACACATTTAATGTAAAAACCAGCCGTTTAAAATTTCTGAGTATCGATAAGCATGAAATCACCCTGGATGAGAATTCCAGGAAGCAAGGAATTGAGGTTCAACTGGATAACAATAAATTACTGGAAATTAACAGAACCTACAGGATAGAAGACCAGGAGAATCCGGGTGGTATCCTGATTGCCGAGATTTTTACGCGCAGTCAACTTTCCAACAACAAAGTGCTTTGTTACCTTAAAACATACAACTACCACAGAAGCGCTGACGGATATCTGTACATAAAGGATGGCGACGAAACCAAATTCATGTCAAACTTCAACATTACGCCGGCAACCTCCATTGCGCGAATCTCTGTATTACGCGAAGGAAGCGACTGGAGCAATGATCTTTCCATTTATCCGGGTGAAACCATTGGGATCAGAATTGAAGGACTTGCCCTGCACAAGGCCCGTTTTCATTTTGAAGAACTCCTTGATTTGACCACTGATACGCTAATCCAGAGCGAGAATGAAGTGCTGCTGAAACTGAAGGTACCGATCAATATTGGCAAAAAACGCATCAACCTTTACAATTATAACGCCGTTACGGGATATTCCCTCGCCGTAAAGGAATATGAGAACCCCAGACCATTCGATTATATTTTGCTGAATTATGGTGATATCAACCGGGTTTTTTCCGGCATCCATGGTCCGGTATTGTATGAAAAGACTATCCGGGATGTAGTGATATCCTTTAATACGGATAAGATCGATTCGGATAATAAGTTATTCGGAAAACAATACCTGACGTTAGACATACGGGTGACCGGGCCGGACAATGAGTTGATCGACATGCGGACCATCAGCAATGTGATCATCTGTCCCTCTGACCAGTCTCCCAGATATAAATATTACGACAAGAACAACTGCGGTCAGAACGAAATCAGCCTGAACAAATATCTCCGTAAAAGTACCAGCGACCTGGAAGACTGGTCAAGAATTTACCTATCTATCAAATCAAGTCCTGAAAAGTATGGTGGTTCGGGCCAACAAAAAGAACTTGAGATTATCCTCAAAAAGAAATATAAATTCGATATCGATGTATCTTTTCCTGCCGGACTGATCACGGTTTCCGAAGATCCTGAGAATCCCGGCAAAACCACTTTCAGCAATTTATATGGGATCAGCATGGCGATGGTGGCCCAGTTTGCCTTTTATCATCCCGAAAAGATTGCCAAGTTACGTCCCTATCGTATTGGTGCAGGCTTCCTGGCGCTTGATGCTTTCAATTTTCAAAGCGAACGACAGGATCTTGCCCTGGTAGCGCTGGCCAGCCTATACCCGACAACACGCAATAAAAAACTCGCCTTCCCGCTTTATATCGGTGGAGGGTACCAATTCAAAGCTGAAAAATGGATGATGCTTATTGGTCCAGGGATCAGTATAAAGCTTTAGTGACGGGCATTCTTGTTTTGAAAATGCTTCGAGTCGCCCTACTCCCCATAGGCTATCTCATTATCTGCGAGCGCAATACGGGTTTCGAGACAGGTTTTGCAATCTGCTGCATTCTCCTCGGTACAGGGCTTATTCTGGTACAACAAGTAGTCATCGCGGTATTTTCCGGGTGTGATATTGGGCATGATCACATTGGCGCCTACCTTAATAGCTTTTTCCCGACCCAGCTTATCAATAGCCTGCAAAGCAGTTGTGGCAGCAATATTAATATCCTTCATGAGAATCCGCAGGATGGCGATCATTTTCAGGGACAGCTAAAACCGTTCCTCCCTGGGAAGAAGCTGATCACGGTATGCATATAAGGGTGTATGCTCATGTTCGAGATACGGGTCCCATGCCTACCATATCGATATTGAACTGTTGCATGAACAGCAGATCGGAGGACAGATCGTGCAAAGTCTGAAAAGGAAGTCCGATCATTACTCCTGTACCAACCTGGTAGCCTGTTTCCTGCAGATCATACAGGCAATTCAGCCTGCGCTGAAAGTTGTGCAGATCATCACCGGGATGCAATTTCCGGTACAGGTCAGGACTGGATGATTCGATCCTTAGCAAATACCGGTGTGCGCCGCTCCCGAACCATCGTTCATAGGTTTCTTTTTCCTGTTCACCGCAGGAAAGGGTAATTCTCAGTCCACCGTTGGTTATTTTATTGATTCCCTGCAAAATATTGTCCACTTGCCGAACAAAATGATCGGTTTGCACTTCACCCGATTGCAGTACAAGCGACCCATAATTGTTTTCATAAGCAAACCGGGCGGCGGCAAAAATTTCCTCCGGGGTAAGAAAATATCGGTGAACATGGTGGTTGCTGTTCCGTATTCCGCAATACAGGCAATTCTTCACACACAGGTTGGAAAACTCAATCAATCCCCTGAAGTAAACCTTGTTCCCAACGTATTCTTCCTTCACCCGGGCGGATCTTTCGAATAATCTCGTTTTTTCAGGCCCCTTTAGTCCCAAACAGGTAAACGATATCCTCCCGGTTCAGATCCTGCTTTAACAATAGATTATCTAAAAAGGATACAGGCATCAGATTTTCCATTTATTCATTTTTATTCCTCGTCCCCTGCCGGCAGGCAGGCTTGTCCCTTTTATATTATTTTATATTTCTTCCTCCTGCAATTCCTTCACAAAAGGCTTTATTGCCCTGCGGTAGACTCCCTGCATATAGGCAATGGCCATTCCGTAATTGGTAACAGGTATGCCTGCCTCAATAGCTGGTTTTAAACGGTTTACCAGTTGTTTCCGTGTGATCATGCATCCCCCGCACTGAATTACCAGAGCATAATCGGTAATGGGCCGTTGCAGGCGGTTTAATCCGGAAACCACATCATAATGCAGGAATTTACCCGTAAAACTGCTCATCCAGCGCGGAATCTTCGTCCGCCCGATATCATCGCAGGATACATGGTGAGTGCATGACTCCAGCAACAACACCCGGTCGTCATTGTGCAAATCGCTTATGGCAGGTGTTCCCTTCAGATAACTTTCGAATTCACCTTTGTGGCGGGCCAGAAGTATGCTGAATCCCGTGAGGGGTATGTCCTTTGGAACAGAGGCATCGGCTTTCAGAATAACCGAAGTATCACAAATGACCAGTTTAGGTTTGATCATGGTTTTTCTGAGAAATGCATCCACTTCACGTTCTTTCAGCACGATAGCCACACATTCGTTATCGAGTAGGTCACGGATAACCTGAACCTGCGGAAGTATTAGCCGGCCTTCGGGTGCTTCCGTATCAACAGGTGTAATCAACAGCACCACGTCGCCATAACTGACAAGGTCTCCCAACAGGGAATGATTCCGGTAAGCTGTTTCCGGAGTAGTTTTCCGTATGGCAGCAATAAGATCCTCCAGGTTTCCGGGATTTACCGAATTGAATTCAATAACCGGAGCAGGATGTTTTTTCGTCAGGGCGTCCCTGAATCCCGAATCCAAGGGTACCCTGTCTGACTTATTGTGCACAAAAAGATAAGGAATGCCGGCTTCATAAAAGTCATTCAGCAACCTCTCCTCATAATCCCCGGTTTCATTGTTGTTGAGAACAAGTATTGCCAGATCGATGATTTTCATGACCTCCATGGTTTTCTGAATACGAAGATTACCCAGCGGACCAACATCATCAATTCCGGCAGTATCAATCAATATTACCGGTCCAATGCCCGGGATCTCAATAGATTTTTTAACCGGATCGGTCGTTGTGCCAGGTTGTTCCGAAATGATAGCCACATCCTGACCGGTCAGCGCATTGATTAAGGAGCTTTTTCCGAAATTTCTGCGCCCAAAAATGCCGATATGGGGCTTATGTTCCCTTCCTTTGTCTGTCGTCATCAACAATATCATTTAAAGTGAATCCTTCTTTCAGTAAATGGTATGGTTCGATAATCCGCAAAATCCTGCTTTCCTCCATAATACCCAACAGTTTATTGGCCTCCAGGAGATTTATCTTCTTTTTCTTCATTTCTCCGGCCAGCATGGCGGCTTTGTTATAACCAATATAGGGCAATAGTGCAGTGGTGATGGAGGGGCTATTCAGCAGATTCTCATTGGCTACAGAAGAATTGATTTGCAGGCCATCCACCAAATGAACTTTCATACAGTCATCAGAAGCCATCAGCAATTTTATGCTTTCGATCAGGGCAAAACCAATGGTGGGAATATAGGCATTCAGATCAAGGCATCCCAATCCGCAGAGTCCGGAAACAAGCTGGTCATTGCTATATATTTTATGGACCGAGCTGATAACAAACTCAGGGATCACCGGATTCACTTTACCCGGCATTACGGAGCTACCCACCTGTTTTTGGGGAATTTCCAGTTCCCGGCGCCTGATGAGATCAGAAGAAAGCAATCTGAGGTCGGAAACAATTTTCTCCAGATTTACAGCATGTGCTTTTAAAATGCCATGTATCTCCACCAGCGAATCGAGGTTGCAGGTGGCATCCTGAAGGTTTTCAGCACGGGTGACCGGCAATCCGGTATGCTGCTGCAAGACCTGCACTACTTCCCGGATAAAGTACCGCGGTACGGTAATTCCGGTCCCAATCGCACTTCCTCCGAGGTTGACCGTTTTGATCCGTTCGGAACATTTTGAAATCCTCCACCAATCCCGCGACAAGGCATCATTATAGGTACTGAAAAGACGTCCGTAAGAAGAAGGGACTGCTTCCTGCATTTGGGTAAAGGCCATGCGGAGTTGATCACGGGTAATTTTTTCCTTGTCCTCAAAAGCAGCACGCAAGTTATTTACCGACATTTCCAGTTTCAGAAGCAAACGAAGCAAAGTGATTTTCAAGGAAGTAGGCACCACATCATTGGTAGACTGGTATACATTGGCGTGTTCAACAGGATCAATATGCTGATAATCTCCGGGTTTAAAACCGGAAATGACGAGGGCCCGATTGGTAATGATCTCATTGACATTCATGTTAATGCTTGTTCCTGCGCCGCCCTGAATAGCGGGAACGATGAAATCGTTAAAATGCCGTCCTGCTTCAACCTCAATGGCAGCTTCAATCAGTGCATCAATGACGGAACCGGATATCAGCGGATGCGGAGGGTCAGCCCCGGGATATCTGTTCCGGACAATATCCGAATACTTGCGGTAGGTAGCCAGGCATGCCCTTTTAACCGATCCTACAGCCTGGTACCATTCAGGATGAAAGCGCGTGTTGTCGGGGAAGTTTTGGGATGCACGCACCGAATGGATTCCATATAAGGCATCCTCCGCAATGTCCAAAGTGCCCAAAAAGTCTGATTCCTTACGCATGGATCAAGGTTTAAAAATATAAATCCCGCTCCCCTGCTCTGATCCTTTCCAAACGGGTACGGATTTCAGCGGTATTGACGTTCCCGTTCAGCTGCCGGATGCTTTTTTCAATCATTTCATATCCTTTTCGCGCAGTTTCCGGGGTAGCATAATCTTCGATATATTCTGCCAGTGTGAGCATGGCATTGGGTGAACAGAAGTTTTTAATAAATCCCGGCACTGAGAATTCCATGAAATGTTCTCCTGTTCTGCCCAAGCGGTAACATGCTGTACAGAAGGAGGGCATGTGGTCCGTTTCAATCAGTTCCCCAATGATCTCGTTCAGGCTTCGGTCGTCGTTAATTTTAAACTGCTCCTTGTCGAGGTTCTGCTGAAAACTTCCGGTTTTGGCATAGGCACCTAGCTCGATCTTGGTGCCACCGTCGATCTGCGAAACACCGTATCTCATTAACTCCGTCCGGATGGCAGCAGGTTCCCGGGCAGTCAAAATCATACCGGTATAGGGCACTGCCAGTCGCAATATGGCCACCATCCGGGCAAAATCATGATCACTGACCCTGTATTTTTCCTTCACCAACACCGAAGAGGCCTCCTGCAACCTGGGGAAAGAGATGGTATGAGGACCTACATTATAGCAGGCCTCCAGGTGATTGGTGTGTCTGATCAGCGACATGACTTCAAAACGCCAGTCATATAAACCAAAAAGCGCCCCGATGCCCACATCATCCAATCCGGCTTCCTGAGCCCTGTCGAGTGCCGTAAGCCTGTAATCATAGTCACTTTTTTTCCCCGAAGGATGGTATTGTTGATAGGTTTCAGGATGATAGGTCTCCTGGAAAATCTGGTAAGTACCTATCCCCGCTTCTTTAACAACCCGGAAACCTTCTATTTCAAGGGGCGCAGCATTGATATTCACCCTTCTGATCTCACCGTTTCCTTTTTTTACGGCATACACTGTCCGTGCAGCATCGGCAATATATTGCGGACTGTAATCGGGATGTTCTCCGAATACCAGAATGAGCCGTTTCTGCCCCTGATCTTCCAAAGCTTCCACTTCGCTAATGATTTCCCTTGTATTCAGGCTGGTGCGGACCGCATCCTTATTGGATGCCCTGAAGCCACAATACTGGCAATTGTTGACACATTTGTTACCAATATACAAAGGTGCAAAAAGCACGATGCGGTTCCCATAAACAGCTCTTTTTAGTTTGCTGGCTCCTTCCTTAATCTCCTGTATCAGTTCCGGATCACGGGCATTCAGGAGCATGGCGGTTTCCGCCAGGCTAAGTCTGTGCTTGTCGAGCGACCTGGCAATGATATCCCGGATGACAGTTCTTTCCGGTCTGGCATGTTGCAGCAATTCTTCTATCTCAGCAGTATCCAGAAAGGGCTTCATCCTTTCATCCGCAATACGGTATTTTTCCGGTGTGAATTTCATTTCTTAAGGCTAAATCGTTATTCTTTACACATTGCACGTTACTTATCACTCGCTGCGCCCTGTTTAATCCTTTGCCAGCACCGCTTTACTCGCTATCCCTTCCAGCCGCCCCAGTTGTCCCGAAAGCGTACTGATTTCATCATTGGTTCCCTCAACAACCAGGGAAATAACACTGACGTTTCGATCGCGGATAGGAATTCCCTGCCTGCCAATGATGATGGAAGCATGTTGCGTAAGAATATCGTTCAGTTTCTGAACGTTTTCTTTGCTCTTAATAAGAATAATGATGGCTCCGATTCTCTTTTCCATTGGATTTTCCTTTGGGTCAGACTGATTTTTTGGGGTCTTTGCTGAAGATCAATCCGCAGCGCAGACAGCTGGTTAACTATGACAGGGACAAAGTTATTAAAAGTTTTGTTATTTCAATAACAATAAATCACAATAAGGGTAAAAAAGTCAGATGGCTTCAATAATCGCCTTCATTTTGCTGAACTGCTCTTCCATACTCAGCAGAAGCTTAATCTGTGCCCTGGCTCGCTGCAAATTGTGCAAAGGATGATGTATGCGATAATAGAGGTCTCCGTTTAAATAATCGGTCAGAAATCGCAGGGCCTGCATGTAGGTCATTACACGTGCTGAAAGTGCCAGGTGTTCCTTTTCGAGGGGGGAAAGCATAGAACTTGTCACCTCCAGAAATCCCCTGGCAAAAGCTTCAAAGTACGCGATATTCATGGATACCTGATCGAGATCTGCATCATCCTCCTCACCGGTGTTGGTAAAAGTACGGATCGAATCCCCAAAATCATCATGCACATAACCCGGCATGACGGTATCGAGGTCTATAACGCACAAGCCCTTACCATCCTCGTCGAAAAGCACATTATTGATCTTGGTATCGTGATGAACAATGCGCAAGGGTATCTTACCGGCTTTCCCCAGTTCCAGAATGGTTCTCATTTCAACCTTTCTGGCTTTCAACAGCTCAATTTCATGTTGTGTTCCGGAAATTCTCTCCCGAAGTCCATCCCTGCAGGCGGTCTCAAACTGGTTCAACCGGAGATCCAGATCATGGAAGCCCGGTATGGTTTCTTTGATTTTTTCGGCCGACAGGTCTGACAGATACTCCAGAAACTTGCCATAGGCCTTGCCGCCTTCATATACCTGTTCTTCACTGACCGCCCGGTCAAATGTTTTATGGTCCGTAATATAAACAAAACACCGCCAAATCCCATTTCCCGGATCGCTGAACATTAACCCGCCGTTCTTCATCCGAACCGGGGTAAGAACGGAACGTCTCGTATCCTGATCACCAGAAGCCATCATCTTTTTCTGAATATGAGCAGTGACCAGGGCGATGTTCTGCATCACTGCTTCGGGGTCACGGAAAACATTTGTATTAAAATGCTGCAAAACATAGTCGTCCTGATGGTCATGTGCTGTTCTGATCAGGTAGGTTTCATGGATATGCCCGGAACCCAGGGGGATTATGTCCGCAATTTCTCCTGTATTCAAAAACTGCCCTGCAATAGGGAAAAGGTTATTCATGGTTGTATTGGTGAATTAAGACCTGCCGGAATTCAGAACGCATCTTTTCCAATCATCCATTAAATATATTGAAAAAACTGATTTAACGTCTTTGCATCAGTAAAGAAAAATAAAGCCCGGCAAAGGTGCCGGGCATAAAACAGACGCATAACTTTTTGCGCTGTAAAGGCCTCTTTGGCCAAGATTTTTTGCATAGACCCTCTTAGGATCTGCTTGATGTAAATGTTAATTAAAGGTATAAAAAAGACCTGACTTTTACAAGTTTTATGGCAGAAAATTATGCACCGGAAGCCTTGTTTTTTAAAGCCTGAGCTAAGTTTTAACGGGCCAGAATATTAGCCATAAATTCACGGGCAAGTTTAACCTGCTCATGGACATATTCGATGCCTGCCCGGGTATGGTCAGCGTTCTGCACCGGATGACAGAGTTCAAAAGTGAAGTATCCGTTATACCCGATCTCATTCATTAATCCAATGTAATGCCCGTAATCAGGCAGAGGCTCACCGAAATGATAATCCAGAACTCTTTGTTGGATCACGCCGGATACGTCGCGATAATATTCACCTCCGTAATGCGAATGAACCTGAAGGCTGCCTACCGTGCGAACGGCGTTGGCCACATAATCCTTATCCAGGTTCTCCATAATGGGAAGATCCAGACAGACTTTCAACCAGGGTGAATTTACTTCCTTCACCAGGTCGTAAGTGTCTTTCCAATGCCGGATAAGTGGAGTATGATTTTGAAGAGCCATCACCACGCCATATTCTTCACCCATTTTAGCAGCTTCAGTGAGGCACTGCTTTACAAAATTCCACCGGTCGATATGAGTGGCATAGGGATATTGTCTGAGAAAAGTATAATAGCCCCCATGTTCGTGGACAAAATCGTAGGTTCCAACACCCTCATGGATGGGTACACCGGTCCAGGCAGCGAAGAGGCGCACAACCTTTGCCCCAAGGTCCCGTGCCAGTTTAGCCGTTTCACGAACCATGAGCAACTGGCATTCCCTGTGCTCCGGGATGGGGCTCGAAAAATCATTGTTGGCTGCCACACACGGAATTTCAAGTCCGTATTTGGTCAGCACATTTTTCATTTCCTCTCTTTTGCGCTGATCCAAATCCATAGGATTCCCCATGGGTCGTTTGTTGTCAAGCTCAATGCCGTCGAATCCGTATTCACTGGCCTTTTTTGCCAGATCTTCAAACGACAGTGCTTCACCCTGGTACCAGATTCCACCATAGGAAATGGAGTATAATCCCAGTTTTATTTTACCTGCCCTTCCGGCCTTTTCTAGGGATGGAGCAGGACCGGCCTTGACAGAAGGAGCCACACTGCCCAGCATAGCTGCTCCGGCAGCGACCCCTGATGTTTCGATAAATTTTCTTCGGTTCATTTAGGTTATTTATTAATTTGTTTTTAGGACTTTTCCGGAAAAGTCTTTTCTAAAATTAATCACCCTGTATGGGTAAAACCGATTCAAATGCGCCAATAAATCTTCCTTTTGCGCAAACCACACCCTGAAAATCACCGTTCCGGCCTATCTCTTTTCAAAGGCCGCATCAAAAGCAACTCCCGAAGTTTTGAAATCAATATCCTTTACAAAACTGCAGGCTTCTTCTGCACCTGAGTCCCTGTCCATGGCCGAATCCTCCCATTCAACAGAGAGCGGACCCTGGTATTTGATAAAATTCAGTGCCCTGATGATTTCTTCAAACTGGATAGCTCCCCTTCCGGGACTACGGAAATCCCAGTACCTGCGGGGATCACCAAAAGCAACATGGCCGCCGAAAACTCCCACAGTTCCCGGATTTTCCTTCCAGTAAACATCTTTCATGTGCACGTGGAATATCCGATCGCTGAAGCGGTAAATAAATTCCACATAATCAACTCCCTGATACCCGAAATGACTGGGATCATAATTAAATCCGAAGGCGGGATGATAATCAACTGCCTGAAGCGCCCTTTCGGCAGAAACAATATCGAAGGCAATTTCCGTAGGGTGGACCTCCAGGGCAAATTTCACACCTAACTTTTGATATTCGTCGAGTATGGGCTTCCACCTTCGTGCAAAATCTTCATAACCCTGGTCGATCATGCTTGCGGGCACCGGAGGAAATGAGTATACATAAGGCCAGATGGAACTTCCTGTAAAGCCGTTTACTATATTGATCCCCAGTTGTTTTGCTGCATGTCCCGTAGCGATAATCTCACTCGCTGCGCGCTGCCTCACTCCTTCGGGATCACCGTCGCCCCAAACATAGCCGGGCAGGATGCTTTTATGCCGGAGGTCAATATGGTCACAAACTGCCTGACCCACCAGATGTGTGGAAATCGAAAATAGCTGCAGGCCGTGCTGGGCAAGCAATTTTTTACGACCGGAGCAATAGGCAGCATCCGCCTTATCGACTTCAAAATGATTACCCCAGCAGGCCAGTTCAAGGCCATCATAACCAAATGTCTTTGCTTTTTTGCAAACCACTTCCAGGTCCAGGTCAGCCCACTGACCAGTGAATAAAGTTACGGGACGCATAGATTTTTTGAATTAGGTGAATAATCAATTCAATACAAGTAATAAAAATAGCATTTTCAGCGAGTCAGGTTTTGTGACTATTCTGCAAAATCGACCCATTTTGGCGCATCGGAATATCCTGCCTGAACCACAGTTTCTATGAACTGCATCCCTCTCACGCCATCCTCAATGGTGGGGAAATCAAGCCATTCCGGTAAAGGTGCGCTTCCTTCGAGTCTTGCCCGCACGGTCAGGGAAAAGTTACGGTAGATGTTGGCAAAAGCCTCCAGATAACCTTCAGGATGTCCTGCCGGTGTCCGCGTGTTGTGTTTGGCAACTGTGCCCATATAACCCTGCCCGGTGCGGACCATTTCAACAGGCCGGTCCGTCCACTTCAGCCATAAGGTATTGGGTTCCATCTGTGCCCATTCCAGTCCTCCTTTTTCGCCATAAACTCTGATTTTGATGGCATTTTCCTCTCCGGCTGCCACCTGTGTTGCCATCAGAACGCCCCGTGCACCATTGCTGAAGCGAAGAAATGCAGCCCCGTCATCGTCGAGCAGCCGACCGGTTACAAAAGTGTTTAATTCCGCGCAAAGCTGCGTTGCCCTCAAACCTGTAATATATTCGGTAAGATGAAATGCGTGCGTGCCGATATCCCCCATGCATCCTGCTTTGCCGGAGCGCTTGGGATCAGTGCGCCATGAGGCCTGAGCATTACCTTTATCTTCAACCTTCGAGAACAACCACCCTTGCGGGTATTCAACATAGATCCTGCGGATTTCACCCAGATCTCCTCGGCGAACACGCTCACGGGCTTCTTTTACTGCCGGATAACCCGAATAGGTATGGGTAAGTGCAAGAATGAGATTCGTCTCCCTGAGCTTATCCCTGAGCTTCTTCGCTTCATCCAAAGTAAAGGTTACCGGTTTGTCTATGACCACATGAAATCCTTTTTCAAGGGCCAGCATGGCCGGTTCAAAATGCACATGGTTAGGCGTGACAATGGTTACAAAGTCCATACGCTCGCCGGCAGGAAGCTTCACCTCCTGTTCAAACATTTCCTGATAGCTTTTATAAACACGGTTCCCGGGCAGAAAATATGCCTTACCCGAAGATACCGAAACTTCAGGATTGACGCTGAAACAGCCACAGACAAGCTCGATCTGTCCATCCATATTGGCGGCAAGACGATGAATGGCGCCAATGAAAGCGTCACTGCCTCCACCCACCATGCCCATTCTAAGTTTTCGGTTGATCATTTTTATATAGTTATTGGTTATTGTTTATTATTTATTGGTATCGGAGAGGGTAGTTTGTCTGGATTTATGCTGTGAAACATTATTGATAACTCAAATTTAAAGTATTTAACACATGGCCGCAAATTGAGGATAAAAAAAACAAAAATCTGTCTGTGCAATTCAGGTGATGTTTTGTAAATTTATTTATAAATCCGCCACATACAAATACATTCAAAATTCGATAATCAAAAACCTGATTCTTATGAAAAAAAAATTCCTTTTCTTTACTACCATCCTTCTGATGGTTTGCTTACTTTCCGGAGCCCAGGATAAAGCTCCCAAAGGATTTACCTCCCTGTTTAACGGCAAAGATCTTGCCGGTTGGAAAATTCCGGAAGGCGATAACGGTCACTGGAAGGTACTTGACGGTGTAATTGACTATGATGCCGGAAGTGAGGCAACTCAGGACAAAAATTTATGGACCACCGGGCAATTCAAGGATTTCATCCTGTATGTCGACTTCCGGATCAAGGCTACTCCTTACAGGAATTCCAGTGTTCCGCTAATTCTGCCTTCAGGACTTCATAAACTGGACGAGAATGGCAAAGAGATAACCATGGTGGTGCCCGATTCTGATTCGGGCATATTGTTGCGGGGTTCTTCCAAATCGCAGGTTAACATCTGGTGCTGGCCAATCGGATGCGGCGAGGTATATGGTTACCGGATGGATGCCAATATGCCTGCTGAGGTTCGTCGCGCGGTCACACCCGTTACCAATGCGGATAAGAACATCGGTGAATGGAATACATTCAGGATTACGGTGAAGAGAAATGTGCTAAATGTGGAGCTGAACGGAATACCTGTGATTATTAATGCCTCATTGCCCGGCTTACCAGAGGCAGGTGCCCTGGGACTACAGCATCATGGTGGCAAAGAAAACGGTGTTTGGAATAGTCCTCCTTCCCTCGTTCAATTCCGGAATATCTATATTAAAGAACTTTAAACCCACGAACATGGAAAGACGTAAATTTATCTCGGCCGCAGCAACCGCTGCGGGAATAACCATTATTCCGCGACATGTCCTGGGCGGTATTGGATATATAGCCCCAAGTGATCGTTTGAATGTAGCCTGCATCGGAACCGGAACGCAAGGTACACGGGTAATGCTTGAATTGTTAAAGATGCCAGATATACAGATTGTGTCAGTTGCTGATCCCGTAAAGGAGGATAACCGGTATCAGAACTGGGGGGAAAACGAATTGCGCAATAATATTCGCATGTCCATTGAAGAACCCTTATGGGACGAAGGGGTAAAAGGATGCCGGGCAGGCAGGGAACCGGCCAAAAGAATCATTGATACATGGTACACTAAAAAGCAGGGAGCCACATACAAGGCTTGCACGGCCTATGAAGATTTCAGGGAACTGCTGGAAAAAGAAACCGGCATTGATGCCGTAATCGTTGGTACTCCCGATCACCAGCATGCCCAGGTTGCTGTAAAGGCTATGGCAAAAGGCAAACATGTTTTTTGTCAGAAACCCATGACCAATGCTATTTATGAAGCCCGGTTGATGGCAGAAACTGCGACCAAAACAGGATTAGCCACCCAGGTTGCCACCGGAAATGCCTCATCAGCCGATGTTGACCGTCTCTGTGAACTCATCTGGAGCGGTGCTATCGGACCTGTAAGGGAAGTTTACAACTGGTCGAACCGACCAGTCTGGCAGACAGGTTTTACCCAATTGCCCGAAGAACAGAAAATACCCAAGGGTTTTAACTGGGATCTTTGGTTAGGCAGGGCGGAATACAGGCCGTTCAGTTATGATTATACCCATACGGTTTTCAGGTCGTGGTTCGATTTCGGGACCGGGGCACTGGGTGATATGGGCTGCTATTCCTTTGCCGCCATTTATCGTGCCCTGCGGTTGGGAAATGTCAGCACCGTTGAGGCTTCGGGCAATACCTTTGTGGGTGTGGTGGATGGCAATCCCCGGCAAATACCTTATATCTCCCATCCCCATGCCATGAATGCCCATTTCACCTTTCCGGCCAGAGCCGGAATGCCCTCCGTGGATATTTACTGGATAGATGGTGGCATTAAGCCTCCCCGCCCTAAAGAGTTTGATGAGGATGGAATTGACTTTACCCCGGACGGTCTGATGTTTGTGGGAGACTATGGCAAAATCCTTTGTGAGTTCCAGGGTCGTAATCCCCGACTCATCCCTGCTTCCAGAAACAAAAGCCTGATCAAACCTCCTGAAACCATTGAGCGGTCAAAGGGACATTATGTCGATTGGATCGAGGCCTGCCGGGGAGGTAAGAAAGCCCGTTGCACTTTTGAATCGGCCGCGCCAATTACCGAAGCTCTCAATCTTGGTATTATTGCCATGCGCACCAGGAAAAAACTTACCTGGGACCCGGTAAATATGAAAACCAATAACGAGGAGGCCAACAAGCTTCTGAAGCCTGCTTATAGAGCCGGATGGGAGCTGTAAGGCGGCAGCCGGTATCCGGTATTCGGTATCCGGTATTCGGTATACCTGACCGATTACCGGTTACTGAATACCGTTCACTCTATTTCCATATAAATCCAACAACATTGGAAGGTTTACCCAGTGCTTCGTTCTCAAAATTGTAAAAGTCACCCTGGCCGAACGCCAAAGGATAAAGACGAACATAAATGGTATCGGACTTGAGCGATTCCAGGTCCCAATCCCAGTAATTGAGGATTCCATAATCGGTTTCCGGCGTACTCAACCAGCCTGCCAAAATACCATATAAACGGGCAGTATATTTATCTTTTGACACATCGGGTGAATTGCCGGCAAATCCCCGCAGCGGATAAAAATCATAGGGCAGATTGTCAATACCCCGAATTTTCAAACAGGCTGTAAAGGAATAGTGGAAATCATCAAAGAATATACTGTCAAGAGCAAGTTCAAATGTCGGGATTTCGTATACATCGCCATTGAAGATAGTCGGGCTGTAGCCGCCAACATGATAAACAGTATGAGGACCTTTGGAGGCGACAAAATCAGTCAGATGCATCTCCAGATTATATTTTCCATAGGGAACCGACTGAAATGCATAGCGCCCGTTTATATCGGTCAGCGTATGGTCAATCAGCTCAGCATTTTGATAGAGGCGCACCTCCACACCCGACTGATCGGAACGCATGGTAATGTCTTGATTATAAACTGAAACAATGCCTGTTATTCCACCTGTTACTAGTTCACTGTCCTTCTGACAACTGATCAGCATAAGTAAAAAAACGGATATGGCAAGAGTGGATTTCACAATGGCATCGATTAGGGCATAATAAAACTGACAACGTTTGAATACTTTGATGGATCAAGTGTTGAATAAATACTGATACCAAGATAAGTATCGAGATAACCGGAGCTGTATTCCAAAGGATTACAGATGTAGCCGATAACATATACTCTGGTACCGCTTTTGAAGGACAGACTTTCCAAATTAATATAGATATCATTGTAATGGTCCAGGTCACCCGGATAGGAAATCTCATAACTTTTCCAGGAGACCTCGCTTGTAACATCCATAAAGAGCATGGCCGGCAAATAGGAATAGCTGGTCTCCGGCAGGCTGGTTTCAATGATTATGAAAACAGTTCCATCAATAGTTTCAGAAGAGGCACTGATAAACGAGGGCATGGTGTAATCCGGTTCGGGTATTTTGAAAAGCTGAACCTCCTGTGCCCAAACTGTATCATACCCAAACAGTCGGATTCCATATTGCCGGAGGGTGCCACAACCGTCTTTGCTGTATTCGAGAAAATAGGACCCGTTTCCCAATCCGGAAAACGTGAAGTGGCCATAGGTATCAGTAAGGGTGGATGTTTGTCCATAAGGTCCGCTGGCCAACACCTTGATGCCATCATATCCGGTTTCATCGTAGTAAGCCAGATAGGCTTTCCCTTTCAATACACTGTTGGTGGTCAATGGCTCCGGATCCTCGCCGCAGGAAAACAGGAATCCCGAAGCGGTGACCATAAACAGCATGAACAGGCTATTCCGGATAAATAAAAGAAAACTGGTCCGATTCATCTCCTGCATTTGGATAAACAGTTAAGTAGCTGTCATAATCAAAATAAGTATCTACACCATACACTCTTTGGTTGCCGAAGTCCGAAATACTTCCCCTCAAGGTAATTACACAAGCCCTGCAGTATATTTCTTCTCCCGTTTCAAAAGGAAACTGCCAGTATTGTAATGCGTTTTGATATCTGCCGTTGCTGTACCTTAAATATTGGTAAATTACGTATTTCGCCTCCTGCCTGTTAAAATCAGGTTCATTGGAAAGGTACATCAGCAAATAGAGGCCCTCAGGCTGCTCTCCTGTAAAATCAAATACTCCGGATATAGTATCGGCTTCAACAGTCAGATCTGCTATTTGCGTAGTGGACATTTGATAAAGGAAGAAAGCCGTGTGGTAAGTTCCGTTGAAGTTTAATCCCAGAATGGTTGGCTCACCTCCCAGGTGTTGAATCCCCAGTTGCTTAAGCGTCCCAAAGCCGGGTTTCTCTAAATGAAGTTCATAAGTACCCGAACGCAGATTCTTATATTCAAACCTGCCATTGATATCGGTATGGGTCTGATACACCCTGCCCACACCGTATGCCGACACCAGCACGTCGCCGTGGTCCTCCATAGGGTTGGCGAATTCATCAAAAGTGTAGACATACCCCACCAGATCTCCTTCAAGATCAGGAAGCAAAACCTCTTCCCTGCAACCACCTGACAAACCACAAATCAGAAAAACTGCCGCTGCAGCTAAATGGATCTTTCTGAATTTCATACCAGCAATTTAGTACAAAAACCGGCCATTTCAAAAACCAGAAATGAATTTCCTGTTTTCTGTATGCGCCGGATAGGCTGAGACTTATTGATAAAGAATTGGTTACCTGTCAATCTTCAGGTGTAAATGATAATTATCCTTTACAGATAAGATAAATTTCAGTAATTTTAATCACAATCATGAATCAATAACTCTTAACCCACCCGTCAACTTTCAACATTAACCATCAACTAATAACTACTAACATCATGGCTAAAGTAACCCGAGAAGAAGCACTGCGTTATCATTCATGTGGCAGACCCGGTAAGATTGAGGTGATTCCGACAAAACCCTACAATACCCAGTACGATCTTTCATTAGCCTATACGCCGGGTGTGGCGGAACCCTGCCTCGAGATTCAGAAGAATCCTGAGGACGCCTACATATATACGGCCAAATGTAACCTTGTTGCGGTTATCTCAAACGGTACCGCGGTACTTGGACTTGGAGACATAGGTACACTGGCCGGCAAGCCCGTAATGGAAGGAAAAGGATTGCTGTTTAAAGTTTTTGCCGATGTGGATGTATTTGATATTGAAGTGGATGAAAAGGATATCGATAAATTCATCACCGTGGTAAAGGCTATTGCTCCCACTTTCGGAGGCATCAACCTTGAAGACATCAAAGCACCTGAGTGTTTTGACATTGAGGAGCGGCTGAAGCAGGAACTGGACATTCCGGTATTTCATGACGATCAGCATGGGACTGCCATCATTTCTGCAGCAGGGTTGCTCAATTCGCTGGAAATTACAGGTAAGAAAATAGAGCATATCAAGGTTGTCATCAATGGTGCCGGAGCTTCCGCCATTTCGTGCGCCCGTCTGTATAAGAAACTCGGCGTCAGACCTGAAAATTTCATCATGCTTGACAGTAAGGGAGTGCTGACTACAAGCCGGACCGACTTAAACAAATACAAACGTGAGTTTTCCCAGAACCTTTCTATTTCCACCCTGGCGGAAGCCATTCAAGGTGCTGATATGTTCCTGGGGCTTTCTACGGGCAATGTCCTTACCAAAGATATGCTTCGTTCCATGGCACCCGATCCCGTTGTTTTTGCCATGGCCAATCCCACGCCGGAAATCTCTTATGAAGATGCGGTTGATGCCCGTAAAGATGTGATCATTGCCACCGGAAGGAGCGATTATCCCAACCAGGTCAACAATGTGCTTGGTTTTCCTTTCATATTCAGGGGAGCTCTTGATGTGCTGGCCAAGACCATCAACGAAGAGATGAAACTCGCTGCGGTTTATGCCCTTGCCGGGCTGGCCAAGGAAGCAGTACCTGAACAGGTGAATACCGCTTACAAGGTGAGCAATCTTTCCTTCGGCAGGGAATATATTATTCCCAAGCCACTCGATCCCCGCCTGATCACCCATGTTGCACCGGCAGTCGCCAGGGCAGCCATGGAAACCGGTGTAGCCAGAAAAACCATAACCGACTGGAAAGCTTATGAGATTGAACTGATGAAGCGCATGGGCCTGTACGACAAACTGGTTGACGACATACACATCCGTGCACGCCAAAATCCAAAGACCATTGTATTTGCAGATGCCAATAATCTGAAAGTGCTTAAAGCTGTGCAGAGCGTCGTCAATGAGGGTATTGCGCGCCCGGTATTGCTCGGAAACGAGGCGGAAATCCGGAAGATGGCTGCTGCACATGCTATTGAACTTGACAACACAGAGATCATCGATATTCATAGCTCCGGTGAAGAAGCAAGAAGAAAACGTTACGCTCAGCTTCTGTTTGCCAAGCGTAAGCGCAAAGGAATGACTTATATGGAGGCCCTTGAAAGGATTCACAATTTCAATTATTTTGGAGTAATGATGGTAGAAACCGGTGAGGCGGACGGTTTCCTTGCGGGATTCTCGAGCCGGTATGACAATACCATCCGGCCCGCGATTCAGATCATTGGTTCCAATAACAGTCTGAATCATATCTCGGGCATGTACATCGTCATTACAAAGAAAGGACCGTTTTTCTTTGCTGATACCACGGTGAACATTAACCCGACAGCCCGTACACTGGCCGACACAACGTTGCTTACAGCCAACGAGGTCAGGAAATTCAGCATGGTTCCGCGCATTGCCCTGCTTTCCTATTCTAACTTCGGGTCAAACCGTGATGAAAGTCCCAGTATTGTTCGCGAGGCCGTTGAAATCCTGCACCGCGACTACCCTGATCTGATCGTGGACGGAGAAATGCAGGCTAACTATGCCTTAAACAGAACGATCCGGCAGGAAAAGTTTCCCTTCAGCAAACTGGCAGATATGGAGGTGAATACTTTGATATTCCCTGATCTGAACTCCGGCAATATTGCTTATAAGATGATGAAGGAACTTTGTGGTGCCGAAGTGATAGGTCCCATTGTCACCGGTTTGCGCAAACCCATTCAGGTTCTGCAAATGGACTGTTCCGTAAGGGAAATCGTGAATATGGCGGCCATTACGGTAATTGATGCACAATCTTACTCTGATGAAATAATCAAGCTGTAAACGCACCGGTAATAAACCACGGATGTGAACGTTTGCAAGTGCTTGTGTAATATTCCCTGTTTACATTCGTCTTATTCTTAAACATAGACCATGCGACAATTACTCATTGTTTTGATCCTGTTTTGCACAGGTTCAGCTTTCGGACAAAGCAAAAGCGTTACCCGTTTCAGGGATGATTTTAAAGAGAATTCCAACATGTTTTTTTACAGCAGTACGCTGAAAATGCTGAATACTGAAAACAATCCCGATTTGGCAGGGATGCTCGATGAAATTGAAGAGATCAGGGTGCTGAATTACGAAAAGAAAATGCAGAAATTCAAAGGGGACGATATCAGTAAACTAAAAAACTCCTTACTCGAAGAGGATTATAATAGCATTATGATGATCAATGATAGTGGCAATTCCATATATTTGTACAGCCGTGAAAAGCGGGGAAAGACCGTGGGCTTTGTGGCAATTGTGGATAACAAAGAAAATCTGGTACTCATTGATCTGATTGGCAATGTAGACGTCAAAAAGTTCATGGAGTTGAAGCAAAAACTGGATACCCACTCAGGCAACGCATCTTGAATGACGAAAGTTCTTAAAATCAGAAAAATTGAATAACGTAGTAACGACCAACGGGCTTACCAAGCATTATGGACGAATCAGGGCCGTTAACGATCTGACTTTGGATATACCCGAAAAAAGTGTATTCGGAATTCTGGGACCCAACGGAAGCGGTAAGACTACAACACTCGGGATGCTGCTGGATGTAATTAATCCCACATCCGGTACCTATTCCTGGTTTGGCAATTATTCCAACAAGGAAAACAGGCAAAAGATAGGTTCCATCCTGGAAACGCCTGCATTTTATCCTTACCTGTCGGCCACCGACAATCTCAGGATCATAGCCGAAATCAAGGCCATCGGATATGAAAACATCAACGAAGTTCTGAAGATAACAGGACTATATGACCGGCGTTTCTCGGCGTTCAGGACCTATTCGTTAGGGATGAAGCAGCGTCTGGCACTGGCATCAGCCCTTTTATGCGATCCGCTCGTCATGATTCTGGATGAACCTACCAATGGTCTTGATCCGCGCGGAATTGCAGAGATCAGGGAGCTGATCCGCACCATTGCCCGACAGGGCAAGACCATTATCCTGGCAAGCCATTTATTGGATGAAGTACAGAAAGTATGTTCTCATTTTGCCGTACTGGATAAGGGCAGGCTTATGTATACGGGACTGGTAAATGAAACCGGAAGTGAAGAACTGCAGATGGAAATCTCTGCCGGTAACAACCAAGAACTACTTGCTTTGCTAAAAACCTTCCCCGGAATCCGAAAACTCGAATCAGCCGGTGAAGTATTGTTAATCACCCTGTCAGGCAATATAAGCATTGGTGATCTCAGTCGCTTTGTTTTCGAACATGGCTTTGTAATCACACACCTGGTGGCCCTGAAAAAATCGCTGGAAAGCCAGTTTCTTGAAATACTAAATGAAAAAGCATGAACCGGTTAATCAGGATTGAACTCATCAAGATAAAATCAAACGCTTCATTTTGGGTATTGGTTAGTTTGCATATCGGCATCATCCTGCTCGTGGTATTGAGTGGCAAGGTATTTATTAATTCTTTGTCAATCAATGGCGAAACAATAGGTAACCTTGTCGATCCATCGAGTATCCCCTTATACCAATTCCCCGATATCTGGCACAACATAACTTATGTGGCTGGTTACCTCAAATTTATCCTGGCCATATACGTCATTATTTCCATTACCAGTGAAATCAGTTATGATACCTTGCGGCAAAATATCATGAACGGACTGAGTCGTGTTGACCTCATCCTTTCGAAATTATTTCTCGTTTTGCTGCTGTCCCTTGGATCCGCATTATTTCTGTTTTTCACGGGATTGATAATAGGATTCCTGAGTACACCGGAACCTCAGCTTCATGATATCATTAAATATTCAGGCTTCGTTCCGGCCTATTTTATTTTGCTCTCCGCTTACCTGATATTTGCCATGCTGATCGGATTACTGATCAAAAGAACAGGACTGGCCATGGGCCTCATGTTTCTCTATACCATCATTATTGAGCCCATTATCGCCTTCAGAATAAAGACCGACTGGATAAAGGGACTTCTCCCGATAAAATCGATCAACAATATCATTCATATGCCATTTGGCAAGTATGCACTCCGCGAAGTACAGGATTACGTGGCCTTCAAGGACGTCCTCATTGTTTTGGCTTACACCCTCTTATTCATTTATTGCATATACCTGCTGTTGAAAAAACGAGACCTGTAATGGCAGATCCTATGAAAAACTTCAGCAATTTTATCGAATTGGTCAAACACCGTGAAAGTGTCAGGGCCTATAATACAACAGAAGTTTCAAGGGATAGCATTGAAAGATGCCTGGAAGCGGCTCGTTTGGCACCGTCTGCCTGCAACGCCCAACCCTGGAAATTCATTGTGGTGGATGATCCTGTTCTGAAAAATGCTTTGGCTGATGCTACACAGGACAGGCTAATTCCCATGAATCACTTTACCAAACAGGCACCGGTACATATTGTGGTTGTGCGTGAAAAAGCCAATCTGACTTCCAATATCGGACAGATCATAAAAAACAAGGAATACCCTTTGATCGATATAGGTATTGCGGTTGAACATCTTTGTCTTCAGGCTGTCGAGGAAGGTCTTGGCACCTGCATCATTGGATGGTTTAATGAGAAAAAAGTCAAAAAATTACTGGGCATTCCCGTGAACAAGCGTGCTGAACTGATGATAACTCTTGGCCACCCGGCAAATGAAAAAATCAGGGAAAAGAGAAGAAAGACGCTGGAGGAGATTTCAGTATATAATAAATATGCCTAGCCTTAAAATCCCAACAGGATCATCCTGATCCCCCTCCCGTGTTAATATCTACCCTTCTTCTGCTGATGCGGGTCACTTAATGGGCCGGCCGGCTTACGGTTACGCGGCGATACAGATCAATCAGCAATCCTTCTTCGTTTTCCCAACAAAGCTCTCCGGATGCGGCCTCCAGGTTGGATTGCCAGATCTGTCTTTCCCCCGTGTCAGATAACATTTCCTTAAATACCAGGGCGAGTTCAAAGGGATCATGTGAATGATTTACCTTTCCAATCCCGTAGTGTGCAACAATTTGCGCCATTTCAGGCAGATCGGATACCAGAACAGGTATTCGGGCCTGTATATAATCAAAAAGCTTGTTGGGCAACGCATAGTAGTAATTCAATCCCAGCTTTTCTTCCAGTGAGATTCCCAGATCGGCCTGGATGGTATATTGTCTCAGTTCCTCCGGAGGAATTCTCCCGGTAAAGTGGACTTTTTCCTGAAGATTTAATGACCTTGTCAGTTCCCAAAGATTCACTTCAACATCACCGGTTCCGGCAATGATGAGGCGTGTGTTCTCCATAAACTGCATGGCGCTGATGGCAAGTTCAAGACCACGGCCCATATTCAGCGAACCCTGATAAATAATAATATTCTCCCCTGGTTTTTTCAATGCGACCTGCGGCTGAAGGATCTTCTCCACCCTGGAGGGCAGATTGCGGATCACCTGCATGTCAATTCCATACTTTCGCCTGTAATCCCGGGCAATGGATGCGCTCACCGTATAGGCGTGTCTTATGCGGGGAAGCAGAAAGGCCTCTATGCCTTCCCAAAATTTTTTCACCCATCGACGGCCGATAAGTTCCGGCACTTCCGTAAAGTACTCATGACTGTCATATACAACCGGCAGGCGTTTTATTTTTGAAGCAAGAAATACAGCCGGCAAGGTATCCAGATCATTGGCAACCAGCAGGTCAGCTTTTTGAAAAAGCAACATTAAAAACAACTTCACATTATATTCCACATAAAACCAGGGACCTTTTTTAAAAATCATTTTTATACGACAGGCCCGGAACTTACTAACAGTCAGTGGCATGCTGTGCCTGAATGCTCTTCCGATAAGAAGTACGCTTGCAGGCAATTTTAAAAGTGATAAGGCGATGCGGTTGACCCTGCAGTCGGTAACGATGTCGTTGGTAACACACAGAATTATCCGCATGGTAAAGGAATGGGTTTACACGTTGCTAAATTAAAAATTCTTTCAGAATCCGGAACTTAAATACGGGCAGAGATAGTATCTTTGGTATTTACAGGTGCTGAAAATGATCGAAATAAAAGAGAACTATCCCATTTTACCCTACAATACCTTTCAGGTTGCAGCAAAAACCCGCTTTTTTGTCGAATTTAGTGATCTACAGTCCGTCCGCGACTTTCTGACTTCTTCTTACGCAGCGGTCAGACCACGATTCGTGCTGGGTGGTGGCAGCAATGTGTTGTTTACAAAAGACTTTGACGGAATCATCCTTCATCCTGCAATAAAAGGCATCGAAAAAACGGGAGAGAATGACGATACCGTCCTGATCAGGGTAGGAGCCGGTGAAGACTGGGATAATTTCGTGGAATACTGTGTGGCCCATGACTGGGGTGGAATTGAAAATCTTTCCCTTATACCGGGTACTGTCGGGGCCTGTCCGGTTCAGAATATTGGAGCATACGGAGCGGAGGTCGGGGATGTGATTGATTCTCTGGATGTCATATTGATGGAGGATGGCAAGATTGCTCACCTTAACGGCAAAAGAATGCCAGTTTTCATACCGTGACAGCATTTTTAAACGGGACCTCAAAAACAGGGTCATTATAACGCATGTGACCTTCCGGCTGAATAAATCTCCCGTCTTTGTAACCACATATCCTGATCTGCAAAGGGAATTGGACAATTTTCCCGAAACGACCATCAACACCATTCGTCAGGCTGTGATATCGATACGAAGAAACAAATTACCCGATCCGGCTGTAACAGGAAACGCCGGTAGCTTTTTCAAGAATCCGGTAATCAGCCAGGATCAGGCCACCTCGCTGCGCAAGTTTTTCCCGACCATGCGCGGATTTGATGCTGCCGACGGATCGGTAAAATTATCGGCAGCCTGGTTGATCGAACAATGTGGCTGGAAAGGAAAAAGGCTTGGGAAAACGGGCACTTATAAGAAACAACCTTTAATCATCATCAATTACGGAGGTGCTACCGGCGAGGAGATTTACCGGTATGCCCTTAAAATCCAGAAAGCGGTCATGAACCATTTTGCCATCAAATTGGAAATGGAAGTGAATATTTTATGACTACAGCATCAGTTACAGGTGAGTAATACTCGCATCGGCATCAACTACAGGCATGTTGTCATTTCAAAATCAGATCCAGATACACCGGCAGATGGTCTGAAAATCCACCCTGGTAAGTATAACCGGTGTATGTACGTTTGGGTTTAAAGCCGTCATATCTTTTGTCTTCGATCAATAAAAAGGGTTCCCTGAAGATTTTGAATCCCTCTTTTCCTACAGTCAGACCATTTTTTGCCAGTAGTAAACTCCCTGAAACAATGATCTGATCAAAAATATTCCATTGTCCCTGGTACTTTAACGTTCCTCTTGCTGCACCGGATGCCGGAGCCGCAGTCAGGTTATATAGTCTGGCATGCTGGGGACGCAAAAGATCCGTTTCTGCCTGTAATTGGCCCGCCAGGCTCTCGTCAGACGGCTCATCATTAAAATCCCCCATGATCACGATCTTTGCTTTCCTATGGGCTGTAAAAAGCGAATCGGTTATCTGCTTCAGCAGTTTTGCCGCTTCAAACCTGTCAGGTTCCGTTTCGAGCTGTCCTTCTGAACGTGATGGCCAGTGATTTATCAGAAAGTGGCAGGTATCTCTGTCAAGGAGTGCTTTAAAATATAGAATATCCCTTGTAAGAAGTCCCTGCTTCTTTATACGAAAAGTCTTACTGCTCAAATAATGAACAGTTTGCGGATTATAAAGCAGGGCAACATCAATTCCGCGTCTGTCTGCTGAGTTTTTATGGATAATTCGGTAAGAATATTTCGCCAGTGGCGTATTACCTGTGATATCTTCCAGTGTTCTCCTGTTTTCCACCTCGCACAATCCAATGATATCAGGAGGCTGCCAGGTTCCTGCCGCCACAATTACCTTATAGGTATTCGTCAGTTTTGCCGAATATCGCTTATAAGTCCAGTGCATTTTTCCTGTAGGGGTAAAATCATCATCCGCGGTCAGGGTATCGTCAAACGTGTCAAATAAATTCTCCGTATTATAAAACATAATCCGGTAAGATCCGGGGGTCAGTATCAGCATGAATAGCATGATCTGTCTGCGGAGACATGCAGGTCAAGAAAGCGGTCATAAAAACAGCTAATACCGGCAGCTGACAGAGATATTCATGGTGTGCGAGACAGGTATTTTAATCTTCTTTTCTTTCAAAGGCGCCCAGGTCGGGTTTGCCATCAAGTGTTCCGAGTGCTTCCGGTAATATCAAGTTCCAGATAGGGATAAGTCCCCAGCAGCAGCAAATCACCGGCATCCTTGGCAGGCGATAGTGTATCGAGACTGTAATCGAGGTGATACCTGTCGGAATCATTCATAAAATGAGGATCCTTGTTTAAAACAAGTGCATTAAAGTGCTCCTGGTTGCTGCCCTCCACTGAATCTTCAATGGCCCTGACCAGGCAGTGATCGAACATATAATTAAATAAATTCGACTGGTTATGAATAAACTGCAGTTCATGGGTCATGTTACCATAAATGATCGTATTGGTAAAATCGGCCATTTCGAGATCCCCGGTAAGCGGAACATATACATACTGACCGCTGGCCTCATCGTATTCCGGATTATTGAAAACATTGGACAATACAACGGAGGGACCGGATCGGGAGGTTCCAATCACTCCGTTATTGGAAACAGTGCAATGCAGGAACCTGTACCTGCCACCCCTGAGCAGTGCCGCTGCAGCACCGGCAGAATTGGCAATGACCGTGTTGTAACAGGTTATGTCGGCTCCAAAGGCGTAAATACCGGCAAAAGATACATTCATAATGATACTGTTGGACAATTCCAGATCCGGTATTTGATAATCAGAGGGGATATCCGATTTGTATTCCGGCAATCCCGTTCTTAATGATGGCATGGTTAATTTTATTCCCTTTACTGATGGGATCGATGTAAAGGGTGCCCCATTGACCGGCAATGATATCATAGAATTCCTCCAGTCTGTCATTCTGAAAAACAACAGGTTTCTCCCAGGTTCCGTTCACCAATAATGTTCCCCATATGATCATGCTTGAGTTTCTGTGAAAGTATATCATGGTTCCTTCTCCAATAGTCAGGATCTGACCCGTATCTACTGCCATGGAATTATAAACCAGGTAGGGTTTATCATTGCTCCAGGTTTGTGTTCCGATAATTTCTCCGTTGATGAGATGTACATCCTGTCCATAGGCGATCAGTTTAACATCCTGGAAAGTTCCCTGCGTAGCAAATATGATCGAATCTTTGATTACTACGGGATTATTCAAATTGGTCGGATCAACCGTAACTGCAACAAATATAAAAAGACTGTCATCAGGTGGTATTTCAATATCCCGTTGAGCGGTGGACGGTACCCCGTCAATGTTCAGCCTGAAAAAGGAATGATCGCCTCCGGCCAGTGCGATGGAACTGATCAACAGGGGCCTGTTGCTCCGGTTGTACACCCTAAAACTGAGTGTAGCGGAACCAATGGTAGTAAATATCGTATCAAAAGTAATGGTGTCCGTCGAAAACGAAGGGCGCGCATCCGGATCCGGGTCAAGGTGTTCCCGGTTACAGGCCAATGCGGAGCCAAACAACAGGAGCAAACCAGCAAACCTTATGAATAGTATGGTGTTATCTTTTACGGTAAACGGCAATCTGCTTAGGTAACTCATAACTGCTGCAAGTCTCGATATAAATGATTAACAAAAAGATATTCTAAATATAAAAAAACTGATTATTTTTATCGCAAAAATAATGGAATATTCGGAGACATATGCAATACGACCTTTTACCGGTGATCATATATTCCATATATTTGAATCAGAGGTTTTAACAAAGAATTGAGAAATCTGTATCCCAATGGAAATAATACAGGCCAAACCAACCGACCTCATTGAAATTCTTTATTTGCTAAAAGTCTGCATTCTCGATATGAATCAAAAGGGGCTTAAACACTGGAACAGCACTTACCCCGATCCTGAGAGAATTCAAAATGACCTTGCCGCTGGTTCTATCTATCTGGCCAAAGATAAAGGTGTTTGTAAAGGCATGGTTACATTAAACGACACGGAACCGGAAGATTATAAACAAGTAAACTTTCAATCCGGCAGACAAAAACCTTTATTCCTGCAGAACATGGCCGTGCATCCAAGATGGCAGGGCAAAGGAATTGCAAAGCTCATGCTCGGTTTCGCCCTGAAAACTGCCAAAGAAAATGGATTTGATACGATCCGTGCGGATGTTTTCAAACCCAGCGAAGACGCAAAACAGTTATATGAAAAGCAGAGTTTTAAAGAAGTAGCCTCTTTTCATGCAGCATTTCAAAAGATACCCTTTGTATGTTATGAAAAGCAGTTATAAATATTCATTTTCCCTGTATATGGAAAATCTGCCGCACTAGTAGTCCCACCTGTTCTTAACCTGTTCATATCTTTTTTGCACTCCGGTGATGTACGGGGTACCTTTGAATTATTATGCTGATAATTTAGTTGTTGCAAAATTACGAAATGAACATTTTAAATATTTATTAACAATTAAAAATAATGCTTTCATTTTTTATCATACATCATTAATCTTGCATTGTAATTTTTAATCGTAATAGCTGAAAATCATAATTCATCCGATGAAACATAACGGAAATAATGGTTCCCGGTCGAGAAAAAATGGCCAGGCGCCAAACGGATCGTTTGGACCAGTTGAAAACCTTGAGCATTATCTTCAACCCGATTGGTGGAGAAGAATTTTCAATTCGATGTATCTCAAAACCGATGCCGATGTGGTGGAAGATATGCAGATTACTCACAATGAGGTTGACCTTTTCACCGAGATCCTGGGGCTCGAAAAGAACATGGTCATACTTGATCTTGGCCTGTGGACAAGGAAGACATTCCCTCGAACTGGCCCGCAGGGGATATAAAAATGTCAACGGTCTTGACCGTTCACATTACCTGATAAGAAAAGCAAAGAACATCAATACGACGGAACAGCTGAGTGCCGGTTTCAGGGAGGGCGACGCCCGCAAAGCTTCCTTATCCTGCCGACACCTTTGATGTGGTGATGATCCTGGGAAATAGTTTCGGATATTTTGAGAGCACCGAGGATGATATTAAGATCCTAAAGGAAGTCTTTCGTGTTCTGAAACCCTTTGGGAAATTCCTGATTGATGTGGCCGATGGGAATTATCTGCGGGATAATTTCAATCCGCGCAGCTGGGAATGGATCGATCCCAAACATTTTGTCTGCCGGGAACGTTCGCTGGCTTCGGATAATCAGCGTCTGATCTCCCGTGAAGTAATTTCGAACATCAACAAAGGGGTTATTCTGGACCAGTTTTATGCCGAAAGGCTGTATAACAAGGATATTCTTTTTGAAATGTTCGAACGCACCGGTTACAGGAACGTTACTTTTCATGGTAACCTGGAGACCGATTCCAAAAGAAATCAGGACCTTGGAATGATGGAACGCCGGATTATTGTTACCGCGCAGGCCACCAAGGAATGGACTCCTGTAAAAGCCAGGAAATCGGAATTAAAGAATGTCGTGGTGCTGATGGGTGATCCCGAAAAGCCAGACACTGTTAAACCTTCAGGGGTGTTTGATGAGAATGACATGGCTACTATCCGGCACTTAAAAATTGCACTCAGCAGGCTCAAGGACTATAAATTTAATTATCTCTCCAATCACAATTCCCTGCTCAACGATCTGATCAAATTGAAGCCCCGTATTGATTTTGTGTTGAACCTCTGTGATGAGGGTTTCATCAACGATCCCGGCAAGGAATTGCACATACCTGCCCTGCTTGAAATGCTGAATATACCTTACACCGGAGCCAGTCCCCAGGGTTTGGCCTATTGTTATGACAAATCACTGGTACGCGGTATTGCCAGGGAAATGGGCATTCCGGTTGCTGATGCTGTTTTCATTAAGCCTGAGGACAATGTTTTTGATATGAACATTGATTTCCCGGTAATTGCCAAGCCGAATTACGGCGACAGCAGCATTGCCATCACGGCCGATAGCGTTGCCAATGATTTTGAGGAATTGAATGATGCGATTATCAGAATCCGTGAAAAAGTGGGATTTGATAAACCCATCATCGTGGAAGAATTTCTGCCCGGAAAAGAAATAACCATTGGCATAATTGGCAATCCTCCTGAATCATACACCATATTGCCTTTTGCAGAAGAAGATTATTCAAAGCTTCCTCCGGAATTACCAAAAATTTGTGGCTACGAAGCCAAATGGCTGGAGGATACGCCCTATTTCAAATTATTGCGGTCAATTCCCGCTACCCTTCCGGAAGAAACCGAAAAAGTACTGACGGAACAATGTCTGCGGCTTTTTGAAAGGCTCAATTGCAGAGACTATGCCAGGTTCGACTGGAGATTTGATCAACAGGGGGTTCCAAAGCTGCTTGAAGTTAATCCGAATCCAGGCTGGTGTTGGGATGGTCACCTTGCTAAAATGGCCACCATTAAAGGGATAGAATACGCTGAGATGCTTGGTTTAATATTGCAGACAGCAGAACAGCGATTCAATAACAACGGAAACGGCAACGGAAATGGAAATGGGAACGGGAACGGCAACGGACACGGTAACCTTAATGAAGTTGCTGCAAAGTTTAATGAAGTGGAACTGGATCAGTTGATGAACTGATAAAAGTCCTTACTTCTTAAACAGCTTGCTCCAATCTCGCGGTTTCCTTTTTTCCCAGGCTTTGCTGTGATATACAAAGCTCACTATCAAAGGCAATACGGTAGTGGCTTCGGCATACACCATTTGTTCATATTTGGTATCCACCTTACCCCAGGATGACGCTTCCTGTAAGGTAGAGGAGGAACAGGCGCCATCCCGGGCATCTGCCACGGTAATCTGAACGGCGTATTTGTGCATGGGAACCGATTTTCCTAAAATTTCAGCACATACAACGGTGTCCTGTGCGAAATTCTTGGGTACGCCGCCTCCAACCATAAACAAACCTGAAGTTTCTGCTTGCATTTTGATCATGGTCAGCTCCCTGAAATCACGAACAGAATCAATGGTCACATGCTTGTCGGGATTTTCCCACTGGTGCTTGACCAGTCCGAATCCCGCACTGCTGTCAGAAAAAGCCGGACAGAAAATCGGGACATTGTTTTCATAACAGGCCTGTACCAGGGAATCCTTTTTTACAGAATTCTTTACCAGGTACTTTCCCAGTTCCCAAATGAATTCACGGGAAGAATAAGGCCTGGGGTCGAGCGAATCAGCAATGGTCTTGATGGTACCATCACAAACCTGCAAATCGTCCTCATCGATGAAAGTATCATAGATCCTGTCGATATAATATTCCCTGAGCTTTTTGTCGGGAACATCCGTGCGGCCAATATAATGTTTGAAACCTATCGCTTCAAAAAAATCCATATCAATGATGCTGGCACCCGTGGCCACAATCACATCGATCATGTTGTTTTTTACCATATCCACATATACCTGCATGCATCCACCGGCACTGGTGCTTCCCGCCAGAGTAAGTATGTTGGTACAATCCTTATCCCTTACCATTTTTAAAAGAATGTCCGCGGCATTGGCAGTATCGCGTGATGAAAAAGACATTTTCTTCATCGCTTCAACAATACTGGTGGCATCGAAAGATTTAATGTCAATGTGCCCGATGGTCTCTTTTAACAATTCCCTTTTTGCTGTCATTTCAGTAAAACACTAAATGATTATCATACGAATGCATTGGATTTTCCAACCGGACAAATATATAAACTTCACTAGTAATTCAACTTTTATAGGTAATTTTTTTAAAAATATTATTGGCAGTTTAATCGGTGCCGATTATCGGATTAATGACTGGATAAAGGCTGAAGGATGCAAGATTGCGGAATAAGCAACAAGTGAAAACTTGCCCCTGCCCTGTTCCTGAGCGATCAGTTCCCTGCCGGTGAAAACTTTATTTGGTGGTGAGCGATATATAATATACTTTTGCATCTGCTACCACAAAACCGACTTATATGTATAAGTGCAAGTGTATCAAGAAATTCGATGACCTTAAGGTTGAATTCAACGAGAATTACTTTTACGATTTTGAGTATATCCCCACCATGGCCTTGTATCCACCATCTTACCGGGTATATCACGATTTGAGCAGTTTCAGGAGCTTTACACTCATTGAATTCAAGCAGTACTTTCAGAAGTACTGAGGTTTTTGATATCCTGTAATCCTTACCTGGTACGGTAGTGGCGGATCCATTTGTCCGGACGCCTTTGGGGGGTAAAAGTACATCATCAGCATCAGGCCTGTTCTATATCTGGCTACCTGGATGAAGTTTTAGCAATCACCTTCACATTCGCATTCTTTCCCGGCAGCTTTTTCAAAGGCTTCTTTCCCCTCACTGAATGAAAACCAGGCCAGGCCAAGTGCGCCTATGGTATCCACCCAGCCAAAACCGGTAAGTTCGTAAATAACACTGGAAACAAGGAGCACGATGGACATATATATACATACCAGGGTGCACCTTCCATCAGCAATTACCGGCTCAGCAGCAAGTATTTTGCCGTATCTGATCTTTGACCGGTACAGCCAAAACATCACGATCAGCGAAACAACAGCAACCACAACTCCCCACACCGTTGTATCAGGTTTATGTCCCTGCCAGAAATTATAGAAGGCACCGGCAATAAGTCCAAGCGTAAGAAAATAAAATACCCCTCCGGTGATCCGCAGGGCTGTTTTCTCAAACCGGCTCCGTGGTGAGGCAGGATTCGACCTGATCCGGATCACCATTTGCAGGATACCTATGCCGGAGATTACTTCTGCAAAGCTGTCGATGCCAAAGCCCAGCAACGCGAGGGTTTCATCCTCGAGGCCCAGCAAGACCGATACAACACCTTCTACCAGGTTATATACTATGGTAAAAATGGCCAGCCAGAGGACCCTGTTATAATATTTACTTTCCATCCCTGGTATAAATACTAAAGTAAACAACAGGAATAACAAAAAGGTTTAAGAATGTTGACGTCAGCAATCCACCCAGGATAACAACCGCCATGGGACTTTGAATTTCATTGCCCGGTTTATCTCCGCCGAGTGCAAGCGGAATAAGCGCCAACGCCGAAGCAAGGGCAGTCATCAGGATTGGGTTAAGCCGGTCGGCCGATCCGCCTATGATGGTCTCTTTCAGACTCAACCCTTTGTGAAACAAATGCTGATAACGTGATACCAGCAGAATGCCATTGCGGACAGCAATCCCAAACAGGGTAATAAAACCAATTATTGCCGGTATGCTCAACATGCCCGAAGTGAGCCATACCGACATAACGCCGCCTATTAGCGCCAGCGGAAGGTTAAGTAATATTATCCCCGCCAGTTTTACGCTGTGAAACTCCTGATAGAGTATTATAAAAATAATGACGATAGCGAGGATTGATGCAAAAAATAGCAATCTGGAAGCTTTTCTGGCACTTTCAAACTGTCCGCCATATTCCAGCCGGTAGCCTTCGGGAAGTTCAACGTTTTCAGCCAAAGCCTGCTGAATTTCCCTTACAGCACTGCCCACGTCCCTGCCCGATGTATTGGCGGATACTACGAGTTTACGCTGCACATTCTCACGGTTGATGGTATTTGGACCGGTAACCGAAACAACATCCGCCACATAACGCAATGGGATTTTTTCCCCCGTATAGGTATCGATCCAGGAATTCCGTATAGCTTCGATACTATTTCGGAAAGGCTCATCATATCGCAGCACCAGGTCAAAATTCATATTATTGTCATATACTTCAGCCACTTTTCCCCCGGCCAGGGCAGTTTCTACAAAATCTGCAAAATGGTTTTGTGGTATGCCATAACGGGCAAGCATCTCACGACGCGGACGGATTTGCACCTGGGGTATTTCAACAAGTTGTTCCACATTGATATCTACCAGTCCGGGAATTTCCTGAATATTGTTCTTAATCTCATTGGCTATGGTATACATATTATCCAGGTCAGGTCCGAACAGCTTGATGGCAATGTTGGCCCTGGTACCGGAAAGCATGTAATCGATGCGATGCCCCAGGGGCTGTCCGATACTGATGCTGATGCCTTTCACCGTACTGAGACGCTGTCGGACCTCTTTCATGAACTCCTCCCGGTTTCTTTTATCCAGAATAAAAGGAACGTCGATCTCGGATGTATTGCTTCCGCCATGGCTGTGTTCGTTTAGCTCGGCACGACCGGTACGGCGGCTGACATATTGCACTTCGGGCACCTGAATAAGTTGACGGTCAATGGCATCGGTGATTTTATTGCTTTCATCGAGTGAAACTCCGGGCAAAGTAGCAGCTGTTATCGTCAGTGTGCCTTCATTGAATTCAGGCAGAAAGGTCCGTCCGAATCGGGTAAGTATAATGACGGATACCAGCAACAATGCACCTGAAGCAATCAACAGGGCTTTACGATAATGCAGTACTTTCTCAAGAGCGCCGGCATACCAGCAGTTAAGCCGCTGTATCATCCTGTTGTCACCATGTACATCTCCCTGTAATTGCCGTTCACCTGTCAGCAGGTAACTCGACAGGACGGGCGTAAGTGTAACCGCTACCAATAAAGAAGCAAAGAGCGAAACGATAAAAGTTATTCCCAAAGGCCTGAGCATTTTGCCTTCCATATCCGACAGAAAAAACAAGGGTACAAAGGCTACTATGATAATGAGGGTTGCCTGAACAATCGAGGACCGGATCTCCATGGAAGCCTGATAAATTACCTTTAGAGAACTTTCCTTGCTTTCTTTTGGTTTAAGGTGATTCTGCCTTAACCTTTTCAGTACATTTTCCACATCAATAATGGCATCGTCCACCAGGGCTCCGATGGCAATGGCCATGCCTCCCAGCGACATGGTATTGATGGTCAGTCCCATGATGCGGAGCGTAATAAAGGCCAGTAATAAGGAAATGGGAATTGCAATGACAGAGATGAGCGTAGTTCGCAGGTTCAGCAGGAACAAGAACAGGATGATCATCACAAACAGTCCTCCTTCCAGGAGCACTTTCATCACATTGTTAATGGAAGTGGTGATAAAGTCGGCTTGACGAAATATCTGAGAATTGATATGAACACCTGCCGGAAATGATGGTATAAGGTCGACCAATGCCTTATCAATCAGCCTGGTCAGTTCAATCGTATTTGTATTGGGTTGTTTCAGTATGGTCAGTATAACTGCCGGTTTGGTATCAAGAAAGGCATCGCCGATTTTGGTAGGACTGCCTGATTTTACCACGGCTACATCACTGATCTTAACAGGTCGGTCATGACTGATCTTAATAACTGCGTTGGCAATGGCTTCAGGATCAGCTGACCGGCCGGTGGCGCGGACAATGTATTCCTGACCGTTTTCATTGATCAATCCTCCTGAAGCATTGCTGTTGGTATTGGTGGCTACATCCTTAAGTTCATCCAGACTTACATTGTAATACCTCATTTTAAACGGATTGGCAAGAATCTGGTACTGCCTGGGCAAACCACCCATCACCACTACCTGTGCAACGCCGCTGACAGAAAGGAGTCGCTGCTTTATCTGCCGATCCGCAAGTGTCCGCAGTTCAAACATGGACAGTGAATCGGAAGTGAGGGCGATCAGCATGATTTCACCCATAATGGAGGTTTGCGGAGCCAGAATGGGTGCTTCTACTCCTTTCGGAAGTGTGGCAATCAGCGTAGACAGCTTTTCGTTTACAATTTGCCTTGCTCTGTAAACATCTGTTCCCCAGTTGAATTCAACCCACACGATCGAGGTTCCGAAGGAAGAGGTAGATCGAACGCGCCGTACATCTGTTGCGCCATTCAGTGCGGTTTCAATGGGAAACGACACCAGCTTTTCGACTTCTTCGGCAGCCATCCCATGCGCATCGGTAAGCACTGCTACTGTTGGCGCTGTAAGGTCGGGAAATACATCTACTTCAATGACCCTTACCACCAGTAATCCTCCTATCAGCAGTAGGAGTGACATCAATAAAACCAGCAAACGGTTATTCAGTGAAAAACTGATCAGAAATTTAAGCATGGCCGGTGGGTATTAATGTTGATGAGTATCAGCTGGCATGGCCGATGACATGGAAACCGCCTTAAGCAGCATGGCACCCTTGGTTACGATCCGGTCCCCACTTTTTAGGCCTTCTTCAATTTCAACAAATACACCATCACTGCTGCCTGTAATCACCCGTTGTTTATAGAAGTGATCACCTGAAGTCTGCAAAAAAACGTAATAGGTACCCTGTTCCTCCAGGAGCGCTGAAAGCGGAACAATCCGACTTGATTTGGTTTTGCCTGTAATGAGCCAGAATTCTGCAAAAGCTCCTTCCAGCAGGCTTCCATCGTTCTTTACCTCAAAATATACGGGTATATAGTGATTGTTCTCCGCCACTGAAGCTCCCTTGGCCAACAGGCGTCCCTTGAGTTCATCCACAGCGTATGTTTTATCGCCATAAGCCGGGCGAAACCGGGCAGTTTCAATCTGGTCCAGCAGCGGATAATATTGCTGCGATACATCTGCACGAAGCAGCAGGATTTCATTGGTGGAAATGGTGGCGAGCAGGTTCCCTGCTGAAATATACTGACCTTCAGAAACATTCAGCTCATGCAGGTAACCGGTCAGTGGTGCAACCACTTTCATACCGCCTGAAACGGCAGAAGCTGATAACGCAAACCATGCTGTACTGTCGGTCCGGTATTGCATTTGTGTTTCATAAAACTGTTTTTCAGATATTATTTTTTCCCTGTAAAGTTTAAGATGACGGTCATATTCGCTTTTGCTTTGAAGAAACCGGTTATGGGATGCCTCAATTTTCGCCCCCACATTGTCCTGGGTAATGTCCTTCCCGACAATGGTGAAAAGCAGTTGTCCGCGATCTACCCTTCTTCCCTGTACCAGATTTTTGGTGGCGAATAAAACAATACCGGCGGAAGAAGCACTGACATTCTGCTTCTCCCCGGGCATAGCCAGTATCTCGCCACTGGCTGGAATTACCGAAGAGAATTGCTGCTCAACGATTTCCTGTATCATAAAATCATTGTCCCAGGCCTGCTCTTTGGTAAAAACCACTCCGGCACTGGCAGTTTCTTTAACCTGCTCCATTGCCTGGTCATCGCTTTCATATACTTTTACACTGTCTGATACCTGTTCGATACGATTGCCGGCTGCCAATGTTATGCTAACGGGGAATTCCCCTGCTTCGGCAGGATGAATGCTGACCATGTAAATTCCGGGTATTTCCGATTCTTCCGCAACAGCGCGAATACCTTTCATCTCCGCTGTTACCCTGGCCAGGGCAAAAGGTTTATAATTACTCAAACGGGTAACATGAATGGCAAAAACTGCTTCTTCGCCCCTGACAAGGACGGGATATTCAATAAAAAATTCAACACTGTCGGTGAACAAGGTTGACTGAAGCATGATTTCCACATGGTCTTCATGGCCGGCCTCACCCGATTCAAGGCCGGAATTATTTTTTATGCACGATAACATCAGTGCAACTAAAATAACAGGAACTGTTTTATTCATGTCTTATCATTCAGGATTTAAGAAAATTAAAGGAAGCGCGGAATGAGAATCCGGCCGAAAACCATTTCAGGCAGAAACGGGCGGGGCTCTCAACGGAGAGTGCAGTATCAATGAAATTTGCCGAAAAAGACAGCAGGAAGTAATTACCCGTTCTGCATCGGTTTCAGGTTTTGCCATCTTCTGACGGTCCGACTCTAGCAGGCCATCAAACCGGAAAAGTTTGAGAACATGTTGTTTGCTGAATACATGGTAATCAACAAATAACAATTGATTTATAACATGGCATCGCCAGGGTGCCTGGTCAGGACAATCCTGGTTGCCTGATTCAGACTGACAGTCTGACAAATAGGGCTCAGGATGATGATGATGGGGAACAATACCGTGCGCCAGCAGAATTGAAATGGAAAGCAGAAACAACCAGGATATGTATTGTTTTTTCTTCAAAGGCATTTTTTCAGGACACAAATATAAGAAAAGGATTATTTACTATTTGGCAAGCGGGTTTTTTATCAACCGGCCAGGTTGTCTTAATTTATAAGCATTCTAAATTCCGGTTCTGCATTGTTAAACAGCTAAAATCCATATAATTTTAGGACCTAAATATTTCCCGCACATGAATTTTGAAGCCTATTTTAAAATTACTTACGGACTTTATGTAGTAAGTTCAGTTTCGGATAACAAAATTAACGGGTATATTTCCAATACTGTTTTTCAGGTAACGGCCGAACCAGCCCGGTTTGCGATCGCCTGCAGCAAAAACAATCATACAGCGGAGATGATACAGCGTAGTCATGTTTTCACAATATCAGCTTTGAAAAAGGAAGCCAGTGCAGATATTATCGGAACATTTGGCTACCGGTCTGGCAAAGACACCGAGAAATTCCTGAAATTCAAATTTAAGAAAGGCAAGACGGGTGCTCCAATTTTGCTGGAGGACTCTCTGGCCTGGTTTGAATGTGAGGTGATCCAAACCATTGATGCAGGTACGCATTTACTGTTTATCGGGAATGTGGTGGATGGTGATTTACTCGATGCTACCGGCGAACCTCTTACATATGCTTATTATCGCGAAGTCAAGAAAGGCAAGGCTCCTAAAAATGCCCCCACTTATATCGATGCCGAGAAACTTAAAGAGCGGGTGCCTGAAGCCGGTCCTGATCAGTATTATTGCACCGCCTGCGGATATATATACGAACAGGCTGTGGGCGATCCTGAGAACGGCATACCGGCGGGAACACCTTTTGAAGATCTTCCCGACACCTGGGTTTGTCCGATATGCGGGACCGAAAAAATTGATTTTGCCAAGAAACAATGATAATTTAATTCAATGATTTATGGAAAAGAGTATAAAAGGTACAAAAACTGAACAGAATCTGCTAAAAGCTTTTGCAGGCGAATCCCAGGCCAGAAACCGGTACGAGTTTTTTGCATCCCGTGCCAGGAAAGAGGGTTTGGAACAAATTGCTGAAATTTTCCAGGAAACCGCCAATCAGGAGAAGGAACATGCCAAACGATTTTTTAGTTTTCTCGAAGGGGGTATGACCGAGATTACAGCGAGTTATCCCGCCGGTAAAGTAGGCACAACCAAAGAAAATCTGAAGGCTGCTGCCGAAGGAGAAAATGAAGAATGGACCAAAATTTATCCCCTGTTTGCTGAAATAGCCCGGGAAGAAGGTTTCCCCGAAGTGGCAACCGCCTTTAAAATGATATCGAAAGCAGAGGCGGAACATGAACGCCGCTACCTGAAACTGCTGCAAAATATCTCAGAAGATCATGTATTCATGAAACAAGGCAAGGTATGGTGGAAGTGCCTGAATTGCGGCTATGTTTATGAATCTGAGAAAGCCATGGAAAACTGTCCTGCCTGCCTGCATCCCAAATCATTTATGCAGATCCGGGAAGAAAATTATTAAAATAAAATACTTCTGACTCCTGCCGGATCGGTTTTATTTCAGAAGACTGATCACGCGTTTCAGCATTTCAGTTACTTCTGAAGCCAGGGGCTCCAAAGCAGGATTCTTTACGGCCATCATGGAAGCCATAGGATGAACGGCGGCCACTTCAGTGGTGCCGTTTTCCTTATCAATGACCACCACGTTACAGGGGAGCATGGTACCTATCTTTTCTTCTGCCTGCAGGGCTTTATACGCAAAAGCAGGATTGCAGGCACCCAGTATTTTGTACTGTTTAAAATCCACGCCAAGCTTTTCCTTCAGTTTGGCCTTCATATCAATTTCCGTAATGATTCCAAAACCTTCAGTCTTCAGCGCTTCTGTCACTTTAATGATGGCAGTGTTGAAATCTGTTTTTAAAAGGGCCCCGAAATAGTATTCCATAATCTATAAATATTAACTATCTGTTCTTTGACACTTTGAAAGCAAGATAGAATCCCTTTCCCAATATGGTTAAGGGATCCCCTTTTTTATACCTTACCCCCTACTCCCTACTCCTTCTTTTTACCAGTATTAATACCTAGAGCCAAATAAATCGGGCAAAAGTTGATGAGGCTGGTGATTAGCAAAATAGCTCCCAGTATCAACAACACAATAGCTCCCGTACCAGTGATGACTTTTGTAACAGCAAGAATGACAACTACCAGTGCAAACAGAATCCTGATCACCCTGTCGATATTACCCATGTTTTTTTTCATACTAAAATAATTATTAATTGATTGTTTTCATTTGATTTACTTTAAGAACCCTGAAACAGTTGTTTTGTTTAAAGTTAATTAAAATATTTTTGACAAAAGATGCAGCAGTTGGGGTTTATCAGGTACACCGGCTTGTTTGCAGTGTACCTGTCCATTTATAAAACCCATGATTGTTGGAATGCTCTGAATGTCTCACCGGCCTTATATCTCCTGTGATCGAATCAAATTTTCCTTTTATCAATTTTACATGGTTTTATTGATTTGCTGTACAAGAAATTCTTTGTTTTTAATTCCCACAAACCGGTTAATTTCAGCACCATTCTTGAACAAGACCAGTGTAGGAATACTTCTGATCCTGAATTGCTGTGCAAGAGACTGGTATTGTTCAATATTGACCTTGCCCACGTGCATATTCCCCTCTAGTTCATCTGCCACTTCATTTAAAACAGGTGCCATCATCCGGCACGGAGCACACCAGCCAGCCCAGAAATCAACCAGTACAACCTTATTCTTTAGCTGATGCAGAAAATTCTTATCTGTTAATGTCAGTATTTTCTCATGATCAGCAACCAGGGGTATATTCTTAAACCTGGCACGTGCCCGGAGAAAAAGAATAATAAAGGCTGCAACTACCAAACCGGATATCATCAACGTTGTTTGCATTGTATGGTTTTTAATGACCTGAAAAATCCAGGATCAGAGTTTAAATATATAGTTATAAGAATTAAGTTTTACGTTACAAAATTACAGGACATTGACCAATTATTAACAATAACCGGGCTCCGGTATCACAATGCGGAAATTGAATTGGAACAACTTTATTATTGAATTACATTAACTTTATCCGTATAAATGGACTCAGTTGTATGAAAACCATTCTTGAAGCTGACCAGGGATATATGTGCGATATCCAGGCGCCCTGTTTTCAAATGCTTTCTCCCGGCGAGGTTGAACTGGTAAGGGCAAGCAAAACACAGGTTCTTTTTCGCAAGGGAGATAACCTGACCAAACAGGGAGCTTTTGCCTCCTACGTTTTGTTTATGATTAACGGATTGGCAAAGCAATATCTGGAGGGCGACGGCACAAAAAACTACAACCTGCGGATTATCCGGCCCGGTGAATTTGTTGGGCTTTCAGCTGTTTTCTCCACCAATACTTTCAATTATTCCTCCGTTTCCTTAACAGATTGTCAGGCCTTCCTGGTGGAAAAAGAAGCCATTGCCAGGGTGGCGCAGAATAATGGCCTGTTCGGCTTTAATATCATCAGAAGGTATTGCGAACAGAATGCCGAATTATTCAAGGCAGTTCGTAACCTCATGTATAAACAAATGAACGGCCGCCTGGCGGATACACTGTTGTATCTCGAAAGTTTGAAAAGTGAAAATCCGGAAATCTTCCAGCTCCTTTCACGGAAGGACCTGGCTGATTTTGCAGGTATTTCCATGGAAAGTGCCGTAAAACTTCTTAAGAATTTTGAGAAAGACGGATTGATAAAACTTCAGGATAAGGACATTTCCCTTCTGGACCGTAACACATTGCTGGAAATTGGACGGAAGGGGTAATTTTATCAGCCGATGAAATTTTAGGGACCAATTCAAACGGCTTATCTTAAAAAAGATGACCATGACACGAAGACCTCAATCGGGCATATTTGCCGGAAAAAAAGCAGATCTTCTTCTGTTGATCTTGCTGGCATTTCTGAACTCCTGCAACAATAAAGATGTATCGGTTTATGTAGATCCCAACATTGGCAGTGTAGCACCGCTGCTAACAACGAAAAATCCCACAGTACACCGTCCGAATAGCATGGTTCGTGTGTTCCCTGTCACAAAACCCGGTTTGAACGACCGCTATTTGAGTGATAAAATTTACGGATTTGCCGTTAATATGCCGGCCTATCGCATGGGACATGTTACCGAGCTGATGTCCACCAGTGGTAAACTTTCGGTCAACAGATCGGAATACGCTTCGCTTTATGACCATGATCAGGAAGAGGTCCATCCCTGGTATCATAAAGTCATTCTGGAGGATTATAACATTGAAGCTGACTGGACAACCACTGAACGCGCTGTGCTCTATCGCTTTCGATACAACAGCAAAGATCAGTCCAACATAATCCTGCGTTCAGCGAGGAAGGCCCGTTTCGAAATAACCGGGGAAAATGTAATTCAGGGATGGGAAGAATTTGAAAAAACCAGGCAGTTTTTCTATGCCGAATTTAGCCAGTCATTTGATACCTCAGGATCATTCAAATCGGACAATGATATGGGGGTATATGCAAGATTTGTTGAACCCGACAGGCCGGTTGAGGTCCGTATAGGTATTTCGTATATCAGTGAAGATCAAGCCGCTGAGAATCTGCACCAGGAAGTTGGCAGCAAAAGCTTTGAAACCATCAGGGAGGAGAGTCGGAATATTTGGGAAGACGCTCTTGGCAAGATTCAGGTAAAAGGGGGAACTGAGCGTCAAAAAAGGATATTTTACACCTCTCTTTACCGGTGTATGGAACGGATGGTCAATATTTCGGAGGACGGCCGTTACTTCAGCGGGTACGACGGTAAAATACACGAAGATGGCGGAAGGCCATTCTATGTTGATGATTGGCTTTGGGACACTTACCGCTCATTGCATCCGCTGATGTTAATACTCGATCCCTCCAAACAATCCGATATGGTTGAATCGTACATCCGGATGTACGAACAAAGCGGATGGATACCCGGCTTTCCGCAGTTTTATGGTGACTTCCCGGCCATGATAGGATTTCATTCAGCAGCCCTGGTATGGGACACCTGGCAGAAAGGGGAAAGGAATTTCTCGGTGGAAAAGGCATACGAGGGTTTAAAGAAAAATGCCATGGAAGCCACCATGCTGCCCTGGAGAACCGGTCAGATGTGCTCCCTGGACAGTTTTTACCATGCCCATGGCTGGTATCCGGCGCTTCCTGAAGACAGCGCCGAATCGGTAGACCTGGTGGATGGTTTTGAAAAACGTCAGGCCGTTGCCGTGACCCTCGAACACAGTTATGACGACTGGTGCCTGGCTCAGCTTGCCAAATCCCTTGGGAAAGAAGCCGATTATGCATATTTCATCAAACGGTCGAAGAATTATCGCCAGGTATTGAATACGGCCACCGGTTTTATGGCACCAAAAATGGCAAATGGAGAATGGGTGGAACCTTTCGATCCTCAATTGTCCGGCGGTGTCGGCAGTCGCTCCTACTATGCTGAAAACAATGCCTGGACCTGGAATTTTAGCGTTCAGCATGATATTCCTGATCTGATCGAACTTTTAGGGGGGAAAGCCGCCTTTGTAAATCGGCTGGATGCACTCTTTAATGAACCCACCCGGATATCGAAATGGCAGTTTATGGGTCAGTTTCCTGACGCTACGGGGTTGAACGGGATGTTTGTTACCGGGAATGAACCCTCCTTTCACATTCCGTATCTTTACAATTATGCGGATCAGCCCTGGAGAACACAACGGCGTATCCGGGAAATCATGGAATTATGGTTCGATGATCGTCCGGTGGGTATCCCGGGTGATGAAGATGGCGGCGGGCTCTGCTCCTGGTATGTATTTTCGGCCATGGGATTTTTTCCGGTTACACCCGGGAGTGGTGAGTATGCCATTGGCAGTCCGTTTTTCAATGCGGTTACCATTCAGTTGCCCGGGGGCAAAACATTCTCAGTAATCGCCAGGAATTGCTCTAAAAAGAACAAATACATTCAGTCGGCCAGTTTGAACGGCAAAGAGTTGAATAAATCCTTCATCCGTCACGCAGATATAATACGGGGAGGAAAACTTTTGTTGATTATGGGCGATCGGCCGAATAAGGAATGGGGTATAGCTTCCGGGCGTGAAGGGACCTGAAAAACCAACCGTAACACTTTATCTCCTCCTTAACCTCCATGCTGGCCTTTGCAGCGCCACATGAATGAAAGGAGAACATGAGGTAAGGAATTAATCGACCAATAAAACCTCTTCTACGGCTTTTACCAATAAATCCTTTGGCAAAGCCTCCATGACAATTTTCGGATTTCCATTTACCGGAATGAAAAGCAACATGGGGAGTCTCTTTACCCGCATGTTTTTTGCCAACAATTCTTCTACGCTTATATCCACTTTATAAATAATGATCTTACCCTTGTATTCTTTTGCCATTTCATCCAGGATGGGAGACATCTCAAGACAGGGCTTGCACCAGCTGGCATAGAAGTCAACTATGGCAGGTTTACTTCCTTCATACTTCCATTGCCGGTTGATTTCATAATTAAAAACCTTTTCCTTAAAAGTTGCATCGGTAAGATGAATTACAGTGCCTTTGCTGCCAAACTTAAATCGTGTTCCAGGGGCACCGGAACTGCAACTGTACAGCAAGAGCAACAACACTGCTGCCATGGGGATCAGACACTTTTTCATGCTTTGGAAGATATTTCCGTTTTTAGCACCTTCCCCTGCTACATGGGCTCTTCACCACAAACAAACCGAAAAGACCTCCCCAGACAATACTCATATATGGATTACCGGTTATGGCACAGGAACCGGAATTGCATCCGACAAAATAATAGTAAAGGAACCCCGCCAGTCCGCCAATAACGGTCCCCAGGAAAGGTTTCAGGAAGGATCCTGACTTAAGGAATGACAAAATTTTATCCGTTCGGGATGTTTGTTCATGATTGTTTTCCATTGCTTTTAGTGGTATATATTATGCTGCAAAACTATTAAAAAATAATTTAAATCGCTTTAATATCACTTAAATCTTTTTAAAGACACTAATTATGAATATTTTTGTCACTATAGACAATGATGATGCCTGGGCTATTTACAGATCGGTTGACTCCTCAGCAGCTTGAAGAGATGTTCCGCAGCGATGAAAAATGCCTGGAATTTCTTTCCCTGATCAAATGGTCAGAAGGCTTTGTCTGTAAGAAATGTGGTCATAGTAATTCCTGTCCGGGCCGGGAACCATTCTCGCGACGTTGTACCAGATGCAAGGCCAAGGAGACTGCCACCAACGGTACGATTTTTCATGGCATAAAATTTCCCCTCAGCAAAGCGTTTTATATTGCCTACCAGGTTTGTAAAGGGAATGAAGAGATCTCCTCCTATGAATTTGCCCGACGGTTATCGTTACGGCAAATGACCTGCTGGAATTTTAAAGCACGTATAAGGCATGCACTGACTGAAATGGAATCCTTAACCACGAAAGAAAGAAATTCGATTGAAAAGATCCTGGTCAGTTAACTATCCCTGTGGAACCATACCGATGCATGACGGACAAATCACTTTACAGCAGTCAGCAGAAATACCGGATAATCCCGTCCTGTGGGGCGCTTTACGTTAAAACAGATTTGGGATTCACCATGAGTGAATCCCAGCTGAACAAGTTTATCCAGCAGCAAAGCAGGATCAAAACCTAAGTGAACCTTTGCATCAGGGCCATGGAATGATCCGTCTTCCGGACACAGGTCCGCAATGGCCAGAACACCTCCGGGATTTAACAGGAGATAGAACTTGTTTAAAATGGCGTCCACATTATTCACGTGATGCAATACCATCTGGGTGAATATCATATCGAATTTTCCGTGATAATCGTTATGCTCCAGGTCGAACCACAATGGTTTTATATGGCCGGTCTGAAAATAGGCGGCCTTTTCTTCACACACCCTGATCATTTCCTTCGAACTGTCCATGAGTACAATTCCCGCGAACATGTCCCGCAAAAGGAAACTTAAAATTCCTGTACCTGCACCGTATTCCAGCGCATAAAGAGACCGGTCAGCCGGTATTCGCTTTTTGAGAATTGCAGCAATGGCAACCGATCTGTCCATGTGCATCCGATCATTGTCCCATTCCCGGGCACGGGCATCAAATTCACTCATGATATTGTGGTCAAGAAATGTATAAAGTTCAAAGATAGACAATAGCGATTATAAAAATGAAGCCTGTCAATTTGAACATGCAGGAAACCTTCGGATTCATAACCTATGCGGTCGTACAAACATTTTGATCAGATTCTTTGGCTATTGCAATCAGATTTTATACTTTTGTCGGACTTTGAAAAATACGTTTTCAGCTTATGGAGAGGTGGGTGAGTGGCTGAAACCAACAGTTTGCTAAACTGTCGTACTGGGTAACTGGTACCGGGGGTTCGAATCCCCCCCTCTCCGCAGCAGAAAATTAATCCCGTGGCGCAGCCCGGGATTTTAAATTAAAAAAGGGACTCAAGCTCGCTTGAAGTCCCTTTTTTAATTTAAAAGACCGCCGGTGCGAAGCAACGGAAGGGATTAATTTTCTGCTGCAGGATCTCCCAAAGGGATCACGAAGTAATCCCCCAAAGGGATCACGAAGTAATCCACCACCTGAAGACCGCCGGTGCGAAGCAACAGAAGGGATTAATTTTCTGCTGCAGGGATCCCCCAAAGGGATCACGAAGTAATCCCCAAAAGGGTCTACACCTGAAGACCGCCGGTGCGAAGCAACGGAAGGGATTAATTTTCCTGCATGTCCGATCCCCGTTAACTGCCCTTACATTTCGTTTTTGGTTAACATTTCAACCCGCATTCATCCGGAAATCTTTTAACCAGCAAACGGTTTTTCACATTGGGCTAACTATTTCATGACGGCAAAAACTTCGAACTGATTTTTTATTATTTTTATAAGGGAAAGCAGAAGTTAGGTGATGCAAAACGTGTGGCCCGAATGCAGATTATTTAAACAGAGGATATGGCATCGCTTTTTTGCATGATTGGTTCTTACTAGCTGTGAGTGAGCATGGCGAAGCCGTCTTTTATTATTTATTCTCTGATCATAATTCCTCCCAGATAGATTACATTTTTTGATTGTTCAATTATTTTTAAGTAATAGCAGTTAATGAAAGAACTGGCATTCAAAAGTTCAGTGGCAATAAGTTTATAAAAATGTACCCATTCATTCATGATCAAGTCATTGGATAGCGGTGGGTTTATCGCACCCATTTGAATTGAAATAAGCAATTGGTCATGAAATCAAAAGTTAGTGTCAGCAAAATTGAGCACAAGGGGGAGTATCGAATCATGTTAAGAAAGGTGCTTCTTTAGGTAAATGCTGATTATTTGTATGTTGTGAATGATTTTTAAAGTAACCGGATGAGCCCCGATAACAAGCACCAAATTTATTCAAAGCCAGCCATGCGGGGAGGTTGTCCACGAACGGCCCCGCCAGCGGCGGGGACAAGGGCGAGTCCGATTTTTTTCATTCATAGTGACTTTTTCAGGTACTCCGCTTCGCTACACGAGCTCCCTTCAGTCGGTTACGTTGGTCAGTTCTCCTGGTTGCCTGGGTGTATCCAGGTAAGTAATCACATTGGCAACCTGCCGGCAGGCAGGCAGGCGCAACGGCATTTACACGCGGGCGTTGGGTACAATGTAAAAAAACTGCAAGAAATACATTAGTAACATGGATAATAGACAGGAAAAGGAAAAGAAGCTTTGGGATAAACTGGCAGTCAATTATGATTCCTTCATAAATGACATGTTTTGTAAAACTTATAGCTCAATTCTTGAAAATATTGATTTGGAGCTTAAAGCAAATGACATTGTGCTTGAGATAGGAACAGGTACTGGAATGATATCCTTTTCTATTTGCTCAAAAGTATCATCGATTATTGCAACAGATCTATCTCCAGAGATGATTCGTATCGCAAAGCAAAAGCAAGAAGAAACCAATATCAAGAATATTGATTTTCAAATTCAAGATTCATATCATTTGAGTTTCGCTGATAAAAGCTTCGATATAGTAATAGCATCCAACTTGTTACACTTGCTTTATGATCCGGCGAAACCTGTAAAGGAGGCTAAGCGAGTCATGAAAGATGGTGGAGTTTTTATAGTCCCGACATTTTGCGTTGGAGAAAATATTAAAAGCAGGATTATTGATGTTGTTGGCAGAGTTTTTTTTGGATTTAGAATTGTCAATAAGTGGAGTATAGAAAGTTTTAAAAGTATGTTGACAAACAATGGCCTGCTTATTAAAAAAGCATTGAAGATTGAAGGTAGATTTCCATTGGCTTATGTAGTTATGAAAAAGGAATAATGCACTGTACCCAGCACTGTAACTCAGGAAGAATGAACATGACTTAGGTTAAACATTAATAATAAAGCGATATGATTTCAACAATGGTTTTAATTATTTCAATGTTGTTAATTATGTTGATAACAGCCGTTATTGGCAGAGCAATCATCAAGAAACAACAAATTTTCGGACGCCCCCCTGTTCCAGTTTTTTATTTTCTTCTCGCAAAAACACTGGTACTTATAAACCTGACATTTCTGCTTCTAAAAGGACTAAACGTAACTGTTATGAGACTTTTTGTTCCCAGTAATTTCATTGACATAATTGCGTTGGTCTTTTTAATTATTGGAGCTGTCATACTATTTCTTTCTACCATTAAGCTGAATAAAGATCTGGTTTTCGGTTTATCTTCTTCTGAAACTCACCAATTACAGACAAATGGTATTTATTCGATAAGCCGGCATCCATTCTATTTAGGATTTATATTCATCCTGTTCTCGTCCTGTCTTTTCAATCCTCATTATTTAAATATCATGGCATTCATTGGTACATGGATCATCCACCATTTTATTATGATCAAGGAAGAGCAGTTCTTAAGTTCTCAATATGGTGAAGAATACAGACAATACATAAAAAGAGTGAATAGATATATAACCTTTTAAAAGTGACAACTATGAAAGTACTAATCATTTTCGCACATCCGAATCCATTGTCCTTTACAAAAGCAGTACTTGACAATTTTGTAAGAGGCATTAAGGAAGCAGGACATAAGTATGAAATTGTTGATTTGTACAAAACAAAGTTCAACCCCGTCTTTCAGGATAGGGATTTCGCATTCTTTGTGGATAAAGATATTCCCAAAGACATTTTTCAGCAAATGGACATGAGGGGCACGATTATCAAACTTGCCGGCGGACCGGTCAGGCGGCTCGTTGCAAAATGGTATATTAAAAACAAAACCGATGATGAACTCATCAAGCTGATCCAATCCCAAAAGCCAAAAGATGTTTTATTGCAACAAAAGAAAGTGGCCGAAGCGGATGTACTGGTTTTTATCACGCAGGTTTTCTGGCTGCACTTTCCGGCGTTGCTGAAAGGCTGGATGGAAAGAGTCCTGACTTATGGATTCGCCTACAAGCTGAATGACAAGGGCTGGCGGGGAGATCCTGACGGGCGGATACCTCTGCTTAAAATTAAAAAAGCGGTTATCATGCATCCTGCTTTTTTTAACGAAAAAGTGTACAGGGAAAAAGGTTTTAAAGATGCCATGGAAAAATTAATTGACGACTGGGGACTGAAATACCCGGGCATTGGACAAGTTGACCATGTTTATTTTCATTCGATTTTATCAGTTAGTCCTGAGACAAGGAAAAAATATCTTGAAATCGCATATTTAAAAGGAAAAGAATTGAATTATTAATAAAATGGGCTACAGCTAACAAGCGGTATAGCCAATAAAGATTTCAGAAGTATTCGTAGGTCATCACCCGAATCAATTTCCGGGTGTTTTGATAGGCAAAAAGCGCACAATCCCTTACTGGCCACATGCGAAAACATAGTGACAAGCTGTAAAAAAAACACCTACAACCAGATAACAACAATGAAACAGATTTTTCACATCATTACAGGTGTATTGATTTCTCAGATAGGATTCTCTCAAAGAGTGATAGAGAAGGATTTCAAATCACAATTTGCCAGATATGGCGTTGAGGGTTGCTTTGTATTATTCAACCAATCAGACAATGAATTTGTGAAATATAATACAAGTATATGCGATTCCGGATACATTCCTGCTTCAACTTTTAAAATTCCTAATTCATTGATAGCATTGGAAGAAGGTATTATCAAAGATACTAATCAGATCATTAAATGGGATGGCCACGAATGGCCAAATGGCACCTGGAATCAAGATCAGACATTAAGAACAGCCATAAATAATTCGTGCGTTTGGGCATTTGTAGGATTTGCAGAACAAATTGGAATTGATAAATATTACGAATATGTAAAAGCATTTGATTACGGGAATAAAAACTTAACTGGACCTCCTTCACGATTTTGGTTAGCCGGATTATTTAGAATAAGCGCTAATCAACAGGTCGATTTTTTGAGAAGATTTTATCATTACGAGTTGCCCGTAGCAAGAAAATCCGTTGACATAATAAAAAAAATGATAGTGCTTGAGCAATCTGACACATTCAAACTAAGTGGTAAAACTGGTGGTGGAATGTTGACTGAGACTGATTACATCATGTGGTTAGTTGGATACCTGGAGAAAGGCGATAAACCGTATTTTTATGCCATGAATTTTAAGACAAATGATTTTAACAAGTTGAGTCAGGCGCGATACGAGATAACCAAAGATATTTTAAGAGAATTAAAGCTAATAAATTGAAAATCTGCAAGTCACTAACAGTATGTATAACCCACCTGCCTGCCGGCAGGCAGGTTGCTGGCAGAGGATTTGCTTGGGTCATCACTTTTGGTTACCCGGGTGTACCTTGATAAGTAAGTGCATTTGAAAGAAGATCGTCCTAAAAGGTGACACCTTTTTGCAATCACTTTATTCCGGAGAAAATATACTGATTCCCGGTATAATGCCTAATGAAATTTACATTGGATCTCCTTAGTTTAAGTACTCTTGCGATTGAAACGTTTAAAATGGTAAGAAATAAACAATTGGATCGGCATACACGCGAACGTTGGCAGTAATTTCGAACGAGTGATACTCAAAAGGATAATTTGGAATGGAAGAGTTTAAATAGGGTATAACCAACAATTTTTGTTGATAAATCAATTGTCAAAATAAATATGAAAAAAATGGCACAAAAAACTTGTGCCATTAAAGTTCGTATTTGGAAAACCGGATGTACTGGTATGCTTGAAAAATTTAATGTATAGGCCAATCTGCCCAAATACTGCAATGTCCGGCTTCGTCCGTTTTTGTAATCTCTGTCTGAATACCTGAATAAGCAGCATTCATAACTGCACGCGGGCTAAAATGCAAATAACCTGTACCTGCATCGCGGAAGGCTTTTCCAAAGTGGCCCTGGCTAAGGCCATGACCGGCTTCGTGAAGGGCAACGGTTTCTATATCATAAGTCGCTCCATTTCTCCATAGAAAATTATCATTAAAGTATATTTCGCGCCAGGCTACATCATACTTTTTGTTATTATCGTAATCGGTTGGCGTTCCGTCATCGTCAACGAATATAAGGGTGAATGTAACACCCAGAATATATGTGCTTCCGTCTGAAGCCAGGATGTCGAAAAAACCAGCAGGCATCCATCCACAAAAAGTTACATCCGAAATATAGTCAGGACTCCCACCATATCCGAATATAATAAGATATAAACCCACTATTTATTTCATTTGAATATGGAATCTGATACATTCCTAAATCTGAGCAAGTTATTCCATCCCAGGTTTCCATGGCTTGTTGTATTGCACCTGATGACAATGCCAGGGGAAGGTCCAATGAAGGTCTGTTTTCATCAATATAATAGGATACATCAGTAGTACCATCCAGTGAAAGATCTGGTACAAAATCTGCATCGAGCTGCTTATTGCCTACATTGACAAAATAAACGGTACGTCCAATCTTACCTGATTCAGCAGTTGTAAGGTATTCGGCCTTGAGAACAGCAATGTTATCAGGTAACCCACCAGTTAATGTTGACTTGAGATTCGCAGGGCTGTAATAGGATGAGATATCCATGAAAATAGGACTATCATCCACAGGAAGGAGTACTTCCGGATTATTTTCCGTACATGAAAAAAGTGTAAGTAAAATTACTGACAAGAGCAAAGCAATTTTTGTTTTCATACTTTGTTGTTTTTGGTTAGAAATAGTGTCCTGGGAAAATAATAGGTTGATTATTAATAGGCTGTTTTAAATAATTTCAATAAAATCCCCTTCTTTCTTTTACTGCATGAATAATTATCAGTTGATTTTTCTATGTTGTCGAGGTAAATTTAAGATGCCTTTTCACGTTAAGTTATGAAAAAAACTATTCAGTTGTTTGAGTAAATCGCCTTTTTCTCAGAAGATTTTATCAAAAGGGAAGCAGGTGGTTTTGTCGGCATTAAAATGATTCTGATTGATTTTTATAAAATACCCATCGAATGGTCACTTTTTTTATCGCCACAATAATTTCGGGAAACATTTTCATTTCATTTAAATTTAAAAACAAATAAAGCAGGATATGATTTTATTGGAAAGCAATTTTGGGAAATTTATTTTTGATGCCCATCACATTATCGAATATGGAGGTTTGATTCTTATTTTGGCAATTGTTTATATTGAAACAGGGTTTTTTCTTGGATTTGTTTTGCCGGGCGGCGATTATTTACTGTTTGCAGCCGGTATGTTCTGTGGAACCCATTATTTGGAATTGCCATTGGCCGTTGCTTCTGATATTATTAGTTATAGCATCGTTTATGGGTGATTTTACCGGGTATTTTAAAGGAAAATGGTTAGGCGAAAAACTGTTTACCGATAATAAGTCCCGGTTCTTTAAAAAAGAATACCTTGAACGTGGAAGCAGTTTTTACACCCGTTTTGGAATGTGGGCATTCATTTTAGGTCGCTTTATGCCTGTTATCCGTACTTTGGTGCCAATGATTGCGGGGGCAACTGATTTTAAATTTAAAAAGTTCTTGTTGTTTAATCTTTTCGGCGCAATAACCTGGGTTTGTACATTGGTGCCTTTAGGCTACTATGTTGGAAAAGCATATCCGGATGTTATGAAATATTCAATTTATATTTTATTCATTTTTATTGTTATTGCTTCGTTGCCCATGCTGAAAATTATGTTTTCAAAAATTAAAAAATCATGAACAGGTTTTCAGAAATAGTCAAAAAGATAGTAAATAGCAGATTCTTTAATTATTTTCTTTTTTCACTTATCCTTCTATCTGCAGTTATTATCGGGTTAGAAACATATCCCGGACTGGCAAAAAAATATCAGGTTGTTCTGTCTTCAATCGACAAGTTTATTATCACCTGTTTTACTATTGAAATAGCCTTAAAAATAATTGCAAATGGCAAACGACCATGGATTTATTTTTCAGACCCATGGAATGTTTTTGATTTCATAATTGTAGCTATTTGTCTTATTCCATTCAACGATACTCACTATTTTGCTGTTTTTCGAATATTAAGGGTTTTGCGAATTTTTCGAATGATAACTGTTTTTCCTAAATTAAAGTTAATAATCAGTGCATTGCTTAAAAGCATTCCATCAATGGGTTATGTAATAATGCTTATTGGAATACTTTTTTATGTCTATGCAATTGTAGGTGTATTTGTTTTTGGAAAGACAGACCCAATGCATTTTGGTGATTTGCACCATACTTTTGTTACCCTCTTCAAAGTGTTAACGCTCGAAGGTTGGACCGATATTATGAATGTGCATATTTTTGGGCCCATAAATAATGAAAATCAGCAGATAGTATCGTTATGGCCTTTTTTGTATTTTGCAAGTTTTATATTAATTGGAGCCATGATTATCATGAATCTATTTATTGGTGTAATCATGAATAGCATGGAAGAAAGCCAAAAAGAATTATCTCAGGAACTTAATGAGATTAAGTATAAAGATAAGAATACAGATGAGCTTTATAAGCATATTATTACCCGATTAGATGATTTAAATAATGAAATTAAAAGTTTAAAAAAGAACTAAATAAGGCCAGTGTACAACCTGCAGAATAGCCTATCAGGGTGTTTCACCTGTATTCGCACTATTTTAACCACTACAACTTCTCTTAGTATCGAAATCATCCGTGGTTCCTAACTGGCCTATAACGCCTACCATTGGCTGCCATGTAAATAATTTCAGTAAAAAATCGATTCATTAGAAATTAAAAAAACATGAAACCCTTGTTTGAATGGAGCAACAGTAAGCAATTATCAATATTCAGGATTTTATTGGCATTTCTTTTGCCAAGTTCATTTGCTTTTATCGGATTCAGATTTGTATTACCATTTCTGGTAAATAATGGTTATCCAAAGGTACTTATGTGGGGACTCGTGGCTTCAGTAATGCTATTGATCTTTGTTATAATTGATTATGTCAGAGTGTTTGCTGCGATTTAAATTCCATCTTTGGAGAAGCGGAAGCAGAAACTGTAAAATGTCAATTCTCAACTCCATAAAGGACTGTTTCTTTTTCTTTTAAACCTGAATAGTTCATTAACGTCATTTTTTACCAGTGATAGTTTATGGATTACAGTCTGCTATTATATAAAATTACAAAAATTCTAAATCTGAATAAGGTTATTAGTATATTCATTGTTAGGTTATTCTACCATTAAATGGCTACTGCCAAAGTGTGAAAAGGTGCAAAATCGCAAACCAAAAAATGAAATATTATCAGGAAATACTAAGTATTAAAAAAAATGCGAAAAGTTATCATCTTCAATTTGATTATTCAAACCTTAAAGTTGGCGAGTAGCTGACGAACAATCTTATATGATACATGAAGGAGAGCGGAGAAGCGAAAAAAGAACAGTAGGAGCCTGGAAAAAAAAGGTATAAGACCGAAAAGATATAGACCATTTACTGATAATAACCATTACAATTCCTGATTATATGCCTTTTTTTATATATTCAATTCATTATTTCAACTTACATCTTCGCATCTTCTTGAATATGCTTTTATTTAGACTTCATCTCTACTCGCCAAATCTTCGTAAAATCATTTATGAGAATAACCGTACAACTTCCTGATTAATGCCTTCTCTTAGAACTTCAACTATACAACTAAATATTTTTCTTCACCTGTATTCGCAGGATTTTAACCACTTAAACTTTTCTTAGTATCCAGTATGAAATCATCCGTAGTTCCTTACTGGCCATTACTCCGACCATTGACTACCATGAAAAAATTTCATTAATCGATTCATTAGAAATTAAAAATTGGCGTTTGTTTATATTATTTTGAATCGAAAAAACTAAATACTTCATTTGTTGAAAGGCTTTGTACTGAAAATATTACAATAAAACAAAGGTTATTTTATTTGCATTATATCATACATTTCAGTTTTGGTTATTTCCTGTTTTAATTGTGGGGAGTATTACATAAGCATTTGTAGTATATAAAAGCAAAAGTATATTACCGGCTTTTGCATTTCATCTTATTGCAAGCTTTTTTATGGCGATAATTGGGATACTATATTGACTAATTGGTTGAGATAAGGTAAGACAAAAAATACCCAGCAGCCAATTTTCAGGAGTTTTTTGCAGAAAATGGATTGACTAAATTGTTATTTGTTATAGTAAATAAAGAACTATGGAAAAACCAAGAATTTATACAACATCATTTGCAAGTGTCTATCCGTTATATATACTAAAAGCGGAGAAAAAAGGACGCACAAAGGCAGAAGTAGATGCCATCATTTGTTGGCTCACAGGATACAATCAACAATCCTTGCAGCAGCAAATTGATAAAAACAATAATTTTGAGACCTTTTTCACACAGGCACCACAAATGAATCAAAATGTTTCAAAAATTACCGGTGTAATTTGTGGCTATCGTGTGGAAGAAATCGAAGACAAACTCATGCAAAAAATTCGTTATTTAGATAAGCTGATTGACGAATTGGCAAAAGGAAAGACAATGGAGAAGATTTTAAGAAAGTAAAGGGAACCAAAATTTTCCAAACAATTCAAAAAAAACGAAACAACTTTTACAAACAGAAAAATAAAAAACAGCACCTAACAGCGCCAGGCATAAAATCTTACACATGAAAAGCATTGTTTTTTATATTTCAGTTTTTATTGTCAATCCCATCTTGCTTCATGCAAATGAACCATTTGATAGAATCGAAGATTTGCAGGAATTCAGCATGGATAAATCCAACTTAATATTCCTTGGAGAGCTCATTTCAGTAGATTCAACGGATGAGACCGCTACATTCAGAATATTTGAAAAATTTAAGGGAGATTATGGTTTAGATACTATATGCTTAAAGTACACTTTCGAGGAGGATATTGATTTTCGCAATAGTAATGGGCTCTGGTTAGTATATGTAGAGAAAACTGCTGATTCAGGTTTTCATTGTTGCCGGGGTGGCCTTTCACGAAGTTTAAAGCATCCACAGGACCTCATTAAAATTTGAAATTTATGACCAAGACAAAACCAACTGATGTTGAAGAGTATATAAATGCTGCTCCCGAAAATGCTAAGGAGAAATTAAGGGAAATTCGCTCCATTCTGAAAAAAGTTGCCCCCAATGCTACAGAGATGCTAAAGTGGGGAATTCCTGTGTTTATGGAAAAAAGAATTCTTTTCTCCTACGCAGCATATAAATCACATTTAAACTTTATGCCAACTGGTCCTGCTATGGAACCATTCAGGGAAGAATTGGAAAAGTTTACAACAGGTAAAGACACGATTCAATTTCCTTACCATGAACCACTCCCAAAATCACTTATCCATAAAATTGCAGCTTATAGAATTAAGGATGTACAAGAGAATGATGCAAAATGGATGTACTAAAATTGACTCGAACAGCAGCGAACTGCTAACAATGTGTTTAACCCATTGCTGGTCTATTGTTTGCGATGCAAGTACTTTGGGTTACCCTGTTGTACCTGGAAAAGTAATCATCATTGCATCGCAAGGGCTCATGCCCGCGGACTTTAAGGAACAATAATTAATAATCCTGAAAATTTACAGCCAGAATGAATGAAAAATTGGCCCAAATAATATCCATAGTTACCTATGCAAATGATTATTTGATTAACAACAAGCTTTGCCCTGATTTTTTTAATAAGAAATGCTTTGCAAATTGTGAATCCGTTTCTTTTATAGATCATAATAAATTAGACGTGGCCAATAATCCGGTTGAATGGTTTAAATATCTAAAAACTGAAGGCTGTCTAAAAGTAAGTGCTCACTTTATGCATACCGAGAATAATGCTGTTAAGCCGGATCATTTTTCGGAAGGGTTAATCGGTGGAGGAGGAGATTGGAGACTTGAAACTGTTTTTAATGATCATATTAAACATTGGACACCTAAATATTATTATTATCCGTATTCATTAAGCGAAAAGTTTTTTTATGTTATTTACAGGCAACAATTTAAAAAACATCCAATTGTTAGGAAGAGTCTTGAAGTTGAGACAGTTAAAAAGCAATTAGGCGCTGCTTTATGGTATATAGCTGAATTTGCAGCTAAACAAGGAAATGAATTTTGGGCAGATTTTTTTAATAAAGCCCAGGATAATCTTTATGGTTCGGATCCTATCGACAACTGTTACCATAACGACATTATACCCCTGGAAAACTTCAGCCTGTCAGAACAGCAACTTATTTTCAGTGCAAGTAAAGCATGGTGCTTTGGTCTGGAAGGATCCTGGAATGCAATAGAATACAAAGATAAGGTATCGACCAACAGATATCTCGAGCTTTCTGCAAACCTTTACGACCAAATAATTAACAGCATTTTAGTTGTTACAAATAAATAAAAAATACGGCTACCGCTGACAGTGCGCATAACCCATTGCCGGCTGACTGTTTGCGAATGCCAGCTCTTTGCGTTGCCTCGGTGCTGCCAGATACGGTATCTGATTTGCCACGCAACCGGGTCAACCATGCGAGGGTTGTGGCCCATTAAAAACGACATTGTTGCAAGAACATAATCTGATTTAATATGAAAAAAGTATTATTGTTATTAGCGGATGGATTTGAAACATTTGAAGCAAGTGCATTTATTGATGTGATTGGCTGGAATCTTGTGGAAGGTGATTGTTCTACAGAATTATTTACTTGCGGATTAAAAAAGGAAATTAAAAGTTCTTTTAATCAAAGGTTTATCGTCGACTATTTAATAGATGATGTTGATATTGGCTCATTTGATGCATTAGCTATTCCTGGTGGATTTGAGGTGTATGGATTTTATAATGATGCTTATGAGGATAGATTTCTTGATTTAATTCGAGGTTTTAAAGCTAAACATAAGATTATTGCATCTATTTGTGTTGGAGCTTTACCTTTGGGAAAGAGCGGCGTTTTAAAAGGCAAAAATGGAACAACATATCATAGAGCTATTCGCCGGGAAGCATTGCAAGGATTTGGCGTTAATGTGATAGATCAACCTATTGTAATGGATGATAATATGATTACATCCTGGAATCCATCAACAGCGGTAGATGTTGCCTTATTATTACTGGAGCTTTTGACAACAAGGAATAATGCTGTTAAGGTTGGTCAATTACTGGGTTTTAATAAAAAATAATAGGCACTGGCCACAACAACGTGCATACCGCTTGTACCGAACTCAAAGCAAATATTCTATTCAATGCACGACTGCACAGCTGCGACGTGTATAATCCATTAAGAATGAAGGTACCCTGGCTAGTTATAACATATAATTCGTGGCAGATTATGGTTCGATTAATCATCCAACTCCTTAAATAGGCTATATGGGCGTTGGTGGTTATATTTTCAATTTTGCAGGTGCCATAGTAAGATGGACCTATGGAACAATTTGGAGGTCAATAGCCAGAAAAAAGAAATTTACCTTCAGAGAATATTTAAACGGACCCGATAACTCAGATGATTTGTTTGATTTGATGGGACATAATCTTGTGAATCAAGTAATTGGATTTATAGCAGTCCTAATACTTTGTTTTCTATTGGTAAGACTTGGTTAAAGATCATTACGGATTTCAACAGTGTGGTTAAGCCATTGCGGCATCCGGGTTTTGAACTGCACGCAAAAACAAAGAATGACGAAATCAGAGTATATACATTTGAATATACGCCTTAGATTTCTAAACACCTATAATTAAAAGCAAAAATCATGACAAAGAGAAAAGGATTATCAACCGTATTGCTTCCAATGGTAATTACCATTAGCCTTTTTTTAGTTTTTTATTCCAGAATTGAGAGTAAACCAAATCATGCTGGATTTTGGCTTATTTTGGCATTAGGAATGTCATTGGGTGTTGCATTGACCCGGTTTTTCCAATGGTTAAAAGAAAAGGATAATAAGTAGTTTATCGAACCAGGTAAACAGAACTTCCTAATAATGGCATCCCAAATGGACAAAATTAACAAATGCATGGCAGCATAGCATCATGTGCACATTGCTGGCCGTGAATTTACCTGGGTCATTGCTCCAGGTGAGGTCCTGCAGAGCCGGGACCTCACATAATTCCACGATTCCAAATAAAAAAAACCTCACCCATTGGTGAGGTTTTTTTTATAAGACACCTTCAGACTAGTCTGGAGCAGTTTTAATGCAAAGGTTTTATTTTGCACCCAGGATCGTCCACCCCACATAGATCTGAAACGTACGGTTCTTAATCTCAACTTCCGATACCTCTGAGATATTGGTGAAGCCAAGAACATACCTGGCACCGGCATTGATTCCAAATGGCAGGTGCACACCGGCTCCGAAAGCCAGACCAAAATCGTTATTCTTTAAATCATCCTTGACATCGCCAATACCTTCAACCTCGGCTTTTGTCAGAAAACTGAACTGTGGTCCTGCTTCCAGACTAATCAGTTTGATAGGTTTGAACCTTACCATCACAGGTATGGCAATATAATCATAATCAACTTTTAAATCTTCCCATTCACTTCCGTATGCGGTATAAAGCACCTCAGGAGTGATCCCGAATTTTTCAGACAGATTTAAATTAACATATGCCCCGACATGATAGTCGGTCACTGATTTGGTATCGATATCTTCAACAGCCTGATTGGCAAAATTTGCTCCGGCTTTGATGCCTACTCCTATGCCAAGCTGCGCATGAATGGCAAAGGGAAGCAATACCATAGTTAAAATAAGAAAAAGTACTCTTTTCATAATTTACTGAGATTTAAATGAAACATAGATTCTGCGGCACTGAAACGATTCATAGCTTCAGATGCCTATCGAAATGGACAATAAGAAAAAATAAACTAATCAAAATATCCTTAATAATATTAAATATTGTTACTTACAAGCATTGCTGCATATTTTAAGAACCGGTTAATTGGATACCGGCTAAAAAACATAACTGATCGTCAGGATAAATTATTATATTCGCACCGGAAAAAAAGAAGTGCTCATTGAAATTGGTTTGGTCGTATAAGCGTGTGTTTGGAATAAAATTCATATAGAAATAATTGAAATAAATGTTTGATTTTGAGAAGCTTGATGTATATCAGGTGATTAGAGTGAATAATTCCAAAGTCTTGAAATTTATTTTCAACCATGCCACACTGGACGCATATCTGAAAGATCAGTGGAAACGGTCGAGTTTAAGCATCATGCTAAATCTGGCCGAGGGCACCGGAAGAATGACCAATACCGATAAGAAGCATTATCTGACCATTGCTCGGGGAAGTGTTTTCGAGTCGGTAGCGATCCTTGAAGCAGTTAATGATTTGGGATTTATAGAAGAAGCAGTCTTTAAGGAGTTTTACGACAGTTATGAACAAATCTCCAAGATGCTTTTGGGAATGATACGATCCTATTCGACATAAGTTCTTTTTATATTGTCGGGGTGTAGCCCCGCCAGAGGCGGGGTTCCTGGTTTGGATCGGTCGAGTTCTTTATATTGTTGTATCGGGGTGTAGCCCCGCCAGAGGCGGGGTTCCTGGTTTGGATCGGTCGAGTTCTTTATATTGTTTATCGGGGTGTAGCCCCGCCAGAGGCGGGGTTCCTGGTTTGGATCGGTCGAGTTCTTTATATTGTTGTATCGGGGTGTAGCGCAGTTGGTTAGCGTTCCTGGTTTGGGACCAGGAGGTCGTGTGTTCGAGTCACACCACCCCGACTTAACTTGCCGCTCATGCGGCTTTATCGGCAATGTATGTATTATGTTTATATCCTAAAAAGCGCTAAAGTACCGAAATGTAAGCGAATTAAGAGTTGAATTGCTGCCAGTATTATTCTTTATTAAATTTGGATTATTGAATCTCAAGCACGGAGTGCCTGCCTGACCGGCAAGGCAGGCTTGAAAGTGAATAGCGCCGGGTGCAAAACCCGGTGGTTAACAGGCAATGGGAATTCACAACCGCGGCAGCGGTTGAATAAATAAATACGATATGAACACCTATACCCAAATCCTTTATTAAATCATTTTACAGCGAAAAACCACGAAAAAACACTCAGCTGCCAAAAACCACCCGGAATTATATAAATACATCTGGGGTATCCTTAAGAACAAGTATGTGCATCTTGAATGATGCACAAAGAACAATTCTTCTGTTACTGAATTGTTTTCCTAGTTTTTTTCTGTCACTTTCTGTCGTCACAGAAAGTAACCAAAGAAGACTGACGGTTTGAACGCACTCCGGCTGTCGCCTTCGTTTGAACGGCAAACCGTCTGAATAAGGTTTTTGTTTTTTTGCTCCGCACACATTGTGGTGACGCTGATTCAATGCGCCGTGCGTTGGCTTGAATTTTCTTGCTTCGTTCTTTGTTTCAAGACTGCAGCATTCAGTGGGGATCGGGGCAAAGCCCCGTATATAAAGCATTTCAGAAATATATTTTGATTATTATTCATTACTGATACTCATAAATACAAGAAATGCCATTTATACCGTAACGGTGGTGTTTCTGACCAAATCCATATGGTAATCCATTTGCATCCTGGCATCTCATTGGCATCCAAGCGAAAGATATGAAATCATGCCTTAAAACATTCAACCACTACGCGGTTGTGGTGTTCATTTCTGCATGTACCACCGGGTTGCTTCACCCGGCGCTATTCATATTAAACCCCGTAACCGGGGTTTCACGAAAAATTTTGACTCTTAATTCGCATAAGTACTATATCGGCTCAACTTCAAATGTTGACGCAAGACTTGCTTTTCATAATGCAGGCCTGCAACGATCCACAAAGCACAGGATTCCTTTTGTGCTGGGACCTGATTCTTTTCATCTTTCAATCTTTTGATTTTTGCACCGGAAGTCCTATATTTGATTGCCGGAACAAGCTGAATACCATGGTTTCGAATAACATTACGGCGACCGGCCATCACCAACCATCACCAGCCAGTTGGAATAAATTTTTATGGGTGCCTATAACAACCACGATTCATATGAGAAATATCCTTTACAGACTGTATGTGCCAATCATGTTGCTGGCGCTGTTCTCCTGCAAAAGAGAAAGTATGGAATACCGGACTATCTCCGGGGAGGTGCTGAAAGATAAGATTGCTGGCGGATGGGCTGGCAAAATGATCGGGGTCACCTATGGCGCACCAACTGAATTCCGTGCCCAGGCAAAAACCTTTGAAGATTCCATCCTTTGGGTTCCCGATGATGTAATAGGAGCTCTATGGCAGGACGATATCTATGTGCAGTTAACCTTCCTCATGACCATGGATCAATATGGCATGGATGCACCAGCCAAAAAATTCCAGGAATTGTTTGCCAGGGCGGGATATCCTTTGTGGCATGCCAATGTACAGGCACGTAAAAACTATTTCGACAGCATCTTCCCTCCCAAAAGTGGACAGCCCGAATTTAATCTGCATGCCGATGATATTGATTTTCAGATTGAGGCCGATTACATCGGCTTCATGTGTCCCGGGATGCCCCAAACTGCTGGTCAGATCGCTGATAAAATAGGACATATTATGAATTACGGCGATGGTATCTATGGTGGCATCTTTGTCGCTGCCCTTTATGCTGAGGCCTATTTTGACAATAACATATCCGGTGTGATTGAGAAAGCTTTGTTATCCATTCCGGCTGAAAGTGATTATGCAAAAACGATCCGTGATGTAATAATCCTGCATGATCAATACCCGGATAACTGGCGTACTGCCTGGAAAGAGCTGGAATCCAAATGGGGTGATGTGGATATCTGTGGCGCCGGAATTCCCTTTAATATTGATGCCAAGCTGAACGGAGCCTATATTGTCATGGGTTTGCTTTATGGTGACGGTGATCCCGTGAAGACTATGGAAGTGTCTGCAAGATGCGGACAGGACTCGGACTGCAATCCCTCCAACGCCATGGCAGTACTTGGAGTTATCAAGGGAATGAGCGGTTTGCCTTCGGCCTATCAGAATGCCATAAGGGAAATCAGCGACTCACTTTTTATCAATACTCCCTATAGTTTTAACAAATCTGTGGAAAATACCTTGAAATATGTCAATGAGCTGGTGATGAAGAACGGGGGTGAGGTTAAAGAAGGTGAGTACAGGATAAAAATACAACAGCCTGTTCCCGGTACCCTGGAAGTGGCTTTCCCTGATCTGGTTTACGATAGGCGGATTAAAATTCTTGAAAATACCGGGTGGGAACTGAAAGGTAACTGGAAAACCTATAAAATACATAACCCGTGGGCTCCCGAAGGATCACAGGACTATAATCAGGCAAAATTCAGCAGCACCAGGGGTGACGAAGCTGTTTTATCGTTTGAGGGCACTGGTATTTCAATAGTAGGAAATTGGTTTAAGGATGGCGGAAAAGCCGATATTTTTCTCGATGGTACGTTTTCACGCACCATTGACACCTATTATAATTATGCGGGCCAGCAGCATACCGATATGGATCTTTGGCATGTTACGGGACTCCCTCCAGGAAAACATACCATAAAAATCGTGGTAAAAGGTGAGAAACGTCCTGAGTCAGAAGCAGCCCATATATACCTGACCGAAGCGGTAGTATTTAAAACAGCAAAGAAGAAGAACGAAACCATCCGATTTTCAGCCATGAGGTAAAACAGTGTTTTTATTGCTGATTGGGATTACCCCCCAAATAAACCCATTCAATCGCCTGCTTGAGAAGCTTTCTATACTGGAGATTCCGGAATGTTGGTGCATCATGCCCCGGCTGGAGGACCACCACACGTGCCTTGCCGTAAGTCTTCGTCCAGCCAATGATCGGTGAACTGCCTGTGTTGTTCGTTGTAAGTAGTGGAGTTACTCCCGGTTCCACATAAAAATCATCATAGATTTCATCCCAAAGTTCAAAATCAGCCATTCCTTTTGTTACAGGATGATTGATGCTTTTTATTTGGATGTTTACAGAAACATCGTGCGTGTAGGAAGAAGCCGGAAGTATTTCACCATTAACCGTGTCTGACCTGTGAAAATATTTTCCGCCAAGGATTCTCCTGTATTCATCCCAGTCATCAAAGGCACAAATGCTGTGATGCAACACAACAAGCGCTTTCCCCTGCCGGATGCAGTCCGAAATTCCCAACTCCTGTTCCTTGGTGATGGTTTGCCACATATGGTAAAAAACGATTACATCATATTCATCCCGGTGTTCAGGCTGAAACAGGGTGAAAGCTTCGGGCAATTCGGCTACTTTGAAGGAAATGGTTCCAGACATGCTTTCAAACATTTCCATGAACGAGAGATGCTCGTAATCGTGTCCGCCAGTAATCACCAGCACTCTTATGGTCGATGTGCGTGCCTCCAGCACCATGGAAGAAAGCAGGATTCCCGAGAACAGCAGGGAAATCATCATGACGCTTTTTTTACTATTCATGGTAAAGGGATTATTCCATCAAATTTATCAAAATATTTTTCCCGGAAAAACCACCCTGAATAATGCATAACTTTATATCACCATATAAGATTCAAAAGACAAATGATATGAAATCAATACTCCTGACAATAATCCTTATGTTGCTCATCAGTCCGTTTGTCCCGGCACAGGAGGCACGAACCACCCTGGACCTGAATGGAACATGGGAATTCGACCAGACCCTGGATGCCTTTCCTCCGAAGAAGTATACCCGAAAAATTCAGGTTCCGGGTTTGATTACCCTGGCAGAGCCAAAAATCGAGGATTATGACAAATTTGTCAGACGTCCGGGCCAGGTGGTTTCCAAAGATCAGCACAGCCTTTATGATATTGATTATACTCCCCGTTACAGCTGGTACCGGAAAAGCATTTTTGTGCCAGGGGACCTGGATGGGAACGAAGCAGTGATCACCCTTAAAAAAAGTCAGTATGTTACACAGGTATTCATCAATGGCATCGACCTTGGAACATCCATGGCCTGTAATACACCAGTTGAATTCAGGGCTACAGGGGCCATAAAATTCGGAGCCGGGAATGAGATTCTCATACGGATCGGTGATCGTATATGGCTTCCAAGTGAGGCTGCAGGAGGTACCGACAAAGAAAAGGAACATTACCTGCCCGGTATCTGGGATGATGTCCAATTGTCGTTTACCGGTGATATGCGGATCAACAGGCTGCTCATTCTCCCATCCGTGGCAGAAAATAGTGTTGTCGTAAAAGCATTGATCCGGAATTTCAACCCAGCACAGATTTTTTATGGGGATGTAATGCACGATTCTATACAAATGTCGGTTGTGCTGAAGGAGAAAAAATCGGGAGCTGTAGTGATGTGGACCACGAAAAAAATTGTCACCAAACGCGACAATCTTACCGAGATCGCCATCGATATTCCATTGCATGAATGCATCCTGTGGTCACCCGAAAATCCATTTCTCTACCTTGCCGAAGTTACCCTTGTACAAAACAATCAAAAAATGGATCAGCTTTCCAGATCATTTGGCATGCGTGATTTTACACAAAAAGGAAAATTCTTTTACCTGAACGGAAAGCAGTATTATCTCAGAGGTACTAATGTCACCCTGCAGCGGTTCTTTGAAGACCCGGACAGTCGTGACCTGGTATGGAACAAGGACTGGGTAAAAAAATTACTGATCGACTACCCGAAGCAGCTCAATTGGAATACCATGCGGATCTGCGTGGGAATTGTGCCTGACTTCTGGTATGATTTAGCGGATGAATACGGATTACTATTCCAGAACGAATGGCTCTACTGGCAAAATCATGGTTGGGACGAACAGATCCGTAAAGAATATACCGACTGGGTTTGGAGTGACGGGAGTCATCCGAGCATTGTTATTTGGGATGCCATCAACGAAAACCGGGACGATTATATTGGCAATACCCTGATCCCGGAGTTAAAAAAACTGGATCCAACCCGGGTGTGGGATGCCGGTTACATGACCGGAGAACAGATGGCGCTGGACGAGATGGACGAACCTCATCCATACCAGGGACCCTGGAACCAGCAAATCAGTGAATTTGAGAAAAATCCTTACCCCTTGGGAAACCTCGATTATAAACCAGAAATCATCCGGCAGATCGAGAAATCGACGTCGGCCCAGCTGGTAAATGAATACGGTTGGATTTGGCTTTGGCGTAACGGCACGCCCAGTAAACTTACCATTGATGTGTACAATTATTATCTTGGATCCAACGCTACTCCTGAACAGAACCGGGAATTACAGGCATACTGGCTGCAGCTTGAAACAGAATGGTTGCGAAGTAATCCTAGTATTGCCGGTGTATTGGCATTTTGCTATCTGGCAAACAATTACGGGTACACGGGAGACTGGTTTATTGATGATATCAAAGACTTGAAACCGGGTCCAACCATGTTCTGGTTTCGGCATTGTTTTGCTCCCGCTGCGGTGTTCCTCAATCTTACAGATGAACGGTACATGCAACAAATGCTCCCCCATTTGCCGGGGTCAGCCCTGATGTTCAGCCTGGCGGCAGTGAATAATAATCCGGACAAGGTTTTCGGAAAAGTGAAAATCAGTTTACTGGATGCCAGGGGAAGATCAGTAGCCGGAAATCTTTTCGATGTGGAGCTTGTTCCCATGATAACCTCAGTAATCCCTGCAAATCTAACATTACCTGATCAGCCGGGCGGGTATCTGTTGGTAAGTGAGTTTACTCCGGAAGGAACTTCACAGCCAATCCTGTCACGAAGGTACATCAGGGTTGGAAATCTGCCGGGATATACCTTTTTCGACCTTAAGCCCGGGGAACTCAAATAATGCTAAAGGACCAGGTTTCGGACAAATCAGAAAGGAACCTCATCGCTATAGTCGATTCCGGCAGGATCATTCTTGCTGAATTCGTCCCCAATGATGTTTTTGTTCATCTTAGAACCCCGGGTTACAGCAACAGGCTGTAATTCAACATCGGCCAATGGTGCCAGGTAGGTTTCCTCCAATTCAGTGAATTTGGCAAATTCATCCTTAAATTTAAGAAATATATCGCCTATGGGACCATTCCGGTGTTTGGCCAGGATGATCTCTGCCAGGCCCCGTAACGAATTTCCGTTTTCATCCTCCATCAGCCCGTATTTTTCAGGCCGGTGAATGAAAATAACCATATCAGCATCCTGTTCAATCGCTCCTGATTCACGGAGGTCCGATAATTGGGGACGTTTGGTACCTGAACGTATTTCCACCGAACGGTTTAACTGTGAAAGGGCAATCACCGGAATGTCGAGTTCTTTGGCAATTCCTTTGAGGGCCCTGGATATTGTGCTGACTTCCTGCTCACGGTTACCGCGGGTATCGGGTGTGCCAGACATAAGCTGCAGGTAATCGATGATCAGGATATCCATATTGTGTTGCCTTTTCAACCGGCGTGCCTTGGCTCTCAGCTCAAAGATTGAAATGGCCGGTGTATCATCAATAAAGATGGGGGCATCCACCAGTTTCTTGATTTTATAATCGAGCTGCTCCCATTCGAAATCAGCCAGTTTTCCATTCCGTATCCGGTTGGATGGCAAGTTCGGTTTCCGAAACAATAAGCCGGTTCACCAATTGCAGTGATGCCATTTCAAGGGAGAAGATCGCTACTGCCCGGTTGTGTTCCACCGCCATGTTTCGGGCCATGGAAAGAACGAATGCTGTTTTACCCATGGATGGGCGTGCAGCAATGATTACCAGATCGGAATTTTGCCATCCGTTGGTCATCCGGTCAAGTTTGGTGAAACCCGAGGGTATTCCAATCAGGCTATCAGCACGTTTGCTGGCCTCTTCCATCTGCATAATGGCTTCCTTGATCAGCACATTAACCTTCTGGGATTCCTTTTTAATATTGCCCTGTGCGATATTGAATAGTTCAGCTTCTGAAAAATCAAGCAAATCATCCACATCGGTACTTTCATCAAATGCCCTGGTTTGAATTTCAGAAGAAACCCTGATCAGTTCACGCTGAATATGTTTTTGCGCTACAATACGGGCATGAAACTCAACATGTGCGGCAGATGCCACCCGTGAGGTAAGCTGAGTGATATAAACCGGACCGCCAATTTCATCCAGCTGCTTTTTCTTTCTGAGCTCTTCGGTAACCGTCAGAAGATCAATGGCCTTATTGGCAGACGTCAGATCAACGATAGCCTGAAAAACTTTCTGATGCTCATCTTTATAAAAGCTTTCCGGCTTTAAGATATCAATCACCTGAAGTATAGCATCTTTCTCAAGCATAATGGCGCCTAAAACCGCTTCTTCCAGATCAATAGCCTGCGGTGGTAATTTACCCAGATCAATACCGACCGGGACTATGGAAGAATTTGAAGTTTGATTTCTCTTTTGAGCCATATGAATGGATTATTAAAACATTGGTCATTGCTGTTTCAGGCTTTCAAAATTAGGCATTGATAAGCCCAATAAACAACTAACCGCTGCTTTGTTTATAAACACTTTACAAACCAGGGTGCTTATTTTTGTTGATAAAATAATTCATCGGGAATCAGGTTGGATTGATGTTATTTCCTTATATTTTACAGGTTCATTAAAAAAAATCGCCTGCACTTATGCTCTGCTTTCCCAACGCCAAGATAAACATTGGATTAAATGTAATCAACAAACGATCCGACGGATACCACAATATCGAAACGGTGTTTTATCCGATCGGGCTCTCAGATATCCTTGAATTTGTTCCTTTGCCCGGCATACCCGCCGGGAACCATACCTTTACGGCAACCGGAATACAGGTTGACGGACCCCGGGAGAACAACCTGTGCATAAAAGCCTATCGTTTGCTTGCAGGCATTTATAACCTGCCGGCCATTGACATCCATCTTCATAAAATCATCCCTTTGGGAGCAGGTCTCGGTGGTGGTTCTTCCGATGCCGCCTTTATGCTGAAAAGCCTCAATACACAGTTCGACCTGCATCTGAATGAAGACCAGTTATGCGATTATGCTTCCGGACTGGGCAGTGATTGTTCTTTTTTCATTAAGAACAGGCCGCTTTTCGGTTATGAAAGAGGTAACCGGTTTAAGGAAATTCCGGCGTTACAGGCCATAACGGAGATTATGGTGATCAATCCCGGCATACACGTGGATACAGCCAGCGCCTATTCCGGCGTCCGGCCAGGATTGCCAAAAAGGTCATTGGAAGAGTTGATCGCACTACCCATCGACGAATGGAGGAACTGCATATTTAACGATTTTGAGGACAGTGTAATCAAACTCCACCCCGTTATTGGAGAGATTAAGAATAAATTGTACCAACTGGGGGCCGTATATGCCGCTATGTCGGGTAGCGGATCCTCGGTTTACGGGCTATTTAAAGAAAAGACAGCGGATTTGCAGGCCTGGTTTCCCGATTTCTTTTGCTGGTCGGGAACTACGGTTTAATCATTCAAATTCAATCATTACCGTACCCTTGGGCAACCGGTCGCCTTCCTTTACCAGCACCGATTTTATTTTACCGGTCAGGGGTGAATAAATGGTGTTCATCATCTTCATGGCTTCCAGGATGAGAAGTTTTTCCTCTGCCTTGACACTATCACCCTGCTTTACCAAGACCTTCCGAATGGTACCCGGTATGAAAGAGATTACCTTCTTGGGATCAGGCTTGATCCAGTTCTGCCTGCCCAGGTATTTTTTGGTAAACAATGTTAAATAAGTATCCCCCTGAATAACAAGTTCTTTAAATTCAGGCGCCTCACGTTGAGTTTGCTGCACTTTTTCTTTCATTTGGCTTCTTATTAAAAGGGTGGTATTCCATGTTTTTTTCGGGGAAGACTTACTGCCTTTTGTCCGGACACTTCAATAGCATGAAGCAGGATATTCCGGGTTTCTTCAGGCGCGATTACCGAATCGATATAACCCCTGGAGGCTGCCACGTAAGGATTTGCGAATTTCTCCTTATATTCCCTTACTTTTTGCTGACGCATTTCTTCGGGATTTTCAGCTTCCATGATCTCCTTGCGGAAGATGATGTTAGCTGCTCCTTCGGGTCCCATCACGGCTACCTCAGCGGTAGGCCAGGCAAAAACAAAATCAGCACGAAGGTGACGCGAACCCATGGCAATATAACCTCCGCCATAGGCTTTTCTGAGGATCACTGTTAGTTTAGGTACGGTAGCCTCACTGTAGGCATACAATATTTTTGCACCATGACGAATCACTCCGGCATGCTCCTGGTCAACACCGGGAAGATATCCGGGAAGATCCACCAGGGTGATAATCGGGATATTGAAGGCATCGCAATACCTGATAAAACGTGCTGCTTTATCGGATGAATCCACATCCAGAACACCGGCCAGTACCAAAGGCTGGTTGCATACGAATCCACAGGTATCTCCGTTCATTCTTCCAAAACCAATGACCAGGTTCGCGGCCCAGTTTTCCTGAATTTCAAAAAAATCGGAATCATCCACAACGGAGCGGATCACATCGCGCACATCATAGGGCATTGACGGATCATCCGGGACGATTTCTCCGATCCGGTAGGTCGATTTTGGAGGTTTGGAGTTATTTCTGACAGCTTTCCGGTCATTATTGGCCGGTATTAACGATAACAGTTTCTTAATCTGTTCAAAGCACTTGTGTTCAGTTTCGGCGTAGAAATGGGCATTGCCTGTAATTTCGCTGTGTACGCGGGCTCCACCAAGGTCCTCCATGGATATTTCTTCACCCAGCACGGTTTTGATAACTTCCGGGCCCGTAATAAACATTTTTGAAATGTTTTCCACCACAAATACATAATCTGTAAGTGCGGGCGAATACACCGCACCTCCGGCACAGGGGCCAAGAATTACCGAAATCTGCGGTATGACACCTGAATTCAGGGTATTTCTGAAGAATATTTCACCGTAGCCCGCCAGTGAATTAACGCCTTCCTGTATGCGTGCGCCTCCTGAATCATTGATACCGATCAGAGGCACCTTCATTTTAAGGGCATGTTCCATAATCTTAACGATCTTACGCGAATGCATAAGGCCAAGCGATCCGCCGGCTACTGTAAAATCCTGGGCAAAAATACATACAGGTTGACCCGAAATCGTTCCGGTTCCGATGACCACACCATCACCGTGCAATACTTTTTTTGCCATATCAAAGTCCCTGGCCTCATGCTGTACAAACATGTCGTACTCCTGGAATGAATTATTGTCAAGAAGGGCATGGATGCGATTACGGGCTGTCATTTTGCCCATGGCTTCCTGTTTTTCAATGGCTTTTTCGCCACCGCCCATCTGAACCTCTTCACGACGTTTCTGAAGTTCCTGAATGTGTTTTTTAAGTGCCATGATAGATTGTTTTATTGAAGGCCACAAATATAAGGTCAAATTAATCAAAAGCAAATTATCCTTGACACAACCTTTTTTATCTCAACTGATCTATTTGGGAGCCAGCCGATAAAGAAAAAAAGCAATGATGGCAAATAAGAGATTGGGTATCCAGACGGCTATAAAGGGACTGAATGCCCCACTGATGGCAAACTGTGAAGAAAACTGCATGAAAACTATGTAGGAAAAACTGATCAGTAATCCAATCCCCAATTGCATACCAATTCCCCCCTTCACCTTTTTTGAGGATACAGAGACCCCAATGAGCGTTAAAATAAATGCAGAAAATGGAAATGAAAATCGCCGGTGCTTCTCGATCAGAATGGTGTCGATGTCAGAAGCGCCCTGCAACTTTTGTTCTTTGATGAACCTGTTCAACTCACCAAGATTCATGGCTTCAATGGCATTATCCCTGCGCCTGAATTCCTCCGGACTCAGGGATATGGTGGTGTCTATTTCCTTGCCTTTAATAAGGATCTGTGACTCCTCTTCGAAATTGCGGATATAATAATTGCGGAGATGCCATTTGTTTTTGGTAGAATCCCAGCTGATGGCATCAGCAAAAAGTTTGGACTGCAATTTGCCGTTTTCAAATTTTTCCATGGAAAACATTCTGCCGCTGTTATTCATGGTGTTGAAATTCTCAAGGTACACGTAAATACCTGGTTCAATCTGTTTATGAATATTCCTTTCCCGCACGACTTTTGGCGAATTATGATAATAGCTTTCCTCAAAAGCCAGTTTGCGTGCGTTGGCATGGGGAATAACAAAGTTATTGAGCGAAAAAGCAAACAGGGTAAGAGCAAAGGCGGAAATGAAATAGGGTACAAGCAGCCGGTTAAAACTAACCCCGCTGCTCAAAATGGCAATGAGCTCCGTGTTGTATGCCATACGGGAGGTAAAGTAAATTACCGCGATAAATGTAAATAACGGACTGAACAGAACAGCAAAATAGGGTATAAAATTGAGGTAGTATTCAAATATGATTTTCTTAAAAGGGGCGTTGTTTTCAAGAAAATCATCAATTTTTTCCGAGAAATCAAAAACAACAGCAATGGCCACAATAAGGGCAATGGTAAAGAAAAAAGTACCGAGAAATTTCTTGATAATATACCAGTCCAACAACTGTAATTCGGGCTTCTTCATAATCTTTCCGATAATTGTTTGACCATCATCCTTTTCCAGTCTCCGAAATTACCTTCCCTGATCTTGCTCCTTGCCTCCTCCATCAGCCAAAGATAAAAACTTAAATTATGAAGAGATGCGATTTGTGCGCCAAGAATTTCTTTGGAAATAATCAGATGTCGGAGATAGGCCTTTGAATACTGCTGATCAACAAAACAGTTGCTTTCGGGTTCCAGCATGGTGAAATCATCTTTCCATTTATTGTTCCGCATATTCATGATTCCCTTCCGTGTGAAAAGCGTACCATTTCTGCCGTTTCTGGTCGGCATTACACAGTCGAACATATCAATCCCGAGCGCAATGGACTCCAGCAAATTTACCGGTGATCCGACACCCATCAGGTACCTCGGTTTATCAGCAGGAAGGATACCGGTTACGATGGCTGTCATTTCATACATCATTTCCTCCGGCTCACCCACTGACAATCCGCCAATGGCAAAACCGTCGGCCGGATAGGAACAGATCTCATTTGCCGATGCCGTCCGCAGATCTTTATACACACTGCCCTGTACAATCGGAAAATAAGATTGCTCATGACCATAGAGCGGTTCTGTGGCCTGATAATGTCTGAAACCTCGTTCAAGCCACTGGTGTGTAAGGTCGATCGACTTTTTTGCGCTTTTATGATCACTGGGATAGGGAGTACATTCATCCAGCGCCATCATGATATCGGCGCCGATGATTCGCTGAATATCCACTATTTTCTCCGGAGTAAACAGGTGTTTTGAACCATCAATGTGTGAGCTGAAAAGAGCCCCCTCCTGGGTAAGTTTACGCATACCCGACAATGAAAATACCTGATAACCACCGCTATCGGTCAATATGGGCCGCTGCCAGTTCATGAAATTATGCAATCCTCCTGCCTGTCTGATGATCTCAGTTCCGGGCCGTAAATAAAGGTGGTAAGTATTGCCCAGGATAATGGTAGCCCTGAGATCTTCCGAAAGTTCCCTCTGATGAACGGCTTTCACGGTTCCGGCAGTTCCTACCGGCATAAAAACAGGTGTTTCAATCTCCCCGTGGGGAGTGACCAGCTTGGCTGAGCGTGCGCCGGATGAAAGGTCCTTATGCAGTACTTCGAATTTCATGAAAAACTGTCAGGCAGCAAATATATAATTTATTACCATGAGGCGTGCATGTTTATCCTGTATAACCCCCGGACAGCATCAACGTGGCCTTTCATGTTCCTGCCGGAAGTACAACGGATGCATGGAAAAGGCGCATTCTCATGAAAATTATTGAGTTCAGCCTGTAGAATTTGGTTTACATCAAAAACTTTAATAAAATTGCCAACGTGATTAAATCAAACAAATGCCAGCACTCACAAATTTTTTCGCTGATAATCAATGGTATATAATATTGCTTATCTTTTTTCTCACCGTTGCTGTTCAACTTTTTTACTATCTGGGTATTTACATCCGGTTTGTTTTTTACAGGAACAACTCCCTGCCTTCTGAGCAGGAACCTGTTTCCGTTATCGTTTGTGCACGCAATGAGGCAGATAACCTCTTCAATTATTTACCCGTTATCTTATCACAGGACTATCCGGAGTATGAGGTTATTGTCGTCAATGATTGTTCCACTGACGATACCGATATCGTGCTTAAGAAGTACATGGAGGAATATCCCCGGCTCAGGATTAGTGAGATCAAGGAGGATAAAAAGTTTTCCCATGGCAAAAAACTGGCGGTCACCATTGGCATTAAAGCTGCCAAATTCGACCGGCTCTTATTTACAGACGGTGATTGCAAACCAGAAAGCAATCAATGGCTAAGCCGGATGTCGTCGCGTTTTTCAAACAAGACTTCCATAGTGCTGGGATATGGTGGTTATTTTCCGCAACCTGGTTTCCTGAACAAATATATCCGGTATGATACCCTTCTGATTGCCTTGCAGTATTTCAGCTATGCGCTTTTCGGGATGCCTTATATGGGTGTCGGCAGAAATCTCGCCTACAAGCGTTCCGTTTTTTATTCAGGGAAAGGATTTTCCAATCATTTTCATCTGGCTTCCGGCGACGATGATCTGTTTGTAAATGAAAATGCCACAAAAGACAATACTGCTATTGAGTTTTCCCATGAAAGCCATACACGTACCGCACCCAAGGAATCATATGACAAATGGTTTTTTCAAAAGAAACGTCATTTTCACACCAACAAGCTCTATAAACCTGCTCATAAGTTCATGCTTACCCTGGAACCTTTAAGCAGAGCGCTGTTTTATGCCAGCTTTATCTGTCTTTTGGTATGGCCCGTTTACAGACCTTTGGTTTTATCGGTTTTTGCCTTTCGTATGGCGGCACAGCTCTTTGTTATTAAAAAAACCATGATCCGGCTAAATGAGAAAAATTTATTATTAATTTCGTTACTGTTTGATGTATTGTCCCTGTTCATTAATTTTGGCCTGTTCATGATCAAGCCGAATCAGACCCTCTAATTACCAATGGAAGTAAACGCTAACCTATCCGAAAAAGCACAACGTGATTATATGCTTGTTCAGCGTGCCACAGAAGGTGATCAGCGAGCGTATGCCGAACTCATGGGCCGGTATCGTGATGCCATTTACTATATGTTGCTGAAAATGGTGAATAATGCAAGTGATGCTGAAGATCTGACTATTGAAGCCTTTGGGAAAGCTTTTAAGAATATTACACAATACGCTCCCAACTACGCTTTCAGTACCTGGCTTTTTAAAATCGCCACCAACAATTGTATCGATTTCATCCGAAAGAAAAAAACCAGTCATGTTTCGCTCGACCACAGCAACGAAGAACATGAAAAGGCTACCAAGGATATTCAGGCTCCTGTGCTTGATCCGGAAGAAACATTGATTAACGAGCAGAAAATAAGCTGATGCGTTCGCTGGTTTCCAAGCTTAAACCACGTTACCGAAAACTTATTGAATTGCGATATTTCAATGAGCTTTCCTACGAGGAAATTGCGGAAGAACTTGAATTGCCTATTGGAACCGTAAAAGCCCAGTTATTCAGAGCCCGGGAACTGCTGTACAATATTCTTAAGAACACTACCGGCAAAATGTAATTCCCGTGCTGATTCATTCCGGTATTCATGCAGCTCATCCAGAAATACTTTGCACCCTTATCCGCCCGGCAGACCTCCCAGTTTTTGCAGTTGGGACCTCTGTATGGTTTCTGGAACCAGCGTATCAATATGATCTCCAGAAAAGATATTGACAACCTGTATTTGCATCATGTACTGCATTCCCTGTCGGTGGCCAAAATCATCCGTTTCAATCCCGGATCGGTCATTATAGATGCCGGAACCGGCGGTGGTTTCCCTGGCATACCCCTGGCCATCATTTTCCCCGACGTGCAGTTTATCCTGGTTGATTCCGTTGCCAAGAAGATCAGGGTTGTTGAGACCATTATTCAGGAAACCCGGCTCGGGAACTGTGAAATTATGAATCTACGGCTTGAAAACCTGAAGTTAAATGCTGATTTTGTGGTTTGCAGGGCAGTTAGCGGAAATTCCGAAACTTTACGGCTGGGTAAAGAAAAACATACAGCCTGGCGGAACAAACAGCTTAAAAAACGGACTGCTTGCGCTCAAGGGAGGGGAACTGGAGGAGGAACTAAGACCCATGGGACCAGACGTCAAGGATATTCAACCTGAAGGATTTCTTCGAGGAAGAATTTTTTGAAACAAAGAAACTGGTTTATCTTCCCAGGTTAGCCTGAAATCACCAGGGTAAGTAATCGCATAGTTTATTTACCTTAAACATTCTCCCTTCCTCCCCTGTTAATATTGTATTGAAATTAATCTTTCAAATTTTTAGTGCGATCAGTCGGTAATTTGTATTTTTACTAAATCAGAAATCTATGACACAATTAAAAGAAGGCGCTAGAGCGCCATTGTTTAAAGGGAAAGACCAGGATGGAAAATGGGTAGGCCTGGAAGATTTTAAAGGCAAAAAGGTAATCTTGTATTTTTATCCCAAGGATGATACGCCCGGGTGTACCGCCGAAGCCTGCAACCTCAGGGATAATTACGACGACCTTTTATCCAGGGGATTTGCCATTATCGGTGTCAGCCCCGACGATGAGAAATCCCACGCCAAGTTTCAAAACCAAATTTGAATTGCCCTTCAGCCTGATTGCTGATCCCGAGGCCAAAATATTAATGCCTACGGTGCATGGGGCGAGAAAAACATGTACGGGAAAAAATACATGGGAGTTTTGAGAACAACTTTTGTGATTGATGAAACGGGCAACATCCTGAAGATCATCAGCAAAGTGGATACGGGCAATCATACCCGGCAGATCCTGGAACGAATTGGGAATCAATTAAATCGGAATATAATGGCAAAAGAACAAACCATCGACGACATCAGAAAAGAAAAGCTTAAATCGCTTGAAACAACCTTAGGTAAAATCGAAAAAGACTTTGGCAAGGGAGCCATCATGAAATTGGGTGACCATGCCGTTGTTACAGTCGGAGCAATTCCTTCGGGATCATTGGCCCTCGACATTGCGCTTGGTGTTGGTGGTTATCCCCGTGGAAGGGTGGTTGAAATATTCGGGCCTGAATCCTCCGGTAAAACAACCCTGGCCATTCATGCCATTGCACAGGCCCAAAAAGCCGGCGGGATTGCTGCCTTTATTGATGCCGAACATGCCTTCGACAGTACTTATGCCCAAAAACTGGGCGTGGATATTGAAAATCTGCTGATTTCCCAACCCGACAACGGTGAACAGGCACTTGAGATTACGGACCATCTGATCCGTTCAGGGGCCATTGATATCATTGTGATCGACTCTGTCGCAGCCCTTACGCCCAAAGCCGAAATAGAAGGTGAAATGGGAGATTCCAAAATGGGACTTCAGGCCAGATTGATGTCACAAGCCCTTCGTAAGCTTACGGCCACCATCAGTAAAACCAACACCTGCTGCGTTTTTATCAACCAGCTGCGGGAGAAGATCGGGGTGATGTTCGGCAATCCTGAAACCACCACCGGAGGCAATGCACTGAAATTCTATGCCTCGGTAAGGCTGGATATCCGGAAAATCAACCAGATCAAGGAAGGAGAGGAAGTATTTGGCAACCGCACCAAGGTCAAGATCGTGAAAAACAAGCTTGCACCTCCTTTCCGCAAGGCTGAATTTGATATTTTATACGGAGAAGGCATTTCGCGGATCGGGGAAATCATTGACATGGCCACCGAGCTGGAAATTATGAAGAAAAGCGGATCGTGGTTCAGCTATGGTGAAACGCGATCTGGGCCAGGGACGTGATGCTGTAAAACAGCTGCTTGCCGACAATCCCGAACTGTCCGAGGAAATCGAAAAGAAGATCATTGAGAAATTAAAATAGGTTCCTTTCCTGTACCGGAAGAGCCTCTCTGTCAGGCTGAGCGAGCCGAAGCCTCCTTATCACCCTTCGTCTCCGCTCAGAATGACTTATCTTTAAAAAACAATCTTTGACCTGACACACACCTGCTTTGAACCGGCAAGGGTGCCTTCCACCGCGTAAGTGAGCCGTTCATTCTCAATCTTTTCCTTGCGAAGCAGCACGCTATCACCTGCTTTTACTTCCTGCTTGTACTCTATGGCAAAAAAAGCCGGATTTGTCTTTTCCAATAAGTCCGGTCCGAGAAGATCAAAGATCCATTCCACATAACGGGCATTGTTCACATGCCGGTTCTGGTCGAGGTCGCTGAATTTTACCTGATGTATTTCACTTACATCAGCAGTAACCATGGGCATACCCTCTGAGGGCATTTGCATACTATACCTGCCTGCATTGGACCTGAGCACATCCTCATGCAGCGGGACCACTTTTGGTCTGCGGGTTTTAAGATCCAGCAATATCCAGTAGGAAGTTGCCGAAACAGTTTTTTCATGTCCAATATACAACTGGTAATCACGGCGGTAGAAAAAGCGTTCAATGCCCAGGGGCCAGGTTTCGAGGTTGAACTCCTCACCCCATTCAGGTAATCTGTGAATCTGGATGAACAGGCGTGAAAGTACCCAAACCATGCCCGACTCCCGCACAAATTTATATCCTACATCCAGATGGGTGGCATGTTTTCCGGCAACCTCCTGAAAATAACTGCAGAGACTGCTGATGCGCATCGACCGGTTCAGACCAATGTCAAATGAACGAACCTGAAACTTCTCCTTCCACACGGGGTTGTATGCTTTGGATTGCATGATGATTCAGTAATAGGGTTCAGCTTAAAAACAACAACCCTTCAAGGGTTTATAACCGCCTGAAGGGTTGTCTGCAAATTTAAATTCTGTTTTATGTTTAAGCCGGGCTGATCGCTTCTACCGGACATACATCAGCACAAGCACCACAATCAATACATTTGTCAGGATCAATTTTGTATATATCTCCTTCTGAAATTGCTTCTGAAGGACATTCTGGTAAACATGTGCCACAGGCAGTGCATTCATTACTAATTATATAAGCCATAGTAAAGCGTTTTTATAGTTAATTCGACAAAATTAATGCATTAATTGAAATGACCAAAGGAAAAATATCACGCCATGTTTCACCTGCAAAAATATCCCGGAGGTAGTCGGTTATGCCTCCTTAAGAAAGGATAAGGCCAGCCAGGATATATTGCTCATGGCAGTTAACAATGCCTTTTCATCAGCCATATAGGTGGGCGAATGCAAAGGTGACTGGAATAGACCCTGGGGATCGGTGGTCCCGAACCGGTAAAAAACAGCAGGAAAACGCTGGGAATAATAGGCGAAATCTTCGGATGTCATGCGCAAATCAAGCTCAACGACCTTTTCAGGTCCGAGCAATTGTTTTGAAAATTCAGCCGCCTTTCCGGTAAACCCGGCGTGATTTTCCAGCACCGGATACCCATACAGTATGTTAACATCGCAACTACCCCCCATGGCCTCTGCCGTTGACCTGGCCAGTTTGCCGATCTTTTCATGGGCTTCTTTGCGCCAGGTTTCGTTCATGGTTCTGAATGTCCCTTCTATTTTAACCTCGGCGGGAATAACGTTGGTTGCACCGTTGGCCTCTACCTTTCCGAAGGATAACACCGAAGGTATGGCAGCGTTGGCATAACGGCTCACAATCTGCTGCAGGACAATAATGATATGCGCGGCAATGACTACCGGGTCGATCAGCTGATGGGGAACTGCAGCGTGACCGCCCCTACCCTTGACCGTTAAATAGATTTCATCGGAGGAGGCCATATAAATTCCGGATTTATACCCGACAAAACCTGCTTCGAGACCCGGAAAAACATGCTGTCCAATGATCAGATCAGGCAGACAGTCCTCGAAGGCGCCCTCACTCAGCATGAGGCTTGCCCCACCCGGCAGCTTTTCTTCCGCAGGCTGAAAAACCAAAAGCACGGTTCCTTCAAACTCATCCTTCAGGGTTTGAAGAATTCTTGCAGCTCCCAACAATGCAGCCATGTGCAAATCGTGTCCACAGGCATGCATCTTATCCTGATTCTCTGACCTGTAGGGGACGTCATTCTTTTCTGCAATGGGTAATGCATCCATATCAGCCCTCAGCGCAATGATTCTTTTCCCGGGATTTCTGCCCTCAATCCGGCCAATGATCCCTGTTTTCACATATCCTGATTTATAAGGAATTTCAAGAATGCGCAGCTGCTCCTGAATATAGGCCGACGTGCTGAATTCCTCATAGGATAGCTCCGGAAAACGATGCAGATGACGCCGGATGTCCACCACATCACTAAAGAAACTATCGGCAAATTGCATGATTTTTTTGGCGAGGTCCATGGTGTCTCAGAAGGTATTATTTACTGAATATCATTCTAATGCCCAAAACTATGATCAGGATGCCAAAACCTATTTTCAGGGGCCGTTCCGGAACGCTCACTGCAATAACCGATCCCAGGTATCCCCCGACAAAAAAGGCCAGCATAACAACCAGGGCCAGTTTAAAATTCACATAACCCTGTTTATAATAATTCCAGAAGGCCAGAAATCCAACCGGCAATAAAAGTACGGCCAAACTTGTCCCCTGAGCCTGATGCTGGGTCATGCCAAAGAAAAAAACAAGCGCGGGAACAATGATAATTGCCCCTCCTACTCCAAGCATTCCGGAAACTACGCCCGCAGTAAGACCTATCAAAGCCAGTGTAAAAATTTCATTCAGACTCATAGGATGACGAAAGATAAGTGACAAGGATCGTGGGCTGAGCGGAGAATATTGGTTGCCGGGTCATAGGTTTTGTTTAAGGAACCTAAAAATCAAGGCTCATGGAAAAATAGAATACTGGCGGAAGTACCTGTCTGTTCTCAATACCCCAGGCCCAGTCGAATCGCATGAAATATCCAAGCAACTGGGTATGAATTCCAAATCCGTAACCGGCTACAATCGGATCACGGTTGGCATCAATGGTAATCGTTATGGGTCCCTGCTGTATTACATCCGAATCATAGGCATTTTTGCTTGACCAGGGAGTAGGTCCCGACCAGGCAGATCCCACATCAAAAAAGGCTACCAGCTGAAAATTTTCAAAGAAACTCCTGCTCAAAGGATAATTGGCGAGATACTTAAAGATCGGCAAACGGATCTCCGTATTGAAAACAGCAAAATTATTACCATTTCGGATATTCTGCGAAAATCCGCGCATATTGGTTCCCACAGCCTGATAAGCATAATTCTGGGTTCTGTCAATGGGAATCTCGGTAAAGGGAATAAATGTCGGCGTTTTGTTGGGATTGAGGTTGATCCAGTTATCCACTCCACCCAGGTAATAAATGATCCGGCTCGATCCCTGAGAGGTACTCCAGGCAAACCGGTTGGCCATTATCAGGGAACGATGGAGCCGCGTATAATGCCGGAAATCAGCTCCGAAAACTATGAGTTCATAAATGTTCTCATAAACCTGCTCCTGGACCTCAGCAAATATTTTATACCGGGTTCCGGTATACAAATTCATCCCCAGTGATCTGGTATTGTCATAATTGTATTCGAGTTTCATGCCAAGCCAGTTCCTGTAATCATTCGGGATATTCAGGAAATTGGTGTTGCTGGAAAGATAAACGGTCCTGTCATTTCTGAACGAGAACGTGGTGGAAATTGATTTTACCTGCGTCAATGGATACCGGAGAATAAGGGAGAGAAGATGCATATGGGTTTTAATTTCCCCCACGAAAAATCCATCATCATCAAAAACATTGTTTCTAAATGCCTGCCTGTGAAAAACCACTTGCTTATCGAGCCGTCTTTTCAGATTTTCAAAACTCAACAGGTATTCATTAGCATCCAGATCGGGCGATATCCTGATCCCTCCGGTCAACTTGATGTCTTCGAAAAGGTCATTGGCCCCGATTTTCATCAACACATTAAAACCAGGATTAAAATAAAATGCGCCCCCGGTAAAGGTCTGGTACGAAGCGTTCAGAAAATTAAAATCGATTTGGGTAACCATGTTGTTCTGGTAAAATACGGGCCGATATAAGCCGTATTTTTGGCCGCACTTTCTGGGCCGTATCCAGTGAAACCTCCAGTTTCTTGTTGCTGAGTTTCTCATTATAGGCATTGATCTTTTCTATCTCAAATACATATTTATTGATATCAATCGTACTGGTTCCGAGTGAAACGGTATCCTCACCGTTTATTATGGTATTATCCACCACCTCCTGTATGGGGATGATCTCCTTTTTAATGTTTCTTACACTATCCCTTGCAGCAGCCGATTTTAGTCGTCGTAAATGCGATACCGTGGGCTTTACAGGTTCTGTGATGACGTCCTGCTTGTCGAGCTGATGATGAAAAAGATGGTATCGCCCGTTGTTAAATATTATTTCTGCCACGTTTTCGGTGGAAGCATTGTAGTCCTGTTCAAGAATATTCCGGGCATATTGGGTAAGCGGAGCTGATTCGGCAAAATACCGATAATGCACTGTAGTATCCACATAACTGATGGTACTGTCAAATGTGGAAATATACCGGTTTACAACACCCTGATTATCGTTGAGTTGAATGAACTGATTTCTGCCAACTTCGTTAGGATTGGTTTTATTGGTGAATTTGTAATCATTCAGGCGCATCAGGACGTCCGAATTACCTTTGAAGTCATAAATAAAAAGATCACTGGTTAAGGCCCTGCCGGTTTTTCCCGTTTCCGCACTCAAGGTATCGGAAACGCGGTTTGAACTGAAAATAATCTTATTGTCATTTTCAATGAAACGCGGGTAATTATCATCTGCCAGGTCGTTTGTAATTTGCCGGGTAGTTGACGAGGCGATATCAAAAACATAGATATCGGTTTTGCCAAAACGTGTTCCTGCAAAGACAAACATGGATCCTTCCTGCGAGAAAGAATAATCCAGTACCTTATCGTAGTACAGGAAATTCCGCACCGTTAGTTTCTTCTCAGCGATATTGTAATAATACAATTTCAGGCCTCCCTTTTCCTCGGTAATAAAACTGATGTACCGGGCCGACGGGTGCCAGGCCATGACAGGAAAGCTGTGATCCGTGATTTGCTCCAGTCTGTATTCCCTTTTAAATATCCTTTTTTTCTTGCCGGTTTGAATATTCAGGAGCCAAATCTTGTATAAACCCATATCATTGGTCACATAGGTCAAGTAATTACCGGAAGGACTGATTTTGATCTTCTCATACACAACGCCCTTCTTTGGCTTTTTCAATAATTTGCCTGATTCGGGAGTTTTGGGGTTGGCTGCATCGTCGGCGAAAAGATTCAGATAATAACCCATCCATTCATAGGAAAGTTCCTTGATGGAAAAGCCGAGAACATTGGAAAATCCAGTTTTAATTGATTTACTGATACTGGTGAGGTAAATGATACTGGGGATCACAGATTCGCCATAAGTATCGGCAATATATTTCCAGAATGCATGGCCTGCATAAACGGCATCGTCCCCGGTAAGCCGGTTAAACTTCTCATATTTGCCGCTAATGATCCCGTCTTTGACCATGTTTTCTGTTTCAATATCCCATTGTTTCGACAGGTAAGCAACCAATCCCTCGCTATACCATTTGGGAATGCTGATCAGTGTGGAATTGGCAACATTGTCGATCAGCCTGTATCCGTTCAGCATTTCATTTACGATGATTCGGGTAACGGCTGCGGTAATTTGTTCATCATATTTATCAAAGTCTCCTTCAAAATATAAAAATGCCTTGTTGCGATTGATCGTAGTGGTTCCACCAATATTGTACTCATCTTTTCCGGTGACCAAACCAATATTGCTTTGCCGGAAATCGGTAAGCCTGTTGTACACCACGAAAAATACTCTTTTTCATGAGTATAATCAAAAAAGGCCTCTATTTTGGGAATGATCTCTTCAGCATAATCAGCCGTATAATCGGCCAGGTTTTTGCCCTCTTCGTTGAAATATACATCGTATTTTTCATGCCGGTAAAACGACCAGACAAATTCGTTGTATTGCACACGATTTTTGCCAAAACTCATCTGGTGACCGTTATAAAACTGGGAATGGCCGGCTATTGAAAGGCCAGCCAATAAGATGAATCAGTAAATGTTTTCTTAAAACCTCTTTCATATTTCCAATCCAGGAATACTAATCATTTTCAGACCATAAAATTAGTTTATTCCGGTAAAAATACAATGCAGTAAAGGTTATAACTGCTCAAAAAGCACGCCAAATCAGGCAATGAATTCATTTTTTTTCACCCTTATAAAAAAAACACCCCTCAGGGGTCAGGAACCTCTTGAAGGGTGTTTGGATTTTACAGTCAAGTACAGGGGAATTATGCCCGGTCGGCACTACCCAATACATTGATAATCTTATTCTTGTATAATTCTTTAAGTTTGTCACGAGCAGGACCAAGATAATTACGCGGATCAAATTCACCCGGTTTTTCGACAAAAACCTTACGAATTGCAGCTGTCATAGCCAACCGACCATCGCTGTCAATATTGATCTTGCAAACTGCCGATTTTGCAGCCCTGCGCAACTGATCTTCGGAAACGCCGGCCGTATTTTCCATCTTACCGCCATACTTGTTGATTTCGTCCACAATGTCCTGGGGTACGGAAGAAGCACCGTGGAGAACGATGGGAAAACCCGGAATTCTTTTTTCAACTTCTTCGAGAATATCAAAACGCAGCGGGGGAGGAAGTTCACCGGGCTTAACCTTGAATTTGAAAGCTCCATGTGAAGTACCGATAGAAATAGCCAGTGAGTCAACTCCTGTTTTTCTCACAAAGTCTTCTACTTCTTCAGGCCTTGTATAGGAAGAATGCTCGGCAACCACTTCATCTTCAATGCCGGCCAGTACACCCAGTTCACCTTCAACAGTAACATCATATTTGTGAGCAAATTCCACCACCTGTTTGGTGAGTCTTACATTCTCTTCATAGGGAAAATGTGAACCGTCGATCATTACCGATGAAAATCCGGTTTCAATACAGGACTTACAGGTTTCGAATGAATCACCATGATCCAGGTGCAGTACAATGGGAATTGCATAACCAAGTTCTTTTGCATATTCCACTGCACCTTTGGCAAGATACTGAAGCAAAGTCTGATTGGCATATTTACGGGCACCTTTGGATACCTGGAGAATAACCGGAGATTTTGTCTCAACACAGGCACTGATAATGGCCTGCAGTTGTTCGAGATTGTTAAAATTAAATGCAGGAATGGCATATCCGCCTTTTACAGCATTTTTAAACAATTCTCTCGAATTCACCAAACCTAATTCTTTATAATGTAGCATAATGTATTGTTTTAAATTGTGGGTCGCAAGATAATTCATTTAGCCTTAGCGGCCAAAATATTTATCGAAATTTTGGGAATTGCAGGGCAAATCTCTATTTTTATAACAAATGACCTTGTTTTAAGTTTATGATCACTGTGTAATCATCCCTTAATTCTTCCCTATCCTCGTACCATCCATGCATCAGGGTAAATTTCAGAAACGGTTAAGATTGTTCGATGCTACAGCGATCGTTACGGGATCCATGATCGGTTCCGGTATTTTTATTGTAAGCGCCGATATAGCGCGCAATGTCGGAGCCCCCGGATGGCTTTTACTGGTTTGGGTGATCACAGGAATACTGACCATCATGGCCGCACTTAGCTATGGTGAATTGGCGTCACTTATGCCACATGCCGGAGGCCAGTACGTTTTTCTGAAAGAAGCCTATAATCCCCTGATCGGATTTCTATATGGCTGGTCTGCTTTTCTGGTCATCCAGGGTGGCACTATCGCCGCTGTGGCCATGGGTTTTGCCAAATTCACAGGGGTTGTTATACCATGGGTTTCCGAAAACAACCTGTGGTTTGAATGGCACTTTCTTAAACTTTCCACGGTGCACCTGATAGCCATAAGTTCCATCGCTGTGCTGACCTTTTTAAATACCAGGGGTGTGCTCCTGGGGAAGATCATTCAGAATCTTTTTACTTCCACCAAGGTAGGTATTCTGGTATTGTTTATTCTCATCGGGCTTCTTATGGCCGGCAATGCTGATTCTCTTGAAATAAACAAGCAGTTCTTCTGGTCGGGGGCAAAGGTAAACGGAAACCAAATGACCACACTGGCAGGTTTCGGACTGGTCATTGCCCTTACTGCGGCCATGGTGGGTTCTTTGTTTTCCTCAGACGCATGGAACAACATCACTTTTGCATCGGACGAAGTGGTAAATCCCAGAAGAACTTTGCCGTTAAGCCTGGTGTATGGTACCATCATGGTAACGGTCATTTACTTTCTGGTCAACGTGGTATATTTAACCTCCCTGCCTGTGCGCGGATCAGCTTCCGGTTTATCTTCGGCCGAAAGGGGGATCCAGTTTGCTACGGAAGACAGGGTAGCAACTGCTGCCATGGAAGGGATACTGGGCGAAAATGCAGCCATAGTAATGGCTCTGCTGGTTATGATCTCCACCTTCGGTTGCAACAATGGAATTATCCTGGCCAGTGCCCGGGTATATTATGCCATGGCAGTGGATGGACTCTTTTTCCGGAAGACCGGAATCCTTAATTCCAAAGGAGTACCCTCCAGAGCATTGATTGTTCAGGGAATCTGGACGTCCCTGTTATGTCTTTCGGGAACTTATAGCGATCTGTTGGATTATGTGGTGTTTACCGTTCTTTTGTTCTACCTCCTCACCATTTCATCGGTATTCATTTTACGAAAAAGATATCCCGACAGGGAAAGATCTTTCAGGGTTCCCTTTTATCCTGTATTGCCGGCGTTTTATATGCTCGTCATAGCCTTTATCATGATTATTCTTCTGCTGTATAAACCCTTATATACCTGGCCAGGACTGATTATCGTAATGCTGGGACTACCTGTATACTTTATCTGGAGCAAGAGATTCCGTACAAAATAATACCCGGACAATCCATGCATGGTCCCTATTCCCTGCTTGCAACCACCTTAATTTCCTGCCATTTACCGCTCCAATAGCGCCATATCAATACCGAACAGAATAGTAAGAACATAATAACAAGTCCAAGCCAGCCCATAACAGGTGAATAATTCCAAACATTCAGCATCAGATAGATCACAGGAACAAAAGTCCAGTGTGCTGAAACCGAGATGAGCATGGTGAAATGGGTATCCCCTGCCCCACGCAGGGCTCCCACGATGGCCACCATCACTGCTTCGGCAAGAACATACAAAGCTGCAATCCTGATCATTGATTTGGCAACAGGAACAACCTGTTCGAATAACCCGCTGGCGTTACTGGGATGGAAGACTCTCACCAGAAACTCCGGTATGAATAGAAACAGCAGTAAAACCACAAAGGAATAGAAAATGCCGGTTTTAATGCCTGACATGGCCGACAGGTGTGCAGTTCCGGGATCTCCGGCGCCCATATACCTGCCAACCAGACTGGTCACTGCAATTTCTATGCCCAGCAGGGGAATAAAAGAGATCAGATCCCAGTTAAACATAATGGTACTTGCAGTGGCAGATACCGGTCCCTGTGAATGAAAAATAAAGATCACCGTAGTAAAGGCGAGAAAATTCAGGAACAGTTCGAGTCCAGCAGGATAACCAAAATGAAGGAGTTTCCGCATAACTTCCGGTTCAAAACGAAACGACCCGGCCACCTGAAATTCATTCCAGTTGCTTTTTCCGAAGTAGGCAAATGCCAATATCAGTAATCCGCAGAAACCACCCGTCACAGTGGCAATTGCTGCGCCCTCAATACCCATGGCAGGGAATCCGAACTTGCCGAAAATCATGATATAATCAAGGCCCACATTCACCACCATGGAAGTCAGGGCTGCAAACATGACTATTTTGGTCCGGCCCAGGCCCGAGAAATAGCAACTCAGCACATTTCGCAGGATCCCGATCACCACACCATACAACACAATATTAAAATAAGTGATCTGATAACCTAACTGACCCTCCGGCACCTGCATAAAACCAAAAAATGCCAGTCCCAGAGGTTTACAGATCAAAATCACCGGATAGGCAAAAAGTGCGATCAAAATGGCCTGAAAGGCAGCTACAGGGCCCAATTTCTTCTGTCCGGCCCCGTAATACTGCGCTACCAGAGCGGTTGTGTACCCGGTTAACCCAATGAAGAAAAACATCATCATCTGCATGGCCACACCTCCTCCCATGGCAGCATTCATATGTTCCGGGCCAAGACGTGAGAGGAACAGCCGGTCTGTAAAGGTCATAATCCCGTCACACGACGTCGACACGATCATGGGTAAGGCAATGGCTAGCATTTCCGCTATACCCCCCTTGCCCGTTTTGGGTGAAAAAAATACTTTATTCAGGATTATCGCAGTTTTGAGGAGTTTTTTGTATCGGTTTCAGATCGTAGCCTTTTTCTTTGATGACTTGAAGCAGATGATTGTATAAATCTGTAGGCATATAAGATTCACGACTAAGAATCCAAAGGTATTTCCGTTGAGGATGACCTACAATGGCCCACGAGTAATCATCAGCCAGACCAATGATAAAATAATCCCCCCGAAACGGCCAGAAGAACTGAACCTTCAATCTGGCATTGCCAGATCCTTCAACAACAAAAGCTTTTCCGCGCGCAACAGAAATTTTAGATTTCCCGTTTTTAAATTTTACACACCGGTTCACCACCCGGATGTATTTTTTACCCCCCACGAGTTCATATTCTGCCGTTGTACAGCGGCAACCTTTCTGAAAACTGACCGGATAAGAAGCAAGATCATACCAACGGCCAAGATATTTCTCCAGATCGACCCGTTCAACAGTTTGGAGAGGCTGGCCATGGGCGCTGAAGACCATTGCCAAAGAAAAAAAGAAGAAAAAAGTAATTGTTTTCATTTCACTGATTACATTGGTTATCAGGAAGAGAAATTCTAATACCAAATGTACTACAATTTAAGCTAACAGCAATGGACGTCGAGGTTACAGGGAGCAAAAAGCACAGAAAAATCTGTGAAGTCAAAAGATGGAAAAGCTGCACCTGCTCTAAAAACAATAGAACTTCCAGAACTTTTACAACTTCTCGAATTTTCAGAACTTTTTTCCATACCTTTGCAGCCCAATTTTAGCTTTGAATGAAAGATATCCGGAATGTTGCCATAATTGCCCATGTTGATCACGGTAAAACCACGCTGGTGGACAAAATTCTATTGCAAACCAAATTTTTTAAGGATTATGAAAATCCCGGTGAACTGGTTATGGATAGCAATGAACTCGAACGGGAAAGGGGGATCACCATTGTAGCCAAAAATGTATCGGTTATTTATAACGATATTAAAATAAATATCATTGACACCCCCGGACACTCCGATTTTGGCGGTGAGGTGGAGCGTGTGCTGAATATGGCTGATGGCGTGCTTCTACTGGTGGATGCCTTTGAAGGCACCATGCCACAAACCCGTTTTGTTCTGCAAAAAGCACTGCAGCTCGGTTTAAAGCCCATTGTGGTAATCAACAAGGTGGACAAGCCCAATTGTCGGCCCGAAGAAGTTCAGGAACAGGTTTTTGAACTGATGTTCAATCTGAACGCATCTGAAGAACAGTTAAATTTTCCTACCATATATGGTTCGGCCAAGCAAGGCTGGATGTCCGACGACTGGAAAAAGCCAACCCAGGATATTACCCCCCTGCTGGATGCGATCGTCAAGCATATTCCTCCGCCCAAAAGGATTCAGGGCACGCCCCAGATGCTGATCTCCAACCTTGATTATTCAAATTATCTCGGCCGTATTGCGATTGGCAGACTTCATCGCGGCGAACTGCTCGAAGGCATGAATGTTTCTCTTGTTAAAAGAGACGGTAGCGTTATGCGCACCCGTATTAAGGAATTGTCGGTTTATGAAGGCCTTACCTACAAAAAATCATCGCGGGTAACCTGCGGCGATATCTGTGCCCTGGTTGGAATTGAAGGATTCAATATTGGCGATACCATTGCGGAGGTTGAAGATCCTGAGGCTCTGGAGTCCATTACAGTGGATGAGCCTACCATGAGCATGTTGTTTACCATTAATGATTCCCCGTTTTATGGAAAAGAAGGGAAATATGTCACCTCCCGGCATCTGAAGGAAAGACTTGATAAGGAGCTGGAAAAGAACCTGGCATTGCGGATCGAACCTACCGATTCGGCCGATTCCTTTATTGTATACGGAAGGGGTGTGTTGCATTTGTCGATCCTCATCGAGACCATGCGCCGTGAAGGTTATGAATTGCAGGTCGGACAGCCCAAAGTTATTATCAAAAGCATTGCCGGTGAACCTTGTGAACCGATAGAAGTGCTCTATATCGACCTCCCGGAAGAATATTCGGGCAAAGCCATTGAGATGGCATCTGCCAGGAGAGGTCAGATGCTCATGATGGAAAGGCGAGGTGACCGCATACACCTGGAATTTGACATCCCTTCGCGGGGCATCATCGGGTTGAGAAGTAATCTGCTCACTGCCACCGCCGGCGAAGCCGTGATGTCGCACCGCATTAAAGATTTTGAACCCCTGAAAGGGACCGATTGAAAGGCGCATCAATGGTTCGCTGATTGCCATGGAAACAGGCACTGTATTTGCCTATGCCATTGACAAACTCAGGGACCGCGGACAGTTTTTTGTTGAATCGCAGGAAGAAGTCTATGCCGGACAGGTTGTGGGTGAACACTGCCGTGCAGGAGATCTTGTGGTGAATGTTACCCGGTCAAAAAAGCTGACCAATATGCGGGCCTCCGGAAGCGATGAAAAAGTAAAACTAACTCCCCCGATTCGTTTCAGTCTTGAAGAAGCCCTGGAATATATTCAGGAAGACGAATATGTGGAAATAACACCCGAATCACTCAGACTCCGGAAAATACTCCTTTCGGAACACGACCGCAAAAGGGCGAGTAAAGCCTGACCATCAGGACTCACAACACCAATAACTTTATTTTACAGGTAAAAATAATGGCAGCGACAGGACATGATCCGTCGCTGCGCTGCTTTGTCAGGTTTGCCATTCTCCATGGGCAAAGTCACACTTTGCATTTTTGACATCTTTCTTTATTATAATATTGATATTTACCCCTATATTTTTGGGTTATAAATTTAATATTTATATTTTATTTATTTATTTATATATTTTTTTGGGGGTTATTTCTATTTTTATAATTTTTTTGGTTTTATACCCCATTTTTTATATATTTGACCCGGAAATTTTGACAATAATAACTAAACAATGTATTATTATGAAAGGACTCTTTAAACGAAGTGCAATAGCGGCAGGTGTATTGCTCTTTATTGGCGGCTGGTTCGGTCATAGCATCCGACGGGATACCGATCGACACAGGTGTAACCGCCTGGATGCTTACATCAACGGCACTGGTATTACTAATGGTCCCCGGTCTGGCCATGTTTTATGGCGGCCTGGTTCGAACAAAGAATGTTCTGGGAACCATGATGCACAGTTTTGTGGCCATGGGTATCATGGCAGTCTTATGGGTAGTGGTTGGTTATTCCATGAGTTTTGGATCGAATGTGCTGGGAGGCTGGTTTGGATGGAACAAGGACTACTTTTTGCTAAAGGGTATTGATGAAACCATTACTTCTGCCGGAGTTCCTGAATATGTATTTTCCATGTTCCAGGGTAAATTTGCCATCATTACACCCGCACTGATTGCCGGTGCATTTGCCGAACGCATTTCGTTTAAAGGATATGTGGTGTTCATTGCCCTCTGGGGGTTACTTGTATACAATCCTCTATGTCACTGGGTATGGGCAAGTGATGGTTTTCTTTTCAATATGGGTGCCATGGGCGCTATCGATTTTGCCGGCGGAACCGTTGTCCATATAGCTTCAGGAGTAAGCGGACTTATCGCTGCCCTTTACCTGGGCTCCCGACGGGGTCATCCGAAAACAGCTGTTGCACCCAGCAACCTGGTGATGACCATGATCGGTGCAGGTTTGCTTTGGGTAGGCTGGTTTGGTTTCAACGCAGGAAGCAGTATCAGCAGTGGTTTACTCACCGCCCAGGCATTAACGGCAACACAGGCCGCAGCTGCAGCAGGAGCCATGGCATGGATCATCATTGAAGCCATTCATCAGGGCAAGGCAACTGCTCTGGGTTTTGCCAGCGGTATACTGGCAGGACTGGTGGCGGTAACTCCGGCGGCCGGTGTAGTTCAGCCTGCGGGGGCCATGGCACTCGGTGTTTTGGCCGCCTTGATCTGCTACATGGCCATCTATGCTGAAAAACAAGCTTGGATATGATGATAGTCTTGATGCATTTGGAATCCACGGTATCGGGGGAATTGTCGGTTCGCTTCTTCTTGTCTTCTTTATCCGCAACAGCTGGATGACCAGCGCTGCCGAAGCAGCAGGCGGTTCATGGTCGGCACTGCAGCAGTTCGGCGTTCAGGCAGCTGCAGTATCGCATTGCTATTGCCTATGCAGCCCTTGTAACCTTCATCATCATCTTTATCGTCAATAAGGTAGTTGGTTTCAGGGCCTCCACAGAAGCCGAAATGCAGGGACTTGATCACTCCTATCATGGCGAACAGGGATACGGTATGCTTAATCCCAGGTAATTACAGTATCAATTCAATGAAAATCAATAAAAATCAATTGCGCTATGAAACTGATAACAGCCATCATACGAGAAAACAAGCTCGATCAGGTGAGAGAAGCCCTGATCGAAGCTGAAATCACCCGGATCACCGTAAGCAGGGTTTCAGGGCACGGACAACAGCTCAGGGAAGAAATTTACCGGGGATCTATTGTCATCCCGAATCTGATCCCGAAAGTCAGATTGGAAATTGCCGTCAATGATGCTTTTGTGGATATTACGGTAGACACCATCATTAAAGCAGCCCGAACCAATTCAAAAGGCGAAGTAGGTGACGGAAAGATCTTCATCACCCCGCTCGAAGAATGTATCCGGATCAGGACCGGGGAAAGAGGTGGTAAGGCCATCTGAGATCAATTCACCCTTCAGGAAATCCCTTCCCCTGAAGGGTGTTTGATTTATTCAGTGAAACTGCCACTGGTAGGATGCTGAAAAACACTCAGTTCAAATTCGGGTAATGTAGCCAGCAAGTGGTCAAACAAATCGGATTGTAATTCTTCGAATATCAGCGCGTCGGTTCCTTTGCAAAAGGCAATAATTTCAAGAGGAATTCCGTTTTCGGTAGGTTGCAGCTGCCTGACCATCATGGGTAGTTTATGATTCAGTCCGGTATGATGCTTCAGGATCCCCACCACATATTTTCTGAACAGGGTGAGATTGGAAAATTCACCCTCATGAAGCATGATCATTCCTTCTCCTTTCTTTATCCTTTTTGTTTCCTGCCGATCCAGATATTCTTTTACTGATTGAATCCCCTGAAGCCTTTCAAGCAGATCAGGGGTGCAAAATTTCACGCTTTTCATGTCGATATTCAGGTATTTCTTAAACCTCCGTGATCCTTCTTCCTCTGTTCCCCGCCAGTTGATAAATGAATCCGACACCAGGGCATAAGTGGGCAGTGTGGTGATGGTCTTGTCGAAATTCCTGACTTTAACGGTATTCAAAGTAATTTCCATGACGTTGCCATCTGCTCCATATTTGGTCATGGTTATCCAATCGCCGATCCTTAGCATATCGTTGGCCGAGAGTTGAATGCCGGCCACCAGTCCCAGAATGGTATCCCTGAAAACAAGCATCAATACGGCTGCAGCAGCACCCAGACCAGCCAGTAATGCCTTCGGCGAGGACCCTGTGAGAATGGAGATCACCAGAATAATGGCAATGGAAAAGAAAATGATCTGTGCAACCTGCACATAACCTTTAATGGAACGGCCCTGTGCAAAAGGAAGCGTCTGATAGATTTCGTTTAAGCCCTTTAAGAAGGCATTGATAGCCAAGAGGGTTACGATGATCATATAGATGCTCAGGACTTTCTGAGCAATCCCCATGAAAACCGGGTAATGCGAAAGCACGTACCCGACACTGTACCACAGGATTATTGCCGGCGCAAGATGGGATAACCGGTTAAAAACCCTCTTTTCGAGCAGAATATCATCCCAAATGGTTTTTGTCCGCGCAACCAGACGGGTAATTACCATGATGATCACTCGCCTGGTGATGATGTCGGATAAAAAAGCCAGAAACAGGATAAAGAAAATTCCGAATGCAATATTGATGGTTTGTGCCTGTTCGGCATCCAGGCCCCATTGTTGCAGAAGTCTCTGAATATCAAAAAGGAATTTCAGCTTTGTGTTCACGGCAAGATTCATAGTCATTAAAATTTGCCGCAAATATAACATAACTGATAAAAAAGGCGGATGAAAAAAAATTTGCAGGACCAGGCACAGGTAAAGAATTCAGGGTGCCTGACCATTTACGCCGGCACCCTGAGCACTTTGTGAAAGTTTTGTGACCCTGTGGTAAAAACTTAATCTTTGATTCTGGCAGCCACAAAGTAGGAAGCCACCAGTCCGATACCTGCAAAGATAAAGATCATGGAAAGATAGGCTACCGGCTCTTCAAGGCGGGTACTTACGGTGAGGATATTGCCAACCAGAACACCTAAGCCACCCCCGATAAAAAGCATACCCAACTTGATGGAGAATTTCTTCAGAATGTTGACAGGCTCAACTTTAAAAATGGAAGGATCAGCATTTTTCTCAATTAATGCGAGCCTTTCACGGTTACGTGTGGTAAAATAAAAATAGGCTACCCCGAATACTGACCCAAAAAATGTTATGAAAAAAATAATTGCAATAATTGATTCTCCCATGGCTTTAAAATTTTAATGATTATAAAACTATTCCTGAATCTATGACGCCGGTGAGTTCAGGTTGGTTACAAAAACAGCAATTAAATAAAGTATTCGGTATTCGGTAATCAGTATTCAGTGCGTTCGGCGTGACCAATTACCGTTTTCTTTCAATACCTTTGTAACCAACCGGACATGAAGCGCGTCTAACATAGGCATGATGCAGCAAAATGATATTCACCTGATCAATCGCATTCTGGATGGGGATATCCGGAGTTATTCGGTTTTGGTTGAAAGGCACAAGAACCTGGCCTTTACCATAGCTTATCGTTTATTGAACAACCGTGAAGATGCTGAAGAAGCCGTACAGGATGCTTTTGTAAAAGCATACCGCAGTCTTTCCGGATTCAGGCAGGACTCCAGGTTTTCCACCTGGCTATTCCGGATTGTTTATAACACGGCCATCTCGAAAAGACGTCTGAAAAAGCCCGGGTTTCAATCCATTGATGATCTTTCCATCCTGAAGGAAAGTTCAGAAAAAGTGGAAATCCAGGGTAATCCTGATGAAGAAAGAGGACTGATGCTTGAACGGGCCCTGCAGCAGTTGCCCGAAGACGACAGAGTTCTGATTACTTTATTCTATATTCATGAATCCAGTGTGGAAGAAATTCATCACATTACCGGATTGACAAAATCGAATATCAAAGTAAAGCTTTTCAGAGCCAGGAAAAAGCTTCAGGAACTAATCGGGCTCGCAACGGAAAAAGTTTATTCTTAACAAGTTATTCAAGGGTTATGGCAGAAATATTTGAAAATGACAATGAACTGAAAGCACTGATCAGAAAAGAGGGTCTGCTGGCCACCTCTCCCGGTTTTACCCTTCGGGTCATGCAGATGGTGGAAGAAAGCGAAAAGAAAGCCGTTTATGCTTATAAACCTCTCCTGAACAGAACGGCGTGGATACTCATTATCGCGTTTATGACGATGCTTTTGATTGTTTGCGGGTGGGCAGTTTCGGGCGATAATCCTGAAAAACCGGTATATGCTGAAGCCGTGAAACCGGTAATGGATCTTCTGGAAAATTTGAATTTTTCCTTTCAGTTCAATACCAGTGGTTTGTTGATTGCTACCATTGCCATTGCCTGTATGGGTGTTCTGTTATCGCTTGATATTTTATTTTCATCAAAAAACAACCAGGTTACCGCATAAAAAACACCCTTCAGGAATTCCTTGCCCGTCGAAAAATTCGTAAGGCAGGGTTATAACCTGAAGGGTGCTTTGGTGAATACTGATCGGATGCTCTAATTGTTGGAAGGAGGCAGGATCTCAAGTAATTCGATTTCAAAAATCAGGGTTGAAAATGGTTTAATAACCGAACCCTGAGGAGACTGGCTGCCATAAGCAAGGTTTTCAGGAATAAATACTTTCCATTTCGAACCAACTGTCATCAGCTGCATTACCTCGGTCCAACCTGGAATTACTTCACCAACATTGAATTCAGCAGGTTCATTCCGTTGGAAAGAACTGTCGAAAACCGTACCGTCGATGAGCGTACCGGTATAATGTACTTTTATTCTGTCAGTGATCGCAGGTTTGCTTCCTGTACCTTCTTTCAGGATAATATACTGAATGCCGCTGGGGAGCGAAACCACGCTGTCTTTCGTTGAATTGGCCACAAGAAATGTTTTGTTTTCCGCAATATAATCCTTGTATTGTTCCTTTACCTTGTTTTGCTGGAATTCCATAAAAAACGAATTGAGGTAGCTCTGTATCATCATCTGGGAAACCGGAAGGGTGTCTTTGGATAAAGCCTCGGTAATTCCTTTAACAAATGCCTCATAATTAAACAGGCTGTCAATTTCTGCCTGTTTTAATCCGGTTCCATAAGTCATCCCTAGAATAATAACTTACAGAGTCTTCCTTGGTCTTGATTTTGACAGCTGCATATTTTTTCTCCGAACTGCATGAAGAAATAATAAACAGGCTTATTACAGAAAGAATTACCAGATTTCTCGATTTTTTTCATTGTATAGAAGTTTAAAAATTAAGCAGCGAATATAGAGTATTTATGCAAAACTGTGAGTAAATTGTTAAAAATCTTTTATCTGAATAGCCGGGCAATTTGTAATTTTCGGCATTTGATTTTAATAATCCATACATGAAAAAACAAATTGGCCGGACACTGGTATTGTTCATTATTCTTTTCATTTGTGTTGATGCGACAGCACAGGATAGTCTTAAGATCCGAATCAGGAACGAAGCCCAAAAGCACTTTGTTGAGAAAAATTATGCAGCAGCTTTGCCCTTATATCGCGAATTGCTGAAATCTTATCCCCGGCAACCGGATTATTTGTATGGAGCAGGTGTGTGTCTTGCTAAACTCAATCAGGACCAGGAGGAAGCTATCAATTACCTGCGCGAGGCATCCGGCGCAAATTACGATCCCATGGCGTGGTATTATTTCGGATATGTGCTCTCACCGAAACTTTTCATTTGATGAAGCCATTAAAGCTTATTCGAAATTTCTGGTGAATGGGAAAAGTGCAGATATAAAGTCGCTGGACATTGAGCGACAGATTGAAATGGCAAAAAACGGACTGGATTTGACACAAACCGGTCATTCGGTTATTGTATTAAACACACGAACCATTCTGGTTGATCAATTGTCATTGGCTGCCGACATTAATGGTTCGGGAAAACTGATGAAGAAACCGCTGGAATTCTCCAGTAAACCTGATTTGAAAACAGGCTACCGGCCCTGGATGTTTTTACCCGCTTATACCGAGATCAATGAATATGCGTATTTTTCAGGTTATGAAAAAGCCGGGAAAAACCAGAAGCAACTGTTTCGTATTAAAAACATGAACCATGAAACCTGGGGGATCGCCTGAACCCCTGAACATCAGTATTAATACCCCTTATGATGAGGAATATCCCTATTTCGATCCAAAAGCTTCGGTTTTATATTTCAGTTCAAAAGGACATTCAAGCATGGGCGGACTATGACATCTTCAAATCGGTATACGATTGGAATACCAAAATCTGGTCGACACCAGTTAATTTGGGATTCCCCATTAACTCACCCATACGATGATTTTTTATACATTACCGATGAATTCAACCATTCAGCTTCGTTTGTTTCCACAAGGAATACCGGACCCGGACAGGTCAACCGTGTATCGTATCAAACTGGATCAGGATACCACAGGCATCAGGTTTATAAATGTGGATGATATCCGGAAGGCTTCCCAACTCCTTATGGAACCTGATGTACATACTTCCGGTGCCGAAACTGAAGATTTGGTAACACCCAAACCGGATTTACAGGTTTCTTACACATCTGCGGTCCTCCCTGTTGAAAATCCTGCACCGTCAGAAAGCGAATACAACATAATTCTTGCTGAGGCATTGATATTGCAGTTAAAAGCAGATTCACTTTCCAGGATTACGAGGGACAAGCGACTTCTGGCGAAAGAGACTCCTGATAATGAATTGAAAAAGCAATTGGTATCTGAAATCATACTTTCGGACAAAGAGGCCAAAATGTGCCAACGGGAAGCAGAAAAGAAATTTGCAGAGGCAAGGAAATTGAAAACGGATAATTATGTTGATGCCAGTCAGCCGGATTCGGTGGTTACTATTGGCGGCAGAAATAAATGGAATCAGCGTATATCAATACAAAACCAACAGCACGAGTCCAGCCTGATCTTCCGGAAGACAAACCGGAAGAGGCAAAGATCCTGAAAGATGAATTTGCTCTCCTCGAACAGTCGCCCTATGGTGAATCCAATCCCATCCCCCAGGGTTTGGGTATTCATTCGGGACTGGTATACCGTATTCAAATGGGCGTATTCAGTAAAATCAAACCCAATGATGCATTTGGAGGAATTACTCCCATCGTTTACGAACAAGTGAATGGCGGCAGTATGCTTAAATATTATGCCGGACTATTCTACAGTATGAACGCCGTAACCCGTGCGCTCGAAAAAGTACGGTTGCTTGGTTTTCCGGATGCTTTTGTGGTAGCATTTCTGGATGGGAAGCCGATTTCAACGGAAAAAGCCAGGGAGATTGAGTTTGCGGGTTATAAGCTTTAAGCGTTGTAATAGGTTCAGAGGGTTTTATGGGTGCAGAAGGTCTTATGGTTAACAGCATTTAACGCTAATTTTAGCAGGAAGACATAAGAATTGGAATTATATTTTCGTAATTTTGGATGCAGGTATCAGGGGATAAAACCGGGATTTTTACGGAACAACAGACTATGAAACCAAAGGAGTATACAAACAATAAACCGGATTTTGAGGAACTTGTGGACCAGGGCAAATCAGAGGGACGTTTTCTTATCCTGCATAACGATGATGTGCATAGCTTTGATTATGTTATCGACACTTGATTGAAGTTTGTGATATGGATGCCACGCAGGCTGAACAGTGCACTTTCTTGGTTCATTATAAAGGAAATGTGATGTTAAAAAAGGTACCTTCGTGCATTTTAAAGCCTTTCAGGGAAGGTTTGATTGAACGCGGCTTAAACGCCACCATTGACTAATCTCAAAACCTAATTACATACATCCATGTCATTATTGGCCATCATCATCATCATTCTTCTGGGAATTTTTTTGCTTCTGGTTGAATTTCTTATCATCCCCGGCTTTACCGTTTTTGGTATTGGTGGATTTCTTTTTATCTTATTGGGCATTGGATCTTCCTATTATTTTCATGGCATTCAAACTGGCAATTTCACGCTTATTGGCACCGTAGTGCATTTCGCTCGCCACCATTTATTTTGTCTTTAAGCAGAAAAACCTGGAAGAAAATGGGGTTACAGACCAACATTGCAAGCCGGAACGAACCTTTTGATACCGAAAACATCCATCCGGGTGATGTTGGCAAAACCATAACACGGCTTGCACCTATTGGCAAAGCCATGGTTAACGATATCATCTGTGAAGCCAAATCAACTGGCGGATTTATCAATGAAAATACGGATATTGAAGTAATTAAAGTATTGAGTACACAAATTATTGTTAAACCTAAAAATTAATTTATCATGGTCGAAACTGGAATTGGAATTTATTTGGTTGTTGCAGTAGCAATCATTATTTTTATCTGGTTGTTTTTTTATTTTGTACCGCTTGGATTGTGGTTCAGTGCCGTTTTTGCCAGGGTTTATGTGCCCATCTGGCAACTCATCGGTATGCGTATCCGGAAAGTTCCTCCGTCCATTATCCTCAACAACCTTGTGAGCGCCACCAAAGCCGGCTTGAAACTGAACGCCGATGAACTGGAGGCCCATTATCTGGCCGGGGGAAATGTAAAACAGGTAGTGAATGCACTCATCTCTGCCGACAAAGCCAACATTCCTCTCGATTTCAAAGCTGCCACAGCCATTGATCTTGCTGGAAGAAATGTGTTTGAGGCTGTTCAGATGTCGGTTAATCCGAAGGTTATTAATACTCCGCCGGTAACAGCAGTTGCCAAAGACGGTATTCAGCTGATCTGCAAAGCCCGTGTTACAGTTAGGGCCAATATTCGTCAGCTTGTTGGCGGTGCCGGTGAGGAAACTGTTCTGGCCCGCGTTGGCGAAGGAATTGTTTCTTCAATTGGTTCTGCAGCTTCGCACAAAGAGTGTAATGGAAAATCCCGATAATATTTCCAAAGTGGTATTGGACAAAGGCCTTGATGCCGGTACTGCTTTTGAAATTCTTTCCATTGATATTGCTGATATTGATATTGGTAAAAACATAGGTGCCGTACTGCAAATGGATCAGGCCAATGCCGACAAGAATATTGCCCAGGCCAAAGCCGAAGAAAAAAGAGCCATGGCGGTGGCTGTTGAGCAGGAGATGAAAGCCAAAGGCACAGGAAGCCCGCGCCAAGGTAATTGAGGCTGAAGTTCAGATACCCCTTGGCCATGGCTGAAGCTTTCCGCTCAGGGAATCTGGGAATAATGGATTATTACAAGCTTAAGAATATTGATGCCGACACCCAGATGCGCGATGCCATTGCCAAATCTGAAAGTCAGCAAAAAAAATAATTACAATATTTTCCTGAGCGATGCTATTGAATCTATCTCCCAGGTAGGTTTAATAGTGCAGGCTTTATTACCCGTATTATAAAAAACCTGATCTATTCCGGCATTATCCTCCCCTGATATCTGCATCAGGATCGTCTCCTATCATCAGGCATTCGTTCTTATGAGCATGTACTGATTTTATTGCATATTCAAAAAATCTCCTGTCGGGTTTCTGATAGCCCACCATTTCAGCCATAAACAATTTTGAGAAATACAGCCTGCAAGCCACAATTGTTGATCTTTTGCACCTGTATCTCCGCAAAGCCGTTGGTTAGAATATACAATTTATAATTGCCATTCAAATATTGCAGGGTTTCATGAACAAACGGAAAAAGATTTGTCTTTTGCGGAGCTCTCCTGAACATAAAGATCTCCCACCAGATCTGGTCAATATCCGGATCATCAATACCCATCTCCGCTGAATGTTTACGATCATTGCGCTCACTCCGCATATGATCCTTTTTCACTTTCCCTTTGCGGTATTCCGTCCACAAATGTTCGTTATGCTTTTCATATACTTCGAAAGGAATCTGTCAAGATCAGGTATTCTTTCAAATAATCCCAGCGTTCATAATATATCATAAAATGCCTCCCGGGCATTTGCCTTAAAATCCCATAAGGTATTGTCGAGATCAAAGAAAAGGTGTTTGTATGTTTTCAAGTTTTCTAATTAATTGCTTTTATATTTGTATTGGATTGAAGTGCTTTGCTAGTTTGCAAATGTATAACACTGCCGCAAATCATTTCGCTAAATGGCAATTTATTCACTCAGTAAAATTGCCGAAATCACCGGAGGAAGACAGGAAGGGAATAACCGATCATTACTATAAGCCAGTTATTGATTGACAGCCGGTCAGCTACAGTAACATCATATCGCTGTTTTTTGCCATTTAAGGCAGGCAGCATGAAGGTCACCGGTATATTACAGAATTTACCAGAGAGGTGTCAGGGCATTTGTGGTCGCTGAAATGCCTGAACAGTTCAACGACTCTATGACCGGCGCGGGATTTATTGTGGTGTACTGATACCCTTCAGCCTTGCAGGAATTGGCCATTTATCATCGCGAGTAAATTTTCCTGTCCGGTGGTCGCCATTTCCGGAAGTAATGGGAAAACCATTGTTAAAGAATGGCTTTATCATTGTCTGTCTGAAAATTTCACCATCACCCGCAGTCCGAAAAGCTATAATTCCCAGGTTGGTGTTCCTTTATCGCTCTGGCTGATGGATGAAAATACCGACCATGGGTATATTTGAAGCCGGAATTTCTCTGCCGGGCGAAATGATGAAACTGCAACAAATGATCCAATCCTTACATCGGAATTTTCACCAATATCGGAGAAGCTCATCAGGAAAACTTTGAAAGACATCGGTCAAAAAATCACGGAAAAACTCCGGCTTATTCTACAACTGCCATACATTGATGTATTGCTATGACCACTCAGCCATTATCAGAGATGCCATTGAAAAAACACCTGAACTGGCAGGTGTAAAGTTGTTCAGCTGGTCTTCCACGGCAAAAGCGTGATGTTCAGATTGCCGGAATCACGGATACAGGAAGGCAAAACAACTTTTAAAGCCTAACTATAAAAATTTGCACACTCGATATCTCCATCCCTTTCACCGATGATGCCTCGGTGGAAAATGCCATGCATTGTCTGGCTTATGATGTTGCTGCTTGAAACCGATAGCCGAACAATTGTTGCCAAGATGAGCGGGCTGTCCCCGGTAGCCATGCGACTGGAACAGAAAAGTGCCATTCATGACTGTACCCTTGATCAATGACAGTTATAATTCTGATATCAATTCCCTGTCCATTGCACTGGACGTTCTCAACCGGCAGTTGCAGCATGACCGGAAAACACTTATCCTTTCAGATATTCTGCAAAGCGGCAAAAAGCAACACGAATTATACCGTATGGTGGCCACGCTGGTGAAATGGAAAAGGAATTAACCCGCATTATTGGCATTGGTGAAAATCATCAGTAAAAATGCCGGATTTTTTACCATACCTGGAGATTTTTACGAAACCACCCAGGCATTTATCGACCATTTTAATCCCGCATGCATTCAGGAATGAGGCCATATTGCTCAAAGGATCGCGACAGTTTGAATTTGAAAAGATAGCCGCCTTGCTTGAACAGAAAGAAGCATACCACAAGAATCGAGATTAATGTAAATGCCCTGGTTCATAACTCTAAATTATTTCAGATCATTACTACATGCCGGATACAAAAACGATGGTCATGGTCAAAGCGCTTTCATATGGAAGCGGTCGGCATGAGATAGCAGGCATTTGCAATTTCAGCGAGTTGATTACCTTGGCGTAGCCATTGCCGATGAAGGTGTTAGCCTTCGGCAGGCTGGCATTACATTACCCATCATGGTTATGAATCCCGAGACGGATTCCTTTGATAGTATAATCCATCACAGGCTGGAACCGGAAATTTACAGTTTCAGGTATGCTGGATTTGTTTCAAAAAGCAGTGAACCGAAACCAGGAAATCGATTATCCTGTGCATATTAAACTCGATACCGGAATGAATCGTCTGGGTTTTCTAGCCAGCGAGACGGAAACATTATGCCAGGAACTCACCCGGTTGAAAAATATTAGCGTCTGCTCGGTATTTTCACATCTTGGCAGGAAGTGATGAAGAAGAATTTCGATGATTTTACGCGTACTCAGATTGACTTTGTTCAAACAGATTTCGGATGACTATCACCGGCACTCTGGGATTATCCTGTTATCAGGCATATTCTGAACACCTCAGGCATTGAACGGTTTCCTGAAGCACAATTCAACATGGTAAGGCTGGGCATTGGACTTTATGGTATCAGTAGTGTTGATTCAGCGCAAACTTCGCAATGTGAGTACACTTAAAAGTACTATTCTTCAAATTAAGACCGTGTGTGCCGGGGGAACGGTTGGATATGGACGAAGGGGCAGACCTGAGAAACCTTCTTTAATTGCCATTGTTCCCGTTGGGTATGCCGATGGACTGAATCGCCGGATGAGTAATGGCACAGGCCTATTTCTGGTCAGGGGCAAATTTGCTCCCATTGTGGGAAATATATGCATGGACATGACCATGATTGATGTTACCGGAAATCGGAGCCAGCGAAGGAGATGAAGTTGTGATTTTCGGAGAAAATCCGTCGATTGCCACCCTGGCCAGCTACTCTGGGGACAATACCCTATGAAGTTCTTACAGGGATCTCGGAACGTGTTAAGCGGGTATATATTCATGAATAGATACAATCCTTCATGCTGATCCTGTGATAAACTGCACGATGAAAGTATTTTTAGTAAACAGCACAAAAACCTGGGGCGGAGGCGAAAAATGGCATCTGGAAACGGCCTGTGCCTTAAGGGACTCAGGACATGAAGTGGCTGTTCTGGCCAAACATAATAAAGATCTCTATAAAAGATCCCTGGCCTCGGGAATCAGGACTGTCCGTGTTTCCATCTCGAATATCAGCTTTATCAATCCTTTTCGTCTGATCACGCTGGCGAGGTTCTTCCGGAAAGAAAACCCCGATGTGGTGATCCTTAATTTTTCATCTGATATCAAAACTGCCGGGATTGCTGCAAAACTGGCCGGGATCAGAAATATTGTCTACAGAAGGGGAAGCGCAATACCCATCCGCAATACGTTGATTAACCGATTGCTGTATAAAAATATTATCACCCATATCATTGCCAATTCAGAAGAAACCAGGCGTACCATCCTGCAATACAACAGCAATTTGTTTCCTCCGAAGAAAATAACCGTCATCTATAACGGCATCGATCTCGGACTGCTTGATGCAATGCCCGGTCAGCCACTTTACCAGCGCGAGAAGAATGAAATCATTATCGGGAATGCCGGCAGGCTCGTGTTCCAAAAAGGTCAGAAATACCTGATCGACATGGCCTATCAGTTGAAAATTAAGGGCATTGATTTTAAATTGCTGATTGCAGGAGACGGACCCCTTGAAACGTCACTAAAACAAATGGCTGCCAGCGCTGGCGTTGATGATCGCATAGTATTCCTTGGTTTCGTGAATAATGTAAAAGCTTTTATGGCCAGCATTGATATTTTTGTACTCCCCTCCATCTGGGAAGGCTTTGGTTATGTACTGGTGGAGGCAATGGCCTGCAAAAAGCCTGTTGTGGCTTTCAACATCAGCAGCAATCCCGAAATCATCGCCGATAACGAAACCGGTTTTCTTGTGGATCCCCTTGACATTTCTGCCTTCACACAAAAAGTGGAATACCTGGGTAAAGAGCTCACACTTTGTAAAGAATTTGGAAATGCCGGAAGGAAAAGAGTTGAAAACTTTTTTGAGATCGGAAGTACGCAGAAAAGGGTTGAAGTATTACTCAATAGCCTGGCAAATAGTGAAATATAAGTTTACTTGCTTATGAAAACCGAAGCTACCGTTATTATTTCATTTTACAATAAAATTCAAATACTGAAACTGGTATTGGCAGGTTTTGAGCGTCAGTCCTTTAGAAATTTTGAAATACTTATTGCGGATGATGGTTCTGAAACATCTGTGGTAAATGAATTGCAGAAAATTATCTCCGGTTCTCCCTTGCGCATCAGGCATGTTTGGCACAGTGACCAGGGTTGGCAAAAAAACATCATTTTAAATAAGGCTATTGTTGATGCCGGTTCAGATTACATCATTTTTATTGATGGTGATTGTATTCCTCACCGGCACTTCATCCGGGAACATGTTCTGGCAAAAGAAAGAAATTTTGTACTTACAGGCCGCAGGGTGCTGCTTAGCCGGAGAATAAGCGAATACCTCACAACTGAAAAAGTCAAACAAGGCATTCTGGAAAAAAGATTACTTCCCTGGATGATTTTTGATCGACTTATGGGGAACGGACAATTTATTGAGAATGCTGTATATTTCAAATGGAAGTGGATAAGAAAAAGAATCAACAAAAAAACAAGGGGATTGCTGGGTTCCAATTTTTCGCTGCACAAAGAAGATCTGCTGGCCATAAATGGTTTTGATGAGCGTTACCTGTCACCCTATGTCGGGGAAGATACCGATCTGGAATACAGGCTCAGGCTAAAAGGTTGCCGGTTCAGGCATCTGAAGCATCTGGCCATACAATACCATTATTTTCATCCCCGGCTCAAATTCAGCGATGCAAACTACAGCATTTTCAATGATAACAAGCAACGGGGTACCCCCTACACGCCATTTGGCATAGTGAAATCCTGAACCATGAAAATATCATCCGCAATAAATAATAAGCCTGTTGATGAGCGTTAAACCTTCGGATAGCATGACACAATTCAACTCCATTTGCTTTTTTAACAGCAACAGGGAATGGGGAGGTGGTGAGAAATGGCATATCGGCGCGGCGCTCATGCTGAAAGAACATCATTTCGATGTAACGCTGTTCGCACAGTCCGGCAGTGAGCTGATCCGTCGCACACAGAAAGCCGGCATTCCCGCTTATGGGATGAGAGTATCCAACATGAGTTTCCTTAACCCGTTAAAGGTTATCAGACTCGCCATGAGCTTCAGGAAATTGAAGGTTCAGATCATCATTCTTAACCTTCCTTCAGATGTGAAATTTGCAGGAATAGCTGCCAGGCTGGCCGGCGTAAAAAAAATCATTTATCGCCGGGGATCACCTGTACCTGTGCGTAATAGCCTGATGAACAAGTTACTTTTCCGTTACATACTTACACACGTCATCGCCAATTCCGATCTGATAAAAAGGAACATTCTCCGGAATAATCCGACGCTGGTAAATGATCAGAAGATTACCATCATCTACAACGGCATTAACGGGACATTCCCGCAGAAGGCCCACTCCTGGCAGGAAAAGAATACTGAGCGGAAGCGTGTGATCATTGGCACTGCAGGCCGGTTATCACAGGAAAAAGGACAGGAATGGCTCATCAATATGGCCGGGCTGTTAAAAGATAAGGGACTTGATTTTTCCCTGCATATTGCCGGGGAAGGACCCTTAAGGGAATCCCTGATCAGAAAAAGCCGGGCACTGGATCTTGCTGAACATATTCGTTTCATAGGCTTTGTAGAAAACATGGAGGAATTTTACGCTTCCCTTGATCTTTTCGTATTGACCTCCTCCTGGGAAGGATGTTCCAATGTCATCCTCGAAGCCATGGCGCAGGGATTGCCTGTGGTAGCTTTCAATAATTCTTCCATACCGGAAATGGTGAAGGATCAGGTAAATGGATTTCTGGTAAAAAACGGGGACAGCAGGGATCTTGCCGAAAAAGTAGCACGGTTGATAAGCGATGCAAGTTTGCGGAAGAAATTTGGAGAAGCCGGAAATCAGTTGGTCAGGGAAAAGTACAACCTCAACAGAAGTTTTGATCAGCTGATGGCATTGATTCAGCAGTCATGATGATTCCATACGCTAAAATCCAGACAATATGCTTGAAAAAATCTTTCGGTTAAAACAGAACGGAACGGATACCAGAACCGAAGTAATTGCCGGCATTACCACATTTATGACCATGGCCTACATTCTGGCCGTGAATCCCCTCATTTTAAGCAATGCCGGAATGGACCGGGATGCAGTATTTACTGCCACGGCTATTTCTTCTTTTATTGCCATTGCTGTTATGGCCCTATATGCCAACCTGCCAATCGCACTCGCTCCCGGAATGGGATTAAATGCCTTTTTCGCCTATACCGTGGTAATGCAGATGGGATATAGCTGGGAAATTGCTCTTACGGCCGTTTTCATCGAAGGCATAATCTTTATCCTGCTGACCTTTTTTAAGGTAAGGGAGGCCATTATCAACAGCATACCCATGAACCTGAAACATGCCATTTCGGTTGGGATAGGGCTCTATATTGCACTCATCGGCTTCAGCAATGCCGGGATAGTCGTCAGAAATGAGGCCACACTGGTATCTTTGGGTGATTTATCTGATCCCGCAGCGCTGCTGGCACTCATGGGGATAATCATTACCGGGATCCTGCTGGTATTCCGTTTAAAAGGCGCCCTGGTGACGGGCATTGTGATCACGGCTCTTGTAGGTATTCCATTAGGGATTACCCAGTTGCCCTCAGATGGCCTCATCAGTCTTCCCCCGTCACTCACGCCCGTTTTTTTTAAATTCGATTTCAGCAAAATATTCACAGCCGATATGCTTGCCGTTGTATTTACCTTTTTGTTTGTGGACATATTTGATACAGTGGGCACTCTCGTAGGTGTTTGTTCCAAGGCAAACCTCCTCGACAGTCAGGGCAATATTCCCCGTGTAAGGCAGGCCTTGTTTGCAGATGCCGTTGGCACTACAGCCGGTGCCATGCTGGGGACCAGCACCGTGACTTCCTATATCGAAAGTGCGGCGGGTGTTTCCGAAGGGGGAAAAACCGGTCTTACTTCCCTGGTGGTTGGGGTCCTTTTTCTTGTGGCCCTTTTCTTTTCCCCTTTGTTTCTCATGGTCCCCAGTGCGGCTACTGCTCCGGCCCTTGTACTTGTTGGACTTTTCATGATAAGTCCCATACAGAAAATCAATCTGGAAGATTATTCCGAATCCTTGCCGGTCTTTCTGACCATTATCATTATGCCGCTGGCTTATAGCATATCCGAAGGCATTGCGTTTGGCATGCTGAGTTATGTTCTGATCAAGGTATTCACGGGCAAATGGAAAGAAATATCCATAGTGATGTATATGCTGGCTGTGTTTTTCCTGATCAAGCATCTCCTATAAAAACATTTTACCAAAGTCAAATATTGCGGATAATTTTATCTTTGTCTGTCCGTTAATTCATATTCATCGTCATCATGAACAAAGACCAGATCTTTGCCCGCATCAGGAGTCTGATACGGTATATTGAAGAAAGAATTGTACTGAGAAATTTAGTGCTTGCTTTTCTGATCCTCCTTTTTGGCACTGCCATTATTATGCAGATCCTGAAGATATATACACGCCATAACCAGGATCTCTCGGTTCCTGATTTCGCAGGACTGTCGCTGACAGAAGCTGAAGTGGTTGCCAACAAAAGGGATCTCAGGATTGAGGTATTTGATTCTGTTTTTCTGGCCGATTCTGAAAAAGGCACTGTGGTGGAACAGCACCCTCGGGCTGGTTTTAAGGTAAAAAAGAACCGTAAGATCTTTCTCACCATGAATGCCGTTAATCCGGAAAAGGTAGCTATGCCTGATCTGGTAGATCTTACCTTCCGTCAGGCCGGTGCCAAACTGGAGTCATTCGGACTAAAGGTAGGCCGCATTACTTATGAACCAAACATGGGCATCAACATAGTGTTGGCCCAAAGAATGAGCGGTCGTGAAGTGTCGCCCGGCGATTCAGTGGTTAAGGGGGCACATGTGGACCTGGTGTTGGGAAAAGGATTGAGTGATGAACAGGCTGCCGTTCCAAACCTTGTCGGACTGTTGCTGGAAGAAGCCAAGATATTGGCTTCCGACAGGTTCTTAAGCGTAGGTGCTGCTGTCCGGGATCAAACCATTGTCACTGCGGAAGATGAATTAAAGGCCATTATATTTAAGCAGAAGCCTGAACCGGGATCCAACATGACACTTCCGATGGGTTCAACAATTGATGTATGGATTACACTGGATTCTGCAAAAGTTACCTCTTTTAATGCCAGAGTGATACCCTGTCTCTTAACCGATGAACCGCTTCCGATACATATGCTGTCTTCTGCTTTTACTCGCCGGTTCAAGGCTTACCGCTCAAAGTCTGCAGGGACTTACGGAAAACCAGGTGATAAAAAAATACCGGCTGGACCATCCCTATACGTTAAAGTCAGCTAAAGCCGCCCCATTACTGACCCTTCCCTTTTTTGAAGATTTCTCTTCCGAAGGTGTTTTTCCTGATCCTGCAAGTGGACCGACCAGTATGTTTTTATTAACAATTCCTTCGGCAAGGATCCCATGTCAATAGGTGTGGCGACCCTCGATGCCATTGATGAAAACGGTAACGTTTATGCCCAGACCAGTTGGCCCGCCTCGTCGGATGTACTTACTAGCCAGGGCTTTGATCTGTCATCCTACTCATTACCGGAGGATACGGTCATCCTTAGTTTTTTTTATCAATCAGGCGGTAAGGGAGAGGTCCCGGAGATAAAGGACTCCCTTTTGCTGGAGTTTTATTCACCTGCTGAGAACCGATGGAACAAAGAATGGTTTGCCATTCTGGATACAGCCACCCTGTTTCAGCAAGTGATCCTGCCGGTGCCTGAAACATATTACCAAAGTGGTTTTCGCTTCAGGTTCAGGAATTATACCAGCCTTTCACCCGAGGAAGTTGCCGGTGGCGAGGGTGCATTGAGTAATGTCGATTGCTGGAATATTGATTATATCATGATGAATACCCTGCCTTCTATTGATCACCGGTTCATCAACGATATTGCACTTATAGAGCCCCCCAGAAATCTGATGGATTTTTACGAGATCATCCCCTGGCAACACCTCAATGACGCCCAGAGCATTACCCGCAACTATCTGCAATTTGTTTTTCGCAACCTGCAGAAGGATAGAATTTTGAATCTTGGCAGAAGTTATTATGCCAAAAATCTCCATACCGGATTTATCGAATATTCGGAGGAATTTTTTGATGATTTTGACCCCGAGGAAATTATCCGCAGAAACGATCCCTTTATTGCCCCCTTCACCCGCAATGATGATTCCGACGAGGGAAGCTTTGAGGTCGGAGGCTTCCTCATCACCCCTGAAGGTCAGTATAAACCAAATGATACGGCCAAAACTGTTCTGAATTTCAAAGATTACTATGCCTATGATGACGGCACGCCGGAATATGGCTTTGGCATTTCAGGTCCGTCCATGGCAGGAGCTTTGCTGGCATACCGTTTCAGAGTGTACAAATCCGATACCTTAAGAGCTCTGGATATGTTTTTCAATAAAGCCCGGGACAATTACAATGCTGAACTTGGATTTCAAATTTGTGTATGGAAGGATGACGGAGGAAAACCAGGCGAGCTTCTGTATCTTTCACCCGAAGAGTTCAGACCTGATCTTGGATCGGGAATACCACAATTTAAGCGTTATGCCTTAAGTTCAGATCCTGGCCTTTTGATAACCGATACGGTAGTTTATGTCGGATGGAAGCAGGTTACGGATGAATTTCTTAACCTGGGTTACGATGTGAACCGCAATAATGTCGACAGGACATTTGTAAATACCTCCGGAGAATGGTACAATCCGGGCAACAGCATTATTCCGGGATCTGTCATGATCAGAGCAGTGTTTGGGAGCAAGGACGTGGTGACCGGCACAGGAGAGATCCCTGACACACCGGCCGACATTATTTTATTTCCTAATCCTGTGTCCGGAAGGCTTTTCATCCAGTCAAACGGCATTGCCATAAGCCGGGTATATGTATATGACGTTTATGGCAGATTGGTTTCACAGTTGCAGGACCAGTTTGATTTTCTCGATGTTTCAGGTTTCCCCCCAGGCATTTATCAGGTGATCCTATACACGGATCATGAACGCATCATCAGCCGCAAAATAGTTGTTGGTCATTAAAGCAAAGGATGATGCAGGAAGAATTATTTGATCAGTCGGAACTATATGAACATCACCGCATAGTTGCCGATAAAGGCCAGGGATTGCTGCGGGTCGACAAATTTCTATTCAACCGGCTCGAAAATGTTTCCCGGAATAAAATACAAATGGCTGTTAAAGCTGGTAATGTTCTCGTAAACAACGGCTCCGTAAAATCTAATTACAGGGTCAAACCAGCCGATGTGATCACCGTTGTGCTCCCCTATCCTCACCGTGAATATGAGATCCTTCCTGAGAATATCCCCATTAATATTCTGTTTGAAGATGAGCATCTGATCGTGGTGAATAAGGAGGCGGGAATGGTGGTCCATCCCGGCCATGGTAATTATACCGGCACCCTGGTTAACGCACTTTGCTGGCATCTGAAAGATGTACCTCTTTTCCAATCAGGTGAGATCAGGCCCGGTTTGGTTCACCGAATTGACAAAGATACTTCGGGTATACTGGTCGTGGCCAAAACGGAACTGGCATTGAACCGGCTGGCCAAACAGTTCTTCGATCGGACTACAAAGAGAAACTATCATGCGGTGGTATGGGGAACCTTCGATCCGCCGGAAGGTACCATTACCGGAAATATAGGTCGCTGCATAAGGGACCGCCTTAAAATGCAGGTTTTTCCCGATGGGGAATCCGGGAAACCTGCTATTACCCATTACAGAATGCTGGAACCACTGGGATATGTAAGTCTCATTGAGTGCCGGCTGGAGACAGGCCGTACCCACCAGATCAGGGTTCATATGGAGCATATCAGGCACCCTGTTTTTAATGACGAGCGTTATGGCGGGAACCAAATCCTGCGGGGTACGGTTTTTTCAAAATACCGGCAGTTTGTTGAAAACTGCTTCTCACTTATACCACGTCACGCCCTCCACGCTAAATCACTAGGTTTCAGACATCCCGAATCCGGAAAGGAAATGTTTTTTGACTCACCCTTGCCAGCTGATATGCAACTTCTTATTGAAAAATGGCGAAATTACGTAGCTGACCGCAATGAATCAACCGGTCAGGTTTCATCCTAATCATCCGGGTCACCAGGTTCACCTGGTTCAGGCTCAGGATCCGGAGGTTGCGGTTCCGGTACCTTGCTGCTGCTCTTTGCCAATAATTTTGATTGTTCTAACTCCTCCATAACTAAAAGGTATTAATGAATAACTTTAAAAATAATGCATTTCAAAGTTAAAGTCAATAGCGTTTATGCTTATTTTTAATATCAGAAACAATCATCCCGCATGTCCTCTTTCCTTCCCATAATATCCCGCCTGGTAATCCTCCTCCTTTTCTGTTACTGTGGTATGTTGGATTTAACTGGTCATTCCTCAGGTTTTAAGGAGGCCGAAGGTAGTGCGGATTCAATTTTTTACAGCTGTTTGCAGAACTGCCAGTTTGAGAAAGCATTACAACTTGCCAGGCATAATGGCCAGCATTCTTTGTCCGATGATGGAGATGAGGCAGCATGGCTATTGAAAACCAGCGAAGTATATCTTAGGCAGGGCAACACCGGCGCTGCAAAAGAGATGCTTGACGAGGCTGAAAAAATAATGGTACATCTCCGGCTTCCGGGACCACCCTTACAATTTCTGCACGCTCTTCAGAAAGGAAGGTATTTGCATTTTGATGGTAAAAATACGGAATCATTGCAATGGCTTCGCCGTGCCGGATCATATGTCGGGCTTATTGAAAACCTCAATCCCATGGAGGGTGCCAGGTTAAAGGATGCCCTGGGATGCGTTCTTTATCAGCAGGGAGAATACCCTGCCGCAATAGAATCCTACCGGCTGGCTTTTGAAATCCAGTCTGGTCGAAAAATGCCCAACCTTCACGGACCGATCGGTCTTAAAGCTAAAATGGCCGATGCCTGTTGGTCAAATAATGAAAAAACCCGATCCAGAAGGCTGTTCAGGGACTGTCTGGAATATCTCGATACCCTTGCAGATCCTTTACATCCAGCGTTACTGGAGGTATATCTCAGACTTCACGAAAACCGGTTTGACTTCTATGATCAATTCTCCATTACCAAGGATTTTTCACGGAATATAACCTTCATCCTGGATAAGTTTTTCCCTTCCGATCACTTTTATGCCGGCATTTTCTACACACGTGAAGCTCAAATGGAATATTCCAGGTGTGATTTTGAAAATGCGCTTCAATACAGCAAACATGCCCTTGAGATTATTTCAAAGTATTCTTTCTTAAATAATTACATAAGGTTGAATTATTATACTGTGGCCGATGGTTACTTCTGGCTTGAACGGGACTATGAAAAGACCATCGCTTTTTGTAACCAGGCCATCACCAAAATGCAACAAACGAGCGTCTCCCCGACGTACATGTATTATATTAAAGGGCTATCTTACAGTATGTTAAATGACAAGGCATCTGCCATAAAAAATCTCAATCAAGTTATTGCCCTTGCCTCAGAAAATGAGTCGTACCGAAATAACTACCATGGCTCACTTGCCTATCATGAATTGGGCCGTATATTTCTTCTTGAAAATAAACATATTACAGCCCGAAATTATTTCTACAGGGGACTTGAGCTTGCCAGAAAAAATTCCCTGAAAGGAAATGTGATCAGCAATATTTACAGGGAATTGGGTAATTCTTACAATACCACCGGTAATCACCTGAAAGCTTTATCCTGTCTTCAGCAGTCCATCATTGCAGGCTGTCATTCCTTTAGTGATACATCAGTCTATGCCAATCCGGTCCTGGAGGATATCGTACTGACCCAAAACCTGATAAAATGCCTGACCATTAAAGCGTATATTTTTTACTCGATATATGAAAAGGAGGAAAATCCTTTGAGCCACCTGGTGAACTCCTTAAAATGTCAGGAACTGGCCGTGAAACTAATTGAGAAAAGGGTAATTGATATAGATGAGGAAAAGTCCGGCATGATCATAGCCGACCTTATCCGGATACCCATGAACAACACGGTAAGTTATGCCGTATTGCTCTATCTGAGAACGGGTGAAAAACAGTATGCCGAAAAAGCATGGGAATATGCCGAGAAGAGTAAGATGCAGGTATTATCCATTAATACCATGAAGAAAAATAACCTGCTATACTCCGGCCTGCCCGATTCGCTGGTCAGAAAGAATGAAATCCTGAATAATGAGATCCTGGAAATCGAGAACCAGCTGGCCCTTGATGAAAAGTATGGAAGAAACAACGGATCAAAGGACGGGGCATTGAATAAACTGGCCCGGTTATATGGTAAGCGGGATGCTCTGACAGCTTACCTGGACGAAAACTACCCGGTGTACAAGCGGCTGAAATACAATTTTACCGTGGCCGGAGTGGACCAGATTCAGCAAGCTCTTGATAATGATCAGGTTGTTTTGGAATATCAGTTATTAAGTACAGAAATCATCACCTTTGTGATCACGAAGAGCGATTTTCATATTCACTTCCAATTTATTGATAAACAGGTAGCCCGGAGTATTGCCAAACTACGCGATGCTCTTGTCTCAAATCCCCTGCAAACCGATCCGGAAATAAATTATCGGGAATTTACCGAATCTTCCCATTACCTCTACACGAAATTAATTGAACCCGTTTACGACAAGATCAAAAACAAACGGCTCATCATTATCCCGCATAACCAGCTTACTTTGTTGCCCTTTGAGGTTTTGATCAAAAAGCGTCCGGTGAACGATGGTCCACCCGATTACAGATCACTCCAGTACCTGATCCGGGAATTCCCTGTTGCCTATGCCTTCTCCGCCAACCTGTTAATTGACCGGGACCGCGAAAGAAAGTATGGTACCGGAACGGCTATTTTTCTGCCCGAATACAAACCGGGAAACAACAGTGCAGGAAGTAACGGTCTGTTGGCTCTTGAAGGGGCAGCTTCTGAAGCCCGGACAATAAAAAACCTGACAGGAGGCAGACTTTACCGGGGAATCAAGGCCGATAAATCAACTTTTAAAGCCCGTGCAAACCGTTACCGGGTATTGCATATTGCCTCGCATACGATTGTGGATGAGAAAAATCCCGGTTTATCGTGCCTGGTAATGACTGCCCCTGCCGATTCAAACGAAGATGGCAATCTCTATTCCTATGAGCTTATGCAGATGGACCTGGATGCACAACTGGTAGTATTAAGCGGATGCAACACCGGCTATGGATTGTTGCGCAACAGTGAAGGCCTGGTCAGTATTGCCCGGAGTTTTTTTTATACCGGTGTACGGACAGTGGCCTATACAATTTGGCCGGTTGCTGATCAGGCAGGTTCAAGTCTGGTCAAATTTTTTTATCAGGGACTCCGGCACCGGCAAACCCTCGATAATGCCCTGCAGGAGGCAAAACTAAGTTTTCTTGAAAAAGCAGAACCTGTAAAAGCACATCCCTTTTACTGGGCAGGTTATGTTATTGTCGGAAAAACGGCACCGGTGCCCATGATAAGGATTTATGCATGGCTGATCCTTACCATTCCCGCGTTCATCATTATATTGGTATTTTTTTTGTACAGGAGATTCAGGGCTAAAGCTTCTTCAAAATCAATTTTGCCCGTTCCGCATAGAATCCCCCGCCAGAACTGATCTGGCCAAGTATTTCTTCAGCTGCTGGTTTGCTGTTGTTTTTAAGATGCGCCAGGGCTAAATACCAGTGAAGATGTTCATTAAACGGGCTGTTCCAGTCGCCCGGAATTGCAATAAAGGATTGGATGGCCCGTGGTGTGTCCCCGGTCTCCAGGCATACAAGACCCCTGTAGAACAAAGCCAGATAATCCCCGGGGTGATTAAGCATGCTTTCATCAAGCAATGCCAGAGCCTCCGAATAATTGCCCAGATCATACTGCCTGATTGCTTTATCGAGGGCTTTTTCTTCATCCTGAGGAGACCGCAACACCATGTCAGCGTCATAAGCATTATAAAACTTAGTGTAAAGACCCTCAGCAGAGGTGTGGCTAAAAACGGTCAGTTTGAGAACGACCCCTGCAGCTACAACCAAGATAAATACAGCGGCGATACGGAAAACATTCGCATAAGATATCCTGTTTTGTTTTTTCCATCTTTTCTGCGAAGCTGAATCTGGATTGTCGAGGTAGTCCCTGCCAATATCCCCGATGCGATCACGAAGCAAGTGAAGATCATTGTCCCTGATACTTTCATTGACATCTTTGTGCAGCCTGATCAGCTCCCGGAATTCTTTATCCAGGTGAATCCGGCTTTCAACGGCATGCTTTTCTTCCTCACTCAGCGTGCCGTCAAAATATTGTTCAATTATCCTTGTCGTTTCCATAAGCAACTAATTCATGACCATATTCAGTTCTGATACTGTCAATCAATGAGGTTTTGCAGCGGTATCGACGATTTCGGGTATGCTGTTCACTGCTGTATCCCATTATAACGGTAATCTCAGCAATGGAATGACCTTCCATGAACAGGCTCAAAACTTTCCGGCAATCGGAGGAGAGCTTGTCAAAATATGCCCTGTACAGTTTCATTCGTTCATTATGTTCGCTGATTTGGCCTATATCCGAACCGGTATCGATGTAATCCTCAAGATCAAAGGATTTACGGGTTACCCATTTTCGTTTGTTCAACTCTTTCAGCCATAAAAACCGCGATATGGAATAGATGTACGTTCCTAAAGAACAGGTAAGTTCAAATTGTCCTCCACGAACTTTCTGAAATATAACCAACAATGCATCCTGAAACAGGTCCCTTGCATCTTCCTCGCTGCCATTGTTCGAAATTATAAAACGCCGAATACCCGGATAATAAAGCGCATAATACTCCCGGAGAACTTTTTCATCCCGGGTTATCAATCCGTTAAGAAGTTCCGCGTCTGAATACTTCATTGACCTCATCAGATGCTTAATACTGTGAAATGAGAAAAAGTAACCCTTCAATTCAAAAAATTGTCGGGTATTGAACAAGTATACGAAAAAAAAGCTTAAAAATAAATTTCGGCTGTATACTAATTCAAAAAACTACCGGTAAGCGTCAATTGGAATACACGTACACACCAGGTTCCGGTCGCCAAATGCATCATCAACCCTGCTGACTGAGGGCCAGAACTTGTTTCGTTCACTTGATTCACTGGGAAAAGCTGCTTGTTTCCTGGTATATGGGTGATCCCAGTTCTCTGCAGAAATCACCAGCTGGGTATGAGGGGCATTTTTCAATGGATTATCCGTTTTATTTCCGCTGTCCTTAATGGCTTCAATCTCTTTATGAATAGCAATCAATGCCTCCGCAAACCGATTGAGTTCATAAAGCGATTCACTTTCCGTGGGTTCCACCATCAATGTGCCATGAACCGGGAATGAAAGGGTTGGTGCATGAAATCCATAATCCATAAGCCTTTTGGCAATATCGGTTTCAGTTATATCGGAAACAGCTTTAAAACCCCTGCAATCAAGGATCATTTCATGTCCCACATAGCCATTTTCCCCGGTATACAATACTTTGTAATAATCTTTCAGGCAGGATGCCAGGTAATTGGCATTTAAGATGGCTATCCTGGTGGCATAGGATAATCCCTCTTCCCCAAGCAAACAGCAATAGGCATGTGAGATCGTCAGTATGCCGGCACTTCCCCAGGGTGCTGAGGCAACGGCCGTAATGCCCTGTACACCGCCAGTGGGAACCACCGGGTGGGCCGGCAAGAATTTCACCAGATGGCTGGCCACCACTATGGGACCCACACCGGGTCCGCCACCACCATGGGGTATGGCAAAGGTTTTATGCAGATTCAGATGGCAAACATCTGCACCAATCTGAGCAGGATTGGTAAGGCCAACCTGTGCGTTCATATTTGCTCCATCCATGTATACCTGACCTCCGTATTGATGAATCAAGGCAGACATTTCCTGTATGGCCGATTCAAATACACCATGGGTGGAGGGATAGGTGACCATAAAAGCCGCCAGATTATCCTGATGAAGCTCAGCCTTAGCTTTCAAATCGGACAGTTCGATATTTCCCTTTTCATCACAATTGACCACTACCACCTTCATCCCTGCCATGGCTGCACTGGCCGGATTGGTACCATGTGCCGACGCAGGTATGAGAACAATATCCCTGTGAGCTTCATTTCTGCTTTCAAGGTACTTCCTGATCACCAGTAATCCGGCGTATTCACCCGCTGCTCCGGAGTTTGGCTGAAAAGAAACTTCTTCGAGTCCGGTGATGGATTTCAAGAAATCCCGCCAATTCGTGGAATATCTGGTGATAACCTTCTGCCTGGTCAGGGGAACGAAAGGATGCATATTTCCAAACTCGGGCCAGCTCAGTGGGAGCATTTCCACTGCAGCATTAAGCTTCATGGTACAGGAACCCAATGGGATCATACCATGTGTGAGTGAAAAATCCTTTCTTTCCAGAAGTTTTAATATAACGCATCATTTCGGTTTCGCAACGATATCTTCTGAACAAAATGAGGTTCATAAAATTGTCGGTCCGGAGGAACTTCCTGTGGATTCCGTCAGCCCCGATAGTCTCCTCCGAAATAAGTCCGGCATATTTTCTGACGGCAGTGGCAAATACTTCCACGATCCTGTTCAGATCATCCACCCCGGTAGTTTCATCCAGGGCAATGCCAATACTGTTGTCGGTATAATATCTGAAATTGAGCTCCCTTTCAACAGCAACGGACCTGATTTCTTCCACCGAAATACCGGTTGGCGGGTAAATATGCAAAGTATCGAAAAAATCGACGTTTGCTTCATGATATCCCAACTCAACAAGCTTATCGCGCAAGGAGCCTGCCCGCTGACGGATGCGTGAGGCAATGGCTTTTAAATCCTTCGGGACCATGGTACACGGCATACATACCTGCCATGCTGGCCAATAAAGCCTGGGCCGTGCAAATATTCGATGTGGCTCTTTCCCTTTTTATATGCTGCTCCCGGGTTTGCAATGCCATACGCAATGCCGTCCTGTTATCCCTGTCAACGGTCACACCAATTATCCTGACCAGGAATATATCGTTTGTATAATTCCCGTGTTGCAAAAAATGCAGCATGAGGTCCCCCATAGTTCATGGGAATTCCGAACCTTTGTGTAGACCCAATAACGACATCGGCACCCCATTGACCAGGAGGCACAAGTAAAACAAGACTCAGAATATCAGCAGCCACTACAACCGGTATGTTCCTGGAATGCGCACTGGTCAACGAAAGTACGGTAATCCCTTACCTTACCATCACCGGCAGGATATTGAACCAGCGCACCGTATACACCGGTAAAAGATCCATGTCATTGAAATCTCCGGTTAAAACCTCAATACCCAGCATACCGGCACGGGTAATAACCACCTCAAGGGTTTGGGGAAAAACATTCTGATCCACAAAAAACCGGTTAGCACCACTGTTTACTGTGTCTTTCGGACGGGCATTATAAAGCATGATCATGGCTTCTGCTGCTGCCGTGCTTTCATCAAGCAAAGATGCGTTGGCAATTTCCATGCCTGTGAGTTCCAGCACCACGGTCTGGAAATTCAGGAGCGCCTCGAGTCTTCCCTGCGAGATTTCAGCCTGATAAGGTGTATAGGAAGTATACCAGCCCGGATTCTCCAGAATATTACGTTGAATAACCGCAGGCATGATCGTACCGTAATAACCCATGCCAATATAAGTTTTGAACAGCCTGTTCCGGGAAGCAATCTCACGGATCCTGTTCAGATAGTCCTGCTCACTTATTCCCGGTTTTAATGGCAGATTATTTTTTAGCCTGATGCCGGCGGGAATCGTTTTATCAATTAATTCATCCAGTGAACTTACACCAACCTTTTCCAGCATGGATGGAATTTCCTCCAACCGGGGTCCGGTATGTCTGTAAGCGAAATGGTCATTATTCATGTGTTGACTTATCTAAATGTTATTATTCACACTATTTCTTGAAACTGCCCATAAAATTGAGATCATTGCTTATCTTAAAAAAGGATTTGTGTCATATTCATGCCCGATTGTTGTTTTTGGGCCGTGTCCAGGCCAAACAACAGTATCGCGCGGTAACGTTAATAATTTATTCCGAATGCCCCTGATCAGAAGATCGTAATCACCTCCCAACAGATCGGTTCGTCCGATACTGCCATGGAACAAGACATCCCCACATATCAGTAACTTATCGGAATCCGAATACAATACGATACTACCCGGAGAGTGACCCGGAACATGAAGAATTTCCAACCTGGTATTGCCGAAGCTCAAGGATTCCCCTTCACTGAGAAACCGGTCAGGCATAGGAGATCTCTCCGTTTTAAAACCGAAAATACCGGCATACTTGTCAGCGTGTTCCAGCAAGGGCAGATCATCCTGGTGGATCAGCAAGGGGCACTGGTAGGTATTTTTGATCCAGGCATTTCCGAAAATATGGTCAAAATGTCCGTGGGTATTGACAAGGCATACGGGTCTCAGCAACTGGCCGTCGATAAAATCTTTCAGTGCATTGCACTGTTGCGCTGTATTGCAACCCGGATCCACTACGATGCATTCCCGCGTTTCATCATACAGCACAAAGCCGTTTACCTCTAATTCATTAAAAACAAAGCTCTTGATAGTGATCATTTGGTTCAGGTTATCGTCATACTACCCCTGCAAGTTATTCTTTTCCGCCTAACATTGGAACAAAAACAAATAATCCGTGTTCCGATTTTTTGTAATCCTTTTCTCCCTTCTTTTCTATCAATGTCATTACTTGTGATTTCTCCCCGCCAAGCGGCACCACAAGCCTGCCTCCGGGTTTTAACTGTTCGAGGAGTTTTTCGGGAATTTCAGGTGCTGCGGCGGTAATCAGGATACGGTCAAAGGGTCCGTAAGTGGGTAATCCCTGGTATCCGTCGCCATAAAAGAAATGAAGACGGTAATGCAAAGAGCTCAGCAGCGATTGCGATAAGAGATAAAGCTCCTTTTGCCTTTCGATGGTATAAACTTTTGCCCCCATTTCTAGCCAGCACTGCTGCCTGGTATCCCGAACCCGTTCCTACTTCAAGCACTTTGTGCATCGGCATCCACCTCAAGCAGCTGCGTCTGAAAGGCAACGGTATAGGGTTGCGATATAGTTTGTCCGGCTCTTATCGGGAAAGCCTGATCACGGTAGGCGAATTTGATGAATCCACTGTCCATAAATAAGTGCCGTGGTACTTTATTGATCGCTGCCAAAACCCTTTCGTCAACAATTCCTTTTCGTCTGATTTCCTCTACCAATTTATTGCGCAAACCTTTATGCTGAAAATTGTCCTCCATGTCGTGCATGATCTGAGTTGTTTTATCAACAAAATTAGTTGATAAGTTAGATCTAAAAAAAATAACCCTTATTTCTAAATAATTTATGTTTGTGCAAATGCCGGATGAATGATTAATGTTGGAATTACTGGCTCCCTTTCAGCTGTTAACAGGCATACAAATGCATTAAGCAAAATTCAGGATATCCGGATCATTAGACGCTGGATTATCAGTGGCATCCAGGAATTCGCCCTTGAATCCGATACCGGCAGTCATATGTTCCGAACCCGAAATACATCCTTGAAAAAGCTGATGCACTGATCATCACCGATGCAGGAACCTTTTGTAATCGACTGGCCATAGCAGCGCTCAGAAATGCCCAGTCATGTATTTCTTTATCCTTCTGTTATTCTGTCGGTAAATGAGGTCTATCATTTCACCCAACTGGCGCGGGAAGCCAATGTAATACTCAAATGCGGCAGAACCGGCAATACCGGGATCCCGGGTTTACTGCATGCGTTACCCGAACTCGATGCCATCAGCATGATTGAGCTTCAGCATTACAGCAAAATTTCCCATACCGGTAAAACCTATGGCACATCGGAAGCCCTGCTCGGCGATATGGAAATAATTAACCGTCTGATCCATGCCAGGAATATTTCCATCAAAGCCAAAGGCCTGTGTATGCTTTCTTCGCAGCCCGAGATCATCAATGCACGGCTTGAATTTGATAATGGGTGTGCAGTTAATTACAACTGCAATTTAGTGGCTGCACAAAATGAGTTTCTCATTACCATTGTGGCAAAGAACAAAATATTAAAGTACAACTTCATCACCAACGAACTCACAGGATGGCACCTGCAGCGTACCGAAAATCAAAATGAAAGTCCTATCTTTATAGAAAATATTCAGGTTGAACAAACAGATTCGCTTTATCATGACTTGTCGGAATTCTTTTCCCTGATTCATTCAAACCCGGCATTTCTTTCCATGAACGATAACGGATTTGAATCTTATGTCCTGACCGATCGTATACTTGAAAAGGTTATGAAAACACTTATTCAGTGTGCCTGAATTCCCATTGCACGGCATTTTTTGAACTGAACCGGACTGAATGAACAGAAGATTACAACTGCTGAAATATTTGGCTTCGGATCTCATATCGGTAATCACCGCATGGAGTGTCTTTTACCTGTACCGAAAATACTCACTCAACTTAAGCCAGAGCAGTATTGACAGTCTGGTCATTTTAAACCGGTTATATTTTCAGGGACTACTTATTCTGCCATTCTACTGGCTTTTTATTTACTTCATCACCGGCTATTACAATGATGTATTCCGAAAATCAAGACTCCTGGAACTATGGCAAACATTTGGCAACACGCTGATCGGTTCAGTGATACTTTTCCTCATTTTCGATATTACTCCTGAAGAACTGGTCAGCAAGGAGGGTGCCTTTTCTCCATATTTTGTCCTGTTAGCCTTGCAGTTTCTTTTTACTTATTTGCCCCGACTGATTATTACCACCATAACCACCCATAAGGTGCATCGCGGGGAGATCGGATTTAACACCCTGCTCATCGGCAGCAATTCAAAAGCTGTTGACGCCTGGCAGGAAGTGATCAGCCAGAAAAGGGGCAGCGGCAATCTGTTTATCGGATTTGTCAATGTAAACAACAATTCGAAGAATTTACTGGGTAATTACCTTCCGCATCTTGGAAATATTGATAACCTGCGCAGTATAATATCAGAAAAAAAGGTAGAGGAAGTGATCATTGCCATCGAAACATCCGAACATGACATGATCAACCGCATCATCAATAAACTGATCGATTCCAATGTAGTCATCAAGGCCATTCCCAGCATGTACGATATCCTTACCGGCAGGGTCAGGATGAATTCCATCCTGGGCACCCCGTTGATATCCGTGTCGCATATTCTGATGCCAGCCTGGCAGGAGAATATTAAGGACTTCCTTGATTATTTCATCGCTGCCCTGGCCCTTGTAATTACTTTTCCGCTCTGCATTTTTCTGGTCATTGGTATCAAACTCTCCTCGAAAGGTCCGGTATTTTACAGCCACGAAAGGATTGGCCGATACGGAAAGCCGTTTATCATTTACAAATTCCGGTCGATGTACCTGGATGCAGAAAAAGATGGTCCGGGACTTTCATCCAAAACCGATGACCGGATTACGCGGTTTGGAAAATTCATGCGCAAGACCCGGTTTGATGAAATCCCAAATTTCATTAACGTATTGAAAGGTGATATGTCCCTGGTAGGACCCAGACCCGAACGCAAACATTTCATTGATCAGATCGTTCAGATTGCCCCGCATTACCTCCACCTGCTTAAAATCAAGCCCGGCATTACCTCCTGGGGACAAGTGAAGTATGGTTATGCTGAAAATGTTGAACAAATGATTCACCGGTTAAAATACGACCTTATTTATCTTGACAATATGTCGCTTTACGTTGACTTCAAAATAATCATTTATACCATTCTCACGATTATCAAGAGAAAGGGAATTTGAAAAAAGAAGTCCGGAAGGAGCGACCAATCACTTCCCCTGGAGCGAAAAAACCTGAATCGGTAAATATTCCGGCCCAGACGGAGTAAGCCTGCTCTCGAAAAAAGTAATATTTTCCACCGTTTGGGTTTGGACTTCCACATTCTTGTAAAGGGTAATCAATTGTGCCAACTGGTTAATCTGCCGGATCTCCTTCACGCGCCCCAGGGTTAAATGCGGCGAGAACTCCCGGGCCTCAGGTTTAAAACCAAGACCGGAAAGGTCACGATCAAGTTCAGATTTTATTTTGCCCAATCCGGGACAGGGATCGCATCCCATCCAAAGCACACGGGGTTCCTGCAGGCTTTTAAATACCCCCAGTGAACGAAGCGTAAGTTGAAAGGCAGGGGTTGCCGACACGACTTTCTCCTGGTACCGGACAATTTCAGGAATCATCTGATCGTCTGTATCTCCGAGAAAGTTCAGCGTTATATGCAAATGATCGACTGATATCCAGTTGATCCTCTCCAACCTCAACCTGTAACGCACCAGGTCATAATCCTCTTTTAATTTGGTTGTAGGTTTTACGCCAACAGCAATAAAGGTTCGCTTCATCATAGCAGGTAATCAGCGTTCGGTATGCATTATTCAGTATTCACTATTCGGTTATAGCTGCCCATTTTCAATCATAATCATGATTTCATTCAGTACCTTGTCCTCACCGTCCGGATCAAATTCAGTTTTCAGATTTGATCCGAAAATGCGTGCAATCGCTTGCCAGAATGCTGCCTGGAAAGAACCTCTCAGGTCCTTCACCACTTCGTAAGATGTTTTACTGGTTTCCCGGTCAATCAGTTTGATGAGGATCCTGCCCTGTGTAATGGTAAGGTTTTTAAGGTCCTCTTCATATTGTTTAAGGAGTTCTTCTTCCACCTGCTTGATGTATTCGCGTTGTTCCCTGCCTGTTTTGAGTGTCTGCATATGGGCGTTCACCTCTTCGAATTTGGCACCTGCAAGCTTTGCATAAGGGTATACCTTCTTCACATTGTAGATCAGTTTCCGGTATTGCCGGTAATCACGTGTTGCGGCAGATCTTTTGCGCGGCTGTATAACTGCCTCTTCAAGATTTGTCACAAAAATAGTATCTCCGTCCACGATCACGGCATATACCGGATAACCGCCCAACTCCATGCGGATAGTATCCTGGGAGCGGACCGGAAGCCATGTACCCGTCAGGATACAGAATAATATAAAATACTTCGGCATTACAGCCTAAAATAACAAAATATTTGGCAAAGCAAACAATTTGTTAAACGGATAAACCCGGTCATTGTTTTATAAACACGTACCAACAAAAACTATAAATTGCTATTTTTACAAAAAACAAAGCATGGACAAGACCGACAAGAAGTACACGAATGGGGAAATCACGGTCTTCTGGCAACCCCACAAGTGTATTCACGCCACCACCTGTTATCGCGAACTGATTGAGGTATTCAATCCACGAAAGAGACCCTGGGTGAATATGGATGGTGCTCCTACCGAAGAGATCATACGCGTGGTGAAGCTTTGTCCTACACAAGCCCTTTCATTCCGTTATAATAAGGATATGGAGGCTGACATGGATGCCGACAGGTCGCCCGAATCACCTGAAAGCATTGCCGAGGCAAGGGTAATGGAAGATGGTCCCCTGGTCATCAGGGGCAATTTTATCTTATACGACACCGATGGTAAAGAACTGCGCCATCTGAAAATGTCGTCCTTATGCCGTTGCGGGGCCTCCAATGATTTGCCCTATTGTGACGGAACCCATCGTAAAATTGGCTATATCGGGAAATGATGAATGACATGGAAAAGGAAATAATTGCATCGCATCCGCCGGCCGAAGTAAAAATACTGAGAGACGGACCCATTATGATCAAAGGGGTATTTACCTTCAGGGATTCCTCCGGAAAAATATCAAAGGGTGAGCAGGAACTGTATATTTGCCGTTGCGGTGGTTCGGCCAACAAACCATGGTGCGACGAAACCCATAAGAAAATTGGCGTTGCGAACTAGACGTTTGCTTTCACCAGATCGGCAGCATCCTGCAATGAAATGGCCGAATATACCTTCAATCCCGAATGATCGATGAGTGTTTTGGCCTCCCGGGCATTGGTGCCCTGCAAGCGGACTATTACCGGAACACGGACCGAACCAATTGATTTATAAGCGTCGACTACGCCCTGTGCAACCCTGTCACAACGTACAATTCCGCCAAAAATATTGATCAGAATTGCTTTCACGCTGGGATCCTGAAGAATGATTCTGAAACCGGCCTCTACGGTTTGCGCATTTGCGGTCCCTCCTACATCAAGGAAATTGGCTGGTTCACCACCCGACAGTTTGATAATATCCATGGTGGCCATGGCGAGTCCTGCCCCATTAACCATGCAGCCCACATTTCCATTTAACTTGACGAAATTCAGATTATGTTTGGCCGCCTCGGTTTCGGAAGGGTCCTCTTCGTTCAGATCGCGCATTTCCTCATAATCAGGATGCCTGAAAAGTGCATTGTCATCGAGGTTTATCTTGGCATCTGCGGCAAAGATCAGGTCATCCGAAGTTTTTACCAGGGGATTGATCTCAATTAAAGAAGCGTCGCTTGCGATATAGGCTCCGTATAAAGCGGTAACAAACCTGGTCATTTCTTTAAAGGCCTTGCCCTCCAGTTTCAGGTTGAAAGCGATCTTCCGGGCCTGGAAAGGTTGAATTCCAACAGCGGGATTAATCTCTTCCTTAAAGATCAGATGCGGGGTTTTTTCAGCGACAGTTTCGATATCCATTCCTCCCTCGGTAGAATACATGATAATATTCCGGCCCGTGGAACGGTTAAGCAGCACGCTCAGGTACAATTCACGGACGGGACTGTTACCGGGATAATAGATATCCTGCTGAATCAGCACCTTATGAACCTTCTTACCTTCGGGCCCGGTTTGTGGTGTTATAAGCTGCATCCCCAGAATATTGCCGGCATGTTTCTTTACCTCTTCCGGGTTGAGCGCCAGTTTAACCCCTCCGCCCTTGCCTCTGCCTCCGGCATGGATCTGGGCTTTCACAACCCAACTGGTAACCCCGGTCTTTTCCTGGAGCTCAAGAGCAGCCTTTTCGGCTTTTGCCGCATCATCTACCACAATTCCCCCTGGAACGGAAACTCCATACCGGCTGAGAATAGCTTTACCCTGGTACTCGTGAATATTCATAATCCGTAAATTATCATTAATTTCAATTTACGAAAATATTTAATTTTTCTCATCTATTGCTATCATTGTACTTTTTTCACCCAACCGGTTAAATACCCATGAAAAAACTGTTGAACGAGGAATTAAACCGTAAAACCATTGAAGAATTCCGGCAGGCCGGGAAGATACCCGGTACTGGTGGTGCTGGACAATGTAAGAAGCCTGAACAATATTGGTTCAATATTCCGCACCTGCGATGCTTTTCTTCTCCAAGGGATCTTCCTTTGCGGAATAACGGCCACGCCACCTCATCGCGAGATCAGTAAAACAGCGCTTGGAGCAACCGAATCGGTTCACTGGCAATATTTTGAAAATACTGTGGATGCCGTGCAGATGCTGCGCCATCAGGACTATCGGGTTTACGCTGTGGAACAAACCGTTCACAGCAGTGCTCTTCATACATTCGAAATTGCTGCCGGTGAAAAATATGCCCTGATCTTCGGCCATGAAATAAAAGGTGTTGCGCAGGAGGTAGTGGATTTATGCGATGGTGCGATTGAAATACCTCAGCACGGCACCAAGCATTCACTGAATATTGCCGTCAGTGCGGGAATCGTTTTATGGGAATTTTTCAGGTTTTATCAACGCTAAACGAATTACCTCCATCTAAGTTTTGTCCTTCACCAGGGTCATGAGTTGAGCCCGGCTGCTGCAATTGGTTTTATAATAGATCCTGCTGGTGTGATCCTTAACAGTCTGCAAGCTTATAAACAGTTTATCGGCAATTTGCTGGTTGGAAAGACCGTTGCAGATCTCCCGGATGATTTCTTTTTCCCTGGGAGATATCTCATAGTTTCTGCAAAGCAATTCGAATGTTGTCTTGATTTCTGATGATGAAAGGAGTATTGAAAGATCGGACAGGTATCTGATATAAACAGGGATGAATGCGCCGCCAATAAAAAACACGAGAATAAAAACAAGGGCAATCATAATATTTCCTTCATAATAGAACAGTACCACATTTTGAAGCAACATGAACAAAACCAGACCAAAGGAGATATTCTTCACATCGGCCTTGCGCAACAAGGCTTTCCTTTTCCCCTTGAACAAAAGATACGCTGCTCCCGCGAGAGTATACAAAAAACTCAATGTGATAAAACAATATTTGATGACCGTAAAGGAATCCAGTGAAGTGAATTTCGTAAGAATCAAGCCAATCCCTGCCGGTAACAAAAGATTTACTGCCAAATACAAGAATATAAAAGAATTGCGCATCAGACGGCCCGACAACTCCAGGGTAAACTTCAGCAACATGAGCCAGGTGAAAACAACAAACGGTGAACCAAGCAAAATCATGATGTTGGTTGCTCTGGTCAGCGCTTCCCTGGTGATGAAAGGGGAAAGAAAAGAAGCTACGATGATCTGGCCCCAGATGGCATAAAAACCATAGGTAAAATAAAATGCCTGGAGGTACATCAGCGTGGAAAGGAAATCCGTCTTATAATGACTTCTTATTTTAGTAGAAATTAAAATACTCCCTGACGCTATAGCCACTGAAAGGACAAAAACCAGTGTAACCAAATATTTTATCATACTTAAAGATATAAATTTTACCCAAGGATTGATCTGTTAAAATGATATACTACCAAAGTAGGGACAACTATACCAAAGTAGGATTTTACAACAACACTACTTTGGTATGCAATGGAAATCATTCCCGCGCAGTACATTTGACCAGTGTTTTAAACGTATTTTAATCTAATGCAATGGAAATAATTGAACAAACCAAACTAAGTCCTTCCTTCAGAAATAGTTTCAACCATGGTTGGAATGTAATGATGAAGTATTTTCTGATCCTGTTTCTCGTGGTGCTGGTGGTTGGCATTATTATGGGACCGCCCCAGCTATTCAAATGGAACATTGATCAATCCCATCACGACCTCTGGAATTGGCATTTCCCCGATCTCGGTATGATCGCCCTGGGAATGGCAGCTGTCATTTTCGGTTTATTTGCACTCGCGTATGCTATTCTTATTATTCCTGTTTTCAAGTATGGCGGGAAGATGATGTTCCTGCAGGCAGTGAGAGATACCCGTCCTGATTTTAATATGCTGGTCAGCGGATTCAGGGAGAATTACCTCGGCATTGTTTTGGCTAACCTGCTTACGGTGGCATTAATCATGCTGGGTATTATTGCGCTGGTTGTACCCGGAATTATCATCGGATGCCGGCTGGCCTTTGTAGGCTATCTGGTCATGGACAAGAAGCTGGATCCGATCATGGCCGTGGAAGAGAGTTGGAAAATGACCCGGGGTCACGGCTGGACCATCTTTTCCATGGCCATTGTTTCGTTCTTTATCTATGTAGCCGGATTGCTTTTGCTTTTTGTCGGGATCTTTCCGGCATCCATCTGGGTCAGCAGTTCTTTTGCCAGCCTGTATGAATCTGTCCTGATCGAGCGCAATGCCCGGTAGAAAGGCTTCATGTAAGGACAAAAAAAAGCCCCGCCAATGGCGGGGCTTTTTATAGAATATGATTCAGTTACTGCAGAAGCGCTTTGAAAGCGTCGTTAGCAGCAAATTTCAGGAATTCAGCATCTTTTGCGGCATAAGCCTTAACATTAGCATCAAGACTGATGGCCTGACGCAGGTTGGTAACCACACCGTCAGCTAATACCGCCTCTGGCACTTGCTACAGCTTTCAGGTAATATACCCATGCGTCTTTTACATCACCCATGGCATTCAGAGTAGCGATGGCTTTATCATTGCTGCCATTCAGCATCTGAGCCAATGCAGCATTAAAGGAAGGTTTGTTGCCAAAGTAGTTGACAGCGGCAGCATAGTCACCCTGTTTAATCTTAATGATACCCAGGTTATAGCTGGGAGCATCGCCGGCACTCATGGCGCTGGTCAGCAGTTCTTCAGCAGTTTTCAGATCACCCTGAGCAAGGGCAACAGCACCGAGGTTGGCTTTAACAACAGCATTATTGTCAATAGCTTTAGCAGCTTCAAAAGAAGTCTTTGGCATCTGCTAGCTTACCCTGTTGCACATAAACATGGCCCAGGTTATTTTTTGCCCTGATGCACTGCGGGAAATTTTCAGTAGCAGCTTTATAAATAGCAGCTTTTTCATCCAGATTATTGGTAAGGGTAGCAGCATAAAGCACTTCTTCCAGATTCAGGGATTTCGGATCGCTGAGGCCGAGTTTCAGCAATTCCTCATCGGATTTGCCAACAACGTCAACATCAACGCTCATCACTGAACGACGGAGTTGCGGTAATACTTCATCGGCAATTTCTTTATAAGCTGACGAAATATTCTTGATTTCTTTTTCCCTGACAACAGGATCGGAATACATTGACAATACCCTCAGGATCAATTCTTTATCCTGGATGGTTGATTTTTCCATCAATGCTTTAAAACCTTCCCAGTCCTCAGGAGTGGTCATCATGCTTAAAAAGCCCTGCGCTTCAGCTTCTGTGATCTTCTTGTCTTTCAAAGCTTTCTTGAAGTATTTTTCTGCGGAAGTCTCACGGTTTGCCGAGAGTTTTTCATTCAGTTCAACAGCACCGTCGGGAGAAGCATAGGCAGAAATTTTTGCGCCCTTGATTTGTTTATTGGGAGTTGCTTTGGCATCGACAATTTTCTGTTCAAAAGCAACTACGTCTTCGGCTTTCAATTCTGTCTTCCTGACGTCGGCTTTATTAATCACATAATGTATATCGGCCGTGTAACTTTCAGGAATAATACGTTTGAAGTTATCATTCATCATAACGGTCTTAGGATCTACCTTCACAAGAGTAGGAGTTGCCACAACACCGTCAGCAATTTTCACGGAACCGAATTCAACCGGATCACCTTCTTTTATACGTGCCGAATAATTGATAAAAAGCTCCGACTTCATCAGTTCGGGCTTGTAGGGAATCGTGCCGGAATAGGAATAGCTACCGCCGGTATAAGCGATTACTTTATTATTGGCTTCCACTTTTTCACCCTGCAGGGTAGTAGCCGGGTATTCAACCTGTCCACCTTCGTATTTTAAAACAGGAGTAGCAACAACAACAGCTTTCTTGTTAAAATACTTCTCGGGGAATTTCACATCACCAGATACTTTTACTTCACCGGCGTGTGTTTCGAGTGGATTAGGTTTAACCTGGTATTGAACCGTGCTGGAATTATCTCTCATTTTGGTAAGACCGGCACAACCGCTTATCATAAAAGCGGCAAGAACAATAATGGTTAGGTAGTTCAGTTTAATTTTCTTCATGATTCAAAGGTTATTTGTTTTACAATTCTGAAATATAAGCTATGTAAGAATATGATGTTTACAAACTTACAAAATGTTATGGTTTAATAAAAACTAATTGCCATCAAACTTTATCATTTTTAATCAAATTTAATGAAATTAATCAAACAGTTAAAGTCAAAAACAATATAAATATAAAACGATCGTTTAATGCCTCCTTCGTTATCAAAAACCGGGCCAAAAACAATTCATTGTTACAATGAACGGTTAATTCTGATTATAAATAAAAAAAGCATCAACAGCCGATCCTACCGATAAATACCGGGCATATTGCTGTTCATGCATTCTAAAAGAAGTATTTCTAGTCCCTGTGTTCCCGGGGACCTCTATGATCACGCCTGTCGCGTCCGTCACGCGAGTCCCTTCTTCCCCGCGAGTCTCCCCTGGAGTCTCCTCTTGGTTCCCTCGGTCTGGGAGCAGGTGGGACAAATCCATCGGGAACGGGTAATAATACCTTTCTGGAAAGGCTCAGTTTTCCGCTCTTGGCATCCACATCAAGCAATTTCACTTCAACCTCATCTCCTTCTTTAAGGACATCTTCCACATTTTCCACCCGCTGCCAGTCGAGTTCCGAAATATGCAGCAATCCCTGCTTACCAGGCAAAATTTCCACAAAAGCGCCAAAAGTTTGAATTCCCTTCACGACACCTTTATATATTTTACCGGCTTCAGGTTGCTCAACAATAGCGTTGATCCTGGCCAGGGCTGCCTCAATGGAAGCTTTGTCAGCAGAGGATACGTTGATCTCGCCTCTTCCGTCGATTTCTTCAATGTTGACCACGGCACCTGTTTTTGCCTGAATATCCTGAATAACCCTGCCGCCAGGACCTATAACTGCTCCAATAAGTTCTTTGGGGATGGTAATTTGTACCATGCGCGGAACCTGTGGCTTATAGTCAGCCCTGGGTTCAGGTATGGCTTCCACCAGTTTACCGAGAATGTGCATTCTTCCCTCATGTGCCTGAGCAAGGGCTTTTTTCAGCACCTCGAAAGTAAGGCCTTCCACTTTGATGTCCATCTGGGTGGCGGTGATGCCGTCGCGGGTACCTGCCACTTTAAAGTCCATATCACCCAAATGATCCTCATCCCCCAGAATATCCGAAAGAATGGCAAACTTTCCCGTTTTGGTATCGGTGATCAAACCCATAGCAATGCCGGAAACAGGTTTGCGAATTTTTACACCTGCATCCATAAGGGCCATGGTACCTGCACATACAGTGGCCATGGAAGAAGAACCGTTTGATTCGAGAATATCCGATACTACCCGTATGGCGTAGATATTATCAGCAGGAATCATGCGTTTCAATGCACGGTGTGCCAAATTGCCATGTCCAACCTCGCGACGGCTGATACCACGCGATGGTCTGGCTTCTCCGGTAGAGAAAGGAGGAAAATTATAATGCAATACAAATTTTTCAGTACCCTGTATCAATACTTCGTCAATTTCCTTTTCATCAAGCTTGGTCCCTAAGGTTACCGAGGTAAGCGACTGCGTTTCGCCGCGGGTGAAAACAGCAGAGCCATGCGCTGCAGGAAGGTAATCTACATCACACCAGATGGGCCGGATTTCGGTAGTCTTACGTCCGTCTACGCGAAGCCCTTCCTGAAGAATAAGATTGCGTACGGCTTCCTTTTCAACATCATGGAAATACCGGTTCACCAGGGTTTCATTTACTTCAGCACCTTCGGGGAAAGAAGCCATGAAATCGGTTCTTACTTTTTCCAGGGCATCATGACGTTCATGTTTTCCAGGAATGGTTTTGGCAATCCGGTAATATTGATCATAGCCTGCTTCCCAGACTTTTTTCCGGAGCTCTTCATCATGAACTTCATGGGAATAAACACGCTTCTGGCTTTTTCCGGCATCTTCCATCAGTTCAAGCTGGGCTTTGCACTGTACTTTAATGGCCTCATGCGCAACCTTTAAAGCCTCAAGTACAATTTCCTCCGATACCTCGCTCATTTCACCCTCTACCATCACAATATTTTCAGCAGTGGCAGCCACCATCATGTCCAAATCGGACTTGCCGAGATCGGTGAACGGGGGATTAATGACAAACCTGCCATCGATCCGTGCTACACGAACCTCAGAAATCGGTCCTTTGAAGGGTATGTCTGACACCATTAATGCCGACGAAGCAGCCAGTCCGGCCAAAGCATCGGGCATGGTGTCCTTGTCCGCGGATATCAGCATAACATTTACGAAAGTATCGGCATGATAATCCTCGGGGAAAAGCGGGCGGAGTGCACGGTCAATCAGCCGTGAAATGAGTATTTCATAGTCGCTTGGCCTGGATTCTCTTTTTAAGAATCCGCCCGGGAATCGACCAATGGCAGCAAATTTCTCCTTGTACTCGACTTGAAGGGGCATATAATCACTATCGGGTGCACCTTCTTTGGCAGATACCACAGAGGCAAGCAACATCGTGTTGCCCATCCTGACTACCACAGATCCGTCTGCCTGTTTTGCCAGCTTACCGGTTTCAATGGTAATGGTTCTTCCGTCATCAAGGGTAATGGTTTTTTGAAATGTCTTAAACATATTAAAATAAATTAAAATAAATGGATGGCCATATCGGCCATATAGTAAAAGAAAAAGGCAATTTAAGAATTGCCCTTTTTCTTGTTATTTACGTAGATTCAGTTCTTTCAGAATCGAACGGTATCTTTCGATATCGCGGGTGCGGAGATAATCGAGAAGCCTTCTGCGCTTGCCAACTAACCTGAGAAGTGCGCGCTGGGTTGAAAAATCTTTTTTGCTGATCTTGAGATGTTCAGTAAGATGGTTAATCCTGAATGTAAACAGGGCAACCTGACTCTCAGCAGCGCCGGTATTGGTTTCTGAATTACCGAATGATTTAAAAATCTCCTTTTTCTTTTCAGTTGATAAATACATAACTTCTAATTAATTACACTTCCTCAAATTTTGAGTTGCAAAAGTATTTATTTTTTTTCATAATTCAATACTTTCTATACAAAAATTTCCCGGCCCTACTCCCCTTCTTTGGTTTTCATCCGGCCTGCTTCTTTCAGGCATTTGTTCAGCATCCATTCAATTTGTCCGTTCACGCTTCTGAATTCATCAGCTGCCCACTTCTCAATCTTCTTCATGGTTTCCGCATCGATCCTCAGAACAAATGGTTTCTTGTCTGCCATCTTCTATTGGTGTAATGTTCCTGTATTGATAACCGGTTCGACATGACTGTCACCGCAAAGCACCACCAGCAAATTACTGACCATGGCGGCCTTGCGCTCCTCATCGAGACTGATGATACCTTTCTTTGAAAGCATCTGCAGTGCGTTTTCAACCATGCCTACCGCGCCTTCGACAATTTTAAACCGTGCTGCCACTGTGGCAGTAGCCTGCTGGCGGCGTAACATGGCCTGTGCAATTTCAGGGGCATAAGCCAGATAAGCTATACGTGCCTCTATGACATGAAGTCCAGCCATTTCAAGCCGCTCTGAAATTTCCTTCTCAAGATTATTGTTCACCTGCTCAAAGTTTGAACTAAGGGTAATGTCGGCGCGCTCATCCTCAAAATGATCGTAGGGATAGGTTCCGGCAAGCTTACGGACTGCGGAATCGGTCTGGACTTTCACGAAATTTTCGTAGTTGTCTACCTCAAACGACGCTTTAAAAGTATCATTGACCCTCCAGACCAGGATCACGCTGATCAGGACCGGATTCCCGATTTTATCATTTACCTTGATCTTGTCGCTTTCAAAATTCCTGGCCCTCAGTGAAACCTCTGTCCTTTTATAAAAAGGTATTACCCAGAAAAATCCGTTTTCCTTCACACTGCCGCGATATGCCCCAAAAAGCAGGAGCACTTTGGATGAATTGGGGTTCACAATGAATAAACCCGGAGGTATAAACCCAACGACTAGTAACAGGAGTACAGTCAGCCATATGATTTCGTTTATCCCGGCAAGCACAGCTGCCCCTAAAAAAAGTACCTCGAGGAAAACCATTACATAGCCGTTAAAGGGCACTAAAGTTTTTTCTGTTTTCATGGATTTGATATTTTAATGATATTATTTTGATATCAAATATAAATACAAACTTTCAACTTTCAAAATAAAATGTCCGATTTCTAATTAAATTTCTTTGTAATAATACTCGTACCTACCGAGCAGGCCAGGCACCTCTTGTGACCACAATATTTGGTTGACATCTGCAGAATCCCCTGACTGTAAAAAGCCGAGACAGCTTTAATGCCTGCGGCCTCCCACCGGGTAACCAGCCGGTTTTTTTCGGGAGGAAGCTGGTTCAGCCATTCAAGTGCTCTTTCCTTAAGTAATGGATGCCCGGTGCGTTGACCATATACAAAAAGAAACGGGACAACCGCATTGATAACAATAACCTGAAAAGCTTCCGAACCGAGTTTCTTTGCTTTTACAGGAGATTTTGTTTCGAAGGTATAGTGTGAATCCCAGAAGGAGGAAGCCCGGACCTCAAAAATCCTGCTCAATTCGGTAATCTCCCTGCAGGCAATGACCCTGGAAAACAATCCTTCTGCTTCGCTTATCAATGCAGCGAACTGGGCGATCCTGACGGTGGGAAAATTGACCGGCCGGAGACGCAAATATTTCCACAGGTGTTTTTCGATGGGTTTCAACCCGAGTTTTTTTTGCTGGTGGAGATATACGTTTCTCAATCCTGAATAATAATCGGAAAAAAGCCTTGCTTCATCCAGAAAACCGGCCTGGCCCATCAGAATGGCCTCAACCTGTAACAGATTGTTGCGGCACCGCGCAAGATTTAGCAGGGAAATTGATTTTGCCGTCATTTCAAAAGGGGTGGCATTCAGTCCAAAACCAAAACTGCGTGCCAGCATAATATAAAAAACTTCCTCCCAGTTGTTTTTGTATTGGTCAAGCAGTCCGCCAATATATTGCGCCTTTTGCTGTAATCTTTCAACTACAAGAGAACTCAGCCACAGTTCAAACAAAAACCGGTCAATCTGTCTGATCTTTTCGCGGCAGGGTAACCACCCTTTCTGACGCAGCAACAGACGGTAGTTTTCATAAAGTTCCTGATTAAATTGCAGCTCGATGGTAGGAATGACTTCTCCGGTAGACCTGGCAACAGATAAATTATGATTGTGTACCACATGGAGAATGACATTATCATAAGCCTTATCCAGGTGGTGTTTGTGTTCGGTCCAATCAGAGGAACGCAGGTGAATTTCCACGTTTCCTGCCCAGGTCGTAGTACCTATCCTGATCCGGGCATTCAGGAAATCCGGACCCGCGTCGTTGTTGTGCTCACCCAGTGCAATTACTTGAACCTCTTCACCGGTATCAGAGATCATTCCCGTCCGGTCAAACAATCCATATTTCCAAATAAAATGGAGAAAGTCTTCTGTCATTTGGCCTAACTTTTCAATACAAAGGGAAAGTACAAAATAATTGGCAATCCGGAAAGACTTTTGAAAAAAAACAATGGCAGTATCCCGGGATCCTCAAGTGCCGGTCCCTTGAAATCTGCATTACCTCTAACGCTCTGTCAACCCTTTATTCTTTAAAATTTCCTTCATATGGCCCTGTATTTCCCGGGCCTTCTCCCTTGCTGCCTCAGCAAACCGCTTTGTACTGTCGGCATAAATGATGGCCCGTGATGAATTAACAATAAGCCCGCATTGCCCGTTGAGTCCGTATTCGGCAACCTCTGCAAGATCACCTCCCTGGGCACCCACTCCGGGGATCAGCAGAAAGTGATCCGGTACAATTTCACGGACTTTTACCAGCATGGAAGCCCGCGTAGCTCCAACCACATACATCATATTACCGGCATTACCCCAATGCAAAGATTTCCGCAAAACCGTTTCGAAAAGTCTTTCATGATTTCCGGTGCCCAGAAACTGAAAATCATCGGCTCCCTGGTTTGACGTCAGGGCCAGCAGAATGACCCATTTGTCGGCATACTCCAGGAAAGGAAGTACAGAATCCGATCCCATATAGGGAGCAACCGTAATGGCATCACAGCGGAGGTAATGGAAAAAGGTTTCGGCATATTTTTTTGACGTGTTTCCGATATCCCCTCGCTTGGCATCTGCAATGATCAGGATCCCGGGGTAATTGTTCCGGATATGGTTAATGGTAAGCTCCAGTTGTTGCCAGCCTGAGGGTCCCAGACATTCATAAAATGCCACATTGGGTTTAAAGGCGATGGCCAGATCATGGGTTGCGTCAATAATCTGCCGGTTGAATTCGAACAGGGGCAGTTCGACGTCCTTCAAATGGCCGGGCAGCTTATTCATCTCCGTGTCGAGCCCGATACACAGAAAACTCTGTTTCTGCCTGATCTGGTGAAATAATTGTGCTGAATTCATGCTATACAATTTCAGACGATGGCACTCGCTTTGAGCCGTTCAGCATTTTCAGCCATCTGGAGCTGGCTGATCAGATCATGAATATTCCCGTCGAGTATGCCTGGAAGGTTATACATGGTTAAATTGATGCGGTGATCGGTAACACGGCCCTGCGGATAATTGTAAGTCCGGATCTTTGCCGAGCGGTCGCCTGTGGAGACCATGGTTTTTCGCTGACTGGCAATGCCGTCGAGGTATTTCTGGTACTCAATGCTGTACAGCCGTGTGCGGAGTTCCGACATCGCCTTCTCCAGGTTCTTGAGCTGCGATTTTTGGTCCTGACAGGAAACCACTACACCGGTGGGAACGTGGGTTAGCCGAACAGCGGAGTAGGTGGTGTTAACCGACTGTCCACCGGGTCCGGATGAGCAAAACCGGTCGATGCGGATATCCTCCTGCTTCACTTCCACATCGAATTCTTCCGCTTCGGGAAGAACCACCACAGAGGCGGCAGATGTGTGTATCCTGCCCTGTGTTTCGGTTTGCGGAACACGTTGGACGCGATGGACACCCGATTCATATTTTAAAATGCCATATACTCCCTCCCCTTTCACATTGACAATAATTTCCTTATAACCGCCGGCTGTGCCTTCCGTGAAATTGGTGATCTCAACTTTCCAGCCCTTCTGCTCACTGAATTTGGAATACAACCGGAACAGGTCACCGGCAAATATACTGGCCTCATCACCTCCTGAGCCGGCCCTGATTTCGAGAATGGCATTTTTACCGTCCTGGGGATCAGCGGGCAACAACAATATTTTCAATCGATCCTCCATATCCCCTACCTTGTTGGTTAACTCATCCAATTCGGTCTTGGCCATTTCCCGCATTTCCTCATCCTTCTCTACCGCAAGCATATCCTTGGTTGAATCAATATTGTTCAGCGTGTTTTTATATTCGATATAGGCGGCAACAACCGGACTTAATTCCTTGTATTCTTTATTAAGCTGGATGTATCTTTTCATATCACCCATCACATCAGGCTCTGTAAGCAGCCTGCCCACTTCTTCAAACCGTCCTTTAACACCTTCCAGTTTATCAAGAATCAGATTTTTACTCATGCAATCGTAAATTAAAATATTAAATGTAAATCAATAGGTAAAGGTACCAAATGAACTTTGAATAGTGAGCTTATGTCCCGAATAAGATTCTGCCCGCCCCACGATCCTGGCGTCAATTCCCAGCTCACCGGCCATCCTGATAATTTCTCCGGCCAGTTCGGGACGGGTATAAATTTCAAACCGATGGCCCATGTTGTACACTTCATACATTTCGTCCCAGTCGGTTTCCGATGATTCCTGAATCATACGGAATAAAGGCGGCAATTCAAACAGGTTGTCCTTAATGATGTGCATATCACGGACGAATCGGAGTACTTTTGTTTGTCCGCCACCCGAGCAGTGGATCAATCCATGGATCTCCGGTCTGAATTTATCAAGTACCTTTTTTATCAGCGGAGCATAGGTACGCGTCGGGGACAATACCAGCTTTCCGGCATCCGTGCCAAGTTCAGCAATCTTTTGGGTGAGCTGATATTTCCCGGTATACACGAGCGATTTCGGTATCAGGTCATCGTATGATTCGGGATATTTATCCGCCAAATAGTTGATAAAAACATCATGCCGCGCAGAGGTAAGTCCGTTGCTGCCAATTCCGCTGTTGTATTCGGCCTCATAAACCGTCTTTCCCGAGGAGGCCAGTCCGATGATCACATCACCAGGCTGAATGTCGGTCTCGATCACTTCAGAACGCTTCATGCGGCAAATAACGGTGGAATCCACGATAATGGTACGCACAAGATCGCCCACATCGGCTGTTTCACCGCCGGTAAGATATACATGTACTCCCCACCGGGCAAGTTCATTAATGGTCTCATCAAAACCTTTCAAAATATGCATCAATACATCGCCTGGATATCTTAAGTTTATTCCTGCCAATGGTCGATGACATCAGGATATTGTCTGTAGCACCTACACACAGCAGGTCATCTATATTCATGATGAGCGCATCATGCGCAATGCCCTTCCAAACGGAATAGTCTCCCGTTTCTTTCCAATACATATAGGCAAGAGATGATTTTGTACCCGCGCCATCGGCATGCATGACATTGCAGTATTCCTCATCACCGCCCAGGATGTCGGGAAGTATTTTACAAAAGGCATTCGGATACAGTCCCCGGTCCAGGTTCTTAATCGCCCGGTGAACATCTTCCTTTTTTGACGAAACGCCGCGCCGGGTGTATTTTGAGGTTTGGTCCATACTATGCAAGGTTAATTAAGTGGTGCAAATTTAATAAAACTGTTGACAAAAAAACCCCGCCAATGGCGGGGTCATTATAAACACCTAACTCATTTAACCAAACCCAAAAAACCTAGTTGTATCCGACTCCGAGCGAATTCATCAGTCGCTTGCGGGTGAAGAAGATCCGGCTTTTTACCGTGCCAATCTTTAGTCCCAGATTGTCGGCGATCTCCTTGTACTTGTAACCCTGCAAATGCATGTTGAAGGGGACTTTGAACTCCTCTTCGAGCCGTTCGATATGTTTTTCAATTTCTTTGGCGGAAACCGTAGACTCGGGAGTTTCAACGCCCGACTCCCGGCTCAGATTAAGAAAATACAGATCGTCGGTATGGTCAAAGGTAGTGTTCGCCTTCACCAACCGGCGGTAATTATTAATAAAGGTATTCTTCATGATCGTAAATGTCCAAGCTTTCAGGTTGGTATCATCGGCGAATTTATCACGATATGATATGGCTTTTACAAAAGTCTCCTGCAACAGATCACGGGCATCTTCCTTATTCGAGGTAAGGCTGTAAGCGAACCTTTCAAGACTGTCGCTGAGACTTGTCAGCTGATAATTAAATTCTATGGCAGTCATGGCTATATTTTGTTTTATTTTTGTTCATCAAAATTAATTATTCTTTAAACATTGACCAAATATTTTTTATTTAGAATAATTAAAAATAGTTAAAATTTCTTAAAATTATCCTACTTTGATAAACATGAAATATATCATTTTTTACGCCAATTCAGGGATACTGCAAGGACTTTCTAAATAACTTCTAAATAGTAAATAATGTTAATGAGACGTTAAAAGAGTGTTTAATTATCTGAATTAACTGCTCAACATTATAATAGCCGATCTTAATATCCTTATTATGAATAATTTCGAAAAGTCATCCGTAAAAGTACAGCTGAAACGGTGCCGGTTAAGAAGCTATCTTATCCAGCTCTTCGATGAACTGATGGGGAGAAGAAAGAAGGGTAATATTGTCAGGCAGCGCCGTTTCCAGATCAGAGATCCTGGAACCCGAAATGAATATCCTCTGGCCTTTAAAATTATCAGCCAGTGCTTTGGTATAAAGTACCGGATCATTTCCGCTAAAAGAAGTGGTCAGCGCCGTCACCAGGTAATCAAAATGATAAATCCGCAGGACCTCTGCCAGATCGCTCATGGGCATCGATTGTCCCAGATACAGGGTATGATGTCCCCTCTTTTTCGCCAGGTAGCACGAAAATAAAAGTCCGATCTCATGCAGTTCCCCTTCGGGCAAGAAAAAAACAAACCTGCGAGCCTGCGGTTTGCTGTTAACCACCAGTCCGTCGATGGCCACAAAGAATTTCTGCTTGACCAGGTTGGTGATGAAATGTTCCTGCGCCGGATTGATCGAGCCGGTCTGCCACATTAATCCGATCCTTACAAAGAAGGGATAAAGGACTTGCATCACAGCATCCTCAAATCCATAGTGAATGATGGATCTGGCCAGTACCTGCTCAAACCGGTATTCATCCAGATCAATCATGGCCACTGTCAGACCTTCAATCTGGCTTTCCGCACTGGTAATTTCCTGTGAATACTGATTTATTTTGGTAATGATTTCATCGGCCGACAATTGTGCAATCTTGGAAATTTTGATCCCGTTTCGGTTCAGGATGGATATATTCAATAGCTTTCTCAGCTCCGTATCGCAATAGGATCTGATATTCGTCGATGTACGCTGGGGGGCGATAAGACCGTATCTTTTTTCCCATATACGAATGGTATGGGCTTTTATTCCCGATAAATTTTCTAGTTCACGTATGGTATACGCACCCATTTGTTTGGTTTATTTTCCAAATTTAAACAAACCCCTGCAAAAAATGTTCAGTGGTTTCAGTCTGATATTTTACGCAAGATAAACAATCCATCCCTGAATGGAAGCAGAAATTTATTAACCCGGGAATCGCCTGATACAAAATGGTTGAAATTGCGGATGCCCGAAGTTTCTTTATCGCTGCCTTTATATCGCGGCAGCACCTTTCCGTTCCACAAAACATTGTCGGCCAGAATAAACCCGCCTGTTTTCAACTTTTTCATGGCCTCCTCATAATACTGCAGGTACTGTTCCTTGTTGCCATCGATAAACACCAGGTCAAACTGTTCCTCCAGGGTTGGAATGATCACCCGGGCATCGCCGGTATGGAGCCTTATCTTTTGACTCATCCCCGCCAATGTGAAATATTTCAACGCCATTTCCGCAAGTTCGTCGTTGATATCAATTGTATGCACCAATCCGTCTTCCCGAAGTCCTTTGGCCAGACAGATGGCGGAATATCCGGTGAAAGTGCCCACCTCCAGAATTCGTGAAGGTTGAATCATGCAACTGAACATTTCCAGCAATTTACCCTGCAGGTGACCCGACAGCATGCGCGGATAAACGGTTTTCCGGTTGGTTTCGCGGCATAACAGGCTTAAAACCTCATCTTCAGCCGTGGTATGCTGAAGCGCATATTCCATGATTTCACTGAAGTGATCCGCAGTTATCATATAGACTTAATGATAAATCAAATAGGAAAGTTTTTCGGAATCGAGCACGTCATTTGCAATCTCAAGCAGCTGTCTCGAAGTAATGGCTTCAATATTTCTGCCGATCTCCTCCAGCGATTCAACCTTGTTGAAAACCATCAGGCTCTTCCCCATCGAAAGCATATAATTTTCATTATTCTCGGAAGAAATGGCAATATGCCCGAGCACCTGTCGTTTGGCCTTCTGAAGCTTTACCTGGGTGAGAGATTTTTCACGGAGTTGCTGAAACTCTTTCAGGATAATACTCTTGCACTTCTCGATCAGCGATTTGTCGGTTCCGTAATAAATGGTAATATTTCCTGTATCGGCATAAGAGGTATACATGGAATCAATGGTGTAGGCATATCCCCTGCGTTCACGCAGCGCGAGGTTCAATCTTGAATTCATGCCGGGTCCGCCCAGATAATTGTTCAGCAGGTACAGGGCCAGTCGTCTTTTATCATCGATCTTGTAGGCCAGATTCCCGATGATACAGTGTGCCTGGAAGTATTGCGTTCCAGTTTCCGGTATACCGGTTTGTAATCGTAGGTGACCGATACCCTGTTGTTCACAGCCTGCATGGCTGGAACGGCAAAATAGATCTCGAACAATCGTACCAGTTTTTTAAATTCAATTTTCCCAACCGAGGACACTACCATTTGATCGGTGGCGTAGTTGCGGTGTATGAATTGCCGGATGTGATCCGTGGTGAATGTTTTGAGCCCCTCCTCACTGCCAAGAATATTACGGGCCAATGGATTACCATCATACAACAACTCCTCAAACTCATCAAAAATTAATTCAGAGGGAGAATCTTTGTAGGAATTGATCTCATCGAGTATAATCTCACGCTCCTTTTTCAGCTCATTTGCCGGAAAGGCGGAATCGAAAGCAATATCGCTTATCAATTCCATGGCACGGGCATAATACTGGTTAAAAAATGTTCCGTGTATACAAGTCTCTTCCTTTGTGGTATAGGCATTCAATTCACCCCCCACATCTTCCATACGGCTTAATATGTAATAGGCTTTTCGTCGGGTGGTGCCCTTGAATAACATATGTTCTATCAGGTGGGCCAGACCATGCTCATCAACCTGTTCATCGCGCGAACCGGTATTGATGAACAGGCCGAGATGGGCAACCGGACTGTTTACAGACCTGTGCACCAGCCTGATACCATTGATAATGTATGAATTTGATATTCCGGTTCGACATAGTGGTAGCAAAAGTAACAATAAAAGGTATAAACAGCTGCCCTTGGCAGATGTTATAATTTTTAAAAAAAGTTTTGCTGAATTGTTTTTTTCTTTAGATTTGCAGCGCCGGAAAAAAATGGTGCCATAGCTCAGTTGGTAGAGCAACGGACTGAAAATCCGTGTGTCCGTGGTTCAACTCCACGTGGCACCACAAATAAGGCCAAGCGTAGTCTGCGACTACGCTTTTCTTTTATGCTGTCAACAAAATCCCCACCGGACAATGATCCGAACCCATCAACTGATCGAGGATAAAGGCATCCTTTACTTTCGGCATCAATCTTTCACTCACCAGAAAATAATCGATCCGCCAGCCCAGGTTCTTTTCACGCGCCCTGAACCGCATGCTCCAGTATGAATACTGTACCCTATCCCTGGTGCATTTTCCTGTAAGTATCAACCAATCCCATGTTCAGAAAATTTTTAAATCCATCGATCTCCACCTGGGTATATCCGGCAGTTTTATTATAATTTTCATCCGGCCTGGCCAGATCAATAGGTTCATGGGCAACATTCAGATCACCGGTAAAAATAACCGGCTTTTTTGCATCAAGCTTCCGAAGATATTCCAACAGATGCTGATCCCATTCTTTCCGGTAATTCAGTCGTTTTAATTCCTGTCCGGAATTCGGAACATAGACATTCACCAGGTAAAAGGCGTCGATATTCAAGGGTAATTACCCGTCCCTCCTGGTCATGTTCCTCCTTTCCGATATCCAGCTGCAGCTGATGGGTTTATATCGCTTGACAATACGGCTGTTCCGGAATATCCTTTCTGAACAGCTGAATTCAAACACAATTCATACCCATCCATTTCCTTTGGAATAGCCGGCATGGTATCCGTGCTGTGCTTTGGTTTCCTGAATGCACAAAATATCAGGATTCAAGTTCCTGACCGTTTCATAAAAATCCTTTTCCAACCTGTGCCCGTGATGCCGTTAACATTCCATGAAATTATTTTTATTGTATTGCCCATAATGATAATATTTGTTGTACAGCTAATTTAACAACTTTTGGCACAACATGTTTTCATACATCACCGGTATTGCTTTAAACAATCAGGACCTGCAGTGTTATTCAAATAACAAATAAAAAACCATATATGTTAGCCAATATTCCCGACACTCATCAGAAACGTGTTGTTATTGCAGGTGCCGGATTTGGCGGGCTAAGGCTCGCCCGGCACCTTGCAGGCAATGGTTTCCAGGTTGTATCTGCTGGATAAAAACAATTTTCATTCCTTTCAGCCCCTGTTTTACCAGGTAGCCACAGCGGGCATTGAACCAAGTGCCATTTCCTTTCCGTTGCGGAAAATTTTCCAGGGTTATAAGAATATTCATGTCCGGATGGCCAGGGTAAAAAAGGTAAATCCCGAACAAAACGAAATTGAGACCAGCATAGGCAATCTGCACTATGATTATCTGGTACTGGCCATGGGAGCCGGCAATAATTTCTTTGGTAATTCCTCCATCAGCAAGTTCTCGCTGCCCATGAAAAGTGTGGGCGAATCCCTTGGTTTGAGAAACACCATTCTCAATAATTTCGAAAAAGCCTTGAATACAACCGATCCGGAGGAACAAGACGCACTGATGAATATGGTGATCGTAGGTGGCGGCCCACAGGCGTGGAGGTATCCGGGGCACTTGCCGAAATGAAGAATTTTGTTTTGCCCAAGGACTATCCCGAACTGGACTTTCAAACGATGGTCATTTTCCTGATCGAAAACGGAGACAGGCTGTTGGGTGGAATGTCAGAAAAATCTTCCGCCAAGGCATTAAGATATCTGGAAAAACTCGGTATTACTGTTGTGTTAAATAAACTGGTGAAGGATTTTAACGGCGACACGGTATTCCTGAGTGACGGCACCACCCTGAAATCCCATACCCTCATATGGGCAGCGGGCATCAAGGGCAATTCGCATCGATGGACTGAGCGAACATACCATTACCCGTGGAAACCGTTTGCGGTGGACCGCTATAACAGGGTTGAAGGATATCGCAATATTTTTGCCATTGGTGACCTGGCTTATATGACCGAAGAAAAATATCCCAACGGCCATCCCCAGGTTGCCCAGGTGGCCATTCAGCAGGCGAAATGCTTGGCGCGACAATTTGAAGCGGTTGGGAAAAAACACGGCAATGAATCCTTTTACTTACCATGATCTGGGAACCCTGGCCACCGTAGGCCGCAACAGGGCTGTGGTTGACCTGGCCTATTTAAGGTTTCAGGGATTGCTGGCCTGGTTCTTCTGGATGTTTATTCATCTCATGGCCATAGTTGGTGTTAAAAACAGGTTGCTGATTTTCATCAACTGGGCATATTATTATTTCACCTATGACCAAAGCCTAAGGCTGATCATTAAACCCAAGATGAAGGAGGGAATTTAATAGGGACGAGCGATGAGGGACAAGGGACAAGGCACGAGGGTACATGACTGTGCAAGCATATAGACATTATCCAACCATATTCAAATCGATCCCCAGCATAGCAGAATGAGATATTACCAATCCGACTATTATTCTGTAATAGCCGAACACCTTAAATCCATGGCGTGTTAAGAATGAAATGAAACCCTTTATGGCCACCATGGCCACCACAAAGGCCACGGCATTTCCAATCAACAATAGGCAGATATTTTCAGCCGTGATGGCCTGGTAGTTTTTATACATTTCAAGCACTGAAGCTGCCAGCATAGTGGGAACAGCCAGAAAGAAGGAAAACTCGGCAGCATTTTTCGCGTTAGCTTTTGGGTAAGACCGCCAATTATGGTGGCAGCGGCCCTTGAAACACCCGGGATCATGGATATTACCTGAAAAAAGCCAATTTTTAGGGCTTTGGGATAATTTATTTCCTGGTTTTCTGCAGGCTTTTTAAACCAATTATCGACAAAAAGCAGGACAATTCCGCCAAGCACCAGTGAAACAGCCACCACAACAACACTTTCGAGCAAAGTATTGATGTAATTCGTTAAAAAGCAAGACCAAAAAAGGCTGCCGGCAGAAAGGCTACCAGTAACTTCAGATAAAAATCAAACCGGTGACTAAACCTTTTCCACCAGGAACCCTGAATGTTTCTCAGATTTAATGGCTCAATAAACTTCTTCCAATACAAAACAACAACCGAAAGAATGGCTCCAAACTGAATATTGACAGTAAACAAGTTAACAAATTCACTGCTTTGCACACCCAGTAATTTCTGGGCAATGATCATGTGACCTGTGCTGGATATCGGAAGGAACTCCGTTATTCCTTCAACAATAGCAATTATAATGCATTGAATGGTATTCATGCAGCACTATTAAGCTCTGGTTATTAAAATTCAAAGGGGCAAATATACAGTGTTGTCCGTTACGGATATGCATAGCATTCAATTTTATTATTTTGACATCCAAACTGCTTTCATATTTTTTTAATAATTTCATCCCACACTAAAGCCATTCACATGGAAAAATTATTTGGTTTTTTGGCCCCGGTACTGGTTTATCTCTGGATTTTTATATTGAATGCATTACTGCCCGGACGATGGGTTACAGGCTACGTAACCGGCCGTCAGGGAGTCAAACTCAGGTACCGGCTTAACGGGCTCCTGGTGCTGGTCACCGTGCTGTTCACCTGGATTCTGGTTTGCTATTTTGGGCTGATGTCGTGGGATTGGTTCTATGAATACCGTTGGTACGGAGCCGCAGGAGCAATAATCTTCGGCCTGATTTTTTCTTTCGCCGTAGTTTTGCCCTTTCCGGCCGTGAGGAAATCTTTTCTGGCTGATTTCTATCTCGGGAGATTGGAGAATCCCCGGTTGTGGGGAGGACGAATTGATGCAAAAATGTGGTTGTATTTGGTGGGCGCCATTATGCTGGAACTGAATATCCTCAGTTTTATGGCCCACCACCTGGTTGTATATGACGGTCAGGCGTCCCCTGGTCTGTATTTGGCTGTGGCCTTGCTTTCCTTTTTTATCATCGACTACCTCACCTTTGAAGAAGTGCACCTTTATACGTATGATTTTTTAGCTGAGCGGGTTGGTTTCAAACTGGGCTGGGGGTGTCTTGCATTTTATCCCTATTTCTATGCTGTTCCTTTATGGTCAACGGTCAGCCTCCCGGATGCTCAAACACCCGGCTACCTGCTGATCCTGTACGGAGTGATATTTTTTGTCAGTTGGGGCTTATCGCGTGGAGCTAATTTGCAGAAATACTATTTCAAAAAGGATCCCAGGCGGGCTTTCCTGGGCATGGTGCCAAAAACAATAACCGATGGCAATAACACCTTGTTGGTGGGTGGATTTTGGAGCATGAGCAGACACATCAATTATTTGGGTGAGGTTGGGATGGCTGTCGGTATTGTTCTCTGTACAGGTCATCCTCAGATCATCTGGCCATGGCTCTATCCCTTGTACTATGTGGCGCTGCTGGGGACCCGGCAGCTGGCCGACAATAAACGTTGTGCCATGAAATACGGGCCGCTGTGGGAACAGTATGAAAAAAAAGTACCCTACCGAATCATTCCCTTCATTTATTAGTGGAGTAAGCTGTTGATAAAAGCCCTGCTTAAAGGTTGTACATTTTTCGGGTGTTGTTTCCCATGAGGTTGATGGCCATCTCCCGGGGTAGTATTTTTTGCATGATGAAACTGGCTATCCTGTTACCCCGGCCTGAAATAAAAGACGGCTTTCTGCCCAAACGGGTCATGCAGGCCTGAACAACTTCTTCGGGACTTTCCACTCGTGGAGCAAAAAAACTGGTTTTTTGAGGCTTTGTATTGATAAAATTCGGGGTTGATGTGGCCCCTGCACAACAGGCTATGACATCCACTCCCCGGTTTTTCCATTCGTACCAGAGGCTCTCAGCCAATATCCTGGTAAAAGCCTTCGAAGCCGCATAAGTCGCTAAAAACCCGCTACCCTGAAAACCTGCCAGTGAAGCCATCAGAATAACGGCACCTTTGCCTTCATGCAACATAGGCTCTCCGAAAATACGCAGCATATTCATGGGGGTGATCATATTGGCAAAGGCAATTCGGGTCTGATGTTCCATGCTGTTTTGTTCAAACGGTCCGATATAGGACATGGCTGCATTATACACCAGCATATTGATCTCTTTGCCCTTCAGTGCTTCCCGAATGGCAAATGCCGCATCGGGATCTGAAAGATCACAGCTGATACAGGTCACCTGAATGCCATATTGATTCATCAAAAGGGTTGCCAGCTGATCCAATGGTTCTTTGCGCCTGGCCACCAGCACAAGGTCCATTCCGGCTGCTGCCAGGTAACCGGAGAAGGCTGCCCCGATCCCTTCAGAAGCACCGGCTACCAATGCCAGCGAACCATATTTTTGCCTTATGCTCATCATCGGTAAATATACACATCTTTAATTTCACTGAAATAAACAGGTATTTAAAACGTATATACTATAGCTTTGACAAAGAATTGCAGATCAGCTTATGAAAAGGATATCCTTACCAGTAAAAATTGGCACCCTGATGACACTGTCCATCTTATTGATCTCTGCCACAGGATACCTCTCTTTTCGCAGTCTCTCTTCCATCGTCGCTTCCATACAGGTAAAATCAAAGCCTGATATGCGTCTGCTCACCATCCGGGAACTGTCTAACGACCTTGAAAAAGCCGAAAACAGTGTCAGGATGTATATCCATACCAGATCGCAGAAGGATATCGAGCCCTATTATACCACCATTGAAGTTTTCGATGATAAGCTTAATACGCTTAGGGAAGCCAGCAGTAATGATCCCGTGTTGCTGATGCAGATTGATACCATCAGCAAATTAATAGAGGAAAATATCCTGATCTGGAACAAAATGCTATATCTCTATCACAGTGATTCGCTTGATGTTTTTATCCGGGAACTCACAGCCCAAGTGGCTGTTGGTATGCTGGATAAAAAAAACACGGAAAAAAGGATCCTAAGACGTGTGTTCGGCAAAAAACCCGAAGCCAGCCCTGATCAGCAGGCCATCATCAGAGATCTGAGCAAAATAGAAGAACAGGACAGTATCCAAAACACACGTATGCTGGCTGCGGAATCAAGGCTTGCCATCACCGGTAATGAAATCAGGCGACGTCTTTATATCCTTATCTCCGACATGGAGGGGAAGTGATAGACGCTATCAACAACAATGCAGCTACAGCCGATAAACTTGCCATGAAGACGTATCGCTGGCTGGCTATGTTTGCCTTGCTGGGGACATTGCTTGTTATTCTGGTACTGGTGATTGTTGTCAGGTTTGTCAGGAAAACACGCGATTATCAGATCGCCTTGATTCAATCAAAGGAAGAAACCGAAAAACTTTGCCAGAACCAGGGAATTGTTTATGGCCAATATGAGTCATGAGATCCGGACACCTGTAAATGCCATTTATGGATTTTACAGAACAGCTTCTTGTATGAACCGTTCGATGAAAAAAGCCGGAAAATTCTGGAAATTATCAAATCATCATCGGATCATCTGGTGAAAATGGTAAACGACATTCTTGATTTTTCGAAGTTACAGAATGCAAGAATTGTACTGGAGAAATCCATTTCCAGATTCAGTCAGGTTTGCGAAGAAGTGCAACTTCTGTTCGGGAAAAAGGCCCAGAGAATAATACCCGGCATTTCATTATGTCAGTCAAATCCATCCCCGTGTCTTTTTGGTGATTCTTACCGGTTAAAACAAATTCTGTATTAACCTGGTGGGTAATGCGGTGAAATTTACTGCCAACGGAGAAATTCAATTTTCCGTGGATTGTGAAATAAATCCGGTAACACCCTTGACTCTGATTCTGAAGGTAACAGATACCGGCATTGGTATCAGCGAGGACATGCAGGAAAAAGTCTTCGATGATTTCACCCAGGCTGAAGCCGAAACCAGCCGGAAATATGGAGGAACCGGACTGGGTTTATCCATTGTAAAAAAACTGGTTGAACTTCACAAGGGTTCCATCTGCGTTAAAAAGTCAGAAAAATAAGGGTACCACCATCACCTGCAGTTTACCCTATACATTGGCGAGTGGGAAAAACTTCAATCGTTTCAGCATCCGGCCTGATGGTTCCGGAATATAATCAGGAACTGAATATCTGATTGTGGATGATGAGGAATACAATCGCATGCTCTTCAAAACAATTCTCAGCAGGTGGCATGTCAATTTCGATGAAGCCGGAGACGGTCAGAAAGCCATTGAGATGATAAAAACAACCGCATTATGACCTGGTCTTTATGGATGTCAGAATGCCGGTAATGGATGGTCTTAAAGCAACCAGCCACATCCGGAAGATACTCGGAAAAGACCGGACTGAACTGCCGGTGATCGGTATTTCAGCCACGCATTCACCCAGAGACCTTCAGGAATACAAGTTTTCGGGGATGAATACTTTTCTTCCCAAACCCTTTACTGAAAAAATGCTACTGGAAATCATCACTTCAGTCCTTGAACCGAGGAAAAGAATCCTGCTTTAGCGGAAATTACGCTCCGCCAGGATCACCTTCCCGTGCAATCGCAAGGTAAACCTGAGACAATCTGTATCACCTGGCTGACCATGATATTGCCTTTGTGAAACAAATGCTGATCAGGTTTATTGAAAGCACGGAACAGGGATTACAGGAAATACAACATGCCATTATGACAGGCAATTTTGAAGCGGCCATGGAAACTGCACATAAAATATCTGCACCCTGCAGGCATATGGGAGCAGATGAGCTTGTATTCCCAACTTGAAGATGATTGAAGACAGGCTCAAAATCACAAAAATATGTCTATATTGGTAAAACTGTATCGAAGATACGATCCGGGAATTCGCCGACATTAAGAAAACTACTGAATGGGCATATCGTGAAAATTGATAGAATAATGACAGATAATCCGGTTAAAATTTATGTGGTTGAAGACAATGACTGGTATAACCGGCTGCTGGTACATACCTTGTCGCTTAATCCCGATTATGAAGTAAAAGGCTTTTTCAATGGAAGGGATTTTCTGAATAGCCTGCATGATCCTCCGGATATTGTGACACTGGATTACCGGTTGCCCGACATAAACGGAACCGAACTTCTAAAACAAATAAAAACAGGAACATCCGGAAATTCAGGTCATTCTTATTTCCGAACAGGAGGACATTAATACGGTTGTAGAATTATTAAAACTGGGAGCAAGGGATTACATCATCAAATCCAACGACATTCGCGACCGCTTGTTGAACACCATTCAGAATATCCGCAAAGAAATGGGTCTCATCAGTGAAATTACAACGACTGCAAAAGGAAGTTCAAAAAAAGTACAGTTTTAAAAGCAGCATTCTGGGTGAAAGTGAAGCCATGCATGCCGTTTATGAAAAGATTGAAAAAGCCAGAAATACCAATATCACTGTTTCGATCTCCGGAGAAACAGGGACAGGAAAAGAACTGGTCGCAAAAGCCATTCATTATAACTCGAAAAGAAAAGACAAATCCTTTGTGGCTTTTAATGTGGCGGCCGTGCCGTCGGAATTAATTGAGAGCGAATTGTTCGGACATGAAAAGGGCGCTTTTACCGGTGCTACTTACCGGCGCATTGGAAAATTTGAAGAAGCCGACGGAGGTACCCTTTTCCTCGATGAAATTGCTGAAATGGATCCCTCCTTCCAGGTAAAACTGCTGCGTGCGCTGCAGGAGAAAGAAATTGTGCGTGTAGGAAGCAACCAGACCGTAAAAACAGATTGCCGGATCATTGTGGCCACCAACAAAAATCTGAAAGAAGAAGTAAAAAAAGGAAACTTCCGGGAAGATCTTTATTACCGGCTGCTTGGACTGTCCATTGAATTGCCCCCGCTTCGGGAACGGGGAAATGACGTGCTCATTCTGGCCAAATACTACATTGATCTCTTCTGCAGGGAAAACCATTTACCCCTTAAAAAACTTTCCGATAAGGCCATGGGCAAATTGCTCAACCATACCTATCCCGGAAATATCCGGGAGTTGAAGTCAATACTGAACTGGCCCTTACCTTATCGGACCATGATGAGATCCAGCCTTCCGATCTGGTATTTGATACAGATAAACAAATCCAGGATCCAGCTGAAAAAGAGCTTACCCTGCGTGATTATGAACTTGAAGATCATCAAGTCCTTTCTTAACAAATACAACAATGATATTAAGCTGGTGGCCGAAAAACTCGGGATCGGGGTTTCCACCATTTATCGGTTGTTGAAAGAAATCAAACATTAATCCTCCGCTTTCTCAAAATGAAAATGTGATTCTCAAAATGAGAATGACAATCTTCTGCTTTAATGCTATCTGACTGAATACAGGAACATTACGATTTCCTGTACATCGTGGAACAATACTTGAATAGTCCGATCCATGATTATATCATTTTGTAAACAGTATTAAAGCTTAGGAGAAAATAGCCATGAAAAATGAAGAATTCAATATCAATAAAGCAGGAACAGAACCCCGGAATGAAGGGAGAAAGGGACTTGTCGCCGGACTATTACTGGCCTTGTCAATTGTTTTGGTTGTGGGAGCAGTGGTCCTTACCCAGAATAGCAAAAAAAGAAAACTTGAGGCCCAAAATTTCGAAAATCAAAAAATTGAGCTGGCTACCCAGCTTAATCAGCGTGATTCCATCATCAATGAATGGGTACTGGCGTTTAATGAAATTGAAACCAACATAAAAAAGATCACTGCAAGAGAAAATATGCTGAGTCTGCAATCGATGGATCCGGAAATCTCAAAGGATAAAAAAGAAGAGATCATGAAAGAGATTCAGCTGATCAGGGATATGATCGAACAAAACAAAAAGAAAATATCTTCCATCAATGCACAGCTGCGCAATTCCGGCATTAAGATCGCCAGCCTTCAGAGCCGGATCGATACGCTGGATGCGCATATCGCACAAAAAGACAGGGATATGACTGCTTTGAAAATGGAGCTTGTTGACCGGAATTTTGAGATCGGTCAGTTGAACGAGAAAGTAGTGACTATGGAAACAGACATCGCCGGCAAAGCAACCGTGATCAGTGAGCAAACTGAGGAGATGAACAAGGCATTTGTGGTGTCGGGCACCTATAAGGACCTGAAAGAAAAAGGATTACTGACAAAAGAAGGCGGAGTGCTCGGCCTGGGTAAGAAAGAATCGTTACAGGAGAATTCCATCCATGATACTTTATTTACCAGGATCGACATCACCGAAACCAGGACCATACCGGTAAATTCCAAAACCGCCAAACTGGTGACGGAACATCCTGCAAACTCCTATACTTTGGTGAAGGACGACGCAGATAAAATCGCTTATATTGAGATCAAGGACCCGGCAACTTTCTGGAAACTTTCAAAATACGCAGTGGTAGAAGTCAATAACTAGTTAGTTATCAGGTATTAAAAATAGGATTTAGGATTTAGGAATAAGGAATCTGGACAAGTTAGAAACTTTTACCGTTGCCATGGGTTGATCGCTGTTCCAAACAGTGGGTCAACCCATTTATTTTTTGTTCCGGTAAAGGTTTCCGGTATTATTCCCAGGATTTTCCTGGATCAGGTTTTCCAGTGAAGTTCTGCTTAATATATCATAAGTGGTATCGCGTACTTCTTTGAAAACCCTCCGGATCTGGCAGGTAGCTTCATCTTTGCAAAACTCGCAGGGTTGATAGGCTTTTTGAGATACACAGTACATCAGGGCAATAGTGCCTTCAAAATGACGCACAATTTCGGACAGGCTCACTTCACCAGGCCTTTTAAGCAGAAAATAACCCCCTTCCTTGCCGAGCTTGCTTCCGAGAATACCCAGCTTTCTAAGTTCCAGAAGGATGTTCTCCAGAAAGCGCTGCGGAATCTTTTCATTCTCGGCGATATCCCTGATCTGGATCGGCCCCTTTCCATAATCACGGGCAAGCCGCATAAGGGCAACCATCGCATATTTGGTTTTTTTCGAAAGTATCAATTTTCATGCTTTAATTCCCGCAAATATACGTATTTTTACCTATGCATTTTTAGTCTTTATGCCCGTTTCATTTAGGGTATGATACTTTACTTTTGTTCACTTAGTCGGTCGACATTGTGAATGTAATGTACCTTTAAATATCTCCTGTCATGAAGAAGTATTTACTTTTACTGTTGATGCTTTTTGCCAGTCGGGTTTATTCACAAACCACCAACGACATTCTCAACCTGCTGGTAGCCAATAAATCAATAACTCAGGAACAGGCTGATTCTTTGCGCGCAGAGGCGTCGATAAAAGAACAAGAATCAGCAGCAAAGAAAAAAACTTTCCAGATTACATCGGGGAAAGCTCTTAAAATTAATGGGTATGGACAATTCCGTTACCAGTACTTTCAGGAAGATCAAAAAGTAAAGGTAGATGGTTTTGATATCCGCCGGGCATATCTCGATATCAAAGGCGATATAACTCCCTATTGGAGCTACCGTTTACAGACTGATTTTGCCACATCGCCTAAAATTATTGATGTGTATACCGAACTGAAACCGCGTGATGAAATCAGTTTTACTATCGGTCAGCAATTATTACCTTTTTCACTAAATAATGTTACTTCAAATACGAAATTAATACTTGCTGACAGGGCACAGGTTGTGGAAGCTGCAACTTTCCGCAGGGGCGATATATTGGGTGACAATAATGGGCGTGATATAGGAATTACTGTTTTCGGAAGCCTGATTTCGTTTAACGATTCAAAACTAGTCGAATATCGGATTGGGGTATTTAACGGCTCAGGGATCAACAGACCCGATCTCACCGACGGGAAAGACATTAGTGGAAGATTAATACTTCATCCTGCTAAAGGACTTGATTTGGGAGGTTCGTTTGTTTCGGGCTGGACTCCCGACTCACTTTCTCTTAGTAAAATTGGAATAAATGTTTCCTCTGAACAACTGGGAAAACGAAGGAGACTTGGAGGCGAAATCAACTATACGTATAAATTTTTAAACGTCTCGGCAGAGTATATTGTATTTCAGGATGGCGAAGTTTCCCGTTCGGGATATTATGCTCAGCTTGCTGCCTTTTTATTACCCAATAAAATTCAGTTGGCTGGTCGCTACGATTCGTTCGACAAAGATGTTGATCAGGATGATAATATTTCCAACAACATAACTTTTGGCTTGAACTACTATATTAATCCTAATGCTGCGCTTCAGGCAGCATATACTTTTAAACAAGAAGAAGGCACAAGTGTTGACAACAACTTTGCAGCTTTACAGTTACAAATCAGCTTTTAATCGGCTCAATTAAAGCTAAATAAAAAATTATACCCTATAAAAATGAAAAAAACAATTATTGCAAGTCTGTGCCTAAGTATACTGTGTATGGCGGTTCCTGCCACCCGGTCCTTTGGCCAGGAAAAACTCAAAGGGCAGCTCAGCATTTCAGGAGCCTTTGCCCTTTATCCCATGACCATAAAATGGGCCGAAGAATTCAGAAAGCTGCATCCCGATGTACGGATCGATATCTCAGCCGGTGGAGCGGGTAAAGGCATAGCAGATGCGTTGAACGGAATGGTAGATATCGGTATGGTCTCGCGCGAAATTTATCCTGAAGAAATTAAAAAAGGGGCGTTCCCGATTGCAGTGACAAAAGATGCGGTAGTGCCCGTGGTGAGCGAACAGAATCCGGTATTAAATGAAATTCTGACAAAAGGACTAAAGAAAGACGTGGGCAACAACATCTGGATTACCGGTAAAGTAAAGGGCTGGTCACAGGCCTTTGCCGTTAAATCATCCGCTCCCATTCACGTGTATACCCGTTCCGATGCCTGCGGGGCAGCGGAAATGTGGGCCAAGTTTTATGGGAAAAAACAGGAGGATCTTTTAGGTGTGGGGGTTTTTGGGGATCCCGGACTGGCCCAGGCCGTTAAAAAAGATCCCCTGGGCATCGGTTTTAACAACATTGGCTATGCATACGATGCTACCACCAAGAAACAGGTGAAAGGCCTCAGGGTGGTTCCGCTCGATCTGAACAGCAATGGCAAGATCGATGCCGACGAGAACTTTTACAATTCCATGAATGATATCATTGCAGCCATTGCCTCGGGAAAATATCCTTCACCTCCGGCCAGGGAATTGTATTTCGTAGCCAAGGGCAATCCGAAGAGCAACAAGCTGCTGACAGCATTTATCCAATGGGTGCTCACCGACGGACAGAAGTTCGTTCATGAGGCCGGTTACATTTCATTGCCCAAAGAAAAAATTACGGCTGAACTGAAGAAAATACAATAGGAGGGTATGCACAACTTGCGAAAGATAAAGGACAGAACCGCCCGGCATGTCATGGTGGGGGTTTCCGTTTTTGCAGTACTTTTCCTGCTGATCATCGCGGTTAGTCTGTTTTTCAAAGCTTTGCCCATTATACAGGAGAAAAGTATCCGGGTACTGCTTTCATCAGGAAGCTGGCGGCCTTTTAAAGGTGATTTCGGTTTTCTTCCATTTATCCTGAGCACCCTGCATGTATCCTTACTGGCGATTGTTATAGCCCTGCCACTTTCCCTGCTGACCAGTATCTATCTGAATACTTATGCCTCCCAGACCATCCGCAGGTTTTTCCAGCCTTTCATCGATGTGTTGTCCGGCATTCCCTCAGTAGTTTATGGCGTATGGGGCACACTAACCATAGTACCATTGATTGCCAATAAGATAGCGCCCAACTTTGTGGAATTCTCTTCGGGTTACTCGGTCATGGCAGGCGGTATGGTATTGGCGGTAATGATCCTGCCCCTGTTGATCAGCATTTTGCTGGAAGTATTCCGTTCCATACCGCAGGAAATGACCGATGCCTCGCTGCAACTGGGCGCCACAAAATGGCAGACCGTTAAGAAAGTTGTCCTGCGCAGGTCATTCCCTGGGATACTGGCAGCAGTTGTGCTCTCGGTTTCCCGTGCCTTTGGTGAGACCATTGCTGTGCTCATGGTTTGCGGCAACATTCCCGAAATACCCCACTCTCTCTTTGACGCCTGCTATCCGTTGCCGGCTCTCATTGCCAACAATTACGGAGAAATGCTTTCCATGCCCAGCTATGAATCAGCCCTGATGCTGGCAGCATTTCTGCTTTTTATCATCATAGTTTTATTCAACGCACTTTCACGGGTTATCCTGGTACAGATCGAAAAAAGATATTCATTTTAAATAAACACAACTCCCAAGAGAACGATGAAAAACTTTGAAGAACGATTTTTTAAAATGCTCATGATGGCCTCGGCACTCATCATCATGGGCATACTGGTCTTCATTATAGGAACCATTGTTTATAAAGGATTGCCGGCATTATCCTGGGACATGGTCACCAAACTTCCGGGAGGAGGATTTTACCTGGGCAAAGAAGGTGGCGTGCTGAATGCTATCGTTGGTTCTTTGTACATAGTGGCCGGATCCCTGATCATCAGTATTTTCCTGAGCATACCTGTGGTGATGTTCATCAATTTTTACCTGCCTGCCAGTTCAGTATTCGGAAATGTAACACGGTTCACTTTTGATATCCTGTTTGGCATCCCCTCCATCGTATATGGTGCCTTCGGTTTTGCCCTCATGGTTTATCTGGGAATCAGGGCATCGTTGCTGGGGGGTATCATTACGGTGGCTATGCTGATCATGCCCATCATGATGCGTTCACTGGACGAAGTAACGCGGTTGCTGTCAAGAGAACTTCCTGATGCCCTGTTATCACTGGGCGCCACCAAATATGAAATGATCAAGGTTATCCTGCGCCAGTTAATGCCTGGTATTGTTACCGCCGTGTTGCTTGCCCTGGGCAGGGGTATCGGGGATGCAGCCACCGTGCTTTTCACGGCCGGCTATACGGATAATATACCGAATGCACTGAATCAGCCTGCCGCCACGCTTCCCCTGTCAATCTTCTTTCAACTGGGAAGTCCGGTACCCGAAGTGCAGAACAGGGCTTATGCCTCAGCAGTGATCCTCACCTTGATGATCCTGATACTGAGCTTTGCAACACGGTATTTCAGCTCGAAATTTTCAAAAAACAAGATCTAACCATGAAAGATATGGACAGGGAAACCATGCAGGAAAAACCAATAACAGGACCTTTGCAGGATAATCCCGTGCAAAAAGCTCCATTGCCGGTTTCAATCAGGGTCAAACAGCTGAATGTGTATATCCAGGACCAGCATATATTACAGGATATCGATCTTACATTGCCCGAGAAAAGCATCATATGCATCATCGGTCCGTCGGGTTGCGGCAAATCCACCTTTCTGAAAACCCTCAACCGGATGCACGATGAAAATCCCGAAGTAAAAATTACCGGTAGCGTCTTTGTTGACGGAGAAGATATTTACAGCAACCATGTAAATGTTATTGATATCAGGAAGAAAATGGGCTTGCTGGCCCAGCGTCCTTGTCCCCTGCCGATGTCCATCTTTGACAATGTGGCTTACGGTCCCAGGATCCATGGACTGAAAAGACGTAAGGCGTTAAATCAAACGGTTATCCAGTACCTGCAGTATGTGGGATTGTGGGAAGAAGTCAGGGGAAGGATACGCACTCCTGCAATCCGGCTTTCCATCGGTCAGCAGCAGCGGCTCTGCCTGGCCCGCGGACTTGCCGTTGAACCCGAGTTCATACTGGGTGATGAGGCCACTTCGGCGCTTGATCCGATTTCCACCAAGAAGATAGAAGAGCTATTTATTGAACTTAAAGAAAAATACACCCTTATTCTGGTAACGCACACACTCCGTCAGGCAAAACGTATAGCCGATTATATCGTGTTCATGTATATGGGAAGGATCGTGGAAGCCGGGCCGACAAACGAAATTTTCACCAATCCCAAGATGCAGCTTACCAGGGATTATATCTCGGGGAGCTTCAGCTGACGGGCACGTGTTCGCTACACCATCACCGCTTTCAGTTCCTCCAGCCTGCCGGCAATCGGTACGTTATTGCGGCACTGTGCCACACATTCCTCACAACTCCCGCAAGCTGACAGACCCTTTCCGTTCTCAATGCCCTTAAAAGTTGCCTTAGACATATGCAGGTTACCGTATGATAAAGCATACATGTGGGTTCGCATCAGAGAGGGTATATCTACCCCGTGCGGGCAGGTTCCTTTGCAACCGCCGCAAAACCTGCAAACACTCCGGATCGCCAGTTTAACGTTATGGTCCTCGAGGAATTCAACTTCACCCTGTTGATATTCGAGATCATAGGCAACTTCCACATCGGCCTGCATTTGCTCAAATGTTGTGAATCCGGGAACCGACGTGGTAATAAATTCATGCCGCAGCACCCATTTCAATAAGGCTGAATGCATGAGGGAACCTTCATAGTATTTTTGTGTCTCGGCCGGAAGATTTTGCTTATACCAGTCCTGCTGGCACTGTGTCTTCATGGCGATCAACCCGACACCTTTTGATGAGGCGTATTTCATGGCCTGGAGTGAGGTTTCATCATTGGCCATGGAATAGTTTATCGAAAGCAGAACCACATCATAAAATCCTTTGTCAGCAGCAGCGGTTAACAGTTCGGGCCAGTAAACATGGGTGGAAAAGGCCGGAAACCGGATCTTGCCCTGGTCTTTTAATTCCTGCATGGCCCCGATAATGGCTGCATCCTGAACCTCAGCAAGGGTACTGACATCATGAAGCATAAGAATATCCACATACTCCATTTGCAGCCGTTCAAGGCTCTGGTCAAAACGGGATAGAAACTGCTTTTTCCTTTCCGCTCCCAGCTCAGGCTTCTTAAGGTTATCATCGATTACAATTTTGGTGGTGATGATGACGTCCTTTCGGTTAACATTAAGCTCTTTTAGAACACTCCCCACCATTTTTTCGTTGTTTCCGCCCTGGTAGATCCAAGCTGTGTCAAAGTGCCTCATCCCCAACTGCCAGGCAACCTTCACCAGGTTCGGATTACTGCTGTTCATCACTCCCATGCTCACCAGGGGCAGTCTTATGCCTGTTCTTCCCAGTGTACGGAAGATCATTTCTTTTTTTTCATCGGCAGGCGCGATCTGTTGAATGGGGTTACCCAGGGCGGAATTGGCAACCAAACCCGTGGCAACCAGACCTGTGGCGTTTCTGAGAAATTTACGGCGACTATTGTTCATGGTGGGAGGAAGTTTATTAAGTTATGCGGTTTTGCGGTTGTGCGGTCGTGCGATCGTGCAGTCATGCAGTCGCGCGGTCGTGCGGTCGTGCGGTCATGCAGTTTAATCTTTAATCTTTAATCTTTAATCTTTCATTCTTCACTTTTCATTATTCATTATTCATTATTCATTATTCATTATTCTACTGCATTCCTATTTCTTCCTGCAAATAAACAGCGTATGACTGACCCCCACATTCTGTATCTCTTCCGCCAGCACCAGTCCCGATTTTGCTATCAATTTCCTCATATCATCCGAGTGGTACATCTGACTGCAACCATTGGCAATGTTGGTAAAATAAAGTGAGGTCGCATGGAGACTGTAAGTGGAGGCTTCATATTTTTGCTGATCCCAATAAGTTTCCAGTATATACAAAGCGGAGTTCTCATACATGGCATCAGCGGAACGGCCCAACAGTCCAGTGATATCCTGCTGTGAGAAGCAATCCAGGAACTGACTCATCCAGATGATATCGGGATCTTTCGGGAAAGGCCTGCTATGATCCAGCAGGTTAATGGGAAACAGATCGATGCGATCCTCAAATCCGGCCGTTTTTATATTTTCTGCTGCTTTTGCCAGCTGACCCGGCAGATCGAGAATGGTCACACGGGCTTCGGCGTTGTATCGGGCACATTGCAGGGCAAACTTTCCGGTATTTCCGCCAACGTCCAAAATATGCTTCGGATTGTTTCTGAACACAACAGGCATGATTTCCGGAAATGCATAATCGGAATAGAAGTGATCGAACCCGAACCAGCTTTTCTGAACATGTGGAGGAAGTTTGGATAAACCCTCATATACGGTGGGCCAATCGCCAAAAACCTTTAATCCGGTTGGCTGACCGGTTTTTATTGACTCGGTCAATGAAAACATCCCCAGGTAATTCACATCATTCGTAAAATCCATATTCACCCGGGTAAGCTCGTCACATAATACAAACCATCCTGTTTTGGTCAGATGAAACCTGCTGTCCTCCACCCACACCACTTCAAGACTTAAACCCGCTTCCAAAAGCACCTTTACTCCGTATACCGGCAAATGCAGCTTCTCCGCCACCTCCTCGATGGTGATGCCATCTTCTGCATTCTTCACCACCTCCAGGATCCCCAGGTTCCTGAGGGCCAGGGCAGCCTGGAACATGACAGGAGCAAAGGCTATCTTTTGAGCATCGTATTTTGCCTGAACAGCACGTTTTTTATCTGAACCGAAGTTTAGCGCCATGAAAGGTGAAATATAATTGGGAACTTATAAAGTGCAAATCTAAATATTTTTTTCAGCCTGCATCATCTTGCTTCCGGTTGTTCTCAAAATCCCGCACTACCTGTATTGCCTTTTCGAGATCTCTCCCTGCAACAACCACCTTTACAGGATTGTTGCCTCCTGGCGATACATGCCAGGGCGTCATGGTTCCCCTGATCTCGTCTTTAAGAAATGCTTCTATCTCCGCATTTTCCAGCAGGCTTTTCACCAAAGCCGCCTCCCAGGATGTGCCGGCAAAAACTTCAACAGGGTTATTTTCATGATTTGCTTCCATAATGATGTTTTTATCGGGTTGTTTTGAATGCCGTGAAATTAATCCCAAATGACAAGATCTCCCGGAGAAATGGCCATTTCTTTCCTGCTGACTTTTCCCATTCGTTTAAGCGATGGTAATTTTCACCGGTATAACAAAAAGGAGGAATGATCCGGATATATTCCAGGTCGTTTTCAGCAATGATTAAACCGCTTTTCTTGAAAATTCGGCGCCAGGCCGATAAACCCCTTGCATTTTCATTGCCAAACAATATGGTTTTCTGCAGCCGCTCATCGTAATACTCGGTCACACGATTGAATCCCCTCTGAGAGAAATTTCTCAGGATAATGAATGCATGATGCCCATTTTCTTCGGTTACGACTAGTCTGCCTCCGTCCTTTAAAGAAGTCCTGAGAATATTCATGGCCTTCTGAACAGGCTCAAGATGGTGCAAGGCATCCTGAGCAACAACCACGTCGAACTGCTGTGGCATATCGGGCATATCGAAGAGGTTTGCATACTCCACCCTAAAATTGTTGATGTTGCCGAATTTACTCCAGTAATCAAGTCTCCTGCCGATTTTATCATAATAGAACTCCAGTGTGGTGCCCAGTACCTGATAGCCGTTAAGGGTTAAAAAAATAGCCGTAGTGGCATACCCGCAACCAACATCCCAGATTTTTCCCGGGGCTGCACCTACCTGCCTGTTCACATAATCGAGTCTTTGTTCCAGATAGGCTTTTCTCCATAATAACCTGTTTTTGTTGTTCAGCAGACGGTAATATCTCCGGAGATCACCGTTAATCTCCAATTCCTTCATAAACAGATCCAGAAATTCCTGAACAACCATGCGCCAGTTTTAACCCCAAAAATAATAAAATCGCTCAACTATTATGACGACACCGGATTTTGCCATCCTATTGCAATCTTCTTAAACCGTTTTGTTTAGTAAATAATTCTATCATAACCCCGGGGATTTTTGACTCTTCCAACAACTTGCATTAAATTTAACCTTTCATAAACAAACCGGTTGAAGGAAGACAATATCATCGATACACCCTTGATGAAGCAATATGCCGGCATCAAGGCCAAACATCCCGACGCCATTCTGCTGTTCAGGGTGGGAGACTTTTACGAGACCTTTGGTGAAGACGCCATAAAAGCAGCTGACATTCTGGGTATCACACTTACTCGGCGCGCCAATGGATCGGCCTCCTTCGTTGAACTGGCAGGATTTCCTTACCATGCCATCGATACCTATTTGCCGAAACTGGTCAGGGCGGGTCAGCGGGTGGCCATCTGTGAGCAGCTGGAGGATCCAAAACTGGCCAAGACAATCGTGAAGCGTGGCATAACAGAATTGGTGACCCCGGGAATTGCCCTGAATGAAAATGTGCTGGAACATAAGGAAAATAACTTCCTGGCTTGTGTGCATCTGGAAAAAAATGCTGCCGGCATTGCTTTCCTTGACATTTCCACCGGTGAGTTTTTCACGGCCGAAGGCAGCTTTGAATATGCCGACAAACTCCTGCACAACTTTTCACCCAAGGAAGTTCTGTTTGAAAGGGGCAAGCAAATGCAATACCAGGAGCTTTTCGGCACCCGATTCTGTACCTTTAAGCTCGATGACTGGATATTTAATGAGGAGACCGCTACAGATAAGCTATTGAAGCATTTTGAAACCACTTCACTGAAAGGATTTGGCATCAGCAATCTCAGGCTTGGTATTGTTGCAGCCGGTGCGATTCTCAGGTATCTCGACCTGACCGAACACCGGCAGGTAAAGCATATTTCTACCTTGTCGAGGACTGCAGGAAGATCATTTTGTATGGCTGGACAAATTTACCATACGCAACCTTGAGCTTTTTCATCCGATTTTTGAAGGAGGTAAGCCCTTCATCGAAATAATCGACCGTACGATTTCGCCCATGGGGGCCAGGCTTATGAAACGTTGGGTAGCCATGCCGCTCAAGGACATTAAACCTGTTCATGAACGGCTGAATGCAGTGGAGCATTTGATGAAAAACGCTGAAATGCGGACGGAAATTGAAGAACACATTTCACGGGTGGGTGATCTTGAGCGTCTGATCTCAAGAGTTGCCGTGGGAAGGATATCCCCCCGTGAGGTAGTTCAGCTCAGACTTTCCCTGAACGCGCTGCTTCCGGTTAAAGAATTGTGCGGAAAATCAGAAGAGCCGGTATTACAGCGAATCGGTGAGCAGATCAATCCCTGTCAGCTGATATGTGACCGTATGGAAAGGGAGCTTCAGCCTGATGCGCCGGTGATGATGAATCGCGGAAATATTATTGCATCAGGGGTATCTGCCGATCTTGATGAGCTCAGGGTCATGCTCCATTCGGGCAAGGACTATCTGCTGCAAATGCAGCAACGCGAAATTGAACGCACCGGCATTACCTCCCTCAAGGTTTCGTTCAATAATGTCTTCGGATATTATATCGAGGTCCGCAATACGCATAAAGATAAGGTCCCTGCCGATTGGATCCGAAAGCAAACCCTGGTTAGTGCGGAACGGTATATTACCGAGGAGTTGAAGGAATACGAATCAAAGATCCTGGGTGCCGAGGAAAAGATCCTGGAACTTGAAACCAGACTGTTCAATGAACTTGTGCTGGCAATTGCCGAGTATACCATACCGGTGCAACTCAATGCCTCTTTGACAGCAAAGCTTGATTGTCTTCTTTCCTTTGCCCGGTGTGCCATCGAAAATAAATATACCCGGCCATTGGTGAATGATGCTGACAGCATTAACATCCGGCAGGGTCGTCATCCGGTCATTGAAAAACAGCTTCCGGCTACGGAACCGTATATCGCCAATGATGTTTTTCTGGACAGCAGTGAACAACAGATCATTATACTCACCGGTCCCAATATGTCAGGTAAGTCCGCCCTGCTCCGACAAACAGCCTTGATTGTTCTGATGGCCCAGATGGGAAGTTTTGTTCCCGCTGAAAGCGCTGAAATTGGTTTTGTGGATAAGATCTTTACACGTGTAGGTGCGTCAGATAATATTTCCATGGGGGAATCCACTTTCATGGTGGAGATGACGGAAACGGCGAGTATACTGAACAACCTGTCAGACCGCAGCCTGATCCTTCTCGATGAAATTGGCCGGGGTACCAGCACTTATGATGGCATTTCAATTGCCTGGGCCATGGTTGAATTCCTGCATGGCCATCCGAAATTCAAGCCGAAGACCATGTTTGCCACCCACTATCACGAGCTGAATGCAATGGAAAGCTCATTTGAGCGGGTAAAGAATTACAATATTTCGATCAAAGAACTGGAAGACCGGGTGATCTTCCTTCGCAAGCTTGTGCGGGGAGGCAGTGAACACAGTTTCGGCATTCATGTGGCTCGTATGGCAGGCATGCCAAAAAGCCTGGTTGGAAGAGCCAATGAAGTACTTGCCGAACTTGAGAACACACATGATGATCGTACGCCATCACGCCCGGTGGCAGGACTGGCCGACAAACGTGAAGGTCTGCAGCTTAGTTTCTTTCAACTCGATGATCCGGTGTTAAAGCAGATCCGCGATGAGATCAGGCGCGTGGATATCAACAACCTCACCCCCATTGAGGCGTTAAACAAGTTGAATGAAATCAAGAAAATGATCGGATTGAAATGATATAAACATAAATAGCCGGTAAGTATGCCGATAAACACGACTGGTATGGTAAAAACAATGCAACATATTCCCGGTAAATGGATAGGGTTGAAAATTGATCATGAGGAAAAGGTAGTATATTTCCTGTTCCTGCTTCTCATATCATTCAGTGCTAAGGCCCAAAATACCAGTTATAACCAGTTGGCCAATGAGTTACAGTTTGCGCGTGCCATTAATGATAAGTGGGCCGGAGAATTATGGCTCGGAGGAACTTTCAGTGACACCCCTTCAGAACCCAAAGTTCTTTCTACCAATATTCAAAGATATGTTTTCGGATGGGCACACTATTACTTTTCACCGAGGTGGAAATTTTCTACCTCACTGGCCTATTATTACAATAAAGATGTGCCTGATATAGGGCAGTATTTTTCACCCGAATACCGGTGGACCCTTCAGGGGACCTATTATATCCATAAAACCAGGTACACCCTGTTGACCAGGATCCGTGGAGAGTTAAGGTTTATGATGAATGCGGACAGCGTATTTGAGGACAAGTACCGGTACCGTCAGATGATAAAATTCCTGAAACCAATCAACAGCAATGTACTCAGAAAAGGAGTATTTTATTTTGTCAGTACCGAAGAATTGCTGTTTAAGCCAAAGGCCAAAACCACAGGTGTTACTTTTTTTGATCGCAACCGGTTTGAGATTGGTGGGGGTTATTTGGTAACGGATGATCTCCAGTTGGAGTTAACCTATGTAAATGAATTTATGCCCCGTGACAATGGTAATGAAATATATAATATTTTGTCCTTTACGGTTACTTTCAATAATCTTCTCTTAAGGTTGAGAGACAAAATCACTTCCAAATCCCCGAACGAGAATCCACAGGACTGATTACCTTTTCTTCCTGCCTTCTTCCTCCTGTAAAAAACAGGCCAGCTGTTCCTTTAGTGCTGATTTATGCAACTTGAACACATACGACCGGATGCCTTCATTTCCCATCATGTCAATCTTTGCTTCAAGCACTTCTAAATTGAGTAAATTGTTCATGTCCTCCTTATCAATGAGATAAAGCATTTCCATGACCGTGTCATTCTCCGCATAACGGGTATCGTAATGTTGAAGCGCATAGGTATTGCCATCGGATAATTTCAGGACAAGTTCCTTTTTTAGTTTATTCCCATCAGGTTTCTCAGGAAACGGAACCGGATGCAATTCGAGAAAGTAGTTTTCTTTATCTGTAACAATGCACCCTTTCAATGATTTTGCACTGGTCCAGTAAAAGTTAACCGGCTCCATAAAATACTGCATCGATCCATCGGGTGACACCCGGTTAAGTATCTGGCACTGAGGGAATACGGCAATTGATGCCATTAAAAATCCCAGTGCAAACATGCTCTTTTTGATTATTGCTTTCATGGATATAAAAATAGCAATAATTTTCTTCCCTTATGGCCCGTTCGGGATTAATCACCAAAGATTTTTTGTCTCCTTCGGATTTCTTTCTTACCTTCAGACAAGCTAAGCTGACTATTCATAAACTAAGATTCGGAAATGATGGATATGATGAAGATTTTCCAGGTTTTGGGCATGTTCCTTGCCCCGTTTCTTGTAGTGTTGATACCCGTTTACATCGGCCGGCGGTACGGCACCTACCACATTAAGAAATTCGGCAGATCTGAAGGATGCTCCGGTTGGCACTGTTGTAGCGGCAGCTTTTGGTACATTGGCTTTCTTTCTGGCTTTTGTATTTCAGATTTCGGCCAATCGTTATAATGACCGCAAAGCATTGCTGCTCGAAGAAGTAACCAACATCCGAACAGCCTATCTACAGGCAGGATTACTGGGAGAACCCATGCGCTCAGATATCAGAAAACTGCTTGTTGAATATGTTGATCTTCGGGTGGATATTAACAAGGATGCAGCAAAGCTCAAGAAGGCAATCTCCCGTTCCCCGCAGATCCTGGATACGCTCTGGGGATACGCTGAAAAATTGGCTGAACAGGACCGAAGTTCAGAGGTGTATTCACTTTACACCATTTCGATCAATGATCTGGTAAATACTTATAATCATCGTATGACCATGACGTTTGAGTATCGCATACCTTCTGTAATTCTCTGGATCTTATTTATCGTCGGATTCTTTTCCATGCTAACGCTGGGCTATCAGTTCGGAATCTCAGGAAAAGGAAGTTCGAGGATAAACATAGTACTCGCCTTAATTTTTGCGGTAGTCATGTTTTTGATTATATCTTTGGATCGTCCTGAAATAGGTTTGGCCAAACTTAATCAGAAACCTTTGCTGACGTTGCAGAAACAATTGCAGGCAATGCCAGGCAATATTGAAAAATAAACCAGTTGGAGCAAGGGGGTATTATACCGGAAAAATTTGATCTTGCTCCATGACAGGTGTGTTCCTGTACTTTGGGAAACAACCGGAGAGTGGCTGAACCAACGAGGGTCTCTAAAACTTAAATCCGATTCCGGCCATTGCAGTATTCATCCATCCGTCCTTATAGCAATCGTTCGACGTCCAGACTATTTCATATTCAGCATTAATGAAAATATTTTCCTGGATAAAAAACATAATTCCACCGCCACCGCCGCCATAAAATCCAAAATCAGTGTCGTCCAAAGTGATAAGTCCTTCCCTCTGAAGTCCGGCAAACTGCATACCAAGGGCTCCTTTAACAAATGCTTTAATTTTCTCTGAGCCAAACATTACTTTAGGCGAATAGTATAACGGAGTAGTAAATAGTTTGCTTTCGATGGTCTGTGACCCAACACCCTCAGTGGCTTGAAGGTTGAAGTAACCAAAGGATAGACCATGAGCCAACATACCCCCCGACGGATTAAACTCAAAAAGTCCGTTAATTCTCCATCCTGTGGCATTGCTCTCGATAGCTCCAACGTTTGCAAAAGCGTAACCTCCGCTGATGGTTACCATGTTTTCCTGTGATAAGGAATTTATTGATACCAATAAGAAACAGATAAATACAATGTTAATTTTCATATTGATTTATATTAATGGTTACTGGCAAATTTAAATATTTTTGGTAAAGGACTCTCAGCGATGAAAAATATCACCCTATTGTCGTCCCGAATGGGTTATCACTTAATTCCAATGCAGAAAAGCACCGCAGGTGCTACAGGTTGGTGACTGTTATGGATTTTCTGATCGACTTGTTTGGGAACACCATCCTATCCGGGCGACCGGGCGTTCAGGTTCCTGCCATCAAATTTCCTGAAAAGGAATTTAACCCTTGTCATTTTAGCGGCAGGATATTGATACGTTAGAATCTGTGGGGAAAGATCATTTTACCATCGAATACCCAAGCTGTCTAAGCACATCGGCTTCGTTATAAAAAGTCCGGCTGTGCATAATTTTACCGTTTTCAATCCGGTACACAATATTGACCCATACGTTTACAGGACCACTTCCATCCTTAAATTTAATGGTGAGATAGGCCCAGTTCAACACCCAGTCACCTGAAGCCTCGCCCTTCTTCAACGGTTACTGCCAGTTCTTGATGCCGGGTATATTCAAAGGATTCATACAGGTTCTCCACCAGATATTTGAAATTTAAGATCGCCCCTTCTTTATTGATGGAATCAGTTATAGAAGGACCATAGCCCATATAATTATCTGCAAGGAGAGAATCCATAGCCATTACATTCATGCTTTCAACGGCTTCCATATATTTTCGGGCAATAGCCAGGTTTTCTTTTTCTTTTTTTTCAGCCGGGGAAGTACAGGCAGCAAGACAAATGCCAGTAATTGCCAATATAATAAATTGTTTCATAATGGTTTATGATTTAATTGATTGTTTAATATCCGATCATTTAATGGTGTAGCCTTTGCCTTCTATGCATACCGAAAATGCTTTATTAAAGCTATTCTTCATTTCCTGTTCTGTGGCGGTCTGCACTGGCCTGAGCCTGTTGGTTCTGCTGAGCCTGCGCCTGTTTTCCCGCACGTCTGCCGGCCATGGCCCCTGCTGTAGCACCAATGGCCGCCCCTTTCCCGGCATCCCCTGCAATAGCGCCAATGGCGGCACCTGCAGCCGCTCCTTTAGCAGCTCCCACAACTGCTCCACCGGTAGGTCCTGACTGAACGGGGGCTTCTACTCTGCGGGAGGTTCAACGGATCAATACCTGATTGCTCCTGTGCCCATTGATAGCAATCAAATTCATCTTTCTTTTGCTGTTGCTTGCTTTGTCCCTTGGCAGGATACACATACAGCTTCAATCCGCTGGAGATCTGGTTATAAGTCATTTTTGAAGTATCCGGTACGGTAGGGACAGTCTGGGCAAGCACATTCTGTCCAAGAACCAGGATAACAGCCGGCAAAATAAACCGGATTAGCGTCTTACATAAATGTTCTGGTCTCATTTATTAATGTTTTAAATTTTTAATTGAATAAATTTAGTTCTTTTTGTTGTGCTTGCAAAAAAAAGGCATACCTGTTTGTAAACTCTCCCCGATGATCAGATCATGGCCGGGATGAAACGATAAACTGCATAAACCATGTAAGCCATTTATTTTGTAATATTGCAAATACTTTATCATAAATTGTTAGAATATTCATTAATTACTAAAATCTCCATAATGAAATTTAAAATTGTCTTATTGCTGCTTGTCGCCCTGGTCATGACGGGATGTGGATCAACCCAGAAGATTGTCGGATCCTGGGCAGATCCCGAGGCTACTTCTAAAGGCCCCTATAAGAAGGCGTTTATTATAGTTCTTACCCAGAACGAGGATGCCAACTATTTTATTGAATCCCAAATGGCTACCACATTAATTTCAAAGGGTTTTAAAGTGGTGCAAAGCACGGATATTTTCCCTCCCAATTTTTCCCTCACCAAGGATTTTACCAAGGAAATGCTTGCCGATTATTTGAAAAAAACCGGCTGCGATGCAGTTCTTACCCTTGCTCTGCTGGATACCAAAAAGGTGGAATCCTATCATCCGGGGACCTCATACTACCCGCTGAATTACGGGTTCTACGGCAGTTATTACGGCTATTATAACTATTATTATCCGCAGCTGTACACGCCCGGGTATTATTCTGTTGATAAAACTTTCTATCTGGAATTGAATCTCTATGATCTGGCATCGGATAAACTATTATGGTCAGTCCAGTCAAAGGCAAAAAATCCTACGGACCTGAATGAATGGTTTAAGGATTATTCCTACATGCTGATGAATCATCTGAAAAGCAAGGGACTGAATCAGAAGTAGACTCTCTTCGATGCGGCTTTGACAAAATTGTTCAGGTCGCGTTCTATATCCGTCTGGGATAATCTTCTGGTTCCATTCCGTGCAATATCGGAGGACTCGTCTGCTGCAACGCAGGACTTACCGGCTATTTTGCCCAGAACATGAATCAAGGTATCTACCTCCTCCTCGGTGTTCCCGATGCCCAGGCTCACCCTCACCACCCCCGGAAGGCTGATCTTCGGGAAGAGGGTCAGCATCAGGTTTTGAAATCGTTCCAGCAGGGGTGGAACTTTCAGCAGACGTTTGATCATCAGATGTGCGCAATGACAACCGTATCGCACACCGATCCCTCCCTTCTCGGCCAGTTTTTTGGCTGTGACGTTGGAAAACATGTTCTTGAAATTAAATACTAGGACACCGCCTTTTTGGGCGAACCGGGGCGAGTCCGGGTCCCTGATCCCGTAGAGGATGAGACCATCTATATTTGCCAGTCCCCGCAATGCCCTTGCGGTGAGCGCTTGTTCGTCCTGCCTGATCACATCGAAACCTGCCCGCTGCAGAAGCACAAGCGCTTTGCCAAGTGCGGCGATGCCGCCTGCGTTTTCTTCTCCAGACAATTGGATTGCCTCCAGTTCGGAGGGGCTGAAATTGAGCAGGCCTTTTCTGACCACCAACACACCGGTGCCAAAGGGCGCATACACTTTATGGGCCGAGAAGGCGAGATAGTCAATTTCCCAGGCCTCCATGTCGATTTTTCGGTGTGCAACCATTTGAGCGGCATCCACCAACAAGTGGGCACCGTGCTGGTGAACGATCCTGCTGATCCCAGCCAGATCATTGAATGTACCAAGTACATTCGAAGCTCCGCTAATGGCTACAAGCCTGATCCGCTTCCTGCCGTGCTTACCGTCCTTATTGTAAGCACATAAAATCGAATCCAGTTCGTTCAGATCCACAAAACCTTCACCATTGACTTCCATGCGGATCAGGGTGAAGTTCGGATTCACGCGCCACGGCAACTCGTTGGAGTTATGTTCGAGGAGGGTATTGAGCACAACGGGATCATTGTCCCGGTTCGGTTCTTTTGATAAATTTTCGGCTGCCAGGTTAATGGCTTCAGTGGTATTGGAGGTAAAAATCACTTCATATTCAGCAGGCGGAGCACCCAGAACTCCGGAACAAACCGATCTGACCTCATGAATGATCTCCTGCTGTATTTGCCGTGACTGATGCCACGTGTGGCGTACGGCGTTCCATACCGGCAAGAAGGTGGGTGTGCTGGCAGCATAATCCAGGTTAATATAAGGCCTGGTTCCTTCCAGGGTGGGTACGGGTGCTTGGCGGCCAATCAGGGTCTTCTTCAGTTCCTCCAGCATGGCTTTACCCGAAAACCCTTCCAGTTCATCCCGGTAAAGGATCCCGGCGGGAGAATCTTTTCCGGAGTTCGCCTCGGGGAAAGCTTCAAGGCCATAATGCCGCATCAGTTGCAGCGATCTGGCAAACGCGATAACATTGATGATGGCAGGCGTTCCGGCCTCGAACTTGCCGGGTGCACCGGCCCATATGACCGAACCGGGAGAAACCAGCCTCGCATTTCCTCCCCCGGTCTCAAAAGGGATACCCCCCGGCAAAGTTTTTTTCCTGACCGCCAAAGCCGTAATTCCCAGTGGAAGACCAATATCCCTGCTTGACAAAATCTTATAACTTTTAGCTTTTAACTTTTCACTATTATCTTTTAGTTTTCCACTATTATCTTTTAGTTTTTCACTGATTATGGCAGCTCTTCTGGGGGTGCAAAAGATGACCGTGTATTGGCGCCTGCTCAGCCCGAGGTATTCCAGGACAATCTCCCTGGCTTGTTCAAATAAATACGTCGAAATCATCGAAAAGTGCCCGCTTCCCCGGTGCACATTGGAGTATGTCTCCAGCGAGGCATATACACTCTGTTCAAGTTTTTCATATGTTTCACTGATCTGCCTGTCCATGGAATTAAATATTATTATCGGTTGGTATGCTTACTTCGGGAATAAAGGAGAATACTTCTTCAAGCGGCATATTGAAAACCCGGGAGATCCGGAATGCCAGCTCCAGGGTAGGAAAATATTTACCGTTTTCAATTGCGACGATGGTTTGCCGTGTCACGCCCGTTTTATCGGCCAGTTCCTGCTGTGTCATTTCGCTGGCATGGAAGCGTAGCTTCCGGATATTGTTACTGATGGTACACCTGCCCATATCAAAACCCTTTCCTGTAATAGATGATCCTGGCAATTTCCGAAATAACGGAGGCGACAAATCCCGAGAAGACGAGGGTGATGAACATGACCCAGGGCTGCATACCAAAGGCCTGTGATCCCATCGAAAGCATGAATCCGGAAATAAAGATCCAATGTGAAATCCTGACAGCTTTCAGCTCAATCAGTTTGTCGCGTTCATCACTGATAACGGGTATGTCTTCATTAGTAGCGATTTTATTAATGATGGCAAACACAATGTGAATGATAATTTGTGCGACTATTGACACAGGGATCAGGATCAGGAATGCCTTCCCCCAGAATTTAAAGTCGTTTATGATTTCAGGACTCCCGGAAATGTAGTTGCGAAAAACATATAAGGAATAGAATCCGAGGATCATTATGGAGGTGATGACAGAAACAATAATCTGTTTTTCCTTGCTGTAGGTAATCTCTTTCATTGTATGTTTATTATTACTTGATGTAACTATATTTTGATACAAAGATAAATATATTTTACACAATGTCAAATAAACCATACATTAAAATACATTTTTTTCTCTTTATTGGCTTTTCGATTTGCACCTGCCTCATCAGAGGGGTTCCCAAACCATATCCAGATCCAGCGGGTAACAGGGACGACGCACATTTTTAAAGGGCAAGGTACGCATATCCAGGTTACAGAATCCTGTGGTCAGCGCCATCAGGTGTACCTGGTCCAAATCACGTAGTTCAGGAAATAAGTAGCCCAGTTTAACAACTACTATTTTAAAGTCCAGGGGATCCAGTTCTACCTCTTTAAAATCCCTCATTTCAGTAAAAGAGCGCCGGGATTTCAATATAACGGTTTTAACTCCATCGGTTTCAACAACTGCGGCTCCCCTGTTGGTTTTCAGGATTGAATCAGGTGAAATAAACAGGACTCTGGCATCAACTTCAAGTGATTTTCCGAATACATTATCAACCTTTCCGCCCAGATTGAGCTTCACATTTTTACCAATTCCCGTTTCAACGCATTTTTCCAGAGCCTCCGGATCTACAATGCCGGCCATCAAAGCCTTGCTTACATGATGTTTTAGCAGGGCATCCAGTACCTGGGTATTATCGCCCGGCGCACCGGCAGTGGTATTATCTCCGGAATCTGATATAAAGACTGTGGTATCATCATATTCCTTTGATTTGCCGATCATTTCATCAATCGACCCTGAAGGTACATCCAGTTCAAGTTTCTTTCTGCTGTCCCAGATTTGCTGTGCCATGCGAATAGCCTCGTTTTTAGCCGCAGTGCCGTATTTTTTATCTTTGGCCACCACGAATACCCTCATGGCGGAGCGCGGCAGGTCGGCCCAGCAATATCCTGCAAATATTGAAGCATCGATCAATCCTTCAATTTTGCCAACCTCAGGGAGCTGTGTATAAATGGAATGCAAAGGCTCCACTTCTGTAATGCTCTTCTCACCCGGTACCAGGATGGGGATCTCTGTAAACTCGATATGGGATTTCCATCCATATTTAAAAGCATCAACAAGCATCTGTGCAGCCCTGGTCCTGGTTTCGGCGCCGTCCCTGTGCGGGGCGGTACGATAAGCGGTAAGCAAATCCAATTCTTCAACAAATTCAGGCGATGGATTGCCATGCAGGTCAAAGCTTGCTGATATGAGAACCTCCTCACCCACAATGTCCCTGATTTTCTGAATAAGAAAGGCCTGTGCATCTTCGTAACCTTCTACATGCAGCGCTCCATGCATATCCATGTATATTCCATCAAGATGTCCGGCTTTTCTAATATCATCCAGAATCTCATTTGTGAAATTTTCGAAGGCCGTGCGCTCTACAACTCCTCCGGGCCAGGCATCCGCATGCAACGTCGGAATGATTTCAATGCCGGCATCGTTAAAAACTTTAGCCCACGACTGGTCCTTCAGGATATCTGCTCCGCGTAAAACATTAAACTCAGATTCCCGGGTAAGCAGGGTTGAAAACGTGTTGGATTCATGACTGATCCCTAAAGTCAATACCCTTTTCCGGGCGTGTTCCGGGTTACATGAAAAAAATGAACACAGGAGAAATCCCAATGCGAGAATTTTTAATGGATTTTTCATGGCTGATAGGAAGGGTTAAATTCATGATGATATGCAATTTAGTAAATAACATGCACAGAACGACGGAATTGACTGAATCATTTTGGTAAAATCAACCTGTTGCCTCACCCCGAAGGCCGTATCAGCCTAATTGGCATGATTACAGAAAGGATTATTTGAAAACAGGACGCTTTTATTTGACTTAGCCTGAATACTTTCATAACTTTAGTAAAACGCTCCTGCTATCCGACCTAAAATCGCATAATATGAATACCATAGTAGAATTGCTTGAAAACAGCGTGCAAAAGTATGGGAACAACCCTTATCTTCTTGAGAAGAAATCTGACAGGTATGAGGCCATCACCTACAGGGAAACCAAAGATGCAGGCCTACAAAGTGGCGGCAGGCCTGCTGGCACTTGGCATTAAAAAGGGCGACAGGATTGCATTGTTCTCTGAATCCCGGACTGACTGGGTAATAAGTGAACTTGGCGTATTGCATACAGGGGCCATCTGTGTTCCTCTTTCCATCCTCCTCAAGGAAGGCATGCGATCTGAAATTCAGGCTTGACCATTCAGAATCAAGACTGGTGATTGTCTCCGGTCACCAGCTGGAGAAAATTAACTCAATTAAAAACGATCTTAAAAATCTTGAAAAAGTTATTCTTCTGGACCCAAGAGAAAGTTATGCACAGGATGAAATTTATCTGGGAGATGTCAAGAAAATGGGAGAAGAATATCTTCAGAAAAATCCATGAAAAATTCATGGAAACCATAAATCGGTCGGACCCGATGATTATGCCAATATTTGTTATACCTCCGGAACAACAGCTGATCCCAAAGGAATAATCCTGTCCCACAGGAATTATACCGCCAATATTGAACAAGCACTTACTCTTATGGATGTTCCGGAATGGTGGACAACACTGCTTATTCTGCCGTGGGACCATTCCTTTGCCCATACTGTGGGAATATATATTATGATGGCTACAGGAGCCAGCCTGGCTGCTGTTCAATCAGGCAAATCCTATCTTGACAGTCTGAAACATATCCCCGAAAATATCAGGGAGATCAAACCTGTCTTCCTGTTGAGTGCACCAGCCCTGGCAAAAAACTTACGCAAAGGAATTGAAAAGGGGATCAGGGACAAAGGGCCATTCATTGAAAAGCTTTTAATCATGCCTTAAAGATTGCCTATGGTATAATGGTATTGGATGGGATAAGGGGAAAGGGATGAAGAATATTTCTTAAACCCATTTATAAGTTGTATGATTTCATTCTGTTTAAAAAAATCAGGGCCAGTTTTGGAGGAAGACCGAAGTTTTTCTTCGGGGGAGCAGCCTTGCTTGATATTGAACTTCAGAAATTCTTTTCATGCCATAGGGATTCCGATGCTGCAAGGGTATGGTTTATCTGAGGCTTCCCCGGTAATTTCAGGCAATATGGAGAAAAGGCATAAGCTGGGATCATCGGGTTTTTTGTCAAAAATCTCGACCTGAAAATCTGTGATGAGGATGGAAATGAAATGCCAGTAGGTAAAAAAGGTGAAATAATAGTCCGCGGAGAAAATGTCATGAAAGGATACTGGAAAAATGAAAAAGCCACCAGGGAGACTATCCGCGACGGCTGGCTGCATACAGGTGATATGGGATACATTGATGAGGATGGATTCCTTTATGTGCTTGGAAGATTTAAAAGCCTTCTCATTTCAGATGATGGTGAAAAATACAGCCCTGAAGGAATTGAAGAAACAATAACCGACAGGTCTCCGTTTATCGATCAGATGATGCTGTATAATAACCAGAATAAATATACTTCTGCATTGCTTGTACCAAACGGTGAAGCTTTGACAAGATGGGCAAAAACAATAATATCAATCTTGCCGAATCAAAAGGCCCTGAGGCTGTTTTAAATGAAATAGAATCCGTGATCAACCAGTATAAGCAGGGAGGCAGTCATGATGATCTGTTCCCTTCGCGATGGCTGCCCGCAGCTATCGCAATACTCGATGAACCTTTCAGTGCGGATAACAAGCTTATGAATAGTCTCGGGAAAATGGTGAGAGCCAAAATTATTGAACGGCACAAAGATACGATAACGTTTTTATATACTCCCGAAGCAAAAAGCATAGTAAATCAAAGGAATCTTTTGGCAATTAAAAGAGTGCTGGGTATTCAGTGATCTGTTTAGAGAATCCCGTTATATTTGGAAGCTGTTCCGTGGATATTTTATTTATGCATGTCTAAAGGCACTTAAAGAATCGCTATGCTCCTGAAATTCGTCCTCAGAAATCTTCTTAAAAGGCCATTGCTCAATCTCATTAAGGTATTGGGACTGAGCCTGTCGTGGATGAGCATATTGCTGATCCTTTTATTCCTGAGGCACGAATTGACCTTTGACAGGTTCCATGAAGATTCAGACAGGATTTACCGTTTCACGGTTACCGATCAGTCTTTTATTTCCGGTAAACACTTTGCCCGGGTATACCAGGCAGGGTACATTCCGGCCATGGCGGATTATTTTCCTGAAATAGAAACCTACGTGAGACTGGCACCCATCCGGGGCGGTGTTTTGAAATACAATGAGGAGTATATTTCAATTACCCAGGCATTTGAATGCGACAGCACTTTTTTTGACGTCTTTGATGCCGAATTGTTAACCGGTGATCCCAAAAACATACTCAATAGTCCGGCATCCATGGTGGTCTCCGAAAGCTTTGCAGAAAGAATATTCGGTAAGGTAAATCCGGTCGGAAAGGTATTGTTATTGCCGGCGGGACAATTCTATGACAGGGATTTCTCTTTTACCATTAAAGGAATCATGAAAGATTTACCGCAAAACAGCCACTTTCATCCTGAATTGATTACTACACCGGTTGATAAGCTTGTCTTTAATGGTTGGGCCTGGACCTATTTCCTGTTCACTGAAAATGCCAATTCCGGGAACATTCTTTCCGGCTTTAAAGATTTCTATTCTTCGCATGTTGCAGGAGAAAGCAGTGGGAACCAACCGGAAGCCCACCTCCAAAAGATTACCAATATACACCTGCATTCCAACAAGTTGCGGGAGATAGAGGCCAACGGCAATATGACCCTTATCTATGCCCTTTTCATAGCAGCATTGATACTGGTGCTTATTGCACTCGCCAACTATACCAACCTCAATATGGGCATGGCAGGTTACAGTGACAGGTTCTTTTTTGTCAGTAAAGTGTCGGGTTCTTCACGCGTAATGATCCTGAAATATTTATTTTATGAAGGGACTGTCATTATCCTGGTTTCACTCATCCTCAGCGGATTTATAGCATTTGCGGCTGCCAGACTCATTCAGGAAAACTATGGAATTAACCTTTTCAAAGACAGTTGGTCATTTGTCCTGCCCTGTATAACCCTGTTCGCTATTTTGGGCATCTTTACCGGTATGGTGCCGCTACTGAGACAGGCAACATCAGGTGTTACAGCAACAACCGAAAACAAAAACAACAACCTCAAACGAAAAGGGATAAGCAAGGGCATCATTGTCGTGCAATATACCATTTCAATTGCTTTGATTATTGCCGTATTGGTGATTCGCAGGCAAACCAGCTACGCTTTGGATAACAGCATGGGGTCCGGCAACGATAATCTGATTTGTTTGGAGGATGTGCATACCAGTGTGCAAACCAAGTTTGAACTTTTTAAGGCGGAATTACTGAAATACAGTTCCATTGAATCCGTGTCCGCCATGTTTGAACCTCCCGGAGGGGAAGCCAATGACATGTTCGAATTCTCGCTGGAGGGATACCGGAAAAACATGGAAAGGAATTCCGACAATTATATCGGAGTATTCCCTTGTGATTACTCTTTTGCCAGCATATTCAATTTAAAATTCCTCGCCGGCAGCAATTTTTCAACCGATAACGACGATCATGAAGGTTCAGGAGAATACATCATCAATGAATCGGCAATGAGGAGACTGCATTACACATCTCCTGACGACCTCATCGGGAAGACTTTCCGGCTGAATACCAACATGGCGGAGGTAAGTATTCCGGAAGGCAAAATTATCGGTGTGGTGGAAGATTTTCATCTATCAAGCCTGAAGAAAGAAATTGAACCACTTGTACTCTTTAAAAGAAAAGACCTGTGGTTGATTAATTTTGTGATTTCCTGCCATCCCGGCATGCAGGAGAGAGCTTTGGCCGATATGAAAAAGGTCTGGGAAAAAATGTTCCCGGGGTATCTGTTTCAATACAAATATGTCCGTTCCATGTATACGAGCGTATACAAAACAGAACTCCTTCAGGTCAGGTTGCTGTCCCTGTTTACCGGTATAGCTTTATTTATTTGTTCCATGGGAATGCTTGGGCTGACGCTCCTTATAACCCAGCGACGCACCAAGGAAATCGGCATACGCAAAATCAATGGTGCGCGAACCATGGAGATCATGATGATGCTCAATTGGGACATCATGAAATGGGTGTTGATTTCCTTTTTACTGGCTGTTCCCCTGGCTTTCTTTTTCATGCACAAATGGCTGGAGAATTTTGCCTATAAAACTTCACTCAGCTGGTGGATTTTTGTTTTGGCCGGATCAACCGCAATAATGATCACACTCATAACCGTCTCTCTCCATTCCTGGGGCGCAGCAATCAGAAATCCAGTAGAGGCTTTGAGATATGAGTAAGTAATTTCTTAAATATTTGCAGAAGAAGATTTTTCCTTGGAGAAATAATTACCCCATCATCCAATACTTTAATAAATTTGAATGGCGCCCGGAGATTTCCAGTATATACATCAATACTGCCAATGATGAAACCCTTCCATGCTCTTTTAAACCGGATATTGCTACCGGGATTATTGCTGTTGTCATTCCTTCTCAGTTCATCTGACCGGAACCAGGAACCGGACAATACTCCGAAGCTGCAATACACCCTGTCCATGCCTGATCCGTCCAGTCATTTATTCCATGTGTCACTCCAATGCAGGGGGTTAGGTGGAGACACCCTTAATTTCAGGATGCCCCGGTGGATGCCGGGTTACTACCAGATCATGGATTATTCCGAACAAGTGAGGAACTTCTCCGTGATCGGCGCTGACGGCAGGATAATAAAGGTTATCCGTAAAAATTCTAATACCTGGGAATTGACAGCGGGAGACATTCCCTCCTTTACCATAAGTTATGATGTTTTGGCTGAAAAGAAATTTGTTGCCAACAATTACCTGGATACTACCCATGGTTATATGATCCCTGCAGCAACCTTTATTTATACTACCAACGGGTTGCATATGCCGGTTACGCTGAAAATCATACCGTACAAGGGCTGGGACAGTATTGCAACCGGCCTTGAACCGGTTGCAGGCAAGGACCATGAGTTCATTGCTCCGGACTTCGATATCCTGTATGATTGCCCTATCCTGTTGGGCCATCTGGAAGAGTTTCCTTCCTTTACCATTAAGGGGATCAAACACCGGTTTATCGCTTATGATCCTGACAGCTTTGACCGTCGTAACTTTATGGAAGACCTTGGGAAGGCGGTACAGGCAGGGGTAGACCTGATGGGTGACATTCCCTACCGGGAATATACCTTTTTGGGCATTGGCCCCGGAATGGGCGGTATTGAGCACCTCAACAACACAACCGTGAGTTTCAGTGGCAAGGGACTTGACAATCGTGAAAACCGGATCAGGACCTTGAAATTTCTGATACATGAATACTTTCACCATTACAATGTAAAAAGGATCCGGCCTTATGAACTCGGGCCATTTGATTACGACCGGGAAAACCGAACCAATCTGCTTTGGGTCAGCGAAGGCCTTACGGTTTATTATGAATATCTCCTGGTTAGAAGAGCCGGACTGATCACTGATGAGGAATTGCTGTTCAGCATTGAATCTGACCTCAATGCTTTTGAAAACGATCCCGGACGCAGGTATCAGTCTTTATCCCAGTCAAGTTACAACACCTGGAGCGATGGTCCTTTTGGAAATAAATCCGGAGGTACCGATCAATCCATTTCCTATTATGAGAAAGGTCCTTTGGTTGGTTTTATCCTGGATCTGGCCATCCGTCATGCAACTGAAAATAATAAATCACTGGATGATGTGATGAGACTGCTTTACCGGCAATACTACAAGGACCTCCGCCGTGGTTTTACTGATGCCGAATTCCAGCAGGCATGCGAGGAGACAGCGGGTATCTCACTCAACCGGGAGTTTGAATATGTATATACAACCTGCGAACTTAATTATTCTGTTTATCTGGCTTATGCCGGTTTAACCCTTAAAGATGAGGAAGACGGGAATGCCGGCAGGAAGAAGTTCAGCATTGGAACGAAGAGTCAGATGGACCCGCTGCAATATGCCATATTTCATTCGTGGACGGGTTATTGACACATCAGTATTTGAAAAGGATCAGCATTCGTTTGAATCCGCACTCCTGGCCTTGCAGTATGCAGGGCCAGGCTTGTTTTTTGTACTCCTCTGTGAAGGTCACGGCATTGGAATGTTACTGTTTCACAGGTTGATACGGGATATGGAGTCCTTCCAGGTATTCTGCCAGGGGCTCCAATCCTATTTCTTTTCTCCAGTCATCCACCCTGGCCTCATCTTCTAACGGGTAAAGCTCCTCCGTCCCGTTTTTTTCATTAAAGATGGTGTGGGTCCCGTATTTCTGGGGTTTTTTCTCATTAAACAGACATCGGTCGTAGAGGAGAGCATATCTCAGCCAGGGAAGCTCGTTTTCTTCACAGCATTGTCTGATCATGGGCATATATTTTTTCTGGCTGCCATCATTGGTATGCATGGCAACCAGATAGGCCGCAAAAGCAGCTTCACTGCCCACATCTTTTATTCTGGGCCAGCCTTTTGCAGCCACCAGCATTTCAAGTTCTTTCTGGTTATTCTCCTGGATCATGAACTTAAGCGTCCACAGCGCGGAGGCAACCTGGTTTCTCATGCCTATTTTTCTGATGGTAATGCCGATCTCGTTAAAATAAGCCTGGTCATACGCGTTAAGTCTCCAAAGTGCTTTGGCGTATTCAATGTCCTGATAGGGGCTTTTGTATTTAATATTTAGCATCGAAATCAGCCTGTTCTCAAAAGAATCCCAGGGGACGGCTTTTCGCGCAGGGATAAAGCCGGGATCCGTTAAGGCATTCAACGAGGTATCGAGCTCAATGGCAATATTCAGATACCGGAAACAGCTGTCGAATTGCTTGATTACTGTATTATCCAAAGAATACGCCCGTGCAAGATTGTAAACGATTCCCGGATCTTGCGGATTCAGGCTGTATAACCTCCTGTATTCTTCAATAGCGGCCCGGACGTCTCCCTCGTCCATGAGACTGTCGGCTTTATTAGGATAACCGGGCGCAACGGGCTGGCAAAAGACGGTTCTGGCCAGCAACATTAAAGCAGCAACGATGATCAGGTTTAGTGGTTTCATATTTTCTGGTTATTGAGATTAATTAAGAGGATCTAATTTACAATCTGATAGCGATTTTACCAATGAAAGTATCATGGAATGATTCACTTTTTTTGGACTTACCTGCTTTTTAATGATATGTTAATAATGTTTTTTCCATTATTGAAAATTCTGTTTAACATTTTCTACATTTGATCTTCAGCTTGTCACATCAGGAAAAGCTACTGCACCAAAAGGGAAATCATTTAAACACCGGATAACCATATGAAAAATGTAATGGTAGTTTTGATCATTCTCTTCCTCTTACCCACGGAAGGAAGTCTTTCCATGCAAACGCAACCGGATTTCAAAGGCAGCAAGGACCATCCCCTGCTAACAAGAATGCCTGACTTCCGCATATCGGATTACAAGGATATCGAATTTGACAGCTACAGGTTTATCGGCAATGATAAGAAGCCGGTCATCATGGAGGGACATAAATATTACATTGAATACAGACTGAATAGCGGAGCTGCCGAGCCAGGTGAACTTAAAATCCGAAAAAACGTCCAGGATGCGCTCAAGAAGATAGGCGGAAAGGTTGTCTTTGATGATAATTTCAACAAGGTCTCCACGATCATAGTCGAAAAAGACGGCAAAGAAACATGGGTGGAGGTCAGATCCTATAATAACATGTACAGGTTGAATATTATCGAAAGAGAGATTATGCAACAGGAGATTGTGGCTGACGCTGCCGCGATGGGCAATGATATTAACAGCACAGGACACGTCTCTGTTTATGGAATATTCTTCGACAGCGGAAAGGCGGAGATAAAGCCTGAATCCGATTCAGCCATCGTCCAGATATCCAAACTGCTTAAAAGCAACGCATCCCTGAAATTGTATGTCGTAGGGCATACCGACAATGTGGGCACTATTGATGCCAACATGAAACTGTCGAAGGACCGTGCAGATGCCGTGGTGAATACACTGATCGCCAAGTACGGTATTCCTGCAGCGCGTCTGAAATCCTATGGTGTCGCTTCCCTTGCACCGGTTGCATCGAACGATACGGAGGAAGGCAAGGCCAAAAACAGGCGGGTTGAACTGGTCAAACAGTAACCACCATACGGGTACCCTTCTTTATTTTTTTCAACGACCCACTAATTTCGCGCTGCTCTCCGGGTACCTGGCACCCTGCACCTTGATTTTTGACGCGCCGGTTTCGATTTCACGGAGATCATCAGGTGTGAGTTCTATGGCTAATGCTCCGATGTTTTCATCAAGCCGATGAAGCTTGGTGGTGCCCGGGATGGGAACAATCCATGGTTTTTGTGCAAGCAGCCAGGCGAGCGCAATTTGTGCCGGTGTGGCATTTTTGCGAGTGGCAACTTGCGCAAGCAGATCCACAAAGACCTGATTTGCTTTCCGGTTTTCCGGAGATAATCGGGGAACCGTATTGCGGAAGTCGGTTTTATCGAAGGTTGTATTTTCATTTATTTTCCCTGTCAGGAAACCCTTGCCAAGCGGACTAAAAGGCACGAATCCTATTCCGAGTTCCTCAAGCACAGGTAACACTTCCGCTTCAGGTTCCCGCCACCACAGCGAATACTCACTCTGCACCGCGGTAACTGGCTGCACGGCATGCGCACGACGGATGGTTTTAGCTCCCGCTTCCGACATCCCAAAGTGCTTTACTTTGCCTTCCCGGATCAGATCTTTCATCGTTCCTGCAACATCTTCGATGGGAACGTCGGGATCCACACGGTGTTGATAGAACAGATCAATGACCTCTGTTTTAAGTCGCTTAAGGGAGGCTTCGGCCACTTGTCTGATATGCGCCGGCTGACTGTTCAGTTTAGGGAAAGCAGTTACATCGAAGCCGAATTTTGTGGCTATCACAACTTCTGAGCGGAATGGCAACAAAGCTTCGCCAACAAGTTCTTCATTGGTGAACGGCCCATAAACCTCAGCGGTATCGAAGAAAGTGACACCGTGTTCAAAGGCTGTCCTTATCAGGGATATCATTTCCTGCTTGTCTGATGCGGGACCATAGCCATAGCTCATGCCCATACAACCAAGCCCGAGGGCTGAGACTTCCATTTGGCTATTTCCCAATTTGCGTTTTTGTATTTTAGTATCCATATTAAGATGATTTAATGACAGTTCAAAAGTAAGCCAGCAACCCACCAATAACTAACGAAAACAACACAAGTAATTACGAAAATCAAATATTTCCAAATTTCACTTGTCATAATTAATGGCAGGCTGAATTTTCTTGGCATAATGCACTTTACTCTTGCCCTGCACAAGCATGATTTTATTTAAGTCACGTCGCAATAACTAATTTCAAATTAAAAATTACGTATTTCAAACAAGTGAATGTCCTAAAGTCTGCACATAAATTTCTGTTTTCCATTCACCGCAGGGGTATATGGAGAAAGAATCGCGCAAGATGGAGCGAGAGTGAGCGCGAGAATGCGAATAGGAAAAGGCTTAAGCCAGTTCCTCCCTTACCCGCTCCAGTAAAGCTTTGGTTGCCTTAATGCCATCATTATCTGACATATAACCTGATGAAGGATCGTAAAGATTATACAATCCACCTTCGTATTCAATGCCAACATATCCTGCAAATCCGGCTTCCTTGATTATGCTGAATATTTTGAAATAATCAATCTCCGTTTCATTGCCATCAGCATCAAATTTATGGGATTTTGCACTGATGCCTTTGGCATAGGGCATCATTTTCCGCACACCTTCATAGCGATCATATTCCTGCAGGCATTTTGTAGAAAGCATGCCTTTCAGGTCATTCGTCTCAGGCGTGCTCCGCTGACGGCAAAAATTGCCGAGATCAGGTAAAAGACCGGCATTGGACATGTTGACCGTTTTAATCACTCCCACAAGCCAATCGATATCTGTTGAGTTGCCAAAATGATTCTCAACAATAACATACATATTTTGTTTGGCGGCATATTCCAGCAGCATTCGATATCCTTCAGCGGCTGCCATGGCAGCTTCGCCGGGAGGATCATCAGCGACACCCGTGATGGCTTTGGAAGTATCCCCGAGATTTACCCTAATGCTGCTGCATCCCAACAATTTCGCTGCATCCACCCATGCATAATGCGATTCGACAGCCTGTTTACGTTTTGCCGGATCAAGATCAGCTATGTTGGCACCATCCACCATGATCAGGTGGTTCTTCATCCCCAGGTCATCGCACCTTTTCTTCAGCTCTTTTATATAAGTGCTGTCCGTGTGCTTTTCGTTGAAAAAACCCGAAACGTATTCCAGCACGTTGATGCCAAATTCATTTTTTGCCCTGGCCGGAAAATCCATGTTGCTCATTTTGCCTGACATCAGCTGCCCTGCAAAGGAGAACTCCGCCAGCGAGATCTCAAAATCAAATTTTCCGGCAATTTCATTATCCGTATTAAAGTTGCGTAATGCCGGATTTGCACCCAGACCAGTTTTTTGCAAAAACAGTCCGCCCAGTGCCAAAACACCCGAATTTCTCAGAAATCTTCTTCTGCTTTCCATATTCCAGAATTTAAATTGATCAATATACATCAGGATTTATAGTTCCAAGTTAATTAAAATTAAATGTACAATAATTTTATTATTTATTAATATTTAATAAATATAATTTTTATTTTTGTGCCATAATGGAGACACTACAGGAACTCAGACATTTCTTTATCACGGGCAATAAAGAATACAGAACCGGCATAACCATTGACTGTGCCATTTTCGGGTACCATGATGATCAATTGCAGCTCCTGCTTGTGAAAAACAAAATTCTGACGCTGTGGTGCATGCCGGGAGGTTATGTAAAAAAAAGTGAAACACTCAATGAAGCTTCGGCAAGAATAACGCTTGAACGCACCGGGATCGGGAACCTTTTTCTTAAACAGTTCAAGACATTCGGTGATCCGGATCGCAACAACGCCTATGGTATTTTTGATCCGGAAAAGCTTTATGAGATCTCAGGTATCAGGATTGCGGAAGACAACTGGCTCATGGGCCAGACCATTTCGGTGGGTTTTTATGCCATTACCGACATGGTCAAGGCCAGGCCAAAAGCAGATTTTTTGTCGAGCGAATGCCGGTGGTTCCCGATCGATGCCCTTCCCCACCTGGGCTTCGATCACGATGAAATGGTGCGGGAAGCCCTTTTTACCATGAGAATGCACCTGTATCATTTTCCTGTCGGGAAAAACCTGTTGCCCGAAAAATTTACCCTCAAAGAAATTAGACAGTTTTATGAGGTGATGTCGGGTAAACCCCTGCATGCGACCAACTTTCCGAATAAACTGATCAAAATGGGGCTCATTGACAGACTCGAAGAAAAGAAGCGTATCGGTGCACACCGGTCACCCACCTACTACAGATTTAACGGCAGGGTCTACGAAAAAGCACTGAAGGAGGGATTGGTAGTAGTCTAATATTGGTCAGATGTGAATTTTAAATAATTATAAATACGTGATCCATGAAAAAATTCTTCAAAGTCCTTTTATACACAGTGGGTTCATTATTGAGTCTCTTGATTCTGCTGATCCTGGGTTTTTGGCTTTATTTGGGGATTTCCTCACGATCCACAGTAAATAAATGCAAAGAACTCCAAAGCGGTGAAGTGAAGACGCTTACCATGGACGCTTTTACCTTCAGGGACCTGAACAAGAACGGGCAACTGGACATCTATGAGGATTCCAGGAAACCGGTAGATGCCAGGGTGAATGACCTCCTTTCACAGATGACCTTAGAGGAGAAAGCCGGAACGATGTTCTTCATGATGATCTCCATGAAGAAAGACGGATCGGTTTCAGAAAAACCTTCCATTTCGGACCCCTTCTCTTTCTTGGTTCCCGGGACATCGAAAATGATGTTCATGAAACATCTCAATCATTTTAACATTCTGTATGGCACCGGAAGGAGAGAAATGGCAAACTGGAACAACAACATCCAGAAGCTTGCCGAAAGAACAAGGCTGGGCATACCGGTAACCATAGGTACTGATCCGAGAAATCATTTTTCGAATAATCCGCTTGCCTCGGCCATCGCGGGAGAGTTTTCCCAGTTTCCTGAACCGCTCGGTCTGGCTGCAATTGGCGACTCACTTACCGTGGCTGAGTTTGCCGCTATTGCCAGGCAGGAATATCTGGCTGTAGGTATAAGAGTGGCCCTGCATCCCCAGATTGATCTTGCCACGGAGCCAAGATGGGGAAGGATGAACTCCACTTTTGGTGAAGATGCCGCTTTGACTGCAAAATTAACCTATGGCTATATCAAGGGTTTTCAGGGCGATAGCATGGGGGTAAATAGTGTTGCCTGCATGACAAAGCATTTTCCGGGCGGAGGTCCCCAAAAGGAAGGAATCGATCCCCATTTCGAGATTCAAAAAGGCCAGGTTTATCCCGGAAACAATTTCGACTATCATCTGATACCCTTCGAGGCGGCTTTTAAAGCCGGAACTGCTGAAATCATGCCTTATTACGGCGTGCCAATGGGACAGAACAGTGAGGAAGTCGGATTCTCATTTAACCGCGACATCATTACCGGTCTGCTTCGCGAGAAATACAAATTTGACGGAATTGTTTGCACCGACTGGGGAATCATTTCAGACTGGAAGATCTTTGGGAAGACCATCATGACGGCCAGAGCCTGGGGCATGCTGGATTACACAGAAAAAGAAAGAATTGAAAAGGTTATCAACGCTGGCGTTGACCAGTTTGGCGGTGAAACATCCTCTGATCTTATTGTTCAATTGGTCAGGGAAGGGAAAATCAGTGAAGCAAGGATTGACAGTTCGGTAAGAAGGTTGCTGAAAATGAAATTCGTTCAGGGTCTTTTCGATAATCCCTTTGTTGATCCTGAAAACGCCTGGAATACCATTGGCCGCCCTGAATTCAAGGCTGCGGGCGAACTGGCCCAGCGGAGATCCATGGTGCTTCTGAAGAACGATACCATCGATAAAAATCCCGTACTTCCGCTGAAAAAGGGGATTAAGATTTACATCGAAAATATCGACCCGGCCGTCGCCTCGGTATATGGAACAGTAGTTAAAAAACCGGGGGAAGCTGACTTTGCCATCATAAGGATCAAGTCTCCCTCACAGCCGCTGGAAGGTGCAGGTCTGCTGGGCAGGATGTTCAGCAGTGGTGACCTCGATTTCAAAGAAAAGGAAAAGGCTGAGATTTTGGAATTATTGAATGCAGTGCCTGCCATTGTTGATATTTATATCGACAGACCAGCAGTAATTCCGGAAATAGCTGCGGCTTCCAAGGGCCTGATTGCCAATTACGGTTCAAATGACAAGGCATTGCTTGACATTGTATTTGGTGATTTCAATCCCCAGGGAAAGCTTCCGGTTGAATTGCCTTCCTCCATGGAGGCCGTCAGGCAGCAGAAAGAAGATTTACCGTACGATTCGGAGAATCCCTTGTATAAATTCGGCTTTGGACTGCACTATTAAAACCATTGAGTTAAAACCCTTTTAAGCGAACATAATCACTTGTCATTTCAAATTCAGGCACTGCATCCTGTGTGCGGTCTCCATTCTGGAATGAACCGGGACTCATTCCGCCATCCTCCCCGTTACACGTGATCAGACCGGCTTACACGGTTTGCCAGACAGGCTTCTGAATCGAAAATCATAGCCTTTGTGGCAGAGGTGCTTTGATCAATGGAAAGAATGCAGTTAGCCGGTTTATCTTTCATGGTTATGCTGTGGTGTTATGTTGCCAGGATCACTTCTACATCATTTTCCCTGAACAGATCCAGATGTTTCGGATCAATTCCGGGATCCGTTATCAGGTAATCAATCAGGGAAAGCGCTCCGAGGCTTGCCAGCGAATTTTTGCCTATTTTGGTTGAATCGGCAACCAGGTAGGTGACATCCGCTGCTTCGATCATGGTCTTTTTCACGGTGATATCGCTGATGCTCGGATAAGTCAATCCCGACCGTAACGATATACCCGCTGTGGCGAGGAAAAGCTTGTCTACATGGATATTCTCCAGGAAATCAGCAGCCTTCTGTCCGGTGAGAGACAACGTAGGGGGCTTGAATTCACCCCCGGTTACCATCACCTCAATGCCAGGATCCGCCCCAAGCAAAAGAGCTATATTCAATGCGTTGGTAATCACTGTCAGTCCCTTTTTCCCGAGGATCTCCTTGGCAATCTCAGTGGTGGTGGACCCTGAATCGAGGATGATCGTATCTCCGTTTTCAATCAGGGATGCCGCTTTTCTGCCTATGGCCGCTTTTTTATCCATGTTGTCGGTATTCAACAGGACAAATGAGCGTACATTGTCTTTCATGTTTTTCAAATAGGCACCTCCGTGTTCCTTCACGATAAGCCCTTCCTGCTCGAGTTTCTCCAGATCCTGTCGGATCGTCACCTCGGTCACCTTAAAAATTTTTGCCAGACGGATGACTTTAGCAGAACCGTCTTCCTTCAGCAGGTCGAAAATTTTCTGTCTCCTTTGATGTGCAAGCATAAAAAGCTGGTTTAGAATTTATCTGAACAGCAGGGGCGCGAACTCTGAAAGGTATAACCGCCAATTATTCCAGCTGTGCCCGCCTTCACTTTCACGATAGGTATATGTGAATCCTGTTTCGTCATACAAAGCCCTCAGATCGGTGACCCCTTTGTACAGGAAGTCGGTTTTTCCGCAGCCGATGTAATACATTTTTGGTTTGCTGGCATTTAAAGCGCTGATTTGGGCAACATGCTCCGCTTTATTGTATTGACCCGAGAAATTATACAATCCAATACTCCATACCCCGATGTACATGAACTTTCCGGGATTTGCATTGGTGATCTTCTGGGTCTGGTAACCTCCCATCGACAATCCTGCGATGGCACGGTGATCGGGATCGGCACGAACCCTGTACTTGCTTTCGACAAAGGGTATCACGTCTTTGACCAGGCTGATTTCAAATTTATCGGTCATCATGGCAGACGGACTTCCCACATTTGCAGAAGGTATTGAAAGCGGACGGTCATTGGGTGCGGAAGGAACAGATGGAATACCATTTGTAATGACACAAATCATGGGTCTGGCTTTACCGGCTGCTATCAGGTTATCCAGTATGTAGTTTGCCCTGCCGCGACTTATCCAGGCCTCTTCGTCACCCCCGCCTCCATGCAAAAGATAGAGGACAGGATATGATTCGCCGGATCTTTCATAATCCGGGGGAGTATAGACGATCATTCTGCGGCTCATTCCCAATGAGGGTGAAGGATACCATACGGCAGAGACATTGCCGTGTGGAACATCCTTCACACCAATCATGTTGTCAGCCCAGTCTCCCGGAATCATCAGCCGGCTTTCAATATAGGAACCATCCCGCACCACTGTACTGTTATTCGGGTCCAGCATCTTCACTCCGTCAACAATATAGGTGTAGACGTACATATCCGAGGCAAGCGGTCCGGTTTTAACTTCATATAATCCGGTATCATTTCTTACCAGATCAATGACCGGAATAGGATCCATAAAGGTTCCGGTAACTTTTACTGATCTTGCTTCGGGTGCATAAAGACGGAATACCACCGATCCGTCTTCTTTTACATCCGGAGAAATTATCCGGGCGGAACGTGGCTGGGCCGACAAATAAAGACATGGGAACAATAAACCGGCAAACAGCAGCACACCGATCCGTTTCAGTTTAACATTGTTTTTCATGCATTTTTATTTTATAAGCTGATTATTACGGGATTATTGTAACAATGACCCTTTTATACCGTGACAGGGACGGGGTCCCTTTATCTGTGACCTTAAGAATAAAATGCACGGTTTCAGGTTTCTCCACAGCAGGAGCCCTGATCGTATGAATATTATACAGATTTTCGGCATAGGGTGCCAGGTTCACGATCCCCCTGAAGGAACCTGCCTCCGGATACTGAAACCACCAGTAACTCAGATTGTCCCCATCCGGATCATAAGAACCGTCAGCATCAAGCTTAAAAATGTCGCCTGATTTGACAGTAAATTCTCCAGGCTGGTTGATCATGGCCACAGGGGGATGATTGGCTTCCTCATACGATTTTATACACCAATCCATGCGGGCAGCAAAATCATACTGGAAATCTTCACGCCATCTCCAGAGGGTTACCAGATTTCCGGCATATTTTCCGGTATCCTTCCGGATAGCTATTCCATACGGGTTGGCTATCCTGGGGGTGAACTGGTCAGCTGCATTTGTCCAGATAGGTCTGGTTTCAGGCTCATATGGTTTTCCCCCCGTAAAAATTTCGGGTACAGGTGTGGTTATGGGATCGGGTTTGTACAGTTCATATCGCCCGCCCCAGCTGCCCCAGTCGGGATGACCAGGATCGTTGAGGCCATTCTGTATGAGCATAAGCCATGAAGGAGTATCTCCTTCCAACCCGTAGGATACATCGGGATATAAAGCCGCCAGAGGACCATGGCCCTGCTGGATGTTATCCGCGAGCCATTGATTACTGATGACCTCATTGTCAATCCCGGGGATAACCCGGTTGATGGCTGACCAGGTAGCTGTCATGTAGCTTCCCGGGCTTACGATATAGAACAGATCTGTAAAATTCTTGCGTATCCAGATCCCGGAATCATCCTGGTCAGAGATCGTATATACCCTTATTTTGGAAATCAGTCTGCTGGCTACCGCAGAGGTTCTGGTTTCCCTGATTTTCCATAGAGCCTGGGCCAGGGTATTCGGACCTCCCCATACAGAAACCCAGACAGGTCTGTCATCATTTTCCTCCAGGACTTTAATGATCCACTCGGAACCTTCCGAATCTTTTCCTTCACCAACCCCTTCCATGCCATAAACCGGCAGGCCCTGTTTTACCAGGGAAAGCAACTCCTGTGCTGACGGAAAACCCGGCTCGTGCTTTAACAGGTTCGGCTGAATTTTTCCATAACCCTGAATGATTTTACGAATGGTTTCCGGTGCAACCCGGGCTTTCTGGTGCACCGATGTAGTGGCAATCAACCCTTCCAGTTCAATCTGATTGGAATAAAGCAATAACCTGATCAGGGTCTGCGAATCATCCGGATCTGCCTCTATGTCCGTTAAAACAATCAACCGCTGCCTGGTAACGGTTTGGGCAGATACAGCGCCGTATCCAATACTTAAAATCAGGAAAAGGCAAACTGAAAACAGGGAAACTTTTTTCATCATTTTAGACTTTATTAATTAATTCCGGAATAAAACCTGTATAAAATTCGTAAATAAACAAAATAAAAGCAAATAAAAGAAAATTAAAATAAATTTAAAAGAAAATAAAAGAAACCTAATGGAAACATACCAATTACTCCGTCTGAACAGGAAATAAAAAAAGCTTCTCGGAAAGAAGAGGCCTTTAGACGACAAGACAATAAGTGCGAGAGTGAGTGCGAGAAAAAGGAGCAAATGGATATGAAAGTGCGAGTGTGAGAGCGAGATTTCGAATATTTTATATGTAAGAAATGATGTTTCGACCCTCTTTTTAAACATTTCACAGAACTTATTCTGATTCTCTTTTTCCCGTAATGTATATTTGTATAAAAGTATTCAGGGATCAAAAAAACATCGATTAAAAAATGCAGGAAATGAAAAGAATACCCGTTAGATATTTTAAGATAATAAATTTTAAAACCCTTCAATCTTTTTTTTGTCTGGTTTTTATAGTTAGCAACAGCTTTGCCCAGTCAAGACCAGACAGGATTCAGGATTCTGATCCGGATACTGCCTGGGTCTACCCTGATAAGTCTGTACCATCTTTTGCAACATATCAGGTTTATCCTACCCCGGAAAGAGGAAGAGACACTTATGGAAGTTTTATGTTATATCTTCCCGAAGAATACAAAAATACCTCCAACCGCTACCCGGTAATATACTATTTGCATGGGGGAAATGGAAACCAGAGGGAGGGGAAATGGCTTATGAACGAGATAGACAAGGCTATAAAAGCTCAAAAAATGCAGCCGGTAATCATTGTAAGTATGCAGGCATTGCCAATTGGATGGTACTGCAATGCCAATGTTGGCGCTAAAGATGTAATAAGCGGACCTGTCGAAGATGTTTTAATAAAGGACCTTATTCCGTACATCGATACTCACTATCGTACAATAGCTAAACCCTCCGGCCGTGGATTAGAAGGTTGGTCCATGGGGGGCTTTGGAGCAATAAGACTTGCTTTTAAGTACCCTGAATTGTTTGGCTGCACTTCATCTATTGCAGGTGCGCTGATTGAATTTCAGGACGAACACAACCCGAAGTATCTCGTTAATACTTTTGGTCCTGCAACCGGGCCCGGATCAGAAAAATCTATTGAATACTTTAATGCGGTTCACCCGCGATTTTATGCAAGCAAGAATACTGAGCTGATAAAGAAAAATGTAAAGGTAAGGCTTATTGTAGGCGATAAGGATTGGTTATTTAACAATAATGGTAAACTCATAACAACAATTTTCAGTAATTATCTCGATTCGTTAGGCATTAAACATGAGTATACAGTTTTAAAGAATGTCGGACATATGGTACCCGCTGAATTCACAAACGGGACCAGAGAATATCCTGTCCAATTTTGGGTGGATGCATTTAAAACAATGTTTACAACTTCGGCAATTGCGCAGCCGGTAACTCCATTTAATGCAGCAACGCTTATCAAACCGGGTGATGAAGTCAGATATGGTTCTTACCTCATTCGTAAAATAGGGGACAGGGTCTTTCAGATCAACGATCCTGGTGATAAAAGCACCAAAGGCGGTGGATGGGGCGTCGACATGTATCTTGTTTGCGGCACCAAAAAAGCGTTGATGATAGACCTGGGCAACAATTACATTGCGGGCTATGAAAAAGACTTATTAAAACCCCGCAGGAATGCCGCAAAGGAGCTTCTCGAGGTTATTGACGGATTGGCTGGCAAGCTGCCTCTGGAAATCGCTGTAACTCACATGCATCCTGATCATGATGGCATGACCGGTGCTTTCACTGACCGAAAGGTGACATTCTGGGCAGGTGAAGGTGAAGATCTGAAAGCATTGAAGACTCAGCATAATCTCGACACGGCAATCTATAAGGTATTTACACATGGTAAAAAATCCTTCGATCTGGGTGATGGTCGGATTGTTGAGACCTTTATGGTAAGAGGGCACAGCAATGGCGGTACAGTCTATTTAATAAAGAAAGACATGCTCGTCTTTTCGGGTGATGCTCTTGGGTCAGGATTTGGCCAGGCGTTTCCTACTATCGAAAAGCTCAAACAGGTGGCAGAGGACGCCCAGAAGCTGGTTGAATACTTGAAGGCAAATTACACTCCCTACGAGCGTTATAACCTGAGGGTCTATACCGGTCACTGGTGGCAGAATGCTTATGGTGGGTTCCTGCATCCGAACAAATCCCCGATTGACATTGGATACCTGGATTGGCGTTTCCTTCAGGATGTGGCTTCGTGTGCAAATGGAATACTCCAGGGTAAGTGGCTCGTTGACGGCAGCGGGGTTCGATATATTGGTAATATGGCATACACCGATGCATGGCCTTCCGCTGAAGGCAGGGCAATTATGGTCTATGGTACCGGAACTATAATAATACCTCTCAGACAAGCCTATGAAGCAGCTGGTTTGAAAATGCCGGAATGATTCCCATAGTTGACACTGTCTGTCAAAGAAAATCTCCTCTTAAAAAACCAAGTCATTTACTTTTTGGTACTTCCGGCACTTTCATGCCCGACGCCCCATATGCAACATCTTCAGGCAAAATCAGTGCCCCATTGTAAAAGACAATCTGAATTTGTTTTTGATTGTTAATTCCTGCAGGAACTTCAAAGTGATGAAATCCCCTGGATGCATCAAGCCAGGTGCCATCCTTTATCGCATTTGCAACATTAGCCATATCCTGGATAAATCGCCATTCACCATAACCTGCATCTTCGGGCAATGTATCTGCTGCATCTGTTTTTAATTTATGAAATATCATCTCCCCTGAATGGCCGGTGTAAACCTGCAGCCTGTACCGGTCGTAAGGAGCAAGTTTGTCTTTGATGTTATTTACAAGATTATTAATATCTGCGGTGAAGTTATTAAATGCCTCTGCTGAACGCAACTCTCTTTTCCTTCGTGGCCCGGGACTAATTGCATCTCCTGTGAAGAGCATCATGTCGGGTTTTAAAAGAAACACTGTACCTCCGTTAGAATGGCCCCTTAACAAAGATGTTTCGACAATGCGCCCGCCTCCAAGGTCAAACGTCTTTTCCCCTTGCCTGAATGTCCTGTAAACTGAAGGATCTATGCCATGCATGGTTTTCAGCCTTTCCATGTCTTCACCTTCCCCGATCCATAATGGCACCCTGGTGTCAAGGAAAGCTTTAGTCATGCCACAATGGTCCGGGTGCATGTGAGTTACAGCAACCTCCAGCGGTCGTTTACCGATTAACTTGTTAACAACCTCCAGGAACTCCTCTTTTGCGTTTTTTCGGGGTTTAATGCGATCTTTTTCAAAACCATCAATATAATTATTGCCCAGATCAATCATTAAAGCCTTGTTTTTACTACAGATCAAATAAATATCTGTGCCTATAAGCCCTCCCAGTATAGCTTCAGGGTCGCCGGGATCATTGATTTTATAGATGTCTACCCCAATTTTGTAAATATTATAGGAACCGTAATGTACACTGTCACCCAATTGTTTCAACTTTGAAGGATCAAAACCAGTAGTAATTGCCTGCTGTTTGCAGGTAAAACCTGAAATCAGCATGCTGACCAGAATGATCACATGGCTTAGTGATGGTATAGTATGGTTTTTCTTTATAGAGATATTTTTGCCATATCCTTTTAAAAAATTCTTTTTTACTGGCATAACTTAAATAATTATTGGTTACTGGAAACTTGCTTTAAATGTAATAAAACTTAAGCGTAACATGATTTAAGGTTAGTGCGATTGAACATTATTTAGCAGCGATACAAGATCTAATTTATGAAATATTAGGTAAATAAAGGAGTATATTAAAGTGAGAGTGGGTCTGGAGGAAAAAGAGATGAGAGTGTTCGCGATCGCACTCGCTCTCACTCTCACTCTCGCTCTTTTTTCTGTACCCGGAGCGGGAATTGAACCCGCACAGCCATTACTGGCCACAGGATTTTAAGTCCTGCGTGTCTACCAATTCCACCATCCGGGCTAGACATTTGATGATTTGATGATTTGATGATTTGATGATTTTTTATCCTGAATTTTATAATTTGTGGGTTTTATGTACTCCGTAAATTGTTCTTAAACGTTTTTCTTGATGCGGAAAAGATAAGCAATAATTCTTCAGATTCTTTTATTAAAGGACTTAATATTTCATTTTCCAGGATTCCTGAATCCAGCAGAAGCTCAAGCCAAAAAAGAGTTTCATCACTTTCTTCAACAACAATACAAAGTTTAGAATAAAACTCCTGTTTTGATCGTGATCTGCAAGCAGCCCTATAATTGGCAGCGACTGAACTTCCTGATCGCAAAAGTTGCTTGCCAAGAATTCTGGCCTCATCCGTTTTGGGCAAATTTTGAAAGAGCCTGATTATGTTGAGTGCAAATTGTTTTGTCCTCAGAACAAGCTGATTTGAGTCCATAATAATTTAAGAATTGCCATTAACTCTAAACTTGCGTTGCGGTATATAAATACGCTGAAATAAGCCCCACTCATGCTCCAATCTCGCACCCACACCAAATCATCAAATCATCAAATCATCAAATCACCAAATCATCAAATCAACAACTCAACAACTCAACAACTCAACAAATAATTTTGAGCGGAAAACGAGACTCGAACTCGCGACCCCGACCTTGGCAAGGTCGTGCTCTACCAACTGAGCTATTTCCGCAATAATTCTTTTCCAAGAACTATATCCACTTTGTGTTTGGCACCTCAAATGGTGGTGCAAAATTAAACTAGTTTTTCATTTCTGCAAATAAAATTATTCGGATTTTGGTTTGTCCTCCTATAATCAGCCATCGATTTTGTATTCAATCCAATAAGAAATAACCTCATCCTGACAAAAAGCTGTGCAGTTTAATATGTCAATAAGTTTATGGACAATATTGGATAAGGACTTATCGTTTGAGAAGCATGCACCTTCTTGTGTGATTTATAAACAAAATATGAATATGAAATCAAAAGTAAAAACATTTGGATTTTTGGTGTTTATTATCGTGATCATCTCGCAATCCTGTGAAAAAGAAAATGAAAACGAAAATGATACTTTAGTCAGTTCCTACGGAGAGAACGAGAGCCATAACATGGGACAGAACTGCATGAGTTGCCACAAGCAAGGTGGAAATGGTGAAGGGTGGTTTAATTTGGCCGGGACGATATATGACGATCTTTTGACAAATACTTACCCCAATGCCACTGTATATCTTTTCACAGGCCCGAATGGAACGGGAACACAAAAATATATTGTTCAGGTTGATGCAAAGGGGAATTTTTATACTACTGAAAATATTGATTTTGGAAATGGCCTTTATCCTGCAGTTCAAGGTAATCAAACGCCTAATTACATGGTTTCATCAGTATCCAATGGACAATGCAATAGTTGCCATGGAGTTTCAACAGAGAATATATGGACCGACTAAAACCGGCCATACCCATAAATGTGTTGAAATTTGAAAAAATGTGAGACGTAATGCTTGTTAAATTATAGGTTAAAGTGAAGTAAGTCCTTATTTTAAAAACTATTGCATATTAAAGTCATAATCATTGTAACATCAAGAGATCTTTAGACTTGTCGCAACTTCTTCTTTGGCCAAAAATACATTCAGACTTTTCGTATCAACAATTCCAATGCATTCAGATCAATGGAATTCTGGTGAAATTCGCCAAACCAGCGTGCACAACGATTTGCATTCAACGGTAATCCGATGACAGGAATTCCCGATTTCCGACATTTCCGCATGCCCCAAACCAGTTCCGGTATACAGGCAATGCCAAGGATCCCGATGGTTTGATTTTTTTCTGCGGCCTCCCTTACGGCATCACCGATACTTGCCCCCATCCAAATATAAGGTTCTATATTATTTTCTTTCAACAATATACTTGCATGATGCTGGAAACAGTTTTTGGAACAATGCCCACACTGATAATCGAATCCACTGTCTGATGCTTTGCAGGTAACCGAAAAATCCTGTAAGCAATAGGGTTGTAAGGATATTTTGCGATCTGCCAGCAGAAATGAAGTCCTGTTCCGGCGGTTTGTCAGTTCAATTTCGAGCATGTACAAATGATACTGTTCTTCGGTTGTGGCCATTCTTCTGTCCAGGAATTTTGAAAACGAAATATTTTTCAGATGCTCATTCGTTTTCCTGGTATATTGTTTTAGGGGCTCATGAATGGATGATAAACCTATTGAACCCGATGATTTGTTTTTAAAGCCTGAAAAGATTCCTTTCAAGTATCCCTTTTGGGCGGAATACTTTTTTAATTTTTCCAATAAAATATTGATATCATTCCCCGCCAGCATTTTATCGGCCAGTGATCTGATCGTATGATAGTAATCCCCGGTTGATTTGGAATCACCAAACAGCGAATAGGTTTTCCCCTCAAGGGGCTGATATATTAATCCGGTCCATTTCATTTTCCGACCCGGTAGTTAAACAGGATTCATTTAAGATCAGATTTCAGGTAACAAAGTAATTAAAGTTTTTCTAAAGTTGGTCATGCCACGCAATAGCTTTCAATACACTGCTATTCTGGAATATAGATGATACCATGTAAATGTTTGCAACAGTGTATATTTATTATACATACCCCTTGTTTAAACTGATCCTCATTAGTATACGCCATTTTTTGAAATATTTTGTTGAATTATTCAACATTTCAACTCGTAAATATTTTAAACAGGAATTACATAATATGCTGTCTTTCTGTTTTTTATAAGATTTGGCATCGTTATTGGTCCCGAATGATGAAATCCCTTCAACACGAATTAACAGAACATCATTAATACTCATCACCATGAAACTCTTGAACGCATTAGTATTTGGATTATCGGTACTGGGTTATTGCCATCCGGGCTTTTGCAATGACTTTCCCGATAAAGAGGACAAAGCAACGGAAGAAAGGATGACCGGGGATTCTATTAGAATCATCATTTCTCCGGAACTCAATAATCTCACATTGGCCTGGATCAGGGAATACAGCCGGCTAAACCCATCCGTGAAATTCTCGCTCAGGAACATTCAGGGAGATCTTCAGAACAGGCCAGAAGACATTTACTTTGTTTCCGGGGAATATACAGAAGCAACAGTAGATGATCCGGCCCTGAAAATCAATATCGCGCACCAGGCGATTGTTCCGGTATTCAATGCAAAGAATCCTGTGCTCGCTGAAATTTCCGGCCAGGGGATCTCCACCCATGAATTTGCCCGACTATTGTCAGGTAAAGGAAAAATCAGCTGGTCTGATGTCATCAGTGGAGCTCAAAATGAACCTGTCACGCCATACTTTATCGACAATCCGGAGATAAGGACAGGTATTTCAGGTTTTATAAAAACTGATCCGGCTGCTTTAAACGCTGTTCCGGTATCCAAAGCATTAGATCTTATTACTGCCATTCAAAACGATCCTTATGCCATTGGTTTCTGTAAATTATCCGATATCAGAAAAGAAAACCTGAATGAACTTGTGAATGGTATCAGGCTTCTGCCAATCGACAAAAACGGGAATGGGCGTATCGATCATTTTGAAGAAATCTATGGCAGTCCTGATGATTTATCGAGAGGCGTGTGGATTGGCAAATACCCGCGGGTTTTATCCGGCAACATTTATGCTCTGTCGCAGACAAAACCGGTGGACGAAAAGTCGCTTGCCTTCCTCACCTGGATAATGACCGACGGTGGAAAATATCTGTCTTCTAACGGTTACAGCGATCTCATCAGCATCGAAAAACAGGCAAATCTTGTTGCTTTACTGGGTATTCAAGGAAACGGAGAAGCTCCTGCACAGTCAGGAGGTCCCTTTGTTTCATTATCCTGGCTGATCATACTGGCCATCGTGGTTGCCCTGGGCGTAATAATTGCTGTAATAACTTTAATTCTCGCGGGGAGGAGAATGGCGACAGCTAAAGAAGTCATTCCCCTGACTGCGGCTTTAAAGGAAAATATCATGCGTGGTCCAATGGGATTGTATTATGACAGAACCCATACCTGGGCCTTTATGGAACCGGAAGGGATGATAAGGGTGGGAATCGACGATTTCTTTCAGCATGTTACAGGATCCATCACCCGGGTAGTCATGAAGGGACCGGGAGAATTCATCAGGCGGGGCGAAAAGATGCTTACCATTATAAGATATGGTAAACAGTTGAATCTGTATGCCCCGGTTACAGGAACAATAAGGGCACAAAACACTGATCTCAAAAAAAACTCAGCCCTGATCAACGCTTCTCCTTATGCCGATGGATGGATTTACCAGATTGAACCCAGGAACTGGTCAAGGGAGGTCCAGTTTATGTTCCTGGGTGAAAAATACAGAGAATGGCTGAAGGATGAATTCATCCGGCTCAGAAATTTCTTTGAAACTTCTGTGAAGTCACACAGTGCCGTTTATGACTATGCCATTCTTCAGGATGGCGGCGAGCTAAAGGATAATGTACTGGCCGATCTGGAACCGGAGGTATGGGAGGAATTCCAGACAAAATTCATTGACCCTTCCAGATAAATCCGAAAGAATAAGTGGTCTTTTCAATAAAATGAAGCATATGGATATCAACCGTCGTATTTTTTTTAAAACGCTGGGGGTGACAGGAGTTTCCCTGGCAACAGGGACAAAGCTTGGTGCCGATGTTCCTGAAGATGACCAGCCCGAATTCCGGGGACTGCTTTTTGATTCTTATCGTTGTGTGGGGTGCAGGCTTTGTGAAACGGTATGCGCTGAGGCGCATAATTTACCGGTACCGGAAGATAAACTGGTAACCGGTACCCTGCGTAGAAACAGCGAAACAAGACGGACCGTGATCAACAAATTTGCCACCTCAAAAGGAGAAGTAACAGCCAAGAAACAGTGCATGCATTGCAATGAACCTGCCTGTGCTGCCGCATGTCTTACCCAGGCGATGTATAAAACCAAGGAAGGCCCGGTCATCTGGCGAGGCGAACAAATGTATGGGCTGCCGCTATTGCATGGTTTCATGCCCGTTTGATGTTCCTAAATTTGAGTACCACAGCGCCAACCCAAAGATCCAGAAATGCGATATGTGTTACGACCGGATCAAGGAGGGCAACATACCGGTGTGTGCTGAAAACTGCGGGGATGCGCTGATTTTCGGTACCCGCAGGGAACTCATTGCAGAAGCCAGGAAAAGAATTGCCGAAAATCCAAATGATTATGTGAATGAGATCTATGGAGAATATGTGGCAGGAGGTACAGGTTTCCTTCATATAGGTCCTGTCCCTTTTCAGGAGCTTGGCATGAATACGAAACTGCAAAATTCCTCTTATCCCGCACTTACCAAAGGATTCCTTTACAGTGTACCGGCAGTATTTGTGATTCTGCCCTCTATATTGCTGGGATTGCATGAGGCAACCAAAAACAACCAAAATAAAAAAGAAGAACATGAATAATTCTGTTGTTGCTACGGCAAGAGACAATGATGGTAAATCTATACTGCGGTTCCTGGCGGAGGAGTTAAAACCCAAAGGAAAATGGCTGACACCCTTTAATGTGATCTCCATCCCGGTGATCATTCTGGGTGTAATTCTGATCGTCATCCGCTTCGTGAAAGGAATAGGTTCCATCACCAATCTGACACAGGAGATACCCTGGGGACTATGGATTGGCTTTGATGTCGTTACCGGTGTTGCTTTCGCAGGCGGAGCCTATGTAATTACTTTTATGGTATATATCCTTAAAATGAACAAGTACCATTCCATTGTGAGGGTGACTGTTTTGAATGGTTTCCTGGCCTATGTTTTTTATGCCGGGGCTCTGCTTCTTGATTTGGGACGTCCCTGGAATGTGATCAATCCCATCGTCGGCAACAGCTTCGGAACAAGCTCTGTGCTTTTCCTGGTAGCCTGGCATTTCCTGCTTTACATGATCGCCGAACTAATTGAGTTCTCTCCGGCAATTGCCGAATGGCTTGGTGCAAAAAGAGCGAGAAGAATTCTTTCCGGGATGACCCTTGCAGCCGTTATCTTTGGGATTACACTTTCAACCCTTCACCAGTCAGGTTTAGGTGCCCTCTTCCTTATGGCAAAGGAAAAAATTCACCCGTTGTGGTATTCTGAATTCATTCCCCTGCTATTTTTAGTTTCCAGCGTTTTTGCCGGTCTTTCGATGGTGATCTTTGAAGGTTCAGTCAGTCATAAGGTTTTTTTCAACCAGATCAGCGAAAAGAACCAAAAGGCGCATGGGGGAATCATTGCCGGATTATCAAAGATCTGTGCGGGCGCTTTGTTTGCCTATCTCTTTCTTCAACTGCTGGTTTTCATCCATGGCAAACGATGGGAGTATCTCGACACTCCGATGGGTTACTGGTTCCTAACCGAGATCATTGGTTTTGTGATCATTCCCATGGTACTGTTTTTTTACAGTTACCGCAGACAAAACACCGCAATGATCAGGATGGCTGCCATCCTGACTATGCTGGGGGTGATCCTGAACAGGCTCAATGTTACGGTAATTGGATTCCGATGGGATGCCGCCGTGCATTATGTACCGTCATGGATGGAGATCATGGTTACCCTTACCGTAATTTTTACGGAAATATGGATCTTCAGATGGGTAATTAACCGCATGCCTGTGCTGCGGGAATCACCCGCATGGGTCAATAAAGGAAAATAAATGAGTTAATCCGTTGTCATGATCATCGAAATGACAGCATATTACTGAAAAAAATGGACGCATTTAGTTATAACAACATCTTTGAAACCAAAGGTATAGAATACCTGGTTGTCATTGCATTTTTGGTGCTTCTCATTCCTTTCTGGTTACTGATGAGTAAAAAGATTGCCCTTCCCCGGCAAATCCGGAAAGCTCTGGGAATATTATCGGTCAAAACACTCAAAATTCCTCAGGGAATATTCTATAGCAGTTACCACACCTGGGCTCATCTTGAAACATCCGGAATTGCCCGTGTAGGAATGGATGACCTGCTCCTGCATATTACCGGAGAAGTAAAACTAAGCTATCTGAAAAATTCCGGAGAAACAATCAGGCAGGGTGACCTGCTGGCTGAGATCGGTCAAAATGGCAAGACACTCCGCATTTTCTCACCGGTTTCCGGAGAAATTCTTGACACAAATGATGCACTTACTGACAATCCTGCATCGCTAAACGAAGATCCATACGTGCAAGGCTGGTTGTATAAAGTAAAACCCACCCGATGGATCCCTGAAACAAATTCCTGTTATCTGGCAGAAGACGCCACCGCCTGGCTGGGAAAAGAGCTGGAACGATTCAAGGATTTTCTTGCAGGATCAGCGGGTAATTTCTCACCGGAATCGGCCAGACTGGTGTTGCAGGATGGAGGCGAACTCACGGACCACACCCTTTCGAATCTTCCGGTTGAAGTCTGGCATGATTTTCAGCAAAACTTTCTTAATCCGGCCCCGGTCCGGCACAAAAAGGTGTAAAGTTGTCGCATTTACCTCCCGACTTTTAACATAAGTTTAGGACCAGGTTGAGTCGATGACTGTGCATGACTTAAATTTTATCAATGTTTTATAAAATAAAATTTACCCTGTTGACCCCTGATTGAAATTTTGAGCGTAAATTGGAGGGGAATTCATCATGATGTATCATGCTATGGTACAGCTTAAGAACGCACCGGATAAAAAGGATAAAGTGAGTCTGATTATTAGCAGCTTTGCAAAATTCCGTTCTTCCATATTTGGCAGGGTAGTTTTTATTGTCACCCTATCTTCCATCCTTCTTTTCGTTATTTTCTGGATCATTTTCCGATCGGTTAATGAGGGTTATATGAGGTCAATTCTCCGGGAAAACGGAAACAATATCGCCTCACTGGTCGAAAGCGCCCTGTACAAATCCATGCTCGAAAACGACAGGACTACGCTTCAGAGCACACTCGACATCATCAATAACATGTCGGGTATAGATGATGTCAATATGTATGATAATGAAAATAATCTTGCCTATTCTTCCATTTCGGGCGACAGTACCAATCACAGCGATCCCGACTGCAAAAGCTGTCATACGGATCTGGCCACCATGTTTCCGGTGAAGGAAAAATCCGTTCGGATCATTGATATTGATAGTGAATGCAGTATGAATCATAACAATAACAACGCCAGACATCTTCTCATCAGGTCTCCCATATTGAATTCCGAATCTTGTTATGCCAGCTCATGCCATGCACATGACCGCAGCGAGGAAGTTCTTGGATCACTGCTGATCAAGTTTCCACTGAAAGATCTGGATGATGCCCTCAGTAAATCAAAAAAGGATTACATTCTGCTTGCAGCGCTGATTACCATTTTGCTGGTTACTTTTTTAATAGTCCTGACCACAAAAAAGATCAGGAAACCCCTCACTGCTTTAATTGCTGCCAGTGAGGCAGTAGCTAAGGGTGACAAAAGTACAAGACTGGAGATAAAACCGAACCATTTATCGGACATGCGTATGGTTTCATTGGCCTTTAATGATATGCTTGACAATCTTCAGAAAGCCAATATTGAACTCCAGAACTGGTCACATCAACTGGAATACAAAGTCCAGAAAAAATCGGAGGAATTGGGACAGGCACAGCAGGAAATGATCAATATAGAAAGGATTGCTTCATTGGGAAGACTTTCCCTTTCCGTGGCACATGAAATAAATAATCCTTTGTCAGGAATTCTGGTGTATGCAAAACTGGTCCACAAGCAATTGAACAATCAATCGATTTGATCCTGAGAAGAAGGAAACGATCCTGAAACACCTCGGATTTATTATCAGTGAAGCCATGCGATGCGGGGACATTGTCAAGGGATTGCTTGATTTTTCCAGAAAAGACCAGAATGATTTCGAACCCCGCCATCTTCATGAAATCCTTCATGACACCTATGATCTGATGAACCATTCCATGAAAGTGGCCAATATCCACTTTTTATCCGATTATTCTGCAAAGGCCGACTGGATCTTTTGCAGTCCGAATCAGATCAAACAGGTTTGTGTGGCCATTCTGATGAATGCCCTGGAAGCCATAACAGAAAACGGGGAGATCCTCATCAGGACCATTAATCCGGATGAGGAACACATACGTATTGATATTACAGATAATGGAACTGGCATTTCCGAAGAAGATATTCCGCATATTTTCGAACCCTTCTTTTCCACCAAGGAGAAAACAAACGGGATTGGCCTGGGATTGGCCATCGTACATGGCATTATCCAGAATCATAAAGGGAAAATTGAGGTAAAATCAGGACGTGGAAAGGGAACAACAATATCAATATCTTTATCTATATTAAAGAATTAAAGGGGCCTGATTATGGCAAGAAAAATCTCGATACTGATTGTTGATGACGAGGAATCCGTTAGAGATTCCTTGTATAACTGGTTCATCGAAGACGGTTACCGTGTGGCATGTGCCGGGGACGCAAAAAAGGCTTTATCGATTCTGGAATCTGATCCTTATGATATCATTCTGGCTGATATTAAAATGCTGGGTATGGACGGTCTGGAAATGCTCAGACGAATAAAATCAATCCGGAAGGAATCCATTGTCATTATGATGACTGCCTTTGCCACAGTCGACACGGCTGTTCAGGCACTGAAAGACGGCGCTTATGATTACGTGACAAAACCTTTTGATCCCGACGATTTGTCGCATCTGATCAGGAATGCATCCAAACAGATTTCCCTGGCGGAAGAAAATGAGCTTCTCAGGGAAAAGGTGGTTTCACTTGAAAATGTCGAGAACCTTGTTGGAAGCAGTGATGCCATGCGCAGGGTACTGAAGGAAATTGAAAGTGTTGCCCAGTCTAATGCCTCGGTAATTATAACCGGAGAAAGCGGTACCGGTAAAGAGCTTGTGGCCAGGGCCATACATGCCAATTCTCCCCGCAGGTTCTTCCCGCTGGTAAGCGTACATTGCGGAGCACTTACTGAAAGTCTTCTGGAAAGCGAATTGTTCGGGCACGAGAAAGGTGCTTTCACCGGTGCGGTTTTCAACCGTAAAGGCAGATTTGAAATGGCCGACAGTGGAACAATATTCCTCGACGAAATTGCCACCATTTCCCCAAAAATGCAGGTGGAATTGCTCCGGGTTCTGGAAACTAAAAGTTTTGTTCGTGTGGGCGGAAACAAAGAGATTACCTCTGATTTCAGGGTAATATGCGCCACCAACAGGGATCTGAAATCGATGGTAGAGAAAGGGCTTTTCCGCGAAGATCTTTACTACAGGTTAAATGTAGTGAACATTCATGTTCCTCCTTTACGGGAAAGAATTGAAGACATTCCGCAGCTCGTCGACTATTTTATCGGGAAATACTGCGCTACCATGAACAAACCGCTCATTACCCTCGAGTCGGGAGTTCTGAAACGGCTTGAGGAATTTTCATTCCCCGGGAATATTCGGGAGCTTGAAAACATGATTGAACGGGCAATTGTTGTCGGCAACGGGAGAAAGATAACGCTAAAGGACCTCCCGCTGGGGAAAGAAACGATCAGCACCAACGTTGAAAGTCTTGAAGACCTGGAAAAGAATCACATCAGTCATATCCTGACCAAATACAGCTGGAATATATCCGCTGCTGCCAAAGCCCTTAAAGTGGACAGGGTAACCCTGTACAACAAGATCAAAAAGTATGATTTAAGCCAGAGATAATACCGGAGCGAACTCCAAATTTCTATCAATGCTGTATGAATGGATCTTGAGGATATCACATTAATTTCATTTGGATATTTCGATGAGGAGCTTCTTAAAAAGATTGCTCCTGATATCAGCCGGGAGTTTTCCTATCCTGTTAAAACCAAAAGCGGGAATTTAGATCTCAGTGAATTCTTTGATCCGTCACGAAAGCAGTACAACGGAACCACCCTTCTGAAGAAAATTGATACTGAGTTTGCAACGGATCATTCAAAAACCCTGGGATTATTCAGCATTGATCTCTTTATTCCCATCCTTACCTATATTTTCGGGCAGGCCTTTCTGAACGGACGCATCGGTATCGCTTCCGTTTACAGGCTGAGTAACGAACGCTATGGCATCAAAACCGATGAAAAGATACTGCTGGAAAGATTCAGGAAGGAGGCCATCCATGAACTTGGCCATATGTTTGGCCTGATCCATTGCAGCGATCCGGTTTGTGTAATGAGGTCAAGCACCTATGTAGAGGATATTGATCAAAAGTACCATTCCCTGTGCCCTGAATGCAGCAGGCAACTGAAAAGCAACAGCACGGATGGTTAAGAAATGTATAAATTTCAGGAAATCTGTAAAAAGGATCCGATAACTGTGCTAATTTTAGACATTCGCCGGCAGTTCTTTGTCCCGGGAATCATTCCCAAAAAACATTACAGGATTGAAATTTATACAGCGTAACTTTGGCTTGCTCCTGCTGATCTCCTGCCTGATCGGCCTGATGGTACCTTCCGTTGGGGATCACACTCCGTTGATCGTCATGTTGTCGCTTGCCTTTATCATTTTTTGTTCGTTTTTTCAGATCAACTTCTCCCCTGAATCCCTGTTCAATGATTTTGGGATTTCCATTAAATTCTGGATGCTGCGCTATGTTGTCATTCCTACCATGATTTTTTTTGCCTTCAAGTGGATCTCCGATTTCTATGCGCCGGTGCTTTTGTTGTCTTTCCTGTTGCCGGCGGCTGTTTCATCACCTTCTTTTGCAGCCCTCTTTGGCGGAAAACCCGATTTATCCCTGAAGGTTCTGGTATATAGCAGTTTTCTTTCTGTAATTACGATTCCTTACCTCATGACCTTGTTTTTGGGATCTTCCATTGAACTGGAAACAGGAAAAATGTTGCTGACCCTGGTGTATACCATTGTTGTGCCATTTATCGTTCATCTGCCTTTGCGGAAAATTAAAAAGGTAAAAGAGATCTCTGGCCGCTATAATGCGCTATTTACCCTGATCGGCCTCAGCACCATTTTCGTGGTTGTCACTGCGCGCAACAAACCGGCTATTCTTGGTAATCCCGGACTGGTAGCCCTGTTTGCCGTTGTTTCCCTGGCCATTTACACGCTGATGTATCTGTCTGGTTTCTTCCTCTTTCCGTCGCATCCCCTGGCAATACGCAAAACCTTTTCCATCAGCTCAGGAGCCAATAATATTGGTCTGGGCGTGACCATTACCGCGTTGTTTTTCCCCGGTGAAATGAATATTTTCTTTATAGTATCCCAGTTGGCCTGGGTGGTGATGTTGATTCCGCTTAGGAAAATGTTTAAGCGTTTAGATGTTTAATCGTTTAATCGTTTAATGTTTATGCGTTTATGCGTTTAATGCGTTTATGCGTTTAATCGTTTAATCGTTTAAGTGTTTATTCGTTTATGCGTTTAATGCGTTTAAGCGTTTAATCGGTTAATCGGTTAATTGTTTAATCGTTAACGGGATTTTATAGCGATTTCTTGATGAAAGGATTAACAGGATTTCAGAAATTCAAATAATAGGCGCTGGTTAAGGCAATATAGTCATCAGTATACTGGCCAGTATCCTTCTGTTTAATAACCAACTCTTTATCCGTGCAAATCTGATTTCTGTTACGGGTAAACTCCGCCAGGCAGCGTGAATAGGCTTTACCTGACACTGGCCTGACTTTCAGTCGTGCAGACGGGAAGAGGTTATGAAAATATGCCAGATCCGTTACACGCTCAATCTCACCTGCCGGAACTATGATAACCAGCCGGCCTTCCTCCGCCAGTAACCGGGAAGCGAAAAACAACAGGCTTTCATAGTTAAGATGCTCGTTGTGTCTGGCAAGTGACCTCGATTTAACAGGAGGCTTGAGGGAGTTGCTGAAAAAGGGCGGATTGGAGACAATTGCATCGTAATGAACAGGGGTAACACCGGCGTAATGCTGAAAAGAATCGCAGTGGACCCTGATTCTTTCCTTCCAGGGGCAGGAAGCTACATTTTCAGCTGCCTGCCTGCAAGCGTTTTCATCAATCTCAACAGCATCGATAACGGCCTCGGAACGCTGGGCCAGCATGATGGCAATTAATCCGGTCCCTGTTCCCGCATCGAGTATCCTGTTCGCGTTGGTGACGTTTGCCCAGGCCCCCAGCAGCACTCCATCAGTACCTACTTTCATCGCACATTTGTCGTGAAAGATGGTAAATTGCTTAAAAGCGAAATAGGTATTTGACATAGGCTGATGATTACACCCCGACGGGGTACCCCCACCCCGTCGGGGTGTGATTCGGTACATTTTTGATAAATTTGAACCCTTTAAAGTTATATAGATGGCATCAGACTTGAAAATACTTCGTGAATTTCTTGATGAAAAGGTTGCTCAATATAACAATCCGGATTTTATTGAACTCGACCCCATTCAGATACCACATGCTTATGGCAAAAAAGAAGATATTGAAATATCGGGATTTCTATCAGCTACTATTTCATGGGGTAATCGTACGTCTATTGTAAAAAATGCAAAACGAATGATGGCGTACATGGGAGATTCGCCTTATGACTTCATTCTCAACCATAAGGAACACCATCTTAACAAACTTGATGGATTTGTGCATCGCACATTTAATTCAGACGATCTGTTGACATTCATCGCTGGTTTGAAACATTTGTATAAGGATAAAAATGGACTGGAAGGCATTTTTATGGCATTTAAAACAAAGGAATCTCTGCAGCCTGCAATTCATGAACTAAAGAAAGAATTTTTCTCTGTTCCACATCTGCCAAGAACCCGAAAACATTTACCTGATCCCATGAAAGATTCTGCTGCAAAAAGAATCAATATGTATCTGAGATGGATGATCCGTCAGGATAATGCCGGGGTAGATTTTGGTATCTGGAAAAAAATATCTCCATCCATCCTTTCATGTCCACTTGATGTTCATTCAGGGAAAGTTGCACGCAAACTTGGTTTGCTTAATCGGCAACAGAATGATGCCAAAGCAGTGTCGGAGTTAGACTATACTTTACGAATACTGGATAAAGAAGATCCCGTCAAGTACGATTTTGCCTTGTTTGGGTTGGGAGTTTTTGAGGGTTATTAGACTGCAACCAGTGTGCACCTAAAATCTGGGCGCCGCTAAGCAGCTAAAAACAGCAGGCTACGATGCAGTTATAACGGCCTCATCGGGGCGACCTGTTTATAGCACTCCCCGTTCCATGAGCTCATAAATCAGCTCAGCAACCGATTCCTTGCCTGACTTCTCCAGGATGTTCCTCCTGTGCGTATTGACTGTATGAGGACTGATAAACAACTTATTTCCTATCTCCTCGGTGCTCAATCCTGATTCAATAAGCTTCAATATCTCAAATTCTCTGTCTGAAAATACATTACCTATCATCAGCATATCATCATCCGGAAACCTGAAACAGGAAAGATCCGTTCCTATGTAGTAATGGTATCCGTGTTTTATTTTTTTATGCCAATCGATACGGGTATGGACCTTAAGGAAGAATACTGTGCTGTATGGAATTGAAGTATAATAAATGTATGCCTGAACAAGAATATCTGAATATCCTCCTGAAGGATTTCTGAACTTATAGTTAGTTGCCAGTAGGCCATATCCCTTCTTGGCAATAAATAGGTCCTGAGCCATCTTAATGATTTTTGACCTGCCAAGATTAAGTCTCTGGATATCATCATTATGTGCTGCTTCCATGAAATGATAAGGGGTGACATCCTCCGGCGCTATGCCGATCATCGCTTTACTTCGCCTGCTTGTAAAAAGGACCCTCATCTGAATTATGTCGGCGATATAGAAAAACTGATCATGATCCTCCATCATCTCCTCGAGTTCTAAAATCAGCGGATCATTCAGGTCTATTCCCTGAAAACCGGAGGGTGTATAAGCTTCCATAAACCTGTAAAACAGGCTGTAGTCTTCATTCATGGATTTCATTGTCCAACCTCCTAAACAATAAAATAGTCCTGCCATTAGTTCACCTGTAAAAGCGCTGTTATACCCCTTATTGAGATGCGATTTCAAATATATAAAAATACTCATTATCGAGTATTGTCTTTCCTTCTTCTTGACCTAACTTTATTCTTTCAGGAATTTGATCCTTTTCCGGAGTATTAACCACGAAACTATCAGATTTATTATACATTAAAATTGCATGATTATGGCTAATGAAGTAAAAAGAACTGCCCCAAACATGGATGAGATCATTGCCAATGCTAAAAAACAAGGCAAGCTCAAAACAGTACCCCTGAACTGGAAAGAGGTGTATTACACCAATTGCCCGCTGGTATCTGCCAGCAATGTCGACCAGGAACTTGGCTGGACCAAGGAAGAGTACAAAAAGATTGGTATTCAATACCTTTATCTCCGTGCCCGCAAAGAAAACGACTGGTATCCTCACTATATTCATAACATGGATAACATCATCCGCTTTGGTGGATTATTTCCTCCGATTCATGTGCAAGCCGATATTCGCAGAACAGTACTCCTTGGTGTAACGCATGTGGAGCGTGAAGGTGGTGTAATGATGGTACGTTCTCGTGATGATATTTACACCATGAAAGAACTAAAAGGCAAGAAAATCGGACTTTCGAGAAGCCAAAACAAAATTAAAACCGACTGGTGGGGCATTCAGGAAGAACAGGGTATTGAATTGATGCTGCGGCTGAATGGCATGACCCGCGCAGATGTTCAGATTGTGGAATTCCCTTACCCGGATGATTGGTATGATAATCCTGAGATGATGGGTCCGGAGATGGAGAATCCATCTGAATTATGGCTACGTCGCGACCATAAACACGATTTGGCTTTCCGTCCGCTTGAAACAGCTCTTGAAAAAGGGGTAATCGATGCTATGTATATGCAAAGCAAACCCTTGCAGCAACTCTCTGAAGCAACCGGTAAATTCAAAGCCATCGAAGACCTTTCCAGATATCCAGACTGGACTTTACAGGTAGCTAACATTCCGGCAGCAATTACCTGCACTGTTGAGATGGCAGAAAAACATCCTGAATTAGCGGTAACATTTTTGAAAGGTATGATTAAAGTAGGACGCTGGGCTAATGAACACAAACATGCTGCAGCTGCCATTCTCGACAAACAAACCTTTTACCTTGATGTGGAACATACCTATAGGGGTATACAGCATGTTGACATGGTACCCAATTTGTCGCTCCAGAACCTTGTTTCGGTTGAAATTGGTAAAGATTTCATGTTGAGCCATGGTTACATTAAAAACGACTTTGATGTGCATAAATGGGCTCGCCCTGAATTCCTTGAACAAGCTGCCAGAGAATTACTTGAATTGGAATGGAAAAAGCGGACTACTGATAAACTTCCTAATGCAGCTGATCCATTGGCTTCCAGTGGCCGGATCGGATAATTGAAAGAAAACACAGAATATACTGAAATGTAGCTGAACAAGCCAAAACAAAAAGGACGGCAATCGGTAAAAACCAGATTTGTCGTCCTTTTTTTAATATCAAATTTTTGAAAATATGGACAATACATACAAATTAGAAACAATCGTCAAAGTTGATGAAAATTTATGTATCAATTGTGGCAGTTGCATCAGAGCCTGTCCAGGCGGCTTAATTACCAAAAAGGATTTTCCTGTTGCCATCGAAAACGCATGGGATTTGTGTATTGACTGCGGCCATTGCGTGGCCATTTGTCCAACGGGGGCTATGCACCAGCGTGCGATGAACCCCGAAGATTGTGTACCCATCGATATTCATTTAGTTCCACAATGGGATAAAGTGAAACAATATCTTACTTCAAGGCGTTCTGTCCGCACTTTTATCAAAAGACCCATCGAAAAGGAAAAGATTGAACAGCTGCTCGACATAGCCCGCTTTGCACCAAACGGGGCAAACCGCCAGGTTATTAAGTGGGTTGTAATCAACGACCCTGCAAAAGCTCATCAAATGGCAAAAATGACGATTGACTGGATGAAAGCTGTTAAGGAAAAAAATCCAGCCTTGTATCAGGAAGCCAATCTTGAAGTATTTGTGCGTTCATGGGATGGAGGTGAAAATCGTATTTCAAGAGGTGCCCCATGTATTATAATGGCCTGTGCACCAAAAGATGAACGCACGGCACCACCGGCTGCCATGATTGCCATTGCACAAATTCAAATTGCGGCACCGGCCCTTGGGTTAGGAACCACATTCACAGGCAGTATCAATACTGCGGCCCAAGGCTATCCACCGCTCATGGAGATGCTTGGTATTCCTGAAGGGTATATTCCTTTTGGTACTTTTGTAATCGGATATCCGGCCGAAACATACTTGCGAATTCCTACCCGTAAACCAGTAGATGTAAGCTGGAAATAAACCGGCAAAAAAATGAAACTTTTAACTTTTAATAGGAATACTTTTTCTCGCAAAGACGCTAAGACGCAAAGGGTTAAAAAAATTGCAGAACAGTGAATATTGCGGATGCCTGTTTTTAAGGGACGTTGAACCTGTTGAAAACCAGTTACAAAATTTATTTCTTTCTTCCTGATGCGCCTTTATGATTATCAGAAAGAGCTGGTCAGCAAAATAAGGTTAGCGTAGAGGGTTTTAAATTTCGAATCCTCAGGACTTTAATTTATGGGTCCTGCGGATTCTAGTTTATTGGCAGGTAGAATGAATTAATCTTCTAAATCAATCCCTGCTCGTTAAGCTCATAGATAAGGTTGGAGATATTGTCTTTGCCACACCGGTCAAGGATGTTCCGGCGATGGGTATTAACGGTATGCACGCTAATGAATAATTTATCCGCGACTTGCTTACTGCTCATTCCCGATTCAATCAGTTTGAGTATTTCCAGTTCACGTGACGAGAAATCAGGTCCAATATTCAACAGCACCTGGTCCGGAAACCTGAAGTGAGAAAGGTCTTTCCCCTTATAGTGATGAAACCCATATTTTTTCTTTTCAAATCCCTCAACATTACTGATAACCTGTAGAAGATAGACAGCATTGCGTGGGATCTGAGAGAAGAAAAAATAAGCCTGGCAGAGACAATTAAAATAGACTCCCGCTGTATTGCGTAACCTGATAGTAAATGAAACCAGTACACTTCCCTTTTTTGTTTCCAGAACCTCCTTTTCAACAACAAATGTTTGTGCCCTCAGAAGACCAAATCTGCTTAAATCATCAGGATGCGTTACTTCAACAAAATGGGAGGGATTAAGCTGGGAAGGCTCAACTCCTATCATTCGCCTGATCCCGTCACTGACATACAGAAATTTAATCTGCGCCAGGTCAGCGACAGTAATAAACTGATCGTTCTCCTCCAACACCTGGTTCAGCTTCTGAATAATCGGATCTTCATTACCAATATTAAGGAATCCCGATGGAAGATAAGATTCTATGAAATCAAAATAAATACTATAACTATAAGCTCTGTCCATAATTTATTATAAGCATGATTAGAATTGATGCAATAAAACTACAAAATATACTCATATGTGAGTATTGTTCTAATTCAGAAATTGTTGAAACTTTGATCGGGAGAAAGAGTTGTAAGTCAATAACAAAACCGGGGTCCTGAATTTCTTCAATATAAAATAATTATGGCAGAGCTGACAGCAAAACTGTTCCGTGACTTTTTCGGAGGAAGCTGGTCGGGTATCATTACCAGAAACGGAGACTTTAAGCGCAAGGTGGTTTTCAACTGGCCGGAACTCAGCGGAAAATATTCATCGCTGGGTACAGGAACCGGATTGATAGCTCCACCCGGCGGAGGAATCCTCGACGACACCAGGCAGGTTGCCATTTCAGGCTGGCACCACGATACCAGGCGGTGGGTCCAGTTATGGCACAATGAATTTGGCGGTTACGGTGAAATCCAGTGGACATCGCAGGAGGTTGTGAACGGAGTAAAAGTTCTTTATGGCTTTGTCCATGAATGCAAACAGGAGAGTGATGATATGAACGATCATATCATTATGTGCGAAATGTTCGATAATAATAACTTCAAATATACAATCAGAAGTTTCAGGAAGGGACTACTCGAAATTGTTGCCAGCAGGATCAGAACAAGCAGGGAACTGAATGCATTATTGGTAAAACAGGCAAAAGGGGTATTAAGTTTTGCCGAATTATGTGAACTGTGATCCATAACTGATCTGAAAACCGACTGGAATAATATCCTGCAATAATCCGTTGGCTTTAAAATCACGAATGACTTCGGTGATGGAGGATTTCCCCGGTTTCTTTATTATATTGGAACGATGCGTATTGATTTTGAATATTGATATAATTGATGATCTGAATTTCCTAAAGCAACCCCTTCTCCTTGAACTCATAAATCAGATCTGATATCTGAGATTTACCTGATTTTTCCAGGATATTGGAGCGATGAGTGTTTACGGTATGTATACTCAGAAATAATTTGTCGGCTATTTCTTTACTGCTCAAACCCGACTCAATCAGTCTGATGATCTCAAATTCTCGATATGACAGATCAGGGCCAATTTCCAACAGGCTCTTATCAGGAAATCTAAACAGCGAAAGATCTTGTCCGACATAATGATGAAAACGGTCTTTCTTTATATTATACCAGTCAACATTGGTGATAACCTGTATCAGATAGATTTTCTTCTGAGGTATGGTGGAGGAGAAAAAATAGGCCTGACAAAGAGTATTAAAATAGACACCGGAAGGATTGCGGAGCCGTATAGTGAAGGATGCCAGAGCGCTTCCTTTCTGTGTTTCCAGTACCTCTTTTTCAACGCTAAATGTCAGAGCCCTCAGAAGCCCCAGCCTCCCTAAATCATCGGGGTGTGCAACTTCTACAAAATGCCCGGGATTAAGCTGTTCCGGATCTACGCCGATCATCTCGCGTATATTCTTACTGACATAAATAAATTTAATCTTGGCAAGATCAGAAACCGTTATGAACTGAACATTATCCTCCATCACCTGGTCAAGCCGCTGAATAATGGGATGATCATCTTTTATGTTAAGAAATCCCGATGGCAGATAGGACTCAATAAAATCAAAAAAGATGCTATAGCTGTAAGGACTTGGCATTATGCACTGAATATGAGCTTGATATATAAGAATCTCGGTGCTAAAATAGTAAAAATACTGGTACGTCAGTACTGTAGTATGGGTGTGGCATGCAAAATTTATGTAGTACTTTAACTAAAAATTAAATTTGGATCATATAATAGGCAAACATCTGAATATTCACAAGATTTTATTGTCACTTTCGTCGTCACAGAAAGTAACCATAAGAAGACTAACGGCACTGAACGCACTCCGTCTCGTACCTCGACTTCGTTTGAACGGCAAGCCGTCAGATAGGGTATTTGTTATTTTGCTCCGCAATCTTTGTGGTAACGTTTGATACCTGTATCCTGTAGCAGAAATGAAAATCATCATGCAGATGCAACATTCATAGAAGCACCTGGGATGGCCCTTACAAAACGTAGGTTTGAATGGCAGAAGGGTTATGGAGCTTTCACACATTCTCATTCCCAGATAGATATTGTGGCAAAATATATTTTATCTCAGGAGGAACACCATAAAAAAAGGCCATTCAGAGAAGAATATCTATAGAAATTTTGGAGAAGAACGACGTTCAATTTAAAGATGAATATGTATTTGAATTCTTTAATGGCATTGAGGGCTGGGATTAAATATTGACGGTGCGCTGCACCTTTGGTGTTATATTACAAAGACTGCAAATTGATTATGCGAGAAGTCCTGTCAGCTGATGTATTAACCGGATGTTTTCCGTAACTACTCAGCGGTTACAATGAACATGAGATTTGTATATACATTAACAAACGTTGCATGGTGCAGAGCACCATTAATATTTGTAGAATTTTATATACATTAACAAACGGATGCAAGGTGCAGCGCACCGAAATATATATCGGAAATCTTGCTACAAATATCATGCGGCTCTGCCGCATTCAAATATGTATATACATCAACAAAGGTTGCATGGTGCAGCGCACCATTAATATTTGTAGGTGCAGCGCACCGAAATACTGCTGGAAGACAGGCATAACTGTGTATCGGGGAATAAACAAATCAGCAATCCCTGATCAGGATTTTTTAAAGCAACCCCTTTTCCTTGAACTCATAAATCAGGTCTGATATCTGCGATTTACCCGATTTTTCCAGGATATTGGAGCGATGGGTATTGACCGTATGTATACTCAGGAATAGTTTGTCAGCTATCTCTTTACTGCTTAAACCCGACTCAATCAGTCTGATGATCTCAAATTCACGGTATGAAAGATCAGGGCCAATTTCCAACAAGCCCTTATCAGGAAATCTAAACAGCGAAAGATCATTTCCGGCATAAAGATGAAAACGGTCCTTCTTCATTTTATACCAGTCAATATTGGTAATAACCTGTATCAGAAATACCGCCTTGTGAGGGATCGGACTGTAAAACATATACTCCTGAACAAACAGGTTAGCGTAATTACCTGCAGCATTGCGCATCCTAAGGTTGAATGAAATAAACAAGCTGCCTTTTTGTGCCTGGAATATCTCTCTCTCCATCTTGTAAACGCGTGCCCTGGCCTGGCCAAGCTTCTCTTCATCATCGGGGTGTACAAGCTGCGTATAATGTCCGGGGTTAATCTCTTCAGCTGTAACGCCGATCATACGAAAGATTCCTTTACTGGTAAACAAAAACTTCATCTGCCCCAGATCGAAAACCTGAAAGTACTGGTCATTCTCCTCCATCAGCTCCTCGAGTTTTACCATAATAGGATCATCAGGATTTATATTCAGAAACCCCGATGGCAGATAGGACTCAATAAAATCAAAAAAGATACTATAACTATAAGGTTTTGGCATTATGAACTGGATATGAGCCTGATATACAACATTGTGCCTGCAAAAATAGTCAAAATACCGATACGTCAGTATTGCAGCCGGTTTAAATCACCTGTAACTTCGATCTGTTAGAGGCTTAATTATATTGAAGCTCAAATGATGATTTCCTGATCGTTTCAATTAAGTATAAAATTATGGCTGAGTTAACAGCAAAATTATTCCGGGATTTTTTTGGAGGAAGCTGGTCAGGAAAGGTTACCAGAAACGGTGAATTCCAGCGGGAGGTGGTATTCAACTGGCCCGAATTAAGCAGCAACAACTCTTGCCTGGGGACCGAACCCGGATTCATTGTACCTCCGGGAGCAGGCGTACTCGATGATACCAGGCAGGTTTCTGTTTCAGGCTGGCGACCAGGATATCAGGAGATGGAGCCATGTTTGGCACAATGAATTTGGAGGATACGGGGAAATTCAATGGACATCCCAGGAGGTTGTAAACGAGGTAACCGTGCTTTACGGTTTCTGCCATGAATGCAAACAGGAATGCGATGATCCGACGGATCATATTATCATGTGCGAAATCTTCGATCACGACCATTTCAAATACACCATCCAAAGTTTCAGGAAAGGGATTCTCGAAATTGTTGCCAGGCGCATCAGAACAGCAAAAGAGTTGAATGCACTGCTGGAAAAACAGGCTAATACAGCAATAAGTTTTCCGGAATTAATCAAACTATAAAAGAGGAAAATAATGCCAGATAAATAGTAAATGTGAAATATTCAAAGCAAGTTAAACAATACTGTAAAAGGAGAAATAAAAATGAAAACAGAAACATTAAATCCTACAACAGCAAAGGTCAAAGCCGATAAGGAACGGATAGACCGGCTGAAAGAACAACTCAGGAGCACGACGCCGGAACTCGACTTCGAGCGAGTTAGGATCATGCATGATATGTACGAGGAAACCGTTGGTGAACATCAGCAACTCAGACGTGCCAAATTCCTGGCAGCCGTCCTGGAACGTAAGAAACTGTATATCGACGACAACCTCTTTGTCGGTGCCATGGCAAGCAAGACCAATGCCATGTACCCCTATCCCGAATGGCAGGTGGATTGGATGATAGAAGAGAAGACGGTCGAAAACTCGCCGACTCCGGAAGATAAGAAGGCCAACCAGTGGGCGCTCGATTATTGGGGCAAACGTGCGATGAAACCCCGGGTCGAAGAGATCTTTCAGAAGCGATTTGGATTCGACCCGAAACTGTGCTACAACGCCGGCCTCATTGGATCGTTCCATGACTGGCCGGCCGGCGGTGGCAATCTTAACTACCCACGGGTTTATCGGGAGGGTCTTGCCAGCATGATCAAGGAGGTAGAGGAGCGGCAGATGTCTCTCGAGATGCGTTTGCCTAACGCCTCCAAATTTTACTTCTATGAGGGAGCCCTCATCGTGATGAGAGCAGCGATCCGGTATGCCCATCGTTATGCCGAGTTGGCCCGGGAGATGGCGGCTAAAGAGAAGAATGAAACCCGAAAAGCAGAGCTGATCTCCATTGCGGAAACCTGCGAATGGGTTCCCGAGCATCCCGCCCGGAATCTGAGAGAAGCGATGCAGTGCCACTTCCTCTGTCACATCGTGGCAGAACTCGAGCAGATCGGCTGCGGGTACTCTGAAGCCTACCTGGGACAGAACCTCGAACCATTCTACCAGCGCGACAAGGCCGCCGGCCTTGTTACTTATGACGATGCCGTCTTCATGTTCGATAACCTCGCCATCAAGTTGAATGAAATTGGCTACTACTATGGCGAGAGAATCGCTAAGCAGAACTCCGCCGATCTGGGACAGAGCATCACCCTGGGGGGCTATACCGAGAATGGTGAAGATGCCACCGCGGAAATGGACTACGTGATTCTGGATTCAGCAGCCTATCTCGCTCTGCCGCAACCTCCGCTGTCGTGCGCCTACACGGAACAGATGAGCGGCAAATTCCTTGAAAAGGTCCTCGATGTTATAGGCACCGGTGTGGGCATGCCGCAATTCGTGAATGCCGAAGTGATGTTCAAGAGGGCCCTGAACCTCTGGGGCTACACCGAAAGGAACGGTTATCTCCCATTGGAGAAAGCCAGGCGCACCTGTATCGGAGCCTGTGTGGGAAGCTACATCCCTTATGAGACCGGTCACCCGGTGGAGGGGCAGCCCAACCTCGGCAAGATCATCGAGTTGACCATGAACGACGGCTTCGATCCCCGCACCCAAAAGCAGGTCGGGCCCAAGACCGGCGATCCTGAGAAGTTCAAAAACTTTGAGGAATTGTACGCCGCATTCGAGAAGCAGCTTCAATTCTGCGAGGACACCCTTCGCCATTCAGCCTGGATTTCAAACATCCTGCAGGCGGATTTCCTCCCCTGCGCCTGGCGCTCCATCCTGACCGGCGGATGCATCGAGACCGGTACCGAAACCTGGGACGGCGGGGCCAACTACTACACGGTTGCCCAGATCTCCATAGGCGGCGTGGATGCGGCCAACTCGCTGATGGCAGTGAAGAAACTGGTGTACGATGACAAGAAAGTGACTATGGCCGAGCTGAAAAAAGCCCTGGCTGCCAACTTCGAGGGAGAATACGCAAAAGTCGGGAAGATGTGCTTTGAAGCACCCAAGCACGGCAACGACATCCCTGAAGTGAACAGGTTCGTCCGCCGGGTTTACAACACCATCTTGCAAGCATTTAGTAATGTGGATGGCGGTGGCAACTACATCAGCAAGGACATCAAGACCTCACTCGATGCCTATACCAAGAGTGGCCACAACCCCTTTGGTATGGTGTGCGGGGCGCTGCCGAACGGCAAGAAGGCCGGAGTGGCACTCACCGACGGAAGTATCTCGGCCATGCCGGGCACCGATGTCAACGGACCGACTGCGTTGGTGATGTCTGGAGCGAAAGGTATTGATGCAGTTGCATATTGCGCAACGCACATGAACATGAAGCTCCCGCCGGATCAGCTCGAAACCCGCAAGGGCAGGGATAATGTACTGCGTCTGGTCAAGACGCTGTTCGATAACGGTGGCTACCACATTCAGTTCAATGTGCTGAACACCGAAATCCTCAGGGATGCACAGAAACACCCGGAAAAATACCGCGATCTCGTGGTCAGGGTGGCCGGTTTCAGCGCCTTCTTCACCAAACTGCATGTGGGTGTGCAAAATGAGATCATCGAACGCACCATGCAACGTTGCGAATAGCATAAAATTCGAATAATTACAAGTAGGGCATGGCAGATTGCCATGCCTTACTTGTTAATTATTTGTAAAATAAGCTTATGAAAAAACACAAAGAAGCAATAATTATGAGTAAAGATACAGGACATAAACGCATTGCCATTATGGTAGGCGCCGGATACATTCCCGGGATAAATGCCGTGGTTGCAGGGGCTTCTCTTGCTGCCGGCAAACTGGGCTGGGAGCTGGTGGGCATCCTCGATGGATTTGAAGGGTTGCTTCATCCCGAAAAATACCCAGATGGAGGATTGATTGCAGATCGATCCGCAGGTATTGAATTTAGATCCGAATACAAGCAGTGTGCTTGGCCAGTCGGCCCGGATCGATCCGTTCAATGTCCGCACCATCAATGAGGACGAAATGGTGGAGGAAGTGGACATGTCGGATGAACTGCTGAAAAAATTAAAGGCAGAAAAAATCGATGCCGTTATTTCGATTGTTGGCGGAAAGGGACTTACTATTCTTTACCAGCTTCACAAGAAAGGACTCAATGCAGTATGTGTCCCCCGTTCCATCGAAAATGAAATTGCATCCACTTCGGTATCATTCGGATTTAACACTGCGCTTACTTTTACCATCGAGATGCTCGACCGTGCGCGTCTGGCCGCAAAGGCCGCCCATAAAATTGCAGTGGTAGAGGTACAGGGAGAGGAAGCCGGATGGATTGCCCTGCAGGCCGGTATTGCTGTTGCTGCAGATGCGGTGCTGATTCCTGAAATTCCGGTGGATCTTCAACATGTGGCAACACACCTGAAAAATAAAATGTCAGGTAAAAAATCATGGGGTCTGGTAGTTGTGGCGCAGGGCGCAAAAATTATCAATCAGCCCAAAAATGAAGAACCCGTTTCCTCACTTAAAGCTTCGTTATCGCCATTGGCAACCGGCGATTCCAACAGTGAATTTGTCATTCATAATTCAGGTCAGGCAGCACAGGCTGTGGCCGAAGGCTTACAACTGCGGATAGCCGAAGAAACTTTCCCGATGGTAATTGGCCCCTGGGTAAGGGGTGGAGCACCATCGGCCGTCGATCGCCAATTGGGTGTGGCTTACGGTGCAGGCGCTATCCAGGCGCTCGAAGCCGGCAAAAACGGGGTAATGGTGTCGTTTGTTCCTCCGGATATTAAGTTCGTTCCGCTTGCTGAGGCCATCAACAAGGTAAGAACGATACCCGCTGAAAGCATGTTTTTTCAGGTAGCGGATTCACTTGGTATTTACGTTGGAAAATAAGGAGGGAAGAATCATGATAAATCAAACAAATAATATATTGGATATTACAGGCAGAGTACTGAATATCCAGCGGTATTGCAGCCACGATGGCCCCGGTATCCGTACCAATGTTTTCATAAAAGGTTGTTCCCTGCGCTGCAAATGGTGCGGCAATCCTGAAAGTATCAGGCTGAAGCCGGAAGTTTCGTACGACCCCAAAAAATGTGACGGGAAAAAGTGCGGCATTTGCCTCAAAGCACCTTTCCCCGAAGGTGGTTTTTATTTTGTGGAGGGAGACGATTCAAAGGTAAAAGTGAACTGGCAGTTGGCCGCAGACACTACGCAGGAGATGGTTGCGCTTTGCCCCACCGGCGCTCTGGAAATGTTTGGCAAAATAATGACAGTTGGTGAAGTAATGGACGAAGTGGAGAAAGACGCCTCCATTTATCGCAGTTCCGGCGGAGGGTTGTCTATGAGCGGTGGCGAAGTGATGCTGCAACCCGACTTTACCGCAGCTTTGCTGCAGGAAGCCCACAACAGGGGCATTAATACGGCAATAGAAACAGCCTGCAATGCACCCTGGGCGAATCTCGAGAAAGTACTGCCTCATGTTGATACCATGCTTCACGACCTTAAGTTGATGAATTCCGAAAGGCATAAAAAATGGACAGGAGTGGGTAACGAACGGA